>CANMZT010000009.1 GCA_947502405.1 uncultured Algibacter sp. | reverse complement strand
ATACCAGAGTATCTCCCTCTGCCATAGTAATCTGTTCTAAACCACTTCCTGAAACACCATTGATAGTATATTCTATATCCATTGGGTCAGTGGTACATACTGGATCTTGTTCATTTATGGTAACATTTAGTGTTTTGATACAGCCTAAATCTGACTCAAATGTATAAACTCCTGATTGAGATAAAGTAACATTTCCTAAATCATAATCTCCAACTACATCAGTACCATCTGGTAAAGTAATTGTAAAATTAACATCCTCATTTACTAAACCTAAAACCAATGTATCCCCTTCATCTATCGTAATTGCTTCTAATCCACTTCCTGAAACACCATTGATAGTATATTCTGTAAAAATCTCAGCATCTCCTTCACATGGCAATGAAGGCATTCCATTAACTATTATTTGTAAACTTAACTGACAGCCAGACGCCATTTTTATAGTATAAAAACCTGCATCTTCGAAAGAAACATCTTCTAATTTATAATTATCTCTTACTTCTGTTCCATCTGGAAGAATTATATCAACTCCAATATCATTAGGTAATGCACTAAGTAATACTTCGTCACCTTGAACAACATTTATCACCTCATCTCCACTTAGCCACTCACCATTTATTCTGTATTCTTGAACACCTGTTTCTGGGGTACACTCTTGAGTAACATTAATTTCAATAGTTTTTGAGCAACCATCTATAGTGGTAAAAACATATTTACCCTCATCTGCTAAATCTATTAAACCATCTCCACTACCAAAAACGGTATCTACTTTATAAGCTGTTGGATCTTCAAAATTTGGAAAATCACTCACAGAACTAATTGTTGGCCCATCAATAACAGGTAAAGTAACCATGTATTCTTTATCATTAGGAATTATTGCTCTTATATAAACTTCAAGTCCTGAAGTAACATCAGCATAATCTCCATCAATCCAATCTCCATCTAATCCAACTTTATATTGTGTAATTATATTTTCTGAAGTACAATCATAGATAGGGTTGTCAGATTCAGCAAGCCCTAATTTATAATAGTAATCTATACTCTCTTTTCCTAATGCTGAATTAAAAACTTTTAACTCATCAATTTTTCCGTCTAGTTCATCAGTAATACCACTACCATTTCCTATAATTCTACTATCATAGAATCCAGATACAGTAAAAGAAGAAAAATATTGTTCAATAGTTTCAAGCGTTATTTCTCCACTAGCACGATCTGAACCAAGTTCTACACCGTTTGCATAAAGTTTTCCTATTTTTCCATCAAAAGTAGCTGCTATATGAACCCATGTTTGAGGTGGGGAATACCCTGAATATAGATTAACTGAAGAACCTGTTGATGTTGGAAATTCCCATTTGAATAAACTATTGTGAAAACCAAAAAATAATTTGGGATAATCATTAGCTAATATACTCGCATTATTTTCAACTTCATCTCGATATACCCAAGCCATAACTGTAACTTCCTCAGTTATGGACCCCAATGAACTAGAATAAGGGATTTCAACAAGAGCATTACTGTTATGCTCACTTCCATCCATCTCCAGAGATGCATCATTAAAACCATTAGTATTCCAATAATTTTGAGTTAGACTTATTGGGTTAGCATTATTATCACGCTCTACTATTGTTGCATCATTATTATAAATAGAAAAATCCTCTATGGCACTTCCTGTTCCTTCTTCAAATCTTAAATCTAATACTAAATTTGGATTATTAACTAATGGAATTACTGTACCTATTTTAATAGTTTCTGCTATTGAAGGCACGCCATTATCATCAATTCCAAATAGCATATAAATTCCAGGGGGTAATAATTCTCTAGTAGGAATTGAAACTGTATAATCTCCTCCATTAGAAGTAAAAGATACTGGAATTCTTCTCTGCTCATTATTTGTACTATGTGTTGCTGAAGAAAAACGAACTAAATTATATTCGGTAATATTAGCAGAACCTGTTACGGTTATTTGACTATTATAATCAGCAGTTTCAGGTGCACTTATTGTTGGTCTCGTTGCTAAAGTTCCATCAGTATTAAATAAATAAGGCGGACTAAATATTTCAGCACTAAAATGATTCACACAATCTGGTGTAGAATCACACAGACCTCCACCACCAACAAAAACACGTCCGTCTTGTAGCAATATTGCTACACTATGATAAGTTCTTGCTTCTTGCATAGGTGCTGTATAAGACCATGTATTAGTCTCAGGATCAAAAATCTCACCAGCATAACTAGCACCTATATCAGTAAAAACGGATCCTGAATCCAAACCTCCTGTTACTAATACTTTGCCATTTGGCAATACTGTAGTATTATGCATTGCTCTTGCTTCATTTAAACCTGGTATTTTTGTAACATTAGGTGTTTCAGAATTTATGTCGATAACGTATGAAAGGTCAGAAGCTGGAGCCCCCATACTATACGTTCTTGCTCCACCAGTTTTTAAAACCTTACCTATATCAAACATAGCTGCATTACCATTCATAGAATATACATCGTCTAATCTACTACCTAGATCTTGAACCTGAGGATTATTAATATCATTAACATCTATCCAATGCATATTTGTACCCGGACCAGCATGAAATATCTTACCATTTGGAGCAGGAATTAACCAAGCATGATTATCCGTTCTATAAATCTGTTGAGAAGGGTCAGGATCATCTAAATTTGAGTCATTCCCATCTATCAGTAAACTCCCCTGTAAAGACGGCATACCAATCCAACCCGTATTTGGTGTCCAAATTTCAGCATACTTACCACCTATCTCACCTGCCCAAGAACCACCAATAGTAAACACAGAACCATCTGACAAAGTAACATTGCCTTGATATCCCCTAGGCACATTCATATCATCTGCAGAAGTCCATAACCCTGTTTCGTAATCATAAATACTTGTTCGCTCACTTGAGCTACCACCAGCACACAAAACCCTACCATCTGGTAAGTTATTGATACCAGGGCAAAACATATCATGATTAGTATTTGATGTCGTACTAGCTTCAACAGCACCATCGGTTCCTTGAAAAGGGTCAAATATTTGAGTATATGTAGCACCGTCAGCACCGCCAAATGTATTTTTATATTTGGAAGCCCATACTAATAGTTTTCCATCGGGAAGATTAGCAGCAGCCACAGGAACAATATCAAAAACGATAGGATCACTCCATTGTCCTTCTTGTGATGGGTTTTGTGCATTAATTTCTATGGGTAGTAAAAAACTTAACCCGAAAAGCAACAATATAAAATAA
Organism: uncultured Algibacter sp.; assembly: GCA_947502405.1. GTDB lineage: Bacteria > Bacteroidota > Bacteroidia > Flavobacteriales > Flavobacteriaceae > Algibacter_B. Next base: position 183,570 of record CANMZT010000009.1, on the reverse strand, counting down.
AAGTATTTTTTTTTCATGTCAGAGAGATTTAGAAGCTTGAGCAATAAATATTTAGCTCAATAAAATTCATTAAAATTAACCTAATCTAATAGCTATTACGAAAGTAAAAAAATAATTCAACGGCAAACATAGTATTCGTTATTTGACAGAAAAAACCGTTAAATTTCAAGTTTTTGATTTATAAATGGTTAACTTATGTTGTTACCATCTTCTTAATTGAAAATAATCATTCGCAACCTAATACAATTAACATTTTTCTATAAAAAAAATATCCTGTTTGTAGTGAAGCAAAAACTATCATAGAATTAAAAAAAATATCGCCAATTGAAACGTTAAATAGTATGTAAAATAATATCTCTCCACTATTTGGTAATCAAATATATAATCGTAAATTTGCAAACTCTTTTTGAGAGAGGAATGTTTAATAATTAAAAAATCAAAGTGTGGACACATTAAGCTACAAAACGATTTCAGCAAACAAAGCTACTGTAAATAAGGAGTGGGTTTTGGTTGATGCTGAAGGTCAGGCGCTTGGTCGTTTAGCTTCTAAAGTTGCAAAACTTTTAAGAGGTAAACACAAGCCAAACTTCACACCTCATGTTGATTGCGGAGATAATGTTATCATTATTAATGCAGAAAAAATCACATTATCTGGAAACAAATGGACTGAGAAGTCATACATTCGTCACACAGGTTACCCAGGAGGTCAAAGAAGTTTAACTGCTACTGAATTGTACGGAAAAGACCCTGCAAGAGTAGTAGAAAAATCAGTTAAAGGAATGTTACCTAAAAACAAATTAGGAGCAGATTTATTCCGTAACCTAACAGTTGTTGTTGGTACAGAGCATAAACACGAAGCTCAAAAGCCAAAAACAATTAACTTAAACGAATTCAAATAATGGATGTAATTCACAAAATTGGCCGTAGAAAAACGGCTGTTGCGCGCGCTTATGTTGCCCCAGGAAAAGGTAACATTACAATTAATAAAAAAGACTTAGCTAACTATTTTACCACTGCTACTTTACAGTACAAAGTAAAACAACCTTTAGCTTTGACTAACAATGACGCCAACTTTGATATTACAGTTAATGTATATGGAGGTGGTATAACTGGACAAGCAGAGGCTGTTCGTTTAGCAATTTCTCGTGCAATGTGCGAAGTTGATGCTGAGAACAGATTAATCTTAAAACCAGAAGGTTTATTAACAAGAGATCCAAGAATGGTAGAGCGTAAGAAATTCGGTCAGAAGAAAGCTCGTAAGAAGTTTCAATTCTCTAAACGTTAATATCCTGGACATGGTTCAGGATCTGGTTACCAGATTTCTTTATCATTTTCAAATTATAATAATAAATTAAAAACAGTTATTGTTGTCCTAGTGTAAAAACAGGATTTAGTTTAGCATCTAAATGATTAAGGCGAATTTTAAAAAATGACCACTTAAACATTGCTAATTCAACAGAACGTAAACTATTACAAAATGGCAGTAGAAGTAAAAGAATTACTTGAAGCAGGTGTACACTTCGGACACCTTACTCGTAAGTGGGACCCTAATATGGCTCCTTACGTATATATGGAGCGTAACGGTATCCATATTATAAACCTTTACAAAACAGCGGCTAAAATTGATGAAGCTGGAGCAGCACTTGCTAAAATTGCAGCTTCTGGACGTAAAATTTTATTCGTTGCAACAAAAAAACAAGCAAAAGATATTGTTGCTGAAAAAGCTGGAGAGATTAACATGCCTTACATCACAGAAAGATGGCCAGGAGGAATGTTAACTAACTTTGTTACTATTAGAAAAGCGGTTAAAAAAATGGCTTCTATTGATAGAATGAAGAAAGATGGCACTTTCAATACATTATCTAAAAAAGAGCGTTTACAAGTTAATCGTTTAAGAGCTAAGTTAGAAAAAAACTTAGGTTCAATTAGTGATATGACACGTTTACCAGGTGCTTTATTTGTTGTAGATATCAAGCGTGAGCATATCGCGATTAAAGAAGCTCAAAAATTAAACATTCCAATTTTTGCAATGGTTGATACGAACTCTGATCCACGTCAAGTTGATTACGTTATTCCTGCAAATGATGACGCTTCTAAATCTATAGATAAAATCTTAACGCATGTAGCATCTGCCGTATCAGGTGGATTAGCTGAACGTAAAGCTGAAAAAGAAGCGGCTGCAGCTCCAAAAGAGGAAGCTCCAAAAGCAAAAGCAAAAGCAAAAGCTGCACCAGCAAAAAAAGCTGTTGCTGAAGAAGAAGAATAAATAACATAATACACACAAATAAGTCGTTTAGTTCTTTTTCTACATTGAAAATAAATTAAACGACTTTTTTAAATTATAACAACTATGAGTACTACTGTAAAAGTTACAGCCCAAGAGGTAAATAAATTAAGACAAGCTACTGGTGCAGGAATGATGGACTGCAAAAAAGCTTTAGTAGAAGCTGGTGGTGATTTTGACAAAGCAATTGAAGTGCTACGTAAAAAAGGACAAAAAGTAGCTGAAAAAAGAGCTGACAGAGATTCTTCTGAAGGTGCTGCTGTTGCTAAAATTAATTCAGATCAAACTGAAGGAGTTGCTATTGTTTTAGGATGTGAAACTGATTTTGTTGGTAAAAACGAAAACTTTTTAGCATTAGCTAATCAATTAGCTGATATTGCACTAAATACAAACTCTAAAGATGAATTTTTAGCTGCTGATTTTGGAGGCATGACAGTTGCTGAAAAATTAGTTGAGCAAACTGGAGTAATTGGAGAGAAGTTAGAAATCAACGCATTTGAAAAATTACAAGCTGCTTATGTTGGTTCTTACGTTCACATCAACAAAATTGCTGCTTTAGTTGGATTAACTTCTAAAGTTGATAATGCGGATGTTTTAGTAAAAGACGTAGCAATGCAAGTAGCATCTATGGGAGCAACATCGTTATCTTACAAAGATTTTGATCCTGCTTATATTGCATCAGAAACTGAAGCTAGAATTGCTGTTATTGAAAAAGAAAATATTGAATTAGGACGTTTAGGTAAAACACTTAAAAATGTTCCTAAGTATATTTCTATGGCCCAATTAACTCCTGAAGTGTTAGCCAAAGCTGAAGCAGATGCTAAAGCTGAATTAGCAGCAGAAGGTAAGCCAGAAAAAATATGGGATAGAATTTTACCTGGTAAAATGGAGCGTTTTATTTCTGATAATACTACTTTAGATCAAGAGCAATGTTTACTTGACCAAAAGTTTATTAAAGACGAAAAGAAAACTGTTGCTGAATACGTTTCTTCTTACGGAGAAGTTGAAATCTCAGGTTTCAAACGTGCTTCAGTAGGATAAAACTTCCGCAAAAGCGAAAACATAATAAAATTAAACCACTATTCTCAATCAGAATAGTGGTTTTTTTATGTCTAAATTCAAGGTTTATAAAAATTCAAAAAATAAAAAAATTACGTAGTTTTGCACAACTTCAGTTTATAATCAATGAAATATAAAAGAATACTCCTCAAACTATCAGGTGAAGCCTTAATGGGGAATCGTCAATACGGTATAGATCCTGAACGACTAGCAGAATATGCACAAGACATAAAAACTATAACTGATAAAGGCATTGAAGTTGCCATTGTTATAGGTGGTGGTAATATTTTTAGAGGTTTAGCTGGAGCCAGTAAAGGCATGGACCGTGTACAAGGTGACCATATGGGTATGCTTGCAACTGTAATTAATGGTTTAGCATTACAAGGTGCCTTGGAAGATGCCAATATACCTACTCGATTACAAACAGCTATAAAAATTAACGAGGTTGCTGAGCCTTTTATCAGAAGAAAAGCCATGCGCCACTTAGAAAAAGGACGTGTTGTTATTTTTGGAGGAGGTACAGGGAACCCTTATTTCACAACAGATTCGGCAGCGGTATTACGAGCCATAGAAATTGAAGCAGATGTTATTTTAAAAGGAACACGTGTTGATGGTATTTATAATACAGACCCTGAAAAAGATACTACAGCAGTTAAATTTAATTCAATTTCCTTTGATGATGTATTAAGAAAAGGCTTGAAAGTTATGGACACTACAGCCTTTACGCTTAGTCAAGAAAACAAATTACCAATAATAGTTTTTGATATGAATAAAAAAGGAAATTTACTAAAAGTAGTTTCTGGCGAAAATATTGGAACAGTTGTTAACGTATAATAATTGGCGTAGTTTTTGAATAAGTATATATAATTTGAAATAAAAGTTTAAGACAATGAACGAAGACATACAATTTATATTAGATACCACAAAAGAAGCAATGGACAATGCTATTGCACATCTTAAAAAACAATTTCTAAACATTAGAGCAGGAAAAGCGAGTCCTGCCATGTTAGGAAGCGTTATGGTTGATTATTACGGAACTCAAACCCCACTTAGTCAAGTGGCCAATGTTAATACACCAGACGGAAGAACTATTACCGTTCAACCATGGGAAAAAAGTATGCTTCAAGAGATTGAGCGTGGTATTGCCTATGCAAACCTAGGTTTTAACCCTATGAATAATGGTGAAACAATTATTATAAACGTTCCGCCTTTAACAGAAGAACGTCGTAAAGATTTGGCTAAACAAGCCAAAGCAGAAGCCGAAGATGCTAAAGTAAGTATTAGAACCGCTCGTAAAGATGCTATGAATGATATCAAAAAGAACGATGATATCTCTGAAGATTTACAAAAAAATGCAGAAATAGACATACAACAAATAACAGATAACCACGTTAAAAAAGTTGATGAGCTTTTCGATAATAAAGAAAAAGAAATTATGACTGTATAACTTAAAAGGCGACATTTTTGTCGCTTTTTTTATAAATCTTTAGTTCCTAATTTTTCAAATGCAAAAATGTTGTTCTGTTTTTATTTTCATTATTTGTACAACTTTAGCGTTTGGACAATCTTCGCTTGAAAAAGAATTATCTCCCAGACAAGACTCTATAAAAAAGAGAGAATTATTAAAAAGTTTGGGTAATGGTTTTTTACCTTCAAAATACTTCAACGCAGATTTAAGGTACTTAATAAAATACAATCAATACGAAGGTGTTAGAACAGGACTTGGCGGTGTAACTAACAATGCTTTTTCAGAAAAATTTAGATTTAACACCTACGTTGTATATGGTTTTAAAGATCATCGTTTTAAATATAGCATTGGCGGTGGTCTTCGTTTAGCAAAAAAAACCGGCACATGGATTAATCTCTCCTATACAGATGATTTAAAAGAAACAGGAAGTACAAAATTCTTAACTGATAGTCGCTTTTTTCAATTTTTTGAACCTAGGTTGTTAAATATAGATTTGTTTCATAAACACATTACAAAATCGATAAGTTTAGAACATAAAATAACACCTAAATTACTTTCTGAAACAGAATTTTCAGTTAGTAACGTTAACCCAACTTATAGCTATAACTTTGTTTCTGAGGGTGAAAGTTTTAATGCTTTCCATTTAAGCAGCGCCAAAATAGGACTTCAATGGAGCCCGTTTGACACATTTAAAGTCTCAGATAAAAGTAAGGTGGTAGAAGATGGTTATCCTAAATTTACACTCCAATATTCAAAATTTTTTAATGATGTTTTTGGAAGTAACTTTGGTTTTTCAAAATTAGATTTTAGAACCATTCATAAAATTGGAAATAAAAACAATGCATTTTCAGAAATAACTGTGGTTTCAGGTATTGCAAGAGGTAATACGCCTTTAACTCATTTGTACCACGCATATCCTAATAACATAACAAAACAAACAATACTGCAACGCTTTTCAGTAGCTGGTCTGAATAGTTTTGAGACGATGTATTTCAATGAATTTTTTTCAGATAAGTTTGCCACATTCCAAATTAAGCATTTTTTAAAACCTTTTAACGTTTCCGCCAGATATAAACCACAAATGGTTTTAATTACTCGATATGCTATTGGAGATATGAATAGCCCTGAGAGGCATCAAAATATCACATTCGGTTCATTAAAAAAAGGATATACAGAGTCTGGTTTTGAACTTAATAAATTACTCTTTGGTTTTGGTTTAAGCTTTACGTATCGCTATGGTGCATATCATTTACCAAACTTTGAAGATAATATTGCATTTAAATTTACATTTAACGTCTCATTATGAGGTATTATACTTGTTTTTTCTACCTTTGCGCAACTTTTAACTAAGGCATGTTTAAACTTTTTTCTAAGGACTTTTGGGACGTTACTGCAAGATTGATTTTACGTAATAAAATTGCAATTCTTGTTGGTATAATAGTAGCCACTTTTCTATTAGCTCAGAAATGGGAAAATATGCGTTTAGCCTATAGTGAGGCAAATATGCTTCCTGATGACCATGAGGTAAATATCAACTATAATAATTTTTTAAAAACCTTTGGAGAAGAAGGTAATTTGATTGTTTTAGGAGTAAAAGACAGTAGTCTATTTTCAGTTGAAAAATTAAATGCTTGGAATAGACTTTCAGAAAAATTTAAAAGTAATGAGGCTATTGAAACAGTGATTTCAATTAAAGACCTCCAAAAACTGATAAAAGATACTGAAAAAGAAAAGTTTAAATTAGAACCTTTCATTAAAGACTCCATTATATCTTCAACCGAAATTGAAACACTTCAAAACGAGCTTTTTGAAAAATATCCATTCTACGATAATTTCCTGTTCAATAAAGAAACTAAAACAATTCGAACAGCTATTTACATGGATAAAGCCATTGTAAATACATCTGCAAGAAAAGACTTTGTTGTTAATGTCTTACAGCCTGAAATAAAAGCTTTTGAAAAGCAATATAATTTAGATGTTCGCATTTCTGGAATGCCTTATATAAGAACATTAAACTCGCAAAATATTGTTGATGAAATTAGCACATTCATTCTTGCTGCATTACTAGTTACATCAGTCATTTTCTTTTTCTTTTTTAGATCGTTTAGAGCCACTTTTATTTCTATGGTTGTGGTATGTATAGGTGTTATGTGGACGCTAGGAATTATAGGGTTCTTGAATTATGAAGTAACGGTTTTAACAGCTTTAATACCGCCTCTTATTATAGTAATTGGAATACCAAACTGTATTTTCTTAATTAACAAATATCAGCATGAAGTAAAGTTACATGGAAATAAAGTAAAATCTCTACAGCGGGTAATTACTAAAATTGGTAATGCTACTTTAATGACTAATGTAACTACAGCTTCAGGTTTTGCAACATTTATTCTTACAGAAAGTAAACTTTTAAAAGAATTTGGTGTTGTAGCTTCATTAAGCATTTTAGCCATTTTCATCTTGTGCTTATTGATTATCCCAATTATATATAGCTTTATGCCATTCCCAAAAGACCGTCATTTAGAGCACCTTAACAAACGTTGGATTGGTGGTTTTGTAAATTGGATGGAGCGTATGGTAAAGAAAAAACGAATTGCCATTTATATTACCTCCATAATTCTTTTAGTAGTTAGCATAATCGGTATCTATCAAATAAAAATCTCTGGAAGTTTAATTGAGGATATGCCTCAAGAATCTGATTTTGTAAACGATATTCGCTTTTTTGAAAATGAATTTAATGGCATTATGCCATTAGAAATCTTAGTAGATACCAAGCGTAAAAAAGGGGTTATGAAGTTATCTACGCTAAAGCGTATGGATAAACTTGAAGACTTAATTATTGAAACCCCAGAGCTTTCAAAACCTGTATCAGTTGTAGGATTAGTTAAGTACTCCAAACAAGCTTATTATAACGGAAATACTAAGTTTTATCAATTACCAACTTCACAAGAGAATAGTTTCATTCTATCTTATGCTAAAAACTCATCTTCAGATGTAGAACTACTTAAGAATTTTGTGGATAGCACGGGGCAATATGCACGTATTACCACATTTATGAAAGATATTGGTACCGATAAGATGGAGCGGATTGAAGAAAACCTTCAAGCAAAAATAGATAAAGTTTTTCCTAAAGAACGTTATGATATAACCATGACAGGTAAAGCTTTAGTATTTCAAAAAGGCACTAAATATTTGGTTAAAAACTTAGTAATATCATTATCATTAGCCATTCTATTAATTGCCATATTTATGGCATATATGTTCAGATCTGGTCGAATGATTATCATTTCACTTATTCCAAATCTATTACCGCTATTGGTAACTGCAGGATTAATGGGATATTTAGGAGTGCCAATTAAGCCATCTACCATTCTAGTTTTTAGTATTGCTTTTGGTATCTCAGTTGATGATACCATCCACTTTTTAGCAAAATACAGACAGGAACTTCAAGCTAATAATTGGAAAATAAAGATATCGGTTTATGGTGCTTTAAAGGAAACTGGGGTAAGTATGTTTTACACCTCCATTGTCTTGTTTTTTGGTTTTTCAGTATTTACCATCTCTAGTTTTGGTGGTACAGTGGCTTTAGGCGCTTTGGTTTCTGCAACTTTACTTTTTGCCATGTTATCAAACCTGCTACTTTTACCCTCGCTACTCCTTTCTTTAGAGCGCAGTATTGCTAACAAGCAAGTACTTAGAAAACCTTCAATAAATATTATACCTGAAGAAGAGGAAGAGGGTTAAATTCTGCTTTTATAAATTTCAAAACTCTGAAAATTTTGGATTTTAGAAATTGAATTATGAGCATTGAAACCGTTATATTTACACTATTAATTTTAAATAAGTGTGACTTTGAAAACTGTTTCAGAATTATTATCAGAAGATATTATCATACCAGAGGTAGAAATTAAAGGTTGGGTAAGAACGTTTAGAGCTAATCGATTTATTGCTTTAAATGATGGATCAACAATCCATAATATTCAATGTGTTGTTGATTTTGAGAATTTTGAGGAATCTTTATTAAAAAGAATAACTACTGGTGCAGCAATACATGTAAAGGGTGAATTAGTTGAAAGCCAGGGTAAAGGACAAAAAGTTGAAATTCAAGTTAATGAATTAATCATTTTAGGAGATTCTAATCCTGAAACTTATCCAATCCAGCCAAAAAAACACTCTTTTGAGTTTCTAAGAGAACATGCACACTTACGTACTAGAACTAATACATTTAGTGCTGTAATGCGTTTGCGATCTGCACTATCTTTTGCCATCCATAAATATTTTAATGATAATGGCTTTTACTACATGCATGCTCCAATAATTACAGGAAGTGATGCTGAAGGTGCAGGAGAAATGTTTCAAGTAACAAGCTTAGATGTTAAAAATCCGCCTGTTGATGATTCTGGCAACATAGATTATTCGCAAGATTTCTTCGGAAAAGAAACTAACTTAACTGTTTCTGGGCAATTAGAAGCTGAAACCTACGCGATGTCTTTAGGAAAAGTTTATACCTTCGGGCCAACGTTTAGAGCTGAGAACTCAAATACCTCAAGGCACTTAGCAGAATTCTGGATGATAGAACCTGAGGTTGCTTTTATGGATTTAGCAGGCAATATGGATTTAGCTGAAGATTTCATGAAATCAGTCATTAAATACGTATTGGATAATAATCGAGAAGATTTGGAGTTTTTAGATCAACGTCTTCAAAATGAAGAAAAAACTAAACCTCAAGCTGAAAGAAGCCCCATGAATTTAATTGAAAAGTTGAATTTTGTAACTGATAATAATTTTAAACGTGTTAGTTACACTGAAGCTATTGATATTCTTAGAAATTCTAAGCCTAATAAGAAGAAGAAATTCAAATACCTTATTAACGATTGGGGAACTGATTTGCAAAGTGAACATGAGCGTTTTCTGGTTGAAAAACACTTTAAATGCCCTGTTATTTTGTTTGATTATCCAGCTAACATTAAAGCTTTTTATATGCGTTTAAATGAGGATGGAAAAACAGTTCGCGCCATGGATATACTTTTCCCTGGAATAGGAGAAATAGTAGGCGGCGCACAACGTGAGGAACGCTTGGATGTTTTAAAAGAAAAAATGGCTGCCATAAATATTCCTGAAGAAGAACTTTGGTGGTATCTAGATTTACGTAAATTTGGAACCGCAGTACACTCTGGATTCGGTTTAGGATTTGAGCGTTTAGTTATGTTTGCTACAGGTATGAGTAATATAAGAGACGTTATCCCTTACCCTAGAACACCTCAAAATGCAGAATTTTAAAAAAAGTTTTAGAAATAGAGCTTTTGGTATGACTTTGGTATACTAATCCCTTTTTATATCTTTGAGTAACAACCTGAATAAACCACATGCTTAAACAACATTTACAGTTTAAATTATCGCAAAAGTTGTCACCGCAGCAAATTCAATTAATGAAATTGATACAGCTGCCTACACAAGCTTTTGAACAACGTTTAAAGCAAGAATTAGAAGAAAATCCAGCCTTGGAAGGCGGAAAAGAAGAGAGTAAGGATGATTTGGATTCTGATTTTGACAATACAACAGATGATTTTAATGATAATGAATCCATAAACGCTGAAGATATTAATGTTGATGAGTATTTAAGTGACGATGAAATTCCAGACTACAGAACTCAGGCCAACAACTATAGCAGTGATGATGAAGAAAAAACAATGCCTTATGCAGCTGGCACTTCGTTTACTCAACATTTAAAAAATCAATTAAATACTTACAGGCTTTCTGAAGAAGAACGAGACATTGCTGAATTTTTGGTTGGAAGCGTAGATGAAAGTGGTTATATAAGACGAGATTTAAGTGATATTATGGACGATTTGGCGTTCACTCAAAACGTCTACACAACCGAAGAAAATATAGAAAAGGTTCTAAAAATTGTTCATCAATTAGATCCTGCAGGTGTTGGTGCAAGAAATTTACAAGAATGCTTAAGCATTCAACTGCACCGAAAAGAAAAAACAGCAGATACTGAATTAGCAATTAATATTATTGATAATGCTTTTGATCAATTTACAAAAAAGCATTACAAAAAGTTACTTCAAAAATTTGATATTTCTGAAATTCAATTAAAAGATGCCATCTCTGAAATAGAGCATCTTAATCCAAAACCTGGTGGTTCTTATGCTGGAAATAATAGAATTGTAGAGCATGTAGTGCCAGACTTTGCAATTAAAATAGTTGATGGTGAATTGGAGTTAACCCTTAATGGAAGAAATGCTCCAGAGCTACATGTGTCTAGAGAATATAACAATATGCTTAAGGGTTATAAGGATTCCAAAGACAAATCTAAATCTCAAAAGGATGCCGTATTATTCATCAAGCAAAAACTAGATGCTGCTAAATGGTTTATTGAAGCTATTAAACAGCGACAGCAAACCTTATTTGTAACGATGAGCGCCATCATGCATTATCAAAAAGAATATTTTTTGACTGGTGATGAACGTAACTTAAAACCCATGATTCTTAAAGATATTGCCGATGAAATCAATATGGATGTTTCAACAGTCTCTAGGGTTGCCAATAGTAAATATGTAGATACACCCTATGGCACTAAATTAATTAAAGAGTTCTTTTCTGAATCTATGAAAAATGATCAGGGAGAAGATGTTTCTACCAGAGAAATAAAGAAAATCTTAGAAACTGTAGTTGAAGAAGAGAATAAGAAAAAGCCCTTAACAGACGAGAATTTAGCTGCCATATTAAAAGAAAAAGGCTATCCTATTGCCCGACGTACAGTAGCTAAATACAGAGAGCAACTAGACATTCCTGTGGCACGTTTACGTAAGAAAATATAATGGATAAACTACTAAAGAGTATTTCATATATTTTTCATCCATTAATAATGCCCTTACTCGGAGTTGTTTTTTATTTTGCAAAATCGCCACGCTATTTTCCAACAGAAGTTATTCAAGCAAAAGTAGTTTCGCTTTCAATATTAACCATAATTCTGCCTGTTCTACTATATTTTCTTTTGAAAACGCTTGGGTTAGTTAGCACTCAAAATCTAGAAACAACCAAAGAGCGTATCTACCCTTTAATCCTTAACGGTATTATTATCTTAATTGTTTTACAACGAATTTTAACCCCTTCGCAAGCTATAGAGCTTTATTTTTTCTTTGTTGGGATATTGATTTCTAATATGGCTTGCTTGCTGCTTGCTATTATGAAGTTTAAAGCTAGTATCCATATGATAGGAATCTCTGGTTTATTCATGTTTTTTATAGCTGTAAGTATTCATTTTAGCATAAACATAAATGGAACACTTGCATTAATGTCAATAATAATGGGAGCTATTGCAACATCCAGACTACATTTAAAAGCCCATAACTATAAAGAATTAATCATGGGTGTTTTTATAGGTATTATTCCTCAATTGATTTTAGTAAACTATTGGTTGCTATAATATATAAAACATGAGTCCTATTTTAACCGCATTAAAATCCAAATGCTTACCACTTATTTCTGCATCTTCTGATAATATTGGATTCAACCCATAATATAAATGAATATTCCAAGTGTTATATCCAGCACTTAAAGTAAGACCATACTGAAACCTATTAAAATCATTATTACTTGTGTATTTAATGCGACCTAAATCACCTTCATATTTAGAAGAATTAATTAATGTATAACCAAATTTGATACCAGCATAAATACGCCAAAAATTATACTCAGTTGGTGTAGATGTTCTCCATCTAAACTCTAAAGGTATTTCTATCAAATGTGTGGAAAATTTATTTTTAGAATAGGTTTCGCTATTTTCTAAAAATGTATAAGTAAAATTTCCTGTCTCATCCTGATTAATAAACAAATCTTGATTATAAGAATTAGCAGAATAACCTAGCCCTATACCTATAGCAACATTCCGCTTTTTATTTATAGGCATATCTTTAATAAAACCCAAATGAAACCCTAATGAAAAACCGCTCTGATCTATATTATCAGCCCCATTTCCCAATAAATTATAAGTTATGGCGGCATAAAACTGATCTTCTTTGTAAAGAGAATCTATTTCCTTAATTGCTTCTTCTTGTGCAATGCCTTGTGCGATAGCAAAAAAACAATACATTATAAAAAACAAATACCTCATTAAATCTATTATTAATTAAACAATAGTAATACAACCTAACAATATTAAGTAAAATTGTCAAATTAGTTAAAAATAAAAGGCGTTTTGAAATTTCAAAACGCCTTTTTATAAAATTAAGAAAGTAAAATTAATCTCTTCCAAATACACTTCCCTTTTTGGTAGTGTAATTTATCTTGAGAGCATTAACTTTACGTAGTTCTTGCTTAATATCACCTATTAAACCCATATTAGCATCACTATCAACCTTCAAGGCAGTAGTAAGAAATGGTATTAACTCTTCACGCTTAGAAGCACGCTCTTGGGCAATAAAAGAAGCTATATCTTTTACACTAGCAAAATCATCATTAAGCTGTATTCTAGCTTCTGTACCAAACTGTTTATAATTTTGACTTGGCTTACCAGCGTAAATGTACATTACCAAATCTTTCTTATCTAACTTTTCAACTTGGTCAGCGAAAGGTAAGTTATTCTCAATTTTTAAGGTATTTTGCCTCATTACAGTAGCTACCATAAAAAAGAATAATAACATAAATACGATATCTGGTAATGCAGCTGTATTTACAGCAGGAATTTCTCCTCCTTTTTTCTTTTTAAATTTAGACATATTTAATAAATGTTAAATTTTAATCTATTGTACTTCTGATAGCTTTTGAGGGTAATCAATCTTTATTTGATCGATTTTCTCTTTAAGCTTCTCTTTATTCCCTGGCCAATTTACATCTTTGTAATTTGCCTGCATTTCGGTAAATGGTTTACCATATAGGGCTTGTGCTCGTGCATCTCTTAACTCATTATAAGCTGCTACCAATTCATTTTGTACAGCTATATACGTTTTATAAGAGGTTTCACGTTCGTTCTTTAAAGATATAATGGCTTTATCTGGATTATCAGATGAACCAGGGCTTCTTTTCCCTTTACAATAATCACAAGATCCATCGCCACCATTATCTAAAAACTCTTTGGCTGCTGCTCTTAGGTCTTTAAGTTCCATAATTTCATCCTCGACAAGTAATTGATCTTTACCGTTTAATAATACGGTAAAAATATTTTTTTGCTTGATGATTACATCTTCTTCAGACTCTTCCATTGGTGGAAGTTTTCTATTAATTCCAGAATCAACTTCAATAGTTGTAGTTACTAGAAAGAATATTAATAATAAGAAAGCAATATCGGCCATTGAGCCTGCATTTACTTCTGGTGCTGCTCTTTTTGCCATAATTTATTTATTAAACATTTTTTTAGCTCCACCATATAGCATAGAACCAATTGCTACTGCTGCAAGTATATAAAAAGCATATAATCCAGCTCCTACATTTTTAGACGTTGCTTCTGTAACATCAGCTCCTTTATCTGTAAAAGGCTTTAAATCTAAATCTGTTCCAGATGAAATAACATAAGATATAATGATTACCGCTGCGAATGCACCAACCGTCATTAATGTCTTTTTAATATCTCCAGCAAACAAGCCTTTGATAACGAACAATACAACTAACAATAACACTATGCCTAAAACAGCATACGCTATGTATAGCATATAACTACTCATATTCTGAGCAGTAGCTTCATCTCCAGCCATAATCATTAGTGCAAATATCGCACCAATAATAGCTAAAGCAAAAGCTATGATTTTTAAAATTTTATGTAAACCCATAATTTTTTATTTTTTAAATTATTACTTTTTGTGTCTTATTAATAGATCCATTAACGTTATAGAAGCATCTTCCATGTTGTTAACTATGCTATCAATTTTAGCAATAATATAATTGTAAAAAATTTGAAGTATAATAGCTACTACAAGACCAAATACTGTTGTTAAAAGTGCTACTTTAATACCACCAGCAACAAGTGAAGGTTGCATATCTCCTGCAGCTTCAATTTTATCAAATGCCTGAATCATACCAATTACAGTACCCATGAAACCAAGCATTGGAGCTAATGCGATAAATAAAGAAATCCAAGATACGTTTTTCTCTAACTGTCCCATTTGCACACCACCATAGGCAACAACAGCTTTTTCTGCAGCTTCTACACTCTCATCTGCTCTATCTAAACCTTGGTAGTAAATCGATGCGATAGGCCCTTTTGTGTTTCTACAAACTTCTTTAGCAGCCTCAACGCCTCCTGAAGATAATGCGTCTTCAACATCTTGAGTTAATTTCTTAGTATTTGTTGTAGATAAGTTTAAAAAGATAATTCTTTCTATAGCTATTGCTAATCCAAGAATTAAACATAATAATACAATACCCATAAAGCCCGGACCCCCTTCAATAAAACGCTTTTTTAATTCTTGATGAAATCCAAGTTCTTCAGCTGGTGCTGCATCTTCTTGTGTCATTGTTGTAACTATTGTTACGGTTGTACTAGTGTTAGCAATTGTAGTTGCATTAGCTGTTCCGAATGCCACCATTACTGTTATGGCAAGGATAGAAAATAATCTTTTCATGTTCTCGATCTTAATTTTATTAGTTAAAGTGTTAAAGATATAAAAAAAAAGCAATTAAAAATAAAAAATAACAGCAGAGAGGAAGGGATTCGAACCCTCGATACGCTATTAACGCATACACGCTTTCCAAGCGTGCGCCTTAAGCCACTCGGCCACCTCTCTGAATTTAATTTTAATAATTACAGGGTTCAAATAACAAAAAAAACTTTGAAGGCTAAAATTTTAAGAGTTAATTTTAAGTCATTTCTCCCCGTAAAGGCTTTTCATACATGGTTTTGAACATGTTAGCTGGAATATTTTTACCCAATATAAACATCAATTTGCCAACTGCTGCTTCCGTTGTTATATCTCTACCAGAGATAACCCCTATTTTCTTTAGCAAGCTACTAGTTTCATAATGCCCCATCATTACACTTCCACCAGCGCATTGGGTGATGTTTATAATGTGTATACCTTCAAGAATATTTTTTTTTAAAATATCAATAAACCATGATTCAGTAGTGCAATTTCCAGCTCCATAAGTTTCAAGTATTACTGCCCGTAAATTAGATGTTTTAAAAATACTTTTTAAAATAGACGCAGTAATTCCTGGATACAATTTAACTACAGCAATATTCTCATTTAAAACTTTATTTACTTTGAATTTCTTTCTAAGATTTGGTTTAAATAAATATTCATGATTTACTTTTAAATGAACTCCAGACTCTGCTAAATCAGGATAGTTTAAAGAAGCAAATGCTTGAAAATGTTCAGCATTTAATTTGGTTGTTCGATTTCCTCGGTATAGTTTGTACTCAAAATAAAGACAAACTTCTTTAACAACAGGTTTTCCTTCATCTTGCATAGAAGCCACTTGAATAGATGTAATTAAATTTTCCTTGGCATCGGTTCTTAAATCTCCTATGGGCAATTGCGCTCCTGTAAAAACAACTGGTTTCGCTAAATTTTCAAGCATAAAACTTAAAGCCGAAGCAGTGTAACTCATCGTATCGCTTCCGTGTAACACAACAAAACCATCAAACTTTTGATAATTTGACTCAATTATTTCTGCAATTTTCACCCAATAACCCGGATTCATATTACTAGAATCTATTGGTTTTTTTAAAGAAACTGTATCAATATCACAATCTAAAAGTTGCAATTCTGGGATTTTATCTAAAAGGTTTTTAAAATTAAATGCTTTTAAAGAATTTGTTTTAAAGTCTTTTACCATACCAATAGTTCCGCCAGTATATATAAGTAGTATGCTTGTTTTAGATTTTACCATACTTTATATTTTGAAAATGTCTTTTGAATTCTGAGTTGTTATTTCTGCAATAGTTTCTTTTGATACATTATATATCTCTGAAAGCCTTTCAAGAACGTTTACTATATAAGCACTTTCATTTCTTTTGCCTCTGAATGGTACTGGAGATAGATATGGCGAGTCGGTTTCTAAAACAATATGTTTTAAATCAATTTCATTTAAAAACGTATTAATCTTTCCATTTTTAAAGGTTGCTACACCACCTATTCCTAATTTCATATTATATGACATGGCTTGATGTGCCTGTTCTAAGGTTCCTGTAAAACAATGAAATATTCCAAACAAACTATCATCATTTTCAGTTTCTAAAACTTCGAAAATCTCATCAAACGCTTCTCTACAATGAATTACAATTGGTAGCTTATATTGTTTAGCTAACCTAATTTGATGTTTAAATGCCTTAACCTGAATATCTAGAGTAGATTTATCCCAATACAAGTCAATACCTATTTCACCTACAGCATAAAACTTTCGCTTTTCTAACATCTTCTCGACATGTTCTAACTCTTCTTTATAATTATTTTTTACGTGAGTTGGATGCAAACCCATCATCAAGAAAATATGTTCAGGATAATCTTCTTCAAGCTTAAGCATGGCATTGGTATATGTAGAATCTATAGCTGGAATAAAAAATCTTGAAACACCCTGCTCCATAGCTCGTGTAATCATCGCATCTCTATCTTCATCAAATGCTTCACTATATAAATGCGTATGTGTATCCGTAATTATCAAAGTAAAAGTTTTTAGTTATACTATTCTGTAAAAATAATTGTTTTATAGAATTATATTTGTTTAAAATCTATATAAGATGCAAACCTTGAAAGAATTTCTTGAAGAAAAAGGGTATACCAAAATAAAATTAAAGCTTACCAAAACAAATCATTTTGAAATTAGAGCAACTATAAATGGTATTAAAGGTAATTTTATCTTGGATACTGGAGCATCAAGTTCTTGTGTTGGTTTTGAAGGTATTGAAACGTTTAAACTTAACGCAGAAGATTCTTTGATTAAAGCTGCTGGTGCTGGTGCTATTGATATGGACACAAAAACAGCAAAAAAGAATAAAGTTAAAATAGGTAAATGGACTAACAATAAAGTAGTTTTGGTTTTGTTTAATCTTACACATGTAAATACGGCTCTTATTAATCATAATTCCAAACCTGTTGATGGAATTATAGGTGCAGACATTTTAAAAAAAGGAAAAGCTATTATAGATTATGAAAAGAAATATCTATATTTAAAACTATAAAATTAATAGCTAATCCTGTCTCTCTCTTAAAGTAAATGAATACATCTATTGTTATAGCTGATGACCATCCACTTATGTTGCGTGGGCTAACTGATTTTTTAACTTCAAAAGGATACAATATAATTGGTAGCGCTGAAGATGGTAAGGCTGCCTACAATTTAATAGTTAAACTAAAACCAGAAATTGCTATTCTTGATATAAGAATGCCTTACATGACAGGATTGGAAATTGCTGAGGCATGCAAAAAAAACGACTTACAAACTAAGGTTATACTTATTACTTTTGACAAAGAAGAAGAACTTTATGATAAGGCTCAAGAATTCAATGTTTATGGATATATATTAAAAGAGTTTGCTATTGAAGAGATTGAAACATGCATCAGTCAGGTGGTAAATGGGAAGCCTTATTTTAGTGAAGAAATAGCATCTTATTTAAATGCTAGTACCCTAGATAAAAAACCTGACGTACTAGACACGCTTACTAAATCTGAATTGAGGATTGTTAAACTCATCTCAGAGAGCAAAACGAGTCAAGATATTGCAGATGAATTATCAATTTCTGTTAGAACTGTAGATAAACATAGAAGTAATATTGTGCATAAGCTAGAGCTTGATAACAAGCCCACCTCGCTTTCAATATGGGCCAACTTAAACAAAGACTTTTTGTAGTTGCGTATAAAATACGTAGATGTACGTATTTATTTTATCATTTATAACATTTATCTTTACAGTGCTATTAATTAGTTCTTAGGGAGAATTATAGAAAACTCTAAATTGTAATGATTTAGAGTTTTCGCTTTTTATAGATATATCTCTTATACTAACAAATATAAAAAATACGTACAAGTGCGTATTTTTTTTCCAATGAATGCATCTTAACTTTACAGTGCTATTAATTAATTCTTTTGAGAGAGAATTTTTTAGATACTCTGCACTGTTATGGTGCAGAGTTTTTAAACAAATTTTTTAAAACAAAAATCATGCTTAAAGCCGAAATGGAAAAAGAGAACAACACTCTAAATAAATACTTTATCATAGGAATATCAATTTTAGTTGTTATTGTTATCACAGTAAATATTGTTATGTGTTTTATTTAGTTAGTCCTGAATGCCTCTATACTAGAACTAAAAAAAGGTGTTACATTAAAATGTAACACCTTTTTTAATTGAATCTTAATTTATATTATAGTTCTAATGCCTTTTTAACATCATTATCCATTAATAACTCCACTGGATTTTCAAGAGCTTCTTTAACTGCTACCAAAAACCCAACACTTTCTTTACCATCAATAATTCTATGATCATAAGATAAAGCCACATACATTATTGGTCTTACTTCAACCTTTCCATCAATAGCAACAGGACGCTCAACGATATTGTGCATTCCTAAAATTCCACTTTGGGGTGGGTTTATAATAGGCGTAGATAACATACTTCCAAAAACACCTCCATTTGTAATTGTAAAGGTGCCTCCTGTCATTTCATCAACTGTTATTTCGCCTTCTCTTGCCCTAATTGCTAAACGTTTTACTTCTGACTCTACACCTCTGAAACTTAAATTCTCAGCATTTCTGATTACTGGCACCATTAATCCTTTTGGTCCAGAAACAGCAATACTAATATCACAAAAATCATAAGAAAGCATTTCTTTACCATCAATCATAGAATTAACCGCTGGATACATTTTTAATGCTCTTACAACGGCTAATGTAAAGAAACTCATAAACCCTAAGCTAACACCATGTTTTGTTTTAAATGTTTCTTTATATTCAGTACGTAAAGCAAAGATTGGCGACATATCTACTTCATTGAAAGTAGTTAACATAGCTGTTGTATTTTTTGCTTCAACTAGCCTTTCTGCCACTTTACGACGTAACATAGACATTTTGCTTCTAGAAGTTCCTCTATTTCCTCCTGTAGGTGTTCCCATAGAAGGCACCGCCTTTATAGCATCATCTTTAGTAACTCGCCCGTCTTTACCTGTACCAGCAACAGTATTTGCATCCATTCCTTTTTCAGCTAAAATCTTTTTTGCTGCAGGACTTGCAGTACCTGTAGCATAAGTTTTAGTTTCAGAAGCAGCTGGTTTTGAAGCTTCTGCTTTTGGAGTCTCTGCTTTCTTCTCTTGTTTTGGTGCTTCACTTCCTTCAGGCTTTTCAGCACTTGTATCAATTAAACACACTACTGCTCCAACAGCTACAGCATCACCTTCTTCTGCTTTAAGCGTTATAGTTCCGCTAGCTTCAGCAGGTAATTCAAGGGTTGCTTTATCGCTGTCAACTTCAGCAATAGCTTGATCTTTTTCAACATAATCTCCATTTCCAACCAACCATTCTGCAATCTCAACTTCTGTAATTGATTCCCCTGGTGAAGGCACTTTCATTTCTAAAATCATTGTCTATAATTTTAATGTATCTTAATTTTATTTTTTGGTATTAAAAACAGCGTCAATAACACGTCTTTGTCTTCTTTTATCTCGTGTACTTGATCCTGGGGCTGGAACAGAGCTAAACGATCTAGAACAAACCTCAAGTTTTACTAGATTCATGCGCTGTAACATATAACTCCATGCTCCCATATTTTCTGGTTCTTCTTGAGCCCAAACATAATTTTTAACGTTTGAATATTTATCAATTACTTTTTGAATTTTTTCAAGGTGGAGTGGAAATAGTTGTTCAATTCTAACTAAGGCAATATCTCCTCTATTCAAAACTTCTCTTTCAGCTAACAGCTCATAATAAAATTTCCCTGTACAAAACACTAGTTTTTTAACCTTTTCTGGGTTAATAGAGTCATCAATAACTTCTTGGAACTGCCCAGTTGCTAAGTCGCTTATTGTGGAAACAGCCTTTGTATGACGCAACAAACTTTTAGGCGTAAACACCACTAAAGGTTTTCTGAAGTCCCGCTTCATTTGACGGCGTAATAAATGGAAAAAGTTAGCTGGTGTTGTACAATCTGCTACCACCATATTGTCCTTACCACAAAGCTGAAGGTAACGTTCCATTCTCGCAGAAGAATGTTCAGACCCTTGCCCCTCATAACCATGAGGTAATAAAACTACAATCCCATTTTGAGACTTCCATTTATCTTCTGCAGCCGATAAGTATTGATCGAAAATAATTTGTGCTCCATTACTAAAATCTCCAAATTGTGCTTCCCAAATAGTTAATGTATTTGGATTTGCCATGGCGTAACCATAATCAAAACCTAAAACTCCATATTCTGATAAAAACGAATTGAAGATTGACATTTCGCCCTTATTGTTTGGATTGGTATTTAATAGGTTTATACGTTCTTCAGAAATTTCATCACGCAAAATAGCATGTCTGTGACTAAATGTTCCTCGCTCTACATCTTGTCCAGATATGCGCACATTAAACCCTTCTTCCATTAAACTTCCATAAGCCAGAGTTTCTGCCATACCCCAATCTAAAGTATCCGTTTCAAAAACCATTTTAGCTCGTCCTTGCAATATTCTTTCTGCTTTACGCAAAAACTTAACACCATCTGGCACTGTAGAAACTACTTTAGAAATATGTTTTAGCTTATCTTCAGAATAAGTTGTGTCTTCAGTTTCAAGCATTGCATCTACGCCCTTACGCTCAAAACCTTCCCAACGTTCTTGCATAAACTCTCTAACTTTTGAAGATTCTGCCTCTTTTGATTTTGAATATTCTCTTTCTAAAGTTTCTTTAAATTCTTTTGTAATACTATCTGAGTACGTTTTGTCAATCGTATTTTCAGAAATTAATTTATCTGAATATATTTTAAAAGGATTCGGGTGTTTAGAAATGTTCTTGTAAAGTTTTGGTTGGGTAAAACGTGGCTCATCCCCTTCATTATGTCCATACTTTCTATAACCTAACAAATCTATATACACATCCTTTTTGTAACGCATTCTATATTCCAATGCCATTTCAACTGCATGCACAACTGCTTCGGCATCATCAGCATTTACATGCATTACAGGAGATAATGTAACTTTAGCCACATCAGTACAATATGTACTTGAACGCGCATCTAGATAATTTGTAGTAAATCCAATCTGATTGTTAACTACAATATGAATGGTTCCTCCAGTTTTATATCCATTTAACTGACTCATTTGTGCTACTTCATACACTACACCTTGTCCAGCAATTGCAGCATCTCCATGGACAATTATAGGAATAATTTTAGAGTCATCTCCATCATAATCATTATCTATTTTTGCTCGTGTAATACCTTCAGCAACTGGAGCGACTGTTTCCAAATGAGATGGGTTTGGAACCAAATTCATTTTAATATTTTTACCATTTTGGTAAGTTTTATCTAGTGTTAAACCTAAATGGTATTTAACGTCTCCATCAATATTTTCATCTTCAAAATCCTTACCATCAAACTCACTAAACAATTCATTTAAAGGCTTTCTAAAAATATTTACTAAGGTGCTTAAACGCCCCCTATGAGCCATTCCTAAAACACATTCTTTTACACCATATTTCTCAACAGCATAAAACAACACATTACTAATTGCTGGAATTAGAGACTCGCCACCTTCAAGAGAAAACCTTTTTTGACCAACATATTTAGTTTGCAAAAAGTTTTCAAAATGAACCGCTTGATTTAATTTAGATAAAATGTATTTTTTTGTTTCTGGCGAATAATTAGGGTGATTATCATTCTCATTTAAGTGTTCTTGCCACCACTTAATTACATCGGGATTTCTTAAATACATATATTCTACCCCAATAGATGCACAATAAATACGTTCTAAATGTGCTATAATTTCTCGTAATGGTTTAGCTCCTACTCCAAGAATATCACCTGCATTAAAAACAGTATCTAAATCATTTTCAGAAAGCCCAAAATTACTAATATCTAAAGTTGGTATATATGTCCTACGTTCTCTTACAGGGTTAGTGTCAGTAAACAAATGCCCACGTATTCTGTAGCCATCAATTAACTTAACAACATTAAACTCTTTTTGAACGTGTTCTGGGATTTGAGTAGAAACACCTTCGATAATCTCACCATCTAAACCATAATTCTCACTTCCAAAATCATAGCCTTGGAAAAAAGCTCTCCAACTTGGCTCAACGGCGTCTGGGTTTTCTAGATATTGCTCGTATAAATCAGCAAAATATGCTGTGTGTGCTGCGTTTAAAAATGAAAATTTATCCATTATTACTTTTAATCCCCTAATAGGTTAGTCAAAATATTTTTCAAAAATACAACTTTTACTAAAATTAGATGTTTCTTTAACTATATTTATAACTGATATTATGCTTTTAAATAATCTCTCTAAATTATTGTTAATTTTTTATCAAAATCTCATAAAAATGAAACCATTTTCTCAAACCTTAAATAAAACTCTTTTTATATTAATCATCATGTTGTTTTCATTTCAAGAAAACGTTGCTCAGGAACAGAAAAGTGATTTCTGGAAAAATGTAAGATATGGTGGCGGATTAGGTTTAAATTTTGGTGACGGATTTTTTAGTGCTACAATTGCACCAAGTGCTATTTATGAATTTGATCAGAATTTTGCTCTTGGTATTGGTTTAAATGCCACATTTAATAATCGAAAAAACCTTTATAAATCTACTATTCTAGGAGGTAGCCTATTAGGACTTTATAACATTGTTAGAGAATTACAAATTTCAGCAGAATTTGAGCAGCTAAATGTTAACAGACGTTTTAATGTAAATACAAATTTTGAGGATGACAACTACTGGATTCCAGCTTTATACATGGGTACTGGTTACAGAAGTGGCAATGTTACTTTTGGTGTTAGATATGATGTGCTTTATGATGATGAAAGAAGTATTTATGCAGACCCTTGGGCTCCTTTTGTTAGGTTTTTCTTTTAACTAAAGTGGCAAAAAAGAATTTCCTGATTTTACATCCTCAGATAAATCTCTGATTGATTTTTCTTTTAAATGTTTTAAAATTGTTAATCGGGAAGCACTTAGAATATTATGCAAAGGACAAGGTTTTTCTTCATCACATTGCTCTAAACTCAACATACAATTTGTTAATCTTTTTTCTCCATCAATTATTTTTAAAATATTAATAACAGGTTGACTATTATCTTCTTCACTTAAAAAAAAACCTCCTTTAGGCCCGCGTGTTGAAGACACAATCTTTTCTTTAGACAATTCTTGAAGCAACTTTGCTAAATAAGCCTGTGGCACATTAATAGGACTGGAAATATCTTTAACCATAACTTTTCTGTCTTTGCTAGAATGTAACGCCAAAAACAGAACAGCTTTAACTGCGTATTTTGATGAATTTGAGAGCATAATCAAAGTTACGTAAATTCATCAAAAGTTACCAACGAATTCTATTATACCCTAAGAATATTTTTTTCTAAACCACACCTTCTGCCATTCACGCTTCAAAATTAAAAAGGTAACATCTTCTGATAGCTTTAAAGTGTCTTCACCATCTAAAGCTTTTACTTGTTTTTCTGGAACATCAATTATGTAAAGCAAATTCAAATATTCAGTAAATTTCTCTTGAATTAGTTTGTAAACCGTTTCATGAAGCATCAATTTTAAACTTGAAGGTAAAACATCTTCATGAAAATCTAAATCAATATTAGCTAGCAAAAAATCTTTATTAAGTTGGAAGATTAATTTCTTGTACAAATCTAACTCAGTAGCCTGCTCAATTAAATTTTCAAAAGTTTTTGGTAATTGCATTATACCGCTCTGTTCATCAGGTTAGTTCCAAAAGCTTTCAATAAAGCTTTTTTGTCCTGAGAAATATTTAATGCGTCTAACCCAGAAAACGCTTTATTCGTGTAATCTTGAATAGCTTGTTTAGTAGCATCAGCAGACCCAGATTTTAAAAACAACTTTTTTACAATATCAACTTTTACTTCAACGCTTATAGGATCAATAGAAAATAATTCTTTCAATCTGTTTTTATCAGCTTCATTTGAAAATTCCAAAGCCTTCAAATACAAATATGTTTTTTTATTTTCAATAATATCTCCACCTACCTGTTTTCCAAATGTTTTAGGATCACCAAAGGCGTCTAAATAATCATCTTGTAACTGAAATGCAATACCCAAATTTCTTCCAAATTCATAAATATTGTTCTGGTCTTCAATAGAAGCCTCTGCAACAATAGCTCCCATTTTCATAGCTGCACCTACTAAAACAGCAGTTTTGTATTCAATCATTTTTAAATACTCAGTAATAGTCACATCGTTTCTGCTTTCAAAATCAACATCGTATTGCTGTCCTTCACAAACCTCAATGGCCGTTTTACTAAACAACTTTGCTAAACTTCTAAAGGTATCAGATTCGTAATTTTCAAATAACTGGTATGCCATAATCAACATAACATCTCCAGAAAGAATACCTGTATTGATATCCCATTTTTCGTGTACAGTTTCTTCTCCTCTTCGTAATGGTGCATCATCCATAATATCATCATGCACCAATGAAAAATTATGAAACACTTCTATACTTAATGCTGCATTTAATGCTTTTTTGTAGTCTCCATTAAAAATGTCTGTGGCCATTAAAGTTAAAACTGGTCGTAAACGTTTTCCTCCTAAGCCCAAAATATAATTAATAGGTTCGTAGAGATTTTTTGGGTCTTTTACAGTTTCATAGTTCTTTAAGTAACTAATAAACTCTTCCTGATATTCTTGTATTGAAAGCATCAAGCAAAAATAATGGAATTAATACGATAAGTAAAACCCATTTTAAAAAGTAATTGATAAAAAGGAAAAAAAATGTCCTCATCAACAAATTATAAATCGTTTATAAAGTAAAGCTTATGTTAAATAAATATTAAAACCATGGAAACTTTTTTTGTGTTTATAGTTTCCTAAGCTATATTTGCATCGAAATATGAGAAAAAATATTATACATAAAGCAGCAGAATTATTCTTAACACTTGGCTTCAAGAGTGTTACTATGGATGATATAGCACATGAAATGGGCATTTCAAAAAAAACAATCTATGTGCATTTTGCTAATAAAACAAAACTTATTGAAGCCGTTACTTTCGAGCTATTTGAAACGATTTGTGATGGAATTGATGGTATTTGTGAGGCTTCAAACAATCCAATTGAGGAGTTATACGATATTAAAATGTTTGTAATGCATCATTTGAAGAATGAGAAGTCTTCGCCTCAGTTTCAACTAAAGAAATACTATCCTAAGATATATGATGCTTTAAAATTGAAGCAATTTGAGAAAATGCATGATTCAGTGAAAGATAGTTTAAAAAAAGGGGTAGACACCGGATTATTTAGAGCTAGCATAAACATCGATTTTATATCTAGAATGTATTTTAATGGGATGACTGGGATAAAAGATAATGCCATTTTTCCTCAAGATATTTATACTATGGATTATTTAATGGAAAGTTATTTAGAGTATCACTTAAGAGCTATTGTTACAGAAAAAGGCTTCGAAATATTAAACAAATTTATAACATCAAATCAATCATAAAATGAAAAGCAAACTAATTTTAACTTTTAGTTTATTATGTTTCTTTGTAGTGTTTTCGCAAGAAAACAAACAAAATTTTACATTACAAGAGGCTATAAATTATGCATTGGAACATAACAGAACATCTAAAAATGCTTCGTTAGATATCCAAGCTGCTATAAAACAAAAATGGGAAACAACTACTATTGGGTTTCCTCAAATAAGTGCCGGTATAGATTATCAAAATAATATAGAGCGTCAATTTGATGCCGTTGATTTTGATGGTGATGGTGTACCAGAATTTGGTGCAAAACAAACCGTTGTGGCATCAGCCCAAGCAACTCAACTTCTTTTTGATGGCTCTTATCTAGTAGGCTTACAATCAGCCAAAGTGTTTTTAGAAATTTCAAAAAATGCTAAAGAGAAAACTGATTTAGAGGTTAGAAAAGCAATTATAAATGCTTATGGTAATGTGCTATTATCTGAATCAAGTTCTGAAATTTTAGAGCGAAATGTAGAAGTTTTAACAAAAAACTTAAATGAGCTTACCAAGATCTATGAGAATGGATTAGAAGAGGAAGAAAGTGTAGAGCAATTACAAATTACCTTATCTGAAATCCAGAGTAATTTAAACAATGTAAATCGTTTAAAAGATTTAGCTTATCAGATGCTAAATATTACTATGGGACGAGATATAGATGCCGAATTAAACTTAACTGATAGTTTAGAAGAGTTAACGGTTCAAAACATATCATTAGGTTTATTAGAAAGCGACTATGATGTTACAAACACTATTGATTATAAGATTGCTGAAAATGATAAAAAATCTAAGGAGTTACTTGTTAAACTTGAAAAAAGTGAATTCCTACCTACTTTAAGCTCATTTATTAATGCCAATTATTTAGGTTTTAATGAAAAATTCAGGTTTCTGGATAACGACCAAGTTTGGGTGCCTACCGCTGCTTTTGGAGTAAGTTTAAAAATCCCTATTTTCAATTTTTTAGGACAAAAAGCAGCTACGCAACGTGCTAAAATAAATCTTGAAAAATCTAAAGAAGATTTAACAGAAACTGAACAGCGACTAAAACTTCAAATTGCTTCAGCAAAAAGTGATTATCAATATGCCATTGAAGATTACGATAATAAAAAGAAAAACTTAAATCTTGCTGAACGTATTGAGCAAAAAAATCAGACAAAGTTTTTTGAGGGTATTGCTTCTAGTTTTGACCTCAGACAAGCGCAAACTCAACTTTACAGTTCCCAACAAGAATTTCTGCAAGCTATGCTTGATGTTATAAATAAAAAAGCTGAATTAGAAACCGTTTTAAATACCGTTAACAACTAAAATCAATCAAAATGAAATATATATATTCACTCGTATTAGCAACTCTTTTCCTAACATCTTGCGGAGGTGATAAAAACAAATCTGTTGAAGATATTATTGCTACAAATGATTTAGAACTCATTAGAAAAAAGAAAACAGAGCTAGATGCTTCAGCTCAAGAAATTTCTACACAGTTAAAGGCTTTAGAGAAATCGATTAAAGCTTTAGACCCTCAAGAAAAGATTCCTTTAATAACAACGTTTCCTGCTAAAAAAACAATTTTCAATCATTTTGTTGAATTACAGGGTAATGTTACCACAAAACAGAACTTAGTTATATATCCTGAGTTTTCTGGCGTTCTATCTCGTGTTTATGTTAAAGAAGGTCAAAAAGTGAGTAAAGGGCAAATTTTAGCAAAAATTGATGATGGCGGTTTAAGCCAACAATTATCTCAATTAAAGATTCAAGCTGATTTAGCTAAAACAACCTTCGAACGTCAAGAACGCTTATGGAAACAAAAAATAGGTAGTGAAATTCAATATTTACAAGCTAAAGCAGCTTATGAATCGCAATTAGAAGCTACCAAACAATTACAGCAACAAGTGAGCAAAACTGTTGTTCGTGCACCTTTTTCTGGATCTATTGATGATGTTATTACAGAACAAGGTAGCGTAGTTGCTCCAGGACAATCCATGTTATTTAGAATTGTAAACCTTGATGATATGTATATTGAAACTGATGTTCCAGAACGCTATGTTTCAGACATTATTAAAGGTAAAGAAGTAAAAGTAGAATTCCCTGTTCTAGGAAAAGAAGTTGATGCTAAAGTACGTCAAGCAGGTAACTTTATAAACCCTGCAAATCGTACTTTTAAAGTTGAAGTAGCACTTCCAAATAAAGATATAGCGATAAAACCAAATCTTACGGCAAAACTAAAAATTAACGATTACACCAATGAAAATGCCATTTTAATTCCTCAAAGCATTATTTCTGAGAATGCTGAAGGTAATCAATACGTGTATACCGTTACTGATAAGACTGAAAATAAGGCTAAAGTAAAACGCGAATTTATTGAAACAGGGCGAACTCAAGGTGATTATATTGAAGTGCTCTCTGGAATTGATGATGGTGAAGAAATTATTGAAGAAGGAGCGCGTAGTGTAAAAGATGGTCAAGAGGTAAAAATCTTAGACCTAGAGACTTCTAACAACTAAAGACTACAGACTAATGACTGATAAACATAAAAAAGTAAATAAAGAGTTTGCGTTATCCTCTTGGGCAATAAATAACAAAACAACCATGTATGTTTTGATAGCCTTGATACTGTTTCTTGGTGCAGGTGCTTATTTTAGTATGCCAAGAGAAAACTTTCCAGAGATAAAAGAAACTAAGATATACATTAGCTCTGTTTACCCAGGTAATACCGCTGAGGATATTGAAAAACTGATTACTGATCCTATTGAGGATAAGCTAAAAACGGTAAGTAATGTTGTTGAAATCACTTCAACCTCGCAAGAAGACTACTCAATTGTTATTGTTGAATTTGATGAAGACATTACCGTTGAAGCAGCAAAACAAAAAGTTAAAGATGAAGTAGACTCTGAAACTTCGGGTGAAGACTGGCCAACATTTAATGGTGCCAAAGTAGAGCCAAATATTTTCGACTTGAGTATGTCTGAAGAAATCCCAATTCTTAACATCAACATTTCTGGAGATTATCCAGTAGATAAATTAAAAGAATTTGGTGAATATTTAGAAGATGAAATTGAAGGCTTACAAGAAATTAAACAAGTAGATATTCGAGGCGCTCAAGAGAAAGAAGTTGAGGTAGCTGTAGATATTTATAAGATGATGGCTGCTCAGGTAAGTTTTGATGATATCATAAACACAATAAGTAGAGAAAACATGACTATGTCTGCCGGCAACTTAATTACAAGCGGACAGCGTCGAACTATTAGAATTATTGGAGAAATTGAAAACCCAAATGAGCTTGAAAATTTTGTAGTAAAGTCTGAGCGGGATAATCCAATTTACTTAAGAGATGTTGCCAAAGTTACCTTTAAAGATGAAGATAAAACAACTTATGCTAGAGAATTTGGAGCTCCAGTTGTTATGCTTGATGTTAAAAAACGTGCTGGAAAAAACATGGTTGCCGCCGCTGAACAAATTCAAGTTATTGTAGATGAAGCCATTGAAAATGTATTCCCTCCAGACTTAAAGGTAACTATTGCAAACGATCAATCTTCAAAAACTATAGGTCAGGTTGATGATTTGGTAAACAATATCATCTTCGGAATTATTTTAGTTGTAACTGTTTTAATGTTCTTCTTAGGATTTAAAAATGCACTGTTTGTTGGGTTTGCTATTCCTATGTCGATGTTTATGTCGCTCATGATACTCAACTATTTAGGTTATACCATGAATACCATGATTCTTTTCGGATTAATTATGGGGCTAGGTATGTTAGTAGATAACGGTATTGTTGTTGTAGAAAACGTATATCGTCTAATGTCTGAAGAAGGTATGAGCCGTATTGAAGCAGCCAAAAAAGGAATCGGTGAAATTGCATTTCCAATTATTATATCTACTGCCACCACTGTTGCCGCATTTATCCCTCTTGGTCTTTGGCCAGGAGTTATGGGACAATTCATGATTTATTTCCCAATTACCTTATCTGTTGTTCTAGGGTCTTCATTATTTGTTGCTATTTTCTTTAACTCGGTAATGGTATCTCAATTTATGACTACTGAAGATAAAGAAATGCCTCTAAAACAAATCATTAAAATTTCAGCAATAGTTGGAAGTATCGGATTATTAATTTTAATTTTTGGTGGTACTTACCGTGGCTTAGGTACACTAATGATTGTTACTGTTATACTCCTATGGATTTATAGGTTGTTCTTAAGGTCTTGGTCTAATGGCTTTCAAAACAAAGTGTTACCAAAATGGGAACGCTTCTATGAAAAATCACTTCGAAAGGCTCTTAGTGGAAGAATGCCAGCATTTATTACTATTGGTACATTTGTTCTATTAATTATAGCTTTTATGGGATTTGGAGCATCAGTTGGTAGCCAAAGAACCAAAGTAGAATTCTTTCCAGATAATACACCAAATCAAATTATAGTATATATAGAATATCCTGAAGGAACAGATATCAAAAAAACAAACGCCATCACAAAAGATATAGAGCAACGTGTTTATAAAATTATAAACGATGAAGCCTATATGCATGGTGATTTTAACTTCTTAACAGAAAGTGCTGTATCTCAAGTTGGTGAAGGTGCAGGTAACCCGCAAACAGATGGTGGTTCAGCAGCAGAAATGCCACACCGTGGTAAAATAACAGCAACCATGCGCGAGTATAAGTTTAGAGATGGTGCTGATAGTAATGTTCTTTTAAAGAAAGTCCAAGAAAGTTTAAAAGATATTTATCCTGGTGTAGCCATATCAGTAGAAAAAGACGCAGTAGGTCCACCTGCTGGATATCCTATTAATCTTGAATTAGAAGGTGAAGATTACGGCGAACTTATTGCTACCGCTGAAAAAATGCGTGATTACTTAAATACAAAAAACATCCAAGGTATTGATGAACTTAAAATTGACGTTAATAAATCAAAACCTTCAATGCAAGTTCTTGTTGATAGAAAAAAAGCTGGAGAATTAGGAGTAACTGCAGGACAAGTTGGTCAACAATTACGTAACTCTATTTTTGGTGCTAAAGCTGGTATTTATAAAGAAGATGGAGAGGACTATGATATTTATGTGCGCTTCAATGAAGAAAACAGATATAACACCAGTGCTATATTCAATCAGAGAATTACATTTAGAGATATGGCTAGTGGGCAAATTAAAGAAATACCTGTATCTACTGTTGCAAAACAAGCCAATAACTCAGGGTTTAGTGCTATTAAACATAAAGATGTTAAGCGTGTAGTAACATTATATTCAGCTCTAGCCCCCGGTTTTACTGATGCTGGAGCCATTGTGTCCAAAATTCAAACTGAGATGCAAGGGTTTACAGAAAAACCAGACGGTGTAAAAGTAGATTATACAGGTCAAATTGAAGAACAAAATAAACAAATGGCATTCTTAATGGGTGCATTCTTTACAGGTTTAGGGTTAATCTTCTTTATTTTAATTTTTCAGTTTAACTCGGTTTCAAAACCTGGCATAATTATGCTAGCAATATTCTTAAGTTTAATTGGTGTATTTGGAGGCATTGTTGCTACAGGAAGTGCCTTTGTAATTATGATGACCATGATGGGTATCATTTCATTAGCAGGTATTGTTGTAAACAACGGTGTTGTTCTACTGGATTACACCCAGCTTCTTATAGACCGTCGAAAGGTAAATCTTAATTTAGAAGATGACCAATATTTACAACAAGATGATTTAATAGAAGCTATTGTAAAAGGAGGAAAAGCACGTTTGCGTCCTGTATTATTAACAGCTATAACTACTATTTTGGGGTTAATTCCGTTAGCTACAGGTTTAAATATTAACTTTTTCACCCTATTTAGTGAGTTTAATCCACATATATACATTGGAGGAGATAACGTAATTTTCTGGGGACCATTAGCGTGGACTGTAATCTACGGTCTATTCATAGCTACGTTCTTAACTTTAATTGTTGTACCAATTTTATTCTACTTAATAACTAAGTTTAAAATGTGGCTGTATAAAAATCGTGTATCGAACTAATGAAGAATTAGTGCCTCAGGTAGTTTTTAATGCAAAAGTAGCATCCGATTTATAGCATACAGATTCCGTTGAAATTATCATTCCTATAAGAAAGGGAATCTGGATAAACAATTGGACTAATATAATAACAACTCTTCGAAAATTTGTATGGGTATCCTCAAGAAATTTGTATTCTTGCTACTCAGATTTTTTCTGACAGTTTAAACAACTTTCATCTTTTAAGTTGTTTTAAAAGGATCCTTTTGTTCTTTGATCAGGAGGATTAGTTAATAGCGAAGAAAAGCCCTAACAATTGTTAGGGCTTTTTGATTAATAATTGCAGAAGTTATGTAAATTTGCACATCAAAATTTCACTATGTACAGAAGTCATAATTGCGGCGAATTAAGAGCTACAAATATAAATACAGAGGTAACTTTAGCAGGTTGGGTTCAAAAATCTAGAGACAAGGGGTTTATTGTTTGGGTTGATTTGCGAGATCGATACGGAATCACACAATTAGTTTTTGATGAAGAGCGCACCTCTAAAGCTTTAATTGAACAAGCTCAAAACTTAGGTCGTGAATTTGTTATTCAAGTTAAAGGAACTGTGATTGAACGTGCTTCAAAAAATCCAAATATACCTACTGGAGATATTGAAATTTTGGTTTCAGAATTAAGCATTCTAAACGAAGCAAAATTACCCCCATTTACTATAGAGGATAACACCGATGGTGGTGAAGATTTAAGAATGAAATATCGCTATTTGGATATTCGTCGTAATCCTGTTAAAGAAAGTTTAATTTTCAGACATAAAGTTACTCAAGAGGTTAGAAATTATTTATCGAAAGAGGGGTTTATTGAAGTTGAGACACCATATTTGATAAAATCTACACCAGAAGGCGCTCGTGATTTTGTAGTGCCATCTAGAATGAATGAAGGTCAGTTTTATGCACTACCCCAATCACCACAAACCTTTAAGCAATTGCTCATGGTTGGTGGAATGGACAAATACTTCCAAATTGTAAAATGTTTTAGAGACGAAGATTTACGTGCCGATAGACAACCAGAATTTACGCAAATTGATTGTGAAATGGCGTTTATTGAGCAAGAAGATATATTGAATACCTTTGAAGGATTAACACGCCATTTATTAAAAGAAGTAAACGGTGTTGAAGTAGATAAATTCCCAAGAATTCTATATGATGATGCCATGCGTTTGTATGGAAACGACAAACCAGACATTCGCTTTGGGATGGAGTTTGGTGAATTAAATGAGGTTGCCCAACATAAGGATTTTAATGTATTTAATTCAGCTGAACTCGTAGTTGGAATTGCTGTACCTGGAGGAAATACTTTCACAAGAAAAGAAATTGACAAATTAATTTCTTGGATAAAGCGTCCACAAGTTGGGGCTTTAGGGATGGTATATTGTCGTTGTAATGATGATGGAACTTTCAAATCTTCTGTAGATAAGTTTTATAACCAAGATGATTTAGCAAAATGGGCTGACGTTACTGGAGCCAAATCTGGAGATTTAATTTGTATACTGTCTGGAGACAAAAGTCAAGTAAGAGCGCAATTAAGTGCTTTACGTATGGAATTAGCAGAACGTTTAGGTTTGCGTAAACCTAATGAATTTGCTCCGCTTTGGGTTATGGATTTTCCATTATTAGAATGGGATGAGGACACTGAGCGTTATCATGCCATGCATCATCCATTTACATCGCCAAAACCTGGACAATTAGAGTTATTAAAAACAGACCCAGGCGCTGTAAAAGCCAATGCTTATGATTTGGTATTAAATGGCAATGAAATTGGTGGTGGTTCAATAAGAATTCATGATAAGGAAACACAGTCATTAATGTTCGATTATTTAGGCTTTACGCCTGAAGAAGCTAAAGCGCAATTTGGCTTCTTAATGGACGCCTTTCAATATGGCGCACCTCCACATGGCGGTTTAGCCTTCGGACTAGATCGATTGGTAGCTATTTTAGGCGGGCAAGAAACAATAAGAGATTTTATTGCCTTCCCAAAGAATAATTCAGGTCGAGATGTGATGATAGATGCACCCGCTCCAATAGATGAAGAGCAATTAACAGAGTTAAGTTTAAAACTTAATTTAAAATCATAAAAATTAAATCCCGCCAGCGCGGGATTTTTTGTTAGTTTTATAGTATGCCTTTTAGCACAAAAAAACTATTACGCAAATTCTTAATCTGGAAATACAAGCATATTTCAGAACGTCAGTTTATTTATATATTAAGTGTTCTAGTTGGTTTTTTAGCAGGTATGGGTACCGTTACTCTCAAAAACCTTACTCACTATATCGGTCACTTCTTTAGCCAGTATATTTTCCATGATTACCAAAGTACTTTATATTTTATTCTCCCAATAATTGGACTTTTATTGGTCTATATCATAAAACAAACTTGGTTAAAAAAACATATTGGCCATGGTATATCTACAACGCTATATGCCATATCAAAGCTAAATGGTATCATCCCAAGATATAATATTTATGCAGCCTTAATTACTGCACCACTAACAGCTGGTTTTGGTGGATCAGTTGGTTTACAAGGGCCTGCAGTAAGTGTGGGGTCTGCATTAGGTTCAAATGCTGCGCGCTTATTCCGAATGAATACTAAAACCAGAATGTTACTCATAGGTTGTGCCGCCGCAGGTGCTATGGCATCTATGTTTAAAGCACCCATTGCTGCTATAGTTTTTGCTATAGAAATTTTTAGCTTGGATATTGCCTTTACCTCTTTGGTACCTTTACTTTTAGCTTCGGTCTCTGCAGTAGTAACATCATATTTGTTTACTGGTACAGATGTACTTTTAAGATTTGAACTGACCGATAAATTTGAAGTAAACGATATAGCATTTTATGCTCTTTTAGGTTTAGTTACCGCTTTTGCTTCTGTATATTTTTCTAAAGTATTTTTCGCAATTACCAATTTTTTTAAACAGTTTGAAAGTAGGGCACTAAGGCTACTCATTGGTGGTTTGGCTATAGGTACTATGCTTTATTTTATTCCACCACTTTATGGTGAGGGTTATGGTATTATGAATAACCTTTTAAAAGGCGATCATTTGTCCGCAATTGGCAATACACCTTTTAATTTAGACTTATCAAACATCTGGATTGTAATTGCGCTATTATTAGGCATCGCTATTTTTAAGGCAATAGCCATGACTACTACCTTTGGTGCTGGTGGTGTAGGCGGTGTTTTTATTCCAACCTTAGTTATGGGAAGCGCTATAGGTAATGCCTTTGCAAAAATTATTAATAATCTGGGATTAGATTTTCATGTTTCAGAATCTAACTTCACACTTATTGGGATGACAGGGTTAATGGCCGGTGTACTCCATGCACCACTTACAGCCATTTTCCTTATTGCAGAAATTACTGGAGGCTACGAGCTATTTGTTCCACTAATGATAGTCGCAGCCATTTCTTTCGCTATTACTAAATACTATGTATCTCATTCTATTTACACACTTAAACTAGCACAACGTGGAGAGTTAATGACTCACGATAAAGATAAAAACGTCCTTATGGTTTTAGATATAGATAAAGTTATCGAAACTAATTTTATCATCCTAAAACCCGAAATGAAATTAGGAGAAATTCTAAAAAATGCTGTTGCAAAATC
Source organism: uncultured Algibacter sp. (assembly GCA_947502405.1). Taxonomy (GTDB): domain Bacteria; phylum Bacteroidota; class Bacteroidia; order Flavobacteriales; family Flavobacteriaceae; genus Algibacter_B. The sequence continues at coordinate 147,546 of CANMZT010000009.1, read as the reverse complement.
CTCCAGAAACCACTTCCCTGTTGTTAATAATAATCACGAATTTTTAGGTGTTATTCGTTTAGATGATATCAGGCATATGATGTTTGATACAGACCTCTACGAGAAAGTAGAGGCTTCTAGCCTTATGCACGCAGACGCAGGAATTATTGATTACAATGAAGATAGCATGAACGATATTATGAATAAATTCAAATCCAGTGGTGCTTGGAATTTACCTGTGATTAAAAATGGTAAATACTTTGGTTACATCTCAAGATCAAAGCTATTAACAGCTTACAGGCAACAATTAATAAACTTTACCCAATAATAAAGGAAATCATGAAATATCTCATCCTAATTTTAGCAATCGCAGCAATAACAAGTATTGTTTTAGGGTTTACATTAGATGTTAATTATACTCAAAAACTTATCGGGTTTGGTGTTGCAGGTCTATTTTTTGTGGTTATTCCATTATTTACATATCACAATTGGAAAGATAAAAATGTTCAAGATTACATGCTTACCAAAGAAAATTTAGATAAAATGCGTGATAATCAACGTGAAGAAAAACATTAATTTTTGGGCGTTACTATAAAGGTAAGGCTTTCCGTTATAATCTTTTTGTAAGCTTCGCTTCAGTATCTTCAACCAAAAAATATTTTGGTCTTGATAATCTCACAAAAAGGATTTCCTCTACTTCCGATAGCTATCGGGACTAACGCAAAAGTTTAGAATATCAATTTAAATTTCTTTTAATAATAAAAAATCGTTTCATCAAATCACTAGCTTCATCTTCCAAAATACCACCTACCATTTTCGTTTTTGGATGTAGTTTCGTTTTTAAATTAATACAACCACGTTCCGTATCTCTAGCTCCATAAACTATCCTAGAAATTTGGCTCCAATATAGTGCACCTGCACACATTTGGCAGGGTTCCAGAGTAACATAAAGTGTACAGTTTTTAAGATATTTCCCTCCTAAAAAATTAGCCGCAGCTGTAATGGCTTGCATTTCAGCATGAGCAGTAACGTCATTCAACATTTCAGTTAAATTATGCCCACGAGCAATAATTCTATTATCAATAACAACTACAGCACCCACAGGAACTTCACCCTTTTCAAAAGCTAGTTCAGCTTCTTGAAGGGCTTTTTTCATAAAATAGGCGTCATCAAAAGGTTCTATCATAATTGCAAAAATACAAATTCATTCTTGTACTTTTGTGTCGTGCAACATAGACTGTTACAGCATATCAACTCACCAAAAGAACTCCGTCTTTTAAACCAACAAGACTTACCTCAACTTGCACAAGAGTTACGTAAATTTATAATTAATATAGTTGCTACCAAAGAAGGGCATTTAGGCGCTAGTTTAGGTGTTGTAGAATTAACCATTGCATTACACTATGTGTTTAACACCCCTGAAGATTTATTGCTTTGGGATGTTGGTCACCAGGCCTACGGGCATAAAATTTTAACAGAGCGACAAAAAAATTTTCATACTAACCGACAATTGGGAGGTATTAGCGGTTTTCCAAAACGTGAAGAAAGTGTTTATGATGCTTTTGGAACGGGGCATTCATCTACATCTATTTCAGCTGCCTTAGGAATGGCAATTGCTTCAAAATTAAAAGGTGAGGATAAACATCATATTGCGGTTATTGGTGATGCATCTATTGCTAGTGGGATGGCTTTTGAAGGTTTAAACCATGCTGGAGTTACTAATGCTAATTTATTAGTAATTTTAAATGATAACGCTATTGGAATTGACCCCAGTGTTGGTGCATTAAAGCAATATTTAACCAATGTAAAAAAAGGTACTCAAAAACAGGATAATATTTTTGAGGCTTTAAATTTTGATTATTCTGGCCCTATTGATGGTCATGATATAGATACTATTATCTCTGAGTTACAACGTTTAAAAACTGTAAAAGGCCCAAAGCTATTACATATCATTACCACAAAAGGCAAAGGCTTAAAACAGGCAGAAGCCGACCAAGTAAAATATCATGCTCCTGGAAAGTTTGATGCAAAAACAGGAGATTTAGCTGTAAAATCTAATACAAAACAACCGCCAAAATATCAAGATGTTTTTGGACATACTTTAGTAGAACTTGCTAAAAAAAACAAAAATATCGTAGGTATTACACCTGCAATGCCTACAGGAAGTTCTCTTAAATGTATGATGGACGAAATTCCAGATCGTGCTTTTGATGTGGGTATAGCCGAACAACATGCCGTAACCTTAGCAGCGGGTATGGCAACACAAGGTTTAATTCCGTTTTGCAACATCTATTCTACGTTTTTACAACGTGCGTACGACCAAATAATCCATGATGTAGCCATACAAAAATTACCTGTTATTTTTTGTTTAGACCGTGCAGGCTTAGTTGGAGCCGATGGTGCTACTCATCACGGTATTTTTGATATTTCTTATTTACGAAGCATTCCTAATCTTATTATTTTTGCTCCTAGAAACGAAGTAGAGTTACGTAACATTATGTATACGGCACAATTAGGCTTAACACACCCTATTACTATTCGGTATCCGCGAGGTAGAGGCGTTACTTTAAATTGGAAACAACCATTTTTAACTATAGAAATTGGTAAAGGCAAACAACTAAAACAAGGGCAAAAACTTGCAGTTTTAAGCATCGGCACAATAGCTAAAAACGTTACCGAAGCCATTGAAGATATGGCTGTTTCGCATTATGATATGCGTTTTGTAAAACCTTTGGATGAAGCTTTGCTTCATGATATTTTTAAAACTCATGATACTATAATAACGGTGGAAGACCATGCAATAACAGGTGGTTTTGGTTCTGCTATATTAGAGTTTGCTGCTAAACATGCCTATACTAATACAGTGAAACCTCTCGGTATACCAGATGAGTTTGTTGAACATGGTACTGTAAACGAATTACATGCTATAGTGGGGCTAGATATAGCAAGCTTAAAGCAAACTTTTATTGATTTAAAACGCAGAACTTAGTATTAGTTTATTATGTATCTATCCCAAAATTTGGTGTGAGTATCTGCCAATTTACCAATATTAAAAACCCACCAATTTTCTACACAATCAGAATAATCTACACCATTATAATGTATGTAAGACCATTCATGAGGAAATTTGTTTGGGAATTTTTTGGTAATAATATTATCTGCCTCAATCCATAATCGTCCTACTTTCTTGTTAGATGTTTCTTTAGCTAAGGTTATCCATTTACTGTCTTTAGCTCTGTACTCTGGGGTTAAGTGTGGTCCGCGATTTCCTTTTTTAGCGCCATAGGCTCTATTGCCGTCGTCTATCTCAAAATAATTAGTTTTTTGTTTTACATAGTCTAAATCTGATGCTGTAGCATGGTCTTCATTCCATTTACTGTGTTGCACAACAATGATATTAGATTTTACTAGGGACTCTGGTATTACTTTAAGTACTTCTTTAATCCAATCTGCAGTAATGTTGGATTGTCCTGCTTCTTGCACCCAAACTTTTCCACCTTTTTTTAAGGTACGCAATACTTTTTTTGTAATACAGGTAACCGCACCATTCCAATCTTTATGTGCATTAGTCCATTTATTACCAAATGCTAGTTTTAGTAATTTACTAGAGTCTATAAATGCACCGTCTTGAATACCAACTGCTCCTGCTACCACAAAATAATTTACACCTTTTAAATCTTTGTGCAATAACATGGAGCCTAAAGCTGCTTGCGCATGAATATCATCTGGATCTGGCTTACTATCAAACTGAGCGATTAAAAGGTCTTTCTTTTTATTGAAAAGTGGACGCTCAATTGAATTTGTATAATTACTAAATGTTATCGATAGGATTACAAGTATTAATTTTATTTTCATAATATTTACTTTAAATGAAATATTCTTTATCAAATATACCTCAAGTAATTGAGATAAATTGACTTTAGCAAATATGCCCGCGTTAGGGATTGAACGGCATGTTTGAAATCCCCGATCCCGATAGTTATCGGGAGAGGGATTGAGTAGTGAAAGCCCGACCCCTTGTGGGTAACGCCCTAATGATTATATTTTAGAACGTAACGCCTTCAATTTTTTTAAAGTTTTGTATGGCTTTGCTGTCTGAGAGTAAGGAAATGTAATGGCATACGGCGAGAAGGCGCTGGTAGAGACTGTTATGGCTAAAATCTATGGTTTTAGGGAGGCTTTTTAGAATGAGCTCGTCGTAATTTGATGCGGTGCCGCTAAAGCTGTTATTTACGGCATTGGTGTAAACGGTGAGTAATTTGTTGATGATTTGGTATCCTGCAATTTCTTTGTCGATAACTTCTTCAGACTGGTAAATATTTTCTACACTTATTTTGATGATGTCTCGTATTTGGGCTTCGTATTTACTTTTATCGAGTAATGCGCTACTAAAGGTACCGTTTAAAATAGCGTCTTCATTTTTCATGAATATGTCTACGGCATCGTTAATGAGTGCTCCAATAGCCAAAGCGCGTAGGTAACCCACACGATCTTCTTTATTGCTTAATGCGTAATAATTCTCAGGTTTTATGTTATCGCGAATTACTTTTGAGAGGTATTCTAGGGCATATTCTTCTGGAATAAGACCAAGGTTAATACCATCTTCAAAATCGATAATGGTATAACAAATATCGTCGGCAGCTTCTACAAGATATGCGAGTGGATGGCGCGAGAAACTGAGGTGGTTATCACTACGATTTATAAGTCCGAGTTCTTTGGCTACATCTGCAAAGGCTTCCTTATCAGATTGGAATACGCCATATTTTTTGTCGGCTATATGGTTTGTTGGTTTTTTTGGCAACGATTCTTTTGGGTATTTAGTAAATGCCCCTAATGTAGCATAGCTTAAACGAAGTCCTCCCTGGCGTCCTGGTCTACTTTGGGTTAATATTTTAAACCCATTAGCATTCCCTTCAAAATCACAAAGGTCTTGGTATTCTTTATCAGTTAATTGCGCTTTATATGCTTTTCCTGCTCCAGTTTTAAAAAACTCACCAATAGATTTTTCGCCCGAATGCCCAAACGGTGGGTTACCTATATCATGCGCCAATGCTGCTGTGGCTACAATAGCTCCAAAATCGTTAGCTTGATACCCGTGTACATTTTGTAAGTGCGGGTATTTTTCGAGTATTTTTTGACCTACTTGCCTCCCTAAAGAACGTCCCACAACGCTTACTTCTAAACTATGCGTTAAGCGTGTGTGTACAAAATCGGTTTCAGATAATGGGATAACTTGTGTTTTATCTTGAAGGCTACGAAATTCTTGAGAAAATACAATACGATCGTAGTCTACCTCAAAGCCTAGACGGGTTTCATCTTGTTCTTGTCTTAGTCTTTTATTAGTGTCGCCGTAGCGTTTTAAGGAGAGTAGTTGTTCCCAGTTCATGGTATATAATTAAGCTGATGCAAGATACTAAATTCGTTAAAAAATATATTGTAAAATCTCTTAACATTAGGGTAACATTTTAATCATGGTTGTTTAATGATTTCGTAACACTGAATCATGGTGTTGTGGCGTATTTTTGAACCAGAATTAAAGTATAACATGAAAAACATTATTTACATAGCTATCTTTTTTATCTCTGCATTATCTTTTGCACAAGAGGCAGGTTCTATAAGTGGTACGTTATTAGATTTTGAATCAAATAATGCCCCTTTAATGTTTGCTAAAGTTTTAATTAAAGAAACTGGCACTGAAGCTTTATCTGATGAAAAAGGTGTTTTTAAGTTTGAAAACTTAAACGAAGGTGAATATACTTTGGTAAGTAGCTTTACAGGTTACGATACTAAAGAAATTAAAATAACAGTTGTTTCAAAGCAAATAACTACAGCTAAAATTATTTTAGAAGCAAGCACAATTTCTTTAGAAGATTTAATGTCTTCTTTAGCAAGTGCTGATTTAAAAGCAAGTAGTAATACTATAAATAATTAGATTAATTGGTTAGATGTTATTGTAGTTTGGTAACTGCAATAATGAAATTAAAAAAAAGCTTTCACTATAAAAGTGAGAGCTTTTTTTATGGATAAAATTGAAAATGACTCTAAATATAAATTATGGAAGAGGCATCCTCTAAACTTACACTTTTTTTAATGTTAAATTAATGTAATCATCAATAAAAAACATCCTAAAATTGGTAACATTAATCTAACACTTTTATTACGGTTCTTTAATGCTTAGGTAACACACTATTTACAATACGGTAGTTTCTTTGCGGCATGAAATTAAATGAACTAATGAGAAAATTATCAATCGTATTTTTACTCTTACTATCTGCATTTACATATGCTCAGAACACGGGTTCTGTAAGTGGAAAGTTAACTGATAAAGAATATAATAATGAGCCTTTAGCCTTTGCAAATGTTTTAATAAAAGGCACAACTAAAGGTACCACTTCTGATTTTGATGGTCTTTACACATTTAACGATTTAGATGCAGGGTCTTATACCCTAATATTCAGTTTTGTTGGATACGAAACACAAGAAATACCTCTAGAAATTACAGCAGGAAACGATACAAAAATTGATGTAGTGATGAGCGCCAGTGCAGCCTCTCTAGATGAAGTAATTATAACAACTACCACTACAAGAGAAAGTGAACAAGCTTTATTAACTGAGCAAAGAAAAGCGGTTGAAATTAAACAGAGTATTGGCGCACAAGAACTTTCTAGAAAAGGAGTTAGTGACGCTGCTGGTGCAGTAGCCAAAATTTCTGGTGTATCCAAGCAAGAAGGATCTAGCAATGTTTATGTTCGTGGTTTGGGAGACAGGTATTTAAATACAACCATGAATGGTTTATCGTTACCATCCAATGATGTAAACAAAAAGAATATTGATTTAAACTTATTCTCTTCAGATGTTATTCAAAATGTATCTATTAGTAAAGCTTATGCTGCTCAATTTTATGGAGATTTTGCAGCTGGTAATGTAGATATTACTTCTAAAGAACACAACGGAGGTTTCTTTGTTGATGCTTTTGTAGGCAGTGGTTTTAACACCAATGCAATAGATAAGAACTTTGTACGAAGCGAAGGTTCTGGCTATTTCGGATACTACGGAAGATATGCGCACAACCCTTTTGCTATTATCTTATCTCATGGTGTTGATCCAGTTAATGTTAACACACCCATAAATGTAGCCTATGGCGCATCCATTGGAAATTCATTCAAATTTGATAATGGTTCTAAATTAAGCATGTTTTTAACGGGTAGTTTTGAAAACAATTATGAATATAGAGCAGGTAAGAACATTGACTTTACCACAGTAGAAAAGAAAGCTTTTGAGAAATCAGAAGAGTTTGAATACGGGACTACTACAACGGCTATGGCTAATTTGAAATACAAAATTAATGATGATAACCGTTTGAGTTTTAACTCTGTTTTTATCAATAGTTCTTCAGATGAAGTTGGCTATTTTGGTATTGATGGTAATGGTAGAAACCGTGATGCTATTTTAGATACAGACCAAGGGTTTTATCAGCAAAATATTCAATTCGATCAAACCAGAATGTTTGTAAACCAATTATTAGGAAACCATACATCTGGAAAATTTGAATTGGATTGGGGATTTGGATACAATAAAGTCTTCTCTGATCAACCAGACAGAAAGCGTTTTAGTATTGAAAATTATCAATTTGCTTTGGATAATGACCCAAACACCAACCCAACATTTTACAGTAATGTTGTTTTTGATAACCAGCGATATTTTCAAAAAATTGAAGACGACGAATATAATGGTCGTATCAATTTAGAGTATGAAGCTAACGAGAATTTAAAGTTTAATTTAGGTTATAATGGACGCCGTAAAACAAGACAATTTAACAATATCAGATATGGTTATGATATTGTTGATGGCGGTTATCAAATTACAGATGTTAATGATTTTGATTCGGTTTTTAATTTAGACAATTTAAACCTTACTGAGTCTTCAAATGGCATTTATGAAATTAAGGTTATCAAACCTTATCCAGAAACATCTAATACAAACAGACCAGGTCTTTTTGAGAATACCTACAATGGAGAACTTAATATATACTCAGGGTATATTGATGCTGAAATTACTGCTGGTGAAAAATGGTTGTTCGTTCCAGGTGTGAGACTTGAAAGTTTTGAGCAAACTATCTCTTATGATGTAATTAACCTTGGAAATAATGGTATAGATTCAAGAGCTTCAAAGGAAACATTTATTCTTCCTAGCTTAAATATTAAATATACCCTAAACGACGAGCAAAACTTACGTTTGTCTGCAAGCAAAACAGTTTCTACACCAGAGTTTAAAGAAATTGCTCCTTTTGTTTATGAGGATGTTTCTACAAGAATTGGTGGTAATCCAGATGTACTTGGATACTCAGATATTTTAAATATTGATTTTAAATACGAATGGTTCTTTGGTAAAAGTGAAATCTTCTCAGTGGGTGCTTTTACAAAACAAATAGACAATCCAATAAACTTAGTAGTAGTTGGAGACGCAACAGGAACACAACGTTATGTAAGAACCGGAGATCAAGCTACCATTTATGGTTTTGAGTTTGAACTCAGAAAAAACCTTTTGGTTGATGAAGATGAGAATACAAATTTATCATTCGGGGTAAATGGTACTTACATGAAAACTAAACAAGATTTATATGAAACTATAGATGGTACTTTCGATTTAGCTTTTGATAGAAACGAAGATGAACTACAAGGTGCTTCACCATTCTTATTAAATGCTGATGTTAGTTACTCGCCAACATCGTTTGAGAATTACAAACCTGTTGCCAATTTAGTATTCTCTTATTTCTCAGATCGTATTGATGCTTTAGGCTCAGGAGATTTAGGAAACATTGTTGAAAAAAGTGTTCCAACTTTAGATTTTATTTGGAAAAACACTATCAAAGAAAATTTCGAAATCAACTTCAGTGCTAAAAACTTATTAAACCCAACCATTCAATATGTAAGAGAAGATCAAAACCTAGGTGATGTTTTGGTTGTATCTGCAAACGGTAAAGATGTAACAGATTATAAACGAGGTCTTAATATAGGGCTTCAACTTAAATATAAATTTTAAAAAAATACTTAAACAAAAAAATAAATTAAAAACGATAACAATGAAAAAACAATTAATATTAGGCTTAGCATTAGTTTCAATGCTATTTTCATGCTCAACTGACGATACTGCTGATGTTGTAATAAACATTACAAACAACACTAATGGCGGAGGAACAACTGATCCTGAAACCATTTTATTATCAGGGACTTACACAGAAGATTTAACTTTAGATGCGAATAACACTTACAAATTAAATGGGGCGTTGATTATGGCGGAAGGAACAACGTTAACAATTCCTGCTGGTATGACCATTCAAGCTTTGGCTTCTGGTGCTAATGTTTATGTTGCTATATCTCAAGGCGCTCAAATTATTGCTAATGGTACTGCAAATAGCCCTATAGTTTTTACATCTGATGCTTCAAGTCCTGCCTCTGGAGATTGGGGTGGTTTAATCATATTAGGTAAAGCACCTATTAACTCTGTAACAGGAACTGCAACTGCTACTTCTGAAATTGCAAGTTTACCTTACGGTGGAAATGTTGCTGACGACAATTCTGGGTCTTTAAACTATGTTCGTATTGAATATTCTGGTGGTGCAGCTGATGGACAATCTGAAAATAACGGTTTTTCTTTTTACGGTGTGGGTAACGGAACCATTGTAAACTACATTCAAGCTTACGCAGGAAAAGATGATGGCATAGAGTTTTTTGGTGGTACTGTAAATGCAAGTTTTATATCTGTAATTAATGCTGAAGATGATTCTGTTGATTGGACAGAAGGTTACTCTGGCACACTAACAAACGTTTATATTTCTAACAGAATAACTGATGATAAAGCTATTGAAGCTGATGGATTTAATACAGATTTTAGCAATGCAACAGGTATATTCTCTAAACCAACAGTAACCAATTTAACTATTGTAGGCGAAGGAACGGCAGCTGGACACGCTGAAGCTATAAGACTAAGAGCAGGTACACAAGGTATCTTTTCAAATGTTCATATCACAGGTTATATTGAAGGATTTGATCTTGATGATTTAGATACAGGAAACGGTGTGATTAGTGATGATTTACAAGTTACTGATGTAACTTTTGTTGATGTAACGACTAATATGAAAAATGATACTACCGTTACCTTTACCGATGCAGATTTTTATACTGGCACAGGAAATGGTACACCTACTGATTATGCAACTTGGGGAGCTGGTTGGACTAAGTAAAACGCATTATATATAAAACAAAAAGCATCCTATGTAGGATGCTTTTTATTTTTACTTTACTAAACAAATTATAGTGAAGCAACATTGTTTTCATAATTGACTTCTTTTTTAACTCCGTCAATCCAATAAATCCATTTGCCGACTTTTTTTCCATTATCATAATTAGCAGAAACTGTTTTTTTACCTTCTTCATTAAAGCTTAACCAAACACCTTGAAGTTTACCATCTAGCGTGTAAGTTCCTGTTTGGCTTACAACACCATTGTCATGATAATAAACAACTTCAATTAAATTTGTGTCTTTGTTAAGTTTTAATTCTCTCTCTTTTTGTGCAAAAGATACCACAGTAATTAAAAAGGCAAAAATGAAAAATAATTTCTTCATAATTATGGGGGTTTTAACATTATATATCAAAGATATAGAATAGGTAACATTTACACAACTTTCTCGTAACATTAAGTTAACATTAAAACCATAAAAAATTAATAATCAGCTATTTAAAATTAAATATTTAACATTGAAATATTAATAATTACTTAATATAGGGGTGATGTTAAGGTTATCTTTATCCTTTATTTTTGGTTTGTCTTAAGACAAATCAATTAGTATTTCATATAACTATTAGTTTTTGTCGACTACATTATCATGATTTCTAATGAGACTGCTTTGGCCAAAGCAGTCTTTTTTTTGTTAAATTATTTAACAATTAGGAAACATTAGACTCACATAATATTAAGTTATTTGCACTCGACAAAAACTAATAACATACTAATGAAAATTAAATTTTTTTTAGTGCTATGTTTTAGCGCTATCCTCTCAGTAACTTCTCAAGAAATAAGTGATACATCCTTTGGGAAAGGTCTAATCAATTTTACCGCAAAAGACAGCTCGTTCAGTATAAAATTTGCACCTCGTTTTCAAATGCGATACATGGGGTCTTGGGATAATGATGGCGATCAATATGGTTCTCCAGAACACAACATTCTTATTCGTCGTGCGCGTTTAAAATTTGACGGTTTTGCTTATAGTCCAAAATTAAAATTCAAAATAGAGTTAGGGCTTTCTAATAGAGATTTATCTGGTGGTAATCAATTTAATCGTAATACACCACGCTATATTCTTGATGCTGTTTTAATGTGGCACTTTGCTAAAAACTGGGAGCTTTGGGCGGGACAAACTAAATTACCTGGTAACGTTGAGCGTGTAATATCTTCAGGTAATCTTCAACTAATCGACCGTTCTTTATTGAACAGCCGTTTTACTTTAGACCGTGATATAGGCCTACAACTTCGTCATAAATTTTATTTAGGAGACAAATTCTTAGTTCGTGAAAAAGTAGCGCTTTCACAAGGTGAAGGAAGAAATGTTACTGAAGGAAACGAAGGCGGCTTACAATACACAGGGCGTTTAGAATTATTGCCTTTCGGTGCTTTCAAATCTAAAGGAGATTATAGTGCATCTGATTTAAAAAGAGAAGAAAAACCAAAACTATCATTAACATTTACATATAACTTTAATGAAAATGCGGTTAGAGAACGAGGTTTTGCTGGTGATTATATGTTTACAACAGAAAATGAGTCTAAGGATGGACCTTTACACGAAACAGACCAAACCACTATATTTGTTGATGCTATGTATAAGCATAATGGTTTCTCTTTTATGGGAGAATATGCTAAACGTACTGCCACCGATCCTATCTTTACCAACCCTTTAGACCCTTCAACTACTGATGATGATATCGAACATATCGTATTAACAGGTAACGCATTAAACTTACAAGCTGGTTATTTATTTAAAAGCAACTACGAAATTGCTGGTAGGTATACTACTTTAGACTATGAATCTGTAACTAATGCACTCCCGGTAAAGCAATATACACTTGGTTTCAATAAATTTGTACATGGACACAAACTAAAAGTACAAAGTGATATAAGTTACACATCTGTTGATGGAAACGATGATAATATAACATTTAGATTAGGATTTGATTTCCACTTCTAAAAGTTAACATTTAGGTAACTTTATACTGCTATTGTATAATGATATTTGCAAACTTATTTTAATTAAAAATTATGGATAACATTTATTTATTAATGCTAATTGCCATAACTACACTAGCTGTATTTGATATTATAGTTGGTGTAAGTAATGATGCTATTAATTTCCTGAATTCTGCAATTGGTTCTAAAGTATTGTCTTTAAGAACAATAATGATTGTAGCTAGCTTAGGAATTTTTATTGGAGCCGTTTTTTCTAGTGGAATGATGGAAGTTGCCAGAAAAGGGATATTTGTTCCTGCACAGTTTGAGTTTGGAGAGATTATGCTCATTTTTATGGCAGTAATGATTACCGATATACTGTTATTAGACTTTTTTAACACACTTGGACTTCCTACATCTACAACTGTTTCTATAGTTTTTAACTTGTTAGGAGCAGCAGTTGTAATGTCATTAATCAAGATTAGCCATTCAGAAACTGAAACTTTTGCAGATTTAGTTAATTATATAAATACTGAAAAGGCCATTACAATTATATCTGGTATTTTACTATCTGTTGTTATAGCTTTCTCTGTTGGTGCTATTATACAATGGATTTCTAGACTTATTTTCACTTTTAATTATGAGAAAAAAATTAAGAATTTTGGAATCATTTTTGGAGGCGTTGCTCTTACTGCAATTACTTACTTCATATTTTTAAAAGGCCTTAAAGGCACACCATACTATAAAGAATTAAAAGGAGTTTTAGAAGGTAATGAAGTATATACCATTCTAGGTAGTTTTGTGTTCTGGACATTATTTTCATTTATATTCGAAAAGCTTACTAAAAAAACCGTACTACTTGTTGTTATTGCGGTTGGCACATTCGGATTAGCATTAGCATTTTCAGGAAACGACTTAGTGAACTTTATTGGAGTACCTATGGCAGCTTATCATTCTTATGAAGCGTGGATTGCTGGTGGTATGGATGTAGCTATGTCTATGGAGGTTTTAGATAAAAAAGTACCTGCAGAACCAATTTTGTTATTCATTGCTGGTTCTATTATGGTATTAACGCTTTGGTTTTCTAAAAAGGCAAAAACAGTTGCTGAAACAGAATTAAGCTTATCACGCCAAGGTGAAACACATGAAAAGTTTGAGCCTAATTTATTATCTAGATCAATTGTTAAAGGGTCCTCTCAATTATCTAGCTATTTCGGTGCTATTTTACCCAAATCAGTTCAGGCTAAAATTGCTAAAAACTTTGAAAAACCTGAAGTAGTTTTAACCAAAGATCAAAGTATTGACGCTCCTGCATTTGATATGATAAGAGCCTCTGTAAATTTAATGGTTGCCGGTGTATTAATTGCAATTGCTACCTCTATGAAATTACCTCTATCTACTACTTATGTTACATTTATGGTAGCAATGGGTACTTCTTTAGCAGATAAAGCTTGGGGAAGAGAAAGTGCTGTATATAGAGTAGCTGGTGTATTAAATGTAATTGGTGGATGGTTTGGTACTGCCTTAGGTGCATTTATTGCTGCTGGTACAGTTGTGTTTTTAATTAGTTGGAATCCTAAAGTTATGATTCCTATATTATTACTTTTAACGGCAATTTTATTATATAGAAATTATAAGTCTCATAAAGATAAATCAACTAAAACCCCGGATGAGGATAGCTTAAAAACTACAGGTAGCAGATCAGTACAAGGTGTTATTCTTGAAAGCGCTGGAAATATCGCAAATGTTGTAAAACGTGGTAATAAAATTTATTCTAATGCCATTAATGGTTTAGCAAAACAAGATTTAGCCTCGCTTAAAAAGAATAAAAAACAAGTCACAAAATTATCAGAGGAAGTTGATAGTCTTCGTGATAATATATTTTATTTTATTAAAAATTTAGATGAAACGAGTTTACGTGCTAGTAGTTTTTATATTAATATTTTAAGCTATTTGGAGGATATGACCCAATCACTTGAGTACATATCAAAAGTAAGTCATAAGCATATCAATAACAATCATCAAAAACTTAAGTTTAGTCAAATAAAAGAACTTAAAGTTATTGATGATACCTTAGAAATCCTTTTTAGAGATACCAAAGCAGCTTTTGACTCACGGTCATTTGAACAAATTGAATCAATCCTTAACCGTAAAAAAGAAGTACTAGATTTAGTAACCGAAAAAATAGTAAATCAAGTAGCTAGAACAAGAACTGAAGAGTCTAGTCCAAAAAACACAACGCTTTATTTTGGATTGTTACTTGAAACAAAAGATTTACTTAAAGCAACTATGAGTCTTTTAGAAGAATATCATAATTCTCATGATTCATCTGTTGAACCAGCGACAATCTCAGCTCCAGAAGAAGAATAAATACAAAACAATAATAACTCGAAAGCACCTTATTAATAAGGTGCTTTTCTCTTTTCATAAAAAACTAATAAATAAAAAATATATGATTTCTACTAATGAATATTTTAAAGGCAATGTGAAATCTTTAGGCTATAGTTCAGCAAGAGGAAAATCTACTGTAGGCGTTATGGAACCAGGCCAGTACGAATTTGGAACATCAACTCATGAAACAATGCATGTTATTGAAGGAGAAATGGCAGTTAAATTACCTAACAGTTCTAATTGGTTGACCTACAAAGCGGGAACTTATTATGAAATTGACGCCAATGAAAAATTTCAAGTAAAAGTTTCAGAACAAACCGCTTACTTATGCCAATACAAATAAGATATTTGTTTAAAAATTAAAAAAAGCACACTTTTTAAGTGTGCTTTTTTTATGCATAAATAATTGATATTAAACAGTTTAATACTGGTTAAATATTAATAAGGAATAAAACAGTCAAAACAAACTACATCTTAACGTCTATAATTGTCTTTTCATCGTAAATAGGGTAAATCAAAAAGCTTTTTTATTATGAAGAAAATTTCAATTTTATTACTAGTTGCCCTCACTTTTTCTTGTGTTTCAAAAAAGAAATACATGGCTTTAGAACAAGAAAATGGTGAAATAAAAAGTGAATTACAAAAAACAAAAGTTGCTAAAGAAGATTTAGAAGCTAAGTTTGATAAAATTCAATCTCGCGTTGATGCCTATAACTCTAAAATTGCATCTCTTAAACAAGAAAATGATTCTAAGTTAGACGTTGTAGAAGGCGTTGCTTTCATATCAAACAACGCAAAAGCTAAGATGCAAGAAACACTTAAAAATGTAGATGCTGAAAAATTAGCTCAAGCTAAAACTCTTAAAGACTCTATGAATTTGGCAGTAGCTTACAATCTTGAAAAAACAATTGGTGAAAGTAATATTAATGAAGATGAAGACTTTGCTGTAAACATCAATGAAACGGTTGTGATGATATCTATTGCAGATGATATGTTATTCAATACTGCTAGTTACAGATTAAGCTCTAAAGCTGATACTGTTTTACAAAAATTAGCTGATGTTATTAATTCTGAGCCTAGTTTAGATGTTATGGTAGAAGGTCATACAGATTCAAGAACAATAAGTACAGGTCATATTACTGACAACTGGGATTTAAGTGTTTTAAGAGCCACTTCAGTAGTTAGAAAATTACAAGAGAAATATAATGTAGCTCCTGAAAAATTAATTGCATCTGGTAGAAGTAGTTACCAACCTATTGCAGAAAATGATTCTAGAGAAAACCAAGCAAAAAATAGACGTACAAGAATTATCATACTTCCAAACATTGATAAATTTTTTGCTTTAATGTCTGAAAACGATAATACAGTTGCAGAAAATAGCATATTAGATTAATTAACCTATTTATTTTGGTAATTACAAAGCATCACGCCCTCACGTGATGCTTTTTTTTCAAAACATATTAAAAAATCACTAATTAAAAAGGTATCTCAATTGAGATACCTTTTCTATAAATTTGGGGTTCCCCCTTTCGAGGGAACCCAGAAGAAACTTTATCAGTTCCTTTTATCCTTCACAACTCGCACACTCTTTTTTCTGTTTGAATTTCTGAGCAGCATTCATACTGTGTTGATAATACAATGATTTAAGACCTAGTTTCCATGCTGTAACATAAATTTTATTGATGTCTTTCACTGGCATATCTGGATGCACAATAATGTTTACAGATTGCCCTTGATCAATATGGTTTTGTCTATTGGCAGCTTGATATACGATATTTAACTGATCTATTTCTGAATAGGTTTTAAATACATCACGTTCTGCATCAGTTAAAAACTCTAAATGTTGTACAGAACCATCATGATCTCTAATACTTCTCCAAACATCTGGAGTATTCATTCCTTTTTCTTCAAGAAGATCTAATAGGAATGGGTTCTTTATAGTGGTTTTAATTTTTGCAATATCCTTTACATAAATGTTAGACCAAATTGGCTCAATACCTTGAGATACCTGTCCTAAAATAAATGCCGAAGATGTTGTTGGAGCTATAGCGTTTAATGTAGCATTACGCCTTCCATATCCTTTTAAAACTTCTGGCTCACCAAATAGTTCTGCCAATTCTTTTGAAGCTTTATAAGACTTCTCTTCTATAGTTTTAAATATTTCACTATTTAAATTAAATGCCTCAGCACTATCAAAAGATAACATTTTTGACTGTAATAAAGAGTGCCATCCTAAAGCGCCTAAACCTAATGCTCTGTTATCTTTAGCAAAATTATAGGCACGCTCCATAAACATAAATGTTTGTCTGTCTTCTAAATCATCAGAATCTCTAAACTCTTCTAATTTTTCAGTAAATTCTGTAATTACAGCATCTAAGAAGTATACCATAGTTTCAACTGCATCAGTATCTTTCCACTTATCATAATGTAATAAATTTACAGACGATAACACACATACAAACGACCATTTGTCATTTGATGGCAACATAATTTCAGTACATAAATTACTGGCTACAATTTTATGATTTTTATCTTTATATACATCAGCAGCTTGATTATTAGCTTTATCCTTGAAGAAAATATATGGATATCCTATCTCGCCTCTACGTTGAATAACTTTTGCCCAAATGGATCGTTTATCAACATCACCTTCAATCATTTCTTCCATCCATTTATCAGTAACACTGACACCATGTGTTAACTCTTGAATAGAATTACCTTCTGTTCCAATTTCTAAAAATTCTTTAATATCTGGATGCTCAACTGGTAAGTATGGTGAGAAACGACCTCTTCTAACCGAACCTTGACTCACAACATCAACCATTTTTTCAAAAAGTTGCATGATATGTACTGCTCCAGAAGACGAACCATTATTTTTTACTGGTGCACCTCTGTGCCTTAAGTTTCCAAAATAACCAGATGTACCTCCACCTAATTTAGACATCATTCCTACCTCTGACTGGGTGTAAAGAATATTACCCATATCATCAGCGATGTTAGACCCAAAACAACTTATTGGTAAGCCTCGTTTTTTTCCAAAATTAGACCATACTGGTGAAGCTAAAGAGAAGAAGCCTTCAGACATGTATTTATAAAACTTGTCTGCATAACCATCAATTTTTAAAATCTGTTCTGCTCTTTCTGCTATTTCACGTATTCTTTCTTCTGGGGTAGCATCATTTGTTAAGTAACCTGATGCCAAAAACTTACGACTATTTTCAGTTAACCATTCAAACCCCTTTTCAGTAGCAGATTGATTAGCATTTTTAATTTGCTCCTTTCTTGCATTTACAAGTTGGTCGTAGTTCGATTTTTTTTCTGTTGTTTCGTTGTTTTGAGGGGTGGTTGTTTTAATTTTCATAGTTTAAAATAGGTCGTCACTGGTTATACTTTTTGTTCTTTTACTATAGTTAATTGATCTTTTTACAAAGAAATCGCCATGTTTGGTTCCAATAATTTCATCATCAAACCATTCAGTTTGTTCTAACAATTCATCATCTACTTCAAAAACTTTATCAATACCAATACTTTCTAATGAATTATTGAATCGTTTTTTAATGAATTCATTTACAACAGCTTTTGGTAAGAAATCTAATTCGCCCGCTTCAAAAATCCAATCAACAATATCACTTTCGGCCTTGTATGCCTCTTTACAAATTGTTTGAATTTTCAAGTTATAATCACCACCAAACCAACTTGGGTTTTCCTTTTTAATAATTTTGATAACATCAATACCAAAGTCGCCATGTATCTGCTCCTCTTTTGAAGTGGCTTCTACCACATTAGAAATACCTTTAAGCATATTTTTATGCTTATTAAAAGCCATAATGATTAGAAACTGAGAAAACAATGACACATGTTCTATAAATAATGAGAATAACAAAATAGATTCTGCATACTCTTGAATGTTTTCACTTTTAGAATTTTTTAAAGCTGTTTCTAAATAATGTACTCGCCTCATTATAACAGGCTTCTTTTTTAGAGCTTTAAACTCATCATTAAGGCCTAGTATTTCTAACAAATGTGAGTACGCATCATGATGACGCACTTCACTTTCAGCAAAAGTTGAACCCACAGAGCCTATTTCTGGTTTAGGCATTTTTTGATAAATATCTCCCCAAAATGATTTAACAGCTACTTCTATCTGAGAAATTGCTAACATGGTGTTTTTAATAGCAGATTTTTCAGTAGGATTGAGTTGCGCTTTAAAATCTTGAATATCACTTGTGAAATTAAACTCCGTGTGAATCCAATATGAATGTCTGATAGCATTCACGTATTCATACAAATCTGGATATTCATAAGGTTTTAGGTTGATACGTTTCTCAAAAATATTAGTTTGTCTTTTCCTAGCTTGCTCGTCTCTATATAAAATGTAGGCTTTGGCTGCATTATGAAACGCACTATCCATCAATTTATCTTCAACAATATCTTGTACTTGCTCTACTGTAGGAACATACCTGTTATCTACAGCTTTCCTTGCTAAAAGAGATTCAAATACTCTGTCTGAAATATCTTTTGCGTCCTCTTTAGTACCGTGGTTTACTGAAAGCATAGCTTTTTCAATAGCACTGGTGATTTTGTCTAAAACGAAAGGGGTAGTTTCGTAGTCTCGTTTAATGATGTGTGTTATTTCCATTTGCTGGTATTGGTTAAATATTGACATATAAAGGCTTGCAGGACTTTCCTGAAAAAACACACCTTAAATTTGGCGCATCTTAGAAAAACTTTATTGAAAAAATATCTTTCGATAAAAATGGCTTCAACAAAGATTATAAATTGTTAAATGTATTTTTTGCAATCTTAAAATACATTTTTAACAAGTTTATTAACAAGCTAAAATTGTGTTTTTACTCTGAATTGAGTGGAACAAAGATTGCAAAATGATTAATACGTTTTTAAGTGAATCCAAAAACGTTTTCAACAAGTTTTTAACAAACAATTTCGAGCATTGAAACTCAGAAGTTTACAAAAAAAAACACCTAATATATTGATATATAGTATTTTAACTTTTTTTAATATTAAAATTGTTTACAAAAAAAAATAAAGTTTCTGAAGCAAAAATCCCTTTGTTTACAAGGCTTTTTAGGATGTTTTTTTATGTTTTTTTGGAGATGTTAAAAAGTTTCTGCAACCTTTTCCAATTCGGCATACCAATCTTCACCAAATTTTCTTATAAGTGCCTCTTTCACGAATTTATAAACTGGTACTTGAAGTTCTTTACCAAGCGCACAAGCATCATCGCATATTTGCCATTTGTGATAATTTACTGCTGAAAATTCACTGTAATCCTGAACCCGAATTGGATATAAATGACACGAAACTGGTTTTTTCCATGATACTTCACCTTGGTTGTAAGCTTCTTCAATAGCACAAAGAGCTATCTTGTTTTCATCAAAAATAACATAAGCACAATCAGCTCCATTAATAAGTGGTGTTTCCAATTCTCCTTCTTCAGTGGTAATATAAGCTCCTTGAGATTCAATAGCATCAATACCTTCTTTTCGCAAAAAAGGTTTCACTTTAGGGTAAATATCTTTTAAAATTTTTGCCTCATCAGGTTCTAGGGGTGCTCCAGCATCACCATCAATACAACACGCACCTTTGCATGCCGATAAATTACAAACAAAATCTTTTTCTATAATATCTTCTGAAACTATGGTTTTCCCTAGCTGAAACATAAAAAACTCATTAAAAAACGTTTACAAAAATAGATAAACTTTGACTTTATTTTTAAGATAATTAACTAATAATACTATACTTTTGCGGAAAATTAAGAATTCCATAAAACTGGATTTTTTAATTTTAGATTCCCGCATCCGCGAGAATGACAATTCAATAGGATTTGCAAAAATTAGCAAGACCTTTTTTAAATATAAAATGCTCTAGTTATGCAGTTTAACTTTAAAGAAATATTTACCGCATTTATGGTTTTATTTGCAGTGATTGATATTATTGGAAACATTCCTATAGTTATTGATTTAAGAAAAAAAGCAGGACATATTCAAAGCGAAAAAGCCTCCCTTATTGCTGGCATTATTTTAATTATCTTCTTGTTTTTAGGAAAAAGTATTTTAAATCTAATTGGTATTGATGTTAATTCGTTCGCTGTAGCGGGTGCTTTTATATTATTTTTTATTGCTTTAGAAATGATTCTTGGTATCACTCTTTACAAGCAAGATGAAAATGCATCTTTAACAACTGCTGTTTTTCCATTAGCATTTCCGCTTATTGCTGGCCCAGGAAGCTTAACAACCTTACTATCTTTAAGAGCAGAGTTTCGTACAGAAAATATTATAGTTGCCGTTTTAATGAACGTTATTATTATTTATATTGTACTTAAAACATCATCTAGAATAGAACGATTTTTAGGAGCAAACGGCATTAATATCATACGGAAAGTATTTGGTGTTATTTTATTGGCTATTGCCGTAAAATTATTTGCGCATAACATAAAAGCCTTGTTTGACTTAGCTTAAGTCTAGCATAAAAATTTTAAAAATAAAAGGCTGTTTTAAAATGGTCTACAAAACTAAAATTTAAATACATGAAAATCCTTAGTATCATTCTCAGTGTTATTGCCTTAGGTTTAATCATTTTTAATATAACTAAAGTGGATTTTAATGCGCCTTTTGAAGGTGATAGTATTATTGCTATTATCACCATTGTAGCTTCGCTTTGTGTAATTGTTATGATGGCTATTTTAAGAACTTCAAAACGTATTGAGGACAAAGTAAAAGGAAAGAAGTAGCTATGTACGATGCACTAATAATTGGTGGTGGTGCAGCAGGTATGTCTTGCGCCTTAGTTTTAGGTTCAGCAAAAAACAAACCTTTTGCAAAGGATAAAACTATTGGAATTATTACACACCAAAAAACCTCGCATTTACAAACGGCTTTATTTAATAATGTTTTAGGGTTAGCTCCCGGAACCACTGGTGCTTCTATTTTGGATAGCGGCAAAGCACAACTTGCAAACTTATACCCGCATGTTGAGCAAATTGACAGAGAAAAGGTTTTAGAAATATCAAAATCAGCAAACGGGTTTATAATAAAAACTAATAAAAATACTTATCAATCTAAACTTGCTGTGATTGCTGTTGGCTATACCAATTTAATGACGATTAAAGGTTTAGAACATTATATTGAACCGCACCCAAGAGCCGCCATTGAAAAAGATAGGATTTGGCTAAAAAACACAGACCATTTAATTGAAAAGAATTTATATGTTGCTGGGACTTTAGCAGGGTGGCGCAGTCAATTTGCCATAGCTTCAGGTAGTGGAGCACATGTAGCAACTGATATTTTAACACTTTGGAATGGTGGGAAGCACACTAAGGTGCATGATAAAATTGCTTAGTTGTAAATAACCAATCTGCTTTTTGGGTTCATTTTTAAAAAGTCTAGAGATTCAACAAATCACCAAACAACTATTTTACTATCTTTAAAGCACTTTCTCTATAACACTTTAGTAGCTTTAATGAGGTGTTTTTTTACATCTCTGCGATTTAAACCATTAATTTCAACGGATTATGATTACTAAAACAACTAAAATTTGGAAGTTCTTTTCACACTTTTTTGTTTCTATAGATCAATTAGGAAATGCACTGGCTGGTGGCAACCCTGACAATACAATTTCGGCTAGAGTAGGCTACTACAATCATCATTATAATTTTGAATCTGGAAAAATTCCGTGGTATTGGTCTTGGTTTGAAAAAATAATCGATACTACGTTTTATCCTGTAGATGGCCCTAATCACTGCCATGAAGCCTATCACAATGATGCTGGTGAAATATTTGATGACAGTACGCTAACTAACTTTTTAATTGGTATAGCAGCCACAATTATTATAATACCCAGCTGTATTATTATTGCTTTAATACTATATGTACTATACGCTTTACGATTAGTTAAACCCAAAACTATTGAAAGAGACAAAAATCTAATGAAA
Organism: uncultured Algibacter sp.; assembly: GCA_947502405.1. Taxonomy (GTDB): domain Bacteria; phylum Bacteroidota; class Bacteroidia; order Flavobacteriales; family Flavobacteriaceae; genus Algibacter_B. The sequence continues at coordinate 125,004 of CANMZT010000009.1, read as the reverse complement.
CGTTTTGAATCTTCATGTTTGATTTTAGAAGGTGCACAACAAGAAATTGAACATCATGGATTAGATTTTGACCTACAAGAGGTTAAGCAACAATTTAATACGTTAATGAAAAAGGTAAAAGCGATTGAACAGGCCTTAAATGAAAATGGATAGTCTTGTTTTAATAGGCCCTTTAAGGTTTGATTTATAAGATTCTGAAACTACCCTTCGATGCCCTCAGGGTATCATTTTCAATAATTGTAATTACTCCCCATCACTCCCCTCGCTAGCACTAGTTTATAACTAGTGCCCACAATAACTTTCTAAATTAACAATATCAAAAATACAAAAGCTACTCAAAATTCTTAGAATAGCTTCTGTATAGTTTTTTATTCTTATTGATACTCGTCACAGACGAATGCTAGCAGAAATTGACTAAAAAAAACACCCTTTTTGCTTTACTCACTCTTACCGGCACTTGTTATAAACTATCGGGATCGGGAATATTTTTCTCCGTTCTGCATCAATTCTCTCTAAGAAATTGATATAATTTCTGATTTATAAATCCACTGACCATCTTTAAACTCAGCAAAAATAGCATAAGTTACAGTATTCAACTTCTGTTTAAAATAACTTACCTCAAAATATGCCTTTTTACCATTTTTAGAAATAAATAAATTCTGAAAGTTAAGTAAGCCTCCAAAATTATTTTCCAATCGAATTTTTGGATATAATTTTAAAAATTTGTTAACGTATACACTCTCTAAGTTTATGCCTTTTCGTTCTTTTAAATTAGTTACATCTAAAGGAATTGATATACTTCTATGGATGTTTTCCAAAAACAAAAATTCTTTAACTAAGTCTTCATTTTTGTATGTTAAGTTTTCACTAAATCGTATACTGTCATTTATGAAGATCTTTAGTTTTTCTAATTTATTAATAATCGAATCATCTTTGATAATTCCTCCATGCCCTATGCTGTCTTTTAATTCTGGTGGCGGTGGTGGATTGTAAATCCTAGTATCATAATTCTTTTGTGTAACATTTAAATCTATATAGTCTAAAATAACAGAAGTATTATCTTTTTTTGTAACTCCAGACCGACAACATGTTAAAAAAAGTAAAATTGAAAAATAAAGAACTAGTCGCATGATGTTGTATGATTATCGTTAAACGGAATTTGTGCTAAATTTTGGTATTCATTAAATTGTGTACGGCTAATTAAACCTCTATTTCTACCTTCATCATAAAGCCCGTCCCAACCAAAAAACATGTAATTCTGAACAGGATATATACTTCCGTCAAATTTTCCTTAGCTGGCGCTAGTTTACAACTAGTGCCCACAATAACTTTGTAATTTAACAATATCAAAAATACAGAAGCTACTCAAATTTCTTAGAATAGCTTTTATATAGTTTTTTACTCTTATAGTACTCTTCACAGAAGAAAGCTAGTAGAAATTGACTAAAAAACCACCCTTTTTACTTTACTCATTCTTACCGCCACTAGTTATAACTAGCGGGAGCGGTAATGTAGGCACAAAACAATTTTATTCAATGTAATACTCCCATTTAACTTTGTATTTCACAATTATTGTATCATTAATTTTTTCAACTAAAAATAAATTTGGAAAAACTTTATACGGATATAATGGATTTGTATTGTTTACTTTTTTTATGAGATTATCAATATTTGAGATATTGATAATCTGTAAATACTCGATTCTACAACTATCTATTTTATTGTCTTTTTTATAAACGATAACATTTCTTTACCTAAAGAAAAAGTTATATTTCCATTTTTATTAATTCCTTTACTATAAAATTTTCTTTAATCATTTTTCCATCAACTTCAACAAAATATTCTTTTTTACTAGAAGTATCAAAATATATGTATGTATTTTCTTCGTTTACTTGAGAAAAACAAAATTGATATAAAAAATATGAAAACAACTATTATCTTATTCATTCTGTACATGTTTGATTAACATTATTCGAGATATAATTAGATATAACATTTTTTATACGAGTTCTTTCTGTATCAGTCATTATTTCTTTCCAAGCATTTATATCTCAATAGATTAAACCATCCCATGCGTAAGATTTATAAAAAACACCTTAATTCTCCTAACTATTTCAATTTAATATTGTTTTTGGCGGTGGTGGAATTTGTCTAAAATAGCTAAAGAAAATTTTTAATTCTAATGTGTCACTTATTTCCTCATTAACTTCATCAAATACTTTGGTCAGATAAAACAAGGTTTTTCTCAACTCTTTGGAAGTCGAAATTGTATCCATGGAAACTTCAATTCCAGCTTTTTTAAAAGATTCTGGATAATGATAATCTTTTCCATTGTTGATATAATGTCTTGTCAGAATTTTTTTTAATTCTGTAATAGAATATCCTTTGTCAATCAAAATCGAATCATAAGTAATATTCAATATATTTCTCTTTTTAATAAAACTCCCATCATAAACATAAGGAAAAATAATTTTTTTAAATCCTTTGTCTTTAATTTCTATAAAAGATCTTTTATGATCTTGTTGAAGTAATCTTACTTCATTAGTTATTTGTTTAAAATTTTTAAGAGAATCAATATTTAAATTCACCAAATTATAACTATTAAACAACTTTTTAGATGGATAATATTTTATGCTATATTCTTGATTTTCACATTTGAGAAATATAAATGATAATAAAAAAACAATAATTACATTTTTTTTAGCCATATTAGATTAGTTGTTTTAATTACAAATTTCACTATTCCCAACCACTATAGACCTGTAATTGTAATAAGTATCTATCAAGTCATCAGTTAGAACAGAATTAACATCCCATTTAGTAAGACCCTCCCAAACAAAAGATTTATAGTAATCAATTGGGTAGCTATTATTATCAAATTGCCTTAATGCTGAAGCCATAGGGTTGATATAATTTATTGTCATATAAACATGATCGACATCTCCACCATCTAAATCTTTGTAAAATTTGTAAAATGAAAATAACTCTTCTCTGTTGTTTGAATCAATTCCCGATTCAAATTCTGAAACATATTTTGCCAATTCTGCATGAATAGCTTCATGAATTATCATTTGAGCAATTTCTAGCGGATTTGCATTAATATCTTCAATTCTAATTGTAATAATACCTGTTTCTTCAACATATTTATCTTGTGTACATGCATCATCAGTTCTATCACAATCACCTATCGTCAGTACAAGATTTACATTTGGATTATCAATAAAAGCTCCAACTGTATCTTTAAACAAACTATTATTATCACCAGCTAATTTATCATAAACACATTTTAGTTTAGCATTATCTTTAAATTCTTTACTTAGAATAACATTATCATCAAAATCTACCTCACCACCAGAACAATTCGCATCAATAGCCGCATTAGCAAAATCTGTAATATTACTATCAATAACAGGTCCATCATAACCAATTGGACGAACTGGTTGATTCTCTTCAAAAAAGTTAGTTATATCAGTTTTAAATTGATTAAACCCTGCTGCTAAACAATCATCTTCGTCATCTTCAAGTTTATCAAAAAACTCATCTATAGCGAGGTCTAATGGAGAAGGCGCTAAAACACCAACTATATCACCTTGATTAGTATTATTATCTGTATTGGAATCATTTGAAGGCGAACCACCTCCACCAGAGTCACTATGAAGTGGGTCGACATTAGGCCATGTATTAGTTGAGTTTCCCCAAGGGTCTGATGAATCTGTGTCGGTTGGAGAGTTACCATTAGTTGGAACATTCCCATTTTGACAATCTGCTAGTGTAGATTGGTATAAACGACGACCTTGAGAACTAAGAAGTGGATTTCCATTTAAATCAAACAAAGGTCTGTTTAAAACACAATACCCGTCAGCATTAACATGAGAACCTGTCCTCAACCAATTTCCATACCTAAAAAGAGTTCCATGTGGTATAGTTCCTCCAATTAATGCATAGCCAGTCAATGTTCCACTACCTGCTGCATGAATTTCCCCATCTCCACCAGAAGCTCTATTTCTACAGTCAGAGGTATCTATTATTAAATCGCCATTTTCAATAGTAACTCTTACCCAACAGCGATTTGCATCATCATACATCATAACACTAGGTAAATAATCTTCAAAATCACCTATATTAATTTGATCACTATTTACTTCTTCTCTTGAAAAGTTAAGAGCAGTAATCTCAGAACCAATACTTTCGTATCTATAAATATAATAAGCTATACTTTCATCACTGTTTTTATGTATTACAAAGTTTTCAAAATCAGATTCTGGTTTGGTTGGGGTTTCTATACGAAACGTATAAACATCTGTGGAGTCTGTACTTACTTGTAATATCTCATCGGTTAAAATAGTAAACGTATTGTCCTTATTTTTTATAGGGTCATTAGTAGCTATAGCTGATGTAGATGCATTTGTTTGATACTTGGTTTTAGACGATTTTGTGCTGTTTAATTTATTATAATCTAATTGTTGCTCAATATTATCTATAGCTTGTTTTACTAAATTACTTTGTTTTACTTCATTTAAGGTTACTTTTTTAACGGTATAGCCTTTCTCTTGGGGTTGAGAAATACTAGTTTCTTGATTGGGACTATCGTCTTTCTCACAACTAAAAGACAATAATGTAATTAGTAATAAAACACAAAAGTGTTTGAGGCTTGAGGGCATTGCAAAATGAAATTTCATAAACATATATAATTAAGATAAATAAATTAATTACTATAGGCTATTAAACTTTGAGAGGGTTCTTAGTATGGTATAAATTTAATAGTATTATTGTAAATTCCTACTTTATAGTTATGAAAAATCATGCATTTTATCTAAAAATTATATTGGTGCTGTGGGAAACCCGTAAAATACAGTTTTTAAAGAAAAATTTTAAAACTTTGAGTTTCAATTTAAGAGATTCCTGCATGCGCTAGAATGACAAACTTATTCCCCATCACTCAACTTAATAACCTCGTCAATCATAATATCGCGTTGGTTATAAACTTCCTCAAAAGCACCAGCACCAAAAAGTTGGTCTGCAAGTGTTGCTTTTATGTATTGTTTTACCTCATCATGATAGGCCACAAAGGTAACTTTAGACTCTGTTCTTAAGTTTAGATAATCCTGAAATGCGAAGACTAAATCATCACCCACTTCAAACGAATCTATAAAATCTTGTCGTTGGTAATCATCATACAAATGGCGGTCTTTTTCCAATTCTTCAAAAACAAAATTCCCAAAAAAACCGCGACGTTGTAAAAAGGATAAGGTTTCGTTTTGCATACTATTATCAATAGGCACAAAAACATCAGGAATAATACCGCCACCACCATACACAATTTTTCCAGCTGGCGTGGTAAACTTTAAAGAATCGTCTACCTTAATTTTTTCAGGATCAAGAAGCTCACCGCTATTCAATCTATCAAAATACTCATCGTAATAATCTCTATTACCATTGGTGTATGGCCTTTGTATAGAACGCCCTGTAGGCGTATAATATCGAGACACCGTTAAGCGTACGGCACTACCATCACCTAAATCCATTTCGCGTTGCACGAGTCCTTTACCGTAAGAGCGTCTCCCAACAATAGTTCCTTTATCATTGTCTTGTAGTGCACCCGCAACAATTTCACTGGCTGAAGCTGAATTTTCATCTATTAACACATACACTTTTCCATCTTCAAAATCGCCCTTACTGGTTGCATAACTTTTCTCTACATCTCCTCTTTTGTTTTTAGTAAATAAAATAAGTTTATCATCTTCCAGAAACTCATCAACTATTTGTTCCGCAATGCCTAAAAAACCACCAGGATTATCTCTTAAATCCAGAGCTATTTCAGTTGCACCCAATGCTTCTAGTTTTTCAATACCTTTTTTAAATTCTTTATACGTAGATTCAGCAAAACGATTTATTTTTATATATCCCAAAGTCTCTGTAAGCATATAAGCAGCATCTACACTTTTAATAGGAATAGTCCCTCGCTTTACCGTAAATTTTAAAAGTTCTGGTTCACCACGCCTATAAACTTCTAATTTTACTTTAGAATTTATCTCGCCCTTTAGTTTTTTTATGATTTCACCATCTTTTAAATGTGTTCCGAATAGCGAATCTCCATCAGCAGTAATTATTCTATCTCCACCTTTAATACCAGCTTTAGCACTTGGTCCGTTTTCAATAGCACGAATTACGGCTATAGTATCTCTGTAAGTGTAAAAGCTTACACCAATACCCACAAAATCGCCTTTCATTTCCTCTGCAACACGCTCCATATCTTCTTTAGGAATATAAACCGAGTGCGGATCGAGGTTATCTAAAATACCATTTACCGTAACATCAACAATACTGTCAGTATTAATATCATCTACATAGTCGTATTCAATATAATCTATAAGCCTATTGAGTTTATCTTTTTTACTATTAGTGGAGAATAAGCGATCTGGAGAGTCTGTAAAATCTAACTTACCACCAATAAAAATACCTGCTGCAATAGCAACACCTAGTACTAAGGGTAAATATTTTTTTTGGTACGCCATTATGCTTTTAAATCTTCTATAAGTTCAAGTTCAATTCCGGCACGTTCCAAAAATTTTAAACCAGAATCATCTTTATACGCCCTATTATAAACCACTTTAACAATACCTGCTTGATGTATTAACTTGCTACACTCTTTACATGGCGACAATGTAATGTATAAGGTTGCACCTTTACACGATTGCGTAGATGCAGCCACTTTTAAAATAGCATTAGCCTCGGCATGCAACACATACCATTTGGTGTAGCCCTCTTCATCTTCACAAAAATTCTCAAAACCAGATGGTGTACCGTTATACCCATCCGATATTATCATTCTATCCTTAACAATAATGGCACCTACCTGCTTGCGTTTGCAATACGAAAGCTTCCCCCATTCTTGCGCTATCCGTAAATATGCCTTATCGTATTTTAGCTGTTTGTTGTCTGGCATTAATTATATTTATTTGGGCGTTACCCTCATTTAAAATTCACATTAAACTTTAAACTTTATTACAATTCGGGTCAGGCTTTACGTTTCAATCTTTTGCAGAAAAAGCAAAAGGATTTCCTCTACAATCCTTAACGCAAAAACTAAATAACGAATATACTGGGTTAGTATTTTAATTACAACGTGAATTCGTTAAAGTTTTACGAAAGTTTGGTTTGATATAAGCAATAACAAAAGCTGTTTGTAGTAAATAAAATTAATTAATATCTTTTGTCAATAATAAATTTACTTTTTATGCTGCTCCTTAAGTTTTAGGTATTATAAATAAAAGTAGACCATAAATAAAACCCTTTATATAATGAGAAGACAAATACTCGCGTTAGTTTTATTTTGTTTTTTTATAGCAGGTTGCTCAGACTCTAAAACAGTGCAAAATAACCTTGTCAAAATCGAACAACTGAAAATAAAAAATGATAGCTTAAAACGCATCTTAACAAAAAACAAAATAACAATGAAAAAGCAGATAAAAACGTTTCTTACATTTCAAGATAACAATGCAGAAAACGCCATGAACTTTTATGTTGCATTGTTTAACAACTCTAAAATTATAGATGTAAAACGCTGGGGAGAAAATGCTCCTGTTGAAGCTGGAAAAATTATGCACGCTACATTTGATTTGAATGGAAGCCTATTTATGTGTAGTGATAGTCCTCCTGTACATGATTGGGGATTTACTCCAGCTGTATCCAACTTTATTGATTGTGAAACTGAAAGTGAGCTTGAAAATCTGTTTTCAAAATTATCCGAAAATGGAACCGTAACTATGCCTTTAAACAACTATGGCTTTAGCAAAAAGTTTGGATGGGTTATTGATCAATTCGGTGTTTCGTGGCAACTAAACTTGCCTTAAATAGAACACTTCAATAGTCTAAGCTAGAAAATCGCTATTTAAAATCATAGGAATCACTAAACCTACTACTATGGCTGAAATTACCATAATCCAATCGCGCTTTGTAAATCTGAAAATAGTTTGCACTACATAGCCTAAAAACAACACAATAAATACGATGATAACCTGAGCTATTTCTATACCTAGAGCAAATTCTAGAAGTAATATTAGTTTGTTATCCGTATCACTTAAAAGCATCTGGAATTCGCGTGCAAAGCCTAAGCCGTGTACCAAACCAAAAAATAGTGTTGACAAAAATAGGACGCCTACTTTTTCGCGTTGGGCACCTTTACCAGAGGTAAACACATTAAAAAGCGCCACAATTAAAATGGTAATAGGTATTAAAAATTCTACTACGGTAGCGTTTACACTTACTACATTGTAGGCTGCTAACACCAAAGATAGTGTATGGCCAAGTGTAAACATCGATACTAGTAATAGCACCCGTTTCCAATCTTTAAACACATAAGGCACTGTTAAAGCAATAAGGAATAAAACATGGTCGTAGGCATTAATATCTAGAACGTGATTAATACCGTACTCTACATTAAACCAAAAATTTTCTAGCATAGTAATTAAGATTTAGGGTGAATCTGGGAAGCTCAAATATACAATTATTAAGGTGTTTTTGAAATAGCGTTATACTTTTTGCGTAACTGAAAAATCATTTCTTCTGTAATATCTTCTAATAAAAACGAGTGTTTCCATTTCCAATCTTGCCTTGCATAAGAGTCGTTTATACTTTTTGGCCAGCTGTCTGCAATATCTTGCCTGTAATCCGGAGCATAGTTTATCTTAAAATCTGGTATATACTTTTTTATAGACGCTACAACCTCTTTAGGTGTAAAACTTATGGCTGCCAAATTGTAAGACGATCTTATTTTTACGGTTTCGGGTTCCGCCATCATAATATCAACAGTAGCTTTAATGGCGTCATCCATAAACATCATAGGCAATTCGGTATCTTCTTTTAAAAAACAATTATACGATTTTGTTTTTACGGCTTCGTGGTATATTTCAACAGCATAATCGGTTGTGCCGCCACCGGGTATTGTTTTCCAGCTTATTATTCCTGGGTAGCGAATACTCCTTACATCCACATTATATTTATCATGATAATATTGACACCAACGTTCGCCAACTTGTTTTGTTATACCGTAAACGGTTGTTGGTTCCATGATAGTAAATTGCGGTGTATATTTTGTTGGTGTAGTAGGTCCAAAAACTGCAATACTTGATGGCCAAAACACTTTTTTTATATACTTATCTCTTGCTAAATTTAATACATGAAATAAGGAATCCATGTTTAAATTCCAAGCTTTTTCTGGATATTTCTCGCCAGTGGCACTTAACATAGCGGCCATTAAATACACGGTATCAATATTATATTTCTCAACACATGCTTTTACACCTTTATAATCTCTTGCATCTAAAACTTCAAAAATTCCAGAATTTACAAGGTCTAAATTATTTCTATTAATATCTGTAGCAACTACATTTTCGTCACCATGTAAATGTCTTAGCTTAGATGTTAATTCTGAACCTATTTGCCCACCAGCACCAATTATTAATATTTTAGAGCTCATTAAACCAATTTATTATAAAGATATTTCAAAAATAATAAGATTTTATTGATAATAATTTATTTTTATTTCGAAATATTGCTAATCTGCAATAACCTTTAATTCTAAATAAACAAACGTTTACTCTATATTTGCATTATATTACTTTTAAATGATGTACGATGTTAGCTAAACCCTTGTATATGTTAAGCTTTTTATTTTTGTTTTTATCCTGTAAAAAAACTCAGGAAAACGACATAAAAACAGAAGAAGAGCAGAAAAAAACTCAGTTTATTACTGAGCAAGATGTTGCTAAATTAAAATACGTTGAATATGCTTTAGACCCTAAAACCGATGAGGCTCTTGTCGATTGGGAGGAATTTATACAAATTGAAGAATTAGTAGTTGATATTAAGAAAGGAGACATCTCTTTTTTTACGGATAGCAAAGAATCAATTCCTTTGTTAGTAAAAGAGTTAAAACAGAATATTCCTGAGTCACTTAACTCTTCATCAATTATAGCCAGACTATTAGTTTTAGAGACAAAAATTTTAAAACTTAGGAGTTTAGCTAACTTAACCACAACCAGTAAGAAAGAACTTTTAGATAATATTAAAGAGTTTTTTGTAGCCTACTATACGCTTATTTTTCAAATGAATAAAAAGACAGAGTTTGATAATAGAAACATAGAACGCCCATAAGTTTTCAATAACTAATTTTTAGGCTGCGCTTCTTGTTGTTGCACTTGTTTTTGTCTTAATAATTCAGTTTTTGTAATTTGAATAAGTCTAAAATTAGGCGCCTCTTTTAAAGTTTCATCTAAAATATCAACTGCTGCATCAATATTAGCCGTTTTATCTTTGCTAAAAGTTGATATGGCATTTAAATACATGAATGCCGCTTTTAATGGTACCTCATATGGAGTTTGCGTTTCATAAAACGCTTTTTTATCGTCAGGCTTGGAATTAGCTAAACCATAAGCAATATGCTTATCTGCTTCTGCAAAATTTTGAATTTGCGCATTAAGATCTGCCAATTCGTAAGCTATTAAAGCATTAGGGCTCCTTTTAAACATTTCTTCAAAATGCCCTATGGCAAGTTCTAACTGCTTAACAGCTTTTAAAGACACTGCTTTAACCTCTACAGCAATATCAGAATCTGTTGCATTTTGCTTAATTCCAATTGTATTTAGAGCTTGCATATATTGATTCCCTCTCATATAAATATATGCTAAGGTATCTTTTCTTGCCACTGATGGTGATAACACGTTTAAATGCGTCATGGCATTAATAATGCCTTGCGTATCACCTTGTGCTTTCATTTCTTTATAATAAGCTTCGTAATGTTTTAATAGCTCTGAGTTAGTTTGTGCTCCCACCATAAAACTAACCGTTAATAAAACCAATCCAAATATCTTTTTCATCTTAATTTAATTTAACTGCGCTAAAACTATAAAAAAATGCGGGTTAAACTCTTAAAAGAATCCTAATTATTAAGAATTTAAAGTGGAAATGACATCCATAGCGTGTTTTAATCATAATTAATTCTTGGTTTTTTCAAATCCGAATTCTTTTCGATTTTAGGAATTCTAAAAAAATATAAGTATATTTAAGATTACTAAAAAAATAAAATTTATGGGAATAAAGAGTTTTCAAGGAGCAAGAAGACAGCAATCAAATGCTGCAGATGGGGCATCTTTAACGGTGAGTGATTACATGACTACTAATTTGATTACGTTTACTCCAGACCAACCCATTGAAAGTGTGATGCAATCTTTGATTAAACACAGAATCTCTGGTGGTCCGGTTGTTAATGAGAAAAACGAGCTTATTGGAATTATTTCTGAAGGTGATTGTATAAAACAAATAAGCGAAAGCAGGTACTACAATATGCCTATGCAAGACCAAACTATTGAGAAACACATGGCTAGCAATGTAGAAACTATAGATGGAAATATGAATATTTTTGATGCAGCAAAAAAGTTTTTAGAGGCAAAACGCAGACGATTCCCTATAGTGGAAAATGGTAAATTAGTAGGGCAAATAAGCCAAAAAGATGTACTTAAAGCCGCTATGCAATTAAAAGGACAAAATTGGAAATAGATTACAATCTATCATGAATTCTTTTTAAAGCTTTTGGTTCGTCTGTAACTAAAAGCTTTTCTTTTTTGGTACCTGTTAAGGTTAGTATTTTGGAGTAAGAGTAACCTTCAATTGGCTCTTTTAACGTATTCCATTTAGCCACACCTTTAACTGCAATAGGTTCATTTAATTCAATAACACCTTCAGTATATCTTATGGTTTTATTTATACCTAAAATACCTGTGCTCTTTTTATTATGGTATTTTAAATAGGCTTCCAATTTTTCTGGAGCATCATTTCTAAAACCTGACTTTTCTTTATAATCTTTTACTAAGTAAAATCGTCTTGTGGAGCTTTTGGTAACCGACATTTTTACGATAGCCATTTCAGAATTACTTTCAATAAAAAAATCTTGATGCTTTTCATCATTAATTATTCTTCTCCAGCTTTTATCGCCTTTAACCTCAACCATAACATGATAATACACACATTGTCTTCCACTAAGTGGTGCTTTTAATGGTTCATAAACATGTTTAGTTTTTCCAATAATTTTAGCATACTCATTTTCTTGAATTCGGTTAATAGGTTTTTTTCTGCTCTTTTTAAATTCTCGTAACATAATTTTTTTGTTACTGAAATAGTATGCTATAACGCTTACTGCAATTGCAACAGAAAACATTAAAATAGGTATAATAATTTTAGAGTTTTCTTTTAAAACTAATAGAATATCTTCCATAAATCATTTTATTTTTCACGTTTTACCAAAGCATAATAATTACCCTCAATAGGCAAATATCCTTGATCGTATACAAAATAATATACCTTGCCTGCTTTGGTGGTGTAAATACTGGTAAAATAATTAAAATCGAATCCCGCCTCAATCAATGTGGCTTTAGATCTTGTAACCTTTCCTTCTGGATTTAATCGTTCTAAAATTCTGTGATTTTTACGCAAGCGATTATTTGTGTTTCGGATTAAGTTTTTACTATCCTTATTTATACGGTTGTTATAGGCGTTTCTACATCCATCACTACAGAATTTTTTATCAATTCTACCAATAATTTTGTCTCCACATTCTAAACATTGCTTTTGTTCCATCACTTATTTTTTATTTTATACCAACGTAGGTTTAATTTTTCTTGTTCAAAATAAAAGTCTTCCACATAATGCAATCCAATTTTTAAAAGTGCATTATGCGATGCTTCATTTCCTATTTCTGTTGTTGCGTAAATTTCAGAAAGCTTTAAAACATTAAAGGCATAATCTACTGCTGCTTTTCCAGATTCAGTAGCGTAGCCTTTACCCCAATATCTCGGAATTAAACGATAACCCACGTCATAATATTTAGTAAAGCCATTCATGTTATATTCTGTGTTTAAACGCAATCCAGACCAGCCTATAAAATTCCCAGAAGATTTTTCAATAGCCACCCATCTACCAATACCTCTTTCTTTATATTGCTGTAGTACACTTTCAATAATTTTTCGAGAGGCTTCTTTTGTTTTAACTGGCTTATTTCCCAAGTATTTATGAACCTCAGGGTTGGAATCCAATTCAAACATGCCTTCTAAATCTGATAGACGCATATCTCTTAAAATAAGACGTTCTGTTTCAATTTTAAATATCATTATCTAACCTATTTACCAATCTCCTGCATAACTCAAACTTATACTTGATGATGCTTTTAAAAACTCAAATTTATATCTTAGAATTTGCTTAATATGCAAATAATCGTGTGCCAACCAATTTCTTAAAAAAAGTTCTGCTGATAATTTCCCAAGTTCAGGATGCAAGAGTGTATTGTTCCAATTTGCATCACTTAATGCGTTTAACCACGCAATAGAGTTTGTACGCTCACTTAAAAATGATTCTAGTGTTGTATTATAATCTTTTGAAAGATAATTTCTGCCATTTACCCACCCTTCAGGATCAATAGGTATTAGAGCCTTTTCTGGATACTCTAGAGCATGTTTTACACGTGCCCCAAAATCATAAATTTCTTCATCTAAAAGGTGACAAACAATTTCCAATAAGCACCATTTTTCTGGTTTTGGTCGCCATAAATAATTTTTTTCAGAAATATCTTTTAAAAGGTTTCTGAAAATCGATTTGTTATTTTCAAGATGAAAAATAATATCTTGAAGCTTATTTTTTGCAGTATCCATGGGCTAATATATAAAAATTTATAACCGTTTACAAACGACTACAAACATTTACAAACGAAATTAAACGTGTAATTACCGAATAAAACTTTTGTACTGCCTGATATTTGCAGTGTCGAAACATAAGAACTCGATAGTATTAACTGTTTAACGAAAAAATTTAAAATTATGAACACGCTTAGAAACAAAGTACAGTTGATTGGTAACTTAGGAAATGATCCAGAAATCATCAATCTAGAATCAGGAAAAACATTAGCTAAATTTAACATTGCAACCAATGAAAGTTACACCAATAATAATGGTGAAAAAATAACAAATACCCAATGGCATAATGTTGTTGCTTGGGGTAAAACGGCACAAATTATTGAGAAGTATGTAACCAAAGGCAAAGAGGTTGCGATTGAGGGGAAATTAACATCTAGAAGTTATGATGATAAAGATGGTAACAAGCGCTATATTACAGAAATTGTTTGTGGAGAATTACTGATGCTTGGAAAATAAACCTTTTTTTGACCAAAAAATGGATAAAGGAAACTTGTAAACTACAGGTTTCCTTTTTTTATGTTATCAATATTAAAATAACCGCCTTTATTTTCTTTTCTTTCTAAAGATTGCCTGATGATAAGGTGAGCTACATTTATCATATTTCTTAACTCGCAGAGTGATGTACTAATTTTAGATTCTCTATATAAATCTTCTACCTCTTCATAAATTAAATCCAAATGTTTAATCGCTCTTTTTAAACGTTTGTTGCTTCTTACTATTCCAACATAATCTCGCATCAAAGCTTGCAATTGTTTTAAGTTATGCTGAATTAAAATATGCTCTTTGGTTATAACTGTACCTTCATCATCCCAATCGGGGATTTCAACATGAACATCTTTATTTTTTTTCTTTGATAAATACTTAAAAATATTATGTGCATAAACTAATGCTTCAAGAAGTGAATTGGATGCTAATCTATTGGCGCCATGTAATCCTGTTCTAGAACATTCGCCACAAGCAAATAGATTTTTAATAGTAGTTTTTCCTTTTTTATTCACTTTTATACCACCACATAAATAATGAGATGCTGGTACCACAGGAATCCAATCTTTTTTAATATCTATATGATGTTCTAAACATTTATTATAGATATTAGGAAAATGCTTGATAAACGCCTCCAAATCTAAATGAGTACAATCTAAATAAACATGAGACTCACCAGATTTCTTTAATTCATTATCGATACTTTGAGATACAATATCTCTAGAGGCTAATTCTGCTCGTTCATCATAACCAGGCATAAACCGATGCCCTTTTGTGTTTCGTAAATAAGCTCCAAAACCTCTTACAGCTTCTGAAATTAAAAACGAGGATTCGCCTTTAGCATCATATAAGGCTGTTGGATGAAACTGAACAAACTCCATATCTTTTATTCTCGCTTTTGCTCTGTACGCCATAGCAATGCCATCACCTGTTGCAATAACAGGGTTTGTGGTATGCCCATAAACACAGCCAATTCCTCCAGAGGCTAACAAGGTGCTGTTGGCTTTTATTGTAAATATTTTACCTGATTTTTGATTAAAAACATAAGCCCCAAAACACTTTAGATCTTCAGAATCATAATCCTTTATATGATGATTTGTAATTAAATCTATAGCAAAATGATGCGGTAAAATAGAAATATTTTCTAATTGATGTGCCTTACTCAACAAAGCACGTTCAATTTCGTAACCCGTAATATCCTTATGATGTACTATGCGGTATTCTGAATGACCGCCTTCTTTACCTAAATCAAATTTCCCTGCATCATTAACATCAAAATTTGCACCCCAAAGCAAAAGCTCCTTCAATCTATCAGGACCTTCTTTTACAACCATTTCCACAACGTCTTCATTACAAAGTTCATCGCCTGCAATAAGCGTATCTTTAATATGCTTTTTAAAAGAATCCTCTTCTTTATCTAAAACAATAGCAACCCCACCTTGAGCATATTTAGTGTTAGATTCATCTTCACTAGCTTTAGTAACAATAACAATATTTCTTTTAGGAAATCTTTCTGCAATTTTAACAGCAAATGTTAAGCCAGCAACTCCAGAACCTATAACCAAATAATCAGTAGTCATAACTATTTAGAGAGTTCTAGCATACGCTCTATAGGTAGTAAAGCGCGCTCAATTATTTCAGGATCAACTTCTATTTGAGGAGATTCGTTCAACATACAATCATATAACTTTTGTAGTGTATTCATTTTCATAAAATGACACTCGCTACAAGCACAAGTATTGTCTTCTTTTGCTGGAGCTGGTACTAATTCTGTATTGGGCATTTCTTGCTGCATTTTATGTAAAATACCAGCTTCTGTAGCTACAATAAATTTTTGATCCTGATGCTCCTTAACATAATTTATCATACCAGAAGTTGAACCAATATATGTTGCCGTATCTAAAATATGTGTTTCAGACTCAGGATGCGCAATAATTTTATAATCAGGATATTTTTTATGAAGTTGGATTAGTTTTTCCATAGAAAATGCCTCATGAACAATACAGCTACCGTCCCACAACACCATGTCTCTTCCTGTTTCATTGATAATATACTGCCCTAAGTTTTTATCTGGTGCAAAAATAATAGGCGTCTCTTTAGGTATAGAGTTTACAATTTTTAAAGCGTTAGACGAGGTACAAACAATATCGCTTAATGCTTTAATTTCTGCTGAACAATTCACATAAGTTATCACCACATGGTTGGGATGTGCTTTAGTAAATTTTTCAAAAGCTTCAGGCGGGCAAGAATCTGCTAAAGAACACCCTGCGTTTAAATCTGGCAAAACAACTGTTTTATCCGGACTTAAAATTTTAGCCGTTTCGGCCATAAAATGCACCCCTGCAAATACAATCATATCTGCATCCGTTTCTGCTGCTTTTTGAGATAAGCCTAAACTATCTCCAACATAATCGGCTATATCTTGTATTTCTCCAACTTGATAATAATGGGCTAAAATAACCGCATTCTTTTCTTTTTTAAGACGTTGAATTTCTTTTACTAAATCCATTTTGATTCTTGAGAATAATTATGAAATATAAAATAACTAGTGTTTCCAACTAATTGTATTACAAATATCTTAATTAAAAGCTATAGTAAAATGTGAAATCATTAAAATAAATTGTGGAATAGAAAACTTATAGTTTTTTGATTGAATTATTAAACTATTGCCAATCAAAAGCTTAAATAATTCTTAAAAGTAAAACTGCTTTTTAAATGGGTTTACTAATTTTTAAGCCTTTACAGTTAATGCATAAAGTTCTGCTTGCATCACTTCTAAACTAGATTTACAGGTTTCAAGCTCATTTAAAATTGATGTTTTTATATCCTCAAAACTACCTTCAACCTTCTTAAACAAATTTTGATAATAGGCTATTCCTATATTCATATTACTCATAAAGGTTTCAAAATATTTCTCTTCTTTTCTACTTAAAGAGCGTTTAGTTTCATCAAATTTATTTTTAAGATAATCCATGTAAATATGAAGTTCTTTTATAAACATATTTGGACGGTCTTTTCGTGACAACATATTGTCTCTACCGTAAATATGATCTGTGATATTTTGCAAGCTCATAACTCTGGAATAATAAGCCATGTTTGGTCCGGGGCAAACAGAAACACCTTCTCCCTCAACTTTGGTATCCAAATCATATTTCAATAATGCCGATGTACCAAGTCCAACACAAGTACAGGATTTCTCAGTAATTTTATCAATCTCTTTTTGATATAATTCTGGAGTTAAATCCTTTTCATCCAAAGCTTTTATTTTTAAGTATTGATATTCTCTAGACGCTGTACAAATACCTTTATCTTTAAACTCTTTATTTAGAGCCACAAACTTTTTTGGGCAAGAGCTTCCGGGTCTATCTTTATCAATTAGTACTTGTTTTTCAACATCTTTTGTATTTCCTTTTAAACTATTAAACGGAATTCCCAACGGAGAAATATCACTTAAATACAAATCTTTTTCCCCTGCCTTTGCTAATTTTCGGATTGTTTTATAGTCAACTGTTGTTGCTTCTGGAACTAGTAAAAAAGGGCTTCCCCATCCTACAGAATCTAAATTGTAATGTTTTAACAAAAACCTATGCTCTTCTTGAGTACCAACGCCACCTTGAGCAGTGATTTCAAATGATAACGGCAACTTAGGAATAGTTCTATTTTGATTTAAAAGTTCTTTACTTAATACACTTTGAATCGCTTCCTGTAATTCATTGCGTTTTTCTTTAAACTCAGCTAGAACCGGCCCCAATAAAAATCCATCTGTAGCAAAAGCATGCCCGCCACAGTTTAACCCAGATTCAATTCTGTATTCTGAGACCCACAGCCCTTTTTTTGCTAAAAAACGCCCTTGAATAAGTGCCGATCTATAATCGCTTACTTTTAAAATAATACGTTTATTAGAAACACCTTTTTCATCTGGAAAGAAATCATCAAATTGAGACATATAACTGTATAATCTGGGGTTCATTCCAGCCGACAATACCACAGCAGAATTTAATTTACTCTTAGCAAAACCACGTAATGCTGCGTGTGCATCATTATACTCTACAGATAATTTTTCATCTTTTTTATAATTATCCTTGTCAACCTTAGTCATAATATTAACATCAATGGCGCCCTTAACCAAGTTTTTTGAAACCCAAGATTTAATTTTATTAAGGCTAAATCCATTTGATGTTAATGCTATAAAATCTGTTTTGATTTTCGAATTATCAGGAAGCATACTAATATAAGCCGTTAGGTCATTATAGTTTTTAGAACTTATATAATCTTTCATAGACTTGAACTTCTTCTCTGTCAAATCATCCATTAAATTCAAGTAAGATGTAATTCTTTTAGCTCTAAAATCGTCTATCTTCTCAGTAATTTCTTTATAGGGTATTTCAAATTTTTCGCTATACATTTTTCGGAGTTTCTCAAGTAAAATATCATCTACTAAAGAAATAACAGAATCCATCCCATATTGCGCTACTTTAAAGGGGGTGTCTATTGTGAAACCAATACCCATTACAGGAATATGGAAAGAATGTGGCTTTTTCATTTGTTATAAATATTAATTCGCAAAAATAGAACGAGCATAAAAAGGATTACATGATTTATATCATATAACCCATAATTTAACTTCTTTCATTGGGATTTCTTATTTGTAAAATTCAGATTCTTATTAAAAAAATTAATGCATTAAAGCTATTTTTTTTAATAATTCACAATCATAATTAGCCAAACTACAGAAATTGATAAATCTTTAAAAAGACTGGGTGTTTCGTAAAAGCTTCACTACTTTTATAGTTCATTTTCAACAGAAAGATTTTATGCCAGTAGAGCCAAAATTAACCAGATTCAATCAAAACGTTTTATCAAAATATCAGATATATAATAGTATATTTATGACATTACCTTTTGATGCTGTTACCAAAACAGGTGTTTTATTACCGTTATTTCATGAAACTTGTAAAAAAGGATTCAATAATGGGGATGATCCAACTACGATTGTAAATACTTTTTTTGAAAAATACCAGGCACGACGTAATGAGCAAAGTCAGATAAATCTTTTATTTAGGTTTATTCAATATATAGAAAGACAGGTGGTATTGTTTGATGCTATTGAAGATGCAGCATTTCCGATTGTTAACAATATGGATGGCGTAGGAACATTACGAAACTTAAAAGGAAGTGCTCAATCTGAAGGAAAGTTAGATGAGCTTAAAGCATTCCTTGAAGAATTTAAAGTGCGTATTGTTTTAACAGCACATCCTACTCAGTTTTATCCTGGTTCGGTTTTAGGAATTATTACAAACCTTACTGATGCTATTAAGAAAAATGACCTTACCCAAATCAATAATCTGTTTGGGCAATTAGGAAAAACACCATTCTTCAAACACAAAAAACCAACCCCTTACCAAGAGGCTAAAAGCTTAATTTGGTATCTAGAGAATGTATTTTATAAAACTTTTGGTGATATTTATAATTACATTCAAACAAGTATTTATGATGATGGTAAAAAACACAACGACATTATAAATATTGGATTCTGGCCTGGTGGAGATCGTGATGGAAACCCTTTTGTAAAACCTGAAACTACTTTAAAAGTTGCCAAAAAATTAAAAAAATCGATCTTAAAAAAGTACTACCAAGATTTAAAAGATTTAAGGAAAAAACTAACATTTAGAGGTGTTGAAGAACGCATTATTCGTCTTGAAACCATCATGTACGAATACAGTATTAATTTAAAATACAAAAAAGCCATATCTGCTAAAGAACTTAGAGCAGAACTTTTGAGTATTAGAGATGTGATTGTGAATGAGCATCAATCATTATATGTAAATGAAGTTAACAATTTAATAAACAGAGTACACCTGTTTGATTATAGATTTGCTTCACTAGATATTAGACAAGATAGTAGAATACACCACAGTGTATTTACTACAGTTATTGATTCTTTAATAGCTACAGGAAAGTCATCATTTCCACAAAATTATCACGATTTATCTGAAGCTGAACAAATAGAAATACTATCAAAAGCCACCGATGATGTTGGAGATTTAGATGCTTTTGAAGATGAAATGGTTAGAAACACTTTAAAGACTATAGCCATTATAAAAGACATTCAAAAAAGTAATGGTGAGCGTGGTGCCAATCGATACATTATAAGTAATAACCAAACTGCTTTAAACGTCATGCAATTATTTGCTATGTTAAAAATAGTTGCTTTTAAAGATGAATTAACAGTTGATGTTGCACCTCTATTCGAAACCATTCCTGATTTAGAAAACGCTCCAGGAGTCATGGAACAATTGTATCAAAACCCTGAATATAGAGCGCACTTAAAGGCTAGAGGCAACAAGCAACATATTATGCTTGGATTCTCAGATGGCACCAAAGATGGTGGATATTTAATGGCTAATTGGGGTATATACAAGGCCAAAGAGCAGTTAACAGAAATGTCTAGAAAATATGATATTACTGTAATATTCTTTGATGGTCGTGGCGGACCTCCTGCACGTGGCGGTGGAAAAACCCATAATTTCTATTCTTCATTAGGACCAACAATTGAGGATAAAGAAGTACAAATAACCATTCAAGGACAAACCGTGAGTTCTAATTTTGGAACTAATGATTCCTCTCAATATAACTTAGAACAACTAATCAGTTCTGGTATAAAAAACAGAATTGATGGTGAAAAGAATCGTTTATCTGATGAAGACCGAGCGGTAATGACTGATTTGGCTGAAACTAGTTATAATACATATAAAGATTTTAAAAGTCATCCTATGTTTATTCCGTATTTGGAACGCATGAGTACTTTAAAATATTATGCTAAAACCAATATTGGTAGTAGACCATCAAAACGTGGTAAGTCTGATAAATTAGTGTTTTCAGACTTAAGAGCGATTCCTTTTGTTGGTTCTTGGAGTCAGTTAAAGCAAAATGTACCTGGTTTTTATGGAGTAGGTACTGCTTTAAAAGTTTATGAAGACAATGGAGAATGGGAAAAAGTAGAACAACTTTACAATAACTCTAAATTCTTTAAGACACTATTGGAAAACAGTATGATGTCCTTAACAAAATCATTCTTTGATTTAACCAAGTACATGTCTAAAGACGAGGAATTTGGAGCATTTTGGAATATTATTTTTGAAGAATATCAAATTACCAAAAGGTTGTTATTAAAACTAACAGGTTATGATGAATTAATGGAGAATGAACCTTCAGGAAAAGCTTCTATTGAGGTTAGAGAATCTATAGTTTTACCTTTATTAACCATACAGCAATATGCCCTTAAAAAGGTCCAAGAATTAGAAAAAGCTGGTGTACCTAACGATAATCCAGAAAAGTTGATTTTTGAAAAGATTGTTACCCGCTCATTATTTGGTAATATTAATGCTAGTCGTAATTCGGCATAAAAAAATAATTACAAGTACTAAAAAAACCTTCACTTATTAAGTGAAGGTTTTTTTTGGTTTTGACCCATCCCGATAGCTATCGGGAGGTCAGGCTTTTAGTTACTGGTCCTCGCTAATGCGCTTCACTTTATCAGAAAAAAATGATAACTTCGTTTAACAAATGATAAAAAGCATTAAAACGACTTTTTATCAGAGACATTAAACTAACATCTCCAAAAACAAAACAACTTTCAATATAAAACCAAACCTAACAAACACCTGCGTTAGGGATTGAGACCCCGATAGCTATCGGGATTGAAGCTCTTTTTAGTTTTTCTCAAAAAAAACGACTGCCGAAAGCCCGACCCTTTTCGGGTAACGCCAAATAAAAAAAGGATATTTTTAATTTATAGTATCTTGACCTTTTTCTCCTGTTCGTATCCTATAGCATTCTTTAATATCTGACACAAAAATTTTACCATCTCCTACTTCGCCTGTACCTGCCGAATCAATAATAGCTTTAATGGTTACGTCTTCAAAATCATCGTTTACTACTATGGATAGATATCTGCGTTGAATATCACTTGTACTGTAAGATATTCCTCTGTAAACATGCCCTTCCTTTTCATTACCTAATCCTGTTACATCCCAGTAAGAGAAAAAATTAACACCTGCTTCGTGTAATTTATCTCTAACTGCTTTATATCTAGACTTTCTTATAATTGCTTCTATTTTCTTCATAATGATTTAATACTTAGTTCCATTTTTATAAAAGTAAAAAATATAAGTTACATTTTGAAAGTGAATATTCATTAAACCACAATTATGAAAAACAAGAAAAAGGGTGCCTTTATAAATTAAAGACACCCTTACTAAACTATTTGTATTTGGTCAGTGATTAATGTTCATTCATTCGGAAATCAGCATAAGCAGACATTCCGTGTTCATGACTATCTAATCCTTCTAACTCTTCTTTTTCAGAAACTCTAATACCAACAACTTTCTTAAGTGTAAATATGATAATAAAAGATGTTACTAAACAAAATACAGCATAACAAGCAACACCAGTTAATTGAGCCATAAATGTATGATCTGGATTAGTTGAGAAAATACCAACTGCTAAAGTTCCCCATATACCACAAATTAAATGTACAGCTATAGCTCCTACAGGGTCATCTAATTTAATAGCGTCAACAAAAGCAACAGCAAACACTATTAAAGCTCCTGCAATTGCACCAATAATAATTGCGCTTTCAGGTGTCATAACATCTGCACCAGCAGTAATACCAACTAAACCTCCTAAAATACCATTTAAAAACATAGTTAAATCTAAATTTTTATATTTTAAGAACGATACTAATGCAGCAACTACACCACCTGCCGCAGCAGCTAAACATGTAGTAACTAAAGTTAGAGATGTTAATTCTGGATCTGCAGAAAGCACAGAACCTCCATTAAACCCAAACCATCCTAACCAAAGTATTAAAACACCAGCAGTAGCTAAAGGTATGTTATGTCCAGGAATAGCTTGAGGTTTTCCTTCTTTGAATTTTCCAATTCTAGAGCCTAATAACCAAACAGCTACTAATGCTGCCCATCCTCCAACAGAGTGTACTAAAGTAGAACCAGCAAAATCATAGAATCCTAATTCATCTAAGAATCCACCACCCCATTTCCATGAACCAGCAATTGGGTAAACAAATCCTACGTAGATTACTGTAAAAATCATAAATGGTCCAATTTTCATACGCTCAGCAACAGCTCCTGAAACAATAGTTGCAGCAGTTGCAGCAAACATCCCTTGGAATAAGAAATCTGTCCACCATGTGTAACCACCATCAGCATATTCAGGAGTCATACCGTTTTCTGGTGCCCCAATACCTGGAACAATCGAACCAATGTATCCGTTAAATTCACCAGGGTACATTAAATTAAATCCGATAATATAGTAAAGTAACAACCCTACTGTGATGATAAATATATTTTTGAATAAAATATTAATTGTGTTTTTCTGTCTAGTTAAGCCAATTTCTAAAAATGCAAAACCTGTATGCATAAAGAAAACAAGTGCAGTACAGACCATCATCCATACGTTATTAGCTGTAAATATTGCGTCCATAATTATAAACTTTTTTAAATGTTATTTTATTTTGATGTTTTCTTTAAAGTATCTCCTCCTTTTTCTCCAGTTCTTATCCTGTAAGCTTCTGTAACGTCTGAAACGAAAATTTTACCATCTCCAACTTCCCCAGTTGCAGCAGATTTTATCAATGCATTTACAGTTACTTCTTCAAAATCATCATTTACTACTATAGATAAGTATCTTCTCTGAATATCACTAGTACTATAACTTACACCTCTGTAAACGTGTGCTTCTTTTTCGTTACCTAAACCTGTTACATCCCAGTAAGAAAAGAAGTTAACATCTACTTGATGTAATGCTTCCTTTACAGCACTAAATTTAGATTTTCTTATAATTGCTTCAATTTTTTTCATAATGTATATGCCTTTATTTTAATTTATGGTTTTCAAAAATAAAAAATTATTATAGCCACTGAGAATAATTTCGTATTTATGAAAAACTATTATTGGTTTTTAAAAAAACAAGCAAAAAGGATACTTTTTTTTTATAAAAAGCACCCTTTTCTATCAAACTAAACATTTTAAAATGCTAGTTATTAAATACTTTTATTTATTAACTAGCATTTTGTAATTTAGAGTGAGTTAAAAACTATTCTTCAATTTCTATTTCTCTTTGTCTTTTACCAGGATAAGCTATAGCACCATGCTCCGAAAGATCTAGTCCTTCAATTTCTACTTTTTCGCTAACTCTTAACCCTAAAGTTTTCTTTAGTATAGTTAGGAATATAAAAGAAGTAAGAACAGCCCATATAGCATAAGCTAAAGTCCCTATTAATTGTGCTAAAAATTGATTAGCTCCACCACCATTGAATAACCCAATACCAGCATCACCATCTATACCCCAAAGACCAATTACTAAAGTACCCCAAGCACCGGCTACACCGTGTACTGAAAATGCACCTACAGCATCATCAATCTTAAGTTTTTGCTCAACAAATTCCATTGAGAATACTACGATTATACCACCAATAAAACCAGCAGCAATAGCACCAAATTCTCCCATGTTACCACAACCAGCAGTAATACTTACCAAACCAGCTAATGCACCATTTAAAGTCATATCTAAATTTGGCTTTTTGTACTTAATCCATGATAAAAACAAAGCACCTAAGGCACCTGCAGAAGCAGCTAAGTTAGTTACTAAAACAACCATAGAAGCACCAACAGCATCATCTCCACCCCAAGCTAATTGAGAACCTCCATTGAATCCGAACCAACCAAACCAAAGGATAAATACACCAAGAGCAGCTAATAATTTATTATGACCAGGAATATTTACAGCTTTACCGTCTATATATTTACCTAATCTTGGCCCTACTAAGAAAGCAGCAATTAAGGCAGCCCATCCACCAACAGCATGTACTACTGAAGAACCTGCAAAATCAATAAACTCAGCTGGCATAATACCATCGGTATTATTTAACCAACCACCGTTCCATTCCCAACCACCAGCGATTGGGTAAATAAACGCTGTTAAGATAATTGAGAAAATAATGTAAGTTGAATATTTTGTTCTTCCCGCTATGGCTCCTGATACAATAGTAGCAGCAGTAGCACAGAATACGGTTTGGAAGAATAAATCTGCTGGACCTTGGTTAAACATAAAACCACTCCAACCTATCCAACCACTTGCTGACTCACCGTACATTAAAGAATAACCAATGAACCAGAATACTAGAGATCCTACTGCGATATCCAATACGTTTTTCATCGCAATGTTAACCACGTTTTTAGAACGTGTCATACCAGACTCTACTAATGTAAATCCTGCTTGCATTAAGAATACTAAGATACCTGAAATAAGCATCCATAACATTCCCATGTCGCCTTCAATAGCGGCGGTGTCTTGCAATATAAGGGGCATATTTAATATAGACATAATAAATAATTTTAAGGGTTAGTTAATTAAAAAAAGGCAAGTCCTCTAATTAGCAGAGAACTTGCCTTATTCTCTTTTTATATTTTTCGTTTATTAGAAAGAGTAGATTGCTGCTAAAGTAAAAGCTGCTAAACTCTTAGAAGCTGCACCATCATTGTCTGGGAAGTTAGCTATCTCCTCAGAAGCACTATCCAAACGTATTTCTGGCTTAATAATTAAGTTTTCTAAAGTATAGCTACCTGTTAAAGTAAGGGCTAAAATACTTTCATCAGCTGGTAAGTTAGCTAAAACTCCACCATCTTCTAATTGTTGGAAATACTCTCCTCTTAAACCAATTGTAAATGAATCAGAAGTTGCTAACTGTGGGTATAATGCAGCTCCGTAAAAACCAGCACCATCATTATCTTGGTATGCAGCATTTATTCCTAAGTAAAAATCATCAGATAAGTCAAATCCACCTGTATAATCTACTTCAAAACCAATACCAGCACCTCCATCATAATAGAAATTCAAGAACTGACCTGAATATCCTAATTGAGCACCTAAAGCATAATCACCTGTCATGTTATTATTAACATCAGTAACATTCATTAGTGCAGCCATTAAGCTAAAGTCATCAGATAAAGCAAAATCAGCTTTTAAACCTACATGTGAAAATGGTCCGTAAGAGAACATATAAGATGTACTATAGTTAAAGTTACCTACTGGAGAAATAACTTCGTATCCTAAATATGTATTAAAACGACCTAAAGTTAAAGTTGTTCCTTCAGATACATTCCAGTAAGCATATAATTGGTTAACAAAAATATCCGTACCTCCGCCTACAGCTTGTGTACCTCTTGTACCAAATGCTAAATCTGCTACAACTCCTGTTGACTCTCCATCATAAGAAGCAATAAGATTTGCCATACCTAAAGCAAAACCAGTTTGATCAGCGAAAGACGACTCAGTTGCAGGAGCTCCCACATCAGATGCTGTTAATACTGTTCTGTAGTAAGTATCAACACTACCACTAAAACTTACTTTTTTTGCCGCTTCTTCTTGAGCAAATAACGCTGTTGCTACAAAAAGCATTGAAAGTGTAATAATTTTTTTCATCATTGTTTTCATTTTTAAGTTATTTAATTGATTAGATCTAATTTTTGATTAGTTTTTGTTTTGAGTTTAATTATTAGATCTAATTTTCCTTAAGAACGGGGCTAAACTATGCTAAAAACTTTTAACCCCCATAAAAAATAGGGGTATTTGATTAACTTTTATTAATATTTTAATTTTAACCCTATTTTTTTGAGGGTATTCATCAAAATAATTCATTTTTTATATTATTATCAATGATTGAAATTGAATAATTGTCAGTATTTTCCAAAAAACAATACCATTATTTTTAAGAATTTCATGTTTCCTTAGAAGAAATTCACATATCCTTATTTATTAACAAAAAATTATGGTTTGAATATTTATTAAAAAAGTCGTGTAATATTGATATATAATTATTTTTATAACCCGATGGCTTCTAAAATCGAAATAATGAAATACACCTTATTGTAATTCAAAAACTAGCACGTATCTTAGCTATTCAACTCAAGTTTTTAAACTAATTTAATGTTGATTATGATTAAGAAACAAGGACTTTATTTACCGGAATATGAACATGAAAATTGTGGTGCTGGTTTTATTTGTAATCTTAAAGGAGAGAAAACAAATCAAATCATTCATGATGCTCTAGAAATTCTAGTAAAATTAGAACACCGAGGTGGCGTAAGTGCTGACGGAAAGACAGGTGATGGCGCAGGGTTATTGATTGACATCCCTCATGATTATTTTAAACGCGTATGTGATTTTAAAATACCAGAACAAAGAGAATATGCTGTAGGTATGGTATTCTTACCTAAAGTTTCAAACCAATATAATTTCTGTAAAGCAACTTTTGAAAAAGAAGTAGAAGCGCAAGGGTTAACTATTTTAGGTTGGAGACAAGTACCAGTAGATTCTTCTCAATTAGGAGAAATTGCTTTAGCTTCAGAGCCCAACATAGAACAGTTATTTGTTGGTAAAACAGAAGACATTAATGAAGCTACTTTTAAAGCTAAATTATATGCTGCCAGAAAGATAACAGAACACACTATTAGACGTTCAAAAATATCTGAGAGCGATTATTTTTATGTGCCAAGTTTATCTACAACAACGCTTATATACAAAGGTATTATTATGCCTGAAGATATTGGTCCATATTACACAGATTTACAGCAGATAGACCTTGTTACTCGATTAGCGTTAGTACACCAACGTTTCTCGACAAATACAATGCCTACATGGGAATTGGCACAACCATTCCGTTTTATGTGTCAAAATGGTGAAATTAACACGCTTCGTGGTAACGTAAGTAGAATGCGTGTACGAGAAGAAATCATGCGAAGTGATGTTTTTGGTCCACAAATCGATAAATTATTCCCAATAATTTTACCTGGAAAATCAGATTCAGCCTCAATGGATATGGTGGTTGAATTATTGACACACACAGACCGATCGCTTCCAGAAATCATGATGATGATGATTCCTGAAGCTTGGGAAAAACACGCCACCATGTCTGAAGAAAAAAAGGCATTCTATGAATATAATGGTTGTATTATGGAACCATGGGATGGACCTGCTTCTGTGCCATTTACAGATGGAGATTACATAGGTGCCCTATTAGATAGAAATGGTTTAAGACCTTCTAGATATACATTGACAAAAAGTGGCAAACTAATTATGTCATCAGAAGTTGGTGTAGTAGATATTGACCCTGAAGATATTGAAAAACACGGTAGACTAGAGCCTGGTAGAATGTTTTTAGTGGACATGAACGAAGGACGCATTATAGATGATGCTGAAATAAAAAATAAAATAGTTTCTGAAAGACCTTATAAAGAATGGTTGGATAAAACGCGTTTACATCTAAGAGACGTCCCTTATACCAACGAAACTTGTCCAATTGAAACTATTGATATTAAAACACGTCAACGTTTATTTAACTATACTTTTGAAGATATCCAAGAGGTTATAACCCCAATGGCACAAGTTGGTAAGGAAGCATTAGGATCTATGGGTATAGATACACCTTTAGCTGTTTTGTCTGACAGACCTCAACTAATATCAAATTACTTTAAGCAATTATTCGCTCAAGTAACAAATCCGCCTCTTGATGGAATTAGAGAAGAAATTGTTACAGACATTAGTTTAAATTTAGGTAAAGACCGAAATATATTTAGCATTACAGAGAGACAATGTAGAAAGTTAAGAATTCAAAACCCTGTAATTTCAAATGCTGATTTAGAAAAAATACGAACTATTCAAATTGAAAGCTTTAAAGCTGAAACTATTCAAATGCTTTATCCAAAAGCTCAAGGAATGAATGGTTTGGAAGATGCACTTGATGATATAATTAAACAGATAGAAAAGGCAATAGAAAGAAAAACAAATATCATTATTCTTTCAGATAGAGGGGTAAATGAAGAGTTTGCTCCAATTCCTGCGTTATTAGCTTGTTCTTATGTAAATCATCAACTAAACCGTTTACGTAAGCGTTCTTATTTCGATATTATTATTGAATCTGCTGAACCTCGCGAACCTCATCATTTTGCAACACTATTTGGTTACGGAGCAAGTGCCATCAACCCATATATGGTAAATGAAATTATCAGAATGCAAGTAAAAGAAGGCTTCATTACTGATATGGATGAGCAAAAGGCTGTTGATAATTTTAATAAAGCTATCGGAAAAGGTATCTTAAAAATTATGAATAAAATTGGAATCTCTACACTACATTCTTATAGAGGTTCACAAATTTTCGAAATTGTTGGATTCAATTCCCAATTCGTTGATAAATACTTCCCATATACCGCTTCAAGAGTAGAAGGTATTGGCTTGTATGAAATTGAAAAAGAAATTGACCAACGTTATAAGCAAGCATATCCAGACAACTCAATTGATAAAAATTTGGGACTAAATATAGGTGGTGATTATAGATGGAGACGTAATGGTGAACGTCACTTATTTAACCCAACTACGGTTTCAAAACTTCAACAAGCCGTTAGGTTAAGTGACCAAGCAAGTTATGATGTGTATTCAAAAGCCATCAACGAGCAGTCAGAAAATTTAATGACTATTCGTGGTTTATTTGAGTTTGATAATCTAGACCCTATCCCTCTTGAAGAAGTTGAACCATGGACAGAAATTGTTAAAAAGTTCAAAACGGGAGCCATGTCTTACGGGTCTATTTCTCGTGAAGCTCATGAAAATTTAGCAATTGCCATGAACAGAATTGGTGGGAAATCAAATTCTGGTGAGGGCGGAGAAGATAGAAAACGTTTTCAAAAAGACGTTAATGGAGATAGCAGAAACTCAGCAATAAAGCAAGTTGCATCTGGTCGATTTGGGGTAACTTCTCATTATTTGACAAATGCGCGCGAGATACAAATTAAAATGGCTCAAGGTGCTAAACCTGGTGAAGGAGGTCAATTACCTGGTGAAAAAGTATTACCTTGGATAGCCAACGCTCGAAACTCTACACCTTTTGTAGGCTTAATTTCACCTCCTCCACATCACGATATTTATTCAATTGAAGATTTAGCACAATTAATTTTCGATTTAAAAAATGCCAATCGAGATGCTCGAATTAATGTGAAATTAGTATCAGAGGTTGGAGTAGGTACCATTGCAGCTGGTGTTGCAAAAGCAAAAGCCGATGTTGTATTGATTTCAGGATACGATGGTGGTACGGGAGCTTCTCCTCTAACATCACTTAAACATGCTGGACTACCATGGGAACTTGGTTTATCTGAAGCACAACAAACTTTAGTGCTTAATAATTTAAGAAGTAGAATTGTTGTTGAATGCGATGGCCAATTAAAAACAGGACGAGACGTTGCTATAGCAGCATTGTTAGGTGCTGAAGAATTTGGTTTTGCTACGGCACCTTTAGTGGCTTCAGGTTGTATTATGATGCGTAAATGTCATTTAAATACGTGTCCTGTAGGTATTGCAACTCAAGACAAAGAGTTACGTAAAAACTTTAAAGGTACCCCAGAACATGTTATTAATTTCTTCTACTACATAGCTGAAGAATTAAGAGGTATTATGGCACAATTAGGGTTTAGGACTTTAGCTGAAATGGTGGGTCAAACTCATAAAATAAATGCAAACAAAGCCATTAAGCATTACAAAGCAAAAGGCTTAGACTTATCAAGTATATTACACAGACCATCAGCATACAGTGAGTTAACTGTTAGAAATACTGAACAACAAGATCATAATTTAGACAACGTTTTAGACTTTACCATATTAAAGGATTCTCATAGAGCCTTATATCGAAAAGAAAAAATGACTCTTGAATATCCAATTAACAATATTAACAGAACTGTTGGTGCTATTGTTAGTAATGAAATTTCTAAAATCTATGGCCATTTAGGATTACCGGAAGATACCCTTAATGTTAACTTCACAGGTTCTGCAGGACAAAGTTTTGGAGCTTTTGGAGCACATGGATTAACATTTACTTTAGAAGGAAATACAAATGATTATTTAGGCAAAGGTTTATCTGGAGCAAAATTAATTGTTAAGAAACCTGCTAAAGCTGATTTTATTGCAGAGAATAACATTATAGTAGGTAACGTTTGTTTGTTTGGAGCTGTTCAAGGTGAAGCTTATATTAATGGTATTGCTGGTGAGCGTTTTGCAGTTAGAAACTCTGGAGCTACTACCGTTGTAGAAGGAGTAGGAGATCACTGTTGTGAGTATATGACTGGTGGTAGAGTAATTGTTTTAGGTGAAACTGGAAGAAACTTTGCCGCAGGTATGAGTGGTGGTATTGCCTACGTTTACGACCCTAAAAATAAATTTATAAATGGGTTATGTAATACAGAAACTATTGAGTTTGAAGATATCACAACTGAGGATGCTCTCGAATTGAAACAAACTATAGAAAAACATGTACTCTATACAAACAGTAGCCTTGGAGAAAAATTATTAGGCGATTGGGATACAAGTTTAGGCAATTTTGTAAAAGTGATGCCAATTGAATACAAACGTGCTTTAAAACGTTTAGAGACTGAAGAACAAATGGTAGAAGAATTAACAACAGCATAGTGTCATGGGAAAAGTAACAGGATTTAAAGAATTTGAAAGACAAGATGAAAATTACACGCCTGTAAAAGACCGTGTAAAGCATTATAAAGAATTTACAGTAGCTCTCTCTGAAGAAGAAATTACTAAACAGGGATCGCGTTGTATGGATTGTGGTATTCCTTTTTGCCATAGTGGTTGCCCATTAGGAAATCTAATCCCTGACTTTAACCATATGGTACATCAGGGTGAATGGCAAAAGGCCTCATGGATATTACATTCTACAAACAATTTCCCAGAATTTACAGGTCGATTATGTCCTGCACCATGTGAAAAATCATGTGTTTTAGGGATTATTGAAGACCCAGTATCTATAGAAAATATAGAAAAGAATATTGTAGAACGCGCTTTTAAAGAAGGGTGGATTAAACCACAACCTCCAAAAACAAGAACAGGAAAGACTATTGCTATTGTTGGTTCTGGACCTGCTGGTTTAGCTGCTGCGCAACAATTAAACAGAGCTGGACATACAGTAACTGTTTTTGAGCGTGATGATGAAGTTGGAGGCTTATTACGTTATGGTATTCCTAATTTCAAAATGGAAAAAGAAATTATAGACCGTCGTATTGCTATTCTTGAAGCTGAAGGCATCACATTTAAGACAAACGTTAATGTTGGTGTTAATTATGATGTTGAAGATTTAAAAGCATTTGATTCCGTTGTGCTTTGTGGTGGTGCTACAGAAAGACGAAGTTTACCAACTCCAGGTATTGATGCTGATGGTGTTGTTCAGGCAATGGATTTTTTAACACAACAAACTAAAGTACTATTTGGTAAGAAGGTTGAAAACCAAGTAATGGCTACAGATAAAAATGTAATTGTTATTGGTGGTGGAGATACTGGTTCTGACTGTATTGGAACTTCAAACCGTCACGGAGCAAAATCGGTAGTTAATTTTGAGATTATGCCAAAACCTCCAGGACATCGTTCGCCAACTACACCTTGGCCTTTTTGGCCTTTACAGTTAAAAACATCGTCTTCTCATGAAGAAGGTGTAGAGCGTAATTGGCTAATTAATACAAAGGAATTTGTTAAAGACAAAAATGGAAAACTAACGGCGTTAAAAACCGTTAATGTAGAATGGAAAATGGTACCAGGGCAACGTCCGCAATTAATAGAAATTGAAGGCACTGAAAAAACATGGCCATGTGATTTGGCTTTGCTAGCACTTGGTTTTACAGGTCCTGAAAGCACACTTGCTGATAAATTAGGAATTAAAACTGATGCGCGTTCTAACTACAAAGCAGAGTATGGAAAATACCAAACTAATATACCTAACATATTTACTGCTGGCGATATGCGCCGTGGACAATCTTTAATTGTTTGGGCTATTTCTGAAGGTAGAGAAGCTGCAAGACAAGTGGATTTATACTTAATGGGTAAGTCTGATTTACCAACTAAAAATGCAACTGGAGACTTAGTTGGATTGCATTAAAAAATTGAAAATATTTTAACTATGAAGCGAGCCATAAGGCTCGCTTTTTTTATCTCAAATTATTTAATCTTTTCAAAAGTCCTGCCTTACGGCTTATAGCTACTTTTATATCCTTACCATTAGACATAATAACAAAACTTGGTTTTCCTTTAGTGAATTTTTTCACATGTTTTAAATTGACTAAAAAAGACTGGTCTACGCGATAAAAATCACTACTTTCAAACAACTCTGAAAAAGTTTTCAAAGTCTTGGAACTAAAAACCTTTTTATTATTCTTCAAAAAGAAATACGTACAATTCACATCTGCCTTACAGTACAAAATCTCAGCTAAATGCAACACAGTTGTGGCTTCTGAATTATTGATAGTTATTCTTCTTTCATCCTCTCGAACCGTTTGATTATACAATAACGTATCAATTCTTTGACTTAAAGTTTCTAAAGAATTTGTCTCAGTTACTCGTTTAAGCACCTCTTTAAATTGGTCGTTAGTTATGGGTTTAAGTAAATAGTGTAGCGCACTGAATTCAAATGCTTTAACTGCATATTTATTATAGGCTGTTGTAAACACCACGTGAAAGGGGTGAGAATGAAATTGCTCCAAATAGTTAAACCCCGTCTTATCATGTATTTCCACATCTAGAAACACAAGATCAGGCTTAATCTCATTCGTTGCCTTTACACCATCCGCAACAGTTGTATATGTGCCTTCTATTGATATTTCATTATGGCTTTTGCATAATTCCACAACACTCTCAATACAATGCTGTTCGTCGTCAATTATTATAGCTCTAATCATCACTAAATTCTTTTTCAATCGGTAGACGTAGTTCAACCCTAGTGCCTATTTCCTTATCAATAATCTTTATACTACCATGAGTTTTTTTCTTTTTGTTTAAAATGTCTATTCTATCCTTAGTAATTTTTATTCCTAGAGATTGCCTTTTATGCCCTTTATTGTTTTTATTGGACTTCTTTCTGCCTATACCATTATCATCTATTGCGTAAAGCAAAGTATTATCCTCTTTTTTAACTACAACTTTTAAGATACCTTTATAGTCCATCCCAGAAATACCATGCCAAATACTATTTTCAACAAAAGGCTGTAACATCATTGGCGGCACTAGAATATTTTCTGGATCAATTTCTGAATCGATGTTTAATTTAAAGTCAAATCCTTCAGAAAATCGCTTTCGTTCAATATCAAGATATGTTTTTAACATTTCCAAATCTTCTTTTAAGGTAATAGTTTCCTTATTAGAGTTTTCTAAAGTTTCCCTCATTAATCCAGAAAACTTGTTAAGATAATTTTTTGCAGTTGCACCATCCTTATTTGTAATATAATTACCTATAGAGTTTAAGGCATTAAAAATAAAGTGCGGATTCATTTGCGCTCTTAAGGCTTTTAATTCAGTATCGGATACTTTAAGGTTAAACTGAGTTTCTCGCTTTCTTTTATAGAGCAAGCTACCAATTATCAATGCTAAAATAACTAAGCCCCCACCAAATAAAGAGGTGTTAATAATAAGTTTTTGCCTTTTAATTTCCTCTTGAGCCAATAATTGCTTTTTGTCAGCTTCAAATTGAATTTCTTTCCTAGAAATTTCTAATTTTCTATCATTACTAGTCAAGCTATCTTTCAATTCAATATGTTTTGTTAAGGCGTCAAATGCATTCTTGTAATCTTTTTTTCTATGATATACCTTAGCCAAGGTTTCCCTAATTGACGTTTCTATACTTAAATTATTTAAGGATTTATTTAATACTAAAATTTTTGAAGCAAAATTTTCTGCTTTTGTATATTCATGGTTTGCTAGAGCTACTTCAGTAGCATTAATATATACAGGCATCCTGATAAATTCTAAGTTATGCTTATCTACCATACTTAAACTTTCTTCTATATGTTGTTTGCCCTCACTAATTTTTCCTGATTTGGCTAATGCTAAACCTAGACCACTTTTTGCATTGGCAACAGACAGATAACTATTAATTTTTTCTGACTCTACAATACCATTCTTGTAGAAATAAATTGCAGAATCTAATTTATTCAATTCATTATAACTATTCCCAAGATTTACTAATACTGAAGAATAGTATTTAGAGGTAATATTAGTTTTTACATCCTTTCGATTATTTAAAGGCGCAATTCTTTCTAATGCATCTATAAAATACTTTAGTGCCTTATTATATTCTTTCTGTTCATAATATAGTAATCCAATGTTATGTAACGTAGGTATGGCATATACATCTAACTGGTTATTATTATTTATAATTTCCATACTCTTAAGATTATAATCAATCGCCTGATACGGGTCTGACAACAAGTATTGGTAAATAACTGCAATATTGCCATAAGCCAAAACTTTTCCTTCATTATAATCCAATTTTTTTGCTACATCTAGGGTCTCAAAATTATAACTCAGCCAAGTTGAATCGGTAGGTGTAGAAAATAACTTTTTAGCAACAAAAGTATTTCGTAACCTCACATAATTTTCATCTGGCTTTCCATAATTATTAATTATTGATTCAATCGAATCGGCTTCCTTTAATGATTGTGAGAAACTAATCGTCGATATGAAAAGTGCCATTACAAACATTTTGTTTTTGATGGTGTGTATAGTGAAATAATTCAAATAATCCTCCATTTTTAAAATTCTTCTTTCAAATAATAAAAAAACGCTCTTGAATAATAATTCTAAATAGCTTATTGATGGGCATAGGGGTAGGTTTAATATAATTTTTAATCCTAAAACCCTTATAAAAATGAAAAGTGTATTTAAATTATTATTATTATTAGTGTTTTGCTTAAACTTAACTTTTGTCTCTTGTACAGTACAAGAGTTAGATAATGATCAAGAACAGGTTGTGACTGATCCGCCAAATCAAAACTTGGATCCTCCAGCAGAACCAGAGGACTAAATTAGTCCAAAGAAACATTATAATTCACCAGTTTCTATTTAGCTTTAAAAAAATTAAATCTGGTGAATTTTAATATACCTTTAATATCCATTTTCCCGATTTCCTTTTCTGTATTTGGTATAAATGGAAACCAAATGCGTGGCATTTTTTGCATCCATTTTATTTGTTAAATTTTTAATGTGTGTCTCTACAGTACGGCTACTTATATGCAATTTTTCAGCAATTTCTTTTTGAGTAAAACCTAATGACAATAAACTAATAACATCTTTTTCTCTGTTTGATATGTTGAGCCATTTCCCAATCTCCAACATATCCTTAATGTTTTTATCAATGTATCTCTCACCATTCATTACGGCTGTTAGAGCTCCTAGGGTTTCTTCTATACCCAATTGCTTATCCAAATATCCATCTACATTGATTTCATTAAACAGGACTTCATAATTGTCAATTTTGGCCTGCTGTGTTAAAATAATGATTTTTACCTTAGGATGAAAGGCTTTTACTTTTCTTGCAATGTCAAACCCGTCATAATCATCCGATTCAAAATTCAAATCTAAAATCAAAGTATTTACCGTCTTGGTAGCCAATATTTCAAGCGTTTGCTTATAGTTATATGCTACTTTAATACTGCCAACATAATTAGGGAATTCTTCCAATAAGGACACCATACCTTGAGAAAAAAGAACGGAATCATCAACAATCAAGATATCAGATTTTACGATTTTCATAAGTATTTTTTTATTGGGAAATCTAATTGCACTTTAGTTCCTATTTTAGTTTTTAGGATTACACATGAGCCTTCCATTAACTCTACACGTTGTTTTATATTCATTAAACCTATTCCCTCTTTATGCTTATTTGTGATACCCATACCATTGTCCTCAAACACAATATTAAGGTAATCATTATTATCTAAATAATTTCTAATATTAAGCTTTGTGGCATGAGCATGTTTTTCAACATTATTGAGCACCTCAAGTAAAATCCCATAAAGATTATTCTGTGTAGCAATAGGTAAATTATTCAATATTTCGGGTAATTGATCTTCAAGCTCTACAAACACATTTCCATACAGTTGAAACTCGCTTAATCTAGATGTAATAATATCTGTAAACTTCTGTTTACCCATATACATTTCTAATGGATAGAGCCTATGGGACACCATTCGTATTTGCTGATTCATCTTCTTTAGGTCATCGGTAATACCATCAACACTTTTATTAAGATTCGATGTACGCTTTAAGGCTAAAACCCTGAGACGAAGTCCGTCAAAGTTAGTGGTAATAATATCGTGTAAATCCCGAGCTATACGTTTTTTTATAATTTCTTGCCCATTGTAAATAGCTTCCAGCTTTCCTATTTTGGCAGTTTGGATAGTCGATTTCTGTTTTTGAAGCAAATATTGATATGCCACTACCACAAGTAAAATAACTATGGCTAAGATAACTAACAATAAGTTCTTATTATGGATGCTTTTATTCTTCTCTGAAAGTTGTAACTCCGCATTTTTATTAGCAAGATTTAAAGAAAGAATCTTATTCTCATTACGTTGCTTCTCAAATCTAGCCTGTAACGTTTGTACTTTTTCTACCTGCTCAGTATTATAAATATCCTTGTATAAGCTAATATATTTTATTTGGTTTTGCAGTGCCATTTTGTATAGCCTCCTTTTTTTATAATATTCTGATCCATTTTCATAGAAACTTAAAATAGCCTTTTTATCCGTTATAACTGGTATCAATTTATTGGCTTTATCAAGATACTCTCTAGCCTTGGTTAAATTGCTAGCATCTAAATATAAACTTGTAATACCATTATAGTTATACAATAACGAGGTAGTATCCTTTAAAAATCGATTGGTTTCAATTGAAGTTTTGAAATTCTTTTCTGCAAGTTGCCTTTCGCCAATACTATTGTAAGTTATAGCAATATTGCTTAAGAGTAAAGCGTATTGACGCTTATTATTCTTAAAATAGTTGATTGCTTTCTTATAATTAACAATAGCAGAATCGTGCACTTTGAGATCGTCATAAACGTTAGCAATATTGTTGTAACAAACACCAATTCCTAAACTATCGTTAAGCTTTTTTTCAAGTTGCAGAGCTTGGTTGTGGTAATCCAAAGCTTGATGATGGTTATGCATTTGGCTTTGGATATTACCTATAGCCGTACAAGTACTGGCCAATTTTAACAGATCATTATTTCTTTTGAAACCTTCATAAGCTTTTATTGAATATTTCAATGCTTTCTCATAGTCTTGCCTATCTTTATAAACAGCTCCAGCTCTTAAAAAAGCCTTGTAACCTGAGTTTTTGATTTTATAATCTTCGTAAAATTTTAAGCTCTCTTCAAGATAAAACAAGGCACTATCCTTTTGGTTCAATCGCTCTTTTACCAGAGACATATTGTAGTGTAAATCTGCAAATGTTTTAGAGGTTTTATCTAGTTCTATACCTGCAAGATACATTTTCTCAGCTTCTATAAATTGTTGCTCCCTATGATATAAAGCCCCTATCTTCTTGTAGAAAACGGCAGATTGGACATACAGCTCGTTATCCAGTGCAATAGCTAATCCCTTTTTAAAAACGTATAATGCCTCAACTCTATCTGTTTTTTTTAGGCTGTCTCCCTTAACAATTAACCCTTCTAAAATATCTTTTTTATTTTCTTCAGAAAACGATTGACATAATACTGTTAGGCAGTTTAAAAAAAATAGTAATAGAGAAAAGGTGATTTTCATTGAGAATTGTTTAACCTCTACCAAAGTAAAAAATATTGGATGAAAATCACTTTACATGAAAAAAAATACGGGAATTTACGGATTGCCCTCTCAATAGATATAAGCTAATATTGATACACCAAATCTTCTCAACTTATCTTCTCTTGTTTTTACTCATTGTTATGGTAATGCTATTAACAATAATTAAATAAACTTATGAAAACAAAATTATGCCTTGCACTTCTAGCTGTAGTGCTGCTATTTAGTTGTAGCAAAGATGATGACAATAATGATGAAGGTTTTGACGGATCTTTACGAAGTATTGAAGATTTTTATAGTATGGAAGTACTCGATGCCCTTGAAGGTTTAGGCTTCTTAATTAATACAGGGGATAATCCTCCTAACTTAGAAGGCACATTTCTATTTAGCCCTTTAGTGTTAGAGAGTTCTTCGGTTTCGGGTGATTCTCCAGGAAGCACTTTTCCAGATTATGTAGCTACTTTTAAAAATCAAAATAACGATAATCTCACAATAGATTATAATGGAAATCATATAGGATTCTCCCAACAGGACGAAGGAAATGGAGCTTTTATTTCTGGAAATGATAGTGAGTTTTCGATGTTTTTAAAAACATTAACGCAAATTAATAACTCGGTTCCAGCTGAATCTACTATAGCCATTTCAGGAAAAATGACAGCAAACGGGATTGAAGATGCACAAATGGTCTTGATTATGCTAGACAACAAAGGCAACCCTGATGGCGTATATATCCCTGATAATACGGGGAGATTACTTTTTGACTCAGACAAACTATCACCAAAACAACAATAGAAATAAAAATAATAACTAGAATTACTAATCATGAAAAAACTATTATTAATTACAACTGTACTTATTACATTATCATATACTAATACTATTAACGCCCAACGCTTTACAGAAGAGAGCAATCTAGGGGCAGGTTTAGCTTGGACCTCGCTTAATTATGGTGTTTCTGCTAAATACAATTTTACAGAAAAACATACAGGTCAGATTATTGTTGGTTCAGCCAATTATGGATTTAGCTTTTCTGGCGCGAATAGTTTTTCGCTTACTGGAAGATATGCTTATAATTTTGAGGCGGGTGATATTGATTTTGCATCCTATAAACCTTATCTATATGGTCAAATCGGCTACTGGACTTATAAATATGATTTAGGAGCTTTTGGAGGTGAATTTAACCAAAACTCAATAGCTATTGGAGCAGGTGCTGGTATAGAGTGGTCTATCAACAATTTTGTAGATGGCTTAGCTTTTTCTTTTGAATTGGGTTACACTAATGTTTCATTTGATGGAGTAGGTTCTATTGGAGGTTTTAATGGAGGTGGTGGTATACACTACTACTTTAATCTTTAAGAGTAAGTAAATCCTTAAATAATTCGTCGATAAAAAAAGTAAGGTTATTAAGTTATAATCTTACTTTTTATTCCATTTCTTTAAAAAACCTAAACACTAATCAGCATGCTTAAAAAGCTAAACACCATAAATTTTCTTTTTTGTTCTTTTATATTATTTGGCAATATTAATGCACAAAACTTGAGCGGAAATATAGGAACTATACAAGAGGCTTTACAAACCGTAGCAAGCTCAAAAGTGGAATTTGCTCAAAATTTAAAGCTAAATACTACTAATTATGTGAATTATTCAGTTACTGAAGTAGATAGTAAAGGTAATTCCAAAGAGACTATTTATAATTTTAGTTTTGCTGATATAGACATCAATACGGTTAGAACACTTACAAAAAAAGATATCATACTTGTACAACTTATCGTTAAAAGTAAGCAAAGATTAATAAAAAAAATAACCGATAACGGTGATAAGGTTAGCTATGTAGACAACCTTTCTATGTATGCAAAAAATATTGATAACGGTAGAGATTTGGTTGAAGCTATTAAAAATACAATTCCAATTAATGAGACCCTTGAAAAAAATAAGTTAGCACTTTCCAACTACCAAGATCATCAAAATTGGTTAGCTTCTAATATTCAAGATGTAGATTTTACAAAAAGCCAAATCGTTCAAAAATTAGAACCAGGAGAACTTAATAACGGATACTTAAAACTAAGTACTACTACAAATTCAAAAAGTAAGACTATAACCGAGGAGTTTGAGTTTAATCTTGCCACATTAAACCCAAATAGCCTTTCTTTTAAAATCAGTGGTGATGAGTTTTATATTGAAGCTTCGAATCGAAGAAATATAAAAGTAATTAAAGCTTTTAAAGATGGGGCTCAACAAAGTTATACAAACAAAATACGGTTTTATAGCAGCAGTATTGAAAACGCGAAGGATACATATAAAGTTTTAAAGGCAATCATACCAATGGCTGAACAAGCTTTTCTAAAATCCAAGCCCAATACATCATCAATTCAAAATGCATATAAATATATTAATTCTGCTATACAAAATGTAACTACCAACGACCAAACCTATACCCAAAATATAGAGGGTGATTGTGTGAGCAAAATTATTATTAAAGAAGCCAATTTAAAAGAAACGGTAGAGCACATATATAGCTTTAACTTTAGTGATATTAATCTGGATAATATTGATTACAACTCAAGTAAAAATCAACTTTTTGTAGAAGTAAATACCAGAAAGCAAGCCAAATTCATTCGGCATATTGAAAATAACGAGCTTCAGAATTACACCAATAATTTTAAGTTATATGTGGGTAGCGTTGAAGAAGCCATGATTACTAAGGAAGCCTTACAACACATTGTAAAAAACTGTAATGATACTAAACCAAAAGAAAACTATAGTTCTATTACAAGTGCCTTAGATGCTTTAAAAAAAGACATTACGCTAGTTAAAGTAGGTGATAATAGTTATGACCAAACGTTTGAGGTGTTAAGTACTTCTCCCTATGTAGTTAAATTAACCTCGGTCTTTTCCAACTTAAAAAACAGCAAAGAAACCATCTATGAATTTGGGTTAGGCGATATCAACTCAAAAAACATTTCCATTACTACTTCAGGAAAATACGTAATGGTGGAACTTAACAC
This sequence comes from uncultured Algibacter sp., assembly GCA_947502405.1. Lineage (GTDB taxonomy): Bacteria > Bacteroidota > Bacteroidia > Flavobacteriales > Flavobacteriaceae > Algibacter_B. The sequence continues at coordinate 83,097 of CANMZT010000009.1, read as the reverse complement.
CAAACACCTTGAAAAAATCATTAAAACTTACCAAGATGGTGAAATAAAAAGCTACGCCTATAAAATATCCATACAGTCTACGGATATTGAAAATGCTAGAAAAATAGCTTCAATTTTGAAATATGCAACACAAAAACTTGAATAAAAAAATCCTTAACTCATAAATATCAAAAAGCAAATTAATATCCATGAAAACTATTTTAAAATTAACCATACTCTCGCTTTTTATAACGCTTTCTAGTTGCTCTAAAAGTGATGACAGCATTAATAATGAACTCCTTGAATCAGATAATGTGTTTTTTGCCAAGGTAAATGGCGACGATTTTGCTTCAAGCTCAGAATTTGTAGGCGCTAGTTATAGGGTTACCCCGAATGCAACAGCTTTCGTTATTTTGGCTACTGATGTCCAAAGTATTAGCCTAACCTCTGGCAAAGCTATAGGGATTACATTTTCATCAGACAAAAGTGGTTTTGAGCTTGAAAAAGGCATGGTACTCACCCCTGACACCCCAGACGTTTTTATATTATCTGGTGTTTATACCGAACTAGGTTTTGAAGATTACGAATTTGTAGAAAACACAAACATACGACTTGAGATTACCAATATTGATACCAGTAATAAACGGATTTCAGGAAAGTTTAGTTTTACTGCAATTGTTGAAAACGACAATGGGGACCGCATTACCTATAATGTTACAAATGGGGTATTTAACGATATTCTTTATAGTGAAGACGATTAATTTAATTTAAACATTCCAACCTATTCTTTAAAAAAACTGCTATTAATTAACCCTTTTAAACCAAAAATTATGAAAACAAAACGATTACTTTTAAGCATAGTAGTATGTTCTGCTTTATTTTTAAATTTTGCCATTCATGCTCAAACCACTTGGCGGGTAAACAATCAATCAAATTATGACGGTGCCACAAATTTTGGTGAAAATTATGGAGGAACACCTACGTTTCCTGTATTTAAACAAATTGATGAGGCTGTGAACAATATCAACGTTGTGGCAGGGGATACACTACATATAGAAGGCTCCACCTTAGTATATGATGATGCTACGATTGACAAACAATTGGTTATTATTGGCCCTGGTTATTTCTTGGACGAAAATCCAAATGTTTCCAATAATATCTTAGAATCTCAAATAGGCTGGATTGAGTTCGACTCAGGTTCTGAAGGTTCACAAGTCATTGGCATGCATTTCATTTTAGGAACATCCGCTGATGGTACCGTTTATGTTAACACTAATGGTATTACTATCAAAAGATGCCATATTGAGAGAGATGTTGATTTTGTAGCAGGTCTTAATGATGTTTATATTTTACAAAACTTCTTTTCCAATCCAACCTTTAATGCTCTTAATACTGGCGAATCTAGTGCATTTATACCACCTCAAGAAATTGTGTTCAATAATAATATATGCCAAAAAAAACTGGTTTGGTCTAGTGGCACTTGGGGAACAGGAACAATAATGGAATGTAACAACAATGTTTTTGACGGTGTTGAAAATGAATTGAATCTACAATTCCTAACAAGTTCATTTCAAAACAACATTGTGCGAACCGCAGGTTTCACGGCTAACATCAACAATGGTACCAATAATAATGTGCAATATAATACTGTCCCAAATTCAAGTAGTGCGTTTTCTAGCACTACCGGTAATGTTTCAGTACCAAGTATGGCGCTACTTTTTGTAGATAGTGGCACCACTGATGGTAGCTATCAGTTAAAATCAGATCCTACATACAACCAAGCTGGTAGCGATGGTGCGGAACGTGGAGTGTTTGGTGGTGTTGCAGTTGGTAATCGCTACAATCTATCTGGTCTTGGTGCCATTCCAGTGGCTTACGACGTAACTACAACTGGTGTTTCAGAACCTGGCACGGGATTACCTGTAACCGTTAAGGCTAGAACAAATAATTAATAAGCCATGAGAAGAATAATTTTTACGGCTTTTTTATTGGTCATAACTTTATGTATTCGAGCACAATCCAACGCTACCCAAGTTGAATATTTTTTGGATACGGACAATGGTTTCGGATTGAATACGGTGCTGAACATTACATCACCCGATACCGATATTACCGAACTAGTAACTGCAAACATCCCAGTAGGAACCTCATTAGGTTATCACAAACTTTACATGAGGGTTAAGGATGCAGACGGAAATTGGAGTCAAACAGTGAGAAAGCATATTGAAGTCGTTCCTCCTTTTGCTCAAAACAATATTGTAATAGGTGAATATTTTATCGATCAAGACCCCCAATTTGGTACAGCAACGTCTTTCACAATAAATCCTGAACAAGAAGATATTGAACAGGCCTTTGCAGCTCAAATTGCGGCCTCTGCTACTTTAGGCTATCATAAGCTTTATGGAAGGGTAAAAGATTCAAGAGGGAGTTGGAGCCATACCTTTAGAAAGAATATTGAAGTTTACCTAAACCCGATTACCAATGTTGTTGAAATTGAATATTTTTTTGATAATGATTTGGGATTTGGCACTAAAAGTATAGAAACTATTGGTACCCCTCAAGCTGATGGCACTTGGACTTTTAATGTCCCCTATCCTGCCGGAAGTTACGATTTTAACGACGTTTTATTTGTAAGGGCAAAAGACTCCAACAACAATTGGTCAATTACAACAGTGCTTGATGAGGTTGCAAGTTTAAGCACTGACAACCAAATTTTTAAATTGACTTCGGTTTATCCTAACCCATTTGATGAAACTTTATATATCGCATCTAACCAACAATTAGATATTCAAAATATTGAGATATATAATACTCTCGGAAAAAAAGTTTACGAACAAACCTTAAAACATGACAACTTAAATTTAGGTTTTCTACCGCAAGGCGTATACTTTTTGAATCTTTTAACTCAAAGTGGAAAAGCTACTTATAAAATCGTAAAACGATAAATTGCTGTTAATCAATTTTGTCTGCTAAAATTGAGAATAGAAAATGCGAATTGAAAAATTCGCATTTTTTTATGATTTATTTTAAAAAGAAATATTGAAATTTTTTTACTTTGATGCATTGCGCATAAACTCCTCAGCCTTTTCAACCATATTTTTACTTCCACAAATAAACGGCACACGCTGGTGTAATTCTGTAGGCTCAACATCCATCGTTCTAGTAAAACCATCACTAGATTTACCATTGGCCTGTTCAGCTAAAAAAGCCATAGGGTTACATTCGTATAACAAACGTAATTTACCATTCGGATTTTTTGAACTCTGTGGATATAAATAAATACCACCTTTTATCATGTTTCTATGAAAATCTGAAACCAAAGATCCTATATATCTAGATGTGTAAGGTCTGTCATCTTCTTCTTCTTGACAATACTTGATATAATTTTTAATTCCTTGTGGAAAATGAATATAGTTCCCTTCATTTACAGAATAAATGTTTCCATCCTCAGGAAATTCCATTTTAGGATGTGATAAATAGAAAGAACCAATTGCAGGATTTAATGTAAACCCATTTACACCATCACCTGTTGTGTAAACCAACATCGTTGAAGTTCCATAAACGACATAGCCCGCAGCAACTTGCTCACTTCCTTTTTGCAAAAAATCTTCTAATTGCACTGGAGTTCCAACTGGTGTAACTCTTCTGTATATAGAAAAAATGGTTCCAACAGAAACATTAACATCAATGTTTGATGAACCATCTAAAGGATCAATTAAAACAACATATTTATTTTGATGATTTTCATCTTGGCTATTTATGGTAATAAAATCATCCTCTTCTTCACTAGCCAATCCACAAATTATATTTCTTCGCGTTAAGGTTTGAATGAATTTTTCATTAGCATAAACATCTAATTTTTGCTGATCTTCACCTTGGATATTTGTATCGCCAGCAGCACCTATTATATCAACTAAACCAGCTTTATTTACCTCATGATTTACAACCTTTGCGGCTAATCGAATTGAGTTTAAAAGACTTGACAACTCTCCTGAAGAGTATTGGAATGAAGATTGGTTTTCTATTATAAATTCTCCTAAGGTCTGTTTTTTATTAGCCATGGTTAGTAAAATTAGATTTTAACAAATATGCACAAATTTTATGACACTACAACGTTTTCGATTGGCATAAAAACAATAATTTAGACAACTTTAAACTATATTTGGATGAATTACTGAACTATGGATTTTACAATTAGAGATGGTACAAAAAATGATATGCCACAGGTGCTTCATTTAATAAAAGAATTGGCCGCATTTGAAAAAGAACACGATGCTGTTGAGATTACTCTCAATGATTTAAAAGAAGATGGTTTTGGAACTCATCCAGCGTTTCATTGTTTTGTTGCTGAAGTAAACTCAAAAATAGAAGGTATTGCACTAATTTACAATCGATATTCAACTTGGAAAGGGAAGATTATTCATCTTGAAGATTTGATTGTTAGTCAATCTATGCGAGGCTCTGGTTTAGGAACTGCGCTTTTAGACAAAGTTGTTAAACACTCTTATGATTTAGGTGTAAAGCGCATTAATTGGGAAGTTATTGATTGGAATGAACCAGCAATCGCTTTTTACGAAAAAAAAGGAGCAAAAGTTTTACGTGATTGGGATGTGGTTTGGCTAGATGAAGCTGGGATAAAAAACTATGTAGCAAAATTATAATATGCAAGTATTCAAATTTGGTGGTGCATCAATAAAAGATGCTAGCGGTGTTAAAAATTTGGCTTCGGTTTTAAAAACAATAGGGCATAAAAACACGTTAATTGTAGTCTCTGCAATGGGTAAAACAACTAATGCCTTAGAGTTAATAATTAAAAACTATTTTGACAATAAAAAAGAACTTCAAAGCTCTATTCAAGAAGTAAAAAAATACCATAATGAAATTTTACTTGATTTATTTGAAAACGTAAATCATCAAACATTTAGAAAAGTTACTGAGTTATTCGATGAACTAAATGATTTTATAAAAACTAATAAATCTCCTGATTATAATTTTGTTTACGATCAAGTTATTGGTTTTGGAGAACTTGTTTCAACTACAATCATTAGTGAGTATTTAAACCATATTGGATTAAACAATAATTGGGTAGATGTTAGAACTCAAATAAAAACTGATAATTACTATAGACGAGCCCATGTTAATTGGAAAAAAACACAGCAAGCAATAACATTAAAATTCAATAAATCTATCTTAAATATCACCCAAGGGTTTTTGGGTAGTGATGATAATAATTTTACAACCACACTCGGTAGAGAGGGCAGTGATTATACTGCAGCTATTTATGCCTATTGTTTAAACGCCAACAGCGTTACCATTTGGAAAGACGTTCCTGGTGTTTTAAATGCAGATCCACGCTATTTTGAAAACGCTCAACTTTTAAATAAAATATCATATCGAGAAGCCATTGAGTTAGCATTTTATGGGGCATCTGTTATTCATCCTAAAACCATACAACCCCTGCAAAGAAAGGAAATCCCATTATTTGTAAAATCGTTCTTAAAACCCGAAGCTGCAGGAACTCAAATTGGGAAAAACGAAACTTTAGAACCTATGATTCCTTGCTTTATAGTTAAAAAAGGGCAGGTTCTCATTTCATTATCTTCCTTAGATTTTTCGTACATCGTAGAAGATAATATCAGTGCCATTTTTAAGCTCTTGCATCAGTATAAAATGAAAGTTGATGTTATTCAAAATTCAGCGATTAGCTTTTCAGTTTGTATTGATAATATTTATAACAATCTTGATAAGCTCTTACAACACTTAAAAGCAAAATTTAAAGTAACTTGTGATGAAAACGTGTCGCTTTATACTATTCGACATTATAACACATCTGCGATTCAGCAAATTGAAGCTGGTAAAACTGTATTATTAAAACAATTAACCCAAGAAACCGTTCAAATAGTAACTAAATAAACAATTTAGTACATTTACAACATGAGTAAACAGCAAGATGTAGGATTAGTAAATGCAAAAGAAGTTGCAAAAGCTATTCAGCTAGATAAATATGGCTTTTTAGGTACATTTATTGGTTGGATTTTAATGAAAGTACTCAAAATTTCCACACTAAATAGAATTTACAAACGCAACAAACACCTTAATGAGCTTCCGTTTTTAAATGGTATTCTTGATGATTTCCAAATTAAATTTGAAATCCCTGAAGAAGATTTAAAGCGTTTACCAAAAGATGGCGCATACATTACCATTTCTAACCATCCACTTGGTGGTATTGACGGTATTTTACTCTTAAAATTAATGTTAGAACAACGTAAGGATTTTAAAATAATAGCCAATTTTTTATTACATAGAATTGAGCCATTAAAACCCTACATAATGCCTGTAAATCCATTTGAAGACAGGAAAGATGTGAAATCTAGTATTGCAGGTTTTAAAAATGCTATTCTACATTTAAGAGACGGACATCCGTTAGGAATTTTTCCCGCTGGAGAAGTTTCCACTTATAGAGATGGAAAATTAGTGGTTGATAAACCTTGGGAAGAAGCTGCAATGAAGTTGGTTAAAAAAGCAGAGGTTCCTGTAGTTCCCATTTATTTTCATGCAAAAAACAGTAAGCTGTTCTACCAGCTTTCAAAAATCAGTGATACGTTCAGAACAGCTAAATTACCATCAGAGTTACTAACACAAAAAAGACGTACAATACGAGTAAGAATAGGAAAACCTGTCTCAGTAAATGATCAAAAAGAACACAGTTCTCTTGAAGAATTTACTGAATTCTTAAGAAGAAAAACATATATGCTCTCTAATGCTTTTGAGGATAAACCAAAAATATTGGACAATTTATCATCTAGCTTAAAAACACCAAAAACGCCAAAAAATATAGTTACACCAGTTGACAATGAGCTGATGATTCAAGAAGTTGAAACACTCAGAAAAGATGATTCAAGGCTTTTGGAAAGTAAAAATTATGAAGTGTTTTTGGCTCAGGCTGATAAAATTCCTAATATCCTCCGGGAAATTGGTAGACTTCGAGAAATTACTTTTAGAGAAGTTGGAGAAGGCACCAATGAGGCTATAGATTTAGATGCTTTTGATAATTATTACCACCATATGTTTTTATGGGATAATGAAAAAAAAGTGCTCGCAGGAGCCTACAGAATGGGCTTGGGCTCTAAAATTTTTAAGCAATATGGTATTGATGGTTTTTACCTGCAAGACTTATTCAGGTTTGAACCTGAATTATATAAAATGATGAGCGAATCCATTGAAATGGGGCGCGCTTTTATTATTGCGGCTTATCAGCAAAAACCTATGCCTTTATTTTTACTTTGGAAAGGTATTGTACATACCACATTGCGTCATCCAGAGCACAAATATTTAATTGGTGGTGTGAGCATTAGTAATCAGTTTTCAAATTTCTCAAAATCGCTAATGGTTGAATTTATGAAGTCGCATTATTACGATCCTTACATTGCTCAATATGTGCACCCTAAAAAAGAATTTAAAGTTAAACTGAAAGATGCTGATAAAGATTTTGTTTTTGATGAAGCTGAAGCTGACTTAAATAAATTTGATAAGTTTATTGATGAAATAGAACCAGGTGCTTTACGTTTACCCGTATTATTAAAAAAATATATCAAACAGAATGCAAAATTAGTAGCCTTTAATGTTGACCCGCTATTTAATAATTCAGTTGATGGTTTGATGTACATAAGAATAGCCGACTTACCCGAGAGTACTGTAAAACCTGTAATGGAAGAATTCCAAGCTGAACTAGAACAAAAGGTTGCTGAAAACAATGAGAGCTAGCCTAATCTTCCTACTAATTGTTTTAATTAATTACTCAGGCGTTACACAAGAGATTAAAGGGACAGTTATAGATGCTAAAACCAAAAACCCAATTGAAACAGCTACAGTTTATTTTGATAATACTTCAATAGGCGTAATTACAAATAGAAAGGGTGAATTTTCCATTAAATATTCAGATGCAATCCAATCTCCCTTAATTATTTCTTTTTTGGGATACCAAAAGAAAATAATTACTGATTACAGAGATAAGAATACCTTAATTATTTTACTTGAAGAAAAGCATGAATCATTAAATGAAGTGATTATTAATGCTAATGATGGGATGACTAGAAAACAAAAGTTAAGATATTTTAAAAGAGAATTTTTGGGTACTTCAAGGTTTGGAAAGTCATGCGAAATTTTAAATGAAGATGATATTATTCTCATTTACAATAAAAAAAACAGAACATTAACTGCCAATTCTATAACCCCAATTAAGGTTAAAAACAAAGCACTTCAATACTTATTGACTTACGATATAAACAGTTTCATCATATCATTTAATTATTCTCAAAATAATATTTTTAATATAAAATCAGTTGGTTTTTATGGCAACACATATTATGAAGATTTAAAAGACATCAATCAACAAAAAGCTATTAAAAATAGAAGTAAGGCTTATTCAGGTTCGCGGTTGCAATTTATGCGATCTCTTTATGCTCAAGCTTTTGAGGAAAATGAGTATCAACTATTTTACAAAAGCAATAAAGTAAACCCATGGGAGTACTTTTATGTAGAATCTAAAGTTAATTCAAAAGTAAAAAGAGTTGCGTTAACACGCCCATTAAATATTTTATTTAGTAATTCAGAACAATCGAGCATTAAATTTTCAACACCTTGGATTTTTCTAGATTTCTATGGAAACTACACTAACGTTAAAGAAGTTATATTCTCTGGAGCTATGGGTAATCAACGTGTTGGTGAGTTATTACCATTTGATTATGGACTAAACTTAAAACCTATAAGCTCTCAGCTAAACTAGAAAACACATACTTCATCTCTGTTGCAATTTGCAAACTTCTATTAAAATATGTTTGAGTTTGTTGTGGTGTACCATCCGATTTTTTTGGGTCTTCATAAGTAATAGGTATCCGTTTATCACAACCTAAAACCATTGGGCAACCTTTATCAGCAGAGGAACAAGTCATGATTGCCGCAAATCCTGAGGCAGGGTTAAAATCATCGCTAAATTCTTTTGAAAAAGCTATTACAGCGGGTTCATTTTCAGAAAACTTTATACTGTAAATAGGATTATTACCTTCAGATAATTTTGAAATTTTAAATCCTTGATTAACTAGAGTTTCTTGAACCTTTGGAAACATTGCCGTAGCTTCAGTTCCACCAGAATAGCAGGATACATTATTTACATCGAAATGGCTAGCCATAGTTTGCCCCCATATTTGAGACAAATGACTCCGTCTTGAATTATGTGTGCAGATAAAATTTAAACGAATAGCGTCCCCTACCTTAATCTTATCTTGAATATATTCAACTAATGGTTTTAAAACAGCTTTTCTTTCTTCTGAAATCGTATTTATATCTAACAATTTGATAACATTAGAAATTTCTTTAAATATTTTCATTATTACTATCATTCCTATTAAAACAGGAATCTATTTTATAATTTGACAAACCTATGAATTCTTGCCTTCGCATGAATGAGATACTTAACTAACAACAGCCTCCTCCAGGTGTACAACACGATTCCGCTTTTTCTTTCACTTTTTCTGCAACCTCAACTACACTTTCAGGAACTCCACAAAGCTCTTTTGCTTTACAATCTGTTTTTTGAATGGCTAATTTAAGCATTAGGTTATTCCCTTGTATTTCAAAATCATTAACAAATAGTTGTGCTGTATGAAAATTCGCATTGCTGTATTCAAATTTCACCTCAGCATCTAAATCATAAGGTTTTATTTTACCAACCTTCTTCAAAATTGACAACACTTTATAGACACTCATATACTCTGTTTTACCCAATTCAAGTGGGCTTTCCCATAACTGAATAATAGTTTCGTTCCATGAGTCAGTTTGCGACCCACAATCTACCGAATCAAGCTTAAGATGTTTTACCTCTGTAACGTGATAATTAGCACCAACTAATAGGTTTGGCGCATACTCGAACAATAAATATTTGTCCTTATTTTGTTCTAATACCTGAAAGAATTCTTGAGTTTTCATAAATTTAAAAGGTTACTGTTATACTAGTTATATTTAGCAGCAGTTTAATTTTGCATTATTAAAAAAGGCGTTTAGTTGCTCTTGTATTTCAGACCATCGTTCTACATTTATACAATAACACATACTTTTACCATCAATTTCCCCTTTAAGTAAATTAATGCTTTTTAACTCTTTTAAATGTTGAGAAATTGTGGCCTGTGCTAATCCTATTTCATCAACTAAATCACTACAAACACAAGCATTTTGTGAACTTATGTATTGCAATATAGCTACTCTAGCAGGATGCCCTAAGACTTTAAAAAACTGAGCTAAATCGTTTTGCTTATCTGTAAATATTTGAGTTTTAGTAATGCCCATAATTAAACTATATATTGCAATATTACGATGTTATTTTTAAATAAAAAAGCCGAAATCTATTTTTTCGGCTTTTCATATTATATTTTTAAAACCAAGGCTTTTTTCCTGCTTGATAAGTGTTATGAAATTCTTCATCAGATTTTGTTAAGTATATAATACCTTCAATTAAACCTACTATACTCATTAATCCAGCTCCAATGCCACAAGTAAATACACCAATAACTAAAGTTACTACAAGCATAATAATCCCCTCTTTATTATACCCTAGTATAAATTTGTGTATTCCTAATCCACCTAATATAATACCTAGAATACCAGCTAAGATTTTTTTATTTTCATTTGAAGTAAAAGCTTCTTTAGCATTCTCAGTAAATTCAGAAGCTGTTTCTTTAGCATCATTAGCAAATTCTTTTGCTTTTTCTTTAGCATCATCTGCTAACTCACCAGCTTTATCAGCTGCTTTTTTTGCACCTTCTTTTGCATCACCTAACATATCGTTAAGGTCGTCACTTAAATTTTTATCATCAGACATTTTCTTAATATTTTTCTGGTTAGACACTAAAGTTAATAAAAATAACTTTTTGTAACTGTATGTATATTAAATTATTAAAATGTTACAATTATTTAATTAGCATAATAATGCCTCCAATAGCTGTAACGATAAGGATAAATCGTCTGTAATTAACATTGGATATTAATTTTACAAGACGAGCTCCAAGAAAAAAACCGAGAATAATTATTGGTACAAGGGTTAAATTAAGCACTAAACTTTCTTTAGTTACGGTTTTCCAAACAAAAAAATGGAATGGCAACTTAAACACATTAATAATAAAAAACAACCAAGCACCTGTGCCAATAAATTCATTCTTTGGTAATCGTACTGCTAAGAAGTAAATATTAGAAATTGGTCCAGCTAAGTTCCCAATCATAGTTGTAAAACCTGCTAAAAACCCTGCTGAATTTGAAAACACTTTGTTATGAGGAATTGTATTGGATTTTTTCTTTTCAAAAAACCACATAATACCAATAGAAGCAATAATTATTATGGCCATAATACGCTTAAAAACAGTTTCAGAAATGGCATCGCCAACCCAAACGCCAACCAATACACCAATAACCATAGAGGGCATTAGCTTTTTTATAAAACGCCATTGCGTATGCCTATTGTAATAACTAACTGCCACTATATCTGCAGAGATTAGCATAGGTAATAAAATGCCAGTAGATGCTTTTTCACCAAAAACAAATGCCAGTATTAAAATAATAATAATCCCTATACCCTTAATACCAGACTTTGAAAAGCCTAAAATAAAGGCCGCTAAAGCTATAGCAACCCATTGAAGTTGAGATAAACCGTGTGATTGAAGAATTTCTAAATAAGACAAAAGTGTTCTTTATGCTATAAAATTACAAAAAAGCACTATCTACAGGTTCCCATAATTCTATTTTATTTCCATCGTTATCTAAAATCCAGCCAAATTTACCATAATCGTATTCCTCTACTTCACCTACAATGGTTACTCCTTCAGTTTTTAGAACTTTTAATAATTCTTTTAAATTTTCAACGCGGTAATTAAACATAAAGTCTTTTTTAGAAGGCTCATAGTATTTAGTGTCTTCTGGAAAAGGGCTCCATTGTGTAGAACACTTATTTCCAGCTTCGTCTTTCCACCAAAAGGTACAACCATAATCATCTGTATTAAACCCTAAGTGTTTTTTGTACCAATCTTTTGATGCTTTTGGGTCATTGGTCTTAAAAAATAATCCTCCTATACCTGTTACTCGATTTTTCATTTTGATTGATTTAGCTTAAACATGTTGGTCGATAAGAATAGTATTCCCATCTGGGTCATACAGAACTATACTTGCTGGTCCTGTTGAATTGGCATCGATTTCTCTTTCAAGTTTAATACTATTATCTTTTAAGTGCTTTTGAATGGTTCTTACATCATCAAATGGCTCAACTTTATTTGCACTTTCATCCCAACCTGGGTTAAAAGTTAATATGTTTTGTTCAAACATACTTTGAAAAAGCCCTATGAGCGCATTTCCATTTTTCATGATGAGATAATTCATTTCTATATCGCCAGCAAACTTTGTAAACCCTAATGTTTCATAAAACTGTTTTGATGCCTTAATGTCTTTAACATTTAGGCTTGCTGAAAAAGCTCCTAATTTCATAATGCTAATTTTATTAATAGTTATTTTTTAATAGCCGATTCGTAAATGTCTATCCATTCTTGAACGGTTAACTTCTTTGATAATTCTCCTATTAACTCATAGGGTATTTGGTCTACTTTTTTAAAGCGTATGCAACTTTTCCCCATGTCTAATTTAAGCTTAGAATGCTTTGGATATTCTGACACAAACCAATCGTGTATTTCTTTTTTAGAATATATTCCGCTGTGGTAAAGGTTTATAGAATTTTTTTGTGAAGCAAAACTCATAAATGGTAAAGGCTCTTTTGGGTTGCAATGATAACCGTCTGGATAAACTGAGTGCGGAACATAATAGCCTATCATGCCATATTGTATACCTTCTTCAAAGCCTTTAGGAAGGTTTTTATTTATAATGCTTCTTAGTTTTTTCAGAGCAGCTTGTCGTTCCTCTGGAACTTGGCTTATATAGTCTTCTGGTGATGTAGCTTTATATTGCATAGTTAAATTATTTACGCTGAAGAATTAGTCCTGAAATTAAAGATATAATAAATCCGAGAATCATAACTGATGCAAACATCATCAAAGCCATGAAACTAGGGCTTCCATAATCTTCCATTTGTTGCGTTAACTCTGCAGTTTTGATTTTTACTTCTTCATCAGATAATGTTTCTTGCATTTTTTTAACGGAATACTCTAAATACTCACTTGCAAAATCTGGATTTATTTGAGATGTATAAATGTAATCGAAAACTGCAACCCCAACAGCTGAAAATAATGCTATCAGCATCCCAATGGCTAAGGCTTTTCCTAGTGATACTTTTCCAGAATTAACTTTATCTCGGTAGTGTTTGATTCCAAAATAAACAAATAATAATGAGAGTATCATAGATGTATAACCTATAAGTTCTCCGTAATCGAAATCTACACCCATTCCTAAAAAGAAGGGTAACCCAAATAATACAAAGCCACTTATTAATGCATAAAGGCCAAACTTAATTACAGTATTTTTCATTTTTAAATTGTGTATTGATTAGTAACCCAAAAGTAAGATGACAGGAAGAATTGAAGCTCATACTAAAGTACTAAATTGATACTACTTTAGTTGTAAAACTTCTGAATTATATAATATTGAGGTCTTTTGAAATTTGAATTGCCTGTGTGCGTCGTTTGGCATTTAGCTTTAAAAGTAAATTTGAAACATGGGTTTTAATTGTACTTTCTGAAACAAATAATTTCTTTGCAATTTCTTGATTAGATAAACCCAAGGCCACTTCTTTTAAAACTTCGTATTCTCGTTTACTAAGGCCTAATTCTTCAACTTTTTGAAGGTTTATTTGATTATTAAAGGCTTTTGGTTGCTTTTGAATTTTCTTATTAATAAAGATGCCAATACTTAAAAAAGCAATGGCAACAATTGCCATAATATATTCAATATTTAAATCGCCACTAATAACAGTATACTTGCTAAATTGAAATAGAAGTAATAGGGCCAAAACAAGCAGAGAAAAAACAAGAATAGTTTTTTTCATGCTTTAAAAATAAAGAATTTATTAAAACAAACTATGCTTACAGAGTATCTAGGAATTTCTTTTCGATTAAAAAAATTTAGCTTTGATTTTATCTACAATGGTTTGCGCAAGTTTTTGTTTGCTTTCAATAGTCCAGCCAGCTACATGAGGTGAAAGCAATACATTTTCAGCTTTAATTAAATATTGAAATGCTTCTGGCATCTCTGATGAAAACAAGCTTTCAAAAGACTTCTTTTCATATTCCAAAACATCTAATCCTGCGCCTAGAATTTTACCAGATTTTAATGCTGAAACCAAGTCCGCTGTAACTACACTTTTACCTCGTGCTGTATTTATTAACCAAAATGTTTTTTTAAAGGAATTGATAAATTGAGTGTTTATCATCCCTAAAGTTAATGGTGTTTGAGGGGTGTGTAAACTTACTACATCTACTTTTTCTTGGAATTCTGAAAGTGATACTTGTTTTGCATTTGCATCACCTACATTTTCTTTAATATCATAACACAACACTTCAACATCAAAGCCTCTAAGTTTTTTTGCAAAGGCTTTACCCATATTACCGTAACCTATTAAACCAACTGTTTTCCCATCTAATTCAATTCCTCTATTATCTTCTCTAAGCCATTTTCCATTTCTAACTTCATTATCTGCCTTATTAAGTTTATTAAAAAGTGATAATAACATCCCTAAACTATGCTCTCCAACGGCATTTCTATTGCCTTCTGGTGCAGAAATTAAATACACGCCTTTTTTTTCAGCATAATCGCAGTCTATATTTTCTAAACCTGCGCCAACACGTCCTATGAATTTTAGGTTTGTTGCTGCATCAAGGAATTGTTTATCTATAGTAAAACGACTTCTTAATACTATACCATCATACTCGTGTATTTTGGTTTCCACTTGAGCTTTTGAAGATGTATAATCTTCGTGGTTTGTATAGCCTAAATCTTTAAGTTGATTTATTAGTAATTCGTGATTAGTATCTAAGTGTAATATTTTCATATGTGAATGATAAAGATCTCGACTGCGCTCGACCTGACATTTGATTATATTTTTGGATAATGTGTTTGAGTTTTTTCGTGTTGAACTTTTCCTGTATGTGCAGTACTTAATTTTTCAAAAAGTAATACATGAACTTCTTCTTCATTTTTTGTGTAAGGATTATGTTCTACACCTTTTGGAACCACAATAATTTCGCCTTCGTTTACAACTTCTGTCTTGTCTCTAAATTGCATGTATAATGTACCTTTAATAACTTGAAATAGCTCATCTGCATCATCATGACTATGCCATACAAATTCGCCTTTTAATTTTGCTAAAACAACTTGCATATTATCTACAACTGCAATTTGATGCGGATGCCAATTTTTACTGAATTTGGTAAACTTTTCTTTAATACTAATTGAATTCATGTTATAAAATTACGAAGTTTTGCGTTAGGGATTGCAGAGGAAATCCTTTTTAAAATTTGATAACTGATAATTGTGTTTTAATATAAAAATTAACAGATTGACACGTCGCCCGCTCCTCGCAATGACGTTTTAAAAAGATTGTAACGGAAAGCCCGACCCTTGTGGTAACGCCCAAATGAACATAAATTTTCTAGATTCCCGCTTTTGCGAGAATGACAATTTCAAAGGGTTCTTCTATTCTACAAAAGTTTTTTTAAATACCTAAAATCATTTTTGCTATCCAGAAATAAAGTAGAATTCCTAAAATATCGTTACTTGTTGTGATGAAAGGCCCTGTAGCAATGGCTGGGTCTATGCCGCGTTTGTTTAAAAACAATGGTACAAAAGTACCTATGAGTCCTGCAACAATAATGACAGCTACAAGAGATACTGAAATAGCGAATGCCGTGTTCATCTCGCCTTTAGTTGCCCAAACAAAAAAGAAAAGAAATATGGCTAATATAACACCATTTAGTGCTGCTAAAAGCATTTCTTTTATTAAACGACTATTGATGCTTCCTTTTACATCATCATTTGCTAAACCTTGTACAATAATAGCACTTGATTGAACGCCTACATTACCAGCCATAGCCGCAATTAATGGCGTAAAAAAGAATAAAACGGCGTATGTATTGAAAGTGTCTTGGAAACCTTCCATAATTAAAAAGGCGCCTATACCACCAACTAAACCTAAAAACAGCCATGGTAAACGTGCTCTTGTAAGTTCTAGAATACTGTCATCAGAATCTACATCGCCAGTAATACCTGCTGCCATTTGATAGTCTTTTTCGGCTTCTTCTTTTAAAACATCTACAATATCATCAATGGTAATTCTACCTAAAAGTGTTTTATTTTCATCAACTACTGGTATCGCTTCTAAATCGTATTTTGCCATGACCTTGGCAACTTCTTCTACATCTTCCTCTACATTTACGTAATCTACATTTACCTTAACAATATCTGCTATTTTTTGTTCGCTTTTAGCAACAATAAGATCCTTTAGAGAGAGTCTTCCAATTAGTTTTTCTTCTTTATTTACAACATAAATAGAATGCACACGGGTAACCTCTTTGGCTTGCCCACGAATTCTGCGCATGCATCCAGCTACCGTCCAAGTTTCATAAACCTTTACCAACTCTTTAGCCATTAGGCTACCTGCCGTATTCTCATCATAGGCTAAAAGTTCTGTGATTTCTGCCTTATGTTCTTCGTCTTCTATTTGAGAAATTACGGCTTGTTGACGAGCTTCAGGAAGTTCTGCTATGATATCTGCGGCATCATCTGTATCTAATTCCTCTACTTCTTCAGCAATTTCTTTTGCAGAGAGGTTTTTTAAAACTTTTTCTCTATTGTCTTCATCCAGCTCGGTTAATATGTCTGAAGTAGTTTCTGAGTCCAGAAGCTTTATAATATACACTGCCTGTTCTAGATTGAGTTCATCTAAAATTTCGGCAATATCAGCATAGTGAAACTCGTCTAAAAGCGTTTTAAGTTCTTTATCATTTTCTTCTTCGATAAAGTTCACAACTTGCTCTAGGAGTTCATCAGTGAGTTGAAATTGTATGTTTTCTGCTTCTTCTGACATTAGATACTTCGACTGGGCTCAGTATGGCATTAAGTTTTTATTGACTATCTAACTCTATTAACTGCGTAAGCTCAATAAAGGCTTGAACATTCAATTGTTCTGGACGTTTGCCAAATATACTATTTGCTTTTAAATTATCTGACAAATTGAATGTTTTTAAACTGTTACGCAATGTTTTTCTGCGTTGCTGAAAAGCAGCTTTAACTACTTTAAAAAAGAATTTTTCATCACACGGTAGCGTATAGTTTTCTTTTCTTGTAAGCCTTAAAACTCCTGAGTCTACTTTTGGTGGTGGATTAAAAACGCTTGGTGGCACTGTAAACAAATACTCCGCATTATAAAAGGCTTGCGTTAGTACTGAAAGAATACCATATACTTTACTACCTTCTTTTGAGCATATACGCTTTGCGACCTCTTTTTGAAACATCCCAGAAAATTCAGGGATTTGCTCCCGCATTTCTAGTGTTTTAAAGACTATCTGTGTTGAAATATTGTACGGAAAATTACCAATAATAGCAAACGATTCTTGATTGAAAACAGTATTCAAATCATACTTTAAAAAGTCTTTTTCTATAATCCTAGGTGCTAAATTAAGGTAGTTAGACTGTAAGTATTCAACAGACTCTGAGTCAATTTCAACAACATAAGTGGTAATCTCCTTTTTAAGTAAATACTTAGTAAGTACACCCATACCAGGACCAATCTCCAAAACATTTTTATAATCTTTTAAAGTTAATGTGTCTGCAATTTTTTGCGCAACAGACTCATCTTTTAAAAAGTGCTGTCCTAAATGTTTTTTTGCTTTTACTTGATGCTGATTGGGTTTATATGCCACGAATCTTTTTATTTAATGAGACCCTTCGACAAGCTACGCTTGCTACATTCAAAATAAATATATTTATTTTTAACTAATGCTCAGGCTGACAAAAGTAAACTATTTAAAATTCACAGTATACTCATCAACAATCTGAAGCTCTGTTCTGAATGCCAACATTTTATCTGCAAACTTTTTCATACCCTCATTTCTTAATTTTTCGGCATCATCTCTGTAATATGTATCGAGAGCTTCTCGTGAGTAAGAACGATATTGAATTGAATAAGTAACACCTCCCATATCTTCTTCTACTAAAACTCTAGAAAGCGTTGCTTTTTCAAATTTTCCTGTACCTAAAACTTGTGGAATGTGTTCTTTTATCCATTTAAGCCATTCGTTGTGAATCGATTCGTCAATATTAACGGTAACGTTATAAATTATCATAATTTGCTATAAAGTTTTTGCAAATAACAGGAGTTCTTCATCATCTTCAAAAGGTTTTATTCTTTTTTCATATTTAAACCCTAGTTTTTCAATCAGTTTTACAGATTCTATATTGTAAGGCACTGTAATTGCAAAAAGCTTTTCGATACCAAATTCATTCTTAGCCAATTTCATAATAGCTTTTGAAGCCTCAAAACCATAACCTTGCCTTTTCTAATCTTAAAGATTTAATTTATAGCATCACCTCTTATAGCTCTATAGCGCTTTCTGGCTTCAACAAAATAAATGCTATCTGCATGATTAAAAATGATTTGTTCATATAGTGCTTTAGCCTTTTCAGGGAGGTTTAATTGTTTCTCAAAAATTTCAGCTAAATGGAAACAAGCATCATCAATTAAAATACCATCTCTATAATTATCAATGAGTACTTCATAATTTACCTTTGCTTTATCAAACAGAAATTTAAGCTCATATAGCTGCGCCTGTTTTAATAAAGCTTGGGCTATAATAGGTTCTGTTTTATGCTTGTCTAAAATTTCATCTAGCATTTTAATAGCTTCATCATTTCTATTTTGAAACGCCAATAAATCTGCTTTTGCATAACGTTTTAGTGCAGTTTGAAGCGAGTCTTCATACTTATTATCTGAAATTAAAAGTTTCAAATCTAAAGCATCATTAGCAATAAGTTGAGAGGTTGAAGCCTTTAAAATTTTAAGTTGAGACTCTGCCCATTTAAAATCACCTTTATAATAACTTGCTTTTGCTACCTTAAAACGTGCTTCTTGCGAAATGGTACTATTTTTAAGGTTTCGTTGAATTTGTGTGTAATAGATTAATGCTTTGTTGAACTTTTCTTGAAGCACTAAAATATCACCTAACTCTAATTTTACTTGGGCTGTTTCTATGGATGCCAATGGTAGTTTTAAACTGTTTTCTAAAAATTCAGTAGCTTCTTTTGTTTGGTTTAGATAAAAAGCTAAAAAATGGGCATAAGCAATTTGTAATTCTATAGTTTCTGATTCCTTACCAAACTGTTTTAATAAGTCTAGGTATTTACTTTTAATTGCACCATAATTAGACTTAGAGCTTTCTTTAATATCAATTTTTATTAAACTCCTGTGTGCATCTAATTTGGTTTCGGCATCTTGGGCAGTTTCTATTATATACTCATAAATCTCACGAGCAATATCATGCGCATTGTCATTTAAAGCTATAGTAGCCAACTCTTCAATGCCTCGTAAACTTTCTGGTTGCCTTTTATAAATTGCCTTTTCTTGAGTAAATGCCTTTTTAAAATCTTTCTGTTGAATAAATAACCAACTCAATAACTCATTCCAAAGAATATTTGGCTCTTGCTGCATTTTTTTTAGTAACAGCTTTCTAAATAAAATATTATTCTCATTACTGCTATCTTCTGTTATAAAATCATTCACAGCTCGTTTTACATCTCTTAAAACTACAGGATTGGATTCGGCAAAATTGATGTAACTATTAAGCATCTTTTCAATATTACCTTGTTCTCCATAGATTTGAGCCAGTTGTATATTGAAATTATAATCTGGATTTATTGCAGCAGCTTTTTCGTAAGATATAACAGCTTCATCTAAAAGCGAATGCGTTTGAAAACTTCTTGCTACAGGAAATACATTACTCGCCTTTTCGTCTATTGTAGAAATGGCTTTTTGGTAATTTTCGTTTGCCTTTTCTATATCATTTTTAAGCTGGTAATTATAGCCTAACTCAACAATAAAAGCCGGATATTTTATGCGTTCCATTAATTCTAAAATAAATTCTTCAGCATCATCATATTGCTCCAATTGCTGATATGTGCTTATTATTTGATTTATGTAATTAATATTTGTAGAAGATTTGGCATATAGTTTCTTGTATTCAATAAGTGCCTTTTCATATTCTCCTTTTTGAAAATAGTCTTTAGCTAGTGTTGCGTTTTGCGAAAACATAACACCAGAAATAAGTATGCATAAAAATAAAATATATCGCATAGGGTAAATATAACAAATGTAAAGGGTTGGTTTTGTAAAAGTTTTTATAAAATTTAAGGCTTAGATTTTGAGATTCCGATAGGCATCGGGATTAGTTCAACTAAACATTATTGAATGCGTTTTACAAACTTTTCAATAATGAGTTTCACTAAAAAAAGTGCCCGACATAAAATCGGGCACTTACCAACCAAAAATAATTTCTATTAACTACTTGTTAATTAAATACTCGATTGGGGACAGTCTTTAATTCTTGTTTAAACAAGAACGACTATTTTCAAAAAATCTTATAGATTGCACCAAGAAATATATTTGAAAAAATCCCTATTTTCTCGCAATGGTTGTTGTTTTATCTTCGGATTCAAATATCTGAAAATCGGAAGATAAAACTTTAGTTGCGAAAAAAATTAGAGCAATTAACAGTACTATACGCTTAAAATTCTTCATAATTAAGTAGGCTAACTAGATTTGGTTAAGCGAACTTGAAAAATATTCATTAAAAAATCAAGTAAATACAAATAAAATCGTTGATAAGCATGTTAAAAATGCATTTAATCGATAAAAAATGGATTAAATGGTTTTATTTGTAAGATTTTATGCTAATTAATGATTTTAAAACCTGTATAAGGTTGCAGTACTTCTGGAACAACAATACCATCCTCTGTTTGATAATTTTCAAGGATGCCAGCTAACACTCTTGGCAATGCCAAAGCACTCCCATTTAAAGTGTGTGCTAATTCATTTTTACCATCACTGTTTTTAAATCGAAGTTTTAATCGATTTGCTTGAAAGGTTTCAAAGTTTGAAACAGAACTAATTTCTAGCCATCTATCTTGTGCTGTAGAAAACACTTCAAAATCATAAGTTAGAGCTGACGCAAAAGAGGTATCGCCTCCACATAGGCGTAATATTCTATATGGCAATTTTAGCGCTTTTAAGATATCTTTTATATGATTTACCATACCATCTAAAGCCTGATAAGATTTACTTGGATGCTCTACACGAATAATTTCAACTTTATCAAATTGATGCAATCTATTTAAGCCTCTTACGTGCGCACCATAACTACCTGCTTCTCTTCTAAAACATGGGGTATACCCTGTTATACTTACAGGAAGTTCGCTTTCACTTAAAACCACATCTCTAAAAATATTGGTTCCTGGCACCTCAGCAGTAGGGATTAAATACAGATCATCTTCAGTAACATGATACATTTGCCCTTCTTTATCAGGTAGTTGTCCCGTGCCAAAACCTGAAGCCTCATTTACTAAAAGCGGTAATTGATATTCTGTATAACCTGCTGTTGTATTTTTATCTAAAAAATATGCTATTAGAGCACGTTGCAATCTAGCACCTTTACCTTTATATACAGGAAACCCAGCTCCAGTAATTTTGTTTCCTAACTCAAAATCAATAATATCATACTTCTTAGCTAACTCCCAATGCGGTAAAGCGCCTTTATGTAAAGTTGGAATATCTCCAGCTTTGAATACTTCCTCATTATCTAAATCTGAATTACCTCGTGGCACAGAATCATGTGGTACATTCGGAATTTTATAAAGCAGCTCGTTTAAAGCTTCTGTTGTACTACTTAAATTTTCAGCCAATTCTTTTGAAGTATCCTTTAATTGACCTGTTTTTTCTTTTAAAAGATTTGCTTTTTCAACCTCGCCAGATTTATACAAGTTTCCTATTTCTTTTGACAATGTATTAGATTCAGCCAAGGTGTTATCTAACTCAGTTTGAAGACGTTTTCTATCATCATCAAAACTGATAACATCATTAATCATTTGCGAAGCATCAATATTTCTTTTTGCTAATCGCTCAACAACTAAATCTTTGTTTTCTCTAATAAAAGCAACTTGTAACATGACTTAAAAATTTAAGCGACAAATTTAATGAATTGAATATATAATCAATCGTCTTCCGAAGATAAAATCCATTCACTATGTTTAAAAACATCCCACTCTGTGCTGGCTATATCTATGTTTGGATTAATTAAAGTTTTATATGGTTTGCCGTTTACACTAATTTTACTGTTTATGTAAACTGCTACATCTTCTCCTTTATTTTTAAAATCCTCTTTAAGACGCTGTGCAAATTGCCACATCACATCTGGTTTTGTACTAGCAGATCGCTTCTGCTTTTTACTCAAATATGTATTTAAATCTATGAACGTACGTTTTCCAGTATCTTTATTTTCAACCCAATACGTTGTTTGTCCACTTTTTACACGAAGCATCATACGCCACGAAAGTCGGTGACCTTCTTCTGTCCAGAGTACATTATCTTCAATAAAATGATGCCTTAGAGGTAATCCTATTTGAATTATAAAGTAGATGGCACATGCCACAACTAATAATGAACTATAGTTTGGGGTTTTAATTTCATTGGCAGTATAAAATGGTTTCTTTTTTAAAAAGAGTTTTTGAATTTTTTCAGCTGGAAAAAAGAATAACGAAAATGCCAATGATAAATATGGAAAAATGCCTATTTGGAATATGAATGAATTAAATAAATGAAAAAAGATTGAAATAAAAAAAGCATACTTTCTTGTTGGTTTAAATAATAGTAAGGGCACAATTAATCCATCAAATAAAATCCCACCATAAGACAATACATAATGAAGCCATTTTTGCTGAAGAAAGTTACCAACTATTTCATAATCCTTCTTTCCCTTCATCATGAGTTCTATAACCGAAGTATCCAACCAATCTGGATACAACTTAGCTACAGAAGCATACGTATATACAATGAATAACTGTAGAATAATAAACCACTTGCACCATTGCGGCATAGAATAACTTTTAATTTTTAGGTTTAATTTAGCATCAACCGAAGCATATTTATTTGCTGGCATAAATACCATGATTGCACTTAAAAGCATTAATAAATAGTAATGGTTATTGTATGATGATTTTTGCATTAAATACGTGGCAGACCACATAATAGTAAATGCAAACATGCTTAAACGGTATTTATACCCAACCATAATTAGCAGCCCAAAAACACCCATAATAGCATAGTAATAATACATGCCATTACCTGGTAAAGGTTGTAAAAACTCTAAGCCAATAAAATTGAAAGTGAAATTTGGGTCAACTAAAGTTTTCTTTATCCAACCCGTAAAAATGGCCCCTACAGATTCTAAAAAACAAAGTAATCCAAAAATAATTCTAAAAACGATTAACGATGAATTATCTATATGTTTAAATAGCCAATTATTAAGCATTTTGATTTGAGATATAGTCTAAAGCTGTTTTTTTATCTAGAGCTAATTGGCGTTTTAGGGCTTCAACAGATTCAAATTTTTCTTCATCCCTAATTCTTTGGAGCAAATCTATCTGTATGGTATCTTGATAGATATCTTGCTCAAAGTCAAAGAAATGAACTTCAATGGTCTGTTTATTACCGTTTACAGTAGGATTTATTCCTATGTTCATCATTCCATAAACAGTATTATCCTTAATAATAGAACTAATAATATATGAACCACGTTTAGGCATAATTTTATAGTCTTCCTCTATCTCTATGTTAGCTGTAGGATATCCAAGTTTTCTACCTAAACCTCGCCCTTTTGTAACCTTACCAGTTAACATAAACTTGTAACCTAAATAGGTATTCGCTTTGTCTATCTCACCTTCAATAATGGCGGTTCTAATTTTTGTAGAGCTTACAGCAACATCATTAATATCTTGTGCGGAGATTTCTTCTACTTCAAAGTTATAGTTCTCCCCAAAGGTCTTTAAATCATTAATATCTGCATTTCTGTTTCTACCAAACCTATGGTCGTAACCAATAATAACTTTTTGAGCATTTAGTTTATCAACCAAAATATCTTTCACAAAATCTTCAGCAGAAAGCCTTGAAAACTCTTGAGTAAACTTTTTTATGACTAAATAGTCCAATCCTAATCCCTCTAAAATATCATGGCGCTCATCAATGGTATTAATGAGTTTAATATTAGAATCTTTTTGTAGTACCATTCGTGGGTGTGGAAAAAAAGTAAGTATTACAGATTGTAAACCCTCTAATTTCCCAGTGTTAATCAAGCGGTGAATTATTTTTTGATGCCCAATATGTACGCCATCAAACGTACCTATTGTAACAACAGTTTTTTTGTTTGGTAATGTATTTAAATTACGCTTTGTTTTCAAGCTTTTAATTTTATACAAAGCTAATTATAATGTAACTCAAAACAAACCTTAAATCTTTATTGTATTTTGAAACTATAATTTATTTCATTTACAATTTGCGGTACCTCATTAATCTTGAAATTTAAGTATAATTGAATATTTTTATCATCATTTGAAGTAACCGATAATTTTCCTTGATTAATTTTATAATACCCTGTTTGCCCTTTGCAGTAACACCATCTAGCAAAAAAAAGTTTATGTGTTTTTAAATCTTCAGTTTCAAATTCAAGATTGTTTTTATCGAGTTCTACAAAGATTTCCTCTCTGTAACCGCTATCTTCATAATTGGAGTTTTCTGTTTTCTTATATTCAAATTTTAACACAAAATTAGAGCCATTTATCATCTTTGGATAAGTCCCTTGCATTTCATCGGTTATTATTTGAAGTGATTTATTTTCAAAAATTTCAAAAGTGCATGTTCCATTTTCAGGACATTTAAAAGCAGTCTCATATACTGATTTTGCTATGATTACATCCTTTTTAGACTTACAAGCAAGTAAGCAAATCGTTAAGTATAACAGATAAAAAAACCTCATAATCAAATATATGCTATTTTAAAATACTTACATATTTTTTGTGATTGATGATTTAACAACCTATTTTTAACATGCTAAGAAAAATAAAAACATACAACCTTATGAAGCTTATCACCTTAAAAATAAAATTAAGTATATTTCTTTTTTCTCTTTGTTTGACTGCTAATTATGCACAAACCAATCAAGATATTTGGTCTAGCATTTCAAAAAAAGAAGCTTTAATTGGAAAAAAAATGATTCGAAAAACAGAGCCTTCTAAATCTGTTTTCTATCTGTTGAACATAGATGCATTAAAAAATACCTTGAATTTTTATTCAAAAAAAACACTGAATAAAAAAATACCTAGTCAAATTATAAAATTTCCAAATAGCGAGGGAGGTTTTGATGAGTTTAGAGTTGAAGAATCTTCAATGTTAGAACCTGCCTATCAAGAAAAGCATCCAGAGATCAGGACATATATAGGACATAATACTAAAAACCCTGCTTCAATAATTAGTTTTAGTATTACTCCACAGGGCCTACATGCTATGACGTTGTCTTCAAAAACTGGCACTCAATTTATAGACCCTTACACTGAAAACAGCACCTATGTTGTTTATGACAAAGGAAGCCTCCCTGCACTTAAAAAAGAATTTGAATGTCTTGTACCAGACGAGGTTATTGAGGCTAGAGATCTTACTAAAAAATCAGAATTACACAGAAATGCTAATGATAGTAAATTGAGAACCTTTCGATTGGCCTTAGCCTCTACAATAGAATACTCTCAATTTCATTGGGAAGCAGCTGGTTTAAATGGCTTTAGTACTGTTGAAGACAGAAAAGCTGCTGTACTTGCTGCAATGGTAGTAACCATGAATCGTGTTAATACTATTTTTCAACGTGATCTTTCTGTGAAGATGACTTTAGTTGATAACACAAATATTATTTTTATCCTTTCTGATAATTTTACAAATAATAATGCTAATGCTTTAATTAATGAAAGTCAAACAGAAATTGATGCTGCAGCTACATCAACCCCTTTTACTTATGATATTGGACATACCTTTAGTACTGGCGGCGGTGGTTTAGCTCAGTTAAACTCTCCTTGTGTTTCAGGTAGTAAAGCCAGAGGGATTACTGGGTTATCCTCTCCTGTTGGCGATGCTTATGACATTGATTTTGTTGCTCATGAAATAGGGCATCAATTTGGTGCTCCACATACCTTTAATGGTAGTGCTGGTAATTGTGCAGGAGGTAACAGAAGTGCCAGTAATGCTTATGAACCTGGAAGTGGAACGACTATTATGGCTTATGCAGGAATTTGTGCGCCTCAAAATGTACAAAATAATGGAGATGCTTATTTTCATCAAAAAAGCATTCAAATGATGTGGGATAATATTACTACTGGAAATAGTACCTGTGCAGCTGAAACTACGTTAACAAACAATGCCCCAACCGCAAATGCTGGCCCTGACTACACCATACCTGTTTCTACTGCATTTAAATTGGTAGGTAGCTCAACCGATCCTGACGGAACTACAGGGCACACTTATACTTGGGAACAATATGATTTAGGTCCAGCAGGACTTCCTGAAGAAGAAAACACAACAGGCCCTTTAGTACGATCATTTGAAGGAACATCAAACCCAGTAAGAAATATTCCAAGATTTGCTGATTATGTTGCTACTGGAGGCTCTACCACTTGGGAAAAGATTCCTTCGGTAAATAGGACTATGACTTTTGCATTAACCGTAAGGGACAACGACGTTATTGGCGCAAATGGCGGTGGACAAACAGCCGTTGACTTTGTGGATATTATTGTTGATAGTACTGATCCTTTCGCTGTTGTTAATCCAGTTTCTTGGGGGCAAAATTCAACTCAAAATATCGAATGGGAAGTAGGTCAATCAGCTGATGTATCAGGTATTAACTGCCAAACCGTTAGTATAAAGTTATCTACTGATGGGGGATTAACGTTTCCAACGGTAATTACCTCTGGCACTCCAAATGATGGTTCGTATTCTTATTCGGTTCCTTCTATTCCAAATACTACTAACGCAAGAGTTTTAATTGAAGCTGTAGATAATATTTTTTATGATGTTTCAGACTTCAATTTTTCAATTTCAACAGTACCAGACTTTTTTATAGCTGATCATACCTTAACACCTATTGATTGTGAAGACACAACAGTAGTTTATAATTTTGATTATATAGCAGCAAACGGCTTTTCTGAGAACACTACATTTAGTGCCATTGGCCTTCCAGGTGCAGCAACAGCAACTTTTTCCCCAAGCTCAAGAACAACTTCTGGTAATGTAATGCTTACAATTAGCAACTTAGACGCTGTAGCTCAAGGGAATTACAACTTTACATTAAGAGGAACTACTACATCCATTACTAAAGATAAAGCTGTTAGTTTACCATTTTTTAATGGTGTATGTGTTTCTGAAGGTAATTTAGAATTTGACACTAGTACAACACTTGTTCAATTTAATACTATAAACCAATCCTCTCCAACAAAAACAGTAGGTTATACAAATTACAGCTTTTTCCCTACTGACATTAATAGAAATAACTCTTACGATTTGACCGTTAACGTAAATACCGATGGAGGGTTTACAACTAACACTAAAGTATGGATTGATTGGAATCAAAACTGTAAGTTTAATGACCCCGGTGAAGAATATGACTTGGGAGATGCTACTAATGTTAATAATATGGCAACAGGTAACTCACCGCTTTCAATTAGCGTACCAGTTGATGCTATTTTAGGTAGCACAGTTATGCGTGTTTCCACAAAATATAAAAATGATGGTCTTCCTTCTTTTTGTGAAAGTGGTTTTGATGGAGAAGTTGAAGATTATACATTAAACATTATGCCTACTTTATCTGTTGAAGAATTTGGTTTTGAAAATTTTGCAATTTATCCAAACCCTAACCAAGGTGAGTTTATTGTAAGGTTGAGTGCCTCATCGTCAAGTAAAGTAAAGATTGAAATAGTAGATTTAAGAGGACGGTCTATTTACAATAAAACCTATATTAATGGAGGTGATTTTAAAGAAACTTTAAACTTAAGAAATGTACAATCTGGAATGTATATTTTAAAAGCTAGTGATGGTTTACGACAATCTACAAGAAAGATTATAATTGAATAAATAAAAAGGAGAATTTTAAAGTTCTCCTTTTTTATTTTCCATTAAATGTATTCATGGTGTTATTAACCCCTGCTAATACAAAAGATTTGATAAGTTCAATTGACTTATCTAGTCTTTCAGGAAGTTTATCATTTTCTTCTGGTGTCCATTCTCCTAAAACATAATCTACTTGCCTCCCTTTACTAAATGCATCACTTATTCCAAATCTAAAACGGTTATACTTTGTAGTATTAAGTTTTTCTTGAATATCTTTTAATCCATTATGCCCACCATCGCTACCTTTAGTTTTTAAGCGTATGCTTCCAAATGGTAAATTCAAATCGTCCGTAATAACCAATAAATTCTCTAAAGGAATTTTTTCTTTTGTTAACCAATAAAAAACTGCTTTTCCGCTTAAATTCATATAGGTGTTTGGCTTTAAAAAGATAAACGTTCGCCCTTTTAACTTGTATGTAGTTAAGTCACCTAGTTTTTGGGTTTCAAAAGTCAACTCTTCTTGTTTTGCAAAATAGTCAAGCACCTTAAAACCAATATTATGTCGCGTATTTTCGTATTTCTCACCAATATTACCCAGGCCTACTATTAAAAACTTTTTCATAGGGTTTCGTTCTTCAATTTTATTTTTCTTTTTAAATAAGTTTAACAAAAATTGCCACATCCTATTTTTTTTTTTGCTAAAATACACTAAACGTACCAAAAAAAATAGCTGCTTTATTTTCAGCTAATTTATCCGTGTTAGTCCCGATAGCTATCGGGAGCAGTGGAAATCCTTTTTGCAAGAAGATTGTAACATACAATCCAAAAACTCTTGTTAATACAAAAAAAGCATCCTGAATAAATCAGAATGCTTTTTAATATTTAATCTAGAATAATTTCTATTCTTGTGCTGCTGGTGCTTCTGCTCCCTCGGCCGCTGGTGCTTCTGCCCCTTCAGCTGCTTCTGCTCCTTCTTCCTCTTCTTCTTCGTCTTCAATAGCAACTCTTGATGTCTTAATTTGACATACAACCGTGTTGTCTGAATGTAAGAATGTGTAGTCTTCGCTTGGTAAATCACCTACTGCTACTTTATCACCAATTTTAAGAGGTGTGATATCAATCTCTATAAAATCTGGTAAGTTAGCAGGTAGGGCTTTAATACGCAGTTTTCTGTTGTTTCTTCTTAAAACACCACCGTTTTTAACACCTTTTGAATTACCAACAAGTTGTACTGGGATGTTTAATGCAATTTCTTTATCCTCAAATAACTGGTAGAAATCTACGTGTAGAATTCTATCTGTTACTGGGTGAAATTGAATGTCTTGGAGTACTGCATTTAAAGTTTCTCCGTTGTCTAACTCAATCACAACTGTATGCGCATTAGGCGTGTATACAAGTTTTGAAAAAGCCAATTCTGGTGCTGAGAAATGCACTGGTTTGTCTCCTCCGTATAATACGCAAGGAACCTGACCAGCATTACGTAAGGCTTTTGTTGCTTTTTTGCCCACGCTTTCTCTTTGAGATCCGTTGATTGTAATTGATTTCATAATTGTTTATATAAATAATTTAATTAATACTCTTAATTTAATGTGACTTACATCACGAATTTTGAACTGATTGATCTATTATGATGAACTTTATCCATAACTTCTGCAAATAAATCAGCACAACTTAATACTCTAATTTTATCACTCTTTTGAGTTAAAGGAATAGAATCTGTTACTATTAATTCCTCTAATTTTGAATTTTCTAATCTTTCATAAGCACTACCTGACAAAATAGGATGAGTACATATAGCCCTTACACTTAAGGCGCCACGCTCCATCATTAAGTCTGCTGCTTTTGTTAGTGTTCCAGCAGTATCTACCATATCATCCACTAATACTACGTTCTTCCCAGTAACATCTCCAATTAATTCCATATGAGATATAACATTAGCTTTAGCGCGTTGTTTATAACAAATCACAACATCGCTCTCTAAAGCTTTTGAGTAAGCATAGGCTCTTTTGGAACCTCCCATATCAGGTGAAGCTACCGTTAAGTTTGGCAAGTTTAAACTTTGTAAGTAAGGCAAAAATATAATAGATGCATATAAATGATCTACAGGTTTCTCGAAAAACCCTTGAATTTGGTCTGCGTGCAAATCCATGGTTATAATCCTTGTGGCTCCAGCTGCTTCCAACATTTTAGCTATTAATTTAGCGGCTATTGGTACACGAGGTTTATCTTTTCTGTCTTGTCTTGCCCAACCAAAATAAGGCATAACCGCCGTAATGTGTCTAGCAGATGCTCGTTTAGCCGCATCAATCATCAACAACATCTCCATTAAATTTCTTGGCTCAGGATGTGTAGATCCAATAATAAAAATTCTAGTTCCACGGATAGATTCTTCATAAGAAGGTTGGAATTCTCCGTCACTATATGTTGACGTGATAACCTTACCTAATTCTGCTCCAAAAGCTTTAGCAATTTTCTCACCCAATACTGTACTTTGTGTACAAGCAAAAATTTTAGCTTCAGTTTTAACAACACCCATGGTTAACTAGTTGTTTTTATTGTCTTTAAAAGACTCCTTTTTTTAACGAGGTGCAAATTTAGACATTTATTTCTACTAGAAAAGTATATTGCACAGTATTTTATAGTACAATATCGAAAAAAACTATATTTTTGCATTCCAAAATTGCTCAAGTGGCGGAATTGGTAGACGCGCTGGATTCAAAATCCAGTTTCTTCGGAAGTGTGGGTTCGATTCCCACCTTGAGTACTAAAGGCTTTGACGAAATGTTAAAGCCTTTTTATTTCATACCCTAGTTTAATTACCTTTGCATTACCAAAAAACATCTTTATGATATATTCTATGACAGGTTACGGAAAATCTGTTTTGCAATTACCGACCAAAAAAATCACTATAGAACTTAAATCTTTAAATAGTAAAAATTTAGATTTAAATGCGAGAATGCCTTCTATCTACAGAGAGAAGGAATTAGCCATTAGAAAAATTTTAGCTGATAAATTAGTTCGAGGAAAAGTAGATTTTTCTATCTATGTTGAGACCACAGCAGAAGACACCTCTACACAAATAAATACACCTGTTGTTAAACAGTATATGACGCAGCTAAAAAATGTTGTAAATGCAGATGATTTGGATTTACTAAAAATGGCTGTTAGATTTCCTGATGCTTTAAACACAGTAAGAGAAGAAATTAACGATGAAGAGTGGAAGGCTATTGAAGCTGGAATATTTAATGCCATTGAAGATTTAACAAAGCATAGATTAAATGAAGGAAAGGTACTTGAAATAGATTTTAATAACCGTGTAATTGCAATTAACACATTACTTGAAAAAGTTATTGCTATGGACCCTGAGCGTGTTGAGGGTGTTCGTGAACGCCTTCAAAAAGGTGTAGAAGAATTAAGAGAGAAATATGACGAAAACAGGTTTGAGCAAGAGTTGGTTTACTACATTGAAAAATTTGATATTACTGAGGAAAAAGTAAGGTTAAAAAATCACCTTAATTATTTTACTGAGTCTATAAATTCTAAGGATTCTAACGGGAAAAAATTGGGCTTTATAAGTCAAGAAATGGGGCGCGAGATAAACACTATAGGGTCTAAAAGCAATTATGCAGCAATGCAACAACTTGTAGTTCAGATGAAAGATGAACTTGAAAAAATTAAGGAACAATTATTGAATGTGCTTTAATAAAAAAGTAAGATAAGTGGTTAAGGAAAACAAAAAAAAAGGTAAGCTTATAGTTTTTTCAGCGCCTTCAGGTTCTGGAAAAACAACTATTGTTAGACATTTATTGGATATTGAAAAATTAAATTTAGAATTTTCAATATCGGCAACTTCTAGAGATAAACGTGGCGAAGAAATAGATGGAAAAGATTATTACTTCCTCTCTGCAAAAGCCTTTAAAAACAAAATAAAAAGCGACGAGTTTTTAGAGTGGGAAGAGGTTTATCGTGATAATTTTTATGGCACATTAAAGACCGAGGTTGAACGTATCTGGGCAAAAGGAAAAAACGTAATTTTTGATATTGATGTTTCAGGAGGCTTACGAATAAAACGAAAATTTCCTGATGAAACTCTCGCTCTTTTTGTAAAACCACCTAGTATCGATGAATTAAAAATTCGATTAAAAAAACGTAAAACTGAAAGTGAAGACAAGATTAATATGCGTGTTGCAAAAGCTTCTGCAGAATTGGCTACAGCACCTCTGTTTGATACTATAATTGTTAACGATGATTTAGAAAAAGCCTTAACTGAAGCTGAAGAAAAAGTTAATAGCTTTATAAACTCTTAGAGTAATACAATGAAAGTTGGTCTATATTTTGGTTCTTTTAATCCCATACATATTGGGCATTTAGTAATTGCAAATCATCTTGCCGAATACAGTGATTTAGATCAAATTTGGTTTGTAGTAACACCTCATAACCCTTTTAAAAAAAAATCTAGTTTACTTGATAACTACCAAAGGTTAGAGATGGTTTATTTGGCAACAAAAAACTACACCAAGCTTAAACCTAGTGATATTGAGTTCAATTTACCTCAACCTAATTACACCGTTAATACATTAGCGTATTTACAAGAAAAACATCCAGACAAAGAATTTGCCTTAATTATGGGTGAGGATAATTTGAAGAGTTTTCACAAGTGGAAAAACTACGAAGTTATTCTTGAAAACCATCATATTTACACCTATCCCAGAATTTCTGAAGGAAAGGTTGAAACTCAATTTGATGGACACAAAAACATACATCTTGTAAATGCACCTATCATGCAACTTTCTTCAACTTTTATCAGAAAAGCAATTAAAGATGGTAAAAATATTCAGCCTATGCTCCCAAAGCATGTTTGGGAATACTTAGATGAAATGAATTTTTACAAATAAACTTCCTTCCAGAAAAACAATTAAAACACCTTATTACTATTTTATTGCCTTTTGTCGAAAAAATATTTCAGCTAATGAAAAATATATCATCTTCGATTTGAAGAGATTAATTTTTTTGATTTCTAAACCTCTCAAAATCTACTTAAAACCATAAATCTGTCATTTTTACTTCAATAGTAAAATATAATAAGATTGTTTTCTACTATGTTTTAGTTATCAATTTAACCGATAAATAAAATTTAAATATTCTATCGAACTCAAATTTTAAACAAGTATATGCTTTGTACAAAAGCTAAAACACCTTTATTATGCAAACAAAAACTACACATTTTTTAAAGCTTTGGTATTTAATACCTATTTTATTAATGTCTTTTACAGTAAGTGCCCAAGGTACTATGATAGACGACATTTGTAATACAATTTCCAGCAGGCCTGTTTTAAAAGAGACTATTGCAACTTATCCATTAACTGATTTAAGTGATGCAACAGGAAACAACAATACAGAGATTTTACCAGGAATAAATATTTCTGAAACTGATGGTCTTTGTATAGATAACGGTATTGTTAAAAACTTTCTAAATTTAGAAGAAGCTTTAGCAAACCCAAATCTTTTGAGTGCTATTAGTGGTTTTGATTTTACTCCTGTTGAGGAAAATTTCGATCCTAATAATTTTGGTGTAAAACTAGAATTTAATTTGTCTTATTCCCCACCTGAAGGCACTAATACTGATGGAATTGTAGCTTTAGGAAATGGAGATCCTCATCTTAACTTTTTAGGTATTGTTTATGATTACGTTAAAAAACATATAGGTGTTGTTTTAGGCGATGGAAACATACTATATGCTGACGTTAGTGTACCATTAAACCAATGGCATACTATAGAAGTTAAACACTTTTTAGGTCAAGGAGGATTTGTTTATTTAAACGGAGTTTTGATTTTAGCAGTAAATACTACAGCGATTGATTCTGAAGAAGTAGAATTAGATTTAAGTCAATTTGATATAAGTAATCTTACTTCAGAAGGAGCTTTAGCTTTTCTTTCTAGTTATGCTAATTTAGCTGATGGTTACCAATCTTGTATAAGAAATATAGAAATCTATAAATGTATTCCAGGAGCTACAGATGTACCTAGTGTTACAGAAAATTGCTCAGTATCTCTTGAAGCACCAGAAGCTTGGGATATTTGTAGTGGTACTGTTGTAGCTACAACAACAGACCCAACAGAATATACACAGGCAGGAGATTATGTAGTAAATTGGTCTTTTGAAGCAGCAAATGGTTTAAGCCAATTAATATTACCCCAAAATATTACAGTTGTTGGAAAAACGGATATTACTGTAATGTGGACTGGAGCCATAAATACAGACTGGACTGATGCAGGAAACTGGGAAAATAATAATGCACCTGGATTATCACTTACAACAAATATTAATATCCCAACAGGTTTGACAAATTACCCTATTTTAATCACAGGACAAAACTTATATATAGGTTCATGTTCAAATGTAATGATTGAATCAGGAGCCTCTTTAACAGTAAACCCGAATGCGCTTATTACAAATGATGGAACAGTAACTAATAACGGTACTTTAACCTTTGAATCTGATGAAACAGGTTCTGCTTATATAGGTTCAGGTATGGGAGATTTCATTGGTGATGCAACTATAGAACGCTTTATTCCAGCTAAAAGAGCTTTCCGTTTTCTAACTTCACCGGTTACTACTGATGATTTTATATCAAATAATTGGCAGTTAACAACACATATTACAGGCTCTACAATTGGCGCTAATGGATTTGATATAACCAACACAGGAAACCCTTCTATGTTTAGTTATGATAATGTTAATCAAACATGGAATGCTGTACCAAACACAGATGCCACAAATTTAGTTACAGGTGTTCCATACCGTTTAATGGTAAGAGGAGATAGAACAGTTGATTTACTAGATAATTTTGCAACACCTTCTATAACAACGCTAATGGCCACAGGAGAATTAACTTCAGAAAATACCAATCCATCACCAGTAGCTTTAAATGAAACAGCTGGAGGGTTTAGTTTTGTTGGTAATCCTTTTCAAGCACAGACAGACATGGAAACGGTACTAAGTTCAAATTCAACCAACGTTGTTAGTGAGTTTTATTGGGTTTGGGATCCTACATTAGGGATAAGAGGTGCTTATGCAACCGTTATGTTAGATTCTGGAACTGCAACTGCTGGAGAACAGAATCAATACCTTCAAGCAGGTCAGGCTTGTTTTGTACAAACAATGGCATCAGACCCAGCATCTTTAACTTTCACACAAGCAAGTAAAAGTACTGCTGATGTAGAAACAAATGTTTTTAGACCCTCTGGAGATAAGACTGTTACACCTGGTAAGCTGAATTTAAAACTTTATGAACGTGAAGCTTACACTTCTAATAAAACAGAAGCAGATGGTTTATGGATCTTCTTTGGAGATGCTGGAAACAATGCCTTGGATGGTTATGATGCAGCTAAATTTACCAACTTAGATGAAAACTTCGCAATTTCCAATAATGACAATTTATTAAGTATTGAAAATAGAGCAACACCTGTTGATTCTGATGAGATTCAATTACACATCAGTACATATCGAAACAGTCAATATACATTGGTTGCAAAAAGTGAGGGCTTAACTGGAGAAATACCATTTTTATATGATGCTTACACAAATATTTACACTGAATTACCACTAAGTGGAAATGCTGAATATAGTTACAGTGTTGATGAAAATATTTCTGCTTCAATGGCAGAAGATCGATTTAAAATAGTTTATCAAGCAAATAGTCTATCAGTTACTAAGCAAGAGATCATAGGAATTCAAATGTATCCTAATCCAACTAGCCTAGGTAAGTTCTATTTAAATATTCCTTCAGGAATGGATGATTTAGAAGTTGAAATTTATAATACACTAGGAGCTAAATTATATCATGCAAATAAATTTACGCCAGGAGTTAAAGCAACTATTAACACGAACTTTGCATTAAGTGAAGGTGTTTATTTTGTGAATTTGAGCTCTAAGGGTGAAACAGTAACAAAAAAACTGGTAGTGGATTAACTTAATAATCCAATTACAAATTAAAAAAAGCTTTCCTGTAATAGGGAAGCTTTTTTTTTGAATTTAATAATGAGATAAATTTTTATCTTTATACAAAGCATACTACTTAATGGACAAAACTAGACGGAACTTATTAAAAAGTATAGCCCTTACACCTTTTGCTTTAAACGCTAACAAACTTATGGCGTTTTCAAAAGATGCTAAACCAACACCTAAAAACAGATTACAGTACAGCATTAACGCATACTCATTTAATACAGAGCTCCGGAGTGGTGAAATGACTTTCTTTGATATGATGGAGTTTTGTGCAGAGATTGGTATGGATGCCGTTGATTTAACAGGATATTATTTTCCTTCTTACCCACAAACACCAGAAAACAAAACGCTTTTTACTTTAAAAAGAAAGGCCTTGGATTTAGGCTTAGATATTGCCTGGACCGGTGTTAGAAATAACTTTGTAACTCCTGATGAAAATTCTCGAAACTCAGACATTGAACTAATTAAAAATTGGCTAGAGGCATCATCAAAACTAGGTGCCACAATCATGAGGGTTTTTACAGGTAGAAATAAAAGTGATGTGTTTACAAAAAACGAGATAAAAGAATGGCTCGTAAAAGATTATAAAACATGTGCTGCTTTAGGGGAACAACATGGTGTTATTGTAGGCTTACAAAACCATGACGAATTTCTGTTTACAAGTGATGAAATAATTGATATCATTAAACGCGTAAACTCAGATTGGTTTGGATTGGTTTTAGATTGTGGTAGTTTACCTTCTACAAATACTTATGAAGAAATGGAAAAACTAGCACCTTATGCTAATTACTGGTTTGTAAAAGAACATGTAAAAACTAAAGACAGTATTAAAGTTCCTGCTGATTTAAAACGAATAGCAAACATTATACAAAACTCTAATTTTCAAGGTTACGTCTCTTTTGAGAGTCTTCAAGAAGGCAACACTAAAGAAATCATTAAGGACATGTTTAGTACTTTCAAATCTGCTTTGTAAGCTAATAAATAAAAACTGTAAAAATAAAAAGCCAACTTTTTCAAGCTGGCTCCGAACATAACATAATTAGCTATTAATTAGGTCTCTCATGTTCTAATCTAGTGCTGGGATTCTTAATACCTGACCTGGATAAATTTTATCTGGATCAGTCAACATAGGCTTATTTGCTTCAAAAATAACAGGGTATTTCATGGCATTCCCATAATATGTTTTGGCTATCTTCCCTAGAGTGTCACCACTTACTACAGTGTGAAATTGTGCTACAGGCTCTTCATGCTCTACAGTCATTTGGTCATCAACAGTTGCTATACCATTTGAGTTTCCAACAACTAAAACTACTTTTTCTCTTGTTGCTTGATTATAAGCCTTACCAGAAATAGTTGCTGCATCATAATCAATAAAGATTTTTAAACCTTCTACTTGTAGTTGTAAATCAGTAATTGTTTCTTCTAGTTTTCTTGCAGCAGCTTCTTCTAATTTTAATTCTTTAGCTGCAGCTTCAGCAGCCTCTTCAGCATCAGTTTTTCCAATACCAAACACTTTTGCTCCTGCATTTTTAATAAATGAAAATAATCCCATTGTATAATTTTTTTTAAGGGTTAATACTCTTAAGACACACGAAATTTAAATAGGTCACAATCAATATTTTATATAAACAAGGAAACCTGTTTAATATGACTTTAGATATTATATCATTACTAAAATTAGTGTCTCATAGGTTCTTGATACTAAGAAGGTATTCTTAACACTAATCCTGGATATATATCATTTGGATGATAAAGCATTGGCTTATTTGCTTCAAAAATAATAGAGCAATTCATTGCATCTCCATAATATACTTTTGCAATTTTTTCTAGGGTATCTCCATGATTTACTGTGTAAAATTGTGCAACCGCCCCTTCCTTCTCAACAGTCATGTAATCATCAACAGTAGAAATACCATTTGAGTTTCCTATAACTAAAACAACTTTTTCCCTTGTAGCTTGATCATAAGCTAAACCAGAAACTACAGCAACATCAGTATCTACAAAAATATTTAGGTCTTCAACATGTAATTGCAAGTTTTTAATTATTCCTTCTAATTTTTTTGCAGCAGAATTTTCAAATTCTAATTTTTCCATTCCAGTTTCAATAGTCACCAACGTTGACTTTTTTTCGCCTTCAAATATTTTAATTCCTACATTTTTTTTGAATGAAAACAATCCCATTTATTTTTATTTCTGTTTTTAGATGTTTATACTTTTTAGACACTAAAAACTCAAATACGTCACACAATTTAATAAAAAAAGAAACCGCCTGAAACAAGATGTTTCAAACGGTTTCTAAACTAAATAACCAACCAAATTTATATGTGAAATTTCACTTTATTTTTACTAAGCCCTACGAGTGTTCTCTCTTGGGTTTACTACTCTATCTTTTCTAAATTTACGTTTTTTGTCTTTTTGTACTTTCTTTCCTTTAGTCTTACTATCAGATTTTAAGTACTGAATATATCCACGTCCTACAAACTCATATACGGTTTCAGATGTTGGGTGAAACAATTCAATCTTACTGTCATTTATAACGGTCAATTCAAAAAATTCATTGTCCAGAGAATCATAATCTAATGTTAAAGTTTTCAACAAATTATTTCCACTAATATCTCCTACGCCATAAATACCTGTGTAATCCCATAGTAAGTTATTTACATTCATCCCAGTATCATCTTGAGAACTTCTAAAAGTAGAGTCGTTTCCTCCAGCTAAAAACTGTAAATAGTTTTCATTATCAAATTCGTTTAAAACACCAAACTCACTAGTATAGGTTTTTTCCCAAGCTTCATACTCTTGCAAGAAATAATGAATATTATCATAGAATACAAAATCGTAATCAAAATTATTTCTTTGGTAGCCATCTAAAAAATAAGAGGTATCATTATTAGGGTTGTATAATTCAATCGTATTAAAATCTACTTCATAAACATCAAAGGTTGAAAACCCATCAATATCGTGTTGTACATCTAAAATCATTTCATAAGCATCATAATTACCAACATCAATCCCAAAACCATCTCCATTAGCCCCAAGTCCTGCTATATTATTATTAGCGTAAACCACACCGTTAAGAAACGATACTGTAAATGCCTTCTGCAAAAAAGGCGTTTCTCCAAAACCTACTGTACTATTAATATCTACATACCAAAGATCATAAGATCCAAGTAATTGGTTTAACGAAATTCTAGGTTCATCAATTATATCGTCTACTACAACTTCAGTATAGCACGATGTGAACAATGTTGCTGTTAACGCAAAGCTTAAAAGTATTTTTAACGTCTTCATCTTGTCTTCATTTTAGGGTTTCTGATTAGTAAGTTTCAAAACGCGTGCCAAAAAATAAAAAGCTTTATCTATATGCATAATTAGTAAGCATAATTTTGTGTATTTTTGGTACATATAAACACACACTTTTGTATGGGTAAGCCTTTAAAATACGCAGTTTTTGGTTCAGGAAGTTGGGCAACAGCTATTGTAAAAATGCTTTGTGAAAACTTAAATGAAGTAGGTTGGTATATGCGTAGTGTTTATATAAAAGAGCATCTAATAAGGGAGGAGCATAACCCAAGTTATTTAAGTTCAGTAGAATTTAATATTGAGCAACTTAAATTAAGTAACGATATAAATGAAATGGCAAATTATGCCGATGTTTTAATCTTTGTTATACCCTCCGCTTTTATTCACAGCGAACTAGAAAAACTCAATATAGATATTACCAATAAAACCATTGTTTCAGCTGTTAAAGGTATCGTTCCAGAAACAGGTTTACTAGTTGGCGAACATTTTAATGAGCACTACAAAGTACCTTTTGAGAGTATTGCGGTTATAGCAGGCCCTTGTCATGCCGAAGAAGTGGCGCTAGAGCGTTTATCCTATTTAACCATCTCGTGTTGGGATGCCAAAAAAGCGCAACAAATTGCCGATAGCTTATCTAGCGATTACATAAAAACCAAAATTAGCGACGATGTTATAGGAATAGAATACGGCGTAATGCTAAAAAATATTTACGCCATTGCAGCAGGAATAGCACACGGTTTGGGGTATGGCGATAATTTTCAAAGTATTTTAATGAGCAACGCCATAAGAGAGATGAAGCAGTTTATTAAAAAGGTTCATAAAATGAAGCGTAACATTAATAATTCTGCTTATTTAGGCGATTTACTGGTTACCGGTTACTCTACCTTTTCAAGAAACCGCATGTTTGGTAATATGATTGGTAAAGGCTACACCGTTAAATCTGCCCAAATGGAAATGAATATGGTGGCCGAAGGGTATTATGCCACCAAAAGCGCCTATTTTATTAATGAAAATAATGAAAAAAAGGCCGAAACTCCAATAATAAATGCTGTTTACGAGATTCTATACAACAACAAAAACCCAAAAAAAGTATTTAAAAAATTAACCGAAAAGTTAGATTAAAATAATTTGGGCGTTACCCCAAAAAGGGGTCAGGCTATCCGTTACAAGTCCTCGCTAAAACCCCTTTGGGTTTTTGCTGTGGGCTTTCCACTACTATCCTTAACGCAAGCCTACCTGCTAAAGCCTATTTCACCAAAACACCTTTCACATCCATTAAAGGTACAGGCTGTAAAGCTTTTAAATTAATGGTATTTTTTCTAAACAAATAAGTTTTATCAAACATTTGATTGCCCTCAAAAAAAGATACTTTAAACGTATTATTTAAAGCAAATAACTCTTCTTGCATCAACTCAATTTTAGCGTAACTTTTTTTAGGAAGCGTATCTATTTTTTTTCTAAAAACAGATGTTGTTTTATTTTCAGAATAGCCACTTGTAACAATTATTACCATCTCCAAATCAACAGCTTTATTATTGATGATGTAGGCATTCCAATCTTGTGTTTTGTATATGTCGTTGTACTCGTTTACTATAGCTATATAAACGTCTTCAACTTTTGGAATTAGGATGTCTTTTTTCATTTTAAATTCCTTAAAAAAAGTATTTTATATTTGTAAAACTAAACAAATAATTGAGTTAGAAGAAACCAATTTTATTACTTTTAGTAATTCATTTTAAAAGAATGCTATTTCATGCAAGAATTAACTAAGCAAATGCAAAGAGATATTGTATTAATTGACGAATTACTCTCTGAGAATTCTGAAAAAGGGTATATTGAATTCAAACATAATAATGAAAAATCTGAAATGATTGGAAAATTATGTTCAGCTCTTTCAAATACAGCTAGGATTGAAGAAAAAGACTTTGCTTATGTAATTTGGGGAATAGAAGATGGGACAAAAAAAGTTATAGGAACTACTTTTAATCCAGATAATAAAACACAAGGTAATCAAGTTTTCATTATGTGGTTATCACAAATGCTTACTCCAAGAATTACTTTCACTTTTAGAAAAGTCAAACATCCAAAAGGAAATTTAGTGCTCTTAGAAATCCCAGCAACTCATACAACTCCAGTAGAATTTAATCGAATTGCTTATGTTAGAATTGGAAGTGCGACACCACGTTTATCTGATTACCCAGAACATTATCAAAAATTAATTAATAGCCTACGCTCATTTAACTGGGAAAAAGCCATTGCAAAATCTTTTATTATTAGTGATGAAGTTCTAAAACTAATTGATTACCCTTCTTATTTTAAATTAACAAATCAAAATTTACCAACTAACAAAAAAGGTATTTTAGAAAAACTATCTGCTGATAATTTAATTACAAAAGATGTTGGCGGACATTGGAATATTACTAATCTTGGTGCTATTTTATTTGCTGAAAATCTAGATAACTTTGACACAGGTCTTTCTCGTAAAGGCATTCGTTTTGTTGCTTATGATGGAGATAATAGAGCTGCTATTGTTAAACAAAGAATAGATGGAAAAAGAGGATATGCAAATGCTTTTTCAGGTGTTGTAGCATATATTAATAATTTGCTTCCTATAAATGAAAGAATTGGTAGTACTCAAAGAAGCCCTCAACTTATTTTCCCCGAAATAGCAATACGTGAAACAATTGCAAACGCACTTATTCATCAAGATATGACAATTAGTGGAACAGGACCTTTAATTGAGCTATTTAATACTCGTTTAGAAGTTACTAACCCAGGGAAATCTCTTGTTCAAACAGATAGAATGATTGACCTTCCCCCTCGTTCTCGTAATGAGTCTTTAGCTTCTTTAATGAGACGAATGGGAATGTGTGAAGAACAAGGCACTGGTTTAGATAAAGTGATTCTTAGTATAGAAATGAATCAATTACCTCCCCCTAAGTTCCAAGAAATGAGTGATTCCATGAGAGTTATATTATTTGCTCCTCGCTCTTTTGCTGACATGACCGTTTCTGAGAGAACTAGAGCGTGTTATCAACACTCTATAATGAAATATTTAGATGGTAAAAAAATGAAAAATTCTACCTTATGTGAAAGATTTGGTATTGATAAAAAAAATGCTGCACAAGCTTCTATTGTTATAAAAAAAGCATTAGATAATAAAATTATTAA
Source organism: uncultured Algibacter sp. (assembly GCA_947502405.1). Lineage (GTDB taxonomy): Bacteria > Bacteroidota > Bacteroidia > Flavobacteriales > Flavobacteriaceae > Algibacter_B. The sequence continues at coordinate 40,471 of CANMZT010000009.1, read as the reverse complement.
GCCAGCTGACCCTGAACATCCAAGAGGTGGATATGAGCCAATATGGGCTTAATTACATTTTCTTGATTGGGTTTTGATTCTAAACAATAAATCTACTCTAAAAAAGACACTAACCCTTGTAAAACAAAGGTTTAACAATTATATTTTTCTTGATTGGGTTTTAATTTTAGACAGCTTACTTTTAGCTAAACAAAATATTAATATCATAAAGCACTCTTAAACTGCTCCAAAAACCTAACATCATTCTCACTCAATAAACGGATATCTCCTATTTGGTGTAATAGCATTGCAATACGATCTATACCCATACCAAAGGCAAAACCTGAATATTCTTTTGAGTCTATGCCACAGTTTTCTAACACATTAGGGTCTACCATACCACAACCCATAATTTCTAACCAACCGGTTCCTTTTGTAATACGGTAATCAATTTCGGTTTCTAATCCCCAATACACATCAACCTCGGCACTTGGTTCTGTAAACGGAAAGTACGATGGACGTAAACGTATTTTACTTTTCCCAAACATCTCAGTAGTAAAATGTTGCAAGGTTTGTTTTAAATCTGCAAAACTTACATCTTTATCAATATACAAACCCTCTACTTGATGGAAAAAACAGTGTGAACGTGCTGATATCGCTTCGTTTCTGTAAACGCGCCCAGGAGAAATTGTTCTTATAGGTGGTTTATTATTTTCCATATAACGTACTTGCACAGAACTGGTGTGGGTACGTAATAGTATATCTGGATTGGTTTGAATAAAAAATGTATCCTGCATATCGCGTGCTGGATGGTATTCTGGTAAATTTAAAGCTGTAAAATTGTGCCAGTCATCTTCAATTTCAGGACCTTCACTTACATTAAATCCAACTCGAGAAAAAATATCTATAATCTGATTTTTAACTATAGAAATAGGATGACGTGCACCTATTTCAATAGGCTTTCCTGGGCGAGATAAATCACCATAAACCCCTTTTACTTCCTCCTTGCTTTCAAGTTCATCCTTTAACGCATTTACCTTTTCTTCAGCTGTTTTTTTGAGTTTGTTTATAGTTTGACCAAATTCCTTTTTCTGATCATTTGCTACATTTTTAAACTCAGCAAAAAATTCATTTAATAATCCTTTTTTACCTAAATATTTAATACGAAATGCTTCTACCTCTTCTTTAGATTGGGCTTTGAATGCTTCTGCTTCTGCTATCAGTTGGTTTATCTTATCTATCATGACACTCTAAAATGAAGGCAAATTTAATGAATTAATTGAGATTAGCTTAAAGATTACCGTGCTTTAACCTAGTAAATATTCACTTTGGTTTTTAAAGAAAAATATGGGTTTTGAACGAAAATTATCAAATTATGTGTAAGACTAAGGCATAAAATCCTATTTTTAATGTCACTATTAAGTATTACTTACAATACGAAAAACCGTTAGTATTAATTCAAACTCAATTAGCAAGATGAATTTTTCAAAAATTAAAAATGTTCTTTTAGGATTAACAATCGTATTTTTCATGGGCTGTGAAGGAGACCAAGGACAAACAGGTGCCACCGGTGAACCAGGTGCAGCAGGATTAGATGGTACAAATGGCCTAAATGCTTTAGTGAATATTACAAATGAGCCATCAGGTGATAGTTGCGAAAACGGTGGTATAAAAGTTGAGGTTGGTATTGACAATAACACGAATGGTTTATTAGATAGTAATGAAATTTTAAGCACAAGTTTTGTATGTAATGGTATAGATGGCAATACAAGCTTAACATCAGTAAGCACAGAACCAGCTGGTGAAAATTGCGACAATGGTGGTATAAAAATTGATTCTGGTTTAGATGTAAATGCAGATGGCACTCTGGATGCTACCGAGATAACCGCAACTGCTTATATCTGTAATGGCGCTGATGGGAACAACGGACTTATTAAAACCACCAATGAAGCTGCCGGAATTAACTGCGAAAACGGAGGAATTAAGATTGACTCTGGAATAGACACTAATGGAAATGGCACACTTGATAACGATGAGATAACTGCAACTACGTATGTATGTAATGGTAGTGATGGTAACAACAGCCTAACTAAAATGACTGATGAAGCCGCAGGAACCAACTGCGAAAATGGTGGGGTTAAAATTGATTCTGGAATTGATACTAATGGAGATGGCACACTTGATGACTCTGAAATAACGGCAACTGCTTATGTATGTAATGGTATTGATGGAAATGATAGCCTTACCAAAATAACTAATGAAGCTGCTGGAACTAACTGCGAAAATGGCGGACTAAAAATTGACACGGGTGTTGATAATAACGTCAACGGTGTTCTTGACGATGACGAAATAAGAGCGACAGCTTATGCCTGTAATGGGGTAGATGGTAACATTAGTTTAGTAAATGTTACTGAAGAAGTAGCAGGAGAAAACTGTGAAAACGGTGGTGTTAAAATAGAGTCTGGAGTTGATGATAACGGTAACGGCACCCTTGATGAAGATGAAGTTAGCGTTGAACGCTATGTTTGTAATGGTATTGATGGTGGATTTGATGAACAAATAAGGCTATTGGTTTTCACTTCAGGTGGTGGCTTCACATCAAGTACCAGTACTACTAGGCAATTAGGTGATTTAATCGATTTTGACAAACGCAATTGGGTAGGTGTGGACTCAATAGTCTTTAAACCAAGAATATCGTCAAGAAGGGTCGACAGTCCGGCATTTGCTGAATTATATGACCTTACTAATAATGAGGTTATATCAAACAGTACGGTATCAACAACTAGCACTACTTTTATGCATGTTCAATCCATTAATATTTATGATGACTTGCCAGAGGAGAAAGTAAATCTAACTATACAAATTAGGGCTGAAAATTCTAATGACGATACAAGTGTTAGAATGAATGGAAATTCATATTTAATGTTATATCGTAGTAATTAAATTTGGAGTACTATTAAAGCTTAAGGTTTAAAACGATAACTAGCAAATGAGCGCGTTAGGGATTGAACGGTATGTTTGAAATCCCCGACGCAGGAGGGATTGAGTAGTGAAAGCCCGACCCTTGTGGTAACGCCCATCTACTTGAAACAATTTTGATGAAAAAAAATTACTCGAAGTGATAGTCGCTTTAAGTAATATATTCTGTCTCTAGAAAGTAGTTTACAATGGCTTCCTTCATTAAAACGCTTTGTTCGCCTGCTTTTAAATGCGGTAATGCTTCAAGGGTTTTATAATGTGGCCATCCATCTTCATCAAAAAAATCGAGTTCGTAGTAGCCATAAGGCGTAAGTAGTTTGCATATAGCAATATGCATAAGATCTAGTTTTTGATCTTTTTTGAAGGTGCGTTCTAATTGCCCAAGTTCTTGCACGCCAATTAGGTAAATTATAGCATCCAAGTCTAGCGTGTCTCCATCTGCAAATTGATTAGATAGTTTTTGTACTACCAAATCCCAACGTTCTTTTAATTGTTCGTCTCTTGCCATAATAATTTTAAAGCTGCAAAGTTAATAAACCTAAGTGTTAGTATTATTTTATATTTGTTTAAAATCTTATAATTATGGGGGTTATAGATATTGTTTTAGGAGCGTTAATTTTATTTGGGCTCGTTCGTGGGTTTATGAAAGGTCTTTTTGTTGAAGTGGCATCTTTAGTGGCTTTGGTTGCTGGGGTTTACGGTGCTATACATTTTAGCAATTTTGCTGCGGAGTTTTTACAAACTAAAACGGAATGGAACGAAAAAACCATTAATATAACCGCTTTTGCAATAACATTTGTAGTTATTGTTATCGCTATTGGACTTGCTGGTAAAGCCTTAACTAAATTAGCTGATTTTGCTGCACTAGGCATTATAAATAAACTAGCTGGCGGCGTTTTTGGGGCTTTAAAAATTGCATTAATTCTAAGTGTTGTACTAAATATATTTGATAAATTTAATAACACGATAACCCTTCTAGATGAAGATACGAAACAAGACTCGGCACTTTATGAACCTGTAAAATCTTTAGTGCCTTTGATTTTTCCGAATTTGTTAAGTGCAAAAGAAGCAGATACTAATGAAGAAATTAATGACGCATAAAAAAACCACCTTAAAAGGTGGTTTTTTTATAATGAAACTTCATTTATATCATCTCTATTTTTCCTGAGGACAGCATATATACACCCCCAACAATTTTGATATCGCCATCAGCTTCCATTTGTTTTAATATTGGACTACGTTCTCTAATACGATCTATAGTTAGCTTTACATTATTTTCAACAGTTTTTGCAACAAAAGACTTATTTGTTGAATTTAGGTCTCCATCTACCTCATTAGAACTTTTCTTAACTGCTGGTAAAATATTAGCTAGCATATCTGTAATATTACCTAGTTCTACGCCATCACATGCAGCCTTAACAGCCCCACAGCTCTCATGGCCTAGAACTAAAATTAGTTTACTTCCTGCTACTTTACAAGAGTATTCTAAGCTTCCTAAAATATCAACATTCTCAAAATTACCTGCTACTCTAGCCACAAAAATATCTCCTATAGCTTGATCTAATACCGTTTCTACAGGTACTCTAGAATCTATACAAGACAACACTACCGCTTTAGGATATTGACCACTTACTGTTTGAGAAACTAATGCTGAATTATCAATAGCTTGCATATTATTATTTATAAATCTATTGTTACCTTCTAAAAGGTCGTTAAGAACATCAGAAGGAGTTAATGCTTCTTGAACTTCTTTGTTTATTGCTATATTTTTCATTTGTAAATCTTTTTAGTTTAATTTTCTGTTATATGTATTTATGTTCTGTCTAATCCGTGATATACATGAATAAAAATTATCAAAAATTTGTGCTTCTGGAGCTAAATCAGAGTATTTGTTTCTCCAAAAAGTGCTGCAAAAAAGCTAATAAAAATCGCACCATACAATCCTGCTACCAGTCCAAATCCAGGAAAAACACCAAATACTAGACCTAGCGATAAATGCATCACCTTTTATGTTAGAAAATATGTTTTTCAAAATGATTGATTATTCAGGTTTAGCAAGTTTAAAAAATTCTATATAACTTTCAGGGTTTTCTACAATACCACGTTCAGACACCAGCCTTATATCAATATTTCTTTCTTTAGCTTTAAAAGCAAAATCTTCAAGGATTTCTATAATATCATTATCTAAATATCGTGTTTTTCTAACATCTAATTCTAAAAATGAATCTGAAGGTAAATTGTCTAGTTCTTTTAAAATTGCACCTTTATTAAAAAAAGTTACTTCTTCAGCCAAAGTCATTTTTATTTTACCATCATCAACATCTTCTCCTTCTTTGTGTAAAAAGTGAGAGTTTTGGAAACTCTTTATTAATATGATTACTATACCTACAACTAGTCCTAATCCAATACCCCATAGTAAATCAACAAAAACAATCCCGAGTATAGTAACCATAAATGGTACCCATTGTTTCCAACCCAAACTAAACATCTTTTTAAATGTGGATGGTTTTGCAAGTTTAAATCCAACAATAAATAGAACTGCTGCTAAAACTGACAGCGGTATCATATTCAATAATTTAGGGATAATAATAACTGAGATTAATAATAGAAAACCATGTATAATAGCAGACATCTTTGTTCTACCTCCCGATTGAATATTTGCAGAACTTCTAACAATTACCTGTGTTATAGGTAAGCCCCCTATTAATCCTGATAAGATATTTCCAGTTCCTTGAGCTAATAACTCACGGTTTGTTGGTGTTACGTTTTTATGCGGATCTAGTTTATCGGTTGCTTCAACACAAAGTAATGTTTCTAACGATGCTACTAGAGCTATTGTAAACCCAGTTATCCAAACATCAATTCTTGTGATAGCAGCAAAATTTGGAAAACTAAATTGCCCTAGAAAACCGTCTAAATCATCGGGAACGGGAACTGATACTAAGTGATCTTTTGTAATGTTAAGCGAAGTATCTTTAGTGAAGATGAAAAATAAAATACCTACAGCTACAGCAACTAAAGGTCCTTGTACTAATTGGAAAAATTTACCTTTCTTAGATAAAACATTAGACCACAAAATGAGAATTGCCATAGCAACAATGGCAATTACAGTTGCCCCCATACTTACATTACCACTTATTAACGCGTTAATAGCTTTTAAAAGTTCTGTTAATGTGTTTTCTCCATCTACTTGAAGAAATGCAAAATCACCTTGTGGGTCTCTATCCATTCCGAAAAAGTGAGGAATCTGTTTTAAAATGATAATGATTCCAATACCCGTTAGCATACCTTTAATAACAGAAGATGGAAAGTAATATCCAATAATACCAGCCCTAAGTACTCCAAATAATAATTGAATTGCTCCACCTAATACTACAGCTACTAAAAAATTTTGATACCCACCTAAAGCAGTAATTGCAGTAAGAACAATAGCTGCTAAACCTGCTGCAGGTCCACTTACACCAATATTGGATCCACTTAAGCCTCCAACTACGATTCCGCCAATAATCCCAGCAATAAGACCTGAAAATAAAGGCGCCCCACTTGCTAAAGCAATTCCTAAGCATAATGGTAACGCTACAAAAAATACAACAATACTAGCTGGAATATCGTTTTTTAAATATTTAAACATATAAATAGTTAGTTTTAATCTATAGCCAAAAAGACTATTGATTTTATTGATAAAAATAAGTTTGAGATTTTAAGATATAAAAGCTTCTACTTTAGGAGGTGGAAAAGAAAGCTTAATATGAGGTTTTTGGTACACTTTAAAATAGTAATGCAAACTTGATTCTTCAAAGGTTTTTGTATTAATTTTAAGTGCAGTATTATCTTTAGAAGATATAAAATCTTTATCTATATTTTTTTCTTGGCTTTTATCCTTTTCTTCTTCATAATTATTGTAAAATATTGAAACATCAATAGAATCATCTAATACAATAATAACTGTAGGCATAACTACAACCAATATAAAAATTGATGATAATATTAAAGCTAATACGTTTTTAAGCATTTCTATTTATCTTAGAAAGTAAGAAATAAATATAAACATATTTTTTTTAGCTTTTAAACTCTTTCAACATTTTTATGTCTGCAGAAGATATCCAACCCACCTTACCATCAGAAAGTTCTATTTTTTTCCAATCGTTGTAGGTTTCAAGAACTTGAACTTTTGTGCCTTCGTGTAATCTAAAAGATTCTTCACTTCTATTATTAGGATTACTTCTTACCTTACTCTCTTGCTCGAAAATAATAGCAGGATTATCCTTTTTATCTAGATTAAACTTATGAAAAGCAAACAAAAGTGCAATAAAAGCAATTACTAAACATGTAATGCTAACTATAAAACTTAAGCGCTTACTAAAAGTAGAATACGTAAAATAATACACCAGAAATAATACTACAAAACAAAAAACGAAAACTATGGCTGTTTTTGCCCAGGCATCAAAAGAGAGTTTATGAGTTGTATCACTTAACAATTTTGAGAATCCAGCATCTGGTACTACATCTATAGCATCAATAGTCATGTTTCTAGCAAAAGCAATGTTATTTTTTATTTCCGAATCGTTAGGATTGAGCAACAAAGCTTTTTCATAATAATAGATACTTGGTGCAATATTATTGAGTTTGTAGTGCGCATTGGCCATATTAAAATACAAATCTGCAGAATGCTTACCTGAATCTAAAATATTTTGATAGTTATCAATAGCTTCTGCAAATTTACCATCATTATATAAGGCATTTGCCTTTTCAAACAACGCTTCATTTTGAGCAAAAAGCCCTAAACTTAAAAACAATGATAGTATGTAAAATATCTGTTTCATTTTAACGTGCTTGTTTATCAATTAAAGAAATCGTTTTGGCTGCCTTTTCATAATCTTCTTGCATCGTTGCTATATCAATAGGAGTATAACGCGCCAATTCACAACTTTCCAAAATACTTTCAAAATCTTTAATCACATTATCATCGACACCCTTTTCGCTTAGTAGTTTATTGATTTTATCCTTGCTTAAATCGCTCGTTTCTATATGTAACTTAGCTTTTAAATAATTGTGTAAGGCTTTCTCCAAAGCTATATAAAACGCTTCCTTTTTTCCCAAGGACTTTTTAGCATTACCTAAATACTTACGGGCCAACTTATTTGCTTTTCTAATTTTGTTACCATAAACATCAGCGTCTCTTGTTGCTTTTTTATTACGAATAAAAATGGCTAATGGGATAGCTAAAAATGGCAATATTAAAAGGCTCCAAAATAATTTAGTTTTAAAAAAATAGTTTGGCTCTATAGCTGAAAAATTAGTTTTTGTTTTTATGAATGCAAATTGATCGCTATTTAAAACTACGGCTTGTTTATTTGAATTAGAAACTGAATTGTTTTCTGTTGACACTGAATTATTTGAAGGGCCATTTAAAACATTTATTACAATTTCGTTAGAAGATAATCTTTTATAGCTTTCTGTATTTAAGTCAAAATAAGAAAATGAAATACTAGGAATAGGATATTTACCTTTGAACTGCGGAACAACAGTATATGTATCGGAAATATCACCTCGCATACCTGATAGATTAGTTCTCACGTTTTCTTTATGTTCTGGCTCATACACCTCCAAAGAACTTGGTAATGATATCTTAGGCAACTTAAAGAGTTTTAAGTTCCCATCTCCTTTTACCTTTACTTTTACTTGGAGGGATTCGTTAGCATCAAGTTCTGTTTTTGAAGATGAAACATCCAGTGAAAAACTACCCACAGCTCCAGTAAAATCTATTGGCTTTCCTGCCTCTGGTAAAGCCTTTACGTTAATTGTTTTATTACCAGCAGAAACCGTTTTATTAACCCTAGTCATTAGTAAACTTCCAAAAATATCGCGCCTATTGGAAGGTACCCGCATTGAGATATCTAAGGTTAAAGGTTCTATATTTAGCTTTCCTGTTTTTTGAGGATATAATACCGTTTTTCTTAATACTAAATAGCGGTAGTCCTCACCTTTAAATTTTCCGTTTTGAACTTTTTGCCCTTGTGTATTTATATTCTGGCTCCAAAAATCGTTATACCTTGGTGTATCGATTTCATTCCAATTATCTACAGCAATTGATGGCGATACATATAATTTATATACCACAGTTATGGCTTCATTAAGGTAAGGGTTAGTTTTTGAAACCTCTGCTACCAAATGGATTTTCTTAGATGCGAGATAATTTGGATCATTAGGGTCTTTAGGAATATCTACTGCAGCAGTAACTTGTATTTTTACTGGTGTTGTTTTATAGGTTTCTCCATCAATATTAATTGTAGCTTGAGAAATTGTAAAATTTCCTCGTTTTTTTGGTGCTAAAAAGTACGTGTAAGTTTTTTTGAAGGAACGTTTACCATTTATCCATGAATTACTCACAGATTGATTAGGACCACCAACTACAGTAAATCCAGAAAAACTAGGTGGGTTGAAATTGTCACCATCTTGATTCATAACAAAATCAACACGCAAACGTTCGTTTACTCCAAGCCTATTTTTGCTCACTTTTGCATCAAACTTTACTTGTGCTGAAGCAAAAATTGCTACAAAGAGAAATAATATAGTGGTTATGTGCTTTTTAGAGTTCATTTTTTTTAGGATGCTTCGACTGCGCTCAGCATGACATTAAAGCTTTATTTTACTTCTGCTTTCTAATCTACCAATCTTTTTCAGTTTTTACTTTTACGCCTTTTTGTTTTTCAGCATTCATCTTTTCTTGAACTTTTTGCTCTTGATTATTCATAGCTTCTAACAAATTCTTTATTTGCTGAGGAGATAATTGACCGGGTTGAGGCTTAGGTTTTTCTTGCTCTTTTTTCTTGTCTTCATCACCTTTTCCTTTATCCTTTTCTTCATCTTTAGGTTTTCCTTCTTCATCTTCTTTATCCTCGCCATCCTTTTTGTCTTGATCGCCTTCGTCCTGATTATCTTTTTTATCCTCTTTGTCTTCGCCCTCTTTGTCTTCGTCTTTATTGTTTTCTTTATTATCTTGATTCTCCTTATTCTCGTCCTGATTTTCTTGGTCGTCGTTTTTATCGTCTTTATTCTTATCGTCCTCCTCTTCTTGTTTTTTAGCGCACTCTTTGGCCACTGCTAAATTATAACGTGTTTCATCATCTGAGGGGTTATTTCTTAATGCATTTTTATAAACTTCAACAGCTTCTTTACATTTTTTATTTTGCATTAAAATATTTCCAATATTATGGAATGCTTTATGTTTTTCTAGTTTTGAATTGGCCGCTTCTGTTGCTTGTTCAAGACGATAAAGTGCTTCGTCTAAATTGCCACTTTTAAAATAAGTTGTCCCTAGATTATATACTCCTGCTACTGTGGTTGATTGTTCTGAAATAGCTTTTCTATATTCCATTTCTGCAGATACAAAATCCTCGTCTTTAACTAACTCATTACCTTCGTACACAAAGTTATTAGCTTTTTTGGCAGCTAATAATTGTGCTTTATCTTCTTCTTGAGAGAAAGAAAAAAGCGAAGCAAAAACTAATGTTATAGCTACTAAAATTTTCATTTTTTTTATTCTAAATTATAAAACCCTTTGCTTTGGGTTCGTTAAAAAATTTATAAAAGTTTAAATTTTATAGATTTTCATTAAATAAATTTAATTTTTTTAACCATGATGTTTTTCTTTCTAAAAGAAAAATATCAATAAGTAAAAAGAAAATACCAAATCCTAAAAACCATTGAAACTGATCTTTAAAATCGGCAAACTCTTTGGCTTCAAACTCCGTTTTATCCATGGCATTTAAAATCTCACGAATATTGGCAACCACATCTTTTGTGCTTTTTCCATTAATGTAGGCTCCATTGGCCTCTGATGCTATATTTTGAAGGGTTTCCTCATTTAGCTTTGTGATAACGGTCTCACCTTGACTATCTTTTTTATAATTTAAAACTATACCATTACGTTTTATAGGAATTGGGCCTCCTTTTACATCGCCAACCCCAATAGTAAATATTCTAATACCTTCTTCACTAGCTTCTTCTGCAACTACTGCGGCCTGTTCGCTATGGTCTTCACCATCTGATATTATAATAAGCACACGATTGGTTTGCTCTTCATCATCAAAATAGGTGCTGGCTAATTTAATAGCTTCGTTTATTGCTGTACCTTGTGATGATAACATATCAGTATTCATACTCTGCAAAAACATTTTTGCTGATGCATAATCTGTTGTTATTGGTAATTGCGGAAAAGCTTTTCCTGCGTAAGCGATAATTCCAACACGATCACTAGCTAAATTATTGATTATTTGCGTTACTAATTGCTTAGATTTATCCAATCGGTTGGGTGCGATATCTTCAGCAAGCATACTTTTTGAAACATCAACAGCAAAAACAATATCTACACCTTCGCGTTTTACAGTTTCAAGTTTTGTACCAATTTTAGGGTTAACCAAAGCTATAGCTAAACAAAAGAATGCTAAACATAAAACTATAACTTTTAAAATTGATTTAAATACGGATCGGTTTGGACTCAATCGTTTCAAGAGTGGTGCATCTGCAAACTTTTTCTGTGTTCTGTATCTCCAAAACTGGAGTAAAGAGAAGAGTAGGATTATTAACGGAATAACCCCTAATACCCAAAACCATATTTTTTCTTCTAATTGATACATTAATTGTTTAGTTGTTTGTCGCGGATTTACTTAGCTGCTTTACCACGAATTTCACTAATATTTTTATTTTAAGGTTTCCGCCTTCGCGGAAGTGACAAAAAAACTACTATACAAAACTCCTAAAAACAGTATAACGCAATAGTAATTCTATAAGCAATAAAAGGCCTGCTAGAATGACTAATGGACGATACTTTTCTTCGTAATTATAATATTTAAATTCTTCTATTTCTGTTTTCTCAAGCTTATTTATTTCTTCATAAATCTCTTCAAGCTTTTTATTGTTTGTGGCTCTAAAATACTTTCCGCCTGTTACTTCTGCTATCTCCTTTAACAACTCTTCATCTATCTCTACTTGAATTCTACCATATTGGAAATTTCCGTTAGGCAAAATAGCAACAGGAGATAATGCCATTCCGTTAGTTCCTAAACCAATAGTATATGTTTTTATACCATATTCCACAGCTAACTCACTCGCAATTTTAGGATCTATAAAGCCTGAGTTGTTTACACCATCAGTTAATAAAATAATAACTTTACTGTTAGCTTTACTATCTTTTAATCTATTTACTGAGGTAGCTAAACCCATACCTATGGCTGTTCCACCTTCAATTATTGTATTATATCTTATACTTTTTAAAGAGCGCAACACAATGGCTTTGTCACTAGTTATTGGTGTTTTTGTATAACTCTCTCCTGCATATTCAACAAGCCCGATACGGTCATTTGGTCTTCCTTTAATAAATTCTGATGCTACCTTTTTTAATGCTTCTAGTCTATTTGGTGATAAATCTTTAGCCAGCATACTTGCCGAAACATCAATAGCCATAACAATATCAATTCCACGTGTTGTTTTTGTTTTTGTAGAGACATCTACAGATTGTGGTCTTGCCAAAGCAGAAATTAATAAAGCTAAGGCTGTTAAACGCAATAAAAACAATAGATGCCTTAGTTTTGGCAACCAAGAACTTGTAATCTTAAAACCTTTAAGACTTGATATTTTAAGCTCTGCTGTTTGTTTTTTATTTTTAAAAATATACCAAAGCACAGCCAATGGAAGCACTAACAGCAACCAGAAAAACTCTTTATTTACAAATTCGATGCCTTCAAACATTATTCTTCTGCTGGTTTAAGTTCAACTGAATTTAAAATACGTTCTACAATCTGTTCTGCATAAACATCATCTCTAGGTGATGTGATAATTATTTGCTGCAATATATTCTCAGATGCAAACTGTAATAATATATAATTACCATCTTGCTCAGTTTGAGTAATCGGGTTTTTAGCCTTTAGTGTACCATAAGTCTTTAGACCTTCGGCTCCATTGGGCGTTGTAAACTTATCCCTTAAAACGACAATATCCTGTGCACCTTGTTGCTCCATGGCTTTTATACTGCCTTCTGATGTTTGCTGAATATCAATTTCATTATCACCTAAGTTCTTGTAAGTTGACGTGTTTACCATGACGCTAAAAGATTCCAATAATGATCCATAGATAAACGACGACATACTTACTTGCGACTTCATTTCATCTGGCACAGGTAACTCAAAACGTTTTAAAACTTTAGGTGTTGAAATACTTATAGGAGGAAAACCATATTCACTTGTAACCCAATCGCCTTCCAACAGCTCTTTACTATCATGCCCAATGATGGTGTCTTTTACAAAATCAAAACCATATTTAACCGAAAAACCTGTAATTGTTGCCAACAATAAAAACACACTGATACCTATAGTTAACCAAACCTTTCTGCGTTTCTTTTTTCGTTCTTGTTCTTCTCTATAGGCTTCATCTAAGAGTTTCTCTTCTTCGGTAGGTTCAGGTAGTGCTTCTTTAACATGATCTATCTCAACATCAATAGTGTCTCTATCAATTTTTGCCAATTCAACATCTGGAGCAGATTTTGCAAATTTTACTAAATCGGCACGCTTTAAAATACTTTCTAAATTCTTAATATCTTCTTTACTTAAATCTACTTGATTACCTTCTTTAAGCAAGTTTAATCTTGTTATTAATTCATCCGTGGTACTTTCAAGAGCCTTATCGTATACTTTTTCATCAAGATATTTTCTGATAATAAATGTAAGTTCAGAATAGTACCCTTTTAAATTTTCATTTTCTAAATACGGACTTTCATCTAACTTCTTTAAAGCTAGTTTAGCTCTATCATAAGGTGGTAATAATGCTATTTCCTCTTCCTCGGTTAATGGTTTTTTCCTCCAAATAAACCAGTATAATAAAAAGGCTATTATACCAATAACAAGTAACGTAAGTAATACATATTTCCACCAATCACTGCCTTTTTTATTAACTGCAATAATAGGTTTTATATCGTAAAGCCCCTTAGTTGTATCTACTACTACGTTATTAACTTCAACTTTTAAAGAATCCGTAAAAAACGTTTTATCTCCAATAATAATTTTTTGTCTTGGAATGGTATACCCTCCAGAATCAAACTGCGTTAATCCGTATTTTTTTATAAGGCTAAACTTGTCTTTATTTTTTAGTGTATCAATATCATAGGATTCAATCATTTCTAATGGCAGAAATGTTTGTCCTTCAGGAAAAACCACCAAATCGGTTGTATCCGCTTCGACTTGAATATGGTAAGTAATTTGCTCACCAATTTTTATTGAAGTTGAATCTATAGTTGAGGAAACTTGTGCAAATGAGAAAAAAGAAAATAGAATAAAGAATAAAGACAAAACAAGTGTTCTTGCAAGCTTTATTTTAAAATTCATAAATGGTAATTCGTTAATCATAAACCGTTAATCTTTTATCCTCGTCTTTTAAAATACCCTAATAGTTTTTTTACATAACTCTCGTCTACACGACAATCAATAGCACCTGCTCCAGATTTCGTGAAGCTTTCTTTATAATAATCTACTTTTTGATTGTAGAATTTTGCGTAGTTAGTACGCACTTTTTTTGAAGCAGTGTTTACCAACATCAATTCCCCCGTTTCTTCATCAAACATCTGAACCATACCCAGATTAGGGATAGCTTCTTCATGTTTGTCGTAAACCCTTATACCGGTAACATCGTGCTTTCCAGATACAATTTTCATGGTTTGATGATAATCATCTGTAATAAAATCTGATAACACAAAAACAATAGCCTTCTTTTTCATGACGTTTTGCATGAATTTTAAGGCTTCAGCTAAATTAGTTTGCTTGCTTTCTGGTTCAAACTCAATGAGTTCTCGAATAATTCTAAGAACATGAGAACGCCCTTTTTTTGGCGGAATATATAACTCTACTTGATCTGAAAATAAAATCAGTCCTATTTTATCATTATTCTGTGTTGCAGAAAACGCTAATGTTGCTGCAATTTCTGTAACCACCTCATTTTTAAATTGTTGCTCAGTACCAAACAATTCAGAGCCCGAAACATCTACCATAAGCATCATGGTAAGTTCGCGTTCTTCTTCAAAAACTTTTACAAAAGGTTCATTGTAACGAGCAGTAACATTCCAATCAATATTCCTTACATCATCTCCAAATTGATATTGGCGTACTTCACTAAAGGTCATACCTCGTCCTTTAAAGGTAGAATGATATTCTCCTCCAAAAATATGATCAGACAACCGGCGTGTCTTAATCTCTATTTTACGTACTTTTTTTAGTAATTCTTTAGTATCCATCTATTCAGTAAACAGTTTTCAGTCGCAGTATTCAGTTATCAATAAACCGTTGAGTTTTATGTTGTTCAGTCTTGAGTAAACAACTGCATACTAAGACTGAACACAGGAAACTCTTTTTTATGGTACCTCTATCTCGTTTACTATTTTGTTGATGATGTCCATTGAAGTTACATTTTCAGCTTCGGCTTCGTAAGTAATGCCAATTCTATGGCGTAACACATCATAAACTACAGCACGAACATCCTCAGGAATTACATAACCACGACGCTTAATAAATGCATAACATTTTGCTGCCGTTGCTAAATTTATACTTCCACGAGGCGAAGCTCCAAAAGAAATTAATGGTTTTAATGCAGGAAGTCTATATTTATCTGGATATCGCGTTGCAAATATGATATCTAGAATATATTTCTCAATTTTTTCATCCATGTAAACCTCTCTTACCGCTTTTTGAGCATCTAGAATTTGCTTTAAAGACACTACAGGGTTTACTTTATCCCAAGCGCCTTTTAAATTAGCCCTCATAATCAATTGCTCCTCATCAATTTTTGGATAATCAATAACAGTTTTAAGCATAAAACGGTCTACCTGCGCCTCAGGTAATGGATAAGTTCCTTCTTGTTCTACAGGGTTTTGAGTTGCCATTACTAAAAATGGTTTGTCTAAAATAAACGTTTCGTCTCCAATTGTTACTTGTTTCTCTTGCATGGCTTCAAGTAAAGCAGATTGTACTTTTGCAGGCGCTCTGTTTATCTCATCTGCCAGAACAAAATTTGCAAATATCGGTCCCTTTTTAATTGAAAAATCATTGACTTTCATGTTGTAAATCAATGTACCTGTAACATCTGCTGGTAATAAATCTGGTGTAAACTGTATTCTACTAAAGCTACCATCAACCGCTTGAGCTAGAGTATTTATCGCTAAAGTTTTTGCTAAACCAGGAACTCCTTCTAAAAGAATATGTCCTTGACCAAGTAAGCCAATTAACAAGCGTTCCACCATGTGTTTCTGACCTACAATAACCTTGTTCATTTCAAGCATTAGTAAATCAACAAAAGCACTTTCTTTTTCAATTTTCTCATTAATTGATTTAATATCAATTGTACCTGTTTCTTCCATCATTTTTTATTTTATTAAAAGCTCGAATATAACGCCATAATTTTAGCATTGCAAAATGTTAAAAATATTATTGTAAAGGTGTTAAAAAATGGTTAAAAATACTAGACAATATCAATGTTGATGGTATTTAACAAATTATTAGTATAAGTTTATCTTAAATCCTTAAAAATCATTTAGGCGTTACCCCAAAAAATGGGGTCGGGCTTTCACTACTCAATCTTTTTAAAACGTCATTGCGAGGAGTATGCGACGTGGCAATCTGTTAATTTTTATATAAAACACAATTATCAGTTATCAAGTTTTAAAAAGGATTTCAAACATGTCGTTCAATCCCTAACGCGGGTCAATCAGTTAAAGTCTATATTAAGGTCATGGGTATGGCATATTTAACACCTGTTTTTGCTTAAAATCAATTTGTTAAGAAATAAATAGTATTCAAAATCAGGTTTTTGAGTATTTTTATAAGCAACATAATAATTCAACACATGAAAAAAACCGCCCTAATTACAGGAGCTACAAGTGGTATTGGCGAAGCCACAGCATACGAGTTTGCAAAGCAAGGCATTAATTTAGTCCTTTGCGGACGCCGCTTACAACGCTTAAAAACTATACAAAAAGCTTTGGAACGCTTAACCGATGTACACATTTTAAATTTTGATGTTCGTGATAAAGCTGAAGCTATAAAAGCCATAAAAACACTACCTAAAGATTTTAAACAAATTGATATTCTCATAAATAACGCTGGAAACGCTCATGGTTTAGACCCCATTCAAACAGGAAATATTGACGATTGGGATGCCATGATGGACATAAATGTAAAAGGTTTACTTTATGTAAGTAAAGCTGTTATTCCGCAAATGACTAAGCGTAAGTCTGGGCATATTATAAACATTGGTTCTTCTGCAGGAAAAGAAGTTTACCCAAAAGGTAATGTGTATTGTGCCAGCAAACACGCCGTTTTAGCGATTACTGATGGAATGCGTATTGATTTGAATCCGTTTGGTATTAAAGTAGGTGCCATAAATCCTGGGTTGGTAGAAACCGAGTTTTCAAAAGTGCGTTTTAAAAATGGTAAAGAAGCAGATTCCGTTTATAAAGGCTTTAAGGCTTTACAAGCCAAAGATGTGGCAGAAGTAATTTATTTTGCAGTTTCTAGACCACCTCATGTTAATATCGCCGATGTTTTAATGTTTTGTACTGCTCAAGCTAGTTCAACTTTGGTTAAAAAATCTTTGTAGATTTATTTACCAAAGTTGAACATTATTTATTGTTATTAATTATTCAAGTTATATGGCACATCACAGTTCATTTGAAAGTTTAGAAATTTACAAAGAAGCTGTCGCTTTTTGCGATGATATTTGGGGAATTATAATTAACACTCCTTTAAAAAACGACTATAAATTAAGGGAACAAATAAATGGCTCCTCAGGATCTGTAATGGATAATATTGCAGAAGGTTTCGGAAGAGGCGGCAATAAAGAATTTATAATGTTCTTAGGGTTTTCAAGAGGTTCTTGTTCTGAAACTAAAGCTCAATTATTAAGATGTTACAGAAGAAAACATATTGATGAACTAACCTATGATAAACTTAATTCTAAAGTTGAAGAACTTATTAACCAACTATCTAAATTCATGAATTATTTAAAAAACTCAAATCGCAAGGGACCAAAATTCGATTAGACTTGAATAAATAATAAAAATAAAAATAGACCCTGTCTAAATGATTAACAAACGCCTACTCATAAAACACCTTTTAGCTCATAATGATGAGAATAGTTTTTATGATAAAAAGCGAAAAATTGATATTAGTCATAAAGAAGGGAAAGCAAAGTTTTTAAAACACATATGTGCACTTTCTAATAGTAATCCAAAAAACAATTCTTATATCGTAATTGGGGTTGAAGATGAAGATAACAACATTATTGGGGTTGATTTTTTTGATGATAGCAAAATTCAAAATCTAATTAATGCGTATTTGTCTCATCCGCCTATTGTGCAATATGAGAATATACCATTTCCGCATTTACCCGAAGATAAAGTTGTGGGGTTAGTTACCATTCGCCCCACTGGAAAAACCACTTCACTCAGAAAAAATATCTGGAAATATTATGGTGGTTCTGTATTTTTTAGAGATGGTAGTATGAGTATGCCTAAGGTTTTTGATATTGAAATTAAAGACCTAAACTCCCATATTGTTGAGGCCATTGAAAAACATGCTCAAAATAATATTGAACATACCTTAAACGGTGTTTTCGATTTTATGAATTTTAGGAAAGACTTCAATCCGCAGTACAAAGTTTTTAAAGAATATTTTGTGGTATGTTGGGCAGGACAAAAAAAAGAAATTAAAAACGAGACGTTTTATTCTCGTGTAGATATAGAACTTATTAATGAGCAAGTACGCTTATTTTTTTCTGCATTAGACGAAGTTTCAATAGCTATAAATGACGATAGTTTTAAAATTATTGAATATGTAAATCTTGGACTTCAAAACTCCAATAAGTATTACCAATTAGAAGAAACTGTTATAAAATTTGAGGATAATGCTAACTACAATATTGAAACACGCTTGTTGTTTGAGCCTCCACAATTCAATAAAAAAGATCTTCATCATATTTATAATACCAATAATGCTGTTTTAGATAAACTGAAAAAAGGGATAACATTAAGCCCAAGAGAAACGTCAGATTTAAAAAATTTACCCGCCACTTATTTAATTTGTTATTTCAATGATTTTGATAAGGCTTTAGATAAACTAAACGAAGCAAAACCTTACTTAAAATCTTATAATAAAGACATTTACAATTTATATAAAGAATCTATGCGAATACTAAGAAAAGTAAAGTACAATTAACAAATGTTAATAAATTTAACTGTAAATTAACATTAAAATTTTGAAAACATAGAATAATTCCTATATTTGCACCGCTATTAATCTTTTTAATTAAACCTTGTGCCCCAAATCGTCAAGATTGGATTCAAGGTTTTTTTTTATGTCTTTTTTTCTCTTCAATGATTAAGTATGTTTTACAAGTGCTAAAAATTTAGCCTTGTTTCAAAAAACCTATATACTATTTGTATCAGTTATTCTTTAGGTAAATACAACTTGACTTTGTCAGAAAAAAATGATAACTTCGTTTAACAACCGATAAGTTTCATTGAAACGGAAACTTATCTATGCATTGTGCTTAATTTGAAACAAATTATGGAGAAAACATTGTCAGTAGATGAATCCTTTGAAACTTTTAATTCACTAAAAACTGAATTTGATAAGTTTATAAATGAAGATATCAATGAGTCAGATACTCGCTCAAAATTAATTGACAATGTACTTTTTAAAATACTTGGATGGAGCGAATCTGATGTCTCAAGAGAAGGAAGAGTTGATTCTGGGTATTTTGACTATAAAGTATCTATTTCTGGATTTCACTTCATTATTGAAGCAAAAAGAAACTTCAAAGAATTTGTAATTCCTAAAAGACATAAAACTTGCAAAGTAAAAACGTTTTTAAAAGAAAACGAAGATGTAATTACCCAAATTAGGAATTATGCAGGAGACTACGGTGTCAATTATGGAGTTATTACTAATGGAAAACAATATGTGATTTTAAGATTATATAATTCTGATGGTACAAGTTGGAAAGAGAATACTTGCTTAATTTTTAATGGACTTGAGGATATAGAAAATCGTTTTGTAGAATTTTATGAAGCCTTATCTAAATTTTCAGTGGTTAACAACGGTGGTTTTATTTATGACCTTCCAAGTAATATAAACCCAAGTCAAACTATATTCTCTAAACTCACTCAAAAAGAAAAAGAATTAATAAGAAACCCTCTAAGCTCTAAAATTACACCCATAATAAATAGTGTATTTGGGGAAATGTTTAGTACGGAATCTGAAAGTAATGACGATTTTATTGAGAAATGTTTTGTTGAAAATAAAGAAACTAAGAAAAATAGAGATGACATTGAACGACTATTTGCAGATGTTGCACCAAAATTATCCAATGTAATTCCAGCTGTTAACACTTCAAATATACAGAAACAAATCACTGATGAAATTAATCAAGATGAAATAACTTCTCAAAATTTAACACCACCTAAACCAATAGTGATAATTGGTTCTAAAGGTGCTGGTAAATCTACTTTTATAAATCACCTTTTTAAGTTTCAAACTAAAGATAATGATTTAAATGACCATCTAATCACATACTTAGATCTAAGAAGCTATTTCGACACTAATAACACATTTGATTCTGAATTAATTTGTAAAAATATACTTGAAAATATTTTTGACAAATACGACAACATTGATTTACATTCCCTTAAAACTTTAAAGCGGATTTACCTTAAAGAAATTAAGAGGTTTGACAAAGGTAGCTGGTCATATGACAAGGAAAATAATGAAGGTATTTACCAACAAAAAGTGTCAGATTTCTTAACTGAAAAACAAAAAAATTATCGAGAACATTTAGAGAATCTCAGTAAGTATTTCATTAGAGACAGAAGAAAAAGATTAATAATAATTATAGATAATGCGGACCAATTTAAAGATGCAGTTCAAGAGCAAGTTTTTCTTTTTGCTCATTCTTTAGCAAAGACAAGTCTATGTGGTTCAGTAATTAGTCTAAGAGAAGGTTATTATTATAAATGGAGATTTGCGCCACCATTTGATGCTTATGAAAGTAATGTATATCATATAACAGCGCCAAAATATTCCGAAGTTCTGCAAAAAAGACTTGACTACACTTTAGAAAATTTAAATGTTGATGATTTTGAGATAGAAGCTCAGAATTCAAAAGGGTATAAAGTAAAAATTAATAACCAAGCAGTAATAGAGTTTCTTACAAGTTTAAAAAGTTCTGTTTTTTCATCGGACAATAACGAGATTATTGACTTTTTAAATCAAACAACATATCCTAATATTAGAGAAGGTTTACGCATCTTTAAATTGTTTCTTACTTCAGGTCACACAAAGGTTGAAGATTATATAATGAGAGAAAGGTTTAGAGTAGAAGATGAAACTCATAGTCCAATTCCCTTTCACGAATTTATTAAATCAATAGGTTTAATTAACAAGCATTATTACAACTCAAAAAATAGTGCCATACATAATATTTTACTACCAAATGAAAATTCAACAGACCACTTTTTAAATTATTATTTGCTTAAAGAGTTAGTGAAGTTATTTGAAAACGAAGGAAATACTAATCGTTTTATATCTATCAATTCTATTTATGAGTTGTTTACACAATTTGGCTATACAATTAAAACTTTAAGGTCTGCAATCTTAGATTTAATTGATACCTCTTTAATTGACACAGATGAAGTATTGACTGACATTGATAGAAAAAACATACCTGATGACTTTAATATCACAATTACCTTAAAAGGGTATTATTATATAAAAGAGTTATGTACTCGTTTTCATTATTTTGATTTGATAGTTCAAGACACACCAATTTTTGATAATGATTCTTTCGTTGATATCTATTCAAAATTTCCTTTATCAAATGAAAGTGGAAAAAGAAGTTTGAATGGTCGAGTTGAGTGCTTAAAATCATTTATAAACTACTTGAATAGTTGCGAAGAAAATCAGTCAAAACGACTTAAAACATACTTTGGAAGTTTTATGGAATACATCAACCCGAATATGACCAAGGATATAAAAAAAATAGAAAAAAACTAAGCTCAACATTGTATAAAAATAATAGCGGTTTAGTCGCTAAAATGAAAATATGTAATAATCAAAAAGTTCTGTGTTTAACCGAAGAATTAGTGCGTGAAAATCCGTTACTATTTTTACACTAGACCGATGGTATGTAATTGCCTGCGGCACGTAGAATCGCGTTTTGCAAACGCTTCCCTTCTACTAATTACATACCATCGCCCACTGTTTGTCGCACCTCGACAATTTTGTGTATATTTAGTCGAGTCTACGAGAACTCCAAACGAAACTACACACATCAGCGTGTATAGCGAATGAGGCGCAACAATGGCTATCCGTGAGGCGCGCCTCACTACGCCATACACAGTGGGCGTTAAACGAACCTCCCAAAAATACAATACGATTTACATTAAAAATTTAGCTAGCAAGCTAGTCTGCATTAGGGATTGAACGGCATGTTTGAAATCCCCTCTCCCGATAGTTATCGGGAGAGGGATTGAGTAGTGAAAGCCCGACCCGACCTTAGGAGGGTAATGCCCAAATAATTCTAAATAAAATCTAATTGATTAAAGGATTTATTCAATACTTTTTTATCGTCTACCTCGAGCCATTTATCTAAAACGGTGGCGTAAATGGTTCTAAAATCTATTTCGAATTTTAAATCGCCGTTTTTATCTAAATCACTTAGGCTCGCCATGTTATTATAAAGCCCTTGCTTTTTGAGGTTTTCTCCAATTATAAAAACGTTATTTGCCGTACCATGGTCTGTACCCACACTAGCATTTTGTTTTACGCGACGCCCAAACTCTGAAAAGGTTAAAATTAAGGTGTCTTTAAAGGTGTTATTGGCTTTTAAATCTTCTACAAATGCTTCCATACTTTGCGCATACATATTTAATAAGCGCTTTTGAGTGGCTTTTTGATTAACATGCGTATCAAAACCACCAAGGGCGGTATAATATACCTTGGTTTGTAAATGCGAATTGATGAATTGTGCTGTGGTTTTCATTTGTTTACCAAACTTACTTTTTGGATATTCTTTTTTGCTAGTTACTGTTTTTGAGGTTTCGTAAATGTATTTGGCTGAAGATTCTGCGGCAATCATAGACTTATACAAATAGCCCAAATTATGTTCGCTTAAATGTTTATCTGCTAAATGTTTATTGATGTTTTTGAGGTAGGGTCCTTTTGATAGGTTGTACATAATTTTAGGGTCTAACGTAGCTATGGCGTTTATACTTTCGCCTTTCATAGCTAGCGATAAACTATCATCTATCTCAATAGCACTATGGGATTGTTTACCATAATTATCTAAATAACGCCCAATCCAGCCACTTTGCGCGTATTGGTTAGAGTCTGATGCGGTTTGCCAAATATCCATAGATCTAAAATGGGATCGGATGGGGTTTGGATAGCCCACATTGTTTATGATGGATACGTAGCCTTTATCGTAAAGTCGTTTTAATGGTGCTAAACTGGCATTTAAACCAACCTCATCATTTAGTTTTATTATATCGTTTTGCGCTAATCCTAAAGTTGGGCGCTCTTTATAATACAAATCGTTTCTAAAGGGTATTACTGTATTTAAACCATCGTTTCCGCCTGATAATTGTATAATTACTAAACGTTTATAGCCTAACTTACTACTTGCCACTTCCTCAAAAGCTTTTACGAAACTTGGCACAAAAAATAGGCTACTTGCTAAAGACGATTGTTTTAAAAATTTTCTTCTGTCCATAATTAACACATTTGATATTCGGGTAAAGACATAAGTTGTATGCAGTATTCTTGTTTTGATACTTTTTGTAAAGATTGCAAATAGGTTTTTGCATCTTCACTTAATGAGCAAGCCAAAATGTGGGCTTCCATATCTTGTAATGCAATATTTTTATAGTGCTTTTTAAAATAACCCCAATTGGTTTCCGTATTAAAACGTTTGCCATATTTTTTCTTGAATTGCTGCTTTTTAGTTTCAATCATTGCATCCCTATTTCCATTTTTAATATTAGAAATGTAAGCGTTGTTGAGTAATAGCGATGGTAATTTTAAACGAAGCATGATGGTGTTACTATCTATCCAGTTTCGCCCTCCTTTCCAGCCTGCTACATTAGGTGGATCTAACAAGGTTTGCCCTAATAAGCGTTGAATTTGCAGTACTTGTTTTCTGTTTTTAAAAGTTACGGGTACCGTATGTTTTAACCCAACCAAAAACTCTACTGGCGATTTTATTTTTGAGCCTATATTTTTGTCGTCGTAAAACCAATTAGATGTTAAAACAAATCGCATTAGGTTTTCAATGCTATAATCTTTATAAAATACATCTGTCATCATATCAATATGTGCCTCATCTACAACATCATTTACAAAGTAGCGGTACACTTTTGTACAAATAAATTTTGCACATTGGCGTTTTTTTAAAATGATATCGATAATATCGTTGCCATTAAAATTTCCTATTTCTTCAAAGAATGTTTTATCAGTATAATCGTGTTGTCGTTTTTTAAACACAAACTCTCCTCGCAAATTGTGGCTATAACCTGTAAACGCTCTAGCACTTTCTTTAATGTCTTGCTCGGTATAATGCCCTTCGCCTAGAGTAAACAACTCCATGAGTTCTCTTGCAAAATTTTCATTAGGCTTCTGCTTTCTGTTTTGCTTGGTATTAAGGTATTTTGTCATGGCTGCTTCTTTAGAAATAGCTTTTACAAAATCGCCAAAATTCCCTAAAGCATGCTGCCTCAACGTATTATTGAATTGCTGAATATAAACAATACTATTGTCTTCACACACAAAATGATTTGCCCAGAATAGTGTCATTTTTTCGCGAAGTAATTCTGGTGTACTTGCCAACCGGTTAATCCAAGAGACATTTAGTTCTACTTGTTTTTTTCTACTTATTTTCTGAATTTTTCGCCGTGTATCGGCATCTAACTTAGAGCCACTCATCATCATACCTCCAAATATATCCTTGATTTCAGAAATATCAACTTCTAATGTCGTAGTGTTATTTGAGGCTTTAATTAAATCATCTACTATTTGCGATTTACTTTTTGCAGAAATAGTTTCTAGTATTGAAGGAAGTATTCCAAAACCGATACGTCTGTATAAATGTTGAATATGTTTGACCTTCATGGGCATAATTTTAAGAGAATATTAATATCTATATAACCCTTTAGACTTTTAATATTTAAAAAGGTTTAATTTTTAAATTAATATACAAAAAAACCGCTTCTTTTACAAAGCGGCTTTCTCTATTACTAGTTTTACTTTTATCTATTTTCCTCCATCTAGTTCATCTTGCCATTTTAAAAGTTCTGCCCATTTACCCTCATAAGCCATTTTAGCTTGCTTAGGCCAAGTATTTGGTTTATGCATTTTAAAACGATCGCCACCAGATTTTAAAACATCTTGACATTTTTCAATGGAACATTCTGATAGTGCTTTCCATGTTTTAACATCTTGATTATGAAATAACTCTTGAATTTTTGGGCCTATGCCTTCAACAATAGTTAAATCATCTTCTTTTATCTTCTTACCAAAAACTGCTTTAGCTGCAGTTGCATCAAAAGATGAAATTGCTACTGCTGCTGGTGCAGATGCAGCTGTTAAAGAAGATGCTAAAGAGGCTTTTGTTGATTTTAAATCGCCTTCTAAAGACATTCTTTTACTTTTACAAGCATCTAAATCTGCTTGTAATTTCGCTAGTCTATCTTCGCAATCATTATCATTCCCGCCTCCTAAAAGTCTTCCTAATAAGTATCCTAAAATTGCGCAAATTGCACCTACTAATAATGGAATTAATATACACCAATTCATAATTTTATATTTTTAATTTAGTTAATTGTTATTACTGTTCTTCTGTTTTCTGCTTTACCTTCATCTGTTGCATTATCTGCAATAGGTTCTGTTTGTCCTTTAGATGATGTTTCAATATTACCTTCTAAAATGCCGTTTTTAGTTAAATAGCCTTTAGCAAAATCTGCACGTTTTAGTCCTAATGCAAGATTATTTGTAGCATCTCCAGTGTTATCTGTGTGCCCAACCACTTGAACCTTTACACCTAATTTATCAACACAATGTGACATATCTGCAATTTTTTTACGTTGCTCTGGAGTTAGATTAATGGCAGCTTGACCAGTTTTAAAATGAAGTACTAAAGGGTTATCCCTTACTTCTTGACATGCTTTTTCTAGAGCTTCTAGCATTGAGGTGTCAGAAGCATCTAATGTTAACATTCCAAATTTTAGCGGACCGAATAATGTTCCGCTCTCGTTTGGATTGATGTCGTCATTTAATTTTCCAAAGGTGTCAATCTGTTTTGATGGCACACCATGTAATACTAAATAGTTTTTAACTGAATTTGCTCGTGCTAATCCTAAATTTGGATATGCAGAATTATTGACTTCATCACTTTTATAAAGCCCTGTAATTTCAATATCTTTTGAAGGGTTTGCTATTAGATAATCTTTTAATTTTAAAACACCTTTTTCAACATTTTCAGATACTGGATCTAGGATTGAAAAATTAGAAGTTTTGAAATTGAAATTATCATTCATTTTAATGTTAAAGTCGCCGTTGGCGTCTTCAACCATGAATGCATTTCTGGTTGCATCTTTAATTTCTGGAGTTACTACACTTTTAATCTCATCTTTTTTGTACTCACAACTTTCTTTGCCACAGCATATACTACAACATAGAAAATAATACAAAATTGTTCCGAGAATAATAGTGAGTATAATTCCTAAAAGATAGGATGTTTTTTTACTCATTTTTACAATAGTTTATGGTTAATAAATTATAAGTGCTTACAATATAACACTTTAAACTCATACATTAAGAACCATAGAAACTTAAAAAGTCACACTCTAGAGAATGTGACTTTTTAATACAGATACTATATAAGATTTTACAAATCAAATTTAATACCTTGAGCTAGTGGTAATTCTGTTGTATAATTGATGGTATTAGTTTGTCTACGCATGTAAATTTTCCAAGCATCAGAGCCAGATTCTCGTCCACCACCAGTATCTTTTTCGCCACCAAATGCACCGCCTATTTCAGCACCAGAAGTCCCTATATTTACATTTGCTATTCCACAATCTGATCCTTGAACGGATAAGAAACGTTCAGCTTCGCGTAAATTATTTGTCATAATTGCAGAGGATAATCCCTGAGCTACTTCATTTTGAATATCAATTGCATTTTCAATATTACCAGAGTATTTTAATAAATATAAAACTGGTGCGAATGTTTCGTGTTGTACAATTTTAAAATCCGGTTTTGCTTCTGCAATGGCTGGTTTTACGTAGCAGCCACTTTCATAGCCTTCCCCTGAAAGTACACCACCTTCAACTACTATATTTCCACCTTCTTCAACTACTCTTTTTAAAGCTTTATTATACATATCCACTGCACTAGTATCAATTAAAGGCCCAACATGATTGTTTTCATCTAAAGGGTTTCCAATACGCAGTTGTTTGTAGGCATCTACCACAGCATGTTTTACTTTATCATAAATAGATTCATGGATAATTAAACGACGTGTAGAGGTACAACGTTGTCCTGCAGTACCAACAGCGCCAAAAACGGCGCCAATTACCGTCATTTTAATATCAGCATCTGGGGTAACAATGATGGCATTATTTCCACCTAATTCTAAAAGTGATTTCCCTAAACGACCTCCAACTTCCTTTGCTACAATCTTACCCATTCTGGTAGAGCCCGTAGCTGAAATCAATGGAATTCTAGCATCTTTCGTCATAAACTCGCCAACTTTATAATCACCATTAATTAAGCAGGAAATACCTTCTGGCAGGTTGTTTTCAGCAAAAACTTCTGCTACAATATTTTGACAAGCAATTCCACAAAGAGGTGTCTTTTCTGAAGGTTTCCAAACACAAACATCACCACAAATCCACGCTAGAGCTGTATTCCACGCCCAAACCGCCACTGGAAAATTAAATGCTGAAATAATACCCACAACACCTAACGGATGGTATTGCTCGTACATACGATGTCCAGGACGTTCGGAATGCATGGTTAAACCATGTAATTGACGCGATAACCCAACAGCAAAATCACAGATATCAATCATTTCTTGTACTTCGCCTAAACCTTCTTGGTAGCTTTTTCCCATTTCGTAGGATACTAATTTGCCCAAAGCATCTTTCTTTTCGCGTAATTTATCCCCAAATTGGCGTACAATTTCTCCACGCTGTGGTGCAGGCATAGTTCGCCATGTTTTAAATGCGGAAGTTGCGGCATCCATCACTTGCTCATAATCTTCTTTTGTAGTGGTTTTTACTTTTCCGATTAGTTGTCCATCAACTGGCGAATAACTCTCGATGATTTCACCATTAGAAAAATTATTTGACCCTGTAGATGTGCCTTCGTTAATAGCTTTTATACCTAAACTATCAAGTGCCTCATCTATACCGAAATCAGTCGCTAATGTCTTCATTAATTATTGATTTATTAAATATGTTTAAATTATTTGCGAATATACTAATAAAATGTTGTTTTTGTTGAAATTTATTAATGATAAAATCACTAACTTTAGTAGCTAAAAAATCATATTTCACAATGAAAAAAATTATTGTATTGCTTGTATCCATCATTTTATTTTACTCTTGTAAAGAAGATGTAAAAGAAACCGCTACATATGCAGAAAAAACACCTGAAACATCAGAGTTCTCAATTATTATTCATGGTGGTGCAGGCTATATTCGAAAAGATAATATATCAGAAGAAAAAGAAGAAGAATACCGTCAAAAACTTGAAGAAGCCATTCGGGTTGGATACAACATATTGAAAGACGGCGGTACAAGCATAGATGCAGTACAAAAAACTATAAATATCTTGGAAGATTCCCCCCTTTTTAATTCTGGCAAAGGCGGTGTTTACACAAACGAAGGCATGTGCGAGCACGATGCTTCTATTATGGACGGCAGCACCCTAAATGCTGGTGCATCGGCTGGCACTAAAACCGTTAAAAACCCCATAGATTTGGCAAGGGTTATTATGGAAAAATCCCCTCATGTTATGCTTGCAAGAGAAGGTGCAGAAACCTTCGCCCAAGAACAAGGTTTAGACATTGTAGACCCTTCTTATTTTCACACTGAAAAAAGCATGAAAGCCTTAGAACGCGTCAAAGCCTCTGAAAATAAAAAAGTGGCTTCATTTTATGATTCCGATATTCAGAATTCTAAATTTGGAACCGTGGGGTGTGCTGCTTTAGATAAACATGGCAATCTAGCTGCAGGAACATCAACAGGTGGTATGACCAACAAACGCTGGGGACGTATTGGTGATTCTCCTATTATTGGTGCTGGCACTTACGCCAATAACAATACCTGCGCAGTTTCCAGCACCGGTTGGGGCGAATATTTTATCCGCGGTATGGTAGCTTATGATATTTCTGCATTGATGGAATATAAAAATTTGTCTTTAAAAGAAGCTGCGAAACAAGTTGTCCAAAATAAATTACCAAGCATAGGTAACGGCAAAGGCAATGGCGGTATTATTGCCATTGATGCTAATGGTAATATGGCAATGGAGTTTAATACACCTGGCATGTTTCGCGCTACTATGAATGATGAAGGTGAATTATATATTGGGATGTTTAAGGATTAAGCATTAGAATTTCTTTTCTTCAAGAAAATCTGTGTATAATAGTACGTTGCAGAGCTATTTTTTACCGCTGCAATACCAATATGAGTAAAATCGCCTTCAATGTTTTTGCGATGACCCGAACTGTTTAACCAAGCTTCCATAACTGCTTCCGCATCTCGCTGACCATAGGCTACGTTTTCACCAGTTCTGGATGCATTTTCTTCGGTAATCAATCTGTCTGACCGTTTGTCAAAATCATCATGACTGATATCACTTTGTTCAATCATGTACAATGTATGTTCATTTGCTAAAGTAGTCGCTAAGTCATTTATTTGTAATGGATTTTCACCAATACTTAATCTATGTTCATTAACTAATTGCAATATTTCGTCTGCAATAGAAAGTATTTCTGCTATTTCAATAGCTTCTTCTTCTGTTAGTTCTTGTTCTTTTGAACATGAAACAGAAATCATTAAAAATAAAATACAAACAAGTAAAATGTAGAATTTAGAAAAAAAGACTTTCATAATATATGATAAATTTGGGTATGCGAAATATAAGGTTATCCAATAATGAGAGCTATCTAAAATTTAAAAAATCGATTAACTAACTAAGGAATTAACCATTCATCGATGGATTTGATTAAATTTAAGTCTGATAAAACTATTTTACAGCTGAAATAAAACTGAAAACTATTTGAAATTATAAAAAGAAAAATCATACCATATAATCAAGATTTAGTGTCACTTGCGAAACAACTTAGAAATAATATGACTCTTAGCGAAGTTATACTATGGCGAGAAATCAAAGGGAAAACTCTAGATTTTAAATTCAGCAGGCAAATATCAATTGATCAATATATTGTAGATTTCTATTGTAAAGAGTTACAACTAGCTATTGAGATTGATGGTTCTATTCATTTTGAAGAAGGGCATCACGAAAAGGATAGTATTCGTCAGAAACGTTTGGAATCACTTGGAGTAACAGTTATTAGATTTAGTAGTTTGGATATTGAAAACAATTTAGGTTGGGTAATTTTAGAGATTGAAAAAGTGATATCCGATTTGCAAACCCACCCCCAACCCCTCCAAGGAGGGGAACACTCAAACTCATAATTTATTTAATGCAGTCCATATATCCGCATTCGTTTCCCCTCTAGGTAAGGGATTAAGGAGTGGGTAAAATAGTATAAGTTCATAACTTAAAATACGGTACAATATCTATAGATATATTTTGAAACTATCTGACTTTATTTGCGATATAAATTACAAACCCACCCCCAACCCCTCCAAGGAGGGGAATACTCAAACTCATAACTTATTTAATACAGTCCATATATCCGCATTCGTTTCCCCTCTCGGGAGGGGATTAAGGGGTGGGTTCTTCCTAATAAACTAAAAATTAAAAAACCTTAAGAGATATTTAACATCAACAAAAAGACTAAACCTCAAAATTCCTGCGTAATTAAATTAACGAGATTCTACCTACGCTTTCGTTTTTTCAGTAATTTGTTCATTTAAATATCTTCATCATGTCATTCAAAAAACGCCTTGCTTTTGTAATCATAGTTGCACTAGCGATTTCATGTAAAAAGAAGCCCGTAGAAACCGATAATATTTTCAAGTTCCGAGATTATGTCAGCTACACCACTTCTGGAATGACTTCCGTAGCAAATCCTATCCAAATCAATTTAGCCAATGATGTAGAAGGTTGGGAAATGGGACAAGAAATAACCGATAATATTGTTTCCATAACACCGCACGTTGAAGGTAAATTAACCCTTGCCAACAAACACAGCTTACTATTTACACCTGATGAGCATTTAGAGCCTGATACCGAATACACCGTTACCGTTAAACTGAAAGACATCTACAATAATATGCCTGATGGTTTTGAAGATTACACCTTTCAATTTAAAACCATAACCCCTAGTTTTAATGTGGTTACCAATAGTTTGCAATCCTACAGCAAAGCATGGCAATATTTAGAAGGTGTTATAAAATCTGCCGATATTATTACAATTGAAGATGCAAAAACCTTGGTTGAAGCATCACAAAACGGGAAAAAACTAAATGTTGTTTTCAATGAATTGAATACGAGTTCCAAGCATTTCGAATTTAAAATTGATAGTATTAACCGCTTCGTTGAAGACAGCAAAATCCTTGTAAAATGGAACGGAAAAGCCATTAAGGCAGAGAACGAAGGCGAAAACACTGTTGTAATTCCAGGTAAAAACAACTTTACTATAGTGGATACCGAAGTAACACAGTCGCCCGAGCAATTTTTATCCATTAACTTTTCTGATCCTTTAAAAAAACAGCAAAATTTTGATGGCTTAGTATCCATTCAAAACGTAAAAAACCCAAGATATATTGTTGAAGGCAATGTATTAAAAGTATATCCAGACAGCAAGTTAGTAGGTAATATTCAAGTTGATATATTTCAAGGTATAAAGAATACTGATGGTTATAAATTGAAGCAACCCTTTTCTGAAACTATTGTCTTTGAAGATTTAAAGCCGCAAGTAAGATTGATAAGTAATGGCACCATTTTACCAAATTCTCAAGAATTAAAATTCAATTTTGAAGCCGTAAATTTAAGTGCCGTTGATGTACGTGTGATTAAAATATTTGAAGATAATGTGCTTCAGTTTCTTCAAGACAATAATTTGAATAGCAACAACAGATACGATATAAAGAAGGTTGGCCGTCGTATTGCAAAACAAACCATTCAACTCCAAACCGCCTCAGAAAACACTGGGAAATGGAAAGCCTATAGTATTGATTTATCCAAGTTTTTTCAAGCAGATGCAGGCGCCATTTATCGTATTGAGTTAAGTTACGACCGCCGTTACTCTTTATACGATTGTGAAGCCAATGCCACTACATCACGTTCTGAAAATGATGATTATGACACGTATTACGAGGAAGATTACTACAAGGAAAACAATGATGATTTAGCTTCAGAAGATGAAGAATTGCGCGAGGAAATGTATTGGGATAATTTATTGTATCGCTATAAAAATTACAGCTACAATTGGCGCGAGGAACAAAACCCATGTCACGATGCCTATTACAACGAGCGTAAAATCGTATCACAAAATCTATTAGCATCGAACCTTGGTGTTATTGCAAAACGAGGTGGGAATAACTCCTATTATTTTGCGGTTACCAATATTTTAAATACGGAGCCAGAAGCGAATGCTAAAGTTGCACTTTATAATTTTCAACAGCAAGAAATTGCAAGCAGACCTACTGATGCCCAAGGATTAACCACTATTGATGCCGATAAGCACGCTAATTTCGCCATAGTTTCAAAAGGGAATAACACCACTTATGTGAAGTTGCAAGATGGAAATTCCTTATCGCTTAGTAAGTTTGATGTATCTGGTCATCGTTTACAGCGGGGTTTAAAAGGCTATTTGTATGGCGAACGCGGGGTTTGGCGACCGGGAGACACTTTGCATTTAACCTTTATGTTGAATGATAATGCAAATCCACTTCCAAAGCGTCATCCCATAAAGTTAGAATTAACAGATCCTAACGGAAAATTGGTTTATAAAAACGTAACTGCTGATAACCTCAATAACTTCTACAAGTTTACCGTACCAACAGCTTCAGAAGATAAAACAGGGAATTACAATGCAAAAGTTTCAGTCGGTGGCGCTACGTTTAATAAAACCCTTAAAATTGAAACCGTAAAACCAAACCGTCTAAAAATTAAAATTGATTTTGATGATGAGATGCTTTCAAGCACTAAACCTCTTAAAGGCGATTTGGATGTGACATGGTTACATGGTGCTCCAGGAAAAAATTTAAAAGCTGAAGTGAAGGCGAAGTTTAGTTCAGCTTACACTGCTTTTGAAAAATATAAAAACTACACCTTTAATGACCCTATACGAAAATTTCAAACGGAAGAAGTAACTGTTTTTGAAGGCAAAGTGAATGAAGAAGGGTTAGCCACTATAAATAAAAAACTCAACATCGGGAAGAATGCTCCGGGAATGTTGAATGTTCAGTTTTTAGTAAGAGCCTTTGAAAATGGTGGCGATTTTTCCATGGATGCCTTTACCAAAAAATATGCGCCTTACAGTTCGTTTGTGGGTTTACGTTCGCCAAAAGGCAATGCTTATGGTTCATTTTTTACAGATGAAAATCAAACCTTTGATGTGGTTGTGGTTGACGAAAATTCTAAACCCGTAAAACGTAATAATCTTGAGGTTAAAATTTATAAAGTTGAATGGCGTTGGTGGTGGAATTCCTCATACGATGATTTAGCCAGCTATGTGTCTAGTAAATATCATAGACCCTATAAAACTTTAAAAGTGAATACTGATGCTCATGGTAAGGCTAATTTCAATATAAAAATTCCTGATGAAGATCGCGGACGGTATTTGATACGTGTGGTAGATCCAGCGAGTGGTCATGCCACGGGGCGCACTGCCTATTTCTATAAAAACTGGTGGCAAAAAGCGCCATCATCTGAAAAAGAGGCCGCTAAAATGTTAGTGTTTTCTGCGGATAAGGAAAACTATAATGTGGGAGAAACAGCCAAGGTTACATTTGCCTCTGGTAGTGAAGGTCGCGCTTTGGTAAGCATTGAAAATGGCACTGAAGTATTGGACTATAAATGGGTAAAAACGGCAAAAGGCGAAACAGTTGTTGATATTCCTGTCACTAAAGAAATGGCGCCCAATGTATTTGTAAATATTTCACTATTACAACCGCATGCCATTACAGCGAACGATTTACCTATTCGTTTATATGGCGTCATTCCAATTATGGTAGAAAACCCTAACACCAAATTGCACCCCGAATTGCAAATGCCAGAAACGCTAAAGCCAGAACAAACCTTTGAAGTAAAAGTGTCTGAGAAAGATAATAAACCCATGACCTATACAATCGCGATGGTGGAGGAAGGTTTACTGGATTTAACCCGATTTAAAACCCCAAATGCTTGGGCAGAATTTTACAAGCGTGAAGCTTTAGGTGTAAAAACTTGGGATGTTTTTGATGATGTAATTGGTGCCTATTCGGGTAGTATAGATCAGGTATTTGCTATTGGTGGCGATGGTAGTGCCGCTGGTGGTAAAAACAAAAAAGCAAATCGTTTTAAGCCTGTGGTTACCTATTTAGGCCCTTTTAAATTGGATGCTGGAAAAACAAAAACGCATCAAATAAAATTACCTAATTATATTGGTTCGGTACGTACCATGGTAGTGGCTGGAAATAACGCAAACGAAGCATACGGAAGTACAGATAAAACCGTTCCTGTTAAAAAACCGTTGATGGTGTTGGCAACGTTACCACGGAAATTAAGCCCTGGTGAAAAAGTAACCTTACCTGTTACTGTTTTTGCTATGGAACCCAAAGTGAAAAATGTCAATATCAGTTTAAAATTAAGTGAGGGTATTTCGGTTGTTGGCAATGCTAAACAAACGTTGAGTTTTGCTAAACCCGATGAGCAAATGGCATATTTTGAATTGGATGTAAGTAAAGCCAAAGGCACCAATACTGTTGAAGTTATTGCTTCAGGCCACGGCGAAACATCAAGATATAAAGTAGAGTTGGATGTAGAGAATACAAACCCAATTACCTCTAAAGCTATTGATAAAACACTCACAGCAAATGGGGCTGAAACTTTGGAGTTTTCAACCTTTGGTGTTGCAGGAACAAATTCGGCAACCGTTGAGTTTTCAACCTTACCGCCAATGGATTTTACGAGACGCTTGGAATATTTAATTCGGTATCCTCATGGTTGTGTGGAGCAAACCACATCGAGTGTATTTCCGCAGTTATTTTTAGAAGATATTTTTGATTTAACCTTTGATAAGAAGAAAAAAATTAGAGACAATATTGAAAAAGGCATTACACGTCTCGGACATTTTCAAAGAGCACATGGAGGCTTAAGCTATTGGATGGGAGAAAACAATGCCAACGATTGGGGTACCAGTTACGCTGGCCATTTTATGATTGAAGCCGAAAAGAAAGGCTACGTGTTACCGTTAACCTTTAAAAGCAATTGGTTAAAATACCAGAAACAAACGGCTAGAAATTGGCGACCAAGTTACCGAAGCTACAATTCTGATTTAGCACAAGCTTATAGGTTGTACACTTTAGCTTTAGCTGGCAGTCCAGATTTAGCAAGTATGAACCGCTTACGAGAGTTTAGTGAAATCTCAAACGAAGCCAAATGGCGATTGTCGGCCGCCTATGCTTTGGCAGGACAACAAGAAGCGAGCGATAAGATTTCGCAATCGGCTAATATTAATTTTAAACCACAACGCTATAATTATTATACCTATGGTTCGGTAGATAGAAATCGTGCCATGGCTTTAGAAACTATGGTGCTGACTAAAAACTCTAAAACCCGAGAATTGGCTGAAACCATTGCTAAAGATTTATCAAGTAACCGTTGGATGAGTACACAAACCACGGCTTACAGTTTGTTAGCCATGGCGAAACTAGTAAATGCCAATGGTGGAAAAGCATTACACCTTAACTATACCATTAACGGAAAAATGGAAAGCATTACTACTAAAAATGCTATCGCACAGCGTGACCTCAACATTGCTGATGGTGTGAATAGTTTAGTATTGAAAAACACAAAAGACAATGTGGTTTATGTGCGTGTATTAAACTCAGGGAAGTTACCACTAGGTAAAGAGTTAGCAGAACAACGGGGATTAAGCGTGTCGGTGCAATACAAAGATTTACAAGGCAACCTTATTGATGTCTCTAAATTGATGCAAGGTCAGGATTTTGTAGCTACTGTGCGCGTAAGTAATTTAAAAAATAGTAAAGTGAATGATGTCGCCCTTACCCAAATTTTTCCATCGGGTTGGGAAATTGTAAATACGCGTTTTACAGCTTTTGGTAGCAATACCTCAAGTGCCGCAAGACATACCGATATTCGGGACGACCGTGTGTATTTCTATTTTGATTTACCTGAAAAAGGCAAACACAGCACCAAAACTTTTAATGTGATGCTAAACGCTTCGTATTTGGGTACCTATTATTTACCGGGAGTTCAAGCTGAAGCGATGTATGATAATGAGTTTTTGGTAAGAACTAAGGGGAAATGGGTTGTGGTTGAGAAGTGATACATTTCTGCGACTTGTGCTGAACTTGTTTCAGTAAAGCAGGAAACTAATCTGGAATATTGAACTATTGTTTAACTTGATTTTGTCAGAAAAAAAGGATAACTTCGTTTAACATCCGATATAGTTCATTAAAACGGAACCATATCTCCACATTAGCTTTAATTATAACGATAAACTTTTAAAATTCTAAATTCTTGAAAACTTAATAATGAAAGGCTTTTACTCTAGAAAAAATGAATTAGATATTCTTGAAGGTATATTCAAAAATTTAGATGGACCGAAAATAGTTCAAATAACTGCTGCTAGTGGTATTGGTAAAACGAGACTTATACAAGAATTCTATTCAAAAATTGCCAAAAAATCTAGTTACTGGAAGCCTATTAATTCCGAAATAGGTAAAAAAGAAATTGAGATTATTCCAGAATATGAAAATTCCGCTTCTAAATTGGATTGGTTATTCTTGTCCACGAGGTCAATAGAAAAAACAGAACATCAGTATGATTTCACCTTTGACAAGATAAGGCATCAATTTAGTATTCATTTACCACAAATAATTAAATTTTTAAAAGGAAAAAGTCTAAATAAAAAAATTGCTAAATCAACAATATCTGTACTAGCAAATTTTGCCATTCCTGGCAGTGGCAATATTATTGAGGTTTTAAATACAATAAAAGATTTTTCATCAGATTCTTCAGATTTACTAGACTTGTTACAAGACGTAAGAAAAAAGGCTAAAAACAAATCTCATTCACATGAAAACGAATTTTACGTAGATGAAACAAAAAATATAATTAAGTCTACTCTTTTAGCGTTTAAAGAGATTTTTAAAAAAGAGAAGGATTTTAGAATTATTCTATATTTCGAAGACTTCCATTGGATTGACCAATTCTCTCAATTAATTATATATGAAATTATCTCTGAAGCATATAAAAATAATTGGAAAGTATTATTCTTAATCTCTAATTGGCCTGCTGAAACCGCAAAAACGAATTCTTTCGAATTTCAAACCTTAAATGATTTTTCATTCAAAATCAGAAATTTTGAAAATGATTTAATCACTGAAATTAATCTTGGTAAACTAAAAAAAACTGATTTAATTAATATTGTAAAAGATAGATTGCCTCAATTAGATAATGAAGGTATATTGATATTAATAGGACGATGTAAAGGTGATTTAGATTTACTAAATGATTTTATTGATGAGATTTTGCAAACACCAGGGTGGTTAAATGAAAAAGGTGAACTGCAAGTAAACTATTCTTACTTGAAAAAATTACCTGCGAAAGCAATTGATATGGCTAGAGTAAGATTGCTATCTTTTCCTGATAAAATTAGAAATCATCTTTTATGGAGTTCACTACAGGGTGTTGTTTTTGATTTTAAAATAATCAATTTAATACTAGAAAAAAATGCAGTAGATGATGATTATAGAAAGAGTATTTCGATATCTAAAAACGATTATAAAGTAATTACAGCAAATGAAAGTAAAGATTTAGAATTGACGTGCGAGTTTAGAAGAGCTGTATTTTATGAATCTGCTAAAACACTAATTGAAAGACACCCATTAATAGATAAAATTCAATTTGATTTAGCCACCTTGATAGCCGAATTATTAAATAGCGGAGATATATCCGATAGAATTCGTATTGTTGAATCTTTTTTGGCTCTTATAAAGTATATTAACCCTTTAACCCCAAATTTGGTGAATACTAAAATAAAAAGTTTAGTTGAAATATCTAGACATAAATTACTTGTTGGTGACTACAATAGTGTTATTAAAATCTGTACAAATTTACTTGATGAAAATATCACCATTAATTTAAAAAATAGGCTTTACTTTCTTTTAACCGAAGCTTATTATTACAAAGGAGATTCTAAAAATGAAGCAAAAACCTTTGAATTATGGAAAAGCGATGATGTAGAAGAAGATTATAGATTTGAAATTCAATACTCAAAATATTTAAGAAGAAATTCAAAACCAAAAGAAGCTCTAAAATATGTTGAGGAAGCCATGAATAAAGTAGTTGATTTAAGACTAAAAATACTTACTTCAATCGAATATATTAAAAATCTTTGGTCTCTCGGCAAAATTGAACAAGCGTATAAAAAACTTAAGACAGTTGAAGATGAGGTAAACCAAATTAATGATAAAGATTTAAATATTTCTTTTAGTCATGCAGCGTGTCTAGTACTTCATGATTTAGATAAAAGTAGCCAGGTTATTCAGCATTCATTAATTTGTATAGAAGGTTATGAACAATCTGGAGATATACAATCAGAACTCATCTCACGCGTTAACTATGCAGATGCTTTATGGGCTTTAGGGTATCTAGAAAAGGCAAGCCAAGAATTGTTAAAAATCTCTAAAATTGCAACTGAAAATGAATTACCTCATGCTATAGATATTTCCGAAATATGCCACGCTAATGTATTAAGTGAACAAAAAAAGTATACTTCTTCTGAAAAGCGATACATAAAGGGCATTCAGTTGGCGAAAGAAATAAAGCATGATTGGGATGCAATTTATGGCACAATCTATTCTAAATTAAATGAACTTAGACGTGGTCATAAAGTAGAAGAAAAAGAAATTTTTGAATTAGTCGAAAAATCAGTTAATTCTAATTATCACTACCTAGCTGACCTTGCATATAGTTTACTATGCTCTTTTTATATTTTAAATAATAAATCTTTAGATGAGCCTAAAATTAATTATATTCCGAAGTTGCCTATTGGGAACCTTTTTTTGCACTCAAATTTAATTTTAACCGATTCATACAATCTAGATACAATTAGAAGTTTTCTAAGTCAGCTAGGAAAAGTTGAAGGTTTAAAATTTAATAGAGAGATGTTAATTTTGACCATAAATAAATTAATTGAAGAAAATATAATCCAAGATAATGTATTGACTGACTTTGCAATTCGTTGGAAGAATAAATTCGACAAACAAATTGAAAAGGATGAAGCTATTAAACTGAAATCATGTGATTACAAACTTTGTGAGGCAAGATGCTGTTATGATGGAGTATATTTAGAAGATGAAAATGAAGAAAAGAAAATTAAATCTATTGTTAATAAGTATCCTGAATATTTCGAACACTTACCAAAGAATTATATTGTAGAGGGTATTTGGGGTAATATCACCGGAAAAAAGACTGCGGTAAAACAACACAAATATATAAGTCCAGATTTTCCAAACCATTTTAATCAAACTCGCTGTGTATTTGCAATGGAAGACGGCGCCTGCTCACTTCAAAAAGCATCGATGGAAAGAGGTGAAAATCCATGGGAGTTTAAACCAATTGGTTGTAGAATTCATCCTTTACAAACTAAAAATTCAGAATTTTTTGCACCAGCTTCTACAATAGAAAAAGATAAATACGATATAGGTCTATCATATCCAGGCTACACTAACTACACACCTTGTGGAGAGAATAGAATAGATGGAAAGATTTGGATTAATGTTCTAGCTAATGAAGTTAAAGAATATGAAAATAACTAAAGCTAACAATGAACTAAGCTAAAATCCAAGTGTTTTTTTAATTATTTTACTGCATACTCTGGATCATAACATAGACCTGATTTTGCGATAGCAAAAGCTTGTTTAATTAGTTTGTTACAAACTGCTATTAAAGCCAGTTTTTTACTTTTTCCCCTTTGCCACAATGCGGTCAAATAGTGCCTTGCATTGTGGGTTGTGCACACATGCTGTAAAACTACACATGAACAAATGGTT
>CANMZT010000008.1 GCA_947502405.1 uncultured Algibacter sp. | reverse complement strand
TTATCTGTAACGTCTTTTAGTATTCCATTGGTTGCTTTTTGTTCCTTGTAAAGTTCCTGTTAATTGATTGTTGTTTAGAGTTCTCATAATTATTTGATTTTGATTGAATTAAATTGATTGATGAAAGTTGATTTAAAAGACATTATTTATCTGTAACGTCTTTTAGTATTCCATTGGTTGCTTTTTGTTCCTTGTAAAGTTCCTGTTAATTGATTGTTGTTTAAAGTTCTCATAATTTTTGAATTTGATTGATGAATAATTATTATTTTTTTGATTATACTAGATAGACGACCAACATATATTTTTGTTACAGTACTATGTATAACAAAGTAGTAATTTAACAAAATTTAACACTTTTATGTAAGCTAGAACAGAAAAACACAACTTATTATTAATTTTAGGAACAGTTATTGCTTAAGTAGTATTAAAATGTTTTGTTTAGCAGTTGATTGCTAAGAATGAAATATCTTTGAATAAAACTATAGCTATTATTTTAAAAGTAATTTGATATTGATGAAACCTTATGTTTTATTTCTTTTTTTGATTTGTTTATCGTTATCTACACAAGCTCAAATAGATAATAGAAATAAATCTATAGCTATACCCGCTATAGAGAGCGATAAGGATTCGTTGGATGCGAGTCCATTAACTCCTTCAAAACCCATAAGCGATAATTCTTCTGTCGGTTTTAATAGGCCTAAGGTTGCACCAAATCTTGATAAACCAAAAAAAGAGTTTTCTATGTTTCCCGAGGAAGAGTTTGGTAATCCAGGAGAACTTTATACCAAAAAGTTAGATAAACTTGAAAAAGAATTTCTTCCTGAGGGTCATGGTTTATTTGCTGGCTTAAAGGAAGATGCATATTGGGGAGACTATCACACTACATCTGATTACATTAATATTGGGTATAGAGACCATGGGCGAATAGATGGTGATTTATTAAGAGTTATTGTGGATGATGATGTAATTCGATCTAATGTTTCGTTAACAGGAGGTTTTCAAGGTTTTAAGTTAAAACTGAAAGAGGGGTTAAATAAAATTGAATTTTTTGCTATTAATGAAGGGAGTCTTTTGCCTAACACTGCACAATACAGGATAACAGACCAATGGAATAAAGTGATTTCAGGAAAAATATGGGCGCTTTCCAAGGGTGTTAAAGTGACTATTATTATTGTTAAAGAGTAATATTTTTATTACATTTAATATAGAATTATTTCAATTATGAAAAAACGCTACATTTTATTTACTTATATTTTTCTTTTCTCTATTTCTAGTTTTTCTCAAGTTGAGCGGATTGATGAATTAAACTGGATGCTACACAATATCATTATCAACTCTGAAAATCATATAAATCCATTGAATGCAGGTGGAGATCAGGTGTCTTCAAATTTTGGGGCTATTTCTGGGGTTAACCAATATTTTGATACTTGGTTTTGTGATTCTACGGGTATAGAACTTGTTTATGATGCTAATAATTCAAGTTTTTCTATATCATCAATGGGAACAACATTAGGGGGATGTGAACCAGTTTCTGGTATCAATTTTGTCGAAATCAATCAAGTTCATAATAAATTTATAGGTTTTTTTAGCGACAACAGCTTTTTTAACTACCAAATTCAAGAAGAAACTATAGCCACACCAAAAACATTAATTATAACAGCGCAAAATGGAGATTCGTTAATATATAATTTAAATGTATTGTCAAATTCTAATATAGACCAAATTTCACCAATTAAAATTCATCCAAACCCTGTTAGAGATGTTCTCTATATTAATGGTAATCATAAATTAAAAAGCCATAAAATTGAAGTTTATGATTTATTTGGTAAGCTTTATTATTTAGAAAGCTCAACTCAATTGAAACCCATTAATGTTGAAAATTTATCAAAAGGGGTTTATTTTCTTTTAATAAAAGATGAATCAGGAAAAACTGCTACTAAAAAATTTATAAAAATCTAAGAAATAATATTTTCAATATTTTTTAATTCATCTTCAGAAAAATCTAAATTATCTAAAGACTTAACATTATCTTTTAACTGCTTAGATGAGCTTGCTCCAACTAATACCGATGCTACTTGTGGTTGTCTTAATATCCAAGCAATAGCCATTTGAGATAATTTTTGTCC
The DNA here is from genome assembly GCA_947502405.1 of uncultured Algibacter sp. Classification (GTDB taxonomy): domain Bacteria; phylum Bacteroidota; class Bacteroidia; order Flavobacteriales; family Flavobacteriaceae; genus Algibacter_B. Next base: position 189,179 of record CANMZT010000008.1, on the reverse strand, counting down.
ACGTTCTTGCGCTATATCGTTCAGTTTTTGAATTTTCTCAATATTATCAGCAACAGTTTCTTTATCTAAATACGTTAAGTTTTTAGCAGCACGTGAACCTTCAGGAATTCCGTTTAAGTATTTATCAGTAAGCATCCCCTGAGCTAATGGCGAAAACGCAATACAACCAACTCCATTATTGTCTAAAGTGTCTAAAAGTCCATTTTCAACCCAACGGTCAAACATAGAATATCTAGCTTGGTGCAAGATAAAAGGGGTTTTGGATTGTTTTAAAATCTGAGCAGCTTTTTCAGTCTCTTCTGGATTGTAATTTGAAATCCCAACATATAAAGCTTTCCCTTGGCGAACAATATCGGTTAAGGCTCCCATAGTTTCTTCTAAAGGCGTATCTGGATCAGGTCTGTGGTGATAAAAAATATCTACATAGTCTAATCCCATACGCTTTAAACTTTGATCTAAACTAGCTATTAAATATTTTCTAGAACCAAGATTACCATAAGGCCCAGGCCACATATCATATCCAGCTTTGGTAGCGATAAAAAGTTCATCTCTATATGATTTGAAATCTGTTTTTAGAATGGTACCAAAATTCTCTTCAGCAGAACCATAAGGTGGACCGTAATTATTAGCCAAATCAAAATGTGTAATCCCTAAATCAAAAGCGGTTCTTAAAATATCTCGACCATTTTGTATGGCATCAACAAACCCAAAATTATGCCATAACCCAATAGAAATTGCAGGTAATAAAACCCCACTTTTACCAGTGCGTCTGTAAGTCATTGTTTTATAGCGACTTTCGTTTGCTAAATAATCTGTTGCTCCTGATTTATCGTTGATTTCCATATTGCCTCTTTATAAAAGCAAATGTATAAATTCCTGCTTAAAAACGAATGCATAACAAAGCCTTTCAGCTTTAAAATTGAAAGGTTTTGTTATACATTAACTGATTTATTTCAATTTCTAATCTTAGCTAACTCAGAAGTTAATTCATCTTTAATAGCGGTATTTTGAGAACTTAGTGGCAATTGATTAGCGTTTAATAAATTTGGGTTTTCCAATGGGTTGTCGCTTAAATCGTATAAGGCTTCAGATCCATCACTAAAATAAATGTATTTGTGTGTTGCATTTCTAATTGTGTAGTCAGCATTTTCTGTATACGTATAGTCGCGAGTATCCAATGTAGTATCGCTAAACAATCCTTTAAAACTTTTGCTATCATGGATTTCAGTAGTTCCAGTTTCAGCAATATCTGCAATGGTAGCGTACAAATCTGTAGTATTTATTAAAGCATCTTCACTGGCATTTAATCGTGTTACACCTTTTCCAGAAACTATCATAGGCACATTAACTCCGCCTTGATAAATACTACCTTTGGCACGCCTACGTGCATATTCTTGAACAACTCGTCTTGGAGTTCCATTATCACCAATAAAAATAATAATAGTATTCGCTTTTTCTTCTTCAGAAAGTGAATCAATTAATCTTCCCATTTCTGTATCCATAGCTTCAATAGCAGCCATGTAATAAGGTAGCGGGTTACTGTTTATACTGGCATCATCTGATGGTAAGGCACCTTGATTATGTAAATTATTTGGTGGTAAGTGAAATGGCGTATGAGGCGCATTGTAGGCTAACCATAAAAACCAAGGTTTAGATTGTTGACTAACCCAGTCTATTGCTAAATCAGTAAACTTGGTTGTTGTGTATTCAGTTGAAGTACTTGTAGAACCATTTATATTTAATGTCCAATTGTTGTAAGATCTCACACCTCCACCACTAAAGCCAGCAAAATACTCTATGCCCATATCATTTGGATGATTGGCATCTCTAGATAAATGCCATTTACCAATTACTGCATTAGCATATTCTTCATTTTTATTTATGTCTAAATATTTTTGCAAAGATATTTCAGATGTTGAAAGTGGGTCGTCTACAGCTAATACATTAGTTCTTAAACCATATTTACCCGTAATTATACCCGATCTAGTTGGTGTACAGGTAGGATTAGACCATAAATTATTAAATCTTATACCAGAATTTATTAGCTCTTGGAGGTTGGGCATGTTGGGCTTAACACTACCAATTTCATAACCTGGGCAAGCATCTAAACCCATATCGTCCGCTATAACGAGTAAAATATTTGGAGATGTGTTTGTGTTTTCTTGCTCCTGATTGTCATTGTCATTCTGAGAATTTGAATCATCACTGCAAGCAGTTAGAGTTAATAGAAGTATAAAAGTATAAAGTAAATTTTTCATAGCTTAAAAATATTTGTTTTCAATAGTTTAGATGTTGATTAACAAATAAACTTGTGCCTAAGATGAAAATATTTTTTAGGCCTGTTAATATTCCTTTAATAATTTAATATTAAACATGCTTGATAAACCCTTTAAAGATGTTATTTTTGCACGTTGCTAAATTTAAAGTATGTCTGCTATTAACACAGAACTAGAATTAGAAGAAAGAAAAGAAGGTAAAGATTTATATAGCTATCAAAAAGGAGCTATTGATAAAATTTTTACAGCTTTTGAAGAGTCTCCTAAAGATTATCATCTATTATATCAATTGCCAACAGGTGGGGGTAAAACAGTTATCTTTTCAGAGATTGTTAGACAATATTTAAAAACCCATAAAAAGAAAGTGTTAGTGATGACACACCGAATAGAGTTGTGTAAGCAGACCTCAAACATGCTTACAGAGTTTGGTGTACACAATAAAGTGGTTGATAGTAAGGCGGATTTAAGTGATCAGGGCGAGTATAGCTGTTTTGTTGCTATGGTTGAAACCTTAAATAACCGTTTGAATGATGATAAACTTGATATTTCTGATATAGGATTAGTAATTATTGATGAGGCGCATTATAACTCGTTTACAAAATTATTTAAGTTCTTTAGTCAGTCGTTTATTTTGGGCGTAACAGCAACTCCATTAAGTTCTAGCATAGAGTTACCAATGACTGACAATTACGATGAATTAATTGTTGGAGAAAGTATAGAATCCCTTATAGAAAATGGGTTTTTAGCACGTGCTGAAATGTTTACTTACAATGTAGGTTTAACCTCGTTAGTAGTTGGCGCTAATGGTGATTATACTGTTAAATCATCAGAAGACTTATATACGGATAACGATATGCTATCCAAGTTGTTACAAGCTTATGAGGAGCGCTCAAAAGGCAAAAAAACATTAATATTTAATAACGGTATTAATACTTCATTACACGTTTATGACACCTTTAGAAGAGCAGGTTACCCAATAGCGCATTTAGATAATACTAATACCAAAAAAGAACGTGCTTTAATCTTACAATGGTTTAAAAAAACACCGGGTGCAATTTTAACTTCGGTAAGTATTTTAACAACTGGGTTTGATGAACCCACTGTAGAGAGCATCATTTTAAATCGTGCTACAAAATCATTAACACTGTATTATCAAATGATTGGTCGTGGGTCTCGTATTTTAAAAGACAAGAAGACGTTTACGGTAGTTGATTTGGGAAATAACTTCCATAGATTTGGCCCATGGGGCGATAATTTAGATTGGCAGCGCATATTTAAATCTCCAACATATTATCTAGATGCTATTTTAAGTGATGAAGAGCTTGAAAGTAATTTTAGATATGAAATGCCTGATGCGTTACGTGCTGAGTTTTCAAACTCTGATGATGTTCATTTTGATATCCAGAAAACTTATGTCGATTCCATTAGAGGTGGAGAATCCTCAAAAGTAGTTTTAGAACGCTCCATAGAACAACACGCAAAAATTTGTATTGAAAATAGCGAAGATGTTTATGACGCTATTGCATTAGCTAAAAAACTTGGTGACGATATTGATTTTAGAATCCAGCGCTACACGAAGTGTATTAGTAAAAGCACTTATAATTTTGTGGAATGGTTAAAAGGGGATTATAGAAAGAAATTAAACTCGTATTTACGTCAGAACTTTGATGAAGTTTTTGAGCAGATTCACGGGTATCCACCTGAGGATTAATAAACACATTTTGCTTTATTTCCTTTTGATAAACAAAAGGTTGAGAAGTTTGACTTTTTTTATTTTTTTGAAGTTTTCTAAAAAAAGCGATAATTTAGATTAGGCATCTTTATTATAAAATTCTAATGATGCATTAAACTGAAAATTATGAAAAAAGGTATTGCGTTGGTAATGGCAATTATTGGAGTAATTGCTTTAATATTAAAACTTAAACTTAGAATTGGTTTAGAAAACGTATCAGTGTTGGAGTCTACAACACGTTTTCTTTCTTACTTTACAATCCTTACAAATTTATTAGTTACTGTTTATTTCAGTTTTATTTACTTCTCAAAAAGTAAAAACACATTTTTCCATAAACCAGGAACCATAACAGCACTTGCGGCATTTATGGCTTTTGTTGGTTTAGCATACCATATTTTACTGAGACATGTTTGGGACCCTCAAGGTCTTGTCATGATTTTAGATGAAACGCACCATACGGTTGCTCCAATTGTAACTATACTTTTTTGGTGGTTATATGAAGATAAATCTTTGGTGACTTTTAAAAATTTATCACTCTGGATTCTGTACCCCTTATTATACCTTATTTGGGCTATGACTAGAGGTTATTTCTCATCCTTTTATCCATATTATTTTATAGATGTAAATACGCTTGGGTTTCAAAAAGCTGTTACTAATTCTTTTGGATTGTTTGCTATAATTGTTCTTTTTTTAGTCATTTTTTATATGATAGGGAAATGGTTTAAAAAACGAAGCTAAAATTTAAATAATAGTTTGTTTTATCTCTAGTATTTATTTAAAGTCATAAATTTTTGCAATGTTTACTTTTCTTGACTTCTCCAGAAAAAAAATTCATTTAGATAATGATATATATTATTGACTTTTCCATTAGGCTCAAATGAAGCAAATAGAAGCGTATTTAACAAAAAAACTACCTTAATAAACACTAACAGTAGTGCTTAATATTTTGCCTAACCAGATAGACCCGCGTTAGTCCCGACAGCTATCGGAAGCAGTGGAAAGCCCACAGTGACCCAGTATGAGTGAGGGAGGACTTGTAACGAAACATTTATGTTCATGAATTCAAAAATTTAAAATAGAAATTCATGAATAAAATCCCGACCCTTGTGGTAACGCCCAAATACTTTTTTAAAACACTTAAACTGATAATAACGTGTTGAGTCTATTAATCAGTTGATTATTATAGCATGCGGAATATTAGATGTATCTTTACAATCTAATAATTTATAAAACACAGAGGATACTTTAAACTATGGCAAAATCGCAAGTAACATTTAACAAAATTGAAAAAGAAAAAAAACGCTTAAAGAAGAGAGAGGAAAAGCAAAAAAAGAAGGAAGCTAGAAAAGCTGAAAAAGAAGCTAGTGGAACTAGTGGAATCCAGTTTGCTTATGTAGATTTTAATGGGAATTTAACTGATACACCACCAGATCCTGCATTACGTGAAAAAGTGGAGGCAGAAAGTATTGAGTTAGGCATCCCTAAAAAAGAAGATAGAGAAGAGGAGGAGCCTGCTAATAAAGAAGGTAAAGTTTCGTTTTTTGATCACTCTAAAGGTTTTGGTTTTATTATAGACAGTATAAACCAAGAAAAATATTTTGTACATGTTAGTGGTTTACTTGAAGATATTGAGGAAAATGATAAGGTAACTTACGAGTTAGAGCGCGGTATGAAAGGTATGAATGCTGTTAGAGTAAAGAAAATATAAATTTTATCTGGTGCTATTGCCAGAATCATTATACTAAAAGGCTATTATGAGTGTATCGCGAAAAACGGTTCTTATCATACTAGCCTTTTTTGCTATTTATGTTATTTGGGGTTCTACCTATATGCTTAATAAAATTGCTGTTTCGCAATTATCTCCATTTTTTCTTGCTGCTATTAGGTTTATTGTTGCTAGCATTGTTATTTTTATAATTGCTAAATCTTTAGGTATTAGTCTTTCAATTTCCAAAAAGCAGCTATTTAATACTATAATTGCTGGCTTTTTATTTTTAACACTTGGTAATGGTTTGGCGGTATTAGCTTTAATGTACGTAGATAGTAGTTTTGCTGCGTTACAAATTTCTGCTCAACCCCTGGTAGTATTAATTATGATGCGCTTATTTCTTGGTAAGCGAATAAAAGCAATGTCTTATATAGGTGTAGTTTTAGGATTTATTGGAATATTTCTTTTGGTGAGCCAAAAAGAAATTATCACTAAAGAGGGACAAATATTAGGGATTGTTTTAATATTTGCTTGTATGTTAAGTTGGGCTTATGGTAGTATTTTTGTTGGAAATGCTGATTTACCTAAAAATCATTTTGTAAATACGAGTTACCAAATGTTTACAGGTGGTATATTGCTTGCTATTATTAGTTTGTGTATAAATGAGCCTTGGTTGATGCCAAACGAATGGCAGGAAGATGTTTTATGGTCTATGCTTGGTCTTATTGTTTTTGGTGGTATTATTGCATTTACCTCGTTTAATTATCTTTTAAAAGAAGTTTCTCCAGAAAAAGTAGCAACAAATACTTATGTAAATCCCATAATCGCTTTACTACTAGGTTGGTGGGTTTTAGATGAGCATATTACACTACAATCTATTATTGCAGCTTTTGTTTTATTAACAGGCGTGTATTTTATAAATACAAAACGACCTTTTAAACTCAAAAGAATTGCACGTTAAACAGGCTATTAAATTTATGCTTATTAGTACCATGGCATTTGCTTGTATGAATGCTATTGTGAAACATTTAGCACACCTGAGTGCTTTTCAAATCGTATTTTTTAGGTCGATAAGCTCATTGTTTTTTACGTTTGGGTATTTAATTAAAAACAACATTTCAATTCTAGGAAATCAGAGAAAACTATTAATTTTAAGAGGTTTGGTAGGTGTTACGTCTATGACTTTGTTTTTTATGTCTACCAAGTATTTACCCATAGGCACTGCGGTTTCTTTGCGTTATATGGCACCTATATTTGCTGCTGTTTTCGCAATTATTTTTTTAAAAGAACGTATAAAGCCCATACAGTGGATATGCTTTACCTTAGCTTTTGCTGGTGTTTTAGTTTTAAAAGGTTTTGATACAGATTTAAATGGGTATGGACTTATTTTAATTTTTATATCTGCTATTTTTAGCGGATTGGTCTACATAGTTATAAGTAAAATAGGTAAGGGTGATCATCCTGTAGTGGTTGTTAACTATTTTATGGTTATTTCTACAATTTTAGGCGGTATTTTATCCATTAATAATTGGATAACTCCGATTGGTATTGAATGGTTAATGCTTATAGGACTAGGGTTTTTCGGTTATTTTGGGCAAGTGTATATGACTAAAGCGTTTCAAATAGCAGCAACCAATCAAGTGGCACCATTAAAGTACTTAGAAGTCATTTTTACTTTATTGCTAGGTGTCTCCTTGTTCAGCGAAGTTTATACTATTTATAGTCTATTAGGTATTGCTATGATTATTTCTGGACTTGTGCTAAACGCGTTTTATAAAGGCAAAAAATAATATGATTCTTTTTAAATTATAAATGCTATTTTAATTTGTAGTTTTGCATCGGTTTGTAAAAAGTAGTCCTTATAATGAATTTTAAAGTTCGTATTAATAGAATAAGAAGGCGGGTTATGCGAAGCATTACCAAGAATATTGGTAGTTCTTATTCTGAGCCTCAAAAGGGTGATATTGATATCTCTGAAATAAAAAAGGTTCTAATCATAAGACCAAATCACCGATTAGGAAATCAACTGCTACTTACCCCTTTAGTGCAAGAAGTTATAAATACGTTTCCTGGTTGTGAAATTGATTTATTCGTAAAAGGTGGTGTGGCACATCCTGTTTTTGAAAACTATAATCAAATCAATACCATAATAAAACTTCCAAGAAAGCCTTTTGAAAACTTGTATAAGTATGCTAAAAGCTGGATTTCTATAAAACAAAAAACGTATGATTTAGTTATTAATGCTGATAAGAATTCATCTTCTGGTAAGTTGTTAACACAGTTAGCCAAAGCAAAGATTAAAGTTTTTGGTGAGATTGATGCTTCAATTCCTGATAAATATGATGATTTTGAGCATATTTCAAAATATCCCATTTATAATTTAAGACACTATTTGTCGAAATTAGGATTTGAAAATACGTCTGCTAATGTGCCCTTACTTGATATTAAATTGAGTGAAGATGAAATAGCTAATGGAAATAGTATTCTGAAAGATATTATTAAAAATGATAAAAAAACCATTTGTATTTATACCAATGCAACTGGTGCAAAGTGTTATTCTGAAGACTGGTGGGCTAAAGTATACTCTCGATTATTGAAAGATTATCCTGAATATAATGTTATTGAAATGCTACCTATTGAAAACATTTCTAAAATCAATTTTAAAGCGCCACATTTTTACAGTCAGGATATTCGTGAAATGGGTGCAATTATTAGGAATACTGATATTTTTATTTCTGCTGACAATGGTGTTATGCACTTAGCAAGTGCATCTTTAACCCCTGTTGTTGGTTTCTTTTCAAGAACTAAAACAAGTATTTATGGTTCTTATGGTAACGGCAGTGTTGCTCTAAATACTAAGGAAACTGATATTGAAGATTGGTTTAGTGCCATAGCTAAGATTTTAAAATAGCTATAAATACAAACCAGATTTCATTGTGTTCAATATAATATGAATAATCAAAATAAGTTTTCACTAATCAGGCCTAATACATTTCCTTTTTTTTATGGCTATGTTATCGTATTTATTGGTAGTATAGGTGTTTTGGCTAGTATTCCTGGTCAAACAGTAGGTGTCTCTATATTCACTGATCCGGTTAAGGATGCATTAGGTTTAAGTAGAAATCAGTTTAGCACTGCCTACATGTTTGGTACGCTATTGAGTGCCTTTTTTGTGTCAAAGGCTGGTGTATTATTCGATAAATATGGTGCTCGCTACGTTGCTTTCTTTTCGGCATTTTTTCTTGCTATCGCTTTATTTATATGCTCTCAATCTGTTGCTATTAGTAAAAGTATAGAGGGTCTGTTAGTCTTAGAATCATGGGTTATACCTTTTGTAGTTATAACAATTTTATTTTTTGTGATTCGTTTTTTTGGGCAAGGCGTATTAACCATGTCCTCAAGAAACATGATTATGATGTGGTTTGATAAAAATAGAGGAAAAGTTAATGCTGTAAGTAGTATTACTGTATCCTTAGGGTTTTCAGGAGCTCCTATATTTATAAGCTATCTAATAGATAATTATGGTTGGGAACAATCGTGGCAAATTTTAGCTATTTGTTTAGTGATTTTTAGTGTTTTTGTTATTCAATTCTACAGAAATAATCCAGAAGATTTCGGTCTTATCCCAGATGGTGCCGTCTTAAAAAATAAATCAAACAAAACACAGCAAGCTGAGGCTCACTTTTCGTTATCGGAAGCCAAAAGCACTCGCGCATTTTGGGTTATTGGTTTAGCTTTATCTTATCATAGTTTTTTTACTACAGGTTTTACGTTTCATGTTGTTTCGGTTTTTGGGAGTCAAGATTATTCTAAATCGCAAGCTATAGCAGTATTTCTGCCCATTTCAATTATTGCTATTATAGTTTCTATAATATGTAATGTTTTAAGTGATTATATAAAACATGTCATTTACCTTTACGCTATGCTCATTGCAGGTATAATAGCTTCATTAGGGCTTTATTTTTTAGCAGACATCTCTGGCGTTTATATGCTTATTTTTGGTCTAGGTGTTTACAGTGGTTTATTTGCAGTTGTAAATGCTGTAACATGGCCGAGGTATTTTGGTAGAAAGCACTTAGGAGCCATCACAGGAAAAGCTATGAGTTTTTTGGTAATAGCCAGCGCAATAGCTCCTAGTTTATTTAGTTATTGCTTTACGGCCTTTGGCTCTTATGCATATATCAGTTATATTACTTTAGCCTTTTTATTATTTCTACTTATTGCAACTCTAAAAGTCAAAAACCCTCAAAATCTTTAGTTGTTTTTTTATTCAAGAAAGAATCTTTTAACATTATTTTAGAGACAATATATATTGATAATCACTAAATTTAAAAAACAAATACTTAGTGTATTTTTATTATGAAAATGTATATCAACATATTGTATGTGTTTTTTATTGTAATGTTTTCATGCAAATCAGCAAGCCAATATTCTGATGCGCAAATTAAAAATCTGGAAACTTTAATAGAAAGCAAAAGGTTCACCATAGAATCCGATTGGGCACGACCACAAGTCACTTACGCCATGCAACAAGTATTAAACTCAGGGATTTTACAACCAGGAAGCGCACCAAACGCAATAAGTCTAATAGGTAATGCGAATTTTTTAACCATATCAGGAGATAGTATTAAGGCGTATTTACCATATTTTGGTGAGCGCCAAATGAATGTAGGTTATGGCGGAAGAGATGGTGCAATTAAATTAGATGGTTTATTAGAAGACTATGTTTTCGAAGCAAAAAAACGCAATAGTTACCTCATTACCTTTAATGCTAATAGTAAAATAGAAGCTTATAATATATCTATAGCTGTTTTTCCAAATATGAAAAGTGAAATTAGAGTTAATAGTTCTTCTAGGTTTCCAATTTCCTATACAGGTGAAATAGAACGTATTAATCGCGATTAAGTCGATATCAAATCTATATGCATTTCGTCTATTCATCGTGAAATTTTATAACTCAATCGATTTTTTTTCATAAAAAGTGTACTAGTGAGTTAGTTTTGAGGGAATTAAAAACGCCCCCAATGAAAAACCTATTCAAATTACTAAGTTTTGTATTAATTCTTTCTTGCTTCAATTTTCTTTCTGGTCAGGAAAATAATACTGTTTCGGATGATATTGCAAAGAATTTCAAAAAGCGTAGTCCTATATACGATTATTCAGAGAAGCAACTTAATAACGTAGATACTATACCAGACTTTGCTTCAAACTCTCAAAAATTAAAAGTTACTGGAATCATCTATGAAAGTGATGGTGTTACACCTGCACAAAATGTATTGCTATTCATTCATCATACAGATGAAAATGGAAATTTTGAATTAAAACGACAAAATAAAAAGCGCTATGTACATCATAGAGGTTGGGTGAAAACTGATGCTGATGGAAAATATACCTTTTATACCTTTATTCCTGGTAAATATATTTATGGTAACGAGTTAACTCAAATTCTTCCTATTGTAAAAGAGCCTAATAAACCAGAATATAAAATTGAAACTTTCCTATTTGATAATGATCCACTTTTAACGGGGAAATGCCGTAAAAAAGTTGAAGAGACTAATCCAAAACGAATTTTAACACTAAAATTAAATAAAGAAGAAGGTCTTTTTGAAGCCGAAAGAGACATTGTTTTAGGTAAAGAAGCAACTGCTTCATACTAGTAAGTATTGAATTATTCTTTTAAAGTTAAAATCATGCATATATCAGATAATTCTAGTGTGTTTTAATTCACTTTTATTTTTCAAATTTGTATTCTTAATCATTGAGTGAAACATAAAGTAATTGATTTGTAAATCGCTAAAAAGAAACATGCAATAATTAAGAATTCAAAACTCCTATTTTTTAATAGGAGTTTTTTTATTTCATTTTCAATAAAAACCTAAGCTTATAAAATATTTATTTATCTGAGTTGATTAACACTTTACTTCAAGGCAATTAAAAAAGGAGTGTATTATAAGCGTCATAAGACTTGAGTTTGCATTTGTTTTACATGACTAATGTCATGAAAAATGGTATCATCTTTTTCTAATTTTAAAACTTCTAAAAGTTAAATTAATTATGAAAAAATCAAACGAATCACTCGGTCTAACTACTTGTTTTAATTTATTTATTATTGCTTTTATATTTTTATTCACCGCCTGTAATGATGGTCCTTCAAAAGACAATACCAAAACTGAAACAAATGAAGTTGAAAAAGTTGCGGATATTTTGTGGAATGTTAAAGCCATTCATCCAGATGGGCAAAGTTTAGATATTAAGGTTTTTGATAACGCAGGTAAGTCTTTCGATATAAAGGCTATTCAAAACTCAGATCAGGATAATCTGCTAGACGTAAAAGCTATAGTCGATGGAGCGCAATTACCTGTTAAAATATTAGTGAGTAAAAATCAATTTGCACCTACTGTAGCTATTTCTCCTAAAGGTAATGCTTATAAACTCCAAGCCATAACAGCAGAAGGAGAAAAACTAGATGTTATTGGTGTGGTTAGGCATGGAAATATTGTTATCATGAAGGCACTTACCAAAAAGGGTAAGTTTTACGGTGTAAAAGCTATTTCGCCAACAGGAAAGCAAAATGACATTAAAGGCATAAAAATCAATCCCCAAGATAGAGAAATGACTTCAAGAGGACATAATATTTATGCACACGTAAAGGCAATGCATCCATCTGCTAATGAAGACAATTTTATTCTGCCCAAGAAAAACATTAAAAGAGATGCTTATACAAGTAATTTTGAGCGTATCATCTGGAATATAAAAGCAATAACTACCGATGGCAAGAATCTCAATGTAAAAGCTTTTGATGCAACCGGTAAAGCATTTGATGTAAAAGCTACACAAGACTCTAAACAGCATAGTTTCATGAATATTAAGGCATTTGTAGAGGGCGCAGAATTACCAATAAAAATAATGCAAAATGAAGATAAATATGCCCCTATTAAAGCTATAGGTGCAGATGGTACTATTTATGATATTAAGGCATTAACTGATAATAATACAAAACTAGACATTAAAGGTGTTAATAGATTAGGAAATATTATTGATGTTAAAGCAATAAATGAAAATGGTGATTTTTATGCTGTAAAAGCTTTTGCTCCTGATGGAAAACTTAATGCTGTAAAAGGTATTAAGATTTTTGATAGAGAAGTTGAGATGAGACTTAAAGGCAACCCTGTTTATGCGCATTTAAAAGCCATAAGCCAATAAGTTTATATAGCTTATCCTTTATACGATAAATCAGTGAAAAATTATTTAAAACGCTTCGCTTTAGCTAGATGATGCTTTAGCGAAGTGTAGTTTATATTGCATAAATACTAATAAGACATTCAAAACTAGTGGTTGATGTGTCAATTTATTCAATAAGAAAAACCAAAATCAACAAATCAAATAATTTTAATTTGTTTGTATTTCTATATAACAGTAACCTATAGTAGTTTTTCTTCTTCTAATGTTTCTTTTAGTTTATTATGTTTTTTCCAAAATTGCGCTTCTATTTTACCGATAGTTTCTTCGTATTTAGGATGATTTTCTAATCGTTTCAATAAAGGGTCTTCTCTAATAAATAAAAGGACCCAATATTGGAAACCATCATGTAAACCAAAGGTGTTATAAGCTTCTATAGCTTTATCTGGCATATTTTCATAAAGATAAAGCACTGCTAAACTTGCATCTTTATAAATTGATTCATCTTTTTCTAAATAGTCTTTATATTTTTTTAAGTATTGTTCGGCTTTCTCAGAAAAGCCCATTTTTTTATAAGAGTATGCAATTTTTATATTCTCAGCAGGATACAAATCAATTTTATTGGTAGCTAGTATGTCGATATATTTTTCGTAATAAAATAATGCATTAGTATAATCTTCTTGAAAATAATACATCTTCGCTAATTCTTGAGTAATATCTGCACGTGTAGTATCTTTTTGCCATTCTATCGACATTTTACTGGTTAACATTTTCAAATCTTTGTTATTCGCATAGTCTATAAAGTTTTTTAAATAAGGAGCGTAAGGGTTACTTGGATTATATTTTAAAGATGCTTCAATATATTCAGAAGCTTCTTTTGCAAAACCATTTTGTACTAAGGCATTGCTCAAGTGTAAATATATATAGCTTTTGGATACAGAGTCATTGGCTCCTACATTCAATTTAATTCCCTTTAAAGCATAAGTAAGATACTTATCTGTATCTGGTACAACGCGAGCATATAAATCAGATAAAATTAATACTGCAGAAGACGCATTAGGGTTATATTCTAATGCTTTTTCTAAGTAGGGTATTGCTAACTTAAACTCATTTGTATTAATATAATATAGCGCTTTTGCAATCAGAGGTAATTCAGAAGTAGCGTCATACAATAAGGCATTGTCTGCATACTCATTTAATTTGTCTAAATACTTTTTTTCAATTTTATTTGAATCTAAATAATAGTAACAAATAGCAATTTGTGCATAAGCGTTAGCGTATTTAGAATCTTCTTCTATAGCTTTTTCAAAATTAACTATAGCCTTGTTTAATCCTGCTTCACTTTGTTCATTTTGATGTTCTAATCCTTTCAGATAAAAGTCATAGGCTAGTAGATTTTTAGTTGGGATTTTATCTATAAGCTCCAATTCTTTTGGTGTTACATTGGCTTCAATTGCAAAGGCTATCTTCTTAGCTATAGTGTTTTGAAGTTCAAATACATCATTAAGTTCATATTTATATTGTTCAGACCAAATAGGGCTATCGGCATTGGCATCTATCAATTGAATGCTAAGAAGCACTTCATTTCCTATTTTTTGTCCGCTGCCTTCAATCAAATAATTCACTTGTAGTTCTTCGGCAATTTCTGAAACGGTTTTAGGATTCTTTCTGTACTTTTCTGTGGAAGTTCTACTAATTACCCGTAAATCTTTAATTTTTTGAAGGTTATTACGTGAAGATTCCATAACACCATTTATAAAGTATAAATTAGAATTGTCTTCACTTAGATTTTCAAAAGGTAAAAATGCAACCGATTTTTCTTTATTTGTATTAGATTTAGAAGAGGTGAAATGATCTTTAAAAAAGTAAATAATAGCAACGATAGCTATGGACGTAATTGCTATAATGTATCTATTGATGTTTGAACGTTTTATAACAGCTTCGTTTGTGTCATTATTTTCAAGTGCTGCATTCCATTCTTCTTCTTTTTCTTCTTCTTTTTTAGTTTTCGTTTCACTTGGAGGATAACCATAATATTCACGGTAGCATTTTGTAAAATAAGACGGATTGCTAAAACCAACTTCAAATGCAATCTCTGAAGCAGTAAGTTCAGTTTCTACTAATAAGGCTGCTGCTTTTTGTAAACGTATTTCTCGGATAAACTGACTAGCAGATAAATTGGTGTGCTTTTTTATTTTTCTAAGCAAACTAGAGCGGCTCGTATGCATTTTATCTGCCAACTCAGAAACACCAAATTGCTCATTAGAGATATTATCTAAAACTATGGACTTAGCCTCAGATAAAAATGAATTTGAAGTGTTATTGGTGGTCATTTTCTTTAAGTATCAGTAACGAAGATAAGTAAAATTTAAACGCTGGTTTTTAATTTATCTTTTTATGTTTTTATGAGGATTTGCATCATAATTTATAGTCCTGCAGCATAATTTATAGCGCTGCGTAAAACTTCATAACTCTTGATTCATAAGTGTTTACTGCTGCGTCAAGCTTAGTCGCATCTTTGTATCATCAAAACGAAATAATAATTATTAAAATTTAAAATCATGAAAAATTCTATTAAAATGCAATCAAGATGTTTGACTATTATAATGTGTGCCATAGTAATTTCATTTGCTTCATGTTCACAAAAAAATGAAACCAAGAAGACAACGATTATTTCAAATAATAAGGTAGATAAACCAAATCAAGATATTCACGAAGCAATAATCATAAATAATTTCAATGTTGCAAAACAACATATTGCAAATGGTTCAGATATCAATAAAGTAGAACAAATGAGTGGTTCTACGCCTTTATTAACTGCAGTGACTTTTAACAGACCAAAAATAGTAGCTGAGTTATTAAATGCGAATGTTGATTTATCAATCAAAAATAATGATGGTTCTACAGCTTTACATACCGCTGCATTTTTTGGGCGAATAGAAATGGTAAAAATATTATTGGATGCTGGAGCAGATAAAACAATAAAAAACAATTTTGGTGCAACACCAAGAGAAACCGTATTGGGTGAATTTTCAGAAATAAAACCTTTCTATGAAATGCTTATAAAGCAATTACAGCCAATGGGCTTTACTTTAGATCTTGTTGAAGTAGAAAAGGCAAGACCAGTTATAGCAATGATGTTACAATAAAAGTCAATAAACTAATCTTAATTCTATATTATGAAAACCGAAAGACGATACGACATAGATTGGCTAAGAGTAATAGCTATAGCACTTCTGCTAATATATCATATTGCTATAGTATTTCAACCTTGGGCTATGTTTATAGGCTTCATAAGAAGTAACGAAATCTCTACGGCCATCTGGCAACCAATGACCATGCTAAATGTGTGGAGAATACCAATACTATTTTATGTGTCTGGGATGGGTGTTTACTTTGCTTTGAGAAAACGTAATAATATAGAATTACTTAAAGAGCGTGCAAAAAGAATATTACTACCATTTTTGTTTGGTTTTGTGGCTATAACACCTTTGCACATGTTTGTATTTCAAAATTATTATAATATGTCTTTAGCCTACTATCCACATATGGGACACCTTTGGTTTTTGGGAAATATTTTTGTTTATGTACTTATTGGACTTCCTATTTTTTATGGAATAAAAAAAGGTGTATTTTCTAAACTATTATCTTTTTCAACGCGGTTATTTAGTAATTCTCTAGGTTTATTATCTGTTAATGTATTTTTTGTTGCAGAGGTTTTACTTTTTCAGCCAAAGCCTTTTGCAATGTATGCTGAGACTTGGCATGGGTTTGCTATTGGTATGTTAGCATTCTTTTTTGGTTTCCTTTTTATGAATACAGGTAAAGTATTTTGGAATACGGTAAAAAAATGGAAATGGCTCTTTTTGGGATTAGCAGCAATTCTATTTACACTAAGATATGTCATCTTTTCTGCTAATGGTCCTTTAAACGAAGCACCTTTATACTTAATTTCTATTGAGAGTAATAGTTGGATCTTTTCAATATTCGGATTTTGTTATCAGTATCTTAATAAACCAAGTAAGACTTTATCCTACTTAAGTAAAGCAGCATATCCAGTTTATATTATACATATGATTGTGCTTTATTTGGCTGCAAAATTCATATTACCATTACACTTACCTGCACTAATTGCGTTCGTGCTTATTACAGGTGTTACATTCATTGGGTGCTATTTACTTTATGAATTTGTAATAAGAAGAATTACAATTTTAAGACCATTATTTGGCTTAAACTGGAAAGTAGATGAGAAAAAAGAAAGTAATATAAAAGTAGTTGTTGATAAAGCTTAGTCTGTCACTTAAAGTTTATTTCTAAAAGTAAAACTTTAAATATTCGAACTCTAATTAACTCAGGAATTATGAACAAAAAAACAATAAAAAACATGTTTAGAGTAATATTAATAACTGCCTCTTTAGCCTCACTATTCTTTGTGCCATGGATTTTGGTTAAAGCTTGGATTCTACCTTTGCCAAATTCAGTTCAAGAGCAATTGAACCAAGCTGTAAATCATGGCTTTGAAGGTGTTGTTGTGTATGTCGATGAAGCAGGTAAAGATCCAAAAAAATATGCTTCTGGTTGGCACAATAAAGAAGCTAAGATACTCGCAAAACCAGATGCGCTTTATAAGATTGCTAGTATAAGTAAACTTTACGATGCAGTTGCTGTAACCAAATTAGTAAGTAATGGAAATCTATCATTAGATAAATCACTTGCTGATTATTTACCAGAACTTATTGGTAAAATTGAACATGCAGAGAACATTACGTTAAGGTTAATGATTCAACATAGAAGTGGCATTCCAAATTTTACTGATGCACCAGACTTTTGGGCAGAACCTACAAGTACGTTCGAGGAAAGTTTGGGGCTTGTTGAAGATAAACCTGCCAACTTTAAACCTGGTAAAAAATATGAATATTGCAACACCAATTATCTGCTTATTAACAAAATAATGGATGATGTTTTAGGGTATCCAAATTTTCAATTCATTCAAGAAGAAATTTTAGAACCTTTAAACCTCAAAAACACATTTAGCTCCCTTAGTGAAGTAAATATAGATAATGTAATGAGTGGGTATCATGTTGGATATGCAAATGATTTAAAAACAAACGATTATGGTATGCATGCTACTGCTGAAGATGTGGGCAAGTTTATTAGAGCATTAAATGATGGTACAGTATTTAAAAACAATGAACAAGAAATATATGCTTCCATTTATGAATTTGAGCATGACGGTTGGGTTCCGGGATATCAAAGTTTTGCTAAATACTACAAAAAGATAGACGCTGTAGTGATTTGTTTTTACAGTACAACTGATCCGAAGTTACTTAATTGGAATCTATCGCAGATTTTAAATAAAAGAATTTATAGAATTATTAAAAAATCGAATAATGAATGGTAAAACATAGAGATCAATAAAAACAATCAAAGAACAAACAATTATGGCATCAATCAAAACAATCAAAAAACGAACAATTATGAGATCAATTAAAATGAAAACAATCAAAAAACAAATCTTAGTAAGAATGGCTTGTGTAGCCTTTGCATTCCTATCTAGTATAACATACGCACAAAAGACAAATCCAGAAACTACAACACAAAGAGAGGGCTTTATCTTCGAATTTGTTGTAGGAGGGGGCATTATCAGTTTAGAGGATAGTGCAGGTATTCAAACGTTTGACACATCTCAAGGCGCCTTCGTTTTTCCAGATTTAAAGTTTGGTTACATGTTAAATGAAAAACTAGCACTTACAGTTTCTATGCCTGGAAATATTTACGAATTTCAGGATAACGACAGGCATTTTGGAGGGTTTATTCCTTCTGTGCAATATTGGGTAAAAGATAAATGGTGGATTCATGGAGGTATTGGCTTAGCCATAGATGCACCATCACTGTATGATATTAAAGACGATGTAAATGACGATTGGAACTTTGGTTGTGCTGTTATGGCAAGTACAGGGTATGAAGTTTACAAAAAGAAAAACTTTGCGCTTAATGTTCAGTCTAAATTAGTTCTTGGTCGTGCGTCTTTAGATAGAGATGCGCATAGAGATGCCGTAATTTTTAATATAGGTTTAGGCTTTAGCTGGTTATAATTACGATAACTTATAAATAGAAACAGAAAAAGCAATAATTATAAAAAACTATATCATGTAGGATTATTGCTTTTTTGTTTAATGTGCTTTTTAGTCAGCAAAATAAAAATAAATCAATCCAAAATTTACAGAAAATGACACAAAAATTTACCAATTATATTACTTTAATTTTAGCCCTCAGTTGTTTACTCTCGTGCTCAAGTGATGACAATATTACTGATGGAAACACAAAGTTTTTAAAAATTCTTGATGCTAGTTTTGAGGCTATACTAATTTCTCTAGAAATAGATTCTGATGGTGTTATTAATCAGCAAATGTTGAGATCGGATGCAGAAATGATTACTGAACTAGATTTAAGCACATTTAATCATGGTTTGATTAATAATTTGTCGGGAATAGAAGGCTTTATAAATTTAAAAAAGTTAAATGTTAACCAGCATAATATTGACCAATTGGACTTAAGTTCAAATATTCTATTAGATGTTGTATATCTAGCTGGAAATAATCTTTCACATATTGATTTAAATAAAAACATCAATTTAGAAGTAATTGATTTAAGCGCTAATGAACTTACGGAAGTAATAGGTATATCTAGATTATTGAAATTAAAAGAATTAGATCTATCTTTTAATTTTCTAGAAGAATTTACAGTAAGTAATACATCATTAGAAATTTTGCATTTAAGTAATAACGATTTAACCTCTATTAATATTAAAGAAGCTGTAAATATTGTTAATCTCTTACTAACAACCAATAAAATAAACAGTTTAGATGTTGCTTCAAACCAAAAACTAAGAACGCTATTACTATCTGACAATCTGTTACAGAGCATTAATCTTTCAAAAAATAACAATTTGACGCATTTGTATATAACAAGTAATCATCTAAATTCTCTTGATGTAAGTAATAACCTTAGCATCATCGATTTAAAAGTGGATAGAAACCCTAATTTAAGATGTATTAAAGTTGCAAATGGGCAAGATATTCAATCGAAGTCATTATCTAATTATCAAGAATTAAATGCCTTCTGTGATTAAAAAGATTAAAAAATGAAAACACTAAGAATTTAACTATTCCCATATATTCTATTATTAGCACTTATCTGAGAAAAGCATGAAACGATTAACAAAATTTATTGAAAAGAACATTTCAGGAAAAAAAGTTTTAGGACTTTTTATCTTGACCAATTTAGTATACACCCTTATGCTGACTGTTACAATTCCTAAAACAATGGAATTCTCTAACGGAATGAAATTATTGGATATGATGCCCACAGGATATGATTTGAATTATGTAAATGAATTATTTACTGCTATTGGAGAAAATGGACGTTTGACATATCTATCCAACCAAATACCTGTTGATATGATTTACCCACTGCTATTCGGACTTTCTTACTGTTTGCTTTTGGGGTATTTATTGAAAAAAATGAATAAATTAAATTCCCAATATATTTATCTCTGTCTAATACCTATAATTGCTGGTATTGCAGATTATTTGGAAAATATCGGAATTATAACAATGTTAAAAAACTACCCTGAATTAACAGAGGTTGCTGTAAAAACAACGAGTTCCTTTTCTCTAATAAAAAGTATTTCAACAAGTGCTTTTTTTATAGTCTTGATAGTAATGCTAATTATACTTGGAATTAAGTTTCTTAAAAGCAATAAAACAAGTGCTTAGTGCATGATGAAAAAAAGATGATACAGGCAAAAGAAAATTGATATTGTTAAAACCTAAAAATTAAATAAAATGACAAGTAGAAAAATTATTTCAGTATTACTATTGTTTATTGGAGTTTTGTTAAGTATTATCTTTATGTCAAAAATTGAATTCCCTCAAGGATTTGACACCTATTTTAAAAGAGAATATTACAGCCAATTTGGTCCTTTAGCTATAAGTATTGAACTATTAATTGCTGGTTATTATCTTTTTAAAGAACATAAAAGAACAAATTTCACTTTAGCACTTTTTGGATTTACCGCTTTATTTGATACACTTTTTAATCAAATAGGACTTTTCGATAGCCCAATGCCTTTATATGGAACAATAATCTTTTCAATTTGTGCGCTATTATGTCTTTGGTTAGCATTTTCAAATGCATTTCAATTAAGAAGTATTACAATTTTAAAAACTATATTCAGTGTCATTTTAGGTGTACTTACAGAATTGTTTTTCAATTATCAATTATAAATCCTTAAGATAAAACATAGTAAAATAAAATATATTTTAATAATCAAATAATGAAAGCAGTAGTTTATAAAAAATACGGACCACCAAAGGTTCTCAAAATAAAGGAGATAGAGAAACCCAAACCTAAAGATGATGAAATATTAGTAAAAATATATTCAGCTACAGTCACTACGGGTGATGTAAGATTACGAAGCTCTGATTTCCCACCTTTATTTTGGCTTCCTGCAAGATTAATTTTTGGACTTTTCAAACCCAAAAAGAAAATTTTAGGACACGAATTAGCAGGAGTAGTTGAAGAAGTAGGGAATAGCGTAACTGAATTTAAAGTTGGCGACAGTGTATTTGGTACCACAACAATGCTTAAGACGGGTGCATATGCCGAATATATATGCTTGCCTCAAAAATGGAAAAATGGAGTGGTAGGTTTAAAACCAGAAAATTTAACTTACCAAGAAGCTGCTGCATTACCGGTTGGAGCAATGACTGCAATGTACCTTTTAGAAAAAGCCAATTTAGCTAAAGGACAAAACGTGTTAATTTATGGAGCCTCCGGTAGTGTTGGAAGTTATGCAGTACAATTAGCAAACCAAAAGAGTTCAAGTGTAACAGGTGTGTGTAGTACAGCCAATTTTGAGATGGTAAAATCATTAGGTGCTTTAAATTTAATCGATTACAAAAAAGAAGATTTTTCCAAAAGAAATGAAAAGTTCGACATCGTTTTTGATGCCGTTGGAAAAACGACAAAATCAAAAGCAAAAAAGGTTCTTAAAATTGGAGGGAAATTTGTTTCAATTAAAATGTTGACAAAAGAGAAGATTGAACATTTAAAATTGATAAAAACTTTGGTTGAACAAGGGAAGTTGAAGCCTTTTATAGACAAGTCGTTTTCACTTGATGATATTGTGAAAGCTCACGAGTATGTTGAAACAGGACGTAAAAGAGGAAATGTAGTCATAGAAATAAACACCTTTTAAAAATGAAATATATACTATTATTCAGTTTAGCGCTATTATTCAATTGCTCAAATAAAACCAAAGTAGAGGAACAAGTATCAGTAAATAAAGAACATGAAAATTTAATTGCACTAATTGATGAAATCTGGCAAACAGAACAAGAACCCATTAGATATAGAGATACATTGATTTCAAGATATGGTGCTGAATCAGATAGTGTTGCCAAACAACAATTAATCATTAAAAAGAACCATATAATCAATGAAAAGAAGATTGCAAAAATTCTTGAAAAACATGGTTGGCCAACAAAAGAAATGATTGGAGAACGTGGTAATTGGACCATTTGTAATGTCATACAACACTCAGATAATGACGTTCGGATACAATATCTTCCTATGATGAGACAAGCCGTTAAGGATAAGAAATTAGAACCACGATTCTTGGTAAGGGCAGAAGATAGAATTGCAACCGAAAGAGGCGATTTACAGATTTATGGTGGGCAAATGAAATACTACCCAGAAACTAAAAGCTTTAACCTATGGCCAGTTTATGATCCCGCAAATATAGATAAACGAAGAACAGCAATTGGGTTAGATTCCATTGCCATTTTTCTAAAAAACAGGTTCAATTTTGAATGGAATCTCGAAGAACAAATAAAGCGAACCAAAGCATTTGAATTAGCAAAGCAAAAAATAAAAAGTACAGACTAAAAACATAAAATTTCCTCTTGAGAAATAGCACCATAAAAAAACTATTAGAGCTAAAATGGTGGCATTGGGATATCGAAAAAATCACAAAACATATCCAAAACTTAACCTACAACAATATCGAAAAACTAATCTCGTAATGGGTTTTTATTCGATTATAAAATACGAACATTTGACATTTCAAATGGCTTCAAAATTTCAAAACCAAACAATTACAATAAAACTCACGTTTTTAATGTTATAAAGACATTTTATATAATGTCGGATTATAATTTCAAAATGAATTATAATGTTCTGCGTTATGTAACTTGAGCTTTGGTTAAAAGCGAAAGTTCTTTCTAGAGTTTCTTAAAAAAAATTTATTCCTTAAAGTTTCCTTACGATGTTAATGGAACACTTTTTATGCGACGACGTAGGAGGGAAGCGTAATGTGTGTGGAATGGGAAATCTAAACAAAATGTTCAATAGTCAGAACAAATGTTCTTATATTCGGACAATATTTAAATTTAAAGTTTAGAAAGTCGGAAAGATATTTCTTATTTTATAAATTTATAGTCTTAAAAACAGATAAAAATGACTGAATTAGGTTTGTATTTGTCAAGAAAATCAGTAAATCGTTCTGATGTTGCTAGAAAAACTGGGCTAAGTAAAACTAGGTTAAGTGAGTTATCTAATAATAAAAAAACAAAGTTGAAAGTTGATGAACTTTATCTTATTGCTTTAGCATTAGATGTAGACCCTAGTGAAGTAATGAAAGAAATATGTAAAGATTTAAAGCTTGTAAAACTTTAAAAGTAAATGAGCACATTAATAAATAATGAAATACCAGTTGAATTAAATATCAATCAAGATATAATTACATCCACACTTGGTTGTGATATTTTTAGTGGAGCAGGAGGTATGAGCCTTGGTGCTGAAATGGCTGGCATAAATATTTCCTTTGCTGTTGAAAATGATAGGTATGCAGCAGATACTTTTAGTAATAATCATAAGTCATCTAGAGTAATTGTTGAGGATATTAGAAAAGTTAACCCAACTAAACTAATTTCTAAAAACCCATTTGTCTTGTTTGGCGGTCCACCTTGTCAAGGATTTTCTTTATCAAATACAGTTACACGAAATACACGTAATGAAAAAAATAGCTTGTTTGAAGAATTTTTAAGGTTTATTGAAGAGTTAGAACCTGAATGGTGTGTTTTTGAAAATGTAGAAGGTTTTAGAAGTTTCCAAAAAGGGAAAGTTGTAAAAGTTCTAAAAAAACGACTTGAAAATCTGGGCTATACTGTAAATTTTGATGTATTAACTGCCTCAGATTATGGAGTGCCTCAAGATAGGAAACGGTTTTTTATGGTTGGAAATAAAAATGGAATAAAGTTTAGATTTCCAGAAGCTTCAATCAATAAATATACTGTGGCGGATGCCATTTTGGATTTACCAAATTTACAAAATGGAGATTTCATAGATTCGTTGCCTTATTCTGGATTAGCAAATAATGAATTTGCTGATAAAATGAGAGAAAATTCAAATTTATCTTTTCAAAATTATGTATCTAGAAACAGAGAATATGTTTTAGAAAGGTATAAGCATATTAAACAAGGTCAAAATTGGAAAGCAATTCCTGACGATTTAATGAAAAACTATTCTGATAAAAATAATTGTCATTCAGGTATTTATAAACGACTAGACTCTAAAAAACCATCTGTAGTGATTTCTAATTATAGAAAAAATATGCTAATACATCCTTTTGAGAATAGAGGTTTATCAGTTAGAGAAGCAGCTAGGTTACAAAGTTTTCCTGACAATTTTATTTTTGAAGGAACCTTGATGTATATGCAACAGCAAATCGGGAATGCTGTTCCTCCATTGCTAGCAAAGGCATTATTTGAACAAATTAATGAAATGAGCTAATGGCAGTAAAAAAGGAAAAATCAATCAAATTTAACTTTGATGTTAGTGCTTACCGACTAATAGGAAGAGAACTCATAACTGACAGAATAACTGCATTGTTTGAACTAGTCAAAAATGCTTATGATGCAAATGCTGAAAATGTTACTGTAGAATTTATTGATATCAATCCCTTAACTCCAAATTCAAAGATAATTATTAAGGACGACGGTATAGGGATGCAATTTTCCGATATCAAAAACAAATGGATGGTTATCGGAACTAGTAGTAAAAGACGAGAACGATTATCTCCAGCACCACATAAAAGAAAAGTTGCAGGAAAAAAAGGCATTGGTAGATTTGCTGTTGATAAACTTGGAGACAAATTAGTCCTTAGAACACAAAAAAAGAATAGCACCGAACTTTTATGTCTTGAAACTGATTGGTCTTATTATTCCAAACTAGAGGATTCTCAATTAAAATTAAATTTTGAAGATGAAAAACCTTTTTTTACTGATGTTGAGAATAAATATTGGTATGATAACGGAGATAAAGAAGTCCAAGGAACAACATTAGAAATTTCTCAAGTAAATGAAATTTGGACTGAAAATGATATTAGCAGAGCATTTAAAGAACTTTCTAAATTAGTCCCCCCAAATCCAAGTAAAACAAATGCTTATCCATTTAATATTACCATAAAGTCACCTTATAAGGATTTTAATAATGTTAAAGTAAAAACGCAGTTAATTGATTTTGCCACAAAAAAGGTTGAATTAACATTTGATAAAAAGGAAGGAGTTCAAGAAATTTTACAATATAAGAAGGGAAGCCTTAATAAAATAAAAGTTCCCAAAAGACCCTGTGGCTTTTTGAAACTTACACTTTACTATTTTGACCAAGCTGCAAAAAGTAAATATAAAAAATACTTCAATTCCGACATTGATGGTATAAAAATATACAGGGACGATATTATTACTACACCTTTTGCTGAATATGTTGCAGACCAAAACAAACAAAAAGATATACTTGGTATTGATAAAAGAAGGTGGTCTGGTTTCTTTGATAGATTTGGTACTAGAGATTTACTTGGTTATGTAGAAATAACAGATGAAAATAATCCTCAGATAATAGAATCCACTAATAGACAAGGGTTTGTTGATAATGAAGCTTGGGAAGAATTAAGAAAGTTTATCATTGAGCAAATTGTTCAGTTAGAATCTTATTTTAAGAATGTAAAAAAAGTTGAAAGAGAAAATACTAAGTCAAGTTTAGGCGTTGCAAATCAGGACCTTAAAACACTAAAAAAAGAAATAGCATCAGTAAAAAAAGAGGCTTCTCCAAAAGTACAAGCCAAACTTAGAAGTATAGAAGCAAATCTTGGTAAGATTCAGGGTAGTGTAACAAAAAGTATTAAAGATTACTCAAAATTAGAAAAAGAAAGTAAACAACAGGAAAACTTATTTATGAGTTTGGTTTCATTACAAACCTACGCAGCAATGTTTTCACATATGACCAAGCATACATTAGGTCATATACTAACTGGAGCAGAATATTTTTACAACAATTATCCTAATCCAAATTTAGAGGATAGATTTATTAGCATTTCAAAAAGCATTTATAAAGAAATGCTGAAATTAAGAAAAGGTGTCGATTTTATGCTTAAATATGCTAAATCAGATACTGAACTAGAAGAAATTAACCTAAAAGAATTAATAGTTAATCTGTTTGATAATATTTATGTTGATAGGCTTAATGAAGAAGGTATAAGAACAATTGTAGAAATTAAGGATAATCTAATTCTTAATTACAATAGAAAAGCAATTGAAGACATTTTTGATAACTTGATTTCTAACTCAATTAAAGCTTTAAAAAATAACAATGAAAAAATAATAAAATGTAGCAGTTTAACATCAAGCGATGAAGTGACTATACTTTTTTCAGATAATGGAATTGGAATAAAGGAGAAAGATAAACATAGAATTTTTGATATTTTTTATACTGACACAGCTGAGGAAGGTGGAGCAGGAATGGGGCTGTATATGGTTAAGACTAGGGTAGAAGCTATGCAGGGAAATATTGAAGTAATAGACAATGAGTTTAATCCAACAGGTGCAACATTTAAAATCACATTACCTTTTAAAAAATAATTCTCTATGGAAGTAACCTTTGTAATAATAGATGATAATAAAGAGATTGAAGAGCATCCCTTATTATTTACATTAGAAGACAAATTTAAAAATGTTAAGTTTTATTCTAATCCACAAGACGGACTGGATTATATTAAAAATAATCTAGATATAAATTTGATTGTATTATTAGATATTGAGTTTTCTAAAGATGATAAATTGGATGGTCACGACTTATTAAAAGAGATTCATAATAGCTCTTCTTTAATTCCTGTTATTCTTTGGAGTGGTATAAATCAAACTAATGAAGAATTTAGCGATTTTATTAATAATAGAGCTTTTGGTTTCTTAAGTAAAGATTGTTCTTTGGAAGAAGCTATGCTAATAGTTGATAAAGCCTTTAATAACTTAAAAAATAGTCTCGATAATACAATTGAAGATTGGATAATTAATAATGAATCCGATAAAGACAAACCTATTTACTTCACATCGTCTGGTGAATCATATACCTTAAATGAAATATTAAAAGAAATTAGACTTCAAACACCCATAGGTAAAGAATTTTCAAGTAAGCTAAATTCACTAACAATCGACTTATTATTGCGTAAAAAAGAGAATTTATAATGGTTGATATAATTGGTCTTTTTGATAACCAAGACGAAACTTTGGGGTTATTTTTTAACTTGTGCTATGAGGATTTGAACATATTTTTAAATGATTCATCATTAAATATTTCATATTTTGACAGCTCTAAAATAAATGAAGTTGCAGTTGCTATTATTACAGAACCCTTAGAAAAATTTATTTTATTAGCATATTCACACGGTGGAGAAAATGAGTTAGTAAAAAATGGAAACATCCCATACATTTCAACTAAAATTAATATAGATAAATTTAAAAACACCCTTTTTTACACTTGTTCTTGTCATACAGGAAAAGTTCTTGGAGAGGAATTAATAAATAATGGAGCTTTAAGTTATATTGGTTATAAAGACAAATTTGAAGTTTGGGGTTTTAATATGAATCCTTACATTGAATGTGCTAATTATGGTATGAAACTATTCTTTACAGATACATCAACTGATGATATAATACCATTGATGAAATCAAAATATAATGAGCATATTGATAACTATGAGAATGACATATTTGGTGCAGCTATGTTAGTTGCAAATAGAAATGGATTAGTTCAAAAAGGTAATAATATATCTATTGCAGATTTGACTTGATTATGTAAAATAGAATCTCGATGTTAACCTTGGCCTCAGAAAATTTTTGTCAAAACAATAGGTGAATGAGCGTATATATTTTAGAGGTCTAGCAATTTATATTCTTAATAGTAATAATTTTTAAGGCTAGTTCAAAGCAATCTTAACGAGTTACAATGTTTTCTAAAATATAGCGATTGAGCCGTGATTGTTTCCAAAGTTTTGTGCAGCCTTGAATTTTTGTTTCTTTTGTTTTAAGACAAAAGATAATGAAAGAAGAAAAAAAGATTAATTGAAATTCTACAGATAACAAGTGTATAGAAATTTTTAAGCAAGGATTTGTGAGCGAGGGAAAATTTTATACTCTTGTGGCAATCCACGAGAATCTCGTAAAATTTTTTATTACGTATACATTTTATCGAATACGCGATTTTTAATAAGAGCAAAAAGGTTAGCTTTTATTTTAGCGTTGGCAAGCGATGGATAATTGTGTTTAAAATAAATTGCTAGAGCAATTTGATTTTATAAAACAATCGAGCGTTTGGCAGCGGCTATTTTACATAACGGCAAATTATAGTACACATGTGCAGACGATAAGTTTCTTAAGAATCTCGTATTTGAAAATTTCTAAATAATTTACAGAATATCCAAATTATGACGAATGTTTAATTTAATTACAAAAGCCCAAAGACGAATGTTGCAACACCCGTGTTCTAAATATTCTAACTACTGCGGATTATTCTGGGATATTTTACATAATGTAGAATTATAGCTTACGAATGTAAATAAACAGCAGGTCGTAAAATGGCTGTAACATAATTGTTGACGATATAGAACACTAGCGTGTCACTATATCTACAATTATGTTAAATACACGGTATTCGCCATTTTACTCACACGATACATTTGTACTATAATGTTCTGCGTTATGTAACTTTGCTTTGGTAAAAAGCTTTTTTACCACCTAATCTTCTTTATTTTTTTCTTTCTAAAAAGTTTCTTTAAAAATGTAATGGAATACGCTTTGCCCGAAGCGACGATAGGAGTGAAGTGGGAATGTGTATGGAATGGGATTATAAATCTAAAAGTAGATTAAAGCAGTCTTTTAATTCTATGAATGCTATTTAATATGCCTAAAATAACGATGCTAAAACCGATAATTAGTTCTAACCACCAAAAGAAATCATTATTTTTAAAAAGAATTATAGATATTCTGAGCGTTAGATAAGCCATTAATAAATAATTGATTACCGTTTTATTCTTTTCTCTTATAGCAAAATAAATAAGGTTGCTAACTATTAACAATGTGCAAATTATAATTATTTCGGTATTGTAAGGCCAATGCATTATACGCATTAATATTGCCATAATTAATATAGCACTAAGTATCCAACCAAAAATCCCAGGATATTGTTTTTTAATTAATGTGCTTTCCATAAAACATATAATTACCAATAAAAACAATTTTATATTGGTTTTAGGAATCGCACTAAAATCTATAGTATCAGTTTGTATGATACTAAACAATAAGGTATTTATCAAACTTGGTATGTAAACCAAACTAAAGAGAATCGTAATAATTGGTATGTATGCGTTTCTAGACAATCTTTAACTTTTAGGGCATAAATATAGCATTATTTCAAAATAGAAATAAGGTAGTAAATACTCTTTTTGCTGAATGTAGATAAGAGTATGTATGGATTGATGATATTAAAACAAATTTCCTTTTCATTACGGAAATCCTCAAAGAGCTTAACCATCTTAAAAGTACATTTACATAAATAATTCAACAAATGTTAATAACGAGTTTATAACTAATGGTTTACAAAAACATTTTAAGTGTATGTAAAGTGTATATTTGTGTATGTTTAATAATTTATCCGATAAAGAATTAGAAGCGTTAAAGATTATTAGAAACTCCCTTGTTCATCAAGGAAGGATACCAAGTGTACGCGAATTAATGATTGGATTGGGTTATAAATCACCTCGTTCATCAGCCGTTTTATTGAAAAATCTTGAAGAAAAGGAAATTTTAAGAAAAAAGGATGATGGTAGTTATCAGATTATTGATTTTGAAATACCCGAAGATTTTGGTTCTAGAGCACAAACTGTAAAAATACCCTTAATTGGAAGTGTAGCTTGTGGAATGCCAATTTTTGCAGATGAAAATATTGAAGCAGAAATTTCAATTTCTGTAGAAATGATTAAAAATGGATATAAGTACTTTTTATTAAGAGCAGAAGGGGATTCAATGAACGAAGCAGGTATCAATAATGGAGATTTACTATTAATAAGACAGCAACAAGATGCCGAAAATGGAGATAGAGTATTAGCTCTGATTGATGAGGAGGCAACAGTTAAAGAATATAATAGAAGCGGAGGGATGGTTATTTTGAAACCAAAATCCACAAATAAAATACATCAACCGATAATACTAACGAGCGATTTCAGAATTCAAGGAATTGTTGAAGAAGTAATATCACTTTAAAATTAAGATTATGGCAAGACAAAGTAAAAGAGGTAGAGATGCGGGAACTGGACAGTTTATTACTATCAAAGAAGCAAAGAGAAGACCAAAAACAACAGTTATTGAAACAATAAAAGTTGGAAGAACAAAAAAGAGAAAATAAGTGAATCAAAAGAAATTTAAAGTATTATCAATTGATGGAGGTGGAATAAAAGGTGTCTTTCCTGCATATTTGCTAATGTTAATTGAATCTGAACTTGAAAAAAGGAAAGATGGACGAACAAAAATATATCAACATTTTGATTTAATTACTGGAACATCGACAGGTGGAATAATAGCATTAGCTCTTTCTTTTGGAATACCGGCAAAAGAAATCTATGAGTTATACTTAAATAATGCTAAAAGTATTTTTGGTAGCAAAAAAAGTTTTTTTAGTCAACTATTTTATGCTTCTCATAAAAGTGATTTTTTAGAAAGACTTATACAAAATAAATTTAAAGAATATAACAATGGTATTGACCCTAGGCTAAAGGATTGTAAAACTGATGTTTGTATACCTATTTATGACTTAGTTAAAGGGAATCCAAGTGTTTTAAAAACACCATATCACGAAGCATTCACTAGAGATTTTCATATACCTGCATATCAAGCTGCAATGGCTACAGCTGCAGCACCTACTTATTTCAATCCATATTCAAACCAGTATACAGATTTGAATGATGTAAGCAAATCATTTGTCAATAAAGTTGACGGAGGTGTAATGGCAAATAACCCAACTTTGGTTGCTTTTTTAGAAGCTATTAAGGCTTTCAAAGTTGAAATTTCGGATTTAGAGATACTATCAATAGGTACTGGTCATAAGAACTTCACTGATATTAATTCTAGAAAAAAATGGGGATTACATTATTGGATGGTAAAGAACAAAAGAAAAAGATTAATTGAGTTATTTATGCAAAGCCAATCTCAATTAGTAGCAAATTATATAAGTCTGCTACATAAAGGAATAGATAGAAGAGAAAATGAAAATTTTATTTACGATAGGATTGATATGGAATTAACAGAAGGTAGCCAATTAGAAATGGATGAATGTAATAAAAATTTGATTTCAAATTTTGCTGAATTAGCAGCAATTGAATATCAATACAAAAGAACAGATATATTAAAAAGACATTTTTATTAATAAAGGAATTAAAATAATGAGTAATCAAATATTATTACAAATAGCGCAGTATCTAGATATATCGCCTACAGATTATAAAATAGCCCAAGAACGATTTAACGCAGTTAAAAATTGGCTTGATGATGGAGCATATAAGTCGGGCTATTTGCCTGATGTATATTTACAAGGCTCATTTAGACTTGGTACAGTTGTAAGACCATATCATAACGATAAAGATGGGAATTTTGATATTGACCAAGTTTGTGAATTGACAAAGTATAGTGAATTTAAATCTTCTGAAATTCTGAAAAATGATGTTGGGGATAGATTAAAAGAAAATAGTGATTATAAAAGAATGCTTGATGAAGAGGGTAAAAGATGTTGGACAATAGAATATGCCACTGAAAATAATAGACCTGGCTTTCATATAGATATTCTACCAGCACTAAAATCTGATGAGGGTACATTACACAATATAGATATTACTCATAAAGAAAACAATATATATAGTTGGTCTACCAGTAATCCTAAAGGATATTATTTATGGTTTAAATCAAAAAACGCTTATTCTACTAACTTTATTGAATCTCAAAGAAGCACTATTTTTAATGCTAATAAAGAATTGTATGAAAGAGAACAAGACGTTCCTAAACAACTCTTTAGAACTTCTTTACAACGTGCTATTCAAATTATGAAAAGACATAGAGACGTTCATTTTGTAAATAAAGATTTTAAACCAATATCAATAATTATTACAACTATTACTACACAAGTCTATACACAAAGTAATATAATAGAGATAATTGATGAGTTTATAAATTATGCACTAAGTAGAAACGAATTTTTGATAAAAAATGGATATTTAAATAAAGATGATATTCTAGATTATTCAGATGATAAATGGTTAACACCTAATCCTGTTGATTATGCGAGACCTGAATCTGAAAGGGAGAATTTTGCTGACCGATGGAATTTAGAACCTGAATTAGCCAATTCTTTTTTTGAATGGTGTCAACAATTAAAAAGAGATATAAATAGTTTTAAGAAAAGTGAACTTTCAGATAGTTTAAACTTAAAAACTAAATCATTTGGAACTGGAGAAGCAATTGATGATATTTTGAAAAAAGAGGTCGAGAAAATATTAGAAAATGGAATTGGTATTTTTTCTTCCAATAATAGAGAACTATTGGATTTAATTCATTTGGCTATTGAAGGTAAGACGGAATGGGAACCAATAAAGAAATTAGCCGAAAGTTATTACCAAAAAGCAGATGAAGGAGTAAGTAAAGATATTGCTAAAGTTAATTATTATCAAATCGCAAGACATAGAGGAAAATCATTTACTGATGAAGCAAAAAATGATATTCGAGATGTTTTAAGAAGAAATAGAGGTACTGCATCCTTTGTTTTATGTTGTAACCTTTTGCTAGGTTCAGCTACACAGCAAATGATTAGAGATTGTATGGGGGAATTTAATGTTGAAAACATTCTAGAATGGCCTATACTAAGATTGTATAACCGACCATTTATATTGAAAAACACTATACAAGTTTAAAAATGAATATTTTAGATTTTATAAAGTCTGAATTAGCAAGCTTTGGTTTGAAGTTGACTTCAAAAACGAATGGGAGGGAAGGAGTTGATTTTTTAGTTGGAGATTACCAACTATATCTACAGCCTATTGATTTGGTTACAACACAAAGAAGTATCAAAATATCTAAAGAAGCTTTAGGTGCATTAAAAAATGATTTATTTGTTGTTTTAGTATTAGTAATAGATAATGAGGCAAGAGGATTTTATTTAATTCCATCGACAGATTTAATGCAGTCAGAAAATGATTTTTTTATAGACAATAATGTGAAATTAATGCCAAGTTTATCCAATTGGGAGATTAAAGTTTCTAGTAATACAATACCACAATTGAACAAGTATTCATTTCGAAATATGATTAACAAACTAAAACCTTAGTTTTATAGCATTATGTAAAATAGAAGTAGTGCGTTTTTACCCAGATGAAGCGTTGGCAAAACGGCCTCAGAAAACTTTGGTCAAAACAATAGGTGAAAGAGCGTCTATATTTTAGAGGTCTAGCAATACATATTCTTAACAGTAATAAGCTTAAAAGCTAGTTCAAAGTAATCTTAATATGTTACAATGTTTTCTAAAATATAGCGATTGAGCCGTGATTGTTTCCAAAGTTTTATGCAGCCTTGATTTTTTTGTTTCTTTTTTTATCAAGAAAAAAAGATAATAATAAACGATTAATAGTAACAATCTTAAATTTCAGGTCTAAATGTTCTTTATTGCTCAAATCAAAAAAGGTTAAATTATAGCAGAATTAGAGCAAGTGTATAGAAATTATCTCGCAGAGTAATTTTATACTCTTGCGGAAACCATTACGAGAATGTCGTAGAAAAAAATCTTGCGGGATTTTCATCGAATACGCGAAATTTTAAACAAGAAGCAAAAGCTAGCTTTTTTTTGGCGGTGGCAAGCGATGGATAATTGTGTTTAAAAAAATTACTGCGATAGCATAATTATTTTTAAAAAGCAATCGAGCGTTTGCGAGCGGCAATTTTACATAACGACTAATTATAGTACAAACAGCAGGATGTTTCTTATTTAGTACTAAACCAAAGAGCCAAATGTTTAATGACCCCAGTACTACAGTTTATTGTATGTTCAAGACTTTCTGGGATATTTTACATAATATGAAATTATAGCTTACAAATGACATAACAACAAGATATAATCAAAATATCATATTTGTACTATAATTTATATTATGTAAAATAGAATATTTTATAATCATGCATCCACTATTATAAATGTTAATTTTTTTTATACAAACTTATCTAGCCTTATATTTGTATCCCCTTGATATCTATCTTGAAGTATGAAAGAAAAGTCAAAGCAGAAAACTGCAAAAACACGTTTGCAGTTATTACATCAGTATTATAATTATACAGGGTTTTATACATTTGTATGGCAAGCTGTAAAAAAAGCGTTGCCCTATATTGTATGTATTGTCTTAGCTGTTTATACTTTAAATCATTTTTTCAATATCGAAGCTGGTTTAATCAAACTAACTGAAATACTACCTTCATATGGTGTGCTAAGTTTCTTTTTTGTTTCGGAGACCTTACTGGGGCTCATTCCACCAGAAATATTTATTGCTTGGGCAGGAAAAATGTATAGTCCTTGGTTTTATTTAAGTATCCTAGCGGTTTTATCTTATGGCGGTGGATTATTGTCGTATTGGATGGGACGTTCAATTACTAAAATGCCCTCAGTACATAACTACTTAGAAGTAAAAATGGAAAAACAACTTAAAAACTCCAAAAAATGGGGTGGTTTTTTAATCGTTGTTGGAGCGCTTTTACCACTACCCTTTTCAATATCATGTATTGCAGCTGGTATTATTGAGTTCCCTTTTAAAAATGTTGTGCTTTACGGTTCTCTTCGTTTATTACGTTTTGCTATTTACGGACTCATTATATTCAACGTATTTTAAAAAAAACTTAAAATTCAACATTATTACTTTATTCTGAATTATTTTTGCACAAAAATTAGTTCAGTATGTTGTCTTCTTTGAATATTTTTAGAATCGTTGCTCTGCTTGAAGGTGTCTCGTATATTTTATTGTTATTTATTGCTACACCTATTAAATATCTTTTAGATGATCCGCAATATGTTAAACTCTTAGGGATGCCACATGGCATATTATTTGTAGCTTACATAGCTTTAGCCTTATTATTTAAAAAAGAATTTTCCTGGACCAACAATCAATTTCTAATTGTATTACTAGCGGCTATTATACCTTTTGGCACTTTTTATATAGATAGAAAATATTTAAAATCTGCCTAATGATACAAGATAATATTACAGAAAGTGCAACAACTGGATTAAAACACTGGGCTTTTAAAAAACTTACTGAATTCGGTATTTCAGAACAATCTGCTGAATATCTAAACATGCTCATCTTACTTATAGGATTGCTTATTGTTATTTTTCTTGTAGATATTATCATAAGAAAGTTACTTATTGGTGCATTTTCACAGTTTGCAAAACGTTCGAAAACCAATTTTGACGATTTACTCATATCTAATAAGGTACCTAGAAATATTGCGCATATCATTCCACTTTTAATCGCTATAGAATTTGTACCAGATGTATTTGTTGATTTTGGGAATTTTGAAATTATCATTGAAAAAGGTCTAAAAGTATTTGCTATAATATTAACACTGTGGATAGTGAGAAGTGTATTAAATACACTAAAAGATTTTTTAAAAACCTTGCCCAGGTTTAAAGATAAGCCCATAGATAGCTACATTCAGGTATTCATGATTTTTGCTTGGTTAGGTGGTTTTATGTCTGCAATAGCTATAATAACAGGTATTCCATTTTTAAAATTCTTAACTGGATTAGGAGCTATTTCAGCAGTAATTATTCTAGTATTTAGAGATACTATTCTGGGTTTTGTTGCAAGTATTCAAGTTTCTATTAATGATATGGTTCGTATTGGTGATTGGATTACTTTTGAAAAATACGGTGCCGATGGTGATGTTACCGAAATTACTTTAGCAACGGTTAAAGTACAGAACTTTGATAAAACCATAACCACTATTCCAACTTACGCATTAATCTCTGAATCTTTTAAAAACTGGCGAGGAATGACAAGTTCTGAAGGCCGCCGAATTAAAAGAGCCTTAAATATTAAACAAGATACTATTAAGTGTCTTAATGAAAACGATATCAAAAAATTAAAGGAGATTGAATTAATAAAACCTTATCTAGAACAAAGGCAAAAAGATATTAATACATACAATGCAGAGCATAATATCAATAAGGATATTGCTTTAAACGGCAGAAACCTAACCAACATTGGCGTTTTTAGAAAATACATCCAAACGTATATAGAAAACCATTCAGCCATAAATAAAGACATGACTATTATGGTACGCCAATTAGCTCCTACTGCACAAGGCTTACCTATAGAAATTTATGCCTTTAGCTCAGATAAACGCTGGGTAAATTACGAATATATAATGGCTGATATTTTTGATCATGTGCTTGCTGCTATACCCTATTTCGATTTGGAGATTTTTGAGTACCCTACAAATATTGATTTAAAAGCATAAAAAAACCTGTCAAGCTTTAAAACCTGACAGGTCTAAATATTTTTTATGTTACTTAGGCACTTCTTAAATATTAGCAGCCAACCAATCGCCAACCTCAGAAGTTCCATACGCTTTACCTCCATCAGCTAAATCTTCGGTTACCCTACCTTGCTCTAAAGCTTTATTTACCGTATCTCTAATCGCTTTACCTTCATTTTGTAAACCAAAGTTTTCAAACATCATAGCTGCCGATAATACGGTAGCCATTGGATTTGCAATATTTAAACCAGTAGCTTGCGGGTAAGATCCATGGATAGGCTCAAACAAACCAATATCAGATCCTAAAGACGCACTTGGCATCAATCCCATTGAACCAGAAATTACCGAAGCTTCATCCGTTAAAATATCACCAAATAAGTTTTCAGTAATTAATACATCATAGCTATTTGGCCATTGCACCAAACGCATTGCCACGGCATCTACAAACTCATAACTCACTTCAACCTCAGGATAATCCTTTTCCATAGCCTGCACCGTTTCTCTCCAAAGTCTAGAGGTTTCCAAAACGTTAGCCTTATCTACACAGCATAATTTTTTACCGCGAGTCATGGCCAATTCAAACCCTTTTTTAGCCAAACGTTGCACTTCAGCACGTGTATAAACACAATTGTCATAAGCCGTTTCACCCTCTTCTCTTCTACCCTTTTCACCAAAGTAAATACCACCAGTCAATTCACGTAAAAACACCAAATCGGTCCCCTCAATACGCTCCTTTTTTAAAGGCGATTTATCCAATAACGATGGAAATGTAAAGGTTGGGCGCACATTAGCGAATAATCCCAAAGCCTTACGCATTTTCAACAACCCTTGCTCTGGACGTACTTTTGCCGATGGATCGTTATCAAACTTAGGGTGTCCAATAGCTCCAAACAACACCGCATCACTGCTCTTACAAATCTCGTGTGTTTCATCAGGGTAAGGCTCTCCTACAGCGTCAATTGCTGCAGCTCCCGTCAATGCTGGCTTCCAGTTTATTTCGTGTCCAAATTTTGAAGCAACAGCATCACTAACTTTCACCGCTTGATCTATCACTTCAGGTCCTATACCGTCTCCGGCTAAAAGGGCTATGTTTAATTTCATTTGTATATTAATTTAATCTTTTAATTTTCTAATTTATTTGGGCGTTACCCACAAGGGGTCTGGCTTTCGTTCTAAACTCTAAATTGTAGTATACTTACTAAAACCACTTCATCTTGTGTAACTGTTTAATTGTTCATCCGCGTTCTAATATAACGATTAAACGAATTAACAAATCAACAATTAAACCCCATTAACTCACCATAATATTCAACATCTTCTCAGTTGCCTTTATCGCAGATACCGTCTGGTCACTATCCAAACCTCGTGTCTTAAATTCTTTATCAGCATTTTTCCAAGTAATAATCGTTTCACATAATGCATCCGAGTTACTTCCTGGAGGAATTCTAACCGCGTAATCAATCAAACTTGGTAATATTATATTTTTACTTTTAAATATCGTTTTTACCGCATTCATAAAAGCATCATACTGTCCATCACCTTGTGCATGCTCCTCAATCGTTTCATTTTCAATAGTAATAGATACCGTTGTGGAAGGCTTCAACCCCTTAGAATGTGTTAGCACATAAGAGTTTACCGTTATTTTTTCTTCATACGTTCTGTCTAAAACATCCGAAATTATATAAGGCAAATCTTCCTTAGTTACTACTTGTTTTTTATCTCCCAACTCAATAATACGCTGGGTAACTTTTTTCAAATCCTCATCATCAAGTTGCAACCCAAGTTGCTGCAAATTCTTTTGGATATTAGCCTTTCCAGACGCTTTACCCAAAGCATATTCACGTTTTCTACCAAAACGTTCTGGCATTAAATCACTAAAGTACAGGTTGTTTTTGTTGTCACCATCTGCATGAATTCCTGCCGTTTGCGTAAACACATTAGCACCCACAATAGGCTTATTTGCTGGAATCATAACTCCAGAAAAATTCTCAACCAGCTTACTTACCGTATATAGTACCTTTTCATTTACACCCATTTCAATATCTGGCATAAAATCATTAATCACAGCAATAGTACTACTCATTGGTGCATTACCGGCACGCTCGCCCATACCATTTACAGTTAAGTGTAAACCATCTGCACCAGCCTTTAGGCCTTCAATAGCATTGGCTACACCCAAATCATAATCGTTGTGCGCATGGAAATCAAAATGTAAATCTGGATATTTATCCTTTATTTCTTTAACAAAGCTATACGATTCTTCAGGAGTTAATACGCCTAAAGTATCAGGAAGCATTATTCTAGCTATATTTTGTGTACCTAAAAACGCTAAAAACTCATAAACGTAGTCTTTAGAATTTCGCATGCCATTACTCCAATCTTCTAAATATACATTAGTAGCAATACCCTTTTCTGAAGCTAAATCTATAGTATTTTTAACTTCTTTAAAGTGTTGATTAGGAGTCTTTTTGAGTTGGTGAGTTAAATGATTAAGTGAGCCTTTGGTTAATAAGTTTTGTACCTTAGCTCCTGCCTCAACCATCCAATCGATAGATACCCCTTTATCTACAAAGGTTAGTACTTCAACCTTATCTAAATAATTGTTTTCAGCAGCCCAACCTGTAACATCTTTAACCGCTTGAAACTCGCCCTCTGATACTCTAGCAGAAGCAATTTCAATACGATCTACCTTTAACTCTTCCAATAAAAGTTTAGCAATTGTTAGTTTTTCCGAAGCTGAAAATGACACACTCGAGGTTTGTTCTCCATCCCGAAGCGTCGTATCCATTATTTCTATTCTTCTCTTAGACATTGAGGGTTTTATATTCACAAAAAGCATTTCATTGAATTAATGGAATGCTTTTAGATGTTATTAAAATATATCTATAATGCTAATATACTTAAAAAGGTCTTGTTTCGGCAAATGCTTTAACCTCTTCTTTCATATTTTGAAGATAATCAATATCATCAAAACCATTTAGCATATTATCCTTTTTATACCCATTGATATCAAACGTTTCAGACTCTCCAGTAGACACCAAAGTTACAGTTTGATTTGGTAAATCTACTTTTATCTCAGTTTTAGGATCTACTTCAATAGCGTCAAATAATTTCTGAGCAAAATCAGCCGAAACCTGTACTGGTAATACACCAATATTTAAACAGTTATTTCTAAAAATATCTGCAAAAAATGATGATATTACACAACGTAATCCAAAATCGTAAACTGACCATGCAGCGTGCTCTCTAGAAGAACCAGAACCAAAGTTCTTACCTCCTACTAAAATCTTAGAGCCTTCGTATTTCTTATCATTTAAAGGAAAATCTGCTATAGGGTTTCCTTCAGAATCGTATCTCCAATCACGGAAAAAGTTATCACCAAACCCTTTACGCTCTGTTGCTTTTAAAAAACGAGCAGGTATGATTTGATCGGTATCCACATTCTCTATTGGTAGCGGATAAGCTGTACTTGTTAATACTTCAAATTTATCGTAAGCCATATATTCAGTATTCAGTCTGCCAGTATCAGTTGGCAGTATTAGTATATTCTTAAATTCAATTGTTAGGCGCTAACTTGCTCCATTAAAGTTCTAGGGTCTGTTACAACACCTGTTACCGCAGTAGCCGCTGCCACTAGTGGAGAGGCTAATAAGGTTCTAGATCCTGGACCTTGACGTCCTTCAAAGTTTCTGTTTGATGTTGATACTGCTAATTTTCCAGCAGGCACTTTATCATCATTCATTGCTAAACATGCAGAACATCCTGGTTCTCTTAATACAAAACCTGAAGCGTCTAATATTTTATCTAAACCTTCTTCTTTAATTTGGTCTACTACTTTATGAGACCCTGGAACTAACCAAGCTGTAATATTATCTGCTTTTTGGCGGCCTTCAACAATAGAACAAAACGCTCTAAAATCTTCTATACGCCCGTTAGTACATGATCCTAAGAACACATAATCTACGGTTTTACCAATCATATCGTCACCTTCATCAAACTTCATATAGCCTAATGATTTTTTATAAGTAGCTACACCACCTTGTACATCTTCCGCCAATGGAATAGATTGGGTTACACCCATTCCCATTCCAGGGTTAGTTCCGTAAGTAATCATTGGCTCAATATCGGCAGCATCATAGTTAAATTCTAAATCGAATTCAGCATCTTCATCAGTATATAATGTTTCCCAATAGGTCATTGCTTTATCCCAATCTGCACCTTTTGGTGTATGCTTTCTACCTTTAATATACTCAAACGTTTTTTCGTCTGGAGCAATCATACCACCACGAGCACCCATCTCAATAGAAAGGTTACAAACCGTCATACGGCCTTCCATACTCATATCTTCAAATACATCACCAGCATATTCTACAAAATAACCAGTAGCACCAGAAGTAGTTTGTTGTGAAATAATGTATAACGCCACATCTTTAGGTGTTACACCAAAACCAAGTTTACCATTTACGTTAATACGCATTTTCTTAGGCTTAGGTTGCATGATACACTGTGTAGACAATACCATTTCTACCTCAGACGTACCAATACCAAAAGCAATAGCGCCAAAAGCACCATGTGTAGAGGTATGTGAATCTCCACAAACAATGGTTGATCCTGGCAACGTAATACCATTTTCTGGCCCTACAATATGTACAATACCATTATTTCTATGACCTAATCCCCAATGCGAAATACCATATTGCTCTGCATTTTTAGCTAAAGCTTCTAATTGATTTGCAGATAAAGGATCTGCAACTGGCAAATGCTGGTTCCAAGTTGGTGTGTTGTGATCTGCAGTTGCAAATGTGCGCTCTGGATACATCACGCCAATACCTCTGCTTCTTAATCCAACAAAAGCAACAGGACTTGTAACTTCGTGTATAAAATGACGGTCTATAAAAAACACGTCAGGTCCATCTTCTATGTTTCTAACAACGTGCGAATCCCACACTTTGTCAAATAATGTCTTACTCATAAATAATAAAGGTTTATTTGTTATTATAACTTCAAATATTTATAATTTGGATACTGTGAAATTATAACAGCATACAAAGTTATATTTAATTACATTTAATCGAAAGTTTAGACCGTATTGTTATTTTATTTTTAC
Organism: uncultured Algibacter sp.; assembly: GCA_947502405.1. Lineage (GTDB taxonomy): Bacteria > Bacteroidota > Bacteroidia > Flavobacteriales > Flavobacteriaceae > Algibacter_B. The sequence continues at coordinate 147,226 of CANMZT010000008.1, read as the reverse complement.
AAAATATACAATGAACACCATATAAATTGCATTTTATTCAATGAAATCAAAATTTTGATTATAATTTTTAAAGACGTTTTTTAACCATTTAAAAAAGTGATTGTTGCTCATCTTCACCGTTAGGAATTTTCAAGGAACATCCCAGTTCTGAATTTAGCTTTTTTATAAAATAGGCCGACAATAAAGGCGATTCTTTTTCGATATTTTGATGAATGAAAAAGTCAATTTCCTTGATACCCTGATCTTTCCATAATTTTAAGCGCTCCACCCAATCATCTAAACGGGTATAATCGCTTTCATGATTTGCACCTACGTAACGTACAAAAGCTGTAGCGTTGGTTAATCGCATATGCATTAAATCACGTCGTCCTGCAGTATCAACAATTACGTTGGATATATTATTAGCTTCTAAAAGTTGATATAAATCTTCAGCAATCGCTTTATCGTTATACCAATTTGTATGGCGGAATTCTATGGCTAACGGTATCTCTTTTGGCCAATTTTCTGCGAAAGTGATAACTCTATCGAAATCTTTGGGCGCAAAATTACTGTGCATTTGCAAAAAAATAGTCCCTAACTTCTCTTTTAAATTTGAAGCGTTATAAAGATAGTTTTCAACGACAGCTTCTGTTTCATTCAAACGTTTCCAATGGCTGATTTCTTGGTTTAGTTTTGGAAAAAACTTGAAACCCTCAGGAGTTTTATCGTGCCATTTCGAGAATTGTTCTGCAGGAAAAATTCTGTAAAACGTGGCATTCATCTCTATAGAATTGAACTGAGAAGAATAATATCCTAACTCATCCTTAGTGCCTCTTGGGTAGAATCCTTTTAGGTCTGCCCTATTCCATTTGGCACAACCTACGTAAATTTCGGGTACGTTATCATCTTTTGCGGCGTTTAAAACGCGCTTTGTATCAGGATGATCTTGCGGTAAAGTAAAATCTATATCTTGAGGGTTGTCAACACTTCCAAATTTCATAAAGTAAATTTTTAATAAAGATAGAAAAAAGAGTAATGTTAATAAACTCGTTGACAACTATAAATCGGTCTGTCTAATTAAACTCCATATTTGAATATTTTTATTAAAAATCTACAAAATGGACTCTAGACAATTTAATCTTAAAAGCATCCGCCCTGAAATTTTAAACGCCACGATTAACGATAACATGACTGCCGATGAGCGTTTTCAGAATTTAGTACTGCGCCCAATAATCAAATTTCAGAATGATTTACTGATTGCTGTTTTTAGAAATTACATAGCAAAGCATAAATCTGTTTTTTATGATTTGTCATTAGAAAAACGGATGATTTATATTGAAAATGCTATTCAAAAAGATATGAAACTGCGTAACTCTATGAAGGGGATGGTTATTGGCCAGTTTACTGTTGAAGAATATGAGATTTACATTCAAAACTCATCAGCTTTAAACAAGCGTATGATGAATATTGTAAAACAGCGTTTGTTGAGTCATATTCAATTGTTTGAGAAGCCTGAGTTTTTGGCGGCGGTATAACTATCTTGACAAAAAAATACTATTCAGCACCATAGTTTGCTTTAATTTGGAAAAAAAATCACCTTTAGAACAATTATCAATAGAAAATGAAACTTTTATAAAATCTTTATCAAAAAGAACTAGAAAGTTATACTTTACCAAATCAGGAAAGATTCGAAAAAAACTAAATTCTAAAGATTTATATCAAAGAAGCATACTTGAAAACTGTTTAAGACTTCATTCTACAATTAATACGTTAAGTTTAAGCAGGTTATTTATAGAAGAACGCGGGAGTGTATTTGATGATTCAAATAATAAAATAAATAATGGTGATTATATTCGATATCATATAGAATGCTTCTTCATTAGAGTCACAACTTATAAAGATTTAGTTTACAAATTAGTAAATAAAACTTATGATTTAAAAATAAATGAAAACATTGGGCTTGAGAGAAAAATTAGAAACTATTGCAAAAAACAAAACGATAAAGAAATCAAAACGATTTTAGAAGGTTTAGACATTTTAATGAATAAAATAATTCCTATTCGTAATGAAATTGCTCATGGAGATTACTATGACGACATTGATTTAATAATTATTGAAAGTCACCATTTAACAAAAAGAGATAATGAAGAAAATGAAATTTACAAAGAAAGCCTAAAAAGACTTTTAATAAACAATGAGATAAAAATGTACTCAATTGAATTAATGATGTGTGCCTACTTGTCTCTTATTTATAAAATACTTTTACCAATTAGAAGAAAAATTGAAAAAGAAAAATTACTAACAAAAAGAAAAAAAACCTAAATCAAAGAAACACCATTCAAATCCGTAGTTAACACATCACTCATATAATCAAAAAATGGGCGAATGGCTTTAAATGACTGATCTACTTCGTTTATAAAGTTTGCATCCAACACTTCTTTGTCAGTGTATTTTTTTGTGAAGATGTATTGCTTTTTCTTTATTAAATCAATGGCTTTGTGGTCTTTTGCAAATCCTCTTGGAGCTGATTTTACTTCATCGCCAACAAAGGTATCGCTCCAAACTGAATTGAATTTTTTATCAGCAAGTATCTCACGAATTTCAGAATCGTCCATTTCAAACTCTTTTCTAATACGCATTAAATCTTCTTTAGCAGGCTGCCAAAAACCAGTAGCTATAAAACTTTCGTTATTGGGCTGAATATGCACATAATAACCACCTCTTAATCGTGGTTTTGTTCTGTGAAACGATCCTCCAAAATGCGTTTTATAAGGTAGTTTGTTTTTTGAAAAACGCACATCCCTATAAATTCTGAAAATTTTTAGCTTATCAATCTCGTCATGACCATTTAATTTTTCTAAAATGGCGTTGTAAAATAACTTTACTTCACCTTCTATAGCTTTGAACTCTGGCTTATGTTCATTAAACCAATCGCGATTATTATTTTTTTCCAGTTTTTTAAAAAATGTGAATACGGATTTTGGTACGGTTGCGCTCATATTACCCTATTGAAATTAACAATGTTCTAAAATACAAAAAGTAATACCAAATGAATTTTAAAATGATGCTATATTAATTTAAATTATAACGTGCATAGATGAATAATAAAATCTAAGCATAGCATTAGCTACGGTTATATTTTATTATGATATATCTGTGCGTTAGAAACAAATTATTAGTATTATTTTGATGTTTATTTGGTATATGCTATTATTTTAGTGATTTGTATTTGTAGATGTAAACCTAAATTTAATGTTTTGGCTTAGACCTAAGCAAACTTGCCCGCGTGAGGGATTGCAGCGGCATCCTTTTTTGAGGCACGAGAAAAAGATATAGCGGAAAGCCCGACCCCGACCTAAGGAGGGGGCACGCCCAAAAAACCTATAATAAATTAAAATGCAAAAAGTCCCGAGTTGCCTCGAGACTTTTGGATTATCTTAACACGAAACTGGTATTACAGCGCATCTTTCTTTTCGTCATACTTCATTATTTTGATGCTTTCAGTGTCTTCATCATAATATTCTACAACAAAACTTCCATCTTTATCAAAATATCCAACACCGTTATAAGTTTCTCCTCTTACAATGTAGTTACCTTGTGATTTTGTATTCCACGCTTTTCCAATCTCAACAAATTCATTTTGATCATCACTTAATGCCATCATAAAACCTGATTCGTCCGGACTAAATCTATAACTGCTATCTTCATTTACATAAAATGTTTCAGTTGTTAACAAATCATAGGCTTTGTCCTTATCATTGTCAATCATTACAGTTTTTACAACTTTTGTTTCGGCAGGAACTCTATCTTGATTAATCTTATTTGCATCTTCCGCATCTAATTTGACATGGGATGTCTCTTTGTTGATTACTTTAATTTTACCTTCCTTAAGTTCATCGCCATCTTTATATTTCACTATTTTGACAGCGGTTTCCTTTGTGATTTCAGTTGGTTTCTCTTGTGCCATGGCCGTACCACAAACCAGTAGTGCCATCGCATATGTTAAATTTTTCATTGTATATGTTTTTTTAATTAATAAATGTTTTAGTGCTAATAGGAAACTTTTTCCATTAGCGGTTTTTCAGGATTATCTTCAACGTTTATACACTTCTTGAAATTAGAAGCCATTGAAAATTCCTGAGGTTCATTTATACAAACCCTATTATTGATCTTTATTGTAAGTTATAGTTTTGATACATTGGGAATCTGTGCAGTAATATTCCACAATAAAGTTGCCATCGGTATTAAAATGTCCAACACCGTTAGGGATAGCTTCTCCTCTTACTAAATAGTAGCCATTAGAGGTTTCCCAGGCATTTGCAGATGTATCGGTATTCTGTTTTGAAACTATTGTAAATCCAGATTTTTTTGGCGAAAACTTATAGTTGCCATTGCTACTTACAAAATACGTTTCTTGTTTAAGTGTTTCAAAAGCGTCATCTCCGTCGTCATCAACCATAACGGTTTCTTCTACTATTTTGTCCGATGATACTCGGGATTGGTTTACTTTTTTTGCATCATCGGCCTCAAGTGTTACTTCGCTTTCTTCACGTTTTATCACTTTTACTTTCTTTTCTGTTACACCATCAGCATCTTTGTACTTAATGGTTTTAACTTCAGCTTCTTCTTTTACCTCTTTAGGTTTTTCTTGTGCTATTGCCGTACCGCTTATCAGTATCACAATTGCAATTGCTAATTTTTTCATTTTCATTATATTTTCTGGTTAATAGTCGTTTTAATAAAAGGGTAATTAACCCTTTTTCTTAGCTTCTTCCTTAACCTCGTTAATCTCATCTTCTACATCTTCCAAGGCATCCTCTACATCGTCGGATAGCTCTTCTGAATTTTCTTTTACATCTTTCTTAACTTCTTTAATAGCTTCTTCAATCTTGTCTTCTGGAGATTTTTTTTCCTCCCTACAACTTGAAAAGGCTATTATACTTACTAAAGTTAATGCTAAGATTATATTTATCCTTTTCATTTTATCATCTATATTATAATAAGTTTATTTATGAACTTTATAGCTCATCTTCAATTTCGTCCGCGGTATCCTCCACTGCATCTTCTACTTCTTCAACCGCTTCTTCAGCTTTATTCTCGTCTCTACAACTTGTAAACATCGTTGATAATGAGAACATTAATAGAAATACATATACTATTTTTTTCATTTTACTTTGGTTTTAGAGTTAATATTCTGTTTTAATAGCATTGTTAAAATTGTTTCTTATAACATCTTAATAATGCTCACAACAAATGTAACTGTCAAGCTTCTAATACATTAACTGTTATAAAATGAATGCTAACTCATTCTCTATCAATTGGTAAAATCAACTTCGTAACGATATCATATAGATTAGTTATTAGAGAATTGATTTTCCATAACAGCGTCATCAAACGCTAGTTTGTTGTTAAACTCCAAAGTACGGATAGGGAACGGAATATTAATTCCTGCTTTGTCATAGGCTTTCTTTATTTCAATTATGGCTTGGGTTTTTGCTCTTAATTTTTCTAGCATACTTTCGGCATCAATCCAAAATCTACATAAGTAGTTGATGGAGCTATCTCCAAATTCGGTATAGTAAAACTCAACATCATCGGGGTCTTCAACTTGGTCAAAAGTATTAGCAATCACTTCTTTGGTAAGACGTTTTACTTCTTCTAAATCAGATTCGTACCCCACGCCGCATTCTAAAAACACACGCATTCTAGTGGTCAATGAATAATTTTTCAAGGGATTTTCAAGAATCATTTTATTTGGAATTACTACAATATTGTTGTCAGCTTCCTTCAAAACAAATTCTTTTAGATTTACATCTATCACCTCGCCAGAATATCCATTGGTTTCTACCCAATTTCCAAGCTGTATGCGCTTTCTAAATGAAATTACTACGCCTGCAAACGTGTTTGACAATGTACCTTGAAGTGCCAAACCAACAGCTAAACCAGCAACACCAGCACCTGCCAGTAATGAGGTTAGCATTTTACTAAGGTTCATAATTCCCAATGCTAAAAATAATCCTGCAGCTACTACTACAACTGCTGAAATTTTAGCAATAATAGTAGCAATAGATTTTTGAGGTACTCTGCTCTCAACAAGTTTTGATACTAATTTTCGAGTATATTTGGCTACAAAATAAGAGGCTGTCATTACCAAAATAGCCAGAATTAAATTTGGTATGTTTTCTATTACGGCACTTACCCAGCCTTGAAGTTTATCTATTAAGTTCTCAAATGCCGTAGACATTGTACTTTCCATGTTCATTAAATTTTAAGGGTTAATTTTGTTTTGTTTTCAGAATCAGAATTGTTTGTTATGCCTCAACAACACTGTCCTTTAAATTCTCTGATGTTTTCTTGGTCCAAGCATTCAACATCCAGCTCGTTTTTTCAAGCTCTCTAATGTAAGCACCCATTAAATCTATGGTTCCTTCATCCTTAATTGCATCAGCTTTCTCAATAACTTTGCTCATTTGCGCTAAAAGTAATTTATGATCATTTAAAGTGTCCACTACCATATCTTGGTCTTCTTTTAGTGGCGCTTCTTCAAGTATAGCCGACGTTTTTAAATAGTCTTCCAATTTACTCATCGGATGAAAACGTAATGTTAAGATACGTTCTGCAATCTCATCAATTTTAACTTTTGCATCGTTATACATCTCTTCGAACTTTTCGTGTAAATCGAAAAAATTCTTCCCAATTATATTCCAATGCTTACTTCTTAATTTTTGATAATACACGTGGTAGTCTGCTAATAAAACATTCAATTCAACCACCACAGGCATTAATTCGTCATCATTCATGTTTAAATAGCTCATAATATATTTTCTGTTTTTTAAATTCACTATATAAACTATGGCATATCTCAAAAATGTCAAGCGCTTTAACAGGGTTTAACGGCATTAAGAAAATTTTAACTTAAATTATGTTAAATAAAATTGAAGATGTTAAAGAATTTTAAGAGAAATAGGAGTTAATTAATTTGGGCGCTACCCACAAGGGGTCAGGCTTTTGGCAGTCGCTCCCTCTCCCGATAGCTATCGGGATCGGGGAGCTTCAACAAATGCCTCAATCCTTAGCGCAAAAACCCACCCCTAGCCCCTCCAAGGAGGGGAACTCCACGCTTATTCATAAAAATACAACTGAAAAGTTTACACTATAATGTATCAAATAGTTAAGAGAATAATTTTTTATAAAGCATAAATTTCTCCTAGATTGGGGAGATTAAGAGGCGCTTTCAAACTCTACCGAATTCAATATCAACCCTGAAGCAGGTGCGATATAATTCATTTTAATTCTGCTCTCAGGAACCAAACTATCCTTTATATCTTGAAGCGATAGTTTTCCTTTACCTAGATCAATTAGTGTTCCCATCATCAACCTAATCTGATTGCGCATAAAGCCCTTCCCTTTCACTCTTAATAAATATGTTTTTTCAGGAAAATAATTTGCTGTGTAAGTTGTGTTTTCAACCAACTCACATTGCAAAATCTCACGAGTATATATACCGTTTTCAGTAGGTTTATAGCAATAACTCCATAAATAGTGTTCGCCTTCAAAGAGTTTTGCACCTTGCTTCATGACATCTATATCTAAATCATCTAAAATGGTCGTCATAATTGGTGCACAAAACGGATGACATTTTTCGCCAAATGCAAAAAGATATACATACTCTTTAACCTTAGAATGATTAATAATATTAAAATCTTTACCAACCTCTCGAATAGTAAGTGCGCGAATATCTTGAGGTAAATTGTAATTGAATAATTGTAAAAACGCCGCTGTATTTTCTAATGGTTCTCTTAAAAATAGCTCAAAAGCGGCGTGTTCTGCAGAAACCATAGCATCTGTTCTACCTGAAATTAAGCTTTTAAAGTATTTGCCTTCTAGAATAAAATTTAAAGTTCTATCAACCATCAGGTGCAACGTTTTTACATTAGGCTGTTTTTGCCAACCATGAAAACGATAACCTAAATATTGAATATCTATAACATAAAAATACTTTTTCATTCTGTTTTCTTAGAGCGTGGAAATTAGTCTATTTATCAATTGTGGCAAAAAATTTATACATTGTAATACAATTTACTAACTAAAACTAAAAATTATGACTACGTCAACAAACAAAGCTCCTATCTGGTTTTGGATAGTGAGTATTATTGCTTTAGTATGGAATGGTATGGGTGTAAATCAATATTTGCAACAGGCTTATAATACTGAAAGTTATCGTGACATGTATTCTGCAGAACAATTGGAAATTGCTGCAAATATGCCTGCTTGGGTTACCGCTGCTTTTGCTATTGCCGTTTTTGCCGGAGCCTTGGCTGCCATTGGATTATTACTCAGAAAATCATGGTCGGTGAAACTATGGCTTCTATCTCTTTTAGCTGTAATTGTGCAAATGAGTTATATCCTGATAAATGGATATGCTTCGAGTATTGTTATGACCATTATGATAATAGTATTTGCGTTTTTCTTTGTGTGGTTTGCTAGAAAATCTGAGGCTAATGGATGGTTATCATAACTACTTTTAGAGTTTTACCTTATCCAACAGCCATCCCATGTTGCATCTGTAACTAAAGGGATATTGAACGCTTCGCCATTATAGGTATTACCAGAGGCTTTACCGCTAACTTCTAAAAATCTGTATGCCCAACATTTATTGTCATGATCTACGTGGTTATTGGTTAAGGTTAGATTTGTCATTTCTTTAAACGCTAAATGCCCATGATTCATTTGGTTATTATAAATCTCTAAATCTGCACCTTTGTACATATACATTCCACAATTGTTTAATCTATTATTGTAAATGTATGTTGTTGCAGGGTTTGTTTTCTGGTTATCGTTAGAGTACATTAAAATGCCATTCCAATTATTTACTGAAACGGTTCGCATAGTTATATTGTTATTTCTAATGGTCCAATCAGCATTTTTCCAGTACACGATTGGTCCGTCAATATATTCACTATCATTACCTTGTAGTAAAATATTGTTTTCAAAAAGTACATTTCTCCCATCAGTATTTACCACATCGCCACCTCGATTATTATGAAAATAATTATCTCTAATAATTATATTTTCATTTGTTCTTCCTGCGCCTTCTATATCTATACCAAACTGAGGCGATGTGCCATTGGTATGATGAATTTCGTTAAATTCTATTAATACACCTGTACTACCAACAAGAGAAATACCTTGTCTTCTATTATCTGAAAAATTATTTTTCCTGATAGTAATGTTTTTCAAATTTTGGTATTCTCCTTTCTTATTTCCAACCATTAAAATCCCATCTCCATTGGCTTTTCCTAGTATTACATTTTCTACGGTCACAAACTGACTTTCGCCTTCTATACAAATTAAATGACCTTCATCATGGGTTGTAGCACCATCTGCCCTTGGGGTATAAATATGGTTGTCTCTATCGCCTAGTATTGTTCCTCCTGAAATTACAACGTGAGCTTTATTTCTTACTGCTATAGCACAGTAATTCCATTTATTGTTTGGTGCCATTTCTATAATAGCGTTTTCGTCTAGCAAAAACGCTACATTATTATCCAGTGTAATACCTGCTTGATAAATATCATTACCATATTTTCCTATTAAATAATGTCCTGCTGGCAAACGTATGATACCGTAACCCTCTTCCATTGCCCAATTTATTGCAGATTGTAAATTATCTGTAGTTTTAACTGCTTCAACCCTATTATTTGGAATATCCCATCGTTTTAATTCAATAGTATATTCTCTAGTTGAAATTTCAGAATAAGGTATCACTTCTATAGGTGGCATCACACCTATAAAGGGATTTGGATTATTTGGATCTGTCTCACTTAGAGACGTAGTAATAAAACCTTTAGAATCATCTGAATCATTATAACAGGAATATACTAAAGTTATTATACAGAAAAGGTAGTGCCATTTGGCAAGTGTAGGTTTAAACATTAACATAGTAAGTTTGGGGAATTAATATGTACTAATTTTCTTTAAAAGTAATAAAAAATTTTAAATTACTTGTGCCTATTTTTCAATTCGTTTTCAATATCCTTTAAAGTAAATCCTTTAGCTTGCAGTAGCATTAAGTAATGGAATAATAAATCGGCCGACTCGTATAAAAACAGTTCATCGTTGTTATCCATAGCTTCAATAACGGTTTCCACTGCCTCCTCACCTACTTTTTGAGCTACTTTATTTATACCCTTAGAAAATAAACTTGCTACGTAAGATTTTTTAGTGTCTTTATTTGCTACACGTTCTGCAATCACATCCTCTAGAGTTGAAAAGAATCCGTACGAGGAATTATTATCTTCTTTCCAGCAAGTATCTGTTCCTGTATGACATGTTGGTCCAACTGGATTCACTTGAATTAATAACGAATCGTTATCGCAATCGTTCTTAATACCCACTAGGTTTAAAAAGTTGCCACTTTCCTCGCCTTTAGTCCATAAACGTTGCTTGCTTCTGCTAAAAAAAGTAACCTTTTTTGTTTCTAATGTTTTCTGATAGGACTCTTCATTCATGTAACCTAACATCAATACTTTTTTTGTTGTGGCATCTTGTATTATTGCTGGGACTAATCCGTTATCGTCGTATTTTATTTTCATAATTTATTGTCATTCCTGTGAAGACAGGAATCTATTTATATTTGTTCAATTTATGTGGATTCCGCATCAAGTGCAGAATAACAAAACACGTATTGCTTAAATACGTACTTCTATATCTTGTTTTTTTAACTCTTTTTTCAACTCTGGAATAGGAATTTCTCCAAAATGAAATACACTAGCTGCCAAAGCTGCATCTGATTTCCCTTCTCTAAATGTATCTACAAAATGTTGCACATTTCCTGCACCTCCAGAGGCGATTATTGGAATATTTAATAAATTAGAAAGTGTTGCCAAAGCTTCGTTCGCAAAACCTGCCTTTGTACCGTCATGATTCATAGACGTAAATAGAATTTCTCCTGCACCACGTTCTTCAACTTCTTTTGCCCATTCAAATAACTTAATATCTGTTGGAATGGTTCCTCCAGCAAGGTGCACATACCACTCGCCTTCAACTTCTTTTGCATCAATAGCAACTACAACACATTGGCTTCCAAATTTATCTGCCAATTCATTAATCAATTCAGGTCGTTTTACTGCCGAAGAATTAATAGAAACTTTATCTGCTCCGTTTTTCAATAAAGCATCTACATGTGCTACACTAGTAATACCACCACCTACAGTAAATGGAATATTAACTTGTTCTGCAACCCGTAACACCATATCTAAAGTAGTCCCTCTATTTTCTAAAGTGGCAGCAATATCTAAAAACACCAATTCGTCTGCACCTTGTTCTGCGTATTGTTTAGCTAATACTACAGGATCTCCTGCGTCTCGCAAATCCACAAAATTCACACCTTTTACGGTACGCCCGTTTTTGATGTCTAAACAAGGTATTATTCTTTTTGTTAACATAATTTAAAAGAGTAGTTAGTCCTTAGTAATTAGTCTTTAGATTTTAGGCTTTTTTGCAAAGACCTGTTCATTTTTTGAATTTCATTACACATACCAATCAATGGTTTTATTTTTTCTTTGGAAATGAAATTCAGTCTTAAAAGTAAAAGTAGTTGAGTTTTTAATTCAGCGAGTGAACCATTAGCAATTGACAAAAAATGAATAAATTCTTTATTAGAATTTCTTCCTGCTCCTTCTGCAATATTTGAAGGTATTGAAACACTACATCGCCTTATCTGAGAAGTCAATCCAAATCGTTCTTCGGTTGGCAATTCTTTTGAAACCCAATACACGTCTTGAGCCAAATTCATCGATTTCTGCCAAATAAGTAAATCTTCAAATTTATTCATTCTAATTTCTAACTACTAAATACTTTCTACTATATAGTTTTCAAGTTGTTTTAAACTAATTTTATTTTCATAAATGGCCTTACCAATTATTGTTCCTTCACAGCCTAATTCAGCTAATTTTGGTAATTCATCAAATTGTGAAATACCACCACTTGCAATTAACTTTACCTTTGGTAACTGCTTCAACATCTTTTCATATAAATCAAATGACGGACCTTCTAACATACCATCCTTAGCTATATCAGTGCAAATTACATACGACACCCCATCTTCCATATAATTCTGAACAAACGGAATTAATTCTTCATCAGATTCTTCTAACCAACCGCTAATCGCTATTTTTTCATTATTGGCATCTGCACCCAAAATAATTTTATCAGCTCCGAATTTAGTTAACCAGCTCTTAAAAACATCTGGCTTTTTAACGGCAATACTTCCTCCTGTAATTTGGCCTGCACCAGATTCAAACGCAATACGTAGATCTTCATCTGTTTTTAAACCGCCTCCAAAATCAATCTTTAAATTGGTTTTAGTTGCAATAGTTTCTAAAACTTTATGGTTTACAATATGACTCGCTTTAGCGCCATCTAAGTCTACTAAATGCAGATATTCAATCCCATGGTCTTCATATTGTTTAGCAATTTCTAATGGATTCTCATTATATATTTTCTTTGTGCTGTAATCGCCTTTTGAAAGCCGTACACATTGTCCATCTATAATATCTATTGCTGGTATTATTCTCATTTAGGTTTATATATTTGTTCTATGAATATAATTAAAAATCTGGCTGTCCGAATTATTCTATCACTTGCAATTGCTCAAGGTATAGCAAGGCAATTTCCAAAATACGAAGACATTCTATTGATATCATTAACTATATTGTCATTAGGTTTTTTATCTTATCTAGCTAAAAAATTTTAAAGTTCCTAAAACTAGTTCAGGGTATTACTAAAGTTTCAAAAAGTTTTCCAAAATTTTTGAACCTATAGCACCACTTTTCTCAGGATGAAACTGCGTACCATAAAAGTTTTCATGTTGTAAAGCAGACGCATAATTAATTTGATAATCTGTTGCAGCAATAGTTTCGTCGCAATGTTCTGCATAATAACTATGCACTAAATACATGTATTCATTTTCCTTAATACCTTGAAACAAATCAGATTTCAAATCTTTAATAACATTCCATCCCATTTGCGGTACTTTTACAGCATCCGAAAAACGTTTTACTTTAGTTTGAAATATTCCTAAACCTTCGGTATCGCCTTCTTCTGTATGTAAACACATGAGTTGCATCCCCAAACAAATTCCCAAAACTGGTTGCTGAAGCTTTGGAATTAATTTATCTAACCCACTTTCTTTAAGCATTTTCATCGCTGAACTTGCTTCACCTACTCCAGGAAAAATCACTTTATCTGCCGTTTCTATTTCTTTAGGATCATTTGACAAAATAGCATCAACCCCCAAACGTTTGAAAGCAAACTGAATACTTTTTATGTTTCCTGCTCCGTAATTTATTATCACTAATTTCATTCTTAAAGGCTTTTAGCTTTTGGCTCTTGGCCTTTAGCAAATAGCTAATGGCAAAAAGCTAAGAGCTTTTTTTTTACAACATTCCCTTAGTACTTGGCAAAAACATCTTGTTAGGATCTCTTTTTACAGCCATTTTCATCGCTTTTGCAAAAGCTTTAAATATGCCCTCTATTTTGTGATGCTCGTTTGTACCTTCAGCTTTGATGTTTAAATTACATTTTGCGCCATCGGTAAACGATTTAAACAAGTGAAAAAACATTTCAGTGGGCATATCGCCTATTTTTTCTCGCTTAAATTCTGCATCCCATTCTAGCCAATTGCGTCCTCCAAAATCTACCGCTACTTGGGCTAAACAATCGTCCATTGGCAAACAAAAGCCGTAACGCTCTATGCCTAATTTGTTTCCCAATGCTTTATTAAACAATTCTCCTAAAGCAATCATAGTATCCTCGATAGTATGGTGTTCATCAACGTCTAAATCACCATCTACTTTAATGGTTAAATCCATAGCACCATGACGCCCAATTTGATCTAACATATGATCGAAAAATGACAATCCAGTATCAATATTATTCTTACCGGAACCATCTAGATTTAACTTAATATAAATCTGTGTTTCATTGGTATTTCTGGTAATTTCTTCAACGCGATCTTTAAGCTTCAAAAATTCATATATCTCAGCCCAATCGGTACTCGTTAAGGCAATACAATCGAATATGTCTTTCTTTGAACTTTCAATTTCATCAGCGCCTAATTCTGGATCTTCAGACAAATAAATGCCTTTTGCTCCTAAGTTTTTTGCTAATTCCATATCGGTAATTCTGTCTCCTAAAACAAAAGAATTAAATAAGTCATAGTCTTCTGAAAAATATTTAGTCAGTAAGCCTGTTCTTGGTTTACGAGTATCAGCATTTTCATGCGGAAACGTTTTATCAATATGGATCGCCGAAAACACAACGCCTTCTTTTTTAAAAGCATCAATAATTTTGTTTTGAGCTGGCCAAAAAGTATCTTCAGGAAAACTATCCGTACCTAAACCATCTTGATTGGTTACCATAACCAATTCGTAGTCTAACTCACTAGCTATTTTTGCCATGTATTGAAATACCTTGGGGTAATACTCCAATTTTTCTAAACTATCTAATTGGTAATCTACTGGTGGCTCTAATACCAAAGTGCCGTCTCTATCGATAAAAAGTACTTTCTTCATTTTTCTGTCATTCCTGCGAAGGCAGAAATCTATTTAAATTTATTTACTCCTTTGTGGATTCCGCATCAAGTGCGGAATGACAACTAATCTAATTCTTTCAACGCTTTAATCAAAGCCTCATTTTCGACTTTTGTGCCAACTGTAAAACGCAAACAATTTTCACATCCTGGTTGCATGGTTCGGTTTCTAATCACAATGCCTTTTTCAATCAATTGATTGTAACGTTTTGTAGCATCATCAACCTTTGCTAACACAAAATTAGCATCTGAAGGGTATATCTTTGAAACAAAATCAACAGTATTTAATTGATCTACTAAAACATTACGTTCTCTCAAAATGACTTCAACTTGTTGTTTTGTAAGTTCGTTTTGCTCTAATTGTGCGATTGCCTTTTGCTGTGTTAATTCGTTAACATTATACGGCGGTTTTATGCGATTTAAAACTGAAATAATTTCTTCGGAAGCAAAACAAATTCCTAGTCTAATCCCTGCCATTCCATAAGCTTTGGAAAGGGTTTGGGTTACGATTAAATTTGGAAATTCAGTTAATCTACTCGCCCAACTTTCTTCATTTGAAAAATCGATATAAGCTTCGTCAATAACTACTATTCCCTTGAATGCTTTTATCAAGCGTTCTATAGATTTAGCCTCAAAACTATTTCCAGTAGGGTTATTTGGCGAACATAAAAACAATAACTTAGAATTAGCATCTGCTATTTCTAGAATTTCATCAACTTTAGGTTGAAAGTTGCCATCTAATTGCACACTTTTAATAGCAATTGCATTGATGTTTGCTAATACGCTATACATACCATACGTTGGTGGCAATGTGATGATGTTATCTTGATTAGGCTCACAAAATGCTCTGTAAATCAAATCTAATACTTCATCGCTGCCATTTCCTAAAAGGATATTTTGTTGAGGAATATCTTTTATTTCTGAAAGCAAAGACTTTACAGTACGTTGTTGCGGATCTGGATAGCGATTAACTCCATTTTCAAACGGGTTTTCGTTTGCATCCAAAAACACCATGTCGTCGCTATTACCTTGATATTCATCTCTTGCGGATGAATACGGTTTAAGGGCTTTAATTGTTGGTCTTATTAAGTTTTGAATACTCATTATTTCAAATCCTTTAATCGAATTGATACCGCATTTTTGTGCGCTTGTAAACCTTCCGCTTCTGCCATTAACTCTATGGTTTCTCCAATATTTATAAGTCCTTCTTTAGATATTTTTTGAAACGTCATTTGCTTCATAAAACTATCCAAATTCACACCAGAATAGGCTTTTGAAAACCCATTAGTTGGTAAGGTATGATTGGTTCCAGATGCGTAATCTCCAGCACTTTCAGGCGTGTAATCGCCAATAAAAACTGAGCCTGCATTGTTAATATTATCAACATATAGGTCTTCGTTCTTACAGCAAATGATATAATGTTCTGGCCCATATTCATCAATCATTTCTAAAGCTGTAGCATCATCTTCAACATAAATTAATTTTGAATTAGATATGGCCTTTTCTGCAATCGCTTTACGCGGTAACACTTCTAATTGTTGTTCAACTTCTATAGAAACGTCATCGATTAAACGTTTTGAGGTTGACACCAAAATTACTTGGCTATCGATACCATGTTCTGCTTGACTTAATAAATCTGAAGCCACATATGCAGCATTAGCACTGTCATCTGCCATTACCAATAGCTCGCTTGGACCCGCTGGCATATCTATAGCAACGCCATATTTGGTAGCAATTTGTTTTGCAACGGTTACATATTGATTTCCTGGACCAAAAATTTTATACACTTGTGGAATGGTTTCTGTGCCAAAAGTTAATCCAGCAATAGCTTGTATGCCACCAACTTTAATAATTTTAGTTACACCACAAAGATGTGCAGCGAATAAAATTTCTGGAGCTAGCTCCCCTTGTTTATTTGGTGGGGAACACAATACAATTTCCTTACAACCTGCAATTTGGGCAGGAACCGCCAACATTAATACCGTTGAAAACAGTGGTGCAGTACCACCAGGGATATAAAGTCCCACTTTTTGTATGGGTCTTTTTTCTTGCCAACAATCTACTCCAGTTGCTGTTTCTACTACTACTTTACTTGTTTTTTGCGCTTTATGAAATGTTTCAATATTCTGTTTTGCCTGTTTAATGGCATCTTGTAGTTTTTCAGGTACTTGCTGAATGGCATTTTCTATCTCGGCGGTAGATATAACATTAGATTTTAGAGAAACACCATCAAACTTACTAGTATACTCAGCAATGGCTGCATTTTTGTTGTTAGAAACATCTACAAAAATCTGGTTTACTGTATCTTCAATATCTCCAACAGTTTGGGTAGGTCTCTTAAATACTTGAGGCCACTCACTTCTATTAGGATTAATTATGATTTTCATTATTATTTAACTTTGAGTTAAAATTATAAGACTCCACTTAGTTTAAAGTACCATTTTTTCAATAGGACATACTAAAATACCCTGCGCTCCTTTCGCCTTGAGATCGTCAATAACATCCCAAAACTGATTTTTACTAATTACGGAGTGTACAGAACTCCAACCTTCTTCTGCTAATGGTAATACCGTTGGACTTTTCATACCTGGTAATACATCTATAATATCTTGAACCTTATCATTTGGTGCGTTAAGCAACACATATTTAGAATTTCTTCCTTTTAAAACGGACTGGATTCTAAACTGAATGGTTTCTAAAACAGCTTGTCGTTCTGCATTTAATTTTGGTGATACCGCTAAAACCGCTTCTGATTTTAGAATCGTATCAACTTCTTTTAAATTATTTTTAAACAATGTACTTCCGCTAGAAACAATATCGCAGATAGCATCGGCTAAACCAATATTTGGTGCTATTTCTACAGAACCGTTAATGATGTGCAGATTTGCTTTTACACCATTTTTGTCTAAAAATTGCTGCACTGTATTTGGATAAGATGTTGCAATACGCTTACCCTCTAAATCTTTAATACTTTCGTAACTATCTGCTTTCGGTACAGCGATACAAACACGACATGAAGAAAACCCTAACTTTTCTACAATCCCAATGCCTTCGCCCTTTTCAATTAAAACATTTTCACCAATAATGGCCGCATCTACCACGCCATCTTTTAAATACTGTGGAATATCGCCATTTCTGAGATAGAACACTTCTACAGGAAATCCTTTAGCAGAAGCTTTTAATTGGTCTTTCCCATTATCAATAGAAATACCAATATCTTTTAATAAACGCATTGAGTCTTCGTTTAAACGACCCGATTTTTGTACTGCAATTCTTAATTTACTCATTTCTTTATTCGTTTGAATCTCCAACTCTTTTTTGAAGGAGATTCCCATTTTCATGGGAATGACAATTTATTGTTACTTCGAGGAAACCTCAAAGTGTTCTTTTTTTAATTAAAAAACCCGCTTGAACAGTCTCAAACGGGTTTAAATATATGTTGATTTTACTCAATACATTTTTACTTCGCTTGAGAGCAAATGTAAAAATGGTGATGTGTTTGAGTAAAAGTCATTTTATTTCTTTAATGCAAATATCTATAATTTATCTGTATTATTCCAAATTAAATTTACAATTATCAAAATAATTTAAAGATATATTCAATTTTAAAAATTATAATTAAAAGACTTAATTATAAATTATTGATTCCCTAAAATTATAGGCATTCCAGAATCTCCTGACCCTATAATAACTACTTTACTATTAGGTGACTCAGCTAATTTATTTGTTGCTTCAATACCTTTATCTTGAAGAATCTTATCTGTTAACGATGCACTTAAAATTTTGTTAGCATCGGCTTTACCTTGTGCTTCAATACGCTGTTTTTCTGCCTCCTTAGATGCCGTAACCAATCTAAATTCATATTCTAAAGATTCTTGCTCTTGGCGCAACTTACGCTCAATAGCTTCTTTAATGGTGTTTGGTAAAGTTACATCACGAACTAAAACTTCATTCAATTGTACGTATTGCTTATCTAAAATCTTTTTAGTTTCAGCAAAAATTTCATCTTGAATAGCGTCTCGTTTACTAGAATACAATTGTTCTGGAGTATAACGTCCCACAACACTACGCGCTGCACTTCTTATGGCAGGCTGAATAACACGTTGTAAGTAATTTTGACCAAGTGATTGGTGTAAGTTTCCTAAATCATTATAAACTGGCTCATACCATGCAGAAGCATCAATTTGAATTTCTAACCCGTTTGATGATAAAACCTTCATTTTTTCAAAAAGTTCTTGTTGGCGTACTTCATAAATGTAAACTTTATTCCAAGGTGCTACAATATGAAACCCCTCTGCCATTGGTGGCTCATCAGTCACAACACCTTCTCCAAAGGTTTTAAACAATACTCCTGCTTCACCAGAACCTATGGTTACTGCTGATTTTGCTAATACTACAACCAGAATAATTACTGCGATAATTATTGGTAATCCGATTTTTGGTAATTTTTCCATTTTCTATTTTTAAATTAATCCGTTATATTTTCTTATAAACCATTCTAGCCCTAAGCTAAATGCTATAATTGCTAAAAGGTATTTCCAATCTATCAAAGGTATGGTATTTTTGCTGCTTTTTTGAATTGGAACGAAACGATTGTCATTCAATAAATCATTTAAGGTTTTATTTGTTTCATTTATAAAATAACTTGTTCCTGAACTGTTAGTTGCTAATTGCTGTAGCTTTGTTACATCAGCATTTAAAAATTGTTGTTCAACATCGTATTCTAAAATTCGAAAATTTCCAGATTTTGAAATATTTTCGTTTGAAGCTCTAACCGTAAAGCTATACTCTGATGCTGGTAAATTACTCAAGTCTACTTGATAATTATTATTTTTTAAGATTAACGGAAAGACGGTTTTAGTTTTTGAAACTTTATCAATCACAGTTATATTCAAAGTTTCTCGAGTATCAAAAACATAGTTTTTATCGAAGAACTCTGCCTTAATTATTACGTTATTATTTCCATTATAAAAGGATTCATAATCAATATTTAATCTGCTTTTTTTCTTTGTTGAAGCCAAATACTGGATTAATTTCCCAATAAAATTATCAAAATTATCGAAGGTCTTTTCATTGAGGTAACTTTGCGCCCGCCATTGCCAGATTTGTTCACCAAATAAAACAGCCTCTCGCCTACCATTTATTTCAAAAGTAGCTAAAAGCGGTTCTTCCAATGCAATACCTTTAACTGTTTTGTTTAAAATAGTTTCATAGGTTCCACTAAACCTAACCTCTCCATAGTTTGAAAGTAAAGGAGGAAACGACTCAAAATCTAAATTATCAATTAAAAAAGGTGCATAATTAATATTTAAGTTGGCTTGATAGTTTTCGGTTTGACCTGTTATATCAAAACTATAATCATTAGAAATTCTATTTAAAAATCTTAAATCAGTTTTTGGGCCAGTAATAATAAATCTATTCCTGTTTTGCGTATTAAGTTTATCTATTAAGGTGCTAAACTTATTGTTAGGTTGGTACAATATAATCAATTGAAAATCTTCAAGTTGATTAATTAATATATTTGGTTTTATAATGTTTACAGTGCGCTGCTCATTAGTTTCAATACTCTTTTTTAAAGCACCTAAATCTGGATGAGAAAAACTACTAACAATAGCAATTTTTGTTTTTTGATTGATTATTTCTACAGCAAAATTCTTAGTATTATTTACCTTATTTTTTTCACTTTCTATAGGAATAATTGTTGCCTTGTAGTTGCTTACACCAACCCTATTTGCTGGTAACGTGAAATTAATAACCTTAGAATTATCATTTTTTGAGAAATTAATTAGTTCTGAATAAATCGTAGTATTACCGTTTTTTACGATAAAATTTGATTGTATCGCAGTATTCCCATTATAAACCAAAATAGCTTCAACAGGGAATCTGTTTTTTAGAAAAGCGTACTTGTTTACGTTAAACTGCTGAATCCTCAAATCTGTATAAGTAATAGTATCGCCTAAAATTATTGGATAAATTGGCTGCTTGTAGTTGTTTGATGAAAATTGGTAGTCGTTACCATAAGTTTGATTTCCGTCTGTAATAAGCAATGTTGGTGAAGTGGTTTGCTTATAAATTTCATTTAATTGTGTAAATGCTTTTGAAATATTTGTTTGTTTATCAGTAAATGTAATAGAATCTAAAGGTTTTAAGTTTTCTCCGAAAGTAAAAAAATCAAGATTAAATTTATTTTGAATATCAGAGTTGCTTTTTATTTCATCAATAAAATCAATTAGGGCGCTATCTTGTTTTAAATGCTTAATTGAACTTGAATTATCGACTGCTACAACTAAATTTGGTTTTTCTATTGATAATTTGGTTTGATCGAAACTTGGATTTACAATGAGCAACAAAACAGCAAATACACTTAAAAATCTTAAAAAAGAAAAAAGCATGCTAAGTTTAGTCATGCTTTTCTTTTTTGAGATGTACTGAAAAGTAGCTAAAGCTAGCGCTACAATTCCAGCAAGTATAATATACAATAGAGTTTCAGAACTCATTAATAAACTTTAAATTTAATCTTGATGAGATTCTCTCCTTCGAGGGAATGACAAAAAAGTTTAAGTTAGCATTCCACCATCAACGTTTAGCGTTTGTCCTGTAACATACGCACTCATATCACTAGCTAAGAATACACAAACGTTTGCGATATCTTCTGGAGTCCCTCCTCTTTTTAAAGGAATTCCTGCGCGCCATCCTTTTACAACCTCTTCATCTAATTTAGCAGTCATTTCAGTTTCAATAAAACCTGGTGCTACCACATTGCTTCTAATATTTCTAGACCCCAACTCTAAAGCTACAGATTTAGAAAATCCAATTATACCAGCTTTGGATGCAGCATAATTAGTTTGACCTGCATTACCTTTTACTCCAACTACTGAACTCATATTTATAATGGAGCCTTTGCGTTGTTTTAACATAGTGCGTTGTACTGCTTTTGTCATATTGAAAACTGATTTGAGATTGACTTCTATAACTTTATCAAAATCTTCTTCTGTAATACGCATCAGTAGATTGTCTTTTGTGATTCCTGCATTGTTTACTAGGATATCAATACTTCCAAATTCTGAAACTACATCTGAAGCTAATTGTTGAGCTTCTTCAAAACTTGCTGCATTACTTTTATAACCTTTGGCTTTTACCCCTAGAGCATTTAATTCTTTTTCTAAAGCGTTTGCTGCATCAACAGATGAACTGTATGTAAATGCTACATTGGCTCCTTGTTCTGCAAAAACCTGTGCTATTCCTTTACCTATGCCACGACTTGCACCAGTTACTATAGCCGTTTTTCCTTCTAATAATTTCATTGTATAGTTGGTTTGTTAGTTTTTGTTTTCTGTTAAATCAAATATAAGAAATACCTATGTTATGCTGAAACAAACCTTATGTTTTCTGCCATTTCTGCATTGAGTTAGGGATTGCAGTGAAAAGCCCACAGCCTGATCCCGATAGCAATCGAGAGAAGTGCGAGGACTTGCAACGTAAAGCCCGACCCTTTATGGGTAACGCCAAAAAAAAATCAAAAAAAAATCCGTTAACTCAAAGCGTTAACGGACATATGTGTTTTATTTAGAATTAACCGATAACCTCGGCTACTTTTTTACCGATTTCAGCAGGTGAATCTACAACGTGGATACCACAAGCTCTCATGATTTTCTTTTTGGCTTGTGCTGTATCATCACTTCCACCAACAATTGCGCCAGCGTGCCCCATTGTACGTCCAGCAGGTGCAGTTTCTCCAGCTATAAACCCAACGATAGGCTTTTTGCTTCCGCTTTCTTTATACCAGTTAGCGGCGTCTGCTTCTAATTGACCACCGATTTCACCAATCATAACAACAGCTTCAGTTTCTGGATCATTAATAAGTAACTCAACAGCTTCTTTAGTGGTTGTTCCGATGATAGGATCTCCTCCAATCCCGATAGCTGTAGTAATACCTAAACCTTGTTTTACCACTTGATCTGCAGCTTCGTAAGTTAAAGTTCCAGATTTAGAAACGATACCTACTTTACCTTCCTTAAATACAAACCCTGGCATAATACCAACTTTTGCCTCACCTGGAGTTATAACACCCGGACAGTTAGGGCCTATTAGTCTGCAATCTTTAGATTTTATATAGCTTGATGCTGTTATCATATCTGCAACAGGAATACCTTCTGTAATAGTAATAATTACTTTTATCCCTGCATCGGCAGCTTCCATAATGGCATCTGCAGCAAATGCTGGTGGCACAAAAATAATTGTAGTGTCTGCTCCTACTTGCTCTACAGCTTCTTTTACAGTATTAAAAACTGGTTTATCAAGATGGGTTTGACCACCTTTTCCTGGTGTTACACCACCAACCACGTTGGTTCCGTATTCTATCATTTGACTAGCGTGGAATGTACCTTCACTACCTGTAAACCCTTGAACTATAATATTTGAATCTTTATTTACTAAAACACTCATATTTTTCTATTTGAATATTGTTTTACAAATGTAATTTTTTGAAATCACTTATTTATTTAAAAAATCTTAATTTTTTAATTGTTTTAAAATATTAGGGATTTGTTTAATAGAAGCCATTTCTTTTAATTTTAAACGCACTTCTTGAATTGGTGTTCCCCAATAGGTTTTCCCTCCTTCAATAGATTTTGTAACTCCTGATTGTCCTTGAACAACGGCTTTTTTACCTATAGTTATGCCGCTTGTGGTTCCAACTTGTCCCCAAAGCGTTACCTCGTCTTCAATAACCACGCAACCAGCAATACCAACTTGCGAAGCTATCAAGCACTTTTTTCCAATGACAGTGTCGTGGCCTACTTGAATTAAGTTATCAAGTTTAGAGCCTTCACCTATAATTGTATCACCGCTCACCCCTCTATCAATAGTGCATCCTGCACCAATATCAACATTATTTTTTATAACCACACGACCTCCAGATTTAAGTCTATCGTAGCCATCTGGTCTATTTTTATAATAGAATGCATTAGCTCCTAAAACTGATCCTGAGTGAATTGTAACGTTATCACCAATTATTGCATCATCATAAATACTTACATTTGAGTGAATTGTACAATTATTACCAATAACTACATGATGCCCGATGAATACATTGGGTTGAATTACAGTATTAGTGCCTATTTTGGCTGAATCTGAAATTGCTGTTGATGCAGCAACAAAAGGTTTAAAATAATCTGTTAACTTGTTAAAGTCTCTAAAGGGGTCATCACTTACCAATAGTGCTTTTCCTTCTGGACACTTTACTTCTTTATTAATTAAAATTATGGTTGCAGCCGATTCTAAGGCTTTGTCATAATATTTTGGATGATCCACAAAAACAATATCTCCGGATTCTACAACATGAATCTCGTTCATGCCTAAAACCTGAAAATTAGCATCGCCTACAAATTTACAGTCAATTAAGTCTGCTATATTTTTTAAAGTATGTGGTTTAGGAAACTTCAAACTTATTCTTTAACACGTTCTTTATAAGTTCCCTTTTCTGTTTCTATTTTAATTTTATCACCTTCATTTATAAATAAAGGTACATTTACTTCTGCTCCAGTTTCTACTGTTGCAGGTTTTGTAGCATTGGTTGCTGTATTTCCTTTTACACCAGGCTCAGTGTGGGTAACTTCCAAAATAACACTTGCTGGTAAATCAACAGATAGTGGCATGTTGTCTTCAGTGTTGATTAGCACAGTAACAACTTCTCCTTCTTTCATTAAACCAGGGTTATCTAGAGCAGCTTCTAATAAACGAATCTGAGTATAATCGGCTTCATTCATGAAATGATAAAATTCCCCATCATTATACAAATATTGAAATTTATGAGTTTCAACACGAACATCTTCAATTTTATGACCAGCAGAAAATGTATTATCGATTACTTTTCCTGTTGTTACACTTTTAAGTTTTGTTCTTACGAATGCAGGTCCTTTACCTGGTTTAACGTGTAAAAATTCAATAATTTTAAATATATCATGATTATATCTTATGCATAATCCGTTTCTAATGTCGCTTGTACTAGCCATATTTAATGTGTTGTAATGTCGTTATTTTAATTTGATTTGAAATATCCTTTCATGATACCTCGATGAGAGTTTTTAATAAACTGAAGTATTTCGTCACGCTCTGGAGTTGCTTGCATTTCAGCTTCAATAATATCAGCTGCTTGAGAATTGTTGTAATTCTTTTGATATAAGATTCTAAATATATCTTGAATTTCTCTGATTTTTTCAGTTGAAAACCCTCGTCTTCGCAATCCTACAGAGTTAATACCCACATAAGATAAAGGCTCTCTTGCTGCTTTAACAAATGGCGGTACATCTTTTCTTACCAAAGAACCTCCTGTTACAAAAGCATGATTACCAACTGAAACAAACTGATGGACTGCAGTCATACCTGCTAAAACCACATAATCACCAACGGTGATATGACCAGCCAGTGTACTATTATTTGAAAATATACAGTTATTACCAACAATACAATCATGAGCTATATGGCAATAAGCCATAATCAAACAGTTGTCTCCAACTACAGTTTTCATTCTGTCTGTCGTACCTCTGTTTATAGTTACACATTCTCTGATGGTAACATTATTTCCAATTTCAACAGTTGTATCTTCGTCGTTATATTTTAAATCTTGTGGAACAGCAGAAATAACTGATCCAGGAAAAATGTTGCAGTTTTTTCCAATTCTTGCACCTTCCATAATGGTGACGTTACTTCCAATCCATGTCCCTTCACCAATTTTTACATTATTATGAATGGTGGCAAAAGGTTCAATTACTACGTTTTTCGCAATTTTGGCACCTGGATGCACATAAGCTAAAGGTTGGTTCATACTATTTTACTTTAGAGATTTGAGCCATTAGTTCAGCTTCCGCACATAATTTTCCATTGGCATAAGCATATCCTTGCATATGACAAATACCGCGACGAATAGGCGTTATTAATGAACAGTTAAATATTAGGGTATCACCAGGACTTACTTTTTGTTTGAATTTCACATTATCCATTTTCATGAAAAATGTTAAATAATTTTCTGGATCAGGCACAGTGTTTAAAACTAAAATACCGCCTGTTTGAGCCATGGCTTCTACTATTAAAACACCTGGCATTACAGGAGCTCCTGGGAAATGTCCTTTAAAGAACTCCTCATTCATAGTTACATTTTTTGTAGCTATAACATGTTTTTCAGAAAGTTCAAATACTTTATCTATTAATAAGAATGGTTGTCTGTGTGGTAACATAGCCATTATTTGAGTCACGTCCATTAATGGTGGTTGATTCAAATCTATGTTAGGTACATTATTTCTACGTTCATTCTTAATAATTTTTGCTAATTTTTTTGCAAATTGTGTATTCACAAAATGTCCTGGTTTATTAGCAATTATCTTACCTCTGATTCTAGTTCCAATTAATGCTAAATCTCCTAAGACATCTAATAGTTTGTGTCTAGCAGCTTCATTAGGGTGATGCAACGTTAAATTATCTAAAATACCGTTAGGCTTCACTGCTATAGAGTCTTTTTTGAAAGCCACTCTAAGCTTTTCCATGGTTTCAGGAGATAATGCTTTATCAACATAAACAATTGCATTATTTAAATCGCCCCCTTTTATTAAACCATGCTCTAGTAGCATTTCAATTTCATGCAAAAAACTAAACGTTCTTGAATCTGCTATATCTTTTTTAAAATCTGAAATCTGATTTAGAGTGGCATTTTGAGTTCCTAAAACTTTCGTCCCAAAATCTACCATAGTGGTAATTTGATACTCTTTTGAGGGCATTACTAGAATTTCACTTCCTGTTTCTTCATCTACATAAGATACAATATCAGTAATAACAAATTCTTCTCTAAAAGCATCAAGCTCAATAACACCTGCTTTTTCAATAGCTTCAACAAAAAACTTTGAAGACCCATCCATAATTGGAGGCTCAGATGCATTTAATTCTATAACTGCATTATCAATATCTAATCCTACTAAAGCCGCTAATACATGTTCAGAAGTTTGGATAGTAACTCCATTTTTTTCTAGACATGTTCCTCTTTGTGTGTTAGTAACATAATTAGCATCTGCCTCAATTACTGGCTCTCCTTCTAAATCAACCCGCTTAAAAGAAAATCCTGAATTAGCTGTTGCCGGTTTAAATGTTAGTGTTACATCTTTACCTGTATGTAATCCCACTCCTGTTAAAGAGATTTCTTTTTTAATGGTTTTTTGCTTAATTTCTGTATTGACTATTCCCATTTATTTTTTTCTAAGTCATTTATGTTTTTAACTATGCTCGGTAAATTTTTAAAATGCACATAAGCTTTATTATAGTCTCCATAAGGTAAAGCTGGAGACCCTTGTAGTACCTCGTTATCTTTAACATTTCTACCAATACCTGACTGTGCTTGTATTTTAACATTGTCACCAATAGTTATATGTCCTACAATACCAACTTGTCCTCCAATTTGACAGTTTTCGCCAATTTTAGTAGAACCTGCTATTCCAGTTTGTGCTGCAATTACAGTATTACGACCTATATCAACATTATGTGCAATTTGTATTTGGTTATCTAATTTTACACCACGACGTATAATTGTTGAACCTAAAGTGGCTCTATCTATAGTGGTTGCAGCTCCTACATCAACAAAATCTTCTAATATAACATTACCAGTTTGTGGTACCTTACTATATTCGCCAGCTTCGTTGGGCACAAAACCAAATCCATCAGCACCTATTATAGCTCCAGAATTTATCACACAATTTTTGCCTATTACAGTTTCTGAATAAATTTTAGCTCCAGAAAAAACTATGGTGTTGTCTCCAATAAACACATTATCACCAATATAAGCATTTGGAAATACCTTAACATTTTTGCCAATTTTCACATTTTCACCTAAATATGAAAAAGCTCCTAAATAGATAGAATCATCATAACTAGCTGATTCAGAGATATAAACTGGTTGCTCAATACCTTGCTTGTTGTTTTTTACTTGATTGTAATACTCTAGTAATTTTGAAAAGGATTCATACGAATCTTCAACCTTAATAAGTGTTGTACTAAGTTCTTCTTCAGGAACAAAAGATTTGTTCACAATAGTTATAGAGGCTTTTGTGGTATAGATATAAGGTGTGTATTTAGGGTTAGCTAAAAAAGTTAAAGACCCCTCAAGACCTTCTTCAATTTTGGAAAGTTTTGATACTTCAACATCAGGATTTCCAACAACATCGCCTTCTAATATTCCTGCTATTTGTTGTGCCGTAAATTTCACACTAGTGTAGTTTGCTTTGTTTTTTGTTTGATTGACGCAAAAATAGGAAAAATGTGCTAAACTTTAACCTTAGGGTAACATATATAATATTTTGTAACTGGTTTTGATAAAGCCTTGAGATTCAATTGGTCTGAAGCTTTAACTATATCTTCAATTTTTCCAGACTTGTGCAAGATATTAATTCGTTTGGTTTTAACTTGGTATGCTTGATTAAAAATACTCCCTTGAAATACAAAATATTTTGCCTCTTTTTCAGAAATGTTATAGGTTTCACTCATAACATCAATGTGCTTTTTTAAATTACTCTCTTTAGCTGGTTTATTCTTTATTTTAATTTTTAATAAATTTCTATTAATAATCATCTCACACAAATTACTTAACACAAAATCTTCGTGATATTGCCATTGCTTCATTGCAGAAATTATATCAAAATCATCTAATTTTGAAAAGACCTCTAGGGTTTCATTAGTAAAATTATCGTTAGAAATTCTATGCTTTAAAAAATAGATAAGCGCATCACTAGCCTCTAATTTATCACCTAAATTATATAATTCTTTCGCTCTTTTTAAAACTCTTATAAGTAATTGTTCTGCTACTAGCCCTGTTTTATGTAAATAGACTTGCCAATACATTAAACGTCTTGCTATTATAAATTTTTCAACGCTGTAAATACCCTTTTCTTCAACAACCAATTCATCATCTACAACATTTAGCATGGTAATTAGGCGTTCGCTATTAATATTTCCCTCAGCCACACCTGTATAAAAACTATCACGCTTCAAATAATCTGCTCTATCCATATCTAATTGACTTGATATAAGCTGACACATGAACTTTCTTTTATATTCTCCTTTAAAAATTTGAATGGCTAGCGTTAAACTTCCGTTAAATTCTTCATTTAATCGTTTCATAAATAGCAAAGAAATTTCTTCATGAGAAACGTTATTTACTATTGAGTTTTCCATAGCATGAGAGAATGGTCCGTGCCCAATATCATGAAGTAAAATGGCAATATAAAGCCCAGTTTCTTCTTCTTTAGATATTGTAACCCCTTTAAAACGAAGTACATTAACTGTTTGCTGCATTAAATGCACACAACCTATCGCATGATGAAATCTGGTATGATGTGCACCTGGGTAGACCAAATAAGACATACCCATTTGAGTGATTCTGCGTAAGCGTTGAAAATATTTGTGCTGAATTAAATCAAAAATGAGCGAATTGGGAATTGTAATAAATCCGTAAATTGGGTCGTTTAATATTTTAAGTTTGTTCAAACTTTTACATTTTGCATTAGATATTTACAAATATAACTATATGAACCTATAATAAGTCTTTGATGTAAAACGATTAAATGATTCTATAACACTTTAAAAACTGCACTATGATAAACATACTTTGGGTTGATGATGAAATTGATTTGTTAAAACCACACATTTTATTTCTTGAGAAAAAAAATTATCAAGTAACAACTTGTAATAGTGGTACTGAAGCCATTGATGTTTTAGATGAAAAGAATTTTGATATTGTTTTTTTAGATGAAAACATGCCAGGTTTAACTGGTCTTGAAACTTTAAATGAAATAAAGGAGAAAAAAGACACACTTCCAGTAGTAATGATTACTAAAAGTGAGGAAGAGTATATTATGGAGGAAGCTATTGGCAATAAAATTGCAGATTATTTGATAAAACCTGTAAATCCGAATCAGATATTATTAAGTCTCAAGAAGAATTTAGATCATTCCAGATTAGTTTCTGAGAAAACCACATCTAATTATCAGCAAGAGTTTCGAAAAATAGCTATGGACTTATCTATGGTTAATAGTTATGAAGAGTGGGTTAGTTTATATCAAAAATTGATATACTGGGAAATTCAGTTAGAAGATATTGAAGATGCTGGTATGTTTGAAATTTTAGAATCTCAGAAAAACGAAGCAAACATTCAGTTTGGAAAATTTATTGAAAAAAATTATGCAGATTGGTTTAGACCACACACAGATGCTCCAGTAATGTCTCATACTTTATTTAAAGATAAAATAGTTCCAGAAATAAATAAAGAGCAACCAACTTTACTCCTAGTTATTGATAATTTGCGTTACGATCAATGGAAGGTTTTTGAACCCATTATCAATAACTACTATAAAAAAAACAAAGAGGAAGCTTTTTACAGTATTTTACCTACTGCAACTCAATATGCTAGAAATGCTATTTTTTCTGGTTTGATGCCTAGTGACATGGAGAAATTATTTCCCGAGTATTGGAAAAATGATACAGATGAAGGTGGAAAGAATATGCACGAAGCAGATTTTTTAGAAACTCAAATAAAGCGTTTAGGATTAACTCATTTAAACTATGAATACCACAAAATTACCAATTTAAAAAATGGGAAAAAGTTAGCAGACAACTTCAAATCTTTAAAGGACAATGACTTAACAGTAGTGGTCTATAATTTTGTTGATATGCTATCACATTCCAAAACTGAAATGGAAGTTGTAAAGGAGTTAGCATCAAACGATAAGGCATACAGATCTTTAACACTTAGTTGGTTTAAAAACTCACCATTATTAGATATGATTCAACAAGCCCACCAATTAGGGTTTAAATTAATTTTAACTACAGATCATGGTACTATAAATGTTAAAAACCCATCTAAAGTTATAGGAGATAGAGATACCAGTTTAAACCTTCGATACAAAACTGGCAGAAGTTTAACTTATGAGAATAAGGATGTATTAGTAGCAAAAGATCCAAAAGAGCTTCACCTCCCCTCTATAAACATGAGTAGCTCTTACATATTTGCTAAAAGTGACTTGTTTTTTGCCTATCCAAACAATTACAACCATTATGTTAGTTATTATAGAAATACCTATCAACATGGTGGTGTTTCATTAGAAGAAATGATTATTCCTTTTGTTGTTTTTGATCCCAAATAACTCCATTAAAAGCAATTATTATCGATGAAATACATTTTTTGCTAGGTTTTTTAGTTTTTTATAACTAATATTGCGTCTAAATTTTACTAAAAATTGGAAATTAATTATGGAATTGATGAGATTGAGCAGGTCGCTAAAAATCTTATTAAGAATGTAAAAACGAAAACATTACTTTTTTATGGTGATATGGGTGTTGGAAAAACATCCCTTATCAAAGCTTTAGTAAAAGCTTTTGGAAGTAATGATGACGTAAGTAGCCCTTCATTTTCAATCGTAAATGAGTATAAATTGGGTGATGAATTAATATATCACTTTGATTTATATAGAATTGAAGATATTGAAGAGTTATATAATTTTGGAATAGAAGATTATTTATATTCTAATCATTGGAAGTTAATAGAATGGCCAGAAAAAATTAAAAGTCTTTTAGATGAAAATTTTGATGAAATTGAATTAAAATTAGATACAAAAACCAATCGAATTTTAAGTTTAAATAAAACATAAAAACCTAATAACCTGCTAGCTTATGACAAAAAAATAACATGTTTTCCTCAATAATTTTGAAGTTTTACGGGTAACCCACATCAAGAATTTTAAAAATCACTGTTTTTAACATAATTTTAACATTTAATGATGAACTTCACTATAGTCATTATTTACATTTGGGTATTAATTAATTAAATCCCTTATAAAATGAAGACTAAAAAGTATTTAATTGCTATCGCAATTTTCGGAGGTGTGTTATTTATGGCACAAGCTGCAACAGAGTATAACCTAGATGCAGAACAAACAGCACAAATCAAAAAAGGTAAGAGAAAAATTTTCGAATAGAAAAGACAGTAAGGGATTAGTATTAGGTAGCGTTTTAGCAACTTTAATAGCTATATCTCCTTATTTATATTATCTGTATGAAAGTGTTCCAAACCAACAGGTTTGGAACACTTTTTTATTTACCTATGACAGTAAAGGTTGGGAAGATGCCAACTTTGCTATGTGGGTGTTAACTGGGAAACTGATTCCTTTGTATTTGTTTTTTATCTGGTTCTTTACATGCAGGCATTGGTGGTATCATGCAATTCTAGTGCCTATTGCAATGTACATATTTCAGATATCTCAAAATCTTAATGGTGATACACAGTTTATAGACGAGTTTCAACTTATATATATGGTTCCGGTTATGGCAATTGTTATCCCTTCTATATATTTATTAAGAGCACGGATTTTTAATAAAGTTAATAATGCTAATAAATCTCTTGAAGAACTGGAAGAAGAATTTAAAATATCTCCAAAAAACTTTTGGGGTAAAGTAAAAGATTACTTTTAGTTATTACCTAAGCGCTCTCTTTCATTTAACTCTATATTCTTTTTATTACTCCTTAATCTGGAATTTCCAAACTTGTAGTTGAAACCAAGTATAAATAATCTGTTTTCAAATTTATATCTTCCACGGATATCTTGATTCAAATATTTTGTAGTCGTGTTAAAATTTTGAGTATTAAAAATATCTGCTACACCAATATTTAAAGATGCTTTATTATTCCAAAATGTTTTTCTTATGCTAATATCCAAACTCGACACAAAACTAGTATCGGTTGGTCCATCATTTATAGGAGACAAATAATTAAAAGATATATCTCCCAATAAACTTTTATCTTCTGATAAAGTAAAATAGTTACCTATTTCAAGGTAAAAGCTCCATTGCTCTCCCGTAAAAGATGTCTCAGTACTGGCAATAGGATTAAAATCGTTTCGATAAAAATATGCAGATGATAAAACATATAAATCCCAGAAATTATTTAACGCAACATAAGTTGTAAAATCTAAGCCATATGAAATTGACACATCAGTATTTGTGCTTTGAAAGACCAGAACATTTTCGTCATTATCTTGGTAAAAATATTGTAAGGTTGGATCTTTTTCGTGTCTATAATAAAGTTCAAAAGTATAGTCTTCATTAAATGTATATCCTAATATAAATTGGTTATCTATTTGAGGTTTCAAATTAGGATCTCCGGTTATAAAAGTATTATCATTTAAAAAGTATTTAAAGGGATTCAGTTGCGTATAGCGTGGTCTGTAAATACGCTTAGTATAATTAAAATAAACTTCATTGTTTTCATTCAAGGTATGCGATATAAACAACGATGGAAAAAGTTTGATGTAATCCGTATTGTTGACTTGATTATTTGTTATTGAGTTTCCTGTTATATCTGTTAATTCAGTTCGCACTCCAGCTTTTAAACTCCAAGTATCCCATTCTTTTGAAACGCTAGTATAAATAGCATAATTAGTTTCGTCATATAAAAAAGTGTCCGAATTTTGTAAATCTTCCACTCTAACTTCATTTTCAAAATTATACTGTGTCAGTATATTTTCAGAGTTTATATTTGACACTTTTGCTCCAATTTCAAACAATCCAGAATCGCCTAATGGCAACTCATAATCCGCTTGAATTGTTTGCAATTTAATCTCTTGACTAGAGAAGGTTTGAAACCTATTTGTTCTAATTAACGATTCGTCAGGAAACAAATAATCAGTATCAACATTCTGAAAACTAGAAGAATCATAATTTGTATAATGCCCTCTGATTAATAATTTCTCTCCTTCTTTTTTAAAGTTATGAACATAATCTAGAGTAAAAGCCAAATTTAATGTTTCATCTACTTTCCTACTATCGGTAAAAAACGTTGAATCTAAAACTTTTGTATTATTAAAAACATCAGTTACAGAATTAGCATTTGTTTGTGTATTAGATCTGGGAGAAATTAGCATACTTGTTGAAAATCCTAAAGCGTTATTTTCATCCAACTGATAGTCAAGATTAGCATTTATATTTTGGTTAGCTGTTTTTCTGATTCTTTCAAAATCAGTTTCCCAACTAGAGGTAACTTGATCGTTTTCAATAAAATTTATAAACTCTTCGCTACTACGATAATCTTTTCGAGGACTTATGCTATAATTTAAATACGTATTAAGTTTTTTAGTTTTGAAAAAATGACTTGTTCCAAGCGAATATTTTGGAAACTCACTACCTTGTTTATAATTCCCGAAAACAGAGCCATTATAACCGGCAATAATATTTTTACTAGTAACAATGTTTAATACTGAGCCGCCTTCTGCTTCATATTTAGCAGGTGGACTTGTGATTACCTCAATAGACTTAATATTGGTGGCAGAAGTTCCTTCTAAAAGTTGCAAAACTTCTTGAGAAGATAAGTGAACCCTTCTGTCATTCATATATATAACAGGTGTAGATTGTTTTATACTTATCTTACCATCACTTATCAAAACACCTGGTGTATGGTTTAAGACATCTAAAACATTGTTATTGGATAGTGTGGAGTTTTCAACATTAAACACCAATCGATCTACCATTCTCTTTACCGTAGGCCTTTTTGAAACTACAACCACACCATCCAGCATTAGTTTACTTTCATTAAGGACAATAACTCCTAGGTCAATGCTCCTTATGAGTTTGATTTCTTTCAAATAGTTTTCAAAACCCAAAAAGCTTATTTTAATGTTATAATTTCCACTGGAAAGATTTTCAATATTAAAATACCCCTCATCATTTGTAGTGGTTCCTTTAACAACTTCATCACTTTCAGAATTCAACACGATAACATTAGCGTATGCTATTGGGGCGTTGGTTACATCATAAACTCTTCCACTAATATTAAATTGTTGCGCAAAACATATTGATGTAAATAGAAAATAAAAAGAAAAAAATATTATGTTTTTAAGCATATACTAATTTATAAAAACGAACTTATGATATTAACTACAAACCTCTAAAAATTAAGCGATAATTGGTTGTTTTATCAGATAAATGTAATCGATAAAAAGCAGATTTAATATTTTGAAGAGAAAAACTATTACTTTTTATAAAAATTTATTTGTAATTTGAAATTTAATAACTTGATTTAACCATGTCAAAACAACCAATTTCTCCTTTTACTAAGCAGCAACTTTTACCTCAAGAAGAAACTCTTGAAATTTTTAGAAAAAAGGGAGAGTTATTCATTGGAATTCCAAAAGAAACTGCCTTTCAAGAAAAACGTATTTGCTTAACTCCTGATGCTGTTTACGCATTAGTAAATAATGGTCACAGAGTTTTAATTGAGTCTGGTGCGGGAAACGGGGCAAATTTTAGCGATAAGGATTACAGTGAAGCTGGAGCTGAAATAACCAAGGATACAGCAAAAGTGTTTTCGTGCCCAATGATTTTAAAAGTTGAGCCTCCTACCCTAGATCAAATAAAATTATTAAATCCTCAAACTATTTTAATTTCTGCGTTGCAAATAAAAACTCAAACAAAAAAATACTTTGAAGCTTTGGCCTCTAAAAGAATTACGGCGTTGGCATTTGAGTTTATTAGAGATACAGATGGTAGCTATCCTGCTGTAAAATCTTTGAGTGAAATAGCAGGTACCGCATCTGTATTAATAGCTTCAGAATTATTATCAGATGCAAAAATTGGTAACGGGTTAATGTTTGGTAATATAAGTGGAGTACCGCCAATTGAAGTAGTGATTTTAGGTGCTGGTACAGTTGGAGAATTTGCAGCACGAAGTGCATTGGGCTTGGGCGCAGGTGTGAAAGTATTCGATAATTCGATTACCAAACTAAGGTGTATACAATCTCAATTAGGACGCCCGCTTTTTACATCCACAATTCAACCTAAAAACTTATTAAAAGCTTTAAAGCGTTGTGATGTGGTTATTGGTGCTGTAAGAGGCACTAATAGATCTCCGATAGTTGTTTCTGAGGCCATGGTAGAATCGATGAAAAAAGGAGCCATAATTATAGATGTTAGTATAGATATGGGTGGCTGTTTTGAGACTAGTGAAGTTACCTCGCATAAACAGCCAACTTTTATAAAACATAATGTAGTGCATTATTGTGTGCCTAATATTCCTGCGCGATATCCTCGTACAGCAACTGTTTCAATCAGTAATATCTTTACACCGTATTTGCTTAAAATAGCTGAAGATGGCGGTATAGAAAATTCTTTAAGATTTGATAAAGGTTTAAAAAATGGGTTGTACTTTTACCACGGTATATTAACAAGTAAATCTGTTGGTGAATGGTTCGATTTAAAATATAGCGATGTAAATTTGCTGATATTTTAGATAGAATATATTAAAACCTTAGAAAATTTTAAATGAAATTAATTCAGCGTATTGGCTACTATCTTGGGGGGTTCTCAATAGGGCTAATTATATTAGCTTTCTTTTTAAATGGTAAAAAAACGTCTTGTAGTTATGGGCCTGAAGCTAGGGTCTTAAAAAATATGCAGTCTAAAAAAATTAGTTATAATCAAGATGTTTACCTCCAATTAGCAAGTTATAATATAGATACAACTGGGATAGCTAATATTTTAAAAAATGGCGATATAGACTTTTCTAAAAGTTTTCCAAGGCAAAAACCATGTGGTGCCTATTATATAGACAGCAGTTATGATAATATTGATGTTTCTATAATTGTTGAAAATTGTGATAGTGTAGCAACAATAACAAACTTTAAACCGTCTAGATAAGATGTCAAAGCGAATATTTGACATTGTTTTTTCAATAATTGGTCTGATTATAATTTTTCCTCTACTCTTAATTATTGCTCTATTAATAAAATTAGATTCAAAGGGGCCAATATTTTTTATTCAAGCTCGTGTTGGCAAAAACAACAAAGACTTCAATATTTATAAATTCAGAACTATGAGAATAGAATCTGATAAAAAAGGACTTCTAACTCTTGGAAATAATGATTCAAGGATAACAAAAATTGGTTATTTCCTTAGGCGCTATAAAATTGACGAATTTCCACAGTTAATTAACATATTAAAAGGCGATATGAGTTTTGTTGGACCTAGACCAGAACTCCGTTATTATGTTAACTTTTATAACGAGGATGATATGACAATATTTAAGGTAAGACCAGGTATTACAGGCTTAGCTTCTTTAAAATATAGAAATGAAGTAGAACTTTTAAAAGCTGCTGATAATCCTGAAGAATTATTTATCTCAACAATTATTCCTGATAAACTCAAATTCAATAAAGAATATATTAAAAAAAGTAATTTGCTTTTCGATTTAAAGTTGATTTGGCTTACTATAATTAAGGTAGTTACTAAATAGTTTTCATATTTGGCATACATCATTATTATTCATAATTTGTTGACTAGTATAATTGATATATTAAGTTAGTTTTATGAACACAGAAACTGCAAATCGTATAGATGATATGCTATACGACTCAGGTCTATTTCCTTTAAAGAGTAAAAAATTAAATCAGTTATACCGATTTGATTTTTCTGAAGATATTATTTTAGTTACAGGAGCAGCAGGATCTATTGGCAGTGGACTCACAAAGCTATTAGTAAATAGTAAATATAAAAAACTAATATTAGTTGATGTGGCTGAATCTCCTTTATATGAACTAATAAAGGAATTAGAATTTGAAGATTTTAGTCATGTAGATTTTATTTTACTTGATATCACAAATAAGAAATCTTTAAAACACTTATTTAAAACTTATAAGCCCACAATTATTTTTCATGCAGCAGCATATAAACACGTACCTTTAATGGAAAAGAACCCTTATAAAGCTGTAGAATTAAACATTCTGGGAACTAAATTATTGGCAGATTTGGCTAACCAAAATAATGTTAAAAAATTTATTTTCGTTTCAACCGACAAAGCTGTAAACCCAATTGGTATTATGGGCATATCAAAACGAATTGGTGAAAACTACATGCATTTTCTAAATAATAATAGTGCAACTCACTTTATAACAACTCGATTTGGAAATATTTTTGCTTCAAATGGATCAATAATACCGCTATTTAAACGACAAATTGAGTTTGGTAAACCTATTACAATAACTGATAAATCTATTACTAGATTGTTTATTAGCAAACAAAAAGCTTGTAATCTTATATTAAAGCTAGCATCGAAGAAGAGTTTTGATTATGATATCTATACTCTAAACATGGGTGATCCTATAAAAATTATGGATATTATAGAAAGGTTGATTTCATTTTACAACAATCTTCCAAAAAGACCTGAAATTAGAATTACAGGGCTAAGACCTGGAGAAAAATTAAATGAGGATATTATTGCTAAAGATGAAAATTTAATTGCAACCAAAGATATTGACATACTCGCTATTAAAAAGTTAAATGGTTCTGGTTACACAAATGTAGATTTTTTAGAAATAAAAAGTATTTCACCAAATACGCCTCATCACGAAATAAAAAATATTTTATCTAAATATATTTAGTTCTTAGGTTGATTTCTACGTTTTTTTTCTCTGGTTATTAAAGTTAACTCGCGTCCTGTTTGTCCCGCAACGGATGTGTTTTCCTCTGCTCTTCTTATTAAATAAGGCATAACGTCTTTTACTGGCCCAAAAGGAATGTATTTAGCTACATTATATCCTTTGTTTGCTAAATTAAAACTTATATGATCACTCATGCCATATAATTGTCCAAACCAAACCCTTGGATCGTTGTTTAATAAACCTTTTTTATTCATTAAACTAATTAAGAGGTATGAACTATCTTCATTATGCGTACCTGCAAACAATGACATGCAATCCAAATTGTCAATCATATATTTTAAAGCTTGATTGAAGTTTTCATCAGTAAGAGCTTTACTAACACATATTGGAGATGTATACCCTTTATCCTCTGCCCTTTCATTTTCTTTTTCCATGTATGCTCCTCGTACCAATTTATATCCAAGAAAATACTTGCCAGCTTTAGCTTTTACGTGTTCACGTTTTAAAAATTCCAACCTATCGTGCCTGTACATCTGTAAGGTATTGTAAACAATAGGTTTTTCATTATTGTATTTTTGCATCATTTTTGTTACTAGACCGTCAGCGGCGTCTTGTATCCAACTTTCTTCTCCGTCAATTAATACTGCTACATCATTTTGCTTTGCCTTTTTACATACAGCATCAAATCTATTAACCACTCTTCTCCACTCTGCTTGTTCATTTTCGTCTAATTCACCACCTTTAGAAATCTTTTCATATAAATAAAAACGCCCAAAACCAGTCGGTTTAAAAACGGCTATAGGAATAGCATCAATTTCTTTAGCAAAATCTATTATTTTTAAAACTTTATCTCTAGCAGAATCAAATTCTTGTTCATTTTCTTTTCCTTCAACAGAATAATCCAAAACAGAACTCACACCTTTCTTATACATCTTATCAATAACAGGTAAGCAATCTTCTTCATTAACCCCTCCACAAAAATGATCAAAAACTGTTGAGCGAATTAGGCCTTCAATAGGCAGGTTAGCTTTCAACGCAAAATTAGTTGCTGCAGTACCTATTTTAACCAAAGGTTGTATAGAAATCATTTTAAATAAAAAATATGCACGTTCTAATTCAGAATCTGTTTTTAATGAAAAAGCGACTTTTGTATTATCAAAAATTAAATCTGTATTCATTATTTTAAAAAAATTTGCATGAAGATAATTATAGCTAAGTTACCATTTTATATAAAAACTCCTTAATTTCACAACCTAAAAAAACAATAACATTTGTATGAATTCTATTCGAGCTAATGATAGTATAATTCATTTTAATGATACATGCTACTCTTCTTTAAACCAACACCTTAAAGAGAATAATTTCTCTAAAATTTTCATCTTAGTAGATGAGAATACGCATCAATATTGTTTAGGTAAATTCTTAAAAAAATTAGAAACTACTGTAACAGTAGAAATTATTGAAATAGAATCTGGAGAAATCAATAAGACTATTGATACTTGCTCAGGGGTTTGGAATGCACTCTCTGAACTTGATGCTGACAGAAAAAGTTTAATGATTAATATTGGTGGTGGAGTTATTACAGACTTAGGAGGTTTTGTAGCCTGTACCTTTAAACGAGGAATTGATTACATAAATGTACCAACTACTCTTTTATCTATGGTAGATGCTTCTGTAGGTGGTAAAACGGGAGTTGATTTAGGGCATTTAAAAAATCAAATAGGTGTTATTAGTAATCCTAATTTAGTACTTATTGATACAGAGTTTTTAGACACCCTACCTAAAGATCAAATGCGCTCAGGTATGGCAGAAATGCTAAAACATGGGTTAATAACTGGAGAGAATTACTGGAATAAATTTCAAGACTTAACAAAACTTACTCTAGATGATTTAGATGAATTGATTCATGAATCTGTAATTATAAAGAAAAATGTAGTTGAAGAAGACCCTTTTGAAAATGGTTTACGAAAAACATTAAATTATGGACATACATTAGGACATGCTATAGAATCTTATTTTTTAAGCAATCCAAATAAAACGACATTACTTCATGGTGAAGCTATTGTAATAGGTATGATTTTAGCTAGTTATATTTCAACTGAGTTATTAAACTTTCCAAGAGAAACCACTAACAGTATAAAGGATTTATTTATTGGTTATTATGGAAAAGTTGAGTTTGCTGAAGCGGATTATCCTGAGATAATTGAATTACTAAAATATGACAAAAAGAATAATCATGGTAACATTAACTTTGTACTTCTTGAAGAGATTGGTAAGTGCAAGATTGATTGT
Source organism: uncultured Algibacter sp. (assembly GCA_947502405.1). Lineage (GTDB taxonomy): Bacteria > Bacteroidota > Bacteroidia > Flavobacteriales > Flavobacteriaceae > Algibacter_B. The sequence goes on along the minus strand of CANMZT010000008.1, from coordinate 106,906 downwards.
TTAGTTGGTAACAATATAATTTTAAAAGCTTTTGAGTATTACGCCAAATAGATAATAGTTCTTAAACAAAAAAAGCATCTTTAAAAGATGCTTTTTTTAGTATAACTTTTTGTTGAGCTATGCTTTTTTAAATCTACTAAAAAAACCTTTCTTTTCTGGAGCCCCATAATAACCATATTTAGCTCCGTAACCAAAGTTCGATTGTTTTACATCATTAACTACAAGCATCATATTCTTAAGCTTGTTTTCAGCATGTAACTCTTTAGCAAAATTCAATATTTTCTTTTCAGTATGATCAGCTCTTGTTAGATAAATTGTATGACCAGCATAATGACTAATCAACAAAGTATCTGTAACTAACATTGAAGGAGCAGTATCTACTATAACATAATCATAATCTTTTGATACTTGATTAAATAATTCTTCTATTCTATCACTCATTAATAATTCAGCTGGATTTGGGGGCACTTTTCCAGAAAGTAAAATATCAATATTTATGTCATTAATATTGTAGTTATTAATAGTGTCTTTTATATTAACTGATTTATCAGCAAGGTATTCGGTTAAACCTAGCTTATCAATTTCATTTTTGTTTTTTTTATTTTTAATAGCCGAATAAATTTGTGGGTTTCTAACATCAGCCCCAATTAATAAAACCTTTTTATTGGTATTAGCCAAAGTTAATGCCATATTCAGACTAAAGAATGATTTTCCTTCTCCATTTATAGTAGAAGTAACAAATACAACATTGTTATATTTTTCTTCACTTTTACTTCGTTTTATAAAATCAAAATTTGTTCTTATTATTCTAAAAGATTCAGACAAAATAGATCTATCATTAAGTTCTATTAGTGTATTATTACCCTTATTAATTTTTGGAACTTCTCCTAGAATCATAATATTTTTAATTACTTTATCTAGATCTTCTTTATTATGAATTTTATTATCTAGTAATTGTAAAATAAAAATTATACCAAAAGGAATACCTAACCCTACTATTAATGATGCCAGAAAAGTTATTTTTCTATTTGGCGAAACTGGCATATAGTTAGTATGTGCTTCATCAATGATTTTAGCGTTGGGTGAAGTAGATATTAAAGATATTGTTGCTTCTTCTCTTTTCTGTAAAAGATATAAATACAAAGATTCTTTTATTCCTTGTTCTCTTTGAATATCTCTAGATTCTCTAACTTGTCCGGGTACTGCATAGATTTTTTGACTAATTTTTGCAGATTGATTTTCTAAACTTTTAATTTGAAGACCAATAGTCTTAGCAGAATTATCTAAACTTTGCTTTAAACTACTTTTTAGGCTTCTCAATTGTTGATCAAGTGTAACAATAATTGGGTTTTTTTCACTTGAACTTTTCAATAATTTATCTCGTTTATCTAATAATTCATTGTATTTGGATGCCATTGAATTTATTGAACCATCTGCAAGACCGACATTACTAGGAATACGAGTTAAATCATCATCACTAATTTGGTTTTTCATGAAATTAACCATGCTATACTCTGTCTTACTTACAGCTAAACTTTGCTCAGTTTGTGTACTAGCATTTAAGTATAAATCTGCTTCAGATGTAACATCAGTTAATTTATTACCTGTTTTAAACTGCTGAATTTTATTATCCACTTCAGATAAATCTGTAGCTATTAAATCAATCCTTTTATTTATAAAGTCGGCTGTATTATTGGATTTTTGATTTTTAGCTTCAATAGATGTTCTATTATATTCATCTACCAACGTGTTCAAAATTGCTTTTGCCTTATTTGGTGATGCATCATTCAATGATAGATTCAATACTTTTGATAATTCTGAAGCCTGAGAAATTTTAATTTTGCCTTTATAATACTCGGCTAAGGCTTCTAAAGATTTAATTTTTATATATATAGTTTGACTTACAAAATTATCAATCTTTTCTGCACTAGGTGTTAAGATTATGTCACCAATAGGTGTTGATAATTTTTTTCCAAACACCCCTTTTTTTGTTATTTCTTCTTCCTGATTACGAGGTGTATATATAAAATCAAAAGTTGTTGGTGATGTTATGTAAACATTGAAACTAAGACTAGATTTATAAATGATAGAATCGGACTCTATAAAAGTAATGTCTATTGGAGATTTTGTGTTCGGAAAATACTGAGTATCGTGAAACCTACCCTTTACAAAAAATTGTTTGTTCAAATCTAGCCTTTTAACTACACCTTTCATCAATTTTCTAGACTTAAGAATTTCTATTTCATCTTCTATCTTCTTATTTTCTGAATTGGATAATTGCCCTAGATCCTTGAGTAATAAATCTGCTGGGTTTGACACTCCGTCATCATCCATCAACATTATTTTAGCATAAGCATTGTACTGTGGAGTTTCATAACGCAAATAAAAAAAAGCTAAGGTTAAGAAAATCAAACAGCTTAATGCAAACCATTTCCAATGTTTAAGATAAGATAATACAGTTTTTTTTATATCTATTTCATCCTGTTTATCAGGTAAAGTATTATGATCTTTCATTTTTGTTTCCATAAACTATATAATACTTATTAATTCCTAGTCAATAAAATAATTGCAGAGGTTACTAGGATAGATCCAATAGATATTGCAGTACTCACTCTTCCATCTAAAAAAGAATCACTCTTAGCAGACTTGTTAGGCTCAATGTAAATTATATCGTTCTGAGTTAAGTAATAAACTGGTGAATTGAATAACTCTTTATTAGTTAAATCAACTCTAGTATAAGTTTTTGTCCCATTAAAGTCCCTTATTACAAGTATGTTTTTTCTCTGACCCTTAATATCCAAATCACCAGCCATTGCAATGGCTTCTAATAGTGTAATTCTTTCTCCAGATACTTCATACCTGCCTGGTGCATTAACCTGACCAAGTACAGATATTCTAAAATTTAAAATTCTAATATTTATTATTGGATCGTTAAGATAAACGGATAGTTTTTCTTTAAAAAGTTCTTTTGCTTCTTCAACAGTTAGACCCAAAAGTTTTATTTTTCCTAGTACAGGATAATCTATATTTCCATCAATGTCAATCAAATAATCAACAAGTTCTCTGGATTGATTATCGCCTCCTCCTTTATATAGGTTGAATGGTTTTACAGCTTCTAAGTCAAAAGTTGAAACAAATATACTTACAATGTCATTTACTTTAAACTTAGGTGCAAAAGTGTCAGTATCGACTATAGTTTCAAAATCCTTAGCAGTTTGAAAATAAACCACATCCTTTTTTGAAACACAAGAAGTAACAAATAAAGAAGAAGTAAATAAAAGTATTAATAAATATCTTTTAGTAGAAATTAAGTTATTCATATTTATTTAAATTATTTGGGGCCTTAACCAAAATAAATATACAGATTATTTTACTCTGTAGGATAATTAGATTGATTTGTATTCTACACTTTTTGTAGAATTACTATTAATAATACCTTTAGCTTTTTTATAAATCTTAACTCTAGTATCAAACTTTTCATATTCAGAGTTATTTGATTTATATTCAGGAATTAGACTCTTCATTTTCATTACGATATTGTTACTTTGAAAACGATTGGTTATACAAAGTTCTTCTATTTCTGCTTTAACTTTAACGTAATCTAATTCTCTAGTTTTACTAATTAATATTTTTTTGTGATAAGTTGACAAAGTGTTTTCACCATTAGCTAATAACTCTTCATATAATTTCTCACCAGGTCTCAACCCTGTTATTTTAATATCAATATCTTCAGGATATCTTAACCCTGATAACTTAATCATATTTTTGGCAAGGTCGTAAATTTTTACCGATTCTCCCATGTCAAATATAAAAATCTCTCCACCTTTACCCATTGTACCTGCTTCAAGTACAAGTTGAGATGCTTCAGGTATAGTCATAAAATACCTTGTAATATCTTTATGTGTCAGAGTAAGTGAAGAACCATTTTCTATCTGCTTTTTAAATAATGGAATAACAGAACCGTTGGATCCTAAAACATTCCCAAAACGAGTAGTAATGAACTTAGTTTTACTTTCTTTTTGAAGGCAACTTATATACATTTCTGCCATTCTCTTAGTTGCTCCCATTACACTTGTTGGGTTTACAGCTTTATCTGTAGATACAAATACAAATTTCTTTACATTATATCTAGAGGCTGTGTCTGCAAGCAGTTTTGTACCGTTCACATTTATTTTTATAGCTTCATAAGGTGATTTTTCCATTAGGGGTACATGCTTATAGGCAGCTGCATGAAACACCATTGTTGGCTTGTGGTTTTGGAAAATAGTATCTATTCTTAATCCATCTCTAATATCAGCTACTATTGCTGTATAATTGTGTTTACCATCTCTCTTTAAATCTTGTTGAACATCGTACAACGCCGATTCAGCTTGATCAACTAAAATTAAATGCTTAACATTAAAATTAGATAGTTGTTTCACAAGTTCACTACCAATAGAGCCAGCTGCTCCAGTAACGAGAACGGTTTCTCCTTTAAACTCATTTAGGAGGTTAGGGTTATCAATTTCTATTGGAGGACGACCTAATAAATCTTCAATTTGAACTTGTTTTATTTGTTTAGCACTTAACTCTCCATTAATCCACTGTTCAATAGGAGGTACTTTAGTAACTTTTACGTCAGAATCAGATAAACTATCAATAAGCTTCATTAGCTTATTTGTATTAGTATTTTGCTGAGCAACTATAACTTCATCAATATCATTAGAAGTCACATAATTCTCATCTAAGAATTTGTGAGATAAAATAGGTACTCCATTAATAACCTTTCCTTTCTTTTTTATGTTGTCGTCTACAAAAGCAATGACATTAAAGCTAGAGCTTGCATTGTTTAGTAATGCATTGTAAGTTACAATTGCTGAATCACCAGTACCATAAATTAAAACTCTTTTTGTTAAAAGCAATTTGCATTTTAAATACTTGTAAGTCATTTTAAAAAGTAATCTACTTGCACTTAGTACAACAAAACTCAACAAAGCATGTATTACAATTATTGATTTTGGTATTGTAAAACCAGAAACTAAATCAGTTGCTCTATTTAACAATACTAAAACAATTGATATTGCAGACATTAATAGTATGGATTTAAAAACATTTACAACATCAGTAAAACCAGTATGCCTAATCACACTTTTAAATGAGCCAACGATTAAAAAACTAACTGCTGAAACGACTAAAACGAACGGCAATTCTAATACAAATTGATTCAAATCGAAATCAAGTGTAAAATTAAACCTTATAAAATAAGCTAAGAAAAATGTAGCAAGTATTAAAACTAAATCTATGCTAAAAACTAGCCATTTAGAGGCATACTTTTGTGAAAAATAGCTAAAGTAGTTATGTATCATAATTTAAAATTTGAGGGTGTTCTTAATATTATTTACAATTCTATTCAAGTCTTCTTGACTTAAATTGGAACCACTAGGCAAACAAAGTCCTTTTTCGAATAAATTTTCAGAAAACCCATTTGTAAAATGCAAATAGTCTTCAAATACAGGTTGCATGTGCATGGGCTTCCATAGTGGTCTTGATTCTATATCGTCTTTTAATAATTCTAATCTTATTTTTTCTCTAAGCTCATATGATTTGGTTTCAATACAAGTAATCCATCTGTTAGAAAAGAAACCGTTCTTTTCTTCTAAAAATGTGATATCCTTAAATTTTGACAAATGCGTTTTATAAAAATCAAAATTCTTTCTTCGAGCACTTACTCTATCATCTATAACTTCCATCTGCCCTCTTCCAATGCCTGCTAAAACATTACTCATTCTATAATTATACCCGATAGTTGAATGTTCGTAATGTGGTGCATTGTCTCGAGCTTGAGTGGATAAGAAAACAGCTTTATTCTTAAGTTCTTCAGAATTAACAATTAGAGCTCCACCGCCAGATGTAGTAATTATTTTATTTCCATTAAATGATAATATTCCGGCGTCAGAAAGAGCTCCACATTTTTGGTTAAAATATTTACTTCCTAAAGCTTCAGCACTATCTTCTACTACTGGGATATCATACTTTTTCCCCAATGCATTAATTTCATCAACCTTGTATGGCATACCATAAAGGTGAACTGCGATTATGGCTTTAGGCTTTTTATATTTTTCTATACGATCTTTTATGGCAATTTCAAGTAACTCTGGAGAAATATTCCATGTGTCTTTTTCACTATCTATAAAAACAGGTGTAGCTCCTAAATACAATATAGGATTTGCTGAGGCTGAAAAAGTAAAACTTTGACACAAAACCTCGTCTCCTTTAGTAACCCCTAAAATTTTAAGAGCTAAATGAATAGCTGCTGTACCAGAACTAAGTGCTGCTACATACTTATTTCCACCCAAATAACTTTGTATGTCATTTTCAAAACCATCAACGTTTGGTCCTAATGGAGCAATCCAATTTGTAGAAAAGGCTTCATTAACAAATTTTTGCTCTGAACCTCCCATGTGAGGAGATGATAAATATATTTTTGTTTTAGTCAACATTAAAATTTTACAATTATTAAATTTTAGTATGTACGCATAGGTTTAGAACACAACATATAGCTATGCTCAATTTAAACATGAAATTTATTCTGGATATTTCCCTCTTGTACATATAAAACAAAATCAATTTACTTTTAATAACTTGTTCTTTATTTAATCTAATTTCCTAATGGTTTTAAAATAAAATAAACTATAAAATCACTTTATGTGCTAATAGTTTGTTTTTGAGAGTTTTAATTATATCTTAAATCCTAAAATTTAGAAAACTAAATCAATAATGCTATTAATCAATCTAATTCTGTTTAACGGTGTAAATTTAGTAATTGTTTTAATGTTATAGGAGTAGAATTAGTTTAATTCGCTAAAAGAGTAATTAAAATCGGTTAACTACATTTAGTGTTTATTAATAAAGTCAAAACTAAACATATTATCGAAAAAATAAGCAGCAGATTATTTACTATGTGTTTTTAATTACATTTGCTCAATAGATTTATGCTATCTTTCTTACTAATAACAATCCCTAAATTTTTTAATATATTACAACTTAAACTAAATACTTTTTATGGAAGAAAATAAAAGTGAATATCATCTACAAGAATAAGCAGTATTACCATTATATAATTATTTAATAAATTGATTTGTAAACTTGCATAACAATATAATTTATTAATATTTATATATATCAAATATTTTAACAAAGTTTTTAATTAAATAAAAAAGGTTTAAAATTCTAAAAAAAAAATTATGAGCGATTATACTTTTACCGTTTTTACAGCAACTTACAATCGAGCAGATAAAATACATCGTGTTTATAATAGTCTAAAAAACCAGATTTTCAAAGATTTTGAATGGTTAATTGTTGATGATGGTTCTTCAGATAAAACGGAGGAAATAGTTACTAAATGGATTAATGAATCAAACTTTTTCCCAATTCGATATATAAAAAAAGAAAATGGTGGTAAGCACACTGCTTTTAATATAGGCGTCAAAGAAGCAAAAGGAGATCTTTTTTTGCCATTGGATAGTGATGATAGTTGTGTTCCTGAGGCATTGGAGGTATTTAATAGTACTTGGCAAGGCATTGAAGACAAATCAAGCTTTTCAGCTGTTACAGGGTTATGTATAGATGAAAATGGGGGGATTGTTGGTCAGAAATATCCTAAAGATATTTTTGATTCTGATTCAATAGAATTAAAGTATATACATAATGTTAATGGTGAAAAATGGGGTTTTCAAAGAACAGATGTTTTAAAAGAGTTTCCTTTTCCTGAACCTGAAGATTTAAAATTGTATCCTGAAGGAGTTATTTGGAATAAAATTTCAAGAAAGTATAAAACTAGATTTATAAATAAAGCTTTAAGGATTTATACCCCTGGTGACGACAGTTATACTACTGCACCCATAAAAAAATTCTCTAAAGCTTTAGCGATAGGCCATACAAGTATTCTTAATGACTGTATTGATTACTTTTCGAGAAATCCAATGGCTTTTTTTAAAACTGGTGTGCATTATTCAAGGTTTACATTACATAGCAAAAGTGCTTTTTTTAGTAACCTAGACAACAATCTAGCTAGAATTATAGTTATTATTTCTTTACCTGTAGCTTTATTAGTATATTTTAGAGACAATTTAAAAAGTTAAGTTATAAAGATGAACAAAATTATAAAAGCTGATTTATATAGGTACGGTGGAGAGACCAACATAATAAAAGGTTTTAAAGAACCAGGATTTAGATACTTATTTTTTTTAAGAAAAGCATCAGAGAAAAATAGAAGTTCCTTATCTGGACTAATTTACAAATTAATCTTACGAAGATTAGGGTATAAATACGGATTTCAAATACCCAAAAACACTAAAATAGGAAAAGGTTTCTTTATAGGTCACTTTGGTACTATTGTAATAAATGAAGGTGCTCAAATAGGAGAAAATTGCAATATAGCTCACTCAACTACTATTGGAAGGGCTAGCAGAGGCAAATTAAAAGGAAGTCCTATTATTGGAAATAAGGTATGGATTGGTACAGGATCTGTTATTGTTGGAAAAATAATTATTGGAAATAATGTTTTAATAGCTCCTAATACCTTTGTAAATATTGATATACCCAATAATTCACTAGTAATTGGCAACCCAGCTAAGGTTATAAATAAAGAAGATCCTACGGGTGGATATATAAATAACATTCATCCTGAGGTATAGTTGAATATACAGTTTTGATGTTCTTCGAAAACTTGACCAAATAAAAAAAGGTCTTGAGAAATTCAAGACCTTTTTTGTGTATATAACCTTTTTTTATTTATCCACTGAATTCAAAAATTCTTCTAAATCAGAATATCCATCTCCATCACTGTCACCTCTTCCATCAGAATCTAGGTTTCCGAACATTATAGTTTCCCATATATCAGCCATACCATCTTTATCAGTATCATATCCAGCTGGTCGTGTATTCTCAGGTATAGTAGGATAACTAATTTGGTTTAAATCTGTTTTATCTGGTAAATCTCCATTATCCTTACATTGATAGCAAGTTTCTTCTATAGGGTCTTTGACATATTCAGAGTCATTTTTGTCTAAGTAAACACCATAAGTACCATCAGCATTAAGAAATTTATTTGCGCCAACATCCGATAGAACTGATGAATAGGCATTATCTGTACCTAATCGATTAATAGGAACACCCAAGTCAGGAAATTCAGTAGTCTGTCTATATAAAGCTTCATCTTGAGGTGTTACAGGTGAAGACACGTCTTGACCCGACCTCCAAATTACAAACAAATCTTCCCAATTGTCATTATTTGGATCTAGATTACCGTTAGGATCAATTCTTCTATTACCTGATGAGTAAACTAATGGAGAACCATTACCATAATATGCACCAATTTTATTGTAACCTCCTTGATTAAATATGGAGGCAGAACCAGCTTTGTATGTATTATTGATTAAATTAGATTTAGAGTTACTGAAAAAAGTTGAGAGTCTTGCTCTGTAATTATATATAACATTTTCAACAATTTCTACTTCGGAAATACCTGATACATTCGGAAACCTATGATCTACATGAACAAAAAGATTATGATGAACACTATTTTTACCGCCAAGTGCATCTCTAGGAGAATCAACTGCACTTCCAACTATCCCGCCTGTATGACAATCACCAATTATAGACCTTTGTATTGTAAAGTTTCCTGTACCATTATTTCTATCGTTGTTATCTTGGACAGTAATACCAGGGGTTATCCATGCATACCTCATAGATACATGATCTAAAATACAATTATTAGATCCAGAACCATTTATAGCAGCGCTTTTTTGTAAACTTTCAAAATAATCAGTATTTACAATTCTTATATATCGCATGATAAGATTCTCAGCTTGGTAAAACCCAAACCATTTGCCTTGTATAGTAATACCACCACGTGGAGCTGTTTGTCCCGCTATGGTACAGTTGTTTATATTTACGTTAAGACTAGAAGCCCCTGTGTTAATTGTACCGCTTACATCAAAAACAACGGTTACTGGTGATGCACTTGGTGTATTAATTGCCCATCTTAATGTACCTATACTACCATCGTCTGCTAAAGAAGTAACGTGTCTTACTATACCACCTCTACCTCCAGTAGAGTTTGCACCCGCACCTTCAGCTGTTGGGAATGCTTTTAATTCTGTGGCGATATCTTCGGGATTAGCCTCAACTGTTATTGTAACTAGTGCTGTATCACAATTTTCAGAATTTGATACCTCACAAATAGTATATTCAAAAGAATCAACTCCAGAAAAATTTGCATTTGGAGTATAAATAATTAAATCATCTGAAAGATTATTTGGTGTTCCATTATTATCGATAGTTAAAGCTCCATTAGATGGATCAGTGTTTGATAAAGTAATACTTGTTGGTAAATTACTATCATTTAAATATAACTCTAAATCAACAGATACATTTTCCGAAGTAATTACTTCATCATCTAAAGCTTCAATTGGAGGTAATACATCTTCAGTATTGTTTTCTTCTTCTTGTTCTTCCTCTTCTGAAATAAGTTGAGATTCTTGTAACACAAACACCTCTTCATTGTTGCATGATGGTAAAAGTAACAGAAAGAAAAATAGAATAGTCAATAATTTAGGGGATTTAAGTAGGTATTTCATAATAAAATGAATAATTAGGTTTATATGGGGATTCAAATATATGTACTTTAAAACGGATTTATTTGCATTTTATCGAAAAAAAATTATTTCTTGTAGTAAATTTAACATTAAATGTATTTTGTCGGTTTTATTTGTGTTTTGTCGATTAAAAATATTAGTTATAATGAAATTGTCTCTAAAAAATAATATAATTTATTAACTAAAAAACGTCTAATATACGCTGTGAATACTCATTTAGATTCTTTTAGTAAAAAAAAATATAAAATGTTATTAACATGATGTAGTTTGTCGATTTTTAAAAGGTGTTTTTATTAATCTTGATGTAAAAAAAGAATTCTATATGCAAACCAAAAACACTGTAAAACAATAAGTTAGTGGTTGTATAAAATGAATACTAACAACCTTAAACTAATTTAAGTAATTGTATTATTTAATTGTGTAACTAAAAATTATTTGTAAGTGTTTTTTCTTTTGTAAATTAAATTACAATAGCATTAATATCTTTTTTTAATATTTGTAAAAATATTGAACCGAAATTCGAAAAGAATAAAATAATAATGAGTACCTCAAATCAAAAAAAAAAAAAAAATGAATAAAAAAATCAAAATAGCATTTGTATTACCAAGTTTGGTAGCAGGAGGAGCTGAAAGGGTGATGTCTTTTATTGCTAATAACATTTCTAAGGAACATTTTGATACTACGCTCTGGATTGCAGGTGTTCCTGAGGATACTGTTTACAACGTTGACTCTATTAAAGTTAAGTATTTTAATAAATCTAGGGTCTTAACTGCAATACCTAGTTTTTTTTGGTCTTTACAAAAAGAAAAGCCAGATTTAGTGGTTAGTTCTCTATGCTATTTGAATACTACTATGGGATTGTTATCTATATTTTTTCCTAAAATCAAATTTATTGGAAGGGAAGCTAATGTACATAATGTTAATACAAATGAAGAAAAAACAGAAAAAACAAGAGGCACAAAACGGATAGGTGCTTATATACCTTTAAGTTTTGGTTATAGATTCTTAGACAAGATTATTTGTCAGTCAAATGATATGTATAACGATATGAAATTGAATTATGGCATTCCTGACTATAAATTAAAAACAATTAATAATCCAATAACTGATAATTTTAAATTAGAAAAAAGATTAGTTGATAAAAAAGATTATTTTCAATTTATTACCGTTGGTAGACTCAGTAAACAAAAAGGGCATAAACGCATCATTAGTGTATTGGCAAAATTAGATATCCCTTTTAAATATACTATAATAGGTGATGGCCCTTTAAAAGAGGACATTTTTAATTTAATAGAAGAACTTGGTTTAAGCGAAAAAATAATTCATATTCCATACACTAACGAAGTCTCTAAACACTTATCAAAAAGTGATTTGTTTTTGCAAGGTTCTTATTTTGAAGGATTTCCTAACTGTTTGCTTGAAAGTTCGGCAATGGGAACTCCTATAGTTGGCTATCTAGCACCAGGCGGTATTGATGAAATTATAGAAAATGGTATAAATGGTTTTATTGCTGCAGATGAAGAACAATATGCTGATTATATTTTAAAATCTGTAAATAATCATGATTGGAACCCTGATATTGTTAGCAAAACTGTCACTGATAAATTTAGCAAGGATAAAATATTAAAGGAATATGAATCTTTATTTTTAGAAGTACTTAATTAATATAAAAGAATCATATAAAAATTAGCACTTTCATGCTAATCCTGTTTTTAACCTTTTAATAATCTTAACAATTTTTATCGACTAAATATTCTTTCTTAATTATTAATTTTCATTGTATTGTATCTTTAAACCTAAAAACAATCACATTAGTCTTGATGGTTTTTTAGTTTTATCAATCTTATCGATAAAAATGAAATGTTTATCAATTATTCAAACTTTTATCAATTGAATTTTTACATCTTTGCCTCTTAAATAAAATTCTCAAATCATTTTAAAACTAAATATTTTAAAATACAACTTAGCACAAGCATGAAAATACTCGTTACTGGAGCTGCAGGCTTTATCGGTTTCTTCACATCTAAAGTTTTATTGAAAAATGGACATACGGTGGTTGGTCTTGATAATATTAATGATTATTATGATACCAATTTAAAATTCAATAGGTTGAAAGAATTAGGTATTGATAGTGATGAAGCTTCAGTATTTAATAACATATGTAAAAGTAAAGCAGGAAATAGTTTTTCATTTGTAAGAATGAATTTAGAAGACAGAGAAGAGCTCCCAAAACTTTTTGAGAGTGAAAATTTTGATGTTGTTTGTAATCTTGCGGCCCAAGCTGGTGTAAGGTATAGCTTAGAAAACCCCGAGTCTTATGTAGATTCAAACCTTGTCGGGTTTTTAAATATTTTAGAGTGTTGTAGAAATTTTAAAATAAAACATCTAGTCTATGCAAGTAGCTCTAGTGTTTATGGGTTAAATAAAAAAATCCCATTTTCAACTACAGATAATGTAGATAACCCAATCAGTTTATATGCAGCTACTAAAAAGAGTAATGAGCTAATGGCTCATACTTATAGTCATTTATTTAAAATCCCAACTACAGGACTGCGTTTCTTCACGGTTTATGGTCCTTGGGGAAGACCAGATATGGCTATGTTTTTATTTACTGATGCTATTGTTAATAATAAGCCCATAAAAGTATTTAACTATGGTAAAATGGAACGCGATTTTACTTATATAGATGACATTGTTGGAGGTGTTGTAAGAATTTTGGAAAAACCTACACTCAAAAGAATTGAAAATAATACCTTATATAAGGTATATAATATAGGTAATAACAACTCTGTAAAACTTTTAGATTTTATAAAAGAAATTGAATTAAATCTTGGTATTGAAGCAGAAAAGAATATGCTCCCAATTCAACCAGGAGATGTAGAGCGCACTTGGGCAAACGTAGACGATTTAATAAATGACTACGATTATAGACCAAATACATCAATAAGCCATGGAGTTAAAGCTTTTGTTGATTGGTATAAAACGTATTATAAGTAGTTTGTTATTAGTTGTATAGCTGTTTTTTACCGACAAAACTTATATAAAATATAATACTAAATTTTTCATCGTGAAAATCGTCATCTTGGTATAATAAAAGTATATAATTAAATAATTTTTTACATATTTGCGCCAGCTATTAATAATAAACCCAAATTGAATGCTAGAAAATCTACAAAATAAAACTGTACTGGTTACAGGAGGTGCAGGATTTATAGGCTCTAATCTATGCGAAACATTACTTTCTAACAATATAAAAACAGTTTGCTTAGATAATTTCTCAACGGGCAAGCTAGAAAATATTACCCCTTTTTTAAACGATAGCAATTTTAAGCTAATTGAAGGAGATATTAGGTCTCTTCAAGACTGTCAAAATGCATGTAAAGGTGTAGACTATATATTGCATCAGGCAGCATTAGGATCAGTACCAAGATCAATTAACGACCCAATAACAACTAATGATGTTAATGTATCTGGTTTTCTAAATATGCTTGTCGCTGCACGTGATGCAAAAGTAAATCGATTTGTATATGCAGCTAGTTCATCTACATATGGAGATCATGAAGCATTACCGAAAGTTGAAGATGTTATAGGAAAACCATTATCGCCTTACGCTATAACAAAATATGTTAATGAGCTATATGCAGATATATTTCAAAAAGCATATGGATTAGACACAATTGGGTTACGCTATTTTAATGTTTTTGGTAGAAGGCAAGATCCCAACGGTGCATACGCCGCTGTAATTCCTCTTTTTGTGAAACAATTTATTAATCATGAATCTCCAATGATTAATGGAGACGGAAGTTACTCCAGAGATTTTACCTATATAGATAATGTAGTACAAATGAATCTTTTGGCTATAACTACTAATAATGAAAATGCTTTAAATACTATCTATAATGTAGCTTACGGAGATAGAACTACACTATTAGAACTGACTGAATTATTAAAAAAACACCTTTCTGTATTTGATAATTCTATTAAAAATGTTGAAATAAAACATCGTGAAAATAGAGTTGGTGATATACCTCATTCATTAGCTTCTGTTGAAAAAGCAAAAAAACTATTAAACTATAATCCTAAATACAATATTAATGATGGCATAAAAGAAGCTGTTAATTGGTATTGGGACCATTTATAATTAAGAAAATGAAAGTAACAAATATTTGTTGTATTGGGGCTGGTTATGTAGGTGGCCCAACAATGGCAGTTATTGCTAAAAAAAACCCTCATGTCAAAGTAACAATAGTAGATATAAATCAAGAAAGAATAGATGCTTGGAATAATCCTGATGTTTCTAAACTACCAATATACGAACCTGGTTTAGCAGAAATTGTTGAAGAAACTAGAGGAAAAAATTTATTTTTCTCTACTGAAATTAACAAAGCTATAGACGAATCTGAGATGATTTTTATATCAGTAAATACTCCTACCAAAACTTATGGTAAAGGTAAAGGTATGGCTGCAGATTTAAAGTATGTTGAACTTTGTGCTAGAAATATTGCAGATGTTGCTAAGACCGATAAAATTGTAGTTGAAAAATCAACATTACCAGTAAGAACTGCACAAGCTATAAAAAGTATTTTAGATAATACTGGAAGCGATGTGAAGTTTGATATTTTATCAAACCCAGAATTTTTAGCAGAAGGAACTGCTATTCAAGATTTATTAAATCCAGATAGGGTTTTAATTGGTGGAGAATCAGAAGATGCTATAGATAGCTTAGCAACCATATATGCAAGTTGGGTTCCTCAATCACAAATTTTAAGAACTAACGTTTGGTCATCGGAGTTATCAAAACTTACTGCTAATGCGTTTTTAGCACAACGTGTTTCCTCTATAAATGCTATATCAGAGCTTTGCGAAAAAACAGAAGCAAACGTCGATGAGGTTGCAAAAGCTATTGGTATGGATTCAAGAATTGGTCCTAAATTTTTAAAATCATCAGTGGGTTTTGGCGGATCATGTTTTCAAAAAGATATACTAAACCTTGTATATATTGCAAGAAGTTATAATTTGCATGCTGTTGCAGACTATTGGGAACAGGTTATTATTTTAAACGACCATCAAAAAAGACGTTTTGCAGATAACATTATAAGTACTCTTTATAATACAGTTTCAGGAAAGAAAATAGGTTTTTTAGGTTGGGCCTTCAAAAAAGACACCAATGATACAAGGGAATCTGCAGCCATATATGTAGCTGACCATTTATTAAATGAAAAAGCTAACATAGCCGTATACGATCCTAAAGTTACCTATGAAAAAATTCAGTCAGATTTAAACTATTTAAACACAAGGTCTGAGGAAGAAAACAGACAATTAGTTCAAGCCACTGAAACTCCTTATGAAGCATTAAAAGATGCCCATGCTGTTGCAATTATGACAGAATGGGATGAATTTAAAACATATAACTGGGAAAAAATATACACTCAAATGAAAAAACCCGCATTTATTTTTGATGGTAGAAACATTCTAGATAAATCAGAAATGGAAAAAATAGGTTTTGAATATTTTTCAATTGGTAAGTAAATATAATTATGAATAAATATAAAATTGCTATAATAGGTTTAGGCTATGTCGGACTTCCTTTAGCTAGACTTTTTGCAACAAAATATGATGTTGTTGGTTTTGATATTAATCAGAATAGAATTAACGAATTATCAAAAGGAAACGACACAACCCTCGAAGTTGAATCTGATGTGTTAAAATCAGTTTTAAAACAAAAAGGCAATAATGGAATTGGACTTTTCTGTTCATCAAATATTGATGATATTAAAGATTGTAACTATTACATAATTACTGTCCCTACCCCAATAGATAAGAATAATAGACCAGATTTAACGCCACTTTACAAATCAAGCGAAACCGTGGGTAGCGTTTTAAAAAAGGGCGATATTGTTATTTACGAATCTACCGTTTTTCCTGGAGCAACTGAAGATGAATGTATCCCTGTTTTAGAGCGTATAAGTGGATTGAAATTTAACAAAGATTTTTACGCAGGTTATTCACCTGAGCGTATTAATCCAGGCGATAAATTACATACTGTTGATAAGATCTTAAAGGTAACCGCAGGATCTACTCCTGAAGTTGGTAAAAAAGTAGACGATTTATATGCTAGTGTAATTAGTGCTGGTACTCACTTGGCACCTAATATTAAAGTTGCTGAAGCAGCAAAAGTTATTGAAAATTCACAGCGTGATATTAATATAGCTTTTGTTAATGAATTAGCTAAAATTTTTAGTTTAATGGACATTAACACACATGCTGTATTGGAGGCTGCTGGAACTAAATGGAATTTTCTACCATTTAAACCTGGTTTAGTTGGTGGGCATTGCATAGGTGTAGATCCTTATTATTTAGCTCAAAAAGCCCAAGAAATTGGCTATCATCCTGAGATTATACTAGCAGGACGTAGAGTAAATGATAGCATGGGACAATATGTAGCTTCAGAGATTATAAAACTCATGGTAGAAAAAGATATTCGCATAAAAGATGCAAAAATTTTAAACCTTGGTGTAACCTTTAAAGAAAATTGTCCAGACGTAAGAAATACTAAAGCTGTAGATGTTATAAATCAATTGAAAAGCTATGGCTCTAATATTACAATATATGACCCATGGGCTAATCCCGATGAAGTTAAACATGAATATGGCTTAAACACTATTAACACCTTACCTAACGAAAAGTTTGATGTTATCGTATTAACCGTTTCGCATAAAGAGTTTTCTGATCTTAATTTAAATTCGCTTCTTAATAATAATGGTTTAATATATGATGTAAAAGGCGTTTTAAAAAATAAAGCCGACAAATGCCTGTAACAGGTAATAATATTTAAAATTACCACGGAGAAAATTTTAATAGATTAATTAACTTTAGATGTCCAGAGTCAAAAAAACATTATTGAATGCTAAAGTAAATGTTCTATTTTACGTGCTTTCAGTATTTGTAGCATTTTTTACTCGAAAGATTTTTTTAGATAAACTCGGTGTTGAGTTTATGGGTTTAGTTGGTACTGTTGGCAGTATTCTAAACTTTTTGAATCTAGCAGAATTAGGTATTGGTACAGCTATTGGTTTTGCGCTATATAAACCTTTATACGATAGCGATAACAAAGAAATTAATAGCATCATCTCATTAATGGGACACCTTTATAAAAAAATAGGTCTCCTACTATTAATTGTTGGCGTAATACTTTCATTCTTTTTTAAAAGCATATTTGATGAGTCATCCTTTTCGTTGCCATTAATCTATTACTGCTTTTATTCTTTTTTAATTGCCTCTCTATTAGGTTACTACTTTAATTACCATCAAACATTACTTAACGCAGATCAAAGAGGTTATTTAATAAATTCATATTTACAAAGTACCAAATTAATAAAGCAGCTAATTCAGGCCTATTTAGCTTATTATTATGGGGATATAGTAATTTGGATAACGCTAGAATTAATTTTTTCAATTATTTATAGCATTATTATTAGATATAAAATTAAACAAATATACCCTTGGCTAAAATTTAATAAAAAATATAATTCATCAGAAAATAGTGAAAAATATGCAGTAATAATAAAAAAGATAAAGCAAATTTTTGTTCATAAAATTGCAACATTTGTAACTTTTGGAACAGACCAATTATTAATATTTTCATTAGTAAATATTAAAAGTGTTGCTCTGTTTGACAACTATAATATGATTATTGTAAATGTTAACAACTTAATTTCTCAAACTTTTGGTAACACTAATGCCAGTGTTGGAAATTTGGTTGCTGAAAATGATAAAAAAAACATTTTAAAAGTTTTTTGGGAATTATTTGGTATTCGTTTTTTTATAGCAGGATTTGTTTTTTTAAACCTTTATATTTTAGTCCCACCGTTTATAGAGATATGGCTCGGGAGTGAATATATTTTGAGCAAAACCGTATTGTTTTTAATTTTATTAAATTCATTTATTGTTATAGTTAGGTCTCCAATAGACAATTTTATTAACGCTTATGGCTTATTTGCAGATACTTGGGCTCCAATAGCTGAAATGGTTATTAATCTTAGCATTTCTTTAATTTTTGGAAAGTTATGGGGTATTTCTGGTATCATGCTTGGAACCACTATAAGTATGCTAATAATTATTATGTTCTGGAAAACATTTTACTTATTTAACAAAGGATTTCGTATAAGTGTACTTAAAAATTTTTGGTTCTTATTTATTAAAAACGTAATAGCATTTATTGCATCTTATTTTGTTATTACTTATATCCTTGATAATTTTATTTCAAAAACTACTCTTAATTATTTAGATTTAGTTTTATTGACTTTAAAATTAAATCTGATAATCGTATTTATATTTTTACCTATTCTATTTTTATTTAGTGAAGGGTTTAGAAATTTTGCATATAGATTTAAAAAATATATCCCCTTTTTATGAAACTCAAAATAAGTATAATAATTCCGGTTTATAATGTAGAACAGTATGTTGCTAACTGTCTAGAAAGTGTTATAAACCAAACCTATAAAAATTTGGAAATTATTATTGTTAATGATGGAGCTACTGATAATAGCCCCGAAATATGCTATGATTACAGTAAAAAAGACTCAAGAATAATTCTTATAAATCAAGAAAATAAAGGCTTAAGTGGCGCACGTAACACTGGAATGAATGCTGCTACCGGCGATTATATTGCTTTTATTGATAGTGATGATACAATGCATGAAAATATGTTAGAAATTATGCTATCTACAATCATAAAATATGATTTAAAAATTGTTGAGTGTGATTTTGTAAAAGGAGGTTATGATAGTAATATTGAATTTCATCAGAATAAAGTAGAGGTTCAAGATATTGAGAAAGCATTAAACCGAATTAATAAACCTGGTTTTTATAGTACTTGGACTAAACTATATCGTTCTGATTTATTAGAAAATTTAAATTTTATACCTGGTAAAATTCATGAAGACACTTTGATGACTTCGCAAGTTTATAAAAGAATTAATCATATTGGGTATATTGATATTCCGTTACTTATTTATACTATAGATAATGAAAGTATCACAAGAAGTAGATACAGTAAAAAAAATGTAGATGCAATAGATGTAGTTATGGAAGCGCATGATAATTTTATTAAATTGGCTCAAAAAAAGTCCACTAAAAAAACTATTGCCAATACAATAACTAAATTTCTTGTTCATAACTACAACAGTTTGTTTGAATATTCAAATCTTGATAATAATAAAGTTCATAGAAAAAAAATAAGAAAATATATATCTTCAAAATCACAATTGATTGATTTTAATTTATATAATTTCTTAATTATTTATTTACCTATATCATTTTATAATGTTTTTCATAAAATGAACTCTAAAAGAATAGAGAAAAAACTTTCCTAAAAGAAATGGATTTAAAAATAAGCATAATTATTCCTGTTTATAATGTTGAAAATTACTTGAAAAGGTGTGTTGATAGCATTTTACAACAAACATATAAAAACATTGAACTTATTTTGGTTAATGATGGTTCCATAGATAATAGTGGAGAAATATGTGATACTTATGCAAAAAACGATAACAGAGTTATAGTATTTCATCAAAAAAACAAAGGGCAAAGTGCTGCTAGAAATGTTGGACTAAAACATGCAAATGGAGATTTTATAACTTTTGTGGATAGTGATGATTGGATTGAGCTAAACATGTATGAAGAAATGCTTAATTACACTAAAACTTATAATCTTGACATAATTGAGTGTGATATACAATCCACAATGGATCCTGTGAAAACTGATAAAAAAAGATTTGTCATAGAGAATAAAGAAGAAAGTACACTAAGAATTTTAGAAAACCAATATTTCTCTGTTTGCAGAAGAATTTATAAAAGTGAAATTATTAAAAATTTAAAATTTGAAGAAAATTATATTTATGAAGATATGCTATTTACATCATATTTATTTAGAAAATTTAATAAGATAGGTTATATAAATAAACCCTTTTATAATTATTTTATTGAGAATGATTCTAGTACTATGCATGGTACGTTTAACGCTAAAAATGTAAAATCCATCGATGTTATATTTAGTTTTGAACAAAATATCAATACTAACTCTAAAAATGAACAAATAATAAAAGCTTCGAAAAATTATATATTATTTTTTTCTATTAATCACTACATAAAACTGTTCCAATTTAAAGAATTAGACGAAGGCTTTATTTACAGAAAAAAATTAAAGTCCTTAATTAAATTAAATTATGTTTCTTCTGAAAACAATAGTACTATAACAAGAATTGCTAGACATTCGCCTATGTGGCTTTTTAACCTATTTTTACGTTTAAGCCCAAAAAAATTTTAATGCGATAACTAAATGAAATATAATCAAAACACTACCTCAATTTTATATTTAAATAAATGAAAATAGATTTTGCTATAAGTTCATTAAGAACTGGTGGAGGGGAAAGAGTGTTAGTTACCATTGCTAATAACTTAATGAATAGAGGTCATAAAGTTCGTGTCATCACTTTTAATGAACCAACTGAATACTTACTAAACCCAAAAATTGAATTAATAAAACTACATAAGGGTTTTGTCAAAAACCAAACTTTAAGATATTTTTTTGAGTTATATAAATATTACAAAAATAAAAATAATAGACCTGATGCAGTTATCTCGTTTATAACGCAAACAAGTTTAAGCGTTATATTAGTTGCAAAACTGCTAAATATTAAAGTTATAGCCTCTGAACACACAAGTCATATAAGAACAAGCACGGGTAAGCATATAGTGAATTTTACAAGAAAGCATATTTACAAGTTAGCAGATTATGTAACCATTTTAACAAAATTTGATTTAGCATTTTATAAAAAACATGGTGTAAATGCAATTATTTTACCTAACCCCTGCTCTTTTGAAAAAATAAAGTCTCAAAAAAAAGAAAAAGATAAAATTATTCTAGCCGTTGGTGGCTTAAACAGATATTACATTAAGGGTTTTGATAATCTATTGCCAATAGTAAAACCAATTTTAGATAAACACAAAGAGTGGAAATTAATGTTCGTTGGGGATAAAAAAAATGATGGCTATGAGTTTTTGAAAAATCTTTCCAAAGATTTAAATATTGAAAGTCAAGTTGTTTTTACAGGTTTAAGAAATGATGTAAAGGACATTATGTATAATAGCGAAATATTTGTTTTATCTTCAAGAAATGAAGGATTACCCATGGCGTTAATTGAAGCCATGTCTCAAGGTATGTGCTGTGTTGCTTTTGATTGTGTCAGTGGCCCTTCAGATATTATAACGCATAATGTTGATGGTGTTTTAGTAGATAATCAGAATAATAAAGAGATGACTGAAGTTTTAAATCAACTGATAGAAAACCCTAATCTTAGAGAAAAACTATCCAAAGAATCAACTTCAATAATATCAAAGTTTGATGAAGACTTGATTTGTGATAAATGGGAAGATTTAATTAAAAATTAATAAATACATTGAAAAAAGTAATCGATTTCTGCTTCCTATTTCCTTTGATTGTAAGTGCACTAAACATACAAGGGTGGGTATCATATTTCATTTCAATGATGCTTGGTCAACTCTTAGCGTATATTAACCTTTTATTTATTGCCTTAGGGTTTATTTTATTGATTAAAAAGAAAGGGGAATTTACTGTTACTGGTAATTTATGGCTCCCCTATTTTTTACTTTTTTACATCATGGTTTCTTTTTCAAGTGTACTAAATAATCATCCATATTCTCTTTTGTCATCATTAGTACCAGTTATATATTGTATTGGCTATTTAAGCTATTTCAGATTTCAGGAAAACATTAGGAAATTTGAAATTGTTATTATGGTTGCTTTTTCTATAGCCAGTATATTTTTAATATATTTTGTTATTATTAATTTTGACTTAGATTTTTACCTAATGGGTTTAAAAATTGATTACGGGTTAGATAGGGCACAAGGCATTTACGGTGATGCAAATAATGCCTCTTTTGCAGCTATTCTTGGTTTTATTTTTATTTATAAATGTTTTAGCCCAAAAAATAAGTTTCAAACCATATTAAAGCTATCACTATTATTGATGTCTGCATACGCTATTTTTTTAACGTACTCAACCACAGGTTTTGGTGTTTTTATGGTTTCATTTGCCCTACTCAACTTTAGATATTTAACAAAAACACGTTTATTATTGCTTCCTTTTCTACTTGTTGGTTTCTATATATTATTAATAAACTTGAGTTCGCTATTGGAAGGTTTTGATTTAAATCCACGCCAACAAAGTAAAATTGATAATTTTGTAAATGTATTAAAATTAGATTTTGATGTTGTAGATAGCTCAGGAAGAGACGAGTTTGTTAAACAATTACTGGAATATGTATATAAAAGCCCTTTTTTAGGTAATGGTCTTGATTTTGGGTCACTACACCACGGACATAACACATATTTATCAATTATATCAGACGCTGGTATTTTTCCCTTAATTCTTTTTATGGTATTATTGTTTAAGTACTTTAAAAACATCCTACTTATGTCTCACGAAAATAAATTTTATGCTCTATCCATTTTCTTAGGTTTTTGTTTATTTATGCTTAGTTTGCAAACAGTAATTAATCAACCTTATTTGTTAGTGATTTTTATATATTTAGCGTATTACATTGATAATAATAAAGCATCAAAACTAAGTGCATTATGATTACAAATAAAACTGAATATAAAGATTATTTATTATTAGATAAAAAAGCTTTGGGTATTGAAGATGAAAATATATTAAGGCAGATTTTTGCTCCAAATTATATTTGGCAATTTCAGAAACGATTGCGTAAGGTTGAGTATTATAAAAACTGTAGATACAATAGTATATTTGGAAAAATAGCATTTTCGTATCATAAATTAAGACTTAGAAAACAATCCTTAAAATTAGGATTTAGTATTCCTGAAAATGTTTTTGGTGCTGGTCTTGCTATTGTTCATTATGGTACTATTGTAATAAATAGTAATGCTAAAATAGGTGTTAATTGTAGAATACATGCCTGTACAAATATTGGAGCATCAGGAGGAAAGCCAGAAGCACCACAAATAGGTGATAATGTTTACATTGGCCCTGGAGCAAAAATTTATGGAAATATTAAAATTGGAAACAATATTGCCATTAGTGCAAATGCTGTAGTAAATAAATCTTTTGAAGAAGACGGTATTTTATTGGCAGGAAATCCAGCAGAGAAAATTAAAAAAATTGATATTAAACGAATAATTAAACACATTTAATTAAATAAAATATTTTGTTTACTATATGAAAAAGAAAATATTATTTGTTTTATGTACCACTACTTCTAGAGGAGCAGAACGAATTAATTCAATCTGCGATAAAAATTTTTATCAAGAAAAATTTAAGAATAGCTCTTTAATTGATTGTATGCAAAAAATTATGACATTCTGTGTAAATGGAAAACTAAAATTTCATTTTTTAAATTAAACTAAATCTAGATAAAACTTTTTAAACAATACAAGTCATTCTATAGCAAAAAAAATGAAGGAAGAAAAGCCCATACGAATCTTACAAGTCTTAACAATAATGAATCTTGGTGGTGCAGAAACCATGATAATGAATTATTACCGGCATGTTGATAGAACAAAGGTTCAGTTTGATTTTATGCTACATCGTCAAGAAAGGGGTTTTTTTGATGATGAAATTGAATCTTTAGGAGGCAAAATTTATAGAATGCCAGCAATAAGTCCTAAAAACTACTCAAGTTATAAAAACAAGTTAAATACCTTTTTCGATACACACCCAGAATATACAATAGTCCATTCTCATTTAAATGCACTAAGCAGCATTATTTTAAAAGTGGCAAAAAATAAAGGCGTCCCAGTAAGAATTGCTCATAGTCATTTAGCTGTTGAACCTTATGTTATAAAAAAAATTTTTAAGAAAAACACAGATGTATTAGCTACTGTTAAAGACTCTATTCAATCTTTAATAAGACATAAGGTCCCTAAATATGCTAACCATTATTTTTCTTGTGGGGTAAAAGCTGGAGAATGGCTCTTTGGAAAAGAGAATGCTAAAAAAGTAAAGGTTATTAATAATGCTATAAATTCCTCATTATTTATTTTTGACGAAAACAAATCTCATGAAGTTAAGAAGCGATTAAATATTTCTAATAAAAAAGTTATTGGGCATGTAGGCCGCTTTAATGAGCAAAAAAACCACTTTTTTCTAATAAAAATTTTTAATGAAATTTGTAAAAAGGATAAGGATGTTATACTTGTTTTGATTGGCGTTGGCAACTTGATGCAACAAATAAAAGAGAAGGTTAAACAACTTAATATCGAAGATCGTGTTTTATTTCTTGGCTTACAAAAGAATATTCCTGAACTCCTACAGGCTTTTGATTTTTTCCTATTCCCTTCTCTATATGAAGGTTTACCAGTAACACTAATTGAAGCTCAAGCATCTGGTCTACCTATTTTAACTTCTAATACGGTAACATCAGAAGTTAACATTACAGGGTTAGTAAATTTTAAGGAGCTTGATGCCCCAGAATTACTATGGGCAGAAGAAGTTTTAAATCGTATCGATTATAACAGAAAAGATACTTCCATCAAGATAAAAAATGGTGGTTATGATATATATGAGAATGCAATGCAATTGCAAAATTTTTATTTAAAAACAAACACAGATGTGCGGAATTAATGGATATATAAAATTTAAGCAAGAAAGTGAAGAAACTTTAGCTGCTAATATAAATGCAATGAATGACTTAATAATTCATCGCGGACCAGATGAAGATGGTGTGTTTGTTGAATCTAACAAACCATATTCAATTGCTATGGGAATGAGAAGGCTTTCAATTATAGATTTAAGTTCTGGAAAGCAACCTATTTTTTCTGATGATAAACAAGTGGTTATTGTTTTTAATGGTGAGATTTATAACTACCGAGAATTAAAAACTAAATTAATAAATGAAGGAGTAACCTTTACTACAACAAGTGATACCGAAGTTATACTAAAGTTATATGAAAAGTATGGTGTAGATTCGTTTAAAGAATTAGATGGTATGTTTGGTTTTAGCATCTATGATAAACGCATAAACAAGCTCTATATAGCACGTGATTTTTTTGGTGAGAAACCATTATACTATTACAAAAATGAAGAGCATTTTGTTTGGGCTTCAGAATTAAAATCTGTTGTTAATTTTATAAAAACGAAACCTGCAATTAATAGTATTGGACTTAATCTTTATTTTAGACTAACTTACATCCCTGCACCGTATACAATTTATGAAAACATACATAAATTAAAACAAAATCATTTTATAGAGTTTGATTTAAATACTAATGCTTTTACTATAAAGACTATAGAGCAAGAAGTAAAGAGTAGTGATAAAAAAGAGGATGTCTCTCTAGAAGAAGCAAAAAAAACTACCAAAGAATTAGTCTATGAAAGCGTAATTAGCAGATCGGTTTCAGATGTACCTATAGGAACCTTCTTGTCTGGTGGTGTTGACTCATCAGTTGTATCACTATGCCTTTCACAGCATTCCCAAAATCCAATAGATACATTTTCAATAGGTTTTGAAAAAAAATCATATGATGAAACAGACAAATCAAGAGTTGTTGCTAAACTTATTAATAGTAACCATCATGAATTTATAATTAATGAAAAAGATTTGACTGATGATGTAAATAAAATACTTTTAAACTTTGATGAACCATTTTCGGATTCTTCCTCGCTCCCAACCTATTTAGTTTCTAATAGAACAAAAGAGCATGTAAAAGTGGCTTTAACAGGTGATGGTGGTGATGAAGTTTTTGGCGGTTACAATAAATATTATATTGGAAAATTAAATACTAACTATACTAATTTAGTACCTAAGGGAGTACATAATTTTATAAAAAGAACTACAACTCCCCTTTTAAAAACTTCAAATGATAATAGAGGAAGGCGTTTTCAAATTAAAAGACTTCTAAACTCTATTGATTATAGTGGTAGTGATTATTATTGGGATATATTATCGCTGGGTTATCAAAAAGATGCTTTAAATGATTTTCTTTTACCAAAATATATAAATCAAGATTTATTTTCAATATACAAACAAGATACGGGAATTGAACATCCAAAGACCCTATCCGATTTTAGGTTTATTGATAAAGTTACAAGTTTAGAAGGAGATATGCTTGTAAAAGTTGACAGAACAAGTATGCTAAATTCTCTAGAATGTAGAGCTCCTTTTTTAAATAAGAAAATTTGGAATTACACTAATCAACTACCGGAAAACTATTTAATGAAAGGTTGGGACAAAAAATTTATTTTAAAAGAAGCCTTTAGAGATCAGTTTCCAAAAGATTTTTTAGATAAAAGTAAAAGTGGTTTTGGCGCTCCTGTTGGAGATTGGCTAAAAGCAGGTTTAAAGCCGGAACTAGAAAGCTATATCTCAGAAAAAGAACTCATTGATCAAGATATTTTTCATGTGGATAATATGATAAATCTGGTAAAGAATCACATATCTGGTAAAGAGGATAATACTTTTAAGGTTTGGACATTCTATTGCTTTCAAAAATGGTATTATAACACCTATGAAAAAATTTAATTTCAGTACGACGAATAATTTGTAAAATTAGCTGAATATTAACTTACACTTTTTGAGAAAACATTACTTTAATTTTTAAGTGTAATAAATTGACACAAAAATTAATCTTGCAGTAACCAAAAAAAAATTTAAACAAAAACCAATCAATAAAAACAATAATATATTTTGTTATAAGTTTGCAAACATGAAAAAAAAGATAATTAGAATTACTACTGTATCTGGTTCCTTGAGAGATTTATTGCAAGGCCAATTAAAATTCATGTCAAATTATTTTGATATGGTGGCAATTTCATCATCTGGAGGTTCTGGTTGGAATTTAGATAAATATGGAGAGAGTGAAGGAGTTAAAACGATTCCAATTGAAATGACTCGAAAAATAACTCCAATAAAAGATATTATTGCTGTTTACAAACTATATAAAGCACTAAGAAAAGAAAAGCCAGATATCGTGCACACACATACACCCAAGGCTGGTACACTTGGAATGCTTGCAGCTAAACTAGCAGGAGTCCCCTATCGATTACATACAATTGCAGGTTTACCACTATTAGTTGCTACAGGAAAAAAGCGAATATTATTAAACTTTGTTGAAAAAGTTACTTATGCCTGTGCGTCAAAAATCTATCCTAATTCTAATGGGCTGAAACAAATTATTTTAGATCAAAAATTTACAACTGAAAATAAACTAAAAGTTATTGCAAATGGTAGCTCAAATGGGATTAATGTTTCTGACTTTAACCCTAAAGATTATAGTAATACTTTTAAGGAAAATTTGAAAAGTGAACTAGGTATTATGCCTAACGATTTTGTTTTTTTATTTGTTGGAAGATTAGTAACTGATAAAGGAATTAATGAGCTAATTGGCGCTTTTGATGCATTATGTAAATCAAATATTAAAAACATTAAATTATTACTCGTTGGCTCTTATGAAGAAGAACTAGACCCTTTAAATAAAGATACCTTAGAAATAATTAATACAAATCAAAATATAATATCATCTGGCTGGGTAAATGATGTAAGACCATATTATGCTGTTGCTAATGTCTTAACAT
Organism: uncultured Algibacter sp.; assembly: GCA_947502405.1. Taxonomy (GTDB): domain Bacteria; phylum Bacteroidota; class Bacteroidia; order Flavobacteriales; family Flavobacteriaceae; genus Algibacter_B. The sequence continues at coordinate 78,657 of CANMZT010000008.1, read as the reverse complement.
TCCCCAGTTATCGAGAAGGTTTTCCAAATGTTGTGATGCAAGCTGGAGCCATGGGATTACCATGCATTGTAACTGATATTAATGGCTGTAACGAAATTATTATTGAAGGTAAAAATGGAGTAATAATACCTGTAAAAAATAAAGAAACTCTTCGTGTAAAAATGTTAGAGTTCTCAAAAGAAGAATTAACCTTTAATAACAATGAATGTAGACATTTAATTGTATCTAGATATAGCAGGGAGTTTGTTTGGAATGCCCTTTTAGAAGAATATAATGCTTTATTAGATGAGTAATGGATAAGTTTATTATAATAAAATACTAGTAAAACTTAATTGTAATAATGTATAATAAGATATTTAAAAGAATATTAGATTTTTTACTCGCTCTAACGGCTCTGCTAATATTATTGCCCGTTATAATAATAATTACAATTGCCCTTTTATTCTATAATAATGGAAAACCTTTCTTTTATCAAGAAAGACCTGGAAAGGATGAAAAAATTTTTAGAATAATTAAATTTAAAACGATGAATGATAAAACCGATGCACAAGGTGTTCTCTTATCTGATACGCATCGTTTAACTCCTGTTGGCAAGTTTATTAGGAAAACGTCATTAGATGAAACTTTACAATTAATTAATGTTGTTAAGGGCGATATGTCATTAATTGGTCCGAGACCATTATTACCTCAATATTTACCATACTATACTGAAAAAGAAAAGTTAAGGCACACTGTAAAACCAGGTATAACTGGTTTAGCACAAGTAAATGGTAGAAATCAAATAGATTGGGATACAAAACTAAGTTTTGATGTAGAGTATGTTGAAAACATTTCCTTAAAAAATGATATAGCAATAATTATAAAAACAATAAAAAAAGTAATAACAGCAAAAGAGGTTTCTGTTGATACAACTGATGTTGAACCTTCTTTAGATGAAATTAGAAAAAAATAAACAAATGATAGATTATAAGTTATTAGATAAAATATCAGAAGAAGTTGGAAACTCTTTTTATGTTATAAATGAAAGTAATTATTTGAAGAATATTACCGATTTGAAAAATGCTTTCTTAAAATTTCACGATAAAATAATAATAGGTTACTCATATAAAACTAATTATATTCCTAAGTTATGCAAGTTAGCTAAAGAAAATGGCGTATACGCAGAAGTAGTATCTGACATGGAGTTAGATCTGGCTTTTAAACTTGGCTATGAACCTGAAAAAATCATCTTTAACGGGCCGCTAAAAAAAGAAAAAGATTTAGAAAAGGTTTTGTTGGGTAATGGAATAGTTAATACTGACTCTTTTCATGAAGTTAATTTACTTAAAAAAATTGTATCCAGAAATCCTGAAGCTAAAATTAGTGTCGGGTTAAGAATAAATATGTCTTTAATTGATGAAAATGGCAACTCAACAATTCAAGAAGGTTTAAAATATGGAAGATTTGGATTTGAAGATTCTGATGAGAATTTAGGAAAAGCCATAGAAATTATAAGAGGTCTAGGTGTTACTATTAATGCTTTACATGGTCATACATCATCTTCAGACAGAAGTTTAAAGAATTTCGCGTCCATAGCAAAAACTTTGTGTAGGGTAAGAAATAAATATGAATTAAATGACATTGCATACTTTAATGTTGGAGGAGGATTTTTTGGGCCTATGCCTAAAGGTCTTTTAAATAGAAAAACACCTGCTTTCGAAGAATATGCAGACATAATTTTTTCTGTTTTCAATGATGATGATTGGTTTGCAAAAAACAAGCCATATATTATATTAGAACCAGGTGTTTCAGTTGTTTCTAATGCGCTCTCCTACTTTGCAAAAGTTATGGATATCAAAAAAATAAGATCAAAAAACTTTTTACTAATAGAAGGTGGTATTTATAATGTAAAACCCACCATGCATCGATTAAACTTACCTTTTAAAGTGTTTTCAAAAAGTATTAATAATGCATCACTTAAATTTGACGTAGTTGGATCTACATGCATGGAAAAAGATGTTGTACTTTCTGAAGTTGAAATTTCTGGAATAGGTGTTTCTGATTATATTTCTATAGAAAATGTTGGAGCTTACACTATTGTAAAAACTCCAGAATTCATTAATTATATCCCTGCTATAGTATCAATTGAGAATAATGAAATAAGTATTGTTCGATATAAACAAAACTTATCAAACGTTTTACAACAATATAACTTAAACGCATAAACTACTACTATGAATATTCTATTTACATGTGCAGGTAGACGAAATTATCTTATCAACTACTTTAAAGAAGCGTTAAATAATGAAGGTAAAGTTTTAGCTGCAGATGAGCAAATGCTTGCACCAGCAATGGTTGATGCAGATATTGCCATAAAATTACCAAGTATTTATGCAGAAAATTATATTGATGAAATAATTGAAGTTGTAAGAAACTATTCTGTAAAGGCAATTATTTCCTTAAATGATTTAGAATTACCCATTTTATCAAAAAACAAGTATTTAATTGAGAATACTGGTGCAAAAGTAATTGTTTCTAACGATGAGGTTATTTCGATAGGTTTTGATAAATGGAAAACATATAATTTCATAAAAGATTTAGGGTTAAATACCCCAAATACTTTTATAAAGCTAAATGAAGCCATAACAGCTATAGAAAATGGCTCCTTAAAATTCCCTCTTGTTTTAAAACCTCGTTGGGGAAGCGGTTCCATTGGAATAGATTTTCCCGAATCTATCGAAGAATTAAAGCTTTCATACAAACTTCAAAAAATAAAACTAAAGAAAACTATTTTAAATAAAATAAGTCAAGAAGATCAAGATTGCAATATTTTAATTCAAGAAAAACTTAACGGTAAAGAGTATGGAATGGATATTGTTAATGATTTTGAGGGTAATTTTTTCGGTGTTTTCGCTAAAGAAAAACTTGGGATGCGTTCTGGAGAAACTGATAAAGCTAAATCCATTATTGACGAAAGGTTTGAAGTATTAGGCAAAAAAATTAGTCAAGGCCTCAAACATATTGGAAATGCAGATAGTGACGTATTTATAGTAGGAGACAAACTTTATCTATTAGAAATTAACCCAAGATTTGGTGGCGGATACCCTTTTTCTCATGAAGCTGGAATAAATTTAGCTGCCATTTATATTGAATGGTTAAAAGGCAAAAAAAATAAAGATTTAAAACATTTTAATAATTATAAAGAAAACATTACCTTTTCTAAATGCGATAGACTAATAAAAATAAACAACTAAATATTAATAAATCAATAATTCTAATTAATAGCAAAAATAGAATTGATTTAATGTCCATTTTAAATGATTCAAGTAATATCAAAAAAAGATGATTGGGACTCTTTTCTATTGGATTTTGACGAATATGATACTTACCACACCTTTGATTATCATAAAATAGCAAAACAAGAAGAAGACTCTATTATATTTATAAAATATACAGAGGGCGATATAACCATTGGGTTACCACTCATAATAAGAGAAATTAATAATACTATTTATAAAGATGCCACGTCTGTTTATGGGTATGGTGGCCCACTTTCGAAAGGTATAAGCAAAAATTTTGATAATAAAAATTTTGTAAAGGAACTTCTAAATTATTTTAACGACAATAACATAATATCTGTTTTTTCTAGATTAAATCCTTATATATCGAATCAAAAAAAGGTTTTAGATAATCTAGGTTCTTTATCTATGTTGGGACAAGTAGTTAATATCGACTTAACATTGGATAAAACAAAACAACGACAAAATTATCAAAGACGCCTAAAGAATCATGTTAATAAATCCAGAAGAAACTGTAATATTTCAGAAGCAAGAAACACAAATGATATAAACAACTTTATAAAAATTTATAAAGAAAACATGACTCGGGTAAATGCCCATGAATCTTATTATTTTGAAGAAGATTATTTTATAAATCTTTATAATAGTAAAGATTTTGAAACAGATATACTATTCGCACAGGACAACGAATCTGAAAGTATTATTGCTGGCGCTATGTTTTTTAAAGTGAATAATATAGTACAATATCATTTATCTGGAACTAAAAATGAATTTTTAAATCTTATGCCTACAAAGCTTCTTATTGATGAAATGAGGATTAGATCTACTGATGCTGGCTACAAATTTTTAAACCTTGGTGGTGGCCTAGGTGCTAGTGATGATGATTCGCTCTTTTGGTTTAAGTCCTCTTTTTCTAAAGATTTTCATTCTTTCTATCTTTGGAAATTAATTGTAGACCAAAATGCTTATGATAACATGTGCGATATAATGCAAATTAAAAACCAAAATTCTAGTTACTTCCCTCTATATAGACTCAAAGAATATTAAAGTTTGCTCTTAAAATAACCCCAAAACTAATTAAACTTTAACCTATGCATGAGAATTTAAATAAAGAACTTTATTCAGACAAACTGTTTAAAGTTTGGGTTGGTAAGGATAATTTATTACCATTAGAAGAATATTTTTTTAAAAAATATCTCTTGGATAAAAATGGAAAAGTTATTGAAGCTGGTACTGGTGGTGGTAGATTAATTTTTGAAATTGAAAAATTAGGATTTAAACAATTAGATGCTTTTGATTATGTAAATAATATGATTAGCTTCTGTGAATCAAAAAAAAAGCAACTAAAATCTAAAGTAAATTTTAAAGTAGCTGAGGTAAAAGATTTATCACATTACAAAAGTTTAGATTTTGATTATTTAATTTATCTACAACAAGTTCTATGTTTCATAGAAAAAGAAGATCTACCAAAAGCATTTAAAGAAGCTCATAGAATTGGAAAAGAGAATAGTATTTACATTTTTTCTTTTTTAAACTGGAATTCTAAAACCTATAATCCTTTTCTAAGTATCCTCGTAAATCTTTTTAGGATGTTTAGAAAAGAAAAAACCAATAAATACAAATTACCATGGTTAAATATTGATGGTAAATTCAATAGAAAATTTTTAAATAAAAATCAACCTCAAAATTCATGGTTTAAAGAAAAGCATGTTAAAGACCTTCTAGAAAAAAATAATTTTTCACTTATTGAAATTAAAAGTAAAATGAAAGATTCAGATAAAGTTGGTCATATACATGTAGCATGTAAAAAAAGATAAGTTATCTATATTTAAGAATTTAATGGAAACTAAAAGCACACCATTCTCTACAAATACTTTTCAAAAAGTATGGAAAAGCCATTTTATACAAAACAAAAAAATTGAAAGCTTTAAGTTTTTAGAAGGATTGAATTTTTACAAAGGAAGATACTCTGTTTTTTTTAATGTAGGTAGAAATTTAACCAAAGGAAATAGTTATGTACTAAAGAACTTTGAAGATTATAAAAATAAAGTTTTTATGATTTATGATGTTCTTCCGCATTTAAACACACAAACAAATGATTTTCCTAAAGATTTAGGCATATTAAAATCTACTCAATACCCTGGTTTTTTAATTGATTTAAAACAATATAATACTATTGATGACTATTTGTTAAACACATTCAGTAAAAACACTAGAATGAAAATGCGCAAATTTACTAAGCGCCTTGATAAATGTTTTAACATATCCGTCAAAATGCTCTACGGTAAAATTGACAAAGAGGAGTATAATAAAGTGTTTGGTTATTTCATGACTTTATTGCAAAAGCGATATTCAGAAAAGCAAATATCCTATAATAATATGCAACCAGATGAGTGGAGTTTTTACAAGGAAGTTGCTCTTCCCCTGATTGAAGAAAAAAAAGCCTCTTTATTTGTGGTTTATAATGATCAGACACCAATTGCTATAACTTATAATTACCACACTGAGAGTTCTGTAATTGATGCAATTACAGTTTTTGATATTGATTATTCAAAATTCAATATTGGTTATGTCAATAATTTGAAACTTTTAAATTGGTGCTATGATAATGGCATAAATACTCTAGATTTTTCTAAAGGATATTTCGACTATAAGAAAAGAATGTCCTCCTTACAATATGATTTTGAGTACCACATCTTATATGATAAAAAATCAATATTTTCAAAATTAAAAGCTTATGGGTTTCACAACTTTTTTAAATTGAAAGCTTATTTACGTCACAAAAAAATTGATATTAAATTTCATAAATTCACTTATAGAATAAAGAATATAAAACAGTCAAAACCTGAAAATAAAATAATAATTACCAAACTAGAGAAGTTACCTGTTTTTGATAATCTAACAGAAATAAACATTCTTGTTAATGAAGATTATTCTTTCTTAAAAAAACATGTTTATGACTTTCTCTATCTTGTAGTTGAACCTTATGCTAATATAAAGTCATACAAGATTAAAAATGAAAAGAATGTTTATATTTTATCCAATGGTAAGCTAAATCATCAGATAAAAATTTTAGATAATTAATACGTTAGATGGATAAAAAAATTATAATGGTAGTTGGTGATTGGTATTATCCGAAAATGGTATACCAAAGTTTAAAGACTGATTTTAATATTGCGCATATTATTCTTGATAATGGCGAGAGCATATCTAAACTCTTAAAGCGTAGAATTAAGAGACTAGGTTTGCTTCATGTAATTGGCCAGTTGTTATTTAGGGTTTTTGTTGTGTCTTACATAAACGCAACTTCAAAAAAACGGTTTAAAAATATTTTGAATGCAAATAATATCAAACAATCTAATTATGAATCACACAAAACTACTCGAGTAAGCTCTATTAATTCTGAAGAGGGCAAAAAGTTACTTAAAAGTTTAAACCCAGATATAGTAGTAATTGTTACAACCAGAATTTTATCAAAAAAGACTTTACAATCTGTAAACGCAAAATTCATTAATATTCATTCTGGAATTACACCAAAATATAGAGGTTTACATGGTGCATATTGGTCTTTAATAAATAAGGATAAAGAAAATTGTGGTGTTACAGTACATTTAGTTGATGAAGGCATTGATACGGGTAATATTCTTTATCAAGATCTTATAACTGATATAATTACACCTAAGGATAATTTTATGACTTATACTTATTTGCAATTAGCTAAGGCTTTACCTCTACTACAAAAGTCATTAAAGGAGTTACAATCTGATAGATTAGTTTCTAAACCCAATACAAAGGAAGAAATTAACAATACACTTTACTACCACCCTACGCTGTGGTTTTATTTATATAATAGATGGTTTAAGGGCATAAAGTAGTGTAATTGATGGACTAAACTAATTAAAAAGCTATAGCTATTCTGTATTTATTTAGGTCTCAATTTCTTTTTTAATTGTTTTAATTAAATCTCCGATATTTTCCATAGACATTAAATCCATTAATTTAAATTTAATATCAAACGATTTTTCAATATCGTTCATTATTAATAAATGAGTTATAGACTCCCATCCATCAACATCTTTAGCTGTAGTAGATTCGTTTAACTCAAAATTATCGTGCTCTAAAATTTTAACGAACGATTTTTTTATAACAATAATAATTTCTTCTGAATTCATTTCTTAATTATTTATAATATCTCTTAGCACTTTTCTATCAATCTTCCCATTTTTATTGTGAGGAAAATTATCAATAAAAAATACTTTTTTAGGAACCATATAGTTTACAAGTTTAGTACTCAAATAATCTAATAATTCTTCAGTATCAAATTTAAGACTTTCTATAACGATTACGAGTTCATTATTATTACTAACATTTTTAACATCAATCACTAAAATATTTTTTGATTTCGTGGATTCGTGATTTCTAACATGATACTCAATTTCTCCTAACTCAACTCTATAACCGCCTATCTTTACTTGAAAATCTTTTCTACCAACATACATATAATCACCATCATCATCCATAAAACATAAATCGCCAGTTTTGTAAAACCTTTTAGGTATTCCGTTGGCTGCTTTATGTGTAAAAAAAGAAGTGAGGTTCAACGATTCATTTTTGTAATACCCGCTTGTTAATTGATTTCCAGACAAACATAACTCTCCTACCTGGTTATTAGAAGCTATAACTTCATCTTCATTTAAAATTAAACAATCAACGCCTTTAAAAGGCTTTCCGATAGAAAGAACACCGTTATAAGATTTATTTTTTTTATTTGATTTGTATTTATAATAATTGCTACAAACTGTAAATTCTGTTGGGCCATAATGATTTAATACTTTACTGTTAGGTACGCATTTAATCCAATCATTAACGATATCCTCATATAGCTTTTCACCTCCAAAAATTGAATAACGAACAGATGGAGCGTTAATTTCTGAGAAATATGGCCTGAGGTAATAAATTATTGAAGGCACCATCTTTAAAACAGTTAGCTTATATTTTTCTAAAAGTTTATAAACATGAAAATATTTTATAACGTTTGAAGGCACCGTGTATACACAAGCCCCAACTAATAGTGCTGGTAGCAGGGCCGTAAGCGAAGCATCAAATGTTAAGTCGTACATTTGTAAACATCTGTCTGATGCTTTTAATTTATACTCTTCATCTCTATCAAGTGCAGTAGCCAATGCATTTAAATTTTTAAAGCTAATAGGGATACCCTTGGGAGCTCCTGTACTCCCACTTGTAAATAATACATAAGCTAAATTTGACTCATTAAATTTAATTGATTCAAATTTGCTATTATTGATATTTGCTTTACTTACATTATGTATTTGAAAATCCGAATATTCAACTTTACTTGATGAATCAAAAATATGCTTTATGTTAATGGCATTTAAAATTTCTAGATTCCTTGCTTTTGGAGCAATTGGGTTAACAGGAACATAGGCTTTACCTTCCATCCACAATCCGAAAATAGTAGCGTAAGTTTCTAAATCGTCATTTATAACCAATCCTATGTTGTTTTCAATAACATCTATATTGTTGGTAATAATTTTGCGTACTTTAATAACAGAATCTAATAAATCCTGATACGAGTAAAATTTATCAGCAATACAAAAAGCATTTCTTTTTGCATTCAGCTCAAAAGATTTATGTAGGCTATAAATTAAATTCATTATTAATTTAGAAAAAGTTACCGTCTTGGTCTGTTACCATTACGTTATTCATATCTGCATCAATATCATTATGAATCAGTGATACCAGTGGTTTAACGTCAGCATAAACTTTATAAAAATTGCTCATAACATAGTCTCCTAATACACTGTTTTCAGTTTGTAGTATTGTGCATTCAGCATCGATTAAAGCCTCTATTAAAACCTTTACACATTCATTATAGAAGTTTTTGTCTGTAATAAAATAGCGTATTATAAATCTATTATTAGATACAAAACCAGAAATAAAACCGACTATTTCGTCGTTGTTTTTAATTATAAAATTAGAGTTATACATTTTATCAGAAATAGAGCCTAATAAACATTTATAATCAGGCTTATCATATTTATCATTTATAACATGATATTGATTATTATCTATTTGCCAATTTATGTATGCTTCACTTTTTGGTATAATATCTTTAGCACAGTGTTTATTTAAAAAAAGCCATAATTCATCATTTATAGATGAAACACTCTTATAATGTATTGAATTGCTATTTATTTTTGCTTTACTCCTATTAAGTGTTGCAATAATTTTTCTAGAAAACCTATCAGCTAATTTTATTAACGATGCTGCTTTTTTTAAGCTCTCTTTTTTATATATTAAAAGCTCGTAATCTAAACTAAAAATAATAATATACCTTTTTCGTTTTGAAAATTCTGTAAAAGGTTGTTTTTTGTAATATGCCTTAGTGTTATCACCTAAAAATTTTACTAATACATTATTTTTACAAGCATTGAGGGATAATTGTTTTATGTAAGTAGAAAGCACAGTGTCTTTATATTTGTCAGCTACCCACCATCTTTGACTCCAAAAGACTTTTTTTGTTTGGTTGTTATTTGTTGTTATAAAATCAGGAACTAGATAAACTAGTGCAATAATTTTTTTGTCATCATAAGCAAATACAGCCAATGTGTCATCAGGATTAGCACGGTCATTTTTAAGCATCCATTTTGCTTTATTCTTTGAAAAAGGGGCATCTATCTTACCATTCCAAAATGTATTATTTAGAATTGCATCTTCCAATTTATGCTTTGTTAAAGTAATGACTTCTAAGTTGTTCATTTAGGTTTTATAAGAAGATGATTAAGGGGGTATTTATCAAAAAGTATTATTGTTTATGTACTACTACAATTTTAATTTGCACTTTTTAAACTTCTTGCTACTTGACTAGCAACTTGTTCATGTCCATAACAAGTCCAATGATGATCAAAATCAAACGTCCAAGAGTTACTATCAGTACTCGAATCTAATGAAATAACTTCAAAACCAGCATCTATACATTTGGTAATAAGTTTTTTATTTGAATATGGATGAAAAACTAATATTTTATCAATTATATTATACTTAGTTTTTATAAAACTTAACAAACCATCTACTTCCTGTGAATGTTTTAACGCTCTCTCTTTTGGTGTGTATTTTTTTGTTGGTTTTTTGTTTTCAAAATTCAGCGGAAACCTATTATAAAAATAATACATAAGCTTCCAATTGTATAAAACTTTTTTCAAGCCAGGGGCTTTCATTTTACCATGAATCACCTTGCCTTCAGATATATCTAACTGAGTAATATCTTGCTTTTCACTTATCTCTTTTACACTTTCATAAAAATCACTATCATTAATATAAATTAAACTTTTAACAGGGTTTAACGTATCCATTTGTTTAGCAATTTCAAAAGCTTCTATAAAGGAAACTCCTGATCTAGCTGTTTCTAAAAAATTTAGTTCGTTTATTCTCTCTTTTAACAAGGGAGCTTGATGACAATCATTCGGATTCATAAAGTTTTCTATAAAAGAATCTCCAATAACGAGTACAAGATTATCAAAGCTATTAGGTAATTCCCCTGGCCAACCAAGTTTATTTATTAACCATGTATGCTTTCCATTTAATGAATATCCAGTTTGGTTTGGATAATACTTCTGAATTCCATCACTATCAATTATTCTTTGAGGCACATCAGATACGGCGTGGGTTATTCTAACAACAACTTCACCTGCAATCATTGCTGCGATTATAAATAAAATTATATTTCTAATAAACTTAAACATATTCTAAAATTGGAAATAAATAAATTCTTGTTGTTCTCCAGTATAAGTAAACATAAGTACTATTAGCCCTACATAGAAGCCCCATCTTATTGGCTTATTCATGAAATCCACATTTTCAATTGCAAACTCTGAGTTTCTACCCAACCATTCAATAATTATGAAAAATAGTAACAATACTAAAATTGTGACTGGGAATATCTCAAAATAGCTGAATAAAGAACTAGAAAATATTCCTTTTAAGTATAGAAATGCATGGGTAATCGAATCTGCTCTAAAAAACACCCAAGCAATCAAGGTAATAAAAAATGTTATTCCCATTTGCCTTATTTCTTTAAAACTAGGTAAATATTTACCTTCAGCTACAATATTAGTATTTACTCTATTCTTATTTGTAAGAAGCAGCGGTAAAAAATAAATAGCATTAAGTGCTCCCCAAACTATAAATGTCCAGTTTGCTCCATGCCAAAATCCACTTACTATAAAAATAATAAACGTATTTCTTAATTTCATCTTGATTCCTCCTCTACTTCCTCCCAATGGGATATAAAGATAATCACGAAACCATGTAGATAAGGATATATGCCATCTTCTCCAAAACTCTGCAATGTCTCTCGAGAAATAAGGAAACGCAAAATTTCGCTTTAAATCAAAGCCAAATAATCTAGATACACCAATAGCTATATCTGAATAACCTGAAAAATCTCCATAAATTTGAAACGCAAAGAAAAATGCTCCTAGAACTAATGTGCTTCCAGAATAATCTTCATAATTATTGAAAATTATATTAGCATATTTGGCGCAATTATCAGCTATTACAACTTTTTTAAATAATCCCCACAATACTTGGCGCATACCGTTAATTGCCAAATCATATTTAAATATTCTTTTAGAATAAAACTGAGGTAAAAGATTAGTAGCTCTTTCAATGGGGCCTGCTACAAGTTGAGGGAAGAAGCTAACAAATGCTGAAAAAGCTATAAAATCTTTAGTAGGCTCTAACTTCTTGTTATAAACATCAATTGTATAACTTAATGTTTGAAATGTATAAAAACTAATTCCTACAGGAAGTATTATATTTAGTGAGTTTATAGATAAAGGTTGTCCTAAAAGCGTGAAGGAATCAACTAAACTTTGAATGAAAAAATTATAATATTTAAAGAATCCAAGAAAACCTAAATTTACACATATACTAATCCATAGTAATATCTTTCGTTTAGATTTCACTTCTGTTTTTTTCAATAGAAGCCCTATAGTATAATCAATAATTGAACTGAATGCTATTAGAGATAAGAATCTCCAATCCCACCATCCATAAAACACATAACTAGCAATTGCAATTAGTAAATTTTGGGCTTTTAAGTATTTTGCAGTAACAAACCAATAAAGTATAAAGACAATTGGTAGAAAAACAAAAAACTCTATAGAATTAAATAACATATAAAGTATTTATAAGTAGGTTATTATTTAGGTTTTAAATATACTTGAGCAAATATCTTTTAACAAATGTAGTAAATCAAAATTTTTCTATGAATTACACAATTATTGCCTTAATTCACATGTTTAAAAAATATAACTAACAAAAAAGCTCCCTGTAAAGGAGCTTTTTCTATAATAAATACACTATCAGTACTTTATAAATCATTAAATATAGAGTGCATCAAACGCTTTTTATCATTGATACTTTCCTCTAATGAAATCATAGTTTCAGTTCTGTAAACCCCTTCTATATCATCCAGTAAAAATATAACCTCTTTTGCGTGCTCAGTACTTCTAGCTCTAATTTTACAGAAAATATTAAACTTACCAGTAGTTATATGTGCCACAGTAACATAAGGAATTTCATTAATGCGTTCTAAAACAAATTTTGTTTGAGAGGTATTGTTTAAATACACACCAACATAAGCAATAAAAGAATATCCTAGCTTTTTGTAATCCAACATCAAAGAGGAACCTTTTATAATCCCTGCTTCTTCCATTTTTTTTACGCGCACATGAACTGTACCTGCTGATATTAGTAATTTTTTTGCGATATCAGTGAAAGGAATTCTTGTGTTATCAATTAACATGTCAAGAATTTGATGATCAATTTCGTCTAATTTAATTTTTCCCATAATTAATTATTCTTAAATATGGAGTAAAATTAATACATTTTCATTAAAAATAAGTCAATATAGATAGCTTTTATTTCGATAAAAGCAATAATTTTTCATTATTTAATATTACGCAAACGTTTTCGTAACCTAATTGCAACGAATTTCCTGAAGCATCCAATACTTCAGCTCGATTAGCGTCAATCTCTTTATGACCAAAAAATTGATTAAGCTTTTCAATTTTTTCAATTTTTGGTATAAACTCTAATTTCCCCTCCTCTAAACGCTCTTGAAACTGAATTCCTATATCAACTATCTCTCCATTTACTCTTGCATTTCTAATAATTACATCCAAAAAGCACTTATCGTTCTCTGGAATACTTAAATAAGCTTCATATTTACTACCATTAACTTCTTTTTTAGAAATATATTCCAATGAAGTTATGTAGGATATGTAAATGAATTTTCGGGTTATATCTCTAGCATAGTCATTTTCATAATGCCCAGCTTCAAAGAGTATTGTAGGTACGTTTTCACTCTGAAATGTATCACCTACACAATTAAGGTTAAAAGCATCATCATAAACACCTATCTGATTTGGGATAGTATTTTGCAAAGCTCCGTTCATTACACCAATAATTTCCATGGCTATTTTTCGATTTGGTGTAATTGTGCAATCTAAGTCCTGTGCTGGCGCTAAAAAAGATACTGTAGCAGATTTATTTGTTTTTCCTGCACTAAATATAGTACGCTGACCATGTAAATTATAGCAAAAATCAGGTTTAAAGGATTCAAATACAGCTCTTAATATTTTGCTCTCTGGCTGAGATAATTTTTGTGCATCTCTATTCAAATCTACCTGATTTGCATTTATTCTTGTATAAGACTCAGCACCATCAGGGTTTAAAATAGGAATAACATATAATATACAAGCTTCTAAAACGTGTTGAAGACCTGAGTCTGGGTCTAAAAACGTGTTAAAAAGATCAAACAGTGCTTTGGTAGTTGTAGACTCATTCCCATGCATTTGAGACCACATTAATATTTTTTTAACACCATTACCAATTCTGATACCATAAATAGGATTGTTTAATACTGATTTACCTATGGTTTCAATATTAAAAGAATCTGACAATTTTTCCAATAAAGGCTCTATATGTTTATTGGTAATATATCGGTGCGATAAGCTATTTTCTTTGTGTTGAAAAAACAATTTATTTATTCTCTCTAATTGCATGTAATTTTATTTGTGTACAAATGTAAACATTTAGTAATTTACAGTTGTAAACAATTGTTTAACAACATATGTTTACAATTATATACAAACATTTTACAATAACACATAAAGTAATTAAGTAAAATAAAATTATCTTTTTTATGTATTCAAACAACTTTTAATCAGTATTTTAAAATACTTTAAATAAAGTAATTATTTATTTTTTACAGAATGTATCGTGCAATAAAATACGATCTTACAGGTTATATTGTTACATTTGTAACTTATAAACATCTTAAACTAATTTCACATTGATAAACACAGAAGATTTTATAAAAAGACTGCAAAAAATCATTGACTATTACAATGAATCAGCATCTTCTTTTGCTGAAAAAATAGGCGTGCAACGTTCTAGCATTTCGCATATTTTATCAGGAAGAAATAAACCTAGTTTAGATTTTATATTAAAAACACTTTCCACCTACCCTGAAGTAGATTTATATTGGTTATTTAATGGTAAAGGAGATTTTCCATCTAAAGTACCAACCGAAAAAAATGAGCTTAAAAATATAAACCCTAACTTAAATGAAAATAAATTGATTTTAGAAAGTGATAAAAACAAAACCATAGAGCGCATAGTTATTTTTTATTCTGATGGAAGTTTTAAAAACTTTGAAAATTGATTTAAGACTTTAGTAATTTAGCATTTTAAACTTCATTTATGCGATACTTACTTCTTATTTTATTATTTAGCTGCTTGAGCTGTTATAACGTATCTAGAAACTGTAAAGATTACAAGACAGGAACCTTTCGGTTTGATTATACGGTTAACGGAGTTCCCAAAAGTGGTATTTTTAAGCGGACAGATAAACATAGTATCAATTTTTATGATGGAAAAACAGACAGTTCTGAAGTAAAATGGATAAATGATTGTGAATTCATTCTATATAAAATCAATCCTAAATCAATTTCAGAAAAAGATCCTATTCACATGAAAATACTAACCACTACTGATAGCTCCTATACATTTGAGTACTCTAAAGCATCTTTTAATGAAGGCGAAACCAAAAGAAAAGAAAAAGGGTTAGCTATAAAAATAGATTAATCAAAGGGATACAAAAACGATTCTACAAGATTAAATTTTAATTGTTTGTCTTGAGTAATTTCATAAGTTAAAAATAATTCTCCCCAAAATTCGCCATCTGAGAAATCAGCTATAATCCATTTATGATTCAACATTTTTACTGTATTGATTAGCATTTTCCTTCCTTCGCTAGACGCATAAGGAATTATTGGATGCTCACCCTTAACAACATTTAACTTATACAATTCATCTTTTATAAAAGGAATCAACTCGTCAATATTATAACCGTCATTTTCAAAATAACTAATTGCATCTTCATTCCTGTCTAAGTTAAAATGCGACACTTCAAGGATATTATTCTGTAGAACAGCAACTGAATCTTTATAAGTTTTAAGCTGAGACTCACTTGTTGCTAGCTTTTTATCCATATCTTCAAAAATACGTTTCGAATTAACATATTGAAACAACACAAGTAGCGCTGCAAACACAAACAAATACATAAAAATTCTTTGCTTCATTTTTTTAAATTTTTAAACTGTTATTTGAAGTTGATCGTAAGCCAAAAAGACGTTTTTTGGTAATGATTTCTCCACTTCTTCATGAAACCCCAACATATGACTAATGTGTGTTAAATAAGCTTTTTTTGGTTTTACTTTTTCAATAAAATTAAGGGCTTCCTCTAAATTAAAATGCGATTGATGTGGTTTTATTCGTAGCGCATTTATAACTAAAACCTCTACGTGTTTTATTTTTTCAATTTCTTTATCAGAAACTGTTTTCATATCTGTTAAATACGCAAATTCTTTAAACCTGTAACCAAAAACTTGAAGATTAGCATGCTTTCCATTTATCGGGATAACGCTCAAATCTTTCAACTTAAAAGGTACATTCTTTTTTATTCGGTGCGTCTTTACCTCTGGTGCTCCGGGATATCTGTTTTCCTTAGCAAAAACATATTCAAATCGTTTTTTTAAAGACTTTATAACACGTTTATGGGCATAAACAGGGATATCGCCTTGCCGAAAATAAAAAGGTCTAATATCATCAAATCCAACAATATGGTCCGAGTGCTCGTGAGTAAACAAAATACCATCTATTCGTTTTACACCTGCTCTTAACATTTGGTAGCGAAAATCTGGACCACAATCTACAACATAAGCATAATCACTCCACTCAATCAAAATAGAGACTCGCAAACGTTTGTCTCTTGAATCCTTACTTAAACAAACGGGGTGGTCGCTCCCAATTATGGGAATACCTTGAGATGTACCAGTTCCTAAAAAAGTAATTTTCAAATGCTTTTGGTTTTGCACAAAAATAAGTTTATTTTTTTGTTTGCTATACATATTTGGTACCTTTGTAAAACAAGACGTAACCTATAAACAATATGGAAATTACCATTACTGGAGATAAAGAGTTTGATGATATTCCCTCGTTAAAATCCAAAGCGCTTCGCATAAACTTAAACGAAAATATTTACGGAACATTTGCAGAAATTGGTGCAGGTCAAGAAACTTGCCGTCATTTCTTTAGAGCAGGTGGCGCCTCAGGAACTATAGCAAAAGCTATGTCAGCTTACGATAAAGACTTTAGTGACGCTATTTACGGAGCAGAAGATGATGGTCGTTATGTTACTGAAGCACGTTTAAGAAAGATGTTGATTCATGAAATGGATCTCATGGAAAATAGGTTGACTCGTGAAAAAAATCCAAACAAAATCTTTTTTACCTATGCCAACACCGTTGCAACGATTGACTTTGCAAAACAATTTAAAGGCCATGGTTGGGTAGGAATAAAATATCAGGTTGAAGCTGGGGCAGATTATAATGAAATAATCCTTCATGTACGTTTTAAAGAGACTGACGCTAGGTTACAACAAGAAACACTAGGAGCTCTTGGAACGAATCTAATTTATGGTGCGTTTTATAAATACAATGAGCCAAAAAAATTACTACGCTATCTCTATGACCATTTGGATAAAGATCAAATAGAGATAGACACTATAAACTTTTCAGGACCTGTATTCAAAAACGTTGATAACCGATTAATGAGTTTGCAATTGGTTAAAAATGGTATGACAGATGCCGTAATGTTTGGTCCAGATGGCACCAATGTTCTTCCTGCTAGGATATTTTACAAGAAAAATATTTTAGCGCTTCGCGGAAGTTTTAGACCAGTAACAAAAGTAAACATGGCTATGTATGAGAAATCATATGAAATGTTTATTAATGAAAATAAAGTTGATGAAAAGAAAACTGTAGTTGTTTTTGAAATAACACTTTCAAACCTAAGAGCAGAAGGAGAAATAGACGAACAAGATTTTATAGACAGAGCAGATTTATTATGTTCGCTTGGTCAATCTGTAATGATTTCCAACTTTCAAGAGTATTTTAAAGTAGTTGAATACTTCTCTAACTATACCAAAGCAAGAATGGGATTAGCAATGGGAGTTAGTAATTTAGTAGATATTTTTGATGAGAAATACTATCGTCATATCAGCGGTGGAATTCTAGAGGCTTTCGGTAAATTATTCTTTAAAGATTTAAAAGTTTACCTATACCCTATGCTTGACCCTAAAACAGGAGAGCTTATTAATAGTGAAAACTTAAAGGTTTACCCTAGAATGAAAGAACTTTATAAATTCTTTAAATACAATGGAAAAGTTATAGACATAAAGGATTATGATGAAAGCATTATGAACATTTTCTCCAGAGAAATATTAAGAATGATTTCTGAAGGTGAACAAGGATGGGAAGATATGGTACCTGAAGGTACGGCTGAGTTAATTAAAGATTATAGGTTATTTGGTTACACTAGGAGACCTCTAACCCTTAATAGAAAACGTATTTTAAAGAAGAAATAAAATTAAAACCGGCTATTTAAATAGCCGGTTTTTTTTATGCTAATATTTGAGCAGCATGGTCTTTAGTCTTTACTTTTTCAATAACACGCTCTACCACGCCATTTTCATCTATTAAAAATGTCATTCTGTGAATACCATCGTATTCTCTACCCATAAATTTCTTTGGTCCCCAAACGCCAAATGTATTGATCACAGTTTTATCTTCATCTGCTAAAAGCGGAAATGGAAATTCATATTTATTTTTAAAATTAGATTGTCGTTTTGCAGAATCCGCACTCACACCTAACAATTCATAACCTTGAGCTTGTAGCTCTTTGTAGTTATCACGTAAATTACACGCTTCAACCGTACAACCAGGTGTACTTGCTTTTGGGTAGAAAAAAACAACTAACTTTTTTCCTTTATAATCACTTAAAGAAATTGTATTTCCTTGTTCGTCTTTTGCCGTAAAATTAGGTACAGCATCACCTTGTTTTAATGTGTTCATAGCCTTAACTTTGATTTTTATCAAAAATACAACTTATGACTAAACAAGAAAAGGTAAACTTTGTTATAAATACACTATATAAGCTTTACCCGGAAATCCCAATTCCTTTAGATCATAAAGACCCCTATACCCTACTAGTAGCTGTATTATTATCTGCTCAATGTACAGATGTTCGTGTAAATAAAATTACACCCATTCTTTTTGAAGTAGCAGATAACCCTTATGATATGATTAAATTGTCTGTAGAGGAAATAAAAGAAATCATCAAGCCATGTGGGCTATCTCCTATGAAAAGTAAAGGCATTTATGGTTTATCAAAAATTCTTATTGAAAAGCATAATGGAGAAGTTCCGCAAAGTTTTGAAGCTTTAGAGGCTTTACCTGCCGTAGGACACAAAACGGCCAGCGTAGTGATGTCTCAAGCTTTTGGTGTTCCTGCATTCCCTGTAGATACACATATTCACAGGCTTATGTACCGATGGAATTTAACCAATGGTAAAAACGTAGCTCAAACAGAAAAAGATGCAAAACGTCTATTCCCAAAAGAATTATGGAACGATTTGCATTTGCAAATTATTTGGTACGGACGCGAGTATTCTCCTGCCCGTGGTTGGGATTTGGAGAAAGATATAATCACAAAAACTATTGGTAGGAAATCGGTTCTTGATGAGTATTATAAGAAGTGAGTTCTAATATGTGCTAAAAAATTGATTTTCAAAAGAAAGCATAAATATATTTCAAAAATGTTAACTTTATTGATGTTATAGCTATTAACTTTTAATTAATCTAAAAAAACAACATCATGAAATTAAAATTCATTTTAGTCCTTTTAACACTTTTTCTTCTTAACTCCTGTAAATGTTTGAAAAATACAGAAATTACCGATACTAATAGTATAAGTATTCTACAGCTTAGGTTATTATATCAAAGTTATTTGGAAGATAGAATAGAAAATGGTTTTGATATGGCTTCAAATAAGTTGGAAATTAATGATAAAATAAGCTTTGATCAAAATTCATTATTACAGAAACTACAGAAATTTAAGCGTTTAACCTGCGAGGACAAAGAAAAATGGTGTCCTAGTGCTTGCAGTGTCTCAAGCCCTAGTTCAGAGTGTTCTTTTGCGACCAAAATAAGACCACCAGGCAAGTGTCAAAATGCAACATGTACTACAAGACTCTCAGAATTGATAACACTTACCATTTGGACGAATACTATGAGAAGTGCTGAGATTTCTATTATTGAGCCAAATGCAGGTAAAGTAATTCAAAAATTACACTTAGGTAATAAAAATAGATTTACCAACACCTCACATAAAACCCTTTCGGCTCCTTTATCAAAAATTAAATTAAATACAACCTACAACATTCAGGTGAAGGAAAATATTAATGGAGAAACTTTAGAATATATTATAAAAAATGTAGAGTTTAGTAAAAGTGCTAATATTCTCTAATTATACTATAAAATTCAATCTTTTTTTACTTTGCTTAACCTTATCATTACAAGTATTTGGGCAAACAAAAGCTCATACCCAAAAGTTAGATAGTCTTCTTAATATCGCTTATAAATTTTATTATGTTGATAAGGATTCGTTAGAATTCTATATGGAAAAAGTTAGGGTTTTAGCTATAAAGGAGAATGATATCAATAATATTTATGAGGCTTATATTGTTGATTCATGGAACGCTAGTCTTTATGGTGATTTAGAAAGAATTAATAATAATATAAACCAACTAGATTCTCTTCACCAAATTTTAAACAATGAGTTTGATAAACTTCCCAATAAAATTGAGAGGCTCATTCAACTAGAGTATACTAAAGGGATATATTTTGACGAAATAAAAGATACAAAGGCATCACAAAAATACTTTGAAAAAGTTATAAGCCTTAGCGAAAAAACACCTAATAGAACTATATCTGAAGATGGTCTTTACTTAATTATTGAGAGCTATAATTATTTAGCTTCAATTTTTATGGAAGAACAAAAGTATAAACTCGCAGAAGCATATTACAAAAGAAATTTAAGGTTTATAGCACAAAAATCTTTACCGGAGAGAGAATCATATAGTACGATGATGCTTTTAGCAAAATTATATAGTAAAAAAGGCGATTACTTAAAATCTAATGAGCTTCTTATTAAACACTTACCATTTTATAAAAAACAGTCTGGTAAAGGCAACAATAGAGTTATAGTAAGTTATAAAGAACTAATAAACAATTATTTGCAACTTAATAACTTAAATAAATCTAAATATTATTTAAAGTTAATGACCGAGGAATATACAGATAACCATTATATGTTAAACTTGTTGTATCAAATAGAAGCTAAGGTTTATGAATCAGAAGAAAACTATCAGGGTGCTTTATCGTCATTGTTAAAAAACTTAAACTTCATAAAAAACAAATGGGAACAAAATCCTAATTATGAAACAACTGAAGCGTATTACCTTATAAGCTTACTTCATATAAAATTTAATAATCCAAGAGCAGCATTGGTTAATCTTGATTTGGCCCTCAATAATTTTAGCAAATCAGAATCAAACACAGTAGTAGATTTAACATTGAAATTAAAAATTATAAAATGCAAAATTGATGCACTTTATCTTTTAGAGGATTTTAATAAGGTTTTAACTCAAATAGATTCGGCTATCAAAATTAATGATGCTCTTAGACCTTCGTATAAAACTCATACAGATAAATTATTTCTAAAAGAATACACGTTCCCAATTTTTGAACGTGCAATTTCTTCTTGTTATGAGATTCTCTCAACAAATAGCAAGGAAGCGTATATGGAAAAAGCATTTGCTTATTTTGAAAAAAGCAAGGGTTTACTTATGCTTGAAGCATTGTTGAGTAGTAAAGCTGAAAAATTTTCTAATGTCCCCGAATATTTATTAAATAATGATAAGCAATTAAGGTTTAAAATAAACTTTTTAGAAAAGAAATTACAGAAGAATAATGATATTTATTTGCGGGATGAATTATTTGACCTTAGAAAAAAACAAATCAGCCTAATAACTACAATAGAAAAAAATTACAAGCCCTATTTTAATCTGAAATATAATACTGTTACTACAAGCAAAAAAAATCTACAAAATACATTGGATGATAACACTGCAGTTGTTAGTTACTTCTTTGGAGATGCAAATATATTTTGTATGACTATAACCCCCACAAAAACAATATTTAATCAGATACCTTTAAAAGACGGTTTGAGAAAAAAAATATATGATTATAAGGATTTACTTAAATCCCCTAAATCAAGTATAGACGATATCCATAAAATCAGCAAATCGCTATATAATTCAATTCTACAACCCAACCTAAAAGGTATTGATAAAGAAAAATTAGTAATTATTCCTGATGGAATTTTAAATTTTATTCCATTTGAAACTTTAGTTAATTCCGAAGGTAAATACCTTATTGAAACTACTGCAGTTAGTTACACCTTATCTGCTACATTATTAAAACAATTAAAATCTAAAGAAGCTATAAATAACAATACTCTGGGGTTTGCACCAAAATTCAAAGAAAATTATTCACTAGATGCTTCGAGCTTGAAGTTACTTCCATTGGTGCATAATTCAAAAGAAGTTAATGAAATAGCAAAATATTTTGATGGACAATCATTTGTAGGTGAGACTGCATCGTTAAAAAATTTCATGGATCACTCAAATAAATATGGCATTATCCATCTAGCTACACATGCTGTACTTAACGATAAGCATCCTGATTATTCCTATTTAGCATTTTCTAATGTAAAAGCAAATGAAGACTTTAAATTATTTGCTAGTGATATTTATAATTCAAGCATTAATGCCAATATGGTAACATTAAGTGCATGCGAAACCGGATCGGGAGCTTTAAACAAGGGTGAAGGTGCTAGAAGTCTTGCCGCTAGTTTTTTCTACAGTGGCGCCTCATCGTTAACAAGCTCCCTATGGAAAATAAATGACGCAGCCTCAACAAAAATCATGGGATACTATTATAAAAATTTACATAAAGGGCAGCAGAAAGATTTAGCTCTTAAAAATGCAAAATTAGAATATATAAAACTTAATAATGATACTAAACTATCGCATCCTTATTATTGGTCTGGTTTTGTTGTTTCTGGTAACACAGCTGCTTTAGTTGACAGTAACAATTGGTTTTATATAGTTTTTGCTGTTTTAATGCTTACAGCTATAATCATTTACAAAAAAAATAAAAAGTAAAATTAGTGTATTTGCTCAAGTAACATTTTCGCTTCCTCTACTTTATAAGTATTAATATTTATTAAATCTTCTAAATATTTTATAGCAGAATTCTTATCCTTTTGTTTTATTGCTATTAAAGAAAGATACCACTTAGATTCCACAGAATATGGATAATCATTATCTATAATATCTGAAAATAATAATTTTGAAGTTTTAAAATCATTTAAATTTAGATAAGATTGTGCTTTGTAAAAATAAAAATAGTCTTTTACTTCTTCCTGATTAAATTTTTCGATTGCTAATTGATAATTACCAGTTTCATAGGCAACAAAAGCTTGTCTTTCAATAGAGTTTATTGTATTATCTCTAGTTATACTATAAGCTGTATTAGGATAAGTTTCAAAATTACTTGCGTATAATTTATCATAATTTACACCTCCAAAATTTGTATAGACAAACCAAATAGTAGAAATTAATAATAGTATTGAGGCTGCTATCTTTAAAAAATAAGGTGCAGTGTACGATCTTTTTTCTGCTAATTTATCTTCAAAGCTTTGCAATTTATTTTTTAAATCATTTCGCTGTTTTTCTTTAGCAACACGCTTTAAATCATTTTCAAATTCAAATTGTGCTTTAAATTCCATATCGGTCTTTAATAAGCGCTCCAAAACCTTACTTTCATCTTTATTAAGCGTGTTTGAAAAATAACGATATAATAAATCTTCTTTATCCATGATTAAAAATTCGTTCTTTTAAATTCTTTAAGCAACGAGATTTTGTACTCTTAATAACATTTTCGCTATTATAATGCGTGTGCTTCAAAATATCTTCAATAGAATAACCTCTGTAATAAAACAAATCTAACAGCTCAATGCATTTTTTACCAAGATTACTATAATGCTCGTATAATAGTTTTTGCTCTTGTGATAAAAGAGTCGCATCTATTTCAATATTTTCAATTAATTCATTATCATTTTTTTCTAATAAAAAATCATAGTTATCATTAGTAGTTTTCTTTTTTTGCTTCAATGCATTAAAAATCATGAATTTACCTATACTAATAATATAAGTTGATATACTACTTGTAAATTTAGTTATTTTCCCATTCATCACATTTTCGTAAAAAGCAATGTAAGCATCTTGGTAAACATCTAAAACCTCATCATTACTCAGATTATATCGTTTTGCAAAATTTATAAACTTCTGCCTATTAGCTACGTAAACAGTATGAAGTGCTTCGTCAGAGCCTTGTTTCAAATCTTCTATTGTAATAAGCGTATCTCTTCTATTCATTAATGTTTAAACAATCCAAAAGTTAACTGTTGCGAATACAATTTAACTTTTATTTTTTAAAAATGTTAACCTTTTTATATGGCTTGCTATTAAAGGGTAGTTATTAACAATTAAAATTAAAAAATTATGAAATTATTCCCAACACTTTGTTACCTATTAATTTCTTACTCTTTATTAAGTCAGAGTTTAGATAAAGAGTTAATTGATTCTTCAGGAGGGCTTTTAAGGCAACTTCAATAAAATTAACACATACTGTTGGAAAACCTGCAATAGGATATTTAACCAATATAAATAATAGTTCAAAATTAAACCATTGTATTAATTAAAATAAAAAATGAAAACTAATTACAAAAAATCAAACTTTAGTCAAGTACATTGCTATTTACTAATGATTGTTATGTTATTTACCTCATGCAACAAAAACCAGTTGATTGAAATTGACCAAGATTTGTCAGAACGATATTTAGCTATTGAAAATGAACTTATAGCGTTTAAGGCTCATTCCAATATCAAAAAAATATCTAAAACTGACTTTTCTGCCATCATAGATAAATTAGGCACAAGCAATGACATTTACATTTTTGGATTGGATGAAAATAATCAAGTTAAAAAATTACTTTTAAAAGCAGATTTTAATTCAAATGAAATAAGTATTAATCTATCAAAAGGCAAGTATTACTTAGCATCAAAACCTATTAGCGCTGAAATCGGAAAAAGATATGAATTAATAAATAAGCTAAGCAACATAGATAGTTTGAATGTGTCACCTGAAATCTGTCAATATATTCTTTGTTCAGCAGAAAATTTCAGGATAACAGATTTTGTTAAAAAATTTCCAAAAGCTAAACAATTTGAAGGTAGATTCAATTTTATTGGGGACATTTTCCCTCCTAGTCCTTTCTCGTCAAATTCAGTATGTAATAATTGTTTTATTAATAATCCGATTTTTATAAATCCAAAAGATTTCCCTAAAATCCCTGTTGATAATTCTATAACAGAAAATAATTGTAACTGTAATCCCAACACATCTTTAAGTGATTACGACATTTTAAAAATCCTATATGAAATTAATCCCAGCAACACACTTGGTTGGAATTTAAGTGATAAAACGATGCATTCTTGGAAAGGTGTTGTTTTAATTAATGGAAAAGTAAGAGCACTGAGTTTAAGGGAGGCAAATCTTAATGTTTTACCAAAAGAAATAGGATTTCTATGTAATTTAATTTCCCTTGAAGTATACGACAACAATATTGTTGATATACCTCAAGAAATAGAAAACCTTTTTAAGCTAGAACAACTTTCGTTTAATACCAATGCAATAACAAGTGTACCCGTTGGTATATGGAAATTGACTAATCTTCAAGAATTTCTTTTAAACGGAAATCAAATTACCATCATCCCTGAAGAGATAGGGAACTTAAAGAAACTAAAAGGTCTAAATCTAGGCAGAAATCAATTAACAGTAATTCCTAGTAATATAGGGTTTCTGAATAAATTAAAATATCTAAATCTAGCACAGAACAATTTAAATTCTGTTCCTGAAAGTTTAAAGAACTTATCCAATCTTAAGGGCTTAGATTTAAGAAGGAACCCAGTAACTAGTATTCCTATTGACATATGTAATCTTGAGGATACTGATACTTTTGTAAATCTAGATGATGGAAATGACCCTGCTTATCAAAAAGATTCTTGCGAATGATGATAAGTAACTCATTAACTGTAAATTAAAAACAATAACTGTGTACAACATTATATATAAGTATATACAATATGTCAAGTACTTATCATAAAACTCAGACTTAAGAAACATACCTTTAAATTTTAACCAATGAATCACGCAACAATACACCCCAGAATACAAATAAAGAATTACAACAGCAAAATAGGAACAGTTGCCGATGTTAGGCCCAACAACAGAGGAAGAAGTTGGAACTACGAATCGCAGATATCGGTGTTCACTCAAATAGATAATACAGCCTTAACTTTAGGTTTTAAAAATGAAAGTGTAACCAACTTCAAGCATACACCTCCAACAAATATCACCATACAAACAAGATTTTACTTTATTAAAGATATTGGTCAGTCTTACGCAGAGGCCTTTATATCTGGAAGTCCAGAATTGATTCCTGACGAATCGTCAATTTCAATTGCGCTTTATGTATTTCTCAAGGATACTCAATATGAAAGATATGTTGATATGCTACGCAATGAAGACCCAGTTTATATGCAATTTTTCTGTGATATTGATGAAAATGAATCTAACTACAAAACCGAGAGCACACCAATAGAACTTCTTCCTGTAGAGCGATTAAAAATCAGAGGTCTTTGCTCGGTAAACCTAAACACATCTGGTGAGGATGTTGGAGATGGTGAAAATGAATAAAGAAATATTTCTAAAGAAATTAAACCTAAAAGACAAAATATACAAATATAAAATCAATTCTAAATCTAAAGTATTTCTATTTCAAAAATCTAAGGAAAAAAGTGAAATAGTCTTTTATGATATATAAACCTTTTAAACCTAAAACTTAGAATTTACTTAATTAATTTAAACTTAAAATCATGAAAACAACATTCAAAACCATATTTACAATAAAAACAGTCTTAACTCTTCTTTTGCTTTCATTACTTTTTAATTGTAGTAAAGATGAAAATTCTGAAACCATTGCCCCATCAGAACAAATAAAAATGCAACAACGCGAAGTGCTAATTGATTTATATAATGCAAATCCCAACAATACCTTAACTTGGGATATAACAGGCACTGCAATAGAAAAATGGGAGGGTGTGGTTTTAGATAGTGAGAACCATATTACAACTCTTAATTTAGAATTTAATGGGCTAAATAACTTACCAGAAAATTTTGAGAATTTAACCCGCTTGAAAAAATTGAGGCTCACTAATAACAACTTTAATGAATTCCCAGAATCAATAACCAAATTAAATCAATTATCATTTTTAGAGTTCAGTTACAATTCAATTTCCCAAATTCCTCAAAAAGTTGGTAATTTAAAAAATTTAGACACACTAAGTATTACTAATAATGATATAGATAAATTACCAAATGAAATAGGAGTTCTTGAAAACTTACTATTGCTTTATTTATCTAATAACAATCTAAGCACACTACCCGACGAAATTGGAAACTTAGAAGAGTTAGTAATACTGGATTTATCAGACAATAAACTTGAAGAATTACCCGATGAAATTGGCGATTTAGAAGAGTTAGTAGCATTAGGTTTATTAAACAATAATCTAGAAGGATTGCCCGATGAAATTGGCAATTTAGAAAACCTAGAAACACTTGATTGCACAGAAAACAAGTTGGAAACTGTACCTGTAGAAATCGGTGAATGTACCAATTTAAAGTTTCTTTCTTTTTATAAAAACAGCCTTTATGAATTACCTGGTGAAATAATTTTTCTGGAGAATTTATCCTATTTAGACATTGAAGAGAATGACATCTTATCTTTAAATGGAGAAATCTGTAATTTTATTGATACAATTGATATTGTGTATACTGATCCTGATATTTGTCTATAAATCTATTAAGTAATTCATATAACCATAAAAAAGTCCTAATTCAAACAAATCAGGACTTTTAAAAACTTAATTTAGAAGCGCTTCAAACTTCATTTTATTACAATTTATAACACTTAAAGCCTTAGAATAATTTAGAAGAAAATTAACCGTTTCTTCTCTCGGTTCAAGATTTTCTATGTTTTTAATAGAATTTTCAGAGTAAATTTTTGCCATTTCTTAAAGTTAAGGGTTTATTTATACCGATAACGTAGCGAAACTTACTTTATTGTATTAATTCGTTAAAACAATATTATGCTTGTCTATAATCTTACGTAAATTAATTAAAGCGTAACGCATCCTTCCTAATGCTGTATTAATGCTTACTCCTGTCCTATCAGATATTTCCTTAAAACTCATATCATTATAAATACGCATTAATAACACTTCTTTTTGGTCTTCAGGGAGTTCATCTACCAAGCGTCTTACATCATTCTCAACCTGTTCTTTAATAATGGTTTTTTCAGCATTTAAACTAGTGTCACTTAACACAGAAAAAATACTAAACTCACCAGCATTATCAAATTTGGGCATACGGTTGTTTTTTCTAAAGTAATCAATAACTAAATTATGAGAAATACGCATTACCCACGGCAAAAACTTCCCTTCTTCATTGTATGCGCCTCGTTTAAGCGTACGGATTACTTTTATAAAGGTATCCTGAAAAATATCTTCAGCAACATCTCTATCGTATACCTTAGAATAAATAAAACTGTAAATTCTTTGTTTGTGTCTCTTAATTAGGATTTCTAGAGCAGTCTCGTCACCTTTAATGTAGTTACTAACTAGAATAGCATCTGTAATAAGTTCTTGTTGCATAATATTTACTTTTAATGCACGAAGTAAAGTCTTCGTTGCTTGGGGTTATTAAGTTTAAAAGTAATTTTATGCTATAGATGCGTGTGTATTAAGTTATTAATAGTTTCAAATATAACAACAATCATTCCTAAAAAACAAAAATTCATATCTTTTTTTAACAATTTATTCGATGAACGGTAATTTTCTCTCTTGCTTCAGTTGTCTTATCTTTGCAAAATTATTCCCTTAAAAAA
Source organism: uncultured Algibacter sp. (assembly GCA_947502405.1). Lineage (GTDB taxonomy): Bacteria > Bacteroidota > Bacteroidia > Flavobacteriales > Flavobacteriaceae > Algibacter_B. Next base: position 49,756 of record CANMZT010000008.1, on the reverse strand, counting down.
CCTATGAACACTACTATTTCAGAAGTAAACCCTAAAGAAAACATCATTATTAAAGGTGCTAAATTACATAACCTTAAAAATATTGATGTAGTTATACCTAGAAACAAATTAGTAGTTATAACCGGGTTATCGGGCTCTGGGAAATCTAGTTTAGCTTTTGATACGCTTTACGCTGAAGGCCAAAGACGCTATGTAGAAAGTTTATCAAGTTACGCACGCCAGTTTTTAGGCAGACTTAACAAACCAAAAGTTGATTACATAAAAGGTATTGCTCCAGCTATTGCCATTGAGCAAAAGGTGAATTCTACCAATCCGCGCTCAACCGTAGGAACAACGACCGAGATTTACGATTACTTAAAACTACTCTTTGCTAGAATCGGTAAAACCTATTCTCCTGTTTCAGGTTTAGAAGTAAAAAAAGACACGGTTTCAGATGTTATAAACCATATCAAAACCTTTAATGAGGGTGAAAAGCTCCTACTCCTCGCTCCTATTTATCTTGAAGAAGGGCGAAGTATGGAAGATAAACTCAAAACATTGCAACAACAAGGATATGCTAGAATAAAAGTTAATAACGATGTTGTAAGAATTGATGAAGCAAAATCATTCTCAAAAAAAGACACCGTTTTATTGGTCGTAGATAGAATCATCACCAAAAATGATGAGGATTTTTTAAACAGACTCGCAGATGCTATTCAAACTGCTTTTTTTGAAGGCAAAGGAGAATGCATCATTGAAACGTTGAGTGATAAAAACCAACGATTATTTAGTAATAAGTTTGAATTAGACGGCATAAGTTTTTTAGAACCAAATGTGCATTTATTCAGTTTTAACAACCCCTATGGAGCATGCCCGAAATGTGAAGGTTATGGCGATATTATTGGTATAGATGAAGATTTAGTAATACCAAATACAGGGCTATCCGTTTATGAGAGTGCCATCTTTCCTTGGCGAGGAGAAAGCATGAGTTGGTATAAAGATCAATTGGTAAATAACTCGCATAAATTCGATTTCCCCATTCACAAACCATTTTTTGAACTTACAAATACACAAAAGAAACTAGTTTGGACTGGTAACAAATATTTTGAAGGTTTAAATTCATTTTTTGCAGAATTAGAATCCAAAGCCTATAAAATCCAAAACCGTGTTATGCTATCACGTTACCGTGGAAAAACAAAATGTAAAACTTGCGATGGAAAACGATTAAGAGAAGAAGCAAATTACGTTAAAATCGAAGGGGCTACTATAACAGATTTAGTAGAAATGCCGCTTAACAAATTAGCTGTTTTTTTCAACCAATTAGAACTTAACGACTACGATACAAAAATTGCTAAACGACTTTTAAAAGAAATTAATAACAGGCTAGCTTTTCTATCTAATGTTGGGCTAAATTATTTGACTTTAAACAGAAAATCGAATACATTATCTGGTGGAGAAAGCCAGCGTATAAATCTAGCTACATCCTTAGGAAGTAGCTTAGTTGGGTCAATGTATATTTTAGATGAGCCTAGTATAGGTTTACATCCTAAAGATACCGAACGTTTAATTTCGGTATTAAAATCATTACGAGATTTAGGCAACACCGTTATTGTTGTAGAGCATGATGAAGATATCATGAAAGCCGCAGATACCATTATAGATATAGGCCCTGAGGCTGGAACATTTGGTGGTCATGTGGTTGCTGAAGGTACTTATACAGATATTTTAGCTTCAGAATCGCTTACAGCAAAATACCTGAATGAAGATTTAAAAATAGAAATCCCTAAAACCAGAAGAACCTCAAAATATCATGTTGATGTTATTGGTGCGCGAGAAAACAACCTAAAAAATATAGATGTTAGCTTTCCTTTGGGTATGCTTACAGTAATTACAGGTGTTTCAGGTAGCGGAAAAAGTACTTTGATAAAGAAAATACTATTTCCTGCTTTGCAGAAAAAACTAACTGACTTTGGAGATAAACCAGGACAATTCACTTCTCTAGAAGGTAATTTTAGTAACATCAGTCAAATTGAATTTGTAGACCAAAACCCTATTGGACGCTCTTCAAGATCAAACCCAGTAACATATATAAAAGCTTACGATGATATTCGTGCACTCTATTCTAAACAAAAACTTAGTAAGATTAGAAACTACCAAGCAAAACATTTCTCGTTTAACGTAGATGGCGGACGCTGTGAGACTTGCAAGGGTGAAGGTGAAGTAACTATTGAAATGCAATTTATGGCAGATGTACATCTAGAATGCGAAACATGCAAAGGTAAACGCTTTAAAAAAGAAGTACTTGAAGTAACGTTTGCTAATAAAAACATTGATGATATTCTAAATCTAACCATTGATGATGCTATAGCCTTTTTTGAAGCCACAGAACAAACCAAAATTAAAAACAAACTTCAACCACTACAAGATGTTGGTTTAGGCTATGTTACCCTTGGCCAAAGCTCTTCTACCCTTTCTGGTGGTGAAGCGCAACGTATAAAATTAGCTTCTTTTTTAGGCAAGGGAACCAATAAAGAAAATACCCTTTTTATTTTTGATGAGCCCACTACAGGACTTCACTTTCACGACATTCAAAAACTCCTTAAATCCTTTAATGCTTTAATTGATAAAGGACATTCTATTATTGTTGTAGAGCACAATATTGATTTAATAAAATGCGCTGATTATATTATCGATTTAGGACCAACAGGAGGAGAAAACGGCGGAAACCTAGTAACTTCAGGAACTCCAGAAGATATCGTAAAAATTAAAACTTCTGAAACTGGAAAATATTTATCAGAAAAACTATAAACTCTAAATTCTAATTATTTGGGCGTTACCTAAAGGTCAGGCTTTCACTACTCAATCCCTCTCCCGATAACTATCGGAATCGGGGATTTCAAACATGCCGTTCAATCCTTAACGCATGCCAACTAATAGTAAACATAAAACTTAGTAAGTAACCCAAAGCATAGTCAATCTAGCTTCATTAATAAAACAAAAATGCAAAAAGCCCTAAAATAAACATCGTTAAGGGTATAACGAACATTAAAAATGTAAAAGAGGCGATACTAGCCTTTATAAAACTTCTAAACCAACCTTGAACGTAAAAACGTTTTAAAGCTAACAATAAATATATAAATGTTGAAAGTGCTAACAACCAATCAATCCAATCAGGAATATCATAAATAAAATTAACACCTATAATCAGACTAAAAACAGTAAATAAGAAAGAGAAATAGTAAAAACTAAACACCAGATGATGTGCATAAAGCCCGCTTTTCCGATAAAGGATTTTTAAAATAAACGCAAAAATCGGTAATAAAAAAAACATGGCTATAGGTATGGTATCATAAAATGTTTGTAATACGCTCCCCCCTTTTCTGTACTTGTAAAACTTGAGCATCTGTATATAAATACGCTTAGTAAAAAACCCAGCATCCTTATCCATACCCATATACTTATAAATAGTGTCGTTTGGTGCCTTTATTTCTATTAAAGAATCAATTTCTTTCTGATCAAAATCAAAACTAGTTCTCCAATCACTATCATCGAATCCCTCTTTTGCTACAATCGAGTCTATTTCTTCAGATGAAACCCCAGTAATAAACTTGTTATTCTCTAAAACTTTTTTCAACTCCACCTTAGCAATAGAATCTTGAATACGCTTTTTTTCAAGTTTAGCAAGGTTTATAGAATCTCTAATACTTTGGTCTTGAATAGTATCAACTACATTTTCCTTTTTTAGAGTTTTAGATAGTTTTTCATCTATGGTTTGCACTTGGCTACGTTGTATAAATGAAAACAAAAAGAAAAAAATAACTGCAATAAACAAATACATTTGTGCAGGATGCAGGTACAACAGGCGCTTACCTTCAACAAACTTTCGCGCTAAATACCCTGGTTTTATTAAGAGCGGAATAAAACTTTTAAAAAAACGAGCATCAAAAGAAAAGTAATTACTTATGGTGTTGTAAAACAATACTTTTACAGTAAGTTCGTCCTTGGCATGTTGCCCACAGTGTGGGCAGAACTTAAAACTTTCCTTAAACTGCTTTTCGCAATTTTTGCAAGTTTCTTTTTTACTTTTCATGTATTCAAATTAGTCCTTATAAAAATAGTAAAATAAATTTTGTTATACTGAACTTGGTTTAGCACATCAATTAAGTGATTTATTGATATGCGAGAAATGACAAAAAATCTCAATAACCTGCAAAACAACTCTTTACATCTTTGGCACGCAAATTGAAAACTACTAATGCAATAGCGAAACCCGAAAAGCTATAACCCTAAAATTAAAAGCGGTTTAAAATTTCGGAACGTTTAATTTAAATCCTATGATTATGAAAAGAGTATTACTAGTATGTGCAGGTTTGTTAATAGGATTAACAACTGTATCAGCAACAGAACTAAACAGCCAAAAATTAAGTTCTAAACTTGATATAAAGAAAAATTACCGCTATGCACAACCCATTATGTTTATGGAGCGTGGTATTGAGTTTTTAATTTTCCCAGACGGAAGTTTCGATTTTAATACCAATGCGCAAGGTCAGTATTATGATGATGGATATTATTACAGACGTAATACCAGAAGAAGCAACGTAAACAATACATACCGTGGACCAAACGGCAGAATCAATTACAACACTAACAACAGAGGTACTTATATTTTAAGAGATAGAAACGGTACCGTAAGGCGTATTGGCAACGTATACTTAAATTATGATAGATTTGGGCGAATTACCAGAGCTGGCTCTATATTTATGAGTTATAGTAGAGGTAGACACTCTAATTTATTTAGAGTTGGCGGATTACAAGTAGATTATAACCGATGGGGAGAGATAGTTTATGCCAACGGACAAGTAAGCCGTTTTAATAGAGATTATTGCAACTATTGCGGAGTAACCGGTTGCGACATGCCCCATGATTTTAGAAACACAAGAAGGCATCAACAAGGGCATGTAAATGGAAATCACAACAACCATAATGATGATTGGTTTGATGATGATAATACAGATTGGAGCGATGAAGATGGTGTTTACGATGATGGTTACTACTATTTTAAACAAAATGGTAAAGTGAAGAAACACAAAAAGAATAAAAAATATAAAAGATAATTTTTTGAGATTAGTTATTGGTTAAAAAGAGAAAACCTCAAAGCTTTAATGGCTTTGAGGTTTTTTTATGTTTTGTCTTACGGTTAGACTAATTGTAGTTACTTTGGTTAGCACTTAAATTTACAAGTACAATCTAAGCATAAAACACGTTTTTCGATAGCTGTAGGTATTCAAAATTAACTGATAAAAATTATTCATAGCAATTGTTACAAAACGCTTTATTCATAAATAAAGTTATAAACAGTCTGCTCATTAGTTTCAATCATTTCGATTGGAAAATCATCATTATCATATTTAAAAGTAAAAGAAGAGTTTCCTATTTCCATTCCGTTAGTGTCAAATCTTGTAGAAATACTATAATTATTAAAATTCATACTCTGAAAATAATTCCAAAAAAGTCTTCTCGCTTCTATATTTATTCCAGCAAAAGGATGATTTTTATCATCATAATTACTGTATTCTCTTGAGAAAACAATATTAGAATTATTATCGGTTTGAGTTTCTGTAATTATATTGTTATTCACATCATATTCGAAAATCCTGCTTCCAGATGGTGTACAATCATTTAAATTGGATGGACATTGAAAAAAGTCGTACTCGGTTATTTGCCCATTAGAATTAAATTCATATTCGTGTTTATTACCGCCACCTTCAATAAATTCCTCAAAATCTGAAACCAAAAGTCCTTTTTCAAATATATAAGTAGTTGTTTTGTCAAGTTGGTTGTATTCAGAACCTGTAAAATTAAACTCTTCAGCCAAAATAATTCTATCTTCTGAATATGAAAAAACTATTTGCTCATTACCAACAACAGTAATTGATGCAAGTCTTTTATTTTCATATTTAAAATCATATTGCCCAACAAGGTTTCCATTTTCCATTATTTGAAGTGACGTTATTTTTTTTAAATTATTATCATTCGAATTACCATCATCAGATGAGCAAGATAAAATCGTTATTCCGATTAAAATTCCAATTACTAGATTTAAGTTTTTCATTTTAATTTAAATTGTTTGTAATTCAAAAATAAAGTTTCACTTCAACACTGAAACAAGTTTAAAACAAGTGACTTATTGATTATTAAACGAAGTTAGCTTGTTTTTCTCACCAATTCAAATTATTCTATTTGTTTACAAAAAAGCTATCCACTATTTTCTCAGCATTTATGCCCTTTACAACCCTACTCTAATTTTTTGGCACGCTGTTTGTAATTACATAATCATGAACCCAAATACTGATTTATTTCAGTACCTAAAAACAAACAATTATGAAAAAGATAGCATTTTTATTAGCAGGCTTACTCCTAACAGGATTTTCTGTGAACGCAACTACAACCAACGTTGAATCTAACTTAAATTCAGCTGCAACATTTTATGGAGGTTATAGCAATTCTTTCATATTTGTTGAAGATGGTATTGAGTTTTCAGTATTTAGAGATGGTCAATTTGATTTTAATATTCTAAGAGGCAATTCTCGTTTAGGCGTTAATATTAATTCAAGAAACGTAAACATTAGTTTCAACTCTGGTTTTGACTATAACGCTTATGTACAATATGATGAGTTTGGAGCGATTATTCAGATAGAAAATATTCCTATTTTTTATGATAATTTTGGACGTATCATTCAAGCTGGAAATGTAAATATCTATTACAATAACTTTGGTTACATCAACCGTATTGGAGGCTTAAATGTATTTTACAGAAACAATGTGTTTTCTCATTACACAGGATTTATAAACGTATATAACAGAGCTTATGTTTACAGACCATGGCACCGTTTTTACAGTGTTCCTGCTTTTGATTACTGTGTAGTTTATAACAGACCTTACAGACAGTTTTATAATCCGGTACGTTATACTTATAGAAGACCATTTTATAATAACTACCGTCCTAGAACTGCCATTGCGAGTAGACGTGGTAACGTTATACAAAGAAACAGAAGTTATGCCACTGTAAACAGAAGTAAAAGAAATGTAACTCAAGTTAACAGACGAGCAACTTCTAGTAGAAGGTCTGTGGCAACAAATAATAATAACTCAAGAAGAAGTGTAGCTAGTAACACCACAAGAAGAGGTAATAATGATGTAAGAGAAAGACAAACTAGCAGACGGGATAATGGCACATTAAACAGAGATGTAACAAGACGTGAAACTACGGTTACAAGACGATCTAATTCTAGAAATAATTCTGAAGTAATAAATACTAGAAGAACCCGTGAAACCGTTAATAGAGATAATAATAGAACGAGTACTAGAAATAACGAGGTAAGACGCCAAAAAAAAAATAGAACCGTGCAAAAACCAAAAAGCACAAATACTCGTACATATAAAAGAAGTAGCAATAATAATACTAGAAATACGCCGATAGCTCAACGCAGAACGGTTAATAAGCCAAGAACAACGCAACAACGCACTGTTAAAAGGTCTACACAAACCAGAACACCAAGAGCAACACAAAGCAGAAGTAGTTCTAGCAAAAATACAAGATCGACAACAACACGAAGACGATCATAAAAATTTTGGTTGGTTAGTTTGGAAAGCCCTACGAGTAGTTCGCCTCAAAGCAACATCGTGGGGTTTTTCGTTTCAATAAAGTTTTTTGTCATTCCCGCGAAGGCGGGAATCTCATTTGGAATAATTCTAACTTGTAGAGAAATAAAAATCACTTCAACTTTAAGTACTTCTTAATCAGATCTGAAATATCTGCAGAAAAATTTAATCGATACACCACATATACATACAGCATTGCAATTAATATTGATTTTAAAGCTATATTAACAATAGGATGAAATGGAAACTCCCAAAAATAGAATAACAAAACACCTAGCACCAACACTACACCAATTTTAAGTGTTGCGACTGTAAAAGGAAAAATTTTGAACTTCTTGTAAACAAAGAATAGCTTAATGGAGTTGTACATAAAAACAGCTATAAACGTAGCTATACCTGCCCCATTAATTCCTAAAATTGGAATAAATAGCATATTTAAAAGTATCATAATAATTACTAGAAAAACCCCTAAAACTAGCACCAATCGATAATAATCACTGTTGAATAAAATAGCATTATTACTTCCTAAAGCATTATCGAATAGTTTTGAAATACTAATCAGAAACACGACAATTAATCCGCTACTAAACTCTTCAGGGATTATTAAATATAGCTGATTGATATTGAGTATAATTAATAAAAAAATAAAACCACCAATAATAAAAAGATTCAATGAGCTACGCTTATATAAATCCTCTAACGCAGAGAAATCACTTTCATTCAAAAATTTCGCAGACAAAGGCGATAAAATCTGATGCATCGCTCTTTGTGGTACAGCTATAACCGTAGCTATAAAAATAGCCACTTGATAATAAGCAATCTCTTTTATTTTAACATAAGAACCAAGCATAACTTTGTCTACATCCAATAATATAGTTGCTATAGAACCCGCTATAATAATTAAAAAAGAATATTTTAAAATATCTTTTGAGTTGGGAACACGCTTAAAAATTATTACAGGAAGTTTTATAGTAAAAGCATAGATTTTCATCACTAGCATTCTTACAAAATACATCACAACGAGACCCATCATAAACTGTTCTAAATCAATAACTTTAAAGTGCAATAACAACAACAATACCATAGCACCTACTCTATGAAAAACTTCTTTCATAAAATTTCCAAAAACAGTTTGCATTTGAACTTTAGCCCAAGCAAAAAAGATTTCAAAATAAGCTAAAGAAATAGCTATAATTAAAGTGTGCCACAGGTAGTCTTTTATAATATCATTCTTCTTTGAAAGAAAACCTGATATTACATCATGACTCACATAAGTAATTAATATTATGGGAATTATAATAAAAAAAGGCAATACCAATGTAAGTGTTAAAAAACTATTTAATGATACCCTTGTTTTAAATGAAGAGTAAAATTTTACTATGGTATTATGCATCCCGAAAGCCATAAGAGGCATGATGACATAAGCCAGAGACAGCATGTATCCTACCATGCCGTAGTAATCATCACTTAAAAATTCGGTGTAAAGAAACAATGTGTTGATAGCACCAATAAAAAAGCCTAAATAGGTAGATATAATGTTTTTAAAGGATTGTGATGCAACGATTCCCATTATAAGAGCTTGACTAACGATTTTGTAAGCGCCTTTCTGTGATACTTTTGCAATCCTACGGGGTGAGATTGCAAGTTGTTATTTAGAAACGCTTTATAATGCTCTAAGATAATTCTTTTTAACGAGTCGTAATCTGCATAATAAAAGTAGTGCCCTGTATTTGTTTCTTTGATGATTTGCTCTACATCTGAATCTTTGGGGCCTATAGCCACAATGGGCCTGTTGGAAACCATATATTCAAATAATTTTCCTGGAATTATACAACGCGTATCTATTGAATCAATTTCTACAAGAAGCAATACCTGAGATTTTTTTTGATAGACTATAGATTCATTATGTGATACATAACCAACATAATTAACATAATCATTTAAGTTGTGCTTCTTGATAGATTTTTGAACTTCCTCACTAACCAATCCTACGCAAACAAGCTCAAAATCTTTCGAAAACACAGTGTTTTCAGTAATTAAATCTTTTAAAACACGCCATAATATTTCTGGGTTACGTTTAGATAACAATGAGCCAATGTGCGATAAAGAAAATTTAGAATCCATTTTAAAATCAACATACGCTTCATTATCATAACCGTTTGTTATAATTTCAATAGGCTTATTAGTAATTTTTTGAAATTCTTTTTTGGTTACCGAACTTGTTACTATTACTTGATTTGCAGTATTTAAAACCTGCTTTTCGAGTAATTTATGTTTTGCTTTTGAAGCTGAAGTTAATTTAAGCTGTTTATGATACCCAATAGTTGTCCAGGGATCTCTAAAATCTGCCAACCATTTGATGTTTAATTTTTGTTTTAATTGATAGCCTATTAAATGAACGCTATGTGGTGGCCCTGTAGTAATTACAGTTTCAATATTTTCTTTTTGAATAAAATCCAGTAAAAATGACACCGAAGGTTTAACCCAACCTACCCTAGCATCAGGAATAAAGAAATTTCCTCTAATAAAAAGCATTACTTTTTCTATAAAAGATTGATCCCTATCTTCAGAAATAATACCCTTACTTATAGTTTTAGAAGATTTTTTTGAAAGAAATCCAGCCCATCTATAAGGCTCATTTATACGATGGTTAATCACTGTTATATCTTCAGACACTTCTGAAATAAGACTCTCATCGACTATTGGATAATTAGGATTTTCTGGAACAAATACAATAGGCTCAATATCAAATTCTGGTAAGTATTTTACAAATTTTAACCAGCGCTGAACCCCTGGCCCACCTGCTGGCGGCCAGTAATAGGTTAAGATGAGTACCTTTTTTTTATTCATCCTTTCTTTTGAACTCATAAAACAACCCACCAATAAATAGCAGCCCAAATAGAATAGAACTTGCTAAGGTAATTTTGCTACCAGTCTTAACAACATCTGGATCAAATTTAAACTCAATGATGTGATTCCCTGCAGGAATGTGCATCCCACGTAAAATATAATTTACACGTATATGGTTAGTCTCATTGCCATCAATAAATGTTTTCCACCCTTCTGGGTAATAGATTTCAGAGAACACCGCAAAACCATCATTTGAGTTGCTAGATTGATACTTTAAATAATTTGGTTTATGCTCTGTTAATCTGATAGTTGACAAAGAATCAACCTGATAATTTAATTGAATATTTTTTAAGGATTCTACTGCTTTGTGCGATGTATAAACAGCTTTATTTTTATTATCCAAACTGTCCAAAATTTTAATCTCTGCATCAGGAGACGCTACTTTTTCTAAATGTTTAATAAACCATGCATTGCCATTAGAACTTTCATTTTCAAAAGGAAATGGTGTCCCTTTTTCATCTTGAGCCACAATGTATTTCGTATTCAGCATATTCAATACATTAATATTATTTCTAGCGATGTAAAAATCAAATACTTCCCTGTAACGTCTTAATTCAGCAGCATTGTAACCATTTAAAGAATTATGAAAGTATGAAGGCTTAGATCTACCAGAGACTAAATCATATACACGATAATGACTCTTATCATTCAAAATATATTTATCTACTTCACTAGCTTGGAACGGTTTAGACATTTTAACACTTGAAACAAAATCTTCATTGTTCACATAACGTCTATCTACACCTACCAAATCAAATAGAATCAAAACAGCAAAAGCTACTATAACCCATTGTTCTTTTAATTTTTCTTTTAAAAACAAATAAATAGCACTAGCCGATAAAATGACTAAAATTAAGCTTCTAATAGTGTCTTGTGTGAAAATAGCTTTTCTATCCGTTTTTAAAGCACCTACAAAGCTTTGTCCGTAATTCTGGCGATAAAACCCATCGTTAACACCAACAAAATCAAATAATGACGATTTAAACAGCAAAAATACTAAAGCTAAACCTCCAGTAATGATTGTAGTATATTTAAGAGCTTTTAGCTTATCTCCTTTCTGTTCAAAATCATTAAATAACTTAACCAAACCAAAAATGGCTAAAGCAGGAATGCATAATTCTAATATAACCTGCATGGAGCTTACTGCTCTAAATTTATCATATAAAGGAATAAAGTCTATAAAGAAATTTGTTATTGGGTTACTATCAGGCTTTGCGTTAGCAACTAAAAACCAATTTTTACCAAGAGAAAGCACCCAAGAAAAAACAGTTCCTCCGACTAACCACCATTTTAATCTTCCTTTGACTAAAAACAAAGCGAATATGAACAAAAACAAAACAACAGCCCCAATATAAGCTGGCGCTTCTACAATAGGTTGATCGCCCCAATACATTGGCGCACGCTTAGCTTCTTGAGCTGCTTGTGTAGTACTAGCACCTAATTTTCTGTAAGCCTCATAAGTGGCAGAATCTTTACCAACATCCTCAGAATTTCCACCGCCCATAAAACGTGGAATAAATAAATTAAATGTTTCTACTATACCATAACTATAACGGGTAATATACTCCCTATCCAGTCCTGACGTTACCTCTTTTGGAGATCCATCTGAGTTAATTGTTAACTCACTTTTACTACGCTTACTTTCTTTAACATACTCCTTGGTTGCTAGAAAATTAGTAGCATTTAATGCAACAGATAATACAACAGCTGCTACTAAAACACCAATGGATTTAAAGTAATGCGGTAGCATGTTTTTTCTGAAGGCATCAATTAAATAGGCTATTCCTAATATTATTACCAAAAACATAAGATAATATGTCATTTGAAAATGATTAGCCACCAACTCTAGCCCCATAGCAACAGTTGTTAACAAAAATCCAATAACATAACGTTTTTGAAAAACAAGCAAGATGCCACTTAATACTAATGGCATGTAAGCAATAGCATGTGCTTTACTATTATGCCCTACACCTAGAATGATTATTAAGTATGTAGAAAAGCCAAAAGCTAACGCACCCAAGGCAGCTAGCTTAAAATCTACTTTTAACACTATCAGCAATATGTAAAAACTCAATAAATACAGAAATAAATAATCTGCTGGTCTAGGTAGAAAGCGCAATACAGAATCAAGTTTTTTTATATAATTATGAGGGTATCTTGCACCAAGTTGGTAGGTTGGCATACCGCCAAAGGCACTATTTGTCCAGTAAGTTTCCTTACCAGTTTCAGCTTTAAAATCTTTTTGCTGCTTACTCATACCAATGTACTGTACAATATCACTTTGGTATATAACTTTTCCTTTTAAAACAGGATTAAAATATGCTAAAGAAATTATTATGAAACCTAGTAATACTAGAACGTGAGGTAATACTTTTTTAAAAGAAAAATGCATGAAACTGTTTTAAGAAAGCTCTTAACGAGCATTAACAAATTAAATCTTAATTCCGTAAATATAAAAGAGAGCTTACAATAAATGAAACTTTCCATAAATAAAAACACCTAAAATCAAGAGTTATTATTTACAAAACTAAAATATTACAATCAATAAGTTTTATAAAAGCAAATACTGCTGTTAGAAGAAAGTAAAACTAAGTATTCTATTCTATTTCCTCATAATCCACATACTCTCCTACCTCTTTATTAGAAGTTTTTGTTTTTGGGATTTTGTCAATAGTTATTTCACCTTCTTTTTTCTGAGCATCTTGCCTTTGCTGCCCTTTTTGAAACTGTCCGAATTGATCACCAAAACGTTGTTCAGCTTTTTTTGCTGCATATTTAAGTAAGAAAGGCGCAAAAATTCTTGAAAGAATCTTAATTCCGTAGTATACTAAGGCTATTATTAGTATGGTTCTTAATAAACCCATTTTTAACTTTTATTAATAATGTATACAAAAATACAATTCTATTGGCTTAAAAAACGCTGAAGTATGATAAAAAAAGTATAAAATATCTATATTTGAAAAAAGCCTAAAACGCTTTTAGTAAATGAAATAATTAAATTAATAATTATGAACCCATTCAAGTCTACTTTATTAATCCTACTAACTTTAGCTTCTGTAGACGCTTTCTGTCAATATACCGACGTAATAAATTCTAATAGACCTGGTGTTTCACGCAGTGCTTTTTCTGTTGGAACTAATGTTGCTCAATTTGAAGTTGGCCCATACATCATAAAAGAAGAACGAACGCCTACTGCAGCCTATGAAGTTTCTGGATTTGGTGTTGATTTTGCAGCACGTTACGGTTTACTTTTGGAAGAATTAGAAATAAACATAGAAGGTACTTACCAAAATGACACAAAAACGTTTGCCTCAAGCTTTTCATCTGAAGATAAACGTGCTAATTTTAGGTTTTTAGCGGTAGGTGCAAAGTATTTAGTTTTTGACCCTTACAAGAACGCAGAAGAAGACAAACCCAATTTATACAGCTGGAAAGCTAATAGACAATTTAAATGGAAATCTTTAATTCCTGCAGTTTCTGTATATGTTGGTGCTAATTATGACACAAAACCAAACCCATATACTTTTACAGGAATAGAAGGTTTTAGCCCAAAAGTAATGGTTGCTACTCAAAATAATTTTTCAGGTGGCTGGGTATTTGTAATGAATTTAATAAAAGACAGAATAGGTACAGATCAATCCGATTTTCAATACATATTAACTTTAACACATTCATTCAGCCCTAAATGGGTTATTTTTGGTGAAACTCAAGGTATTCAAAGTGATTTTTATGCAGATAATCTATTTAGATTCGGTGGTGCCTATTTAATGGGAAAGGATTTTCAACTAGATACAGCGGTTACTTTTAATACTAAAGATACGCCATCAGTTTTTAGTGTTAATTTTGGAGCTTCGTACCGATTAGATTTCCATAAAGATAAAGAGGTTGATAATGGTACATCAGCAAAAGACGAAGGACAAAGAAGAGCTAATAGAAAAGGGAAAACTAAAAAGAAAAAGAAAAATGAAGACATTCCAGATAAAAAAATCAACAAGCAAAAGAAGAAAGATATAGACTTTGATGATTAGCCAACCATCAATTTGCATCAATATAATATGATAACACTCAAAGAAGTTAAAACCAATAAAGATCTTAAAGCATTTGTGAAGTTTCCTTTTAAGCTTTACAAGGACTCCGATTACTGGGTCCCTCCTATTATTAGTCAAGAAATCAAAACATTTAACAAAAAAGAAAACCCCGTTTTTAATGATGCAGACGCACGAATGTTTTTAGCGTATAAAAATGGAGAAATAGTTGGACGAATTGCGGCGATTGTTAATTGGCTTGAAGTAAAAGAACAAAACCAAAAGAAAATGCGTTTTGGTTGGTTTGACTTTATTGATGATTTAGAAGTATCCAAAACACTTTTAAATGAAGTTGAAAAAATAGGAAAGTCTTATGAATTAAAATATACTGAAGGCCCTGTTGGGTTTTCAAACCTTGATAAGGTTGGTGTAATGACAGAAGGGTTTGAATCCATAGCAACTATGATTACTTGGTATAATCATGCATATTATGTTAAACATTATGAAGCTGCTGGTTATAAGATAGAAAAGTCATATTCAGAAAGTAAATTCCCTTTTGAAAATGTTAAACCTGAGTTTTTTAAAAAGGCTCAAGAGCTTATTAAAAAGCGTTATCAATTAACACCACTTAAGCTTACAAAGACAGATGAAGTGATGCCTTATGCAGATAAAATGTTTGACTTATTTAACGAAAGTTATGCATCATTATCCTCGTTTGTAGCCATTAATGATGTTCAGAAAGCCTATTTTAAAAAGAAATTCATCAGCTTTGTAAATCCAGAGTATATTAAATTTGTTGTTGATAAAGATGATAATATGGTTGGTTTTGCTATTGTAATGCCAGCATTTGCTAAAGCATTAAGAAAGATAAATGGTAAATTATTTCCTTTTGGTTTCAGACATATATTGCACGCAAAAAAGCACAGTAAGGATGTTATTTTTTACTTAATTGGTATTCATCCAGACTACCAAAACAAAGGTGTTCATGCTGTAATTTTTAATGAGTATTATGAAACATTTAAAGAAAAAGGTATTGAAACCTGTTTTAGAACTCCAGAATTAGAGGATAATGAGGCTATCCATAAAATATGGAAGCACTTTGACCCTGAAGTTTACAAACGTAGAAAAACTTATAGAAAAGATATTGCATAAAAAAATCCGATTCAATTATTGAATCGGATTTTTTAGTTTTTTTAAAAATTCTTTATTCTCCCATTGCTGCCATTAAGGCTGCAGATAAACGCTTATAAGTTCCGTTATCCAAACGATCTCTAATAGCATCAAATGCATCTAAAGTTTCTTCAACATCTTGTAAGGTATGTGTAGCTGTTGGAATCATTCTTAGTAAAATTAACCCTTTAGGTATCACAGGGTAAACTACTATAGAACAGAATATTCCATAATTTTCACGCAAATCTTTAACTAAGGCCATAGCCTCTGGAATACTACCTTTTAAATATACAGGTGTTACACAACTTTGCGTTGTACCAATATCAAAACCACGGGCTTTTAAACCAGATTGTAATGCATCAACAATTGTCCATAAATTCTTTTTTAATTCAGGCATAGTTTTAAGCATCTCTAAACGCTTAAGTGCACCAACTACTAATTGCATTTGCAAAGATTTGGCAAACATTTGAGAACGTAAATTATACTTTAAATAATCAATAATTTCTTTGTCTCCAGCAATAAAAGCTCCTGTACTTGCCATAGATTTTGCAAATGTTGCAAAATATACATCAATATCATCTTGAACACCTTGTTCCTCTCCTGCTCCTGCTCCTGTTGCTCCTAAAGTTCCAAACCCGTGCGCATCATCAACAAATAATCTAAAATTGAATTTCTTCTTTAATGCAACAATTTCTTTTAAACGTCCTTGCTCACCTCGCATCCCGAAAACACCTTCAGAAATTACTAAAATCCCTCCACCTGTTTGTTCTGCCATTTTAGTGGCGCGCTCTAAATTTTTCTCTAAACTTTCAACGTCATTATGTTTATAAGTAAAGCGTTTACCCATATGCAAGCGTACACCATCAATTATACACGCATGAGCATCAACATCGTAAACAATAATATCATCTTTAGCAACCAAAGCATCAATAGTTGAAACCATACCTTGATAACCAAAATTCAAAAGATATGCTGCTTCTTTACTTACAAAATCAGCTAGTTCATTTTGAAGCTTTTCATGTAAATCTGTATGACCAGACATCATTCTTGCTCCCATTGGATAGGCAGAACCGTATTGCGCAGCAGCTTCAGCATCAACCTTTCTCACTTCTGGATGATTCGCCATACCCAGATAATCATTTATACTCCAAGTAATAACTTCTTTTCCTTGAAATTTCATGCGATTAGAAATCTCTCCTTCTAACTTTGGAAACACAAAGTAACCTTCAGCCTGAGACGCCCATTTACCTAGTGGGCCTTTATCTTTATAAATTTTTTCGAATAAATCTTTCATTTATATAATAATCTTATTGCTATTAATTTAAGTCATAACTAAAATGTACAGAAAGGTCAAGTTAAAAATTTAACCCACCTTGAGTAAGGGAAATTAAAAAGCTCTTATTCTTTTAGTTAGTTGCTGCAAAATTAAATATTTATCTGGTTTGAACATAATTTTTAATGCTCAATTATTTATAAAACAAAAAAAGAGACGATTTTTTTACTTTAAAGTAAAAATTCGTCTCTCTAGTATCTTTGAAAATATCTTATTTTATGTATTGTATACTTTGTGCAGCGGCTTCATTTACACTATCAAAGAATCCTTGATCGTTCATCCACTTGTCACTATAAACTTTACTCATATATCTAGCACCATGATCTGGATAAATAACTACTACATAATCATCTTCCTTAAAACGATTCTCTTCTCCTAATTGCAATAAAGCTTGTGTAACTGCACCAGAAGTATAACCTACAAACATACCTTCAGTTTTGGCTATTAATCTTGCAGTGTGCGCACTATCTTCGTCCGTTACTTTTACAAACTCATCAATAGCATCAAAATCTGTAGCTGTAGGTATCAAGTTTTTACCTAAACCTTCAATTCTGTATGGGTAAATCTCTTTTTCATCAAACTCTCTGGTTTCATGATATTTCTTAATAACAGAACCAAAAGCATCAACTCCTATGACTTTAATATCAGGATTTTGCTCTTTTAAAAATCTAGCTGTACCCGATATGGTTCCACCAGTTCCGCTACATGCTACTAAATGCGTAATCTTTCCTTTAGTTTGTTCCCAAATTTCAGGGCCTGTAGATTTGTAATGTGCATCAATATTTAATTGATTAAAATATTGATTTATATAAACAGAACCTTTAATTTCGGTATGTAGCCGCTTTGCAACTTCATAATAAGATCTAGGGTCATCTGCACTTACATGTGCAGGACAGACATAAACCTTAGCACCCATTGTTTTTAGCATGTCTATTTTGTCAGGTGACGATTTAGAACTTACTGCTAATACACAATCGTAACCCTTAATGATGCTTACCATAGCTATACTAAACCCTGTATTACCAGAAGTTGTTTCTATGATGGTGTCACCAGGTGAAAGAATACCTTTTCTTTCGGCTTCTTCTATAATGTAAAGTGCTATTCTATCTTTGGATGAGTGTCCTGGGTTAAAGGATTCTACTTTGGCATAAAAGTTACCTTTAAACTTGGAAGCTATTCTATTAAGTTTAACAAGTGGGGTATTACCTATTAAATCTAATACATTATCAAATACTTGATTTCTGTGTTTCATATAAGCTCTTTATAAACATTGATTGTGTAAAACATAATCATTGTTTAAACCGCACAAAAATAAAACATTTTTTTTTATTAACCATGAATTCCCTCTAAATCTAGCAAAAAGGCATACTCTAATGCAACCTCTTTCAGGCTTTCAAAACGACCAGAAGCACCTCCATGACCAGAATCCATATCCGTATGCAGTAAAAGCGTATTAGAGTCTGTCTTCATCTCCCTTAACTTAGCCACCCACTTTGCAGGTTCCCAATACTGCACTTGCGAATCATGTAAGCCGGTTGTAACTAAAATATTTGGGTAGGCTTTTGCTTCAACATTATCGTATGGTGAATATGATTTCATATAATCATAATATTCTGATTGATTTGGGTTCCCCCACTCGTCATACTCTCCTGTGGTTAAGGGAATAGAATCATCCAACATAGTTGTTACAACATCTACAAAAGGAACTGCTGCTAAAACACCTTTATACAATTCGGGATTCATATTAATAACCGCTCCCATGAGTAAACCACCCGCAGAACCTCCATAAGCATATAAATGGTCTTCTGAAGTATATTTATCTTTAATTAAATGTTTTGAACAATCAATAAAATCAGTAAATGTATTTTTCTTAGACAGAAGCTTGCCGTTTTCGTACCATGCTCTACCTAAATACTCACCGCCTCTGATATGAGCAATAACATATATAAAACCTCTATCTAGTAAACTTAAACGAATACTTGAAAAAGATGGGTCTACCGTTGAGCCATAAGAGCCATAAGCATACTGCAATAACGGATTAGTACCGTCTAGCTTAGTACCTTTTCTATATACTATAGACATTGGGATTTTTACACCATCTCGAGCCGTAGCCCAAATACGTTTTGATTCGTAGTTTTCTTTCTTGAACTTCCCTCCTAGTACTTTCTGTTCTTTTTTAACTTCGCTTTGTTTAGTTTTTAAATTATAATCAATTATTGAACTTGGCGATGTTAATCCATTATAACCATAGCGCAATAAATTACTTTCAAAGTCTGGATTATTACCAATATATGTGGTATATGTTTCCGAATTGAATGGCAAATAATAATCTTCTTCACCGTTCCATTTAATAATTCTTAGCTTATTAAGTCCGTTTTCACGTTCGTTTATAACTAAATAACTCTTAAAAATCTCAATATCTTCAATTAAAACAGATTTCCTATGCGGAATAACATCTTTCCAATTTTCCTTACTTGTATTGCCCTCTTGTGTTTTAGAAATTTTGAAATTTATTGCACCATCAATATTTGAAATGATATAGAAGCTATCATCATAATGTGCAATATTATACTCCAAATCTTTGGTTCTTTTTTGAAAAATTCTAAAATCAGAATCTGGATTGCTAGCATCCAAAAAACGATATTCAGAGGACAAAGTACTTGAGGAACCTATAATGATATATTTCTTCGATTTTGATTTATAGACGAAAGTATTGAAGGTTTCATCAGTTTCATGGTAAACTTCTTCATCTTGTTCAAAATCAGCATTTAATTTATGCTTAAATATTTTATAAGAACGCAACGTTTGAGGATCTTTCATTGCATAAAACAACGTTTTATTATCATTCGCCCAAGTAACACTTCCAGTTGTATTTATAATCTTGTCAGGATAAATCTCTCCAGTTATGAGGTTCTTTATTTGAATAGTATATTGTCGTCTACTTACTACATCAGTAGAAAACGCAGCTAATGTATTATCTGGACTTATAGCAATACCACCTAAATTGAAGTAGGTATGCTTTTCTGCCAATTTGTTGCAATCAAATAAAATTTCTTCATCAGCTTCTAAAGTTTCCTTTTTTCTAACATAAATAGGATAATCTTTTCCCTCTTGATATTTAGTAAAATACCAATAACCATTTAATTTATAAGGAACAGAGGTGTCATCTTCTTTAATTCTACCTTTCATCTCTTCAAACAATACTTTCTGAAAGGTTTCTGTATGTTGCATCTTAACCTTAGTATAATCATTCTCAGCATTTAGGTACTCAATAACTTCTGGGTTATCTCTGTCATTCAGCCAATAATAATTATCAATTCGAGTATCATTATGAATGGTTAGTTCTTTAGCAATCTTTTTAGCTTCTGGTGTTGAGGACATTGTTTTCTGTGAAAGTAAGTTTAAACTTAAAAATTAAGCCTTCAAAAATAGAAAAATTAAATAGCTTTGTAATTCTAATTATTAAATTTAAAATTATGTTTGGAGATATGATGAATATGATGGGTAAACTTAAAGAAACCCAAAAGAAAGTTGAGGAAACAAAAAAACGTTTAGATACTGTTTTAGTTGATGAATCCAGTAACGATAATAAACTTAAAATTACTTTAACAGCCAATAGAACCATAAAGTCTATTGAAATTGATGATGAACTACTTGAAGATAAAGAACAACTAGAAGATTATCTTATACTTACCCTTAATAAAGCCATAGAAAAAGCTACAAAAGTAAATGAAACCGAATTAGGTGCAGTTGCCAAAGAAGGGATGCCTAACATTCCTGGTATGGATTTATTTAAATAATATTTAAATCTATTTCTTGCTAGATATTTAAATAATAACTGTAATCAATATAAAGTTCTCAGGCAGAAGCATGTTAAAATAATAATTTAATTGTTTTTAATATCGTATTGATCTTGGATGTAATTCTAAATAAAGTTTTAAATCCTTATAAAATGTAAATAAAGTCGACAAAGTGTAAGCAAAATTTCATAAATCTAAAAGTTTGGTATTTAGTCTAAAAAAACAACTCTCAGAGGTGTCAACCAATATATTTGTAATTGTAAATTGTAAAAAACTAATTTTATATTATGAAAAATCTTACCAAATTATTTTTATTAGCTGTACTTGTGGTATTAGCTTCGTGTCAGAATGAGACACTAAACGAGGGTGCCTCTTCAATTGTTGAGGAAGAACTATCTATGGAAGACCAAATCTTAGTCTCTGATGGAGAAGAAGACGAAACATTTATGCTAAATCAAGACTTGAATGCAGAAATGCCTGCTGAAGCATTATCTTTTTCTATGTCTAGTGATTTGTCAAGTGCACCTGAAGCTGACCTTGAAGGATTTGAATTAAGCTTACCAGATGTAGTAAGTATTCAAACTACTGAAAAGCCAACAGATTTAGCTTACTTTGCATTAGATGTTTTAAACACAAATTTAGCAGGTACAAACCTTGAAGGATGGTGTGTTGATGTTGATTTAAGCTTAGGTGTTGAAGGACCTTTAGACTTTGATGTATATTCTAGTTATGAAGAATTACCTGCAGGAAAATTTGAAAATCCACAGAATTTTGATTTAGTTAACTATATAATGAATCAAAACTACGTAGGTAAAGCTAGTCCAAGTGGAGGTACTTATACTTTTGGACATGTACAATGGGCTATCTGGGAACTTATAGATGATGCAAACTGTATATCATGTACGTTCTTAACAAACCCAACTGGAGATTGGAGAAGTGATTCAAATAATATTACTAAAGGACAAGAAATCGTAGATGCTGCTCTTGCTAATGGAGAAGGTTTTGTACCTGCTGTTGGTCAAAAAATTGCTGTTGTTCTTATTCCTGATGGAAAACAATCAATTATTATAATGAAAGATGTTCCAGCTAAGGAAGTTCCATGTAGTGATTGTGAAGGAAAAGTTACTAAATTAGAATTAGAATTTGATTGGCACAGAGCTAAAAAAATAGATATTGTACAAAGATATGAGAATACATGTTACGGAAAAAGAGTTTACTGTAACCGAAATGCACAACCTGGTGAAATAATCAATATTTCTGGTAAAAATCATGATGGAACATTTGGAAAATATATCTACATATATATAAATAACTGTTACTACACAAAAATCAAAACAAATTGTTACTTAAATATTGGTCCTGGTTATTTCCGTGGCGTATTTAATGTATTAAGTGGTGAAAGCAGTCATGGAGGTGAGCTTTGTGATTATGTTCAACCTGAGCATTGTAAAAGATACTGGTGGTAATAGACTATCAATTTAACATAATAGAAAAAGAGGTCTTTAAATAAAGACCTCTTTTTTTATATTTATAATCTTAAAATTAATTTTTACTCTAAAAATAAACATGTTCAATTTTAGAAATTTAATTTACTGGTTAAATGATGCTTTAACTGGCGGAAATGTTAAGACTCATTTAAATGAAATAAAGTTTATTTTAGAAAACCCTGAAAGTTTTCAAACCAAAGAAATAAAGAAAAACAATCTAGATAATTTGCTAAAACATGCAACTAAAACTACTAATTTTTATAATGAGTTTGAAAGTAAATTAAATTTAAAAGATTTCCCAGTGATAAAAAAAACGATTATCCAGAATAATTTTAAAGATTTCCAATCAAACACTTTTATAAATAAAAACAACTTTAAAGTTTCCACTAGTGGCTCTACGGGTCTCCCCTTTACTCTATATCAAAATAAAAATAAAAGAGATAGAAATAAGGCCGATGTTATTTACTTTTTAAAACAGTGTGGATTTGAAATGGGAAATCGACTTTACAACTTAGCTGTTAGATTAGAAGAGAACCAAAAAAAGACATTTAAATCATGGTTTAAAAATGTTATTTTAGTAGAAATTTCAAGACTTTCAGATCAAACCATTAAAAATTTACTCAATCAGCTTAAAAATGATAAAAGCCATAAGAAATCTATCTTAGGGTATGTTTCAGGACTAGAATCTATACTAAGATATGTTGAAAGAGAAGATATAGATCTTAAGAATTTAAATATTAATTCGATAATTGCCAATTCGGAATATTTGAGTCCACAAACAAAATCTTCGCTTATAAAACGTTTTAAAACTGCTGTATATTCTAGATATTCTAGTGATGAATTAGGAATTCTTGCTCATCAAACTTTTAAATCACCAGATAATTTTACTATTAATAATGCTAGCTATGTTATTGAATTATTAAACTTCAACAACAATGAGCCTATAAATTATGGTGAATCTGGCAGAATTGTAGTAACAGATTTATTTAATTATGCAATGCCAATAATACGTTATGATACAGGTGATGTTGCAAAATTAAAAATTTTAAAAAATGGCCAAAAAGTATTTGAAAAAGTTGAAGGTCGTAAAATGGATCTTATCTATGATACAAAAGGTAATTTATTATCCTCATACATATTTTATACAAAAGTGTCAGAGTATTATCACTTGATTAAACAATACCAGTTTATACAACAGGGTGAAAAAGAATATGAAATAAAACTTAATTTACATAAAGAAAAATTTGATTATGAAGATGAATTAATTAAAAATGTAAAAAAAGACTTTGGTCATGATGCCCATGTAGTTATTACTTATGTTAATGAAATACCACCTCTAGCCTCAGGAAAAAGGCGTAAGATTGTAAATAATTATCATACAAAAGAAAATTAATTTTTATAATATTTAATAATAA
Organism: uncultured Algibacter sp.; assembly: GCA_947502405.1. GTDB lineage: Bacteria > Bacteroidota > Bacteroidia > Flavobacteriales > Flavobacteriaceae > Algibacter_B. Next base: position 25,975 of record CANMZT010000008.1, on the reverse strand, counting down.
ACTGTCGCTTAAACACAGTTAACTATTTCCCAAATGTTGATAAAGTTTTTATTAGTTTGTGATGCATATCATCATTATAATCTAGATGTGTAACCATCCTAAGTTTTCTATTTCCCATGTTAATAATATGAATATTATTATCGGCAAGTTGTTGCATAAACTTACGTTCTTCAAAATCATCATTAAGCTCAAAAACAACTATATTAGTTTCTATTTTTTCAACATATTTAACTATATATAGCTTAGATAGTGCAACACCAATTTCCTTTGCTTTTAAATGATCATCAACTAAACGTTCCAAATTATTGTCTAAGGCATAAATCCCAGCTGCTGCTAAATAACCAACCTGTCTCATGTTGCCACCAAAAATTTTTCTAATTCTAATAGCTTCCTTCATAACATCCGAATTACCAACTAATACAGATCCTACAGGACATCCCAAACCCTTGCTTAAACATACTGAAAGCGTATCAAAGCTATCTCCATATGCTTTCAAATTTATGCTTTTTTCAACCATAGCATTCCAGAGTCTAGCTCCATCCAAATGAAGCCTCAAATCATTGTTTTCACAAACACTTTTAATTTTATTAATTTCATTAAAATCCCAACAGGCTCCACCTCCTTTATTGGTTGTGTTTTCAATTTCTACCAAACTAGTTTTACTATAATAATACGCATCAGGATTAATAGCCTCTTCAACTTGTTTAGCAGTAAACATCCCTCTATCGCCATCAATTAATTTACATGAAACACCACTATTAAAAGAGGCACCACCAGATTCATAATTATATATATGAGCATATTTATCACATATAACTTGATCCCCAGGATTTGTATGCAATTTTAAAGCTGTTTGATTTGCCATTGTTCCACTAGGAAAAAATAATGCCTCATCTTTTCCAAACATTTTAGCAACTTTAGACTCTAATCTATTTACGGTTTCATCCTCTCTAAAAACATCATCGCCAACCTTAGCTTGCATCATTGCCTCTAACATGCCTTTAGAGGGTTTCGTTACAGTATCACTTCTTAGATCTATTATCATTTTAAAAAATTATTGAGTAAAGCTAAAAAATTATATTAACAATTATTTTCATCTGTTTGATTTAACCTTATTTTTGTTACAAAACAAATTAGACATGATAACATCAGATCAAATTAAAGATCTTAATACCCGCCTAGACAAACTAAGGCACTATCTTTGACATAGATGCCAAATTGATAGAAATTCAAAACGAAGAAGAACAAACCTACTCCCCTAGTTTTTGGGACGACCCGAAAGCTGCTGAAGTTATTATGAAATCACTTCGCGTCAAAAAAAAATGGGTTGAAGACTATAAAGGTTTAAAAACACTTATTGAAGACCTTGAAGTTATCTATGAGTTTTTTAAAGAAGGTGAATCTACTGCTGAAGATTTAGAAAAAAGATACAATAAAGCAGCAATACTTTTAGAAGATATTGAGTTTAGAAACATGCTTTCTGAAGAAGGTGATAATTTAAGTGCGGTATTGCAAATTACCGCAGGCGCTGGAGGAACTGAGAGTTGTGATTGGGCTAGCATGCTCATGAGAATGTATTTGATGTATGCAGAAAAAAGTGGTTTTAAAGTTAAAGAACTCAACTATCAAGAAGGTGATGTAGCGGGTATTAAAACTGTAACTCTAGAAATTGAAGGTGATTTTGCATTTGGATGGTTAAAAGGTGAAAACGGTGTACATCGTTTGGTAAGAATTTCCCCTTTTGACAGTAATGCTAAACGACATACAAGTTTTGCTTCTGTTTATGTTTATCCTTTGGTAGATGACACTATCGAAATTGAAATAAACCCAGCAGATATAGAAATAACAACCGCACGTTCGAGTGGTGCCGGTGGGCAGAATGTTAATAAAGTTGAAACTAAGGTTCAATTAACTCATAAACCTACTGGTATTCAAATATCATGTTCTGAAACACGTTCTCAACATGATAATAGAGCAAGAGCAATGCAAATGCTTAAATCTCAACTGTATGAAATTGAACTACAAAAGCAACTTTCTCAGCGCGAAGATATTGAAGCTAGTAAAATGAAAATTGAGTGGGGTAGCCAAATAAGGAATTATGTAATGCACCCATATAAATTAGTTAAAGATGTAAGAACATCTCATGAAACAGGTAATGTTGATGCGGTAATGGATGGGCAAATTGATGAATTTCTCAAGTCTTACTTAATGATGATGGGACAAAAAGTTGAAGATGATAATCAATTATGAATAAAATAAATACGATAATATTTGACCTGGGAGGCGTTTTAATCGATTGGAATCCAGAGTATGTATTTCTAGATGTATTTGAAGGAAATCGAAAAAAAATGCAATGGTTTTTTGATAATATATGTACCAGCGATTGGAATGAAAACCAAGATGCTGGGTATCCGATGGCTAAAGCCACAGAAGAACGTGTTGCTTTATTTCCTGAATATGAAAAGGAAATACGCATGTTTTATGGGCGATGGGAAGATATGTTAGGCAATGCAATTACTGGCACTGTTGCTGTTTTAAAACATTTGATTAATACAAATAACTATAAAGTTGTAGCCTTAACCAATTGGAGTGCAGAAACCTTTCCTATTGCGCTTGAGCGTTTTGAGTTCCTACAATGGTTTGAAGGTATTATTGTTTCTGGTGAAGAAAAAACACGAAAGCCTTTTAATGAAATTTATAAGCTTACATTAGAAAGATTTAATATAACTGCCGAAAATGCTATTTTTATTGATGACAACCTAAGAAACATTGAGGCCGCTAAAAGACATGGTATCAATGGTATACAATTTAAATCTCCTGAACAGCTAATTAAAGAATTAAAAACAACATACAATATTAACATCAAATGATTAAAATATATCATAACAACAGATGCTCAAAATCCAGATGTGGATTAGATATCTTAGAAAAATCGGGTAAAGACTTTGAAGTTATTAAGTATTTAGAAAATACTCCATCAATAAAAGAATTGAAAGATATTATAAAGTTACTCAATATAAAACCCATACAGCTGGTTAGAAAAAATGAGAGTATTTGGAAAGAAAACTTCAAAAACAAAGCATTAAGCGATTCTGAAATAATTTCTGCTATGGTTGAATACCCAAAACTTATAGAACGCCCAATTGTAATAAACGGAAAGAAAGCTGTAATTGGGAGACCTCCGGAGATTATATCTACAATTTTATAATCAATAATAATAAAATTATAAACACAAAAAAAGGAAGCTATTTTAGCTTCCTTTTTTATATTTTATTCTTATTATGCTTGTCGTTTAGCCTTTTTTTCTTCTCTTATCTCCTTTAATCTTTCAATTAAAGAACCTCCTATCCAATAAGGAATTACAAAAGTTAATAAAAAAATCATTAACCAAAAACCAATTGTTAAAATAGTTAAGAATGCTAAAAAGCCTAAATACTGGTCAAATTCAAACATAGTAAAGATTGTATTTTATAATCTTATGCAAAGATAATGTAAAGTGTATTTCTACACAATACCAAAATTAAAATTATTAACAGACTTTTTAACTAATCTAGATTAGGTTGTGGTGTCATACGCAAATAAGGCTTAACCTCCTTGTACCCTTTTGGGAAAATATTAGGTATATCTTCAGTTGCTACTGCAGGAACCACTACACAATCATCACCATTATTCCAGTTTGCTGGTGTTGCTACTTTATGATAAGCAGTTAATTGCAACGAATCAATTACACGAAGTAATTCATTGAAGTTTCTACCGGTAGAAGCTGGATAGGTAATAATCAGCTTTACTTTTTTATTATCATCAATAACAAAAACTGAGCGTACTGTTAACTTGCTATCGGCATTAGGGTGAATCATATCATATAATTCAGAAACGTTTCTATCCTCATCAGCTATTATCGGAAAATTTACTGTTGTATTTTGGGTTTCATTAATATCCTTTACCCATCCATTATGAGAATCTAAACCATCAACACTTAATGCAACTACTTTTACGTTACGTTTGTCAAATTCATCTTTATATTTCGCAACAGTACCCAATTCTGTTGTACAAACTGGTGTATAATCTGCTGGATGAGAAAATAAAATCCCCCAACTATCTCCTAACCAATCATGAAAATTAATAGTCCCTTCTGTAGACTGTGCAGTAAAATTTGGAGCTTCATCTCCTAATCTAATTGTTGCCATAATATTATTTTTAATGTGTTCACAATATTTAATTAATCCCACTAAATTAATAGATTTTAATGGATTAGAGGAATTATTCCAGTTATTTAAATGTTAAAAAGATATTGTAAAAACTAACAAAAATCATAACTAAAAAAAGCTTAAATGAATTAACTTAGCAACTTTAAATTTAAGCACTATTATAATGAGTTACAGAATTGAAAAAGATACTATGGGTGAAGTAAAAGTGCCCGCTGATAAACTTTGGGGAGCACAAACTGAACGTTCAAGAAATAACTTTAAAATTGGACCTAATGCATCAATGCCGTTAGAAATTATTTATGGCTTTGCATATTTAAAAAAAGCTGCAGCTTATACAAACTGTGAATTGGGTGTATTAGCTATAGAAAAACGCGATTTAATTGCTGAAGTTTGTGATGAAATTTTAGAAGGTAAGCATGATGATCAATTTCCTTTAGTTATATGGCAAACTGGTTCTGGAACTCAAAGTAACATGAATGTAAACGAAGTTATTGCTAATAGAGCGCATCAAATTGCAGGCAAGACTATTGGAGAAGGAGAAAAAACCATTCAACCTAATGATGATGTAAATAAATCGCAATCTTCAAATGATACATTTCCAACTGGTATGCATATTGCTGCCTATAAAAAAGTAGTAGAAACAACTATTCCTGGAGTAAAAAAATTACGCGATACGCTTAATAATAAATCTAAAGCATTTAAAGATGTTGTTAAAATTGGTAGAACACATTTAATGGATGCAACGCCGATTACCTTGGGACAAGAACTATCTGGTTACGTTGCACAATTAGATCATGGTTTAAAAGCTTTAGAGAACACCTTATCACATTTAAGCGAATTGGCCTTAGGAGGAACTGCTGTTGGAACCGGATTAAACACTCCAAAAGGATACAGTAAGAGAGTTGCAGAATATATTGCTGAATTCACAGAATTACCTTTTGTAACCGCTCCTAACAAATTTGAAGCTTTAGCAGCTCATGATGCCTTAGTTGAAACTCATGGAGCCTTAAAACAATTGGCTGTATCATTAAATAAAATAGCTAACGATATTAGATTGATGGCATCTGGACCTCGTTCAGGAATTGGAGAAATTATTATTCCTGCAAACGAACCAGGAAGTTCAATTATGCCAGGAAAAGTTAATCCAACACAATGTGAAGCTTTAACTATGGTTTGTGCTCAAGTTATGGGTAATGATGTAGCAGTTTCCGTAGGCGGATTACAAGGGCATTATGAATTAAATGTTTTTAAACCTGTTATGGCTGCTAATGTCTTGCATTCGGCTCAGTTAATTGGAGACGCTTGTATTAGTTTTGAAGAAAATTGTGCTGTAGGTATTGAACCTAACCATGAAACCATCAAAAAATTATTAAACAACTCTTTGATGTTAGTAACAGCTTTGAATACCAAAATTGGCTACTATAAAGCTGCAGAAATTGCTAATACCGCCCATAAAAATGGTACAACCTTAAAAGAAGAAGCTATTAATTTAGGCTATGTATCTGCTGAAGATTATGACGCTTGGGTAAAGCCAGAGGATATGGTAGGAAGCCTTAAATAAAAACTCAAAAAACTAGATTGTTATAAAAAAAGACAGGTAAATAAATTTACCTGTCTTTTTGGTTGGTTAGCTATCAATCCTTTGTAAATTGTAATCCATAAAGGAAATCGAGTCAAATATATAACTAACTATACGTATTGAAATTAACATATGTTAAGTTTCATGTAAAAAACAACTTTAACTAAAAATACGACTCAATTTTTATAAAGTTTCATCTATCTTTTTTGTCTACTTTTTTAATTTTTCTTCTGATTCTACTTAGCTGAACCGGAGTGATACTCAAATAGGAAGCTATTTGATATTGAGGAATAAGTTCGTCTATTTTCGGGATTTTTTTGCGTAACGTAAGATACCTGTCCATTGCGTCCATAGAAATGAGTTCCAATTGCCGTTCTTCATAACGCATATAAACCTGCTCTAGTATTCTATTATAGAGGTTACTGATGTTAATATCTTCTTTACAAAATTCTATGATATCATGAAAATTTACTTCGTAAACTTTGCATTCAGTAAGCGCTTCATATGTAAGTTTAGAGGGTTGATTTTGTATTAAAGCTGTAAGCGCTCCAACAAAACTAAAAGGCATAAAAAAGTTTTTATTAAACTCTTTTCCTTTTTCAGTACTTAGATATGCTCGCATCATTCCGGAAGTAAGCATATATATCTTACTAGGAATTTCACCAGGTCTGGCAATTAATTCACCAGCTCTAAGTTTTTTGTATGTTGCTATACTCGTTAATTTAGAAAATGTTTCTTCAGACACATCTAAAAACGAATTTAGAAATATTAAGTTAGGGTTCATACTATTTACATTTTAAAAATACTTCCATTTGTGGTTGGTAACATAAATGGTTGCATTATCAAAAAGACAGGTTGGTTAATAGTCTCTTTAAAAATTAATGGTTCAAGTATAAGATAAAAGTAATTTGTTTTGTGGATAAGTCATCAATTAATCTACAATTAGCATATAAAATTGTTTACCTGCTCGATAAAAGGTCTTGATACATCATTAATCTAACTAAAATTCATAGCTTTACTTAATAAATTCGTACTATGTCTACTACATTACTTATCAATATAAAAGAAATGCTTCAGATACGAGATAAATCAACTCTAAAAGTATCTGGAAAGGATATGCAAACTCTCCCTAGTATCAAAAATGCTTTTCTACTTATAGAAAATGATACGATTGTAGATTATGGTGTTATGAATAATTGCCCAAAAATTAACCCAGATGATACAATTGATGCAACAGGCAAGATTGTTTTACCAGCTTGGTGCGACTCCCATACACATATTGTTTATGCTGGAAATAGAGAACAAGAATTTGTAGACAGAATAAATGGTTTGAGTTATACTGAAATTGCAAACCGTGGTGGCGGTATTTTAAATTCTGCTAAAATGTTGCAAAACACTACTGAAGAAGATTTATATAATCAATCCATTCAACGAGTAAAACAAATTATAAAACTTGGTACAGGAGCCATTGAAATTAAATCAGGCTATGGGTTATCTGTTGAATCAGAACTCAAAATGCTTCGTGTTATCAAGCAAATTAAAAAAGAATTTCCTGTAAAGATAAGAGCTACTTTCTTAGGCGCTCACGCCTTTCCCGAAGTTTATTCAAATAACAAAAAAGGTTATATTGATTTGATTATTAACGATATGCTTCCAAAAATAGCAAAAGAGGATTTAGCTGAATTCATAGATGTGTTTTGTGAAAAAGGCTATTTTTCATTGGAACATACTGAAGCTATTCTTGAAGCTGGAAAAAAATATGGATTAGTACCTAAAATACACGTAAATCAATTTAATGCTTTTGGAGGAGTTGCACTTGGAGTGAAGCATAAGGCTTTATCTGTTGACCATTTAGAAGTATTAAATGAGGATGATATTAATACTCTCAAGCATAGTGAAACTATGCCTGTAGCACTTCCCTCATGCTCCTTCTTTTTAAGTATACCCTATACACCAGCAAGAAAAATTATTGATTCTGGTTTACCATTAGCCTTGGCAACAGATTTTAATCCGGGTTCTACACCTAGTGGTAATATGAATTTTGTGGTTAGTACTGCATGCATAAAAATGAGAATGACTCCTGAGGAAGCTATTAATGCAGCCACTATAAATGGGGCTTATGCTATGGGTATTTCAGATGAATATGGAAGTATTACAAAAGGTAAAAAAGCTAACATTATAATTACAAAAGATATCCCAAGTTACAACTATTTACCTTATTCTTTTGGGGAAAACAATATTGAAACCGTTTTAATAAACGGCAAAATTTTTTAATAAAAAAACCCCAAACAAAATATGTTTGAGGTTTTTGCTCTTAAGTGTTATAATGGATTTACTTTAAAGTAAATTCTGAGCTAGATACTAAATCTTTTGCATTAAATACATTCACTACATAACGTCCTTTTTCAAAGTCTTTCTTTGAAGTTACAAACTCACATACATTAAGACTTGCATTTTCATAGTTAAACTTACTTATTGTACTGTAGTTTAATGTTTTTTCATCAAAAGTAACTTGTTCGTTTAAACCTAGAGTATTATTCTTAGGGTCTATAACTTGCACATACAATTCTTGGTCTCCAGCTTGAACTAAAGCATTTTTAGCTACTGTAAAACAAACTCTAATTTTATCAGCTCTTTTAGCTCTTTCTGTTGGGATTAATTTCCCTGAAGTTCTTTCAATAACTCCAAATCCTTTTAATCCTACTGTATTTAAAACCGCTGCATTTTCAACAACTTCAGCTAAAGCATTGTTTTGAACTAGTAAAGAATCTGTAAAAACTGTTCGCTCTTCTAAACGTACACGAGTACTATCTAATGAGGTTGCTAAATAGTTGTTTTCAACACGTAATGAATCATTTTGAGCTAATAACACATCCATTTCCTTTTGTAAAGATTGGTACTTTCTTTTATATCTCCATAAACTTTTTACATTGGTTTCAGAGATTTTTAAAGAATCAATTAATCCTTGAATACGACCTCTTGCTTCAATTAAGTTAGCATTAGCAACTTCATTTTCTCCTATAGCATCGTCATATTGCTTTGCCATAGCGTTTAAATCATTCATTACTAATTGCTTCTCTTCAGTTAATTCATTTTGCACTTTTTTGCTACTGTTATATAAATTCATTGTGTAGAATCCAGTTGCTAAAAATAAAACTAGTGCAATACCCAATCCAACTTTAAGTCCAGTGTTACTTTTGTTTTCCATAATTACTTGTTTTTAATTGTTAAGGTTAATCTAATTTTTGTCTTTTGTTTAATGCTATAAATAAATATTGGTGTATTTTTAATTATTACAACTTATTTACTTTTTTATGGATAAACTGGTCTTATTTAACAATACTACTCGCAATAAATTATTAAACAAACGCTCAGGTGAATCCAAATTTGGTCAACACGTTCAAATATTAACCAGCATTTCTAACATATACGAGCAACTTGAAAATTTGGATGTTACACATGTTATTTTAGGTTTACCAGAAGATGTTGGGATCTTTGCAAATCATGGAAAGCAAGGAGCTTCAAAGGCTTGGAACAACACCCTTAAAGTTTTGTTAAACATCCAAAGTAATCAATATACCAAGGCTAATAAGGTTTTGATATTAGGACATTTAGACTTTAAAGAAGAACTACTAAAAGTATCAAAACTAAATCCGTCAAGAAAAAAAGATGTTCTAAAAGCCAGAAAGATAGTTAGTGAGATTGATACTTACGTAACACATATTGTTCATCAAATTGTGTCAACTGGAAAAAAACCAATAATTATTGGAGGTGGACACAATAATGCTTACGGTAATATAAAAGGAACAGCATTAGCTTTAGGAAAGCCAGTTAATGTTATAAACCTCGATGCGCATTCTGATTTTAGAGATGAAGAAGGACGTCATAGCGGAAATGGATTCAGTTATGCCTATTCTGAAGGTTTTTTAAATAGATATGTTGTTTTTGGGTTACACGAAAATTATACATCAGATAAGGTTTTTAATATATTAGATAAGTCTAAAAACACCACTTACTATACTTTTGAAGCTCTAGAAATTAGAAAAGAGTTGAAATTTAAAAAAGCTCTCCAAAATATATCTGAATTTATATGTGAAGATAACTTTGGAATTGAAATAGATTGTGATGCCATTGAAAACATACCAAGTAGCGCAATGACCCCTAGCGGATTTAATGTTAATAAATCTAGGCAGTTTTTAAGTTTTTTTGCTAAAAATAGTAATGCAACTTATTTACATATTTGTGAAGCTGCACCAACAAAAAAATCAGCAATAACAGTTGGTAAGCTTATCTCCTATCTTATCACAGATTTTATAAAATCTTCTTAATTACTTTGAAAAACAATAAAAAAGTTTAAATTTACATAAGTACTTATATAAATATGGATGCTTTAATAGGTTATGGTGAATTAGGATTAGGATCACGTTTAAAACGTGTTAGTGAATATATGATGAAAGAAATACAATTGGTATATAATCACTTTAATATAGATTTTGACCCTTACCTATTTCCTTTATATAAAATAATATCAAATAAAAATGGGGTTACTAATTCTGAAATTCAAAATTCATTAAAATATACTCAACCAGCTATCACTCAAGCTTTGAATAAGTTAAATAAAAAAGGTTTAATAGATTTAGAGAGTGATAAATTAGACAAAAGAAAAAAGATTATACACTTATCTACTAAAGGGGAAAAAACCTTAACGTTGTTAAAACCCATTTGGAATAGTATAGATAAGGTAATAAAGGAATACACTTTAGAACATTCTTCTTCTTTGATAGAACATCTCAATAGACTTGAAAATAAACTCAATGAAAAAAGTTTAAGCAATATCATTATCGAGGATGCAAAAACAAGAGTAAGACAAGAAGTAGATATTGTTTCATTTGATAATGATTACTCACAGCACTTTTATGATTTAAATGTTGAATGGCTTAAAACTTATTTCTATGTTGAACCCTATGACGAAGAGGTACTAAGCAAACCAGAAAAATATATTATTAATAAAGGCGGGCATATATTTTTTGCACGACTAAATAAACAAATTGTGGGTACAGTGGCGTTGATGCCAATAGGTAATGTAGGTGAATTTGAATTAACTAAAATGGCCGTAGCGCCAAATCAACGAGGACATAAAATTGGACAAAAACTAATGCAATATTGCATTGATTTTGCAAAGAAAAACAACATACCCAAACTCATTATTTATTCTAGTAGAAAACTTGAAAATGCGATATACATTTATAGGAAATATGGCTTTATTGAAATTCCTGTAGAGGCTAATTGCCCTTATAAACGTTGTGATATTAAAATGGAATTGGTGGTTTAAACTAAATATTCTGTAATTCTAGAAAGATTAAAAATCATTGATATACATAATCCAATAGTAAAAGCAATGACATTAATTCCTAACAACTTATTGTTTTTAACTTTATAATAATCAAAATTCACCTGTGTCATATTCATTATTATTAATAACGATATAAATATTGAAGCAAAAGCAGAAAAGGAAATAATACCTTCAAAACTTATCAAACTTTCTTCAAATGTCTGCAGCAACAAAAACCATAAAACAAAATAAAAATAGAAAGTTATAAATATCCAACCAAGCTTGTTTTTCAAAAAAACACCTAATAAAGGAAAACTAATTATTACTGAAGCATGTAATCTTCCAGAATATTTTAATGAATGAATTATACTTGAAAAATCATAATTACTATAGCCACCAAACTTCATGAATTCAATAAATCCAGTTATTCCAATATAATAAATATATGTTGCTATAATAAATACAAAAAAGTGAACAACATATACAAGCTTAAACTTCATTTCTAATCATTAACAGCTTTCAAAGAATCAATCTGTCTCTGTAATCTTTCAATGGCTTCAGTCTTCTTATCAACTTGAGGTATTGCTTTTATTGAATCTACAACGGATTGAGCTATATCAATTTCTTTAGTTTCTTCAACAAAATAATAACCAATCTTTTCGCTAGAACGCCATGCTTCATTTAATTGATCATAAACTGTTTTATTCCATTGACTTGGATGCTTTACGTCTATCCAAACCACGTCTCTGTATTCACTATCAATCAAAACTAAATCTGGCGTTGCAGAGCCATCAAATTGTTTAGAATTTGTATCACTGATAGACGATACTGTTCCCATAAAAAACATACGCTTTTTACCAGCAATATCTTTAATATAGGGTCTAAACTCAACTGGAGTGTTTGCTGTCCAATCGTATTCTTTTCTAGATTCTTGTACTTTTAGAGGCATCGCAGAAACCCCTGCATAGCCTTGTTTTTTAGCAGCGTGATTGTAATAATACAATTTATCAGTACCATCTGCAGGAACAAAAACACTAAAACTTAAACTGGTACGCTCATCACCTACTGGCTCCAATCCAAACCAATGATACAAGCCACTAAAAGCTCCTGTTTGAGTACCAGAAAAATCAAAATCCGTAACATAAGGTTGTTGGTTTTGATCTTTAGGCATTTCAGGTATTTTAACCGCTGTTTCCATATTCCAAGGTAATGGGTCACTAAAACCACCTAAAAATTTTAAAGACTCTGCTTGTAATCTAGAAACTTTTTCAGCCAAAGTATTTTGTCTTGTTAAATACTCGTGGTTCTTCATATTTTCAGGGCTAATGTATGTTCCTTTTCCAATCAAAATACGCTCTATATAATCGTTAAAATCGTGCTCACCATTATCAATAACCATAACACCACCAAACGTTGGATACGGAAATAAAAAACCTTTCCATTTAATTAAACTCACCACTTGTACCCAATCTCCTGAATCATTTTTCATGTAATACGTATCACTTGGTTCCATTGTGAAAAGTTGGAGAAAATTGAAACGTTGCACTACGGCATTATACGTGTTTCTACTAAATTTCAAAGATTCCCCAATTGAAAAAGTTACAGGAATTCTATTTTCACTTGAAAATCTTGGAAAAGGTGTTGTGCTTGATACTGCAAAAACTTCTTCGGTATTATCAGTCATACCTTGCCACATGTACTTTTCAGTAGGCTGAATAGCCATAGTCCATTTGTTTTCATCTCCAATTCTCACTAAATGCGGCAGTGAAACGTCTTTAGTTTCCCCAACGCTTTCATTGGCCATGGAAAATACATTTCGCAAAGGTTGAATGCGTTCATTTTGAGTTAATGGTAATTCACCTATTTCAACTTTATTTAGATGATTGAAAACATTATAAGTTTTCATGTAATCATACATTTTGAAATGCCAACCAACTACATATAAAATACCAAAGAATATTACTAATAATGCTAAAATCCCTAAACGTCCACCTGTGCTTGCAGACTTTCTGAATTTTCTTAAACCTAAGAATAATATAACACCACTTAGTAATATTATGAAAATAAATTTTCTAACAAATAACAACGCTGGTTGATAGTCATCACGTAATACGAATAATGCTATGAGTAGAATTAATGCAACAACAATGGTTATTGTTTTTTGCTTCTTTCCTTTATTCCAATAGTTTTTTATCATTTCTTTTATCTGTTTTGTCTGGTCGAGCGCAGTCGAGACCTAATTTAAAACCTCTCGACTGCGCTCGAGGTGACAAATTCAACTTTATATCTTACAACAACCCTTTATCCTTCAATCGCTCACGCGCACTCTTTTCTTCAACCTTAGGCGTTTCTTTAATTTCTTCAACAACTTCTTCTGCATCTTTAGTTTTTAAGTCTTCAATAAAATCTTTTCCTTTTTCGATGGTATCTTGTACTATATCCTCAATGGAATCACTTTTTTCTTCGATGACTTCACTAGATTTAAAGATAAAATTGGCTAAATATGTTCCAGCTATAGTTCCAACTATCATAGATGCAAAAATTGAAATAGTTGCAATATCAATAGGTATTAAAAATCGAAATACAACAATACCTATTAAAAATAGAAAGCCAATAAAAACTAGGCGCAACAAAAAGGTTTGTTGGTAAACAAAACCTGTTTTATCTTCAGGTTTCATTTGGAGTTCTTTGGAGTTAATAATTTTATTAAAAAACCTGTAAAGTCCGTTTCCTTTGGATTCTCTCCAGTACAAAAAAACTCCAAATAATATAGCTCCAATAAATACAATGAGTTCTAGTGTCATATTTTATAAGTTTTTTGTCATTCCGCACTTGATGCGGAATCCATTAATATATCCAATCAGAAGACAAATCTTTCCATTGATGGTTATCTTCTTCAATCAAATCAATCTTCCATTGTCGATTCCAATTTTTCAATTGCTTTTCTCTTTTTATAGCATCATTCACATATTGAAATTGTTCAAAATACATTAATTTATCTAACCCGTATTTAGATGTAAATCCTCGAACTAATTTGTTTTTATGTTCAAACATTCGTCTTTCCAAATCATTGGTGACTCCAATATACAACGTACCATTTTTCTTATTAGATAAAAGATAGACGTAATATTGATGATAATTCCCGTTCATTTTTTGTGGATTCCGCATCAAGTGCGGAATGACAAATCAGTTTCTATAAAATTAGTCTATATTTCTTAAATATTGTTACTAATCGTTTCAATTGCCCAATCTTTCAAAGATTCATCCCAAGTTTTAAAACTCTTGTAAAAAGCAACTTTATCATACCAATACCAATATAAAATATCTTTTTCCGAAATATTTACTAATAGCTTCCAGATTAAATCTTGGTGTTTAACCTCTAATGAGGAATGCGGTTTATGTAATGCTTTAAAGAGTTTTTCATCAACAATATCTGCTATTTTGTATTGGTTACTCGTTTCTAGTTTTTCCAAATAGCGCTCAACACTCATTACTTTTTTTCTAGCTTTTATATCTAGTTTATTTAAATAACTTTTGAACAAAATAGGATCGTTTAAAATATCTTTAATCGGGTGCTGAGGCTTATTAAGATACTGAGCCATTTCAAATTTTTTGATGCGCTCATAACGCTTAGTAGTTACCACCTTTTCCAAATCGTACTCAATAATCATATGATCTCCGAGTTTATCAAAAAGTTCAGGTTGCTCTATATGATAAATAAGCACATCATAATTCGTGTCTTTTATCGCTTCTTTATGCCAAGATTCATCTTCAAAAACTACTATAGGTTTTATAAAATCGCGCAACACATATACCCCTCCAAAAGACCTTGTGTAAAAAGAATCTGTGGTGTATTGAAGTTTATGTAAATCTAAATCTCTATGTCGTAAATCACCATGAGCTTTTGCTGAATCTAAAAGCTCTTGATGCAAATTTTCATCAATAAAATTATTGGCTCTATTAAACTTATCAACTAGTGCTAACTGCTCTTTTTGGATATACCATAATCTATCTATTAAATGAAAATTAATAGATATCTTATCATATTTTAAAACATCTAAAGGCTCGTAAAAAGCATCAACGCCTTGATCAAAATCCAAACAAATTGCGCAGTCTCTTGTAATATCCTTTATCTTTTCACCATGGACTTTAAAGACATATTTCATTAAGTCCCTATCAAACGTATGAAATGGCAAATAGACAGGTTTTCCCTTTTGAAGTGGGGAAATAATAATACCATGTGGATTTGCCTCTCCATTATTCAAATAATTATTATCGGCTTTCTCTTCAGCAATTTCAGGGCTCCAACCAATACCATCAATGTGAAACGTTTTTAGCTTCGTTTTTGTAAATCCAAGTTTTACCAAACATTTATTATAACGCTCTACTAACTTTCCGCTTACGGGAATAAGTTCGCTTCTATATAGGTTTGCTTGTTTTAGTTTTTCCATTTACTCCAGCAACTTATGAATTATAGCGTATTGCAACAGTACTATAGTGCGTGTATCCACAATCTCTCCTTTGTTTAGCATCTGTAGAGCTTTCTCAAAAGGGATTTCCAAAACCTCAATATCCTCACCTTCATTATCTAAACCTCCACCATCATTCACTTTCATATCATCAGTATATTCTCCTATAAAAAAGTGCATTTTTTCAGTCATTACTCCCGGAGATGAATAGGCTTCGTATATCTTTTTAACTTCTTTTAAACGGTATCCAACTTCTTCTTCTGTTTCTCTTATAATACAGGCTTCGGGATTATCTTTATCCAACATACCAGCTGCTACTTCTACCAGCATGCCATCTTTATTATCATTTAAATAGGTTGGCATTCTGAATTGTTTGGTAAGTATTATCGTTTTCTTTTCTTTATTGTATAAGAGAATTCCAGCTCCATCACCTCTATCGTATACCTCACGCATTTGATTGACCCACTCACCACTTTTCATCATATAGTCAAAAGTGACTTTATTCAGAATGTAATAGTTATCTGATAGTAAGGTGTGTTTTATGTTTTTGACGTTTTTGTTATTCATTCTATGAATTCACTTTAACTATTTATCATCTTTTTAGGTCTCGAATGCGCTCGACCTGACATTCGTTTAATTTTTATCAAACTGATGTCTCGCTTCCATTTCAATATTTAACTGATTAACTCTAGCATCTACTTTTCGTTTAAAATCTGTATCTGCAATGGTTGCCACATTATCTAAATAGCGCACTACTTCTTGACGACGAATTTCTGAAAAATCTAATCCTTTCATATTACTACGCATCAATTCCTGAAGCATATTAAATTTAATTTCATACTCCTGTTTAAAGTAAATCTCTGGATTTTCAAACCAGTCTTCTTCTAAATCAAAATCAGTTAATCTCAAAGAAATAGCAGATTGAATATTTCGAACATCACGAGATGAAAAGAACGGAAATATGGCTTGTATTTCCTTGTATAAATTCGCATAAAACAAATGTTGATTCGTTTTAAAGTGATTTTCTACCTTATCATAAACCGCATGTACACGTTCCTCAGTGGGTTTTTCAACATTACTTAAAATATCTCCCATATTTTTTGCTAAACCTTGGTCTTGCAAATAACTATAGTTTTCAGGTCCTTGCATATTAACAAAATCTGGCATGGTATCGTCAATTTTTCGCCACCACAAATGGTCTTGATCTAGAAAATCATGTTCTGATCTTGCGCCATCTATCTTGAAACGCCCTTGCACACGAGAAATGACTGCTTTATCCAACATCTCAGGGAGGTTAGTAAACAAACCAATAGAGCTGTTACCGTAATTCACCGCATAAGCACCTTCAGTATACCTTAAAAATACACCAATCACTTCCTTAACCCCTGCTGAAACACCTTGCGCTGTACGTTCTTGTAAATTATTCTCTGCATCATCGATAGGTGCAAAAATCAATTTAGAAGGGTCTTGTAATGGTTTCATCCACTCCACCATTTTCTCAGCAGAACCTCCTTGGAAGGTTGATATCAATGTATCTGGCATTGGATGAAACAAAAATGGAATGTCTAAAGTATCGCAGTGCTCTTTCAGTCTCGTTGCAATTGCGGCAATCAACATACTTTTTCCTGTTCCAGGGATACCATATCCCATAAATACAGGCATAAAACCGCCTAATTCTTGAAACGGATTTTTCTTAGCTGTAAAATCATAGCTCAACAAGCGTTCAGTTAAACGTCTTGCAAAGTGTTTTGCATCTCGGTTACCAACAATTTGTTCAAATTGAATTTTATTGAACTCTACACTTTTTGCTGTACCTTGAAATACATTATTCCAACCTGAAACGGCAAACTCAGAGTTTTCTAATTTATAAGTTCTATCCTCAATAGTTTCTGTATATTCTAATGAACTTTTTCGTAATTGAATTTCATCTATAAGAGCTTCAAAATACACTACCGTGAAGTCGATAACGTCTTTATCAGACTTAATTATTTCTGGATGTCCTAGATACTTATCATAATAAAACAAACTACAAGAAATGCCTTTGATAGGTGACATTAATGATACTTCAGGAATGCCTGCAAACTTTTGCTTCATCACACTTAAATCATCTGAAGCATGTGGTTTTAAATCGTGTAAAATTTTATATGCCTGCGCAAATAGCATAAATGCCGTAGCGGTATGCATTTTACTTTCAAACTCACGTTTACCACTATTATCTAAAGCTGATTTATTCTCGTTTAAACTTGCCAATCCAGACGCATCATAATAACTATCCTTAATCCATATACCCAAAGTAATACCTTCCTGTACAGCATATAAGGTTTGATTCAAATAAATAGGAATTGCAACAGAATCAGGCAACAATCGCTTTTTAAGCGCTAAAATAGTTTTAGATACTGACGTAATTGAAGCCGAACTTGACCCATTATTAGCACGGGATAAATACAGCAAAATAGATTCATCTTTCGCATCTTTATCTTTACTTTTTGCACGAGATCCTTGCTCCCACTGTATACTTTTAAGGTATGAGGACGCCTCGTCTCGAAGCATATCGAGTTCGGTTAATTTTATTGGGAAAGTTGAGTTATGTTCCATGTTATTTCAATGCTTTTTAAAATGTTACTAGTTCCAGAAACTTATTAAATCCTCAATATCTTTATCGTTTCCTACATAAACATTAGTCCAAAAAATATCATTATTAATTTTAACAAATACCCTGTAATATCCAAAACTCACATTTTCAAGATTTATATTTATGTTATTACCTGTTAAGTTCTCAAAACTTAGTTCTGCTATATTTTCAATTTCAGTTGAACTATATAAATCACTTGACAAAACTGAAGAGAATTCTATGTCTTGAAAGCTTTTTTGAGCATCTCCTTTTACTATCCATAAATCAGAAATACTTCCAGAATTACTAACAACCCTAAGATTCCCTATAGCTGGATTAGGATATACCGCTATAGCACTATCAAAAACATTTGGGTTTCCTAATAAAATAGATGGTCCAAACTCGGATGCTCTAGCATGCATACCTGTAACTAATTCTATGTTTGTAGCATTAGTATTATTTGTAGTATCATCATCACTTTTACATGACATTATAAATACTAAAAGAAAAAAATAAATAATTTTAAATTTCATTTTTATCAATTTTTAAACTCGAAATTTCAATAGGCGCTTTTGCCAACTTGTTCATTATTTCTGGAGTTTTATTGTATAGCAATTGAATAACCCGATGTGGTGCTAGAACAAACTTTTGCTTAAAAACACCATCCCATTTCTGTAAAATTTGTTTACTAAAAAAACCACCTTCTTTAAATTCGCTTTTAGACTTTACTTCGTTTACTCGAAGCGAAAAAGCATAAGACTCTAAGGGTATTTCTTTTTTACCTATACTTTCTAGAATAGCATGGGTAACTTGGTGTTCGTCTTTAGCAAAAACATTATGCAAAGGCCCCAAATCTATACGTTTAATAAGCTTAGGAAAAACTTTTGGTAGTTTTCTATCTATAGTATAAGCCATTGTATCTAAAGACATATCTCTATCTGCCACTGATTTTAAAACCTCGTAAATCTCATCTCTATAATCATTTATTTTATTACCGTCGTAATTAAAATACATGAAACAAATAAATGGTCGATTATGAGATACATCGTAAAAACTCCAACTCGTTATTAAATCGGCATCAGCATTTTCGGGTGCACCTAAAATTTTTCCTTGTACAAAACGATTGAAAATATATTGCTTATTTACAGACGAATAATATACAATAGAAGCCGCTTGAAAGAGTTTACTTTTTTTTACGGATTGTTTTTTGCGCAATAAGGTATCTAAAAACTCTTCTTTTAATGTAGCTATAGGTGTTAATTTACCAAGGTATTCATCACGTAATTCTAAATCGTTAAACAGGTACCGAAATTCTAAATAATTAGGGAATCCGGAATCTGTTAAATCCACTTTCATATTATCCTCATCATCATACATGTATTTTACACGCATAGCCTCAATAGAATATAGTAACAAATCACAGTATTGCTTAAATAATTGTACCTCAATAGAATCACAAATATTTTGCTGCTGAACAGCTACAATTAACTCTTTAAAAGCAAAGTCAACCATTTTGTGATAGAAAACGTAATGCTCTTTGGAATCGAGTATTGCAGAATCTAAAGGTGTAACGATGTGATTAATGGACATGCTTTATTTTGAAAAATAAATAGATTTATATAATTTGGGCGTTACCACAAGGGTCGGGCTTTCCGTTTCAAGTCCTCGCACCTCACCCGATAACTATCGGGATCGGGCTGTGGGCTTTCCTCTGCAATCCCTAACGCAAAGCAGAACTTCATTTGAAAAGTATAGCTTCTTTTAATTAGATTCCCGCCTTCGCGGGAATGACAAACTTAACTTAATAAATCGTCGTCGTTAGCTTCTGGTTTTGGTTTTCCTGCTGGTTCACCATCGTCTCCAGAAGGTTGGCTAGCATCGGCTTTATAATAATCTTCGAAAATCTCTTTCATATCGATACCATAACGCTCTGCAAAATTCTTTTGGATTTCACCATCCTTAGCTCTAATTTCTTGTAAAGCCTCTGCATAACTGCTATAGACACCTTGCATTACTTTTTCGTGAACTGGGATGTTATCCATCATATCTTGACGCGCTTTGGCACTTGCGGTATGCATTGATGCTAGAGTTTCTCCAATATGTTCGTCGGTTTTTACGCCTAAATGCTCTAAAATAGCAGCAAATTCTTGGTCTGTTCTAGCTTTTAATGCTACCACATAGCCATCGTAATACTTAAGTCGTTCCTCGGTATCACTTTTTAATTTCGCACGATGCGTTTGCAAATTGCTACGTAAAGATGTTAACACCTTAATAGTTAAATTATGCTTGTGTACAAAGCTATCTTTACTAGCTGCTAAAGTGGTGTATGCATTTTTAAGACCTTCAAGTTCTTCAACCTTTTGCTCTAGTTGTGTTACTTTACCAACGGCTTGAGCATATTCAGCTGATTGCTTATCGGCAATATCTTCTAGCTCTTGACGCGCTTGCTTTAACAACGCATATTGTTCTTCTAGTTTAGCTTCTACTTCTTTCTTTTTTTCTAAAGCTTTTGTATGGTTTTTTGTAGCTTCAACTATAGCATCTTGTAACTTATCTTCTACTTCTTTTATTTCTACCTCACGATTTTTTAAACGAGTAACCGCTGCTTGCGATTTATAAGATAGTTCGCTTAAAAGTGTTTGTACATCTGCACTTTCTATACGCTCTTGAAACATGGCTTTAGCCTTGTTATCTGCTCCTGCTCTAGTTTTTTCAGCTGCTTGTAAAGCGTCTTGAGCTTTCTTGATTTTACTCTTTCTTCCCCAAAGGTTATTCCACCAGGTGTCTGGTTTAGCTTGCGCATCTTCCAATTCAATTTTAGCACGCTCTAATCCTTTTTGAGCATCATCAATAACTTTTTGCTCTGTTGGGTTTAATGCTGAAAATTTCTCGAATATAATACCTACTTCATCTTGATAGTCGGTTAAGTCCTTTATAGCATCCAAAAGTGTAGTTCTATCCTTTTCTGCCATATGCACCACATCATCCAAAGTGGCATTTAATATTTTTTGACGCACTTCAGGATCATCTTCTTGAGATAATTTAGATTTCATAGTGTCAATGGCTTTTCCCCAATTAACATCTACTTTTTCGGTTTTTTCGTTAGAATTGGTTTCTAGTAAATCAAAATCATCAGACATGGTATATTATTAGGTTTTAAGTTGAACAATTTTACGGACAAGCAATTTCGTTAAAAAATCTCAATTTTAAAACGTAAATAGATATTTACTTTATAAAAATGTGCTTTAATTTTTTTTGCTCAAATTATAGGTATTCCAAATTAAGAAATTGTTACACTTGTTAAAATTTTCATACATATTGAAAGAATATATTATCTTTGGTATATAACCAAATACCAATGACGCATTAATTATGGTGCAAAACTACTTACTCTCTTTACTTCTTCTATTACCTCTAGTAAATCAATCAAGTATTGTTACAGTTCTTATTATTGTGACCGTGTTTTTTGGTATTTTATTGCTTTTGGGTATAAGAAAATCCTATAAGCTAAAAAAAGAAAATGAGCGTTTAGATGCTATAAACAAAAAGATTGCAGAGGAAGAAGACAAACCCTATCAAGACTTTACTGATGGGCATATGTATGGTGGAAATTAATGAACTAATTAAATCTTTGGAAGATTTCTGAATCAACACTTTATCGAAAATGCGTCTTTAGATTTTTCTTTCATTTATCAATGTAGTAATTTAGCTATGTTAATTTTTAATAGACCTTAACACTACAAGTTAGGCCCTTGATATATAAAAATAATAAACCCCAATAATCATGAAAACATTCATTGTTTACACAAAAATATTATTTCAAAATAATCTAGAAGTTTTAAATTCTTTAGAAAACGAAAAAAACCTTGGTAATCTGATTAGTATCTTATCTATTGGGTTTTTAACACTTTTACTTTTATTAAGTTTAAGCCTGTTCAATACTTATAAATTAAGAAAAAGAATTAAACAATTAGAATCTCAAAAATAGAGTAATAAAAAAGGCTGCAATTGCAGCCTTTTTTATTACTAATTTATCTTACTAATTTCTTGTACTTAATTCGTTTTGGCATCAAATCACCACCTAATCGTTTCTTCTTATTTTCCTCATAATCTGAAAAACTACCCTCAAAGAAATACACATGCGAGTCGCCTTCAAACGCTAAAATATGCGTACAAATTCTATCTAAAAACCAACGGTCGTGACTAATAACTACAGCACAACCTGCAAAGTTCTCTAAACCTTCTTCTAAAGCTCGTAAAGTATTTACATCAAGATCGTTAGTAGGCTCATCTAAAAGTAATACATTACCTTCTTCCTTTAGCGTCATAGCCAAATGTAAACGGTTACGCTCCCCTCCAGAAAGTAATTTCACCTTTTTGTTTTGTTCACCACCAGAAAAATTAAATCTGCTTAAATACGCTCTAGAATTTACTTCTTTTCCACCCATCATCACCAATTCTTGTTCATCACTAAAGTTCTGCCAAATGGTTTTTTCTGGATCTATATTAGAATGTTTTTGGTCTACATAAGCCAATTTTGCAGTATCCCCCACAACAAACTCACCTTTATCAGGTTTTTCTTCTCCCATTATCATTCTAAAAATGGTGGTTTTACCAGCACCGTTAGGACCTATAATACCAACTATTCCGGCTTGTGGTAAATTGAAATTTAAATCGTCGTACAACAACTTATCGTCATAACCTTTAGCAACACCCTTGGCTTCAATGACATTGGTTCCTAAACGCGGCCCATTAGGGATGTATATTTCTAATTTTTCGTCAAGCTGCTTTTGATCTTGACTCATTAATTTATCGTAATTCTTTAAACGTGCTTTTTGCTTGGTTTGTCGCCCTTTAGCCCCTTGGCGCACCCACTCTAATTCACGTTCTAAGGTTTTTTGACGTTTAGAAGCTGCTTTACCTTCTTGCGCCATACGCTTAGATTTTTGGTCTAACCAAGACGAGTAGTTTCCTTTCCAAGGAATACCTTCTCCTCTATCCAGCTCTAAAATCCAACCCGCCACATTATCTAGGAAATACCTATCGTGCGTTACGGCAATTACCGTACCTTTATATTGTGCTAAATGATGCTCTAACCAATGAACGGATTCTGCATCCAAATGGTTGGTAGGCTCATCTAATAATAAGACATCTGGTTCTTTTAATAATAAACGACATAAGGCTACACGTCTGCGTTCACCTCCAGATAATACGCCTATTTTTTTATCGCCATCAGGAGTTCTTAAGGCATCCATGGCAATTTCTAACTTAGTGTCTAATTCCCAAGCATTTGCAGCATCAATTTGATCCTGTAATTCTGCTTGTCTTGCCATAAGTTTCTCCATCTTATCAGGATCACTGTATACTTCTTCAAGCCCAAACTGATCGTTTATTTTATTGTATTCATCAAGAATGGCAACGGTTTCAGCAGCTCCTTCTCTAACTACTTCCATTACCGTTTTCTCTTCATCAAGTTGTGGTTCCTGCTCTAAATACCCCACAGAGTAATCCTGAGAAAACACCACATCGCCTTGGTAATTCTTATCAACACCTGCAATAATTTTTAGTAATGTAGATTTACCAGAACCGTTAAGCCCTAGAATTCCAATTTTAGCCCCATAGAAAAAACTTAAATAAATATTTTTTAAAACTGGCGTATTTGCACTTTGAAATGTCTTGGTAACACCAGACATTGAGAAAATTATCTTTTTATCGTCACTCATTATATATGTTATTTGTTAAAGTGTTTAATTGTTTATTTGGAAAATCCTTAAACTCTTCCTTTCAAAGCATTAAACACCCATGCTATTGCAAAAAAACCAATACCTACTGTAGCAAAGCCCCAGCCTGCAACATCATCGTATCTATATGCTCCCATTAAAATTAGCACAACTCCCATAATTATCATTAAAATGGTTGCCCATGCTAAAACTGTATTCTTATTCATCGCCATAATCTTTTCTTTTTATAATAGTTAGTAGAAAAGCAAATATCGTAGTTTTTAATAAAAAAAGCACCTATTTCTAGATGCTTTTTCGCTATTAATCAATACTAATCATTAGTTCATAGGAACTTCTATAATAATTACTTCTGAATTTTCAACAGCTGAAATTTCAACAGTATCAACATCCCAAATACCAATGGCATCGCGCTTATCAAAAGTATTTCCAGATACTTGCACTCGTCCTTCAGCAACAAAAACATAAACCCCATTATCAACATTTTTCGGACTTAAATTCACCGCGTTTCCAGCACCTAAGTCAGCTCTATAAATATATGCTTGCTGACTAATAGGTAACGCATCACCTTCTAATTTATCCTTTGGTGCCACAACGGTTTGCAATTCATTTTTGCGTTTGGAAGCATCAAATTTACGCTGCTCGTAATTTGGGGCGACACCCATTTCTTCTGGGATAATCCAAAGTTGTAAAAAGTTAACTTCATCGGTTTTACTATCGTTAAACTCAGAATGTGTCAGTCCCGTACCAGCACTCATTACTTGCACTTCGCCAACCTCAATAGCGCGTTTATTTCCCATGCTGTCCTTATGAGATAATGCGCCTTTTAAGGGAATGGATATAATCTCCATATTTTGATGTGGATGCGTTCCAAACCCCATTTTTGGTTGTACAACATCGTCGTTTAACACTCTTAGTTTCCCAAAATTCATGCGCTCTGCATTTTGATAGCTTGAAAAACTAAATGTATGGTGGGATTTTAACCATCCGTGGTTTGCAAACCCTCTTGTGTCTGCTTTGTGAACTATTGTTTTCATTTTTTTAATCTTTTGTCATTTCCTTGTAGAAGGAAATTTTATTATTATTTTTTCTGTTATAATTTGGGCGTTACCCACAAGGGGTCGGGCTTTACGTTACAAGTCCTCGCTCCTGCGTCGCTGTGGGCTTTCCACTGCAATCCCTAACCTTTAGATTAGCATCAGATTAAAATTAATGTTTAAATTTAAAAAGAACGGAGTGAACTTTATCCCTAGCTAGCTTAACAAAGAGCTATGGCGCGTATTAGTCTCCGTTCTTTTTTCAGAGTTACTTAGAACCCTATAGAATTTCAGTTTCCGACCTTATAAAGGTTTTAGTTTAAGTAACTCATTATGTTTAATTTCTAAATTTAAAGTTATGAATTTTATTGAAGTTATTGGTATTGATGTTAGTAAAAAAACAATTGATGTATGTATCCATGTAGTGCAAAAGAACAAACAATTCAAAAACACAAGCAAAGGTTTACATGAGTTTATGAGCTGGAGTAAAAAACATGTCAGGGATATAAGCCGTGTTCTGTTTGTGTTTGAACATACTGGTATGTACGCCCATTTAATCACCTGCGTTTTGGACAAGCAAAAGTACTGTTACTTTATAGCACCCGCTTTAGAGATAAAAAGATCCATGGGCATTGTTAGAGGTAAAAATGATAAGGTAGACGCCAAACGTATTGCTTTATATGCTTACCGCTTAAAAGATGAGATTACACCAACCAAAACATATAGCAAATCAATTTCTAAGCTTAAATCATTGATGAGCTTAAAAACAAAGTTGATAAAGCAGAGGGCTTCTTATAAAGTTACATTGAAGGAACAAAAAAGTATTTATAAGGCCAAGGACTTTAAGACTATTTTTGATATACAGCAGAAGATGATACTCTACTTGACCAAACAAATAAAAGCTGTTGAATCAAAAATTATAGAAATCATCAAAGAAGATGATGAGCTGCAAAACAACTTAGATTTGATGTGCTCAATCAAAGGTATTGGTTTGCAAATGG
>CANMZT010000007.1 GCA_947502405.1 uncultured Algibacter sp. | reverse complement strand
TTTCTTCTTTCTGTCCAATTAGATTAAATTCATATTTTTTAGTTGGGAAAAAGTTCATTTCTCAAATTAGGCACAACAATTGTATAACCGCAACTTTTAGTCTTTAAATTACAGTTATATCGTTTATAGTTATAGTTGCAATGTACTATTTTTCAACAATGAATCCAAAGGACTTGTAATCGTTTTATTATTAATTTCTATGGTTTTTGTGTAAATTTCAGTCGTTTTTGGAGAACTATGTCCTAGCATATTTTGTAGGTGGCGTAAGTTTACATTGTTCTCTATACAATGCGTAGCAAAAGAATGTCGCAAGGTGTGTACAGTAGCCCAGGGATTGGAGTCTGTTTCTTTTACAGATTTTCTAAAAATTGCTCTTATGCTTGATGTGCTATATTGACATCCAGATTGCCCCTCAAATAACCAATATGACGGCTTATATGCTTTGTAGTAAGCTCTAAGTAAAATAATTAATTGCTTAGATAAGATAGTCTTCCTATCTTTTTTACCCTTGCTATCTTTTATATATAAGTAGCCATCTTTTGAATGAACATCAGCTATGCGAAGGTTTATAAGCTCTGAAATTCTTAAACCAGAACCATATATAGTGCATAGTATAGCGCGATGCTTTATGTTTTTGGGTGATTGCACTATTTTCAATACTTCTTCTTTACTTAAGGTATTTGGAATGCTCTTTGTTTTTTTGGGACGCTGAACATCATAATATTCTCGGGGCTTTTTTAAGGCGTGCTCATAAAAAGCTTTGATAGCATTTATCATCTGATTTTGATAACTTTCACTTATTTTACTTTTTTTAATAAGTTCATATATAAAACCTTCAATTTCCTCTTTACTAATGGTTTTTAGATCTCTCTGCATAAACTTACCTAAAAACACACTAAACATTTTTTTATAAGTTTGAATACTAGATGTACTATATTGCTTTAAAACCAATGCTTTTTCTAGATTATACAATGCGTCTATGGCGTTTGTGTTAAGAGGAACAGTAGGCACAGGTATAAAACGAATATCCTTTTCAATTTTGTAGTTTTCTTTGCATATTTTTTTTAAAGTCTCAAAATTTTTTTCTGTATTTATAACCGACCATAATTTTTGATGAGGATGCCAGAAACTACTGTTCATTTGTTTTACACCGTTTCGAATGGAATACATGTTATACGGAATAAAAATCTTTATTCGTTTTGCTTCCTTAAAAGGTTGATATATAATAGGTTGCATTGTAGAAAGACGCTTTAAATTTATATTCAAGATTAATATGTGGTTTAAAAGTAGGAATAAAATTACTGAGTTAAGTAAATAAGTGTATATTAACCGTTAGAAACGAATAAATTTTAAAATGCTATAATTCAGTATATTAAATCTATTTGTTTTGTTAGTTTTAAAGAAAACGTATTAAAATGACCTGTAAGATATGTAGTGCGATTATTGTAGGAAGGAAAGATAAAATATTCTGTTCTATAAAATGCAAAAATTATTATCATGTTAATTTAAGAAAAGTTACAGCCATAGAAGTTAAGGAAATTGATACTATTTTACATAGAAATAGAAGTATTCTGTTAGAGATTATGGGGAAGCGTAAATTACAGCATTCAACCCAGCGAGTAGTCTTAGAAAAAAAGAATTTTAAATTTAAATACCATACGCACTTACATGTAAATAGTAAAGGTAAAACCTACTATTATGTGTATGATTTTGCTTGGATGGAGTTTTCTTCAGATGAAATTTTAGTAGTTAGAAAAATTAATAATAATAAAACGTCTCGATAAAAGTTAATCGAGACGTTTAAAATAGAAATACTTATTAAATAATTACCTTGTTATGACGCTTCAACCAAAACCCAATCACCTTTAGCAATTAAAGGTTCAGCTTGTTTGTATTTTAAGGTTTTGTTTTCACCATTTATAACATGTTTTATAGTCACACGGTCGTTACGTCCAATTTTTGGCTTATCACGTACTATAGTTTCCACAACTTCTTGTTGGCGTTGTGTATTTCCTGCAGCTCTATTTTGCCCAGAACGCTCATCTAAATTAGGAATCTCGTCTTTCTGTACGTTAAGCTTTTCTTTCTTTCTAGCTCGTGCTTCTTGAATGGTGTCTTGTGTTTCTTGAGGCAATTCACCTTTAAATAAAAATGAAATTACATCTTTGTTCACTTGGTCTATCATCGCCTTGAACAACTCAAAAGCTTCAAACTTGTAAATTAAAAGTGGGTCTTTTTGTTCATGAACAGCCAATTGAACGGATTGTTTTAGCTCATCCATCTTGCGTAAATGTGTTTTCCAAGCATCATCAATAATGGCTAAGGTGATGTTTTTTTCAAAATCGGTAATTAATTGTTTACCATTGGTTTCATAAGCTTTTTCAAGATCAGTAACAACATTTAAACTCTTAACACCATCTGTAAACGGTACAACAATACGTTTAAATTTATCACGCTGATTCTCATATACATTTTTAATCACAGGGAAAGCAATGTCTGCATTACGTTCCATCTTATCTCTATAATGCTCAAAAGCAGCTTTGTATATTTTTGATGTAATGTCTTGAGCTGATAATTTTCCAAATTCATCTTCAGTAATTGGAGAACTCATTGAGAAATAACGAATCAATTCAAACTCAAAGTTTTTAAAGTCATTAGCGCCCTTATTAGTTTCAGCAATACCCTCTGAAGTATCAAAAATCATGTTTGCTAAATCGACACGTAAACGTTCTCCGTTTAAAGCGTTATATCTACGCTTGTAAACTACCTCGCGTTGCGCGTTCATAACATCATCATATTCTAATAATCGCTTACGAACACCAAACTGATTTTCTTCAACTTTCTTTTGTGCACGCTCAATAGATTTTGAAATCATAGAATGCTGAATCACTTCGCCTTCTTTCAATCCCATTTTATCCATCATTTTAGCTATACGCTCAGATCCAAATAAACGCATCAAGTTATCTTCAAGAGATACATAAAACTGAGAACTTCCTGGATCTCCTTGTCTACCTGCACGACCACGCAACTGCCTGTCTACACGACGCGAATCATGGCGCTCTGTACCAACGATGGCTAAACCACCTGCTGCTTTAACCTCGTCTGATAATTTAATATCCGTACCACGACCAGCCATATTAGTGGCGATAGTAACCTGTCCAGACCTACCTGCTTGATCCACAATTTCAGCCTCTTTTTTATGTTGTTTTGCATTTAATACGTTATGCGGTATTTTTCTAATGCTTAGCATTTTACCAAGCAACTCAGAAATCTCAACCGATGTTGTACCAATAAGTACCGGACGACCCGCTTGAGATAGTTTTGTAACTTCATCAATCACCGCATTATATTTTTCACGTTTGGTTTTATAAACCAAATCTTCTCTATCATCACGTGCAATAGGGCGGTTGGTAGGAATTTCAACCACATCTAATTTGTAGATTTCCCAGAACTCGCCAGCTTCAGTAACCGCAGTACCCGTCATACCAGATAGTTTGCGGTACATTCTAAAATAGTTTTGTAAAGTTACAGTTGCAAAAGTTTGGGTAGCATCTTCAATTTTTACATTTTCTTTGGCTTCAATGGCTTGATGTAGTCCGTCAGAGTAACGACGACCATCCATAATACGTCCCGTTTGCTCATCAACAATCATAACCTTATTGTCCATTACCACATACTGCGTGTCTTTTTCAAACAATGCATAAGCTTTTAAAAGCTGATTTAGCGTATGGATACGTTCAGATTTTACACCAAACTCTTTAAATAAGTCTTCTTTAAGATTTGCTTCTTCCTCAGCCGAAAGTCCTTGCTCTTCAATTTTAGCAATCTCAACACCTATTTCAGGTAAAATAAAGAAGTCTGGGTTATCTTTTCCAGAAATATATTCTACACCTTTATCCGTTAATTCAACTTGATTATTCTTTTCTTCAATTACATAGTAGAGCTCCGCATCAATTTTAGGCATTTCGCGGTTGTTGTCTTGCATGTAAAAGTTTTCAGTTTTCTGTAGTAATTGCTTAACACCTTCCTCAGATAAAAACTTAATAAGCGCTTTGTTTTTAGGAATACCACGGTAAACACGTAGTAATTGAAAACCACCTTCTTTAGTGTCTCCTGCTGCAATTAGTTTTTTTGCTTCAGCTAAAACACCAGTTAAGTATTTGCGTTGTACCGAAACAATATCGTCAACCTTAGGCTTTAACTCAGTAAATTCATGGCGATCCCCTTTTGGTATCGGGCCAGAAATAATAAGTGGTGTACGTGCATCATCAACTAATACAGAATCAACTTCATCTACAATGGCATAATGGTGCGGACGTTGTACCAAATCTTCTGGCGCATGAGACATGTTATCACGTAAGTAATCAAAACCAAACTCATTATTTGTACCATAAGTAATATCAGCGTTGTAAGCTTTTCTTCGAGCTGCAGAGTTAGGTTGATGATAGTCAATACAATCAACACTTAAACCATGAAATTCAAAAATAGGCGCCATCCACGCGCTATCACGTTTTGCTAAGTAATCGTTTACCGTTACCAAATGCACGCCTTTTCCAGCCAAAGCATTTAAGTAAACAGGCAAGGTAGCTACAAGTGTTTTACCTTCACCAGTTTGCATTTCAGCAATTTTACCTTGGTGCATAGCAATACCACCAATTAGCTGTACATCATAATGTATCATGTCCCAAGTAATTGGTTTTCCAGCTGCATCCCAAGAATTTGCCCAAACGGCTTTCTCGTTGTCTAAAGACACATAATCTTTTTCACCAGACAAACTCCGGTCAAACTCATTAGCAGTAACCGTAATAGAGGTGTTATGTACAAAACGTTTAGCAGTTTCTTTAACTACTGCAAAAGCTTCAGGTAAAATAGTATTTAAAACATCTTCAGTAACTTTGTAAGCATCATCTTTAAGAGCATCAATCTGTTCGTAAATATCTTCACGAACATCAATATCCTCTGTATTTTCAGCTTCTTCAGTTAAATCAGCTATCTTTTTATCAATATCAGCATTTGCCTCAGCAATTTTAGCTTTAAACTCAGCCGTTTTTGCTCTTAATTCATCATGGCTTAAGGCTTCCAGAGCAGATTCAAAGGTTTTAATTTTATCAACTAACGGTGTTATGGCTTTTACATCTTGTTTAGACTTGTCGCCAACAAACATTTTTAATACAGAATTTAAAAAACTCATGAGTGTAATTTTATATATTTTATCTAGGATTACCCTAGGTTATCGTCAATTTTTGTGTGCCTCTTACAAAAGACATTCAAAGATACATTTTGTTGAGGTTTTAGCGTAATTTAGAACAAAAAAAAAGCCTCAAAATCGAGACTTTTTAAAGGTTCTTTATGCTTTATTAATATTCATCTTCATTCCAGAGGTAGTCCTCGTCGGTAGGATAATCAGACCAGATTTCCTCAATAGAGTCATAAGAGTCTCCCTCATCCTCAATAGATTGTAAATTCTCTACAACCTCCAATGGTGCTCCCGTTCTAATTGCATAATCTATCAATTCGTCTTTGGTAGCCGGCCAAGGTGCATCACTTAAATATGATGCTAATTCTAATGTCCAATACATTTCTTAATGTTTAATTTTTTGCAAAAATAATTTTTTAGTTTAAACACACAAGAAAAAAATGAAATATTTAATCATTACTTATAAGAACGTATCTTTTTGTATTCTAAACCCTTGCAATTATTCCTGCGAGGTTAATAATAACGTGTTAAAATTAATTATTTGGGCGTTACCCCAAAAAAGGGGTCGGGCTTTTCGCTATATCTTTTTAAAGTGTCATTGCGAGGACGTAGGACGTAGCAATCTGCTAAATTATAGTTCTCATCAATATGTTATTTCATTCAAGCTTTAAAAAGGATGCCGCTACAATCCCTAACGCAATTCACGTTTTCAATTCAAAATCAAGTTAAATAAGAGGCCCTATTTTTTCTCAGGAATCCACTTAACTTCATCTGCTTGTAAATCAGATGACAACTTTCGTGCCAATACAAAAAGGTAGTCAGAAAGGCGGTTTAGATATTTCAAAGCATTAGCTTCAAAAGGTTCTAATTCATTAAGCGCAGATGCCAAACGTTCCGCTCTACGGCATACACAACGTGCTATGTGACAGAATGACACCGTTTGATGCCCACCTGGAAGTACAAAATGCGTCATGGGTGGTAAAGCATCATTCATGGTATCCATTTCTTTTTCCAAAAGGCTAATGTCATCAGTCGATATTTTCTCAATATTCAAACGTTCCTTACCATTCTTTAAAATAGCTTTTTCGGGGTCGGTAGCTAAAATGGCACCAACGGTAAAAAGTTTATTTTGTATAGTCATTAAAAGTTCTTGATAATGTGGGTCTATATCTTGGTCACGAATTAAACCCAAATGCGAGTTTAATTCATCAACAGTTCCATAACTTTCTATTCTAATATGGTGTTTCGGTACGCGAGTTCCGCCAAATAAGGCGGTAGTGCCGTTATCTCCTGTTTTAGTGTAAATTTTCATAAGTACGAAGTTATTGCATTTCTAAAAGAATTACAAAGGTTTCTAAATACTTTATAACTGTTGATATCTTGGTTTATAAATCACCTATTTATCGCATTATTTTGTAAGTGACTTATTAAAGAAAAAAACTACTTTTGCCTTAGCTATAATAACAAACTCATACTATGCAAAAAAATATCTTATTTGTACTTTTTGTCACGTTTTCTCTTTTCGTAAATGCGCAATCTTATATCGGTTTTCTAACTGATAATTACAGCGGTGTGCACGGTGTTATTTCTAATCCCGCTAATATTACAGATTCTCGTTTTAAAGCAGATATCAATTTAGCTGGTGCAAGTGTTTTTGGAAATAATGACTACTATGGAATTAATATTTTTGATGCCACTAAAGATGGTTATAGTTTCGATTTAGAAGCCAAAACAAATTCTAAGGATGATAATTCTGGAGGGATAAATTTAGATGTTCTTGGGCCATCTTTTATGTTTAACCTCTCCAAAAATAGTTCTATTGCTGTTTTTTCAAGAGCAAGAGTTTTAGTAAACGCAAACGATATTAATGGCTCATCTATAGAATCCATTGATGACGATACTACCGATGATTATAGCTTTGAAGATGTTAATATGAATGTTTTAGCACACTCTTGGGCAGAATTTGGTGTTACTTATGCAAGAACACTATTAAATAAAAAACAACATTTTTTAAAAGGAGGACTATCCTTAAAATATTTAAAGGGTGTAGGTAGTGTGTATGCTGAAACCCGAGATGCTTCTATTGATTA
This sequence comes from uncultured Algibacter sp., assembly GCA_947502405.1. GTDB lineage: Bacteria > Bacteroidota > Bacteroidia > Flavobacteriales > Flavobacteriaceae > Algibacter_B. The sequence continues at coordinate 192,413 of CANMZT010000007.1, read as the reverse complement.
TGATGCTGATGGTATTGATTTAGGAGGTGGGGAGTCAACTGGAAGCATAACAACTAGCGGTGCTTTTGTATATGCACGTTCTGATGAATTTGATGATGATGATTATGATGTGGAATTGGCAAAAAACGCTAGCGGTTTTGGGGCAGATATAGGTTTTGTTTATGAATACAGGCCAAATTATGCTGATTTTGAAAGTGATGATATAAAAAACAATAGCTTTAAGCACTTAAACAAATACAAATTTAAAGTAGGAGTTTCAATAACTGATATTGGTTTTGTTGATTATGAAGATGGTATTAGAGAGGGTTTTGATGTTAATAATGCAAATGTTAGTTATGAAGATTTTGATACGGCCAATAATATTGGCGAATTTCTTAATGCGTTTTATACACGTACTAACCAAGATTCAGCTTACAAAATAGATTTACCAACGGCATTGCATATAAATGCAGATTGGAATATGAACAATAAAATTTATCTTAACCTTAATACAGATTTATCGTTAATGTCTAAAGATAGGATTACTGCTAACCGTATAGCTAATACAGTTTCATTAACACCAAGATATGAAACAAAATGGTTTAGTTTTTATTTGCCTTTAAGTGTTATTGAAAATAATGGTTTTAGAATAGGAACAGGATTTAGAGCTGGTCCTTTATATGTTGGTTCAGGGTCCGTTATTTCTGCATTTTCTAGTGATAATAATAGGCAAGCAGATGTTTACGCTGGGTTGAAAGTACCTATATATCAAAGCCCGTTTAAAGATAAAGATGGTGATGGGATTATTGACAAATTAGATGATTGCCCTAAAGAAGCTGGACCAGAATCTAATAACGGTTGCCCTATTGAGGATCAAGATGAAGACGGTGTGTTAGACGATATAGATGAATGCCCAGAAGTAGCAGGACCTGAAGAGAACAAAGGGTGCCCTTGGGGTGATAAAGATGAAGACGGCGTTTTAGATAAAGATGATGCTTGTCCAGGTGAGGCTGGTACATCAATAAACAAAGGTTGCCCTTGGCCAGATACAGATGGAGACGGTGTTTATGATAAAGATGATGATTGTATTGATCAAGTCGGAACAGTAGCTAATAATGGTTGTCCTGAAGATGTAATTCAAAAACTACAGAAAACATTAAACGATTTTGCTAAGGTTATTTTATTTGATTACGGTACATCTTCTATAAGTACTGAATCTTATGGAATATTAGCTGAAATCACAGCAGTTTTAAATGAATATCCTAATGCTAAATTTACCGTAGAAGGGCATACTGATAGTATTGGTAGTTACGAAATAAACCAAGTATTATCCGAAAAAAGAGCTAATGCTGTTAAAGCTTATTTAGTTAAAAATGGAATTGACTCAACAAGACTTTCAGCTATAGGCTATGGTGAGAGACGTCCTATTGCAACTAATATGTACAAAGCTGGAAGAAAGCAAAATAGACGTGTAGAAATTAACTTGATTAAAAATTAATTTTTACAAATAATTTGAACCACAAAATTCCCTGATTAAATAAGTAATTGAGATTAACTTTCATTTAATCAGGAATTTTCTTATCATAAAAAATCTTATAAAAACCAACCTTTTATCGATAAAAATGTTACTTTTGTCGATGAAATTATATTTTAACCTAATAGAAGATTATGAAAAAAATTACTTTATTATTACTACTTGCTTTAGCTACTTTTACTGTAGAAGCTCAGTCTTATATCGGCTACCTTACAGATAATTATAGTGGTGTGCATGGTGTAATTTCAAACCCAGCGAATATTGTAGATTCACGTTTTAAAACCGATATTAATATAATTGGTTCAAGCATATTTGTTGGTAACGATTATTATGGAGTTAATGTTATGGACGCTTTAAAATCAGATTATGATTTTGATTTAGACGCCAATAAATCTCCAAGTAACGATAATAATATTGCGTTATATTCTGATGTGCTAGGGCCTTCTTTTATGTTTAATTTAAATAAAAAGAGTTCTCTAGCTATTTCTACTAGAGTTAGGTCTGTAGTTAATATCAGTGAAATTAATGGAAACACAGTGGATGCTATTGATGATGATGAGACCGATGATTTTATGGTAGATGAAGGTAGCTTTGGTGCTTTTGGACAAGCTTGGGGAGAACTAGGGTTAACCTATGCTAGAGTTTTAAAGAATAGTGAGCAATATTTCATGAAGGGTGGTGTTACATTAAAGTATTTACAAGGCCTTGGTAGTGGTTATGGTTATGGAAGAAATGTTACTATAGATTATGATGCCGATGGTACTGATCTTGGAGGAGGAGAAACAACAGGTAGTGTTAATTCTACAGGTCAGTTAACTTACGGACGATTTGAAAGTTTTGATAATGATGATTACGAATATGATTTGCCAGATGCTAACGGTTTTGCAATTGATTTAGGATTTGTTTATGAATGGAGACCTAACCATGCTGATTATAAAACTACAAATGCTGACGGTGAAACTTATGCTCATAAACACAAAAATAAATACAAACTTAAATTAGGTGTATCTATAACAGATATTGGAAGCATAAATTATAAAGATGGTATTCAAGAAACTTTTGATATTACCAACACAGGAATTAGTGAAGAGGATATTGAAGATGCTGAAGATATTGAAGATATTTTAAATACACTATACACGCAAACAGGTTCTGAGGTTGGGTATAAAACAAATTTACCTACAGCATTACATTTAAATGCAGATTGGAGCTTTACTAAAAATCTTTACTTAAACTTAAATACAGATCTTTCACTTGTTGCTAAGGGAAAAGAAAATGCAAGTAGAATATCAAATATAGCGTCTTTAACACCACGTTATGAAAGTAGAGTATTTAGTTTTTATTTACCATTAAGTGTTGTTGAAAATAATGGTTTTCAAGCTGGAGCAGGGTTAAGATTGGGGCCACTTTATTTAGGGTCTGGATCAATTTTATCTGCTATTACAGGCGATGATACTAGAGGTGCAGATTTTTACGCAGGTGGAAAGTTTTCAGTTAAACAACGAAAACCAAGAGATAAAGATGAAGATGGTGTAATTGATAAATTAGATGCTTGTCCTAAAGAAGCTGGACCTGTAGAAAATAATGGATGTCCATGGGGTGATAAAGATGAAGATGGTATTTTAGATAATGTTGATGCGTGCCCCGAAGAAGTAGGACCTGAAGAAAACAATGGATGCCCATGGGGAGATAAAGATGGTGATTTAATTTTAGATAATGTTGATGAGTGCCCAGAGCAATTTGGTCCAGAGGAAAATAAAGGTTGTCCATGGCCAGATACCGATGGCGATTCTGTTTTAGATAAAGATGATGAGTGTGTAGATGTTGCTGGTACAGTCGAGAATAAAGGCTGTCCAGAAGTAGTAGAAGAGGTTGTTGAAGCGCCAGTAGTAACCGAAGAGGTTCAAAAAACCTTAAATGATTACGCAAAAACTATATTATTTAACTCTGGTAAATCCTCAATTAAAGAAGCGTCTTTTGATGTGCTTAAAGAGATTGTTAAAATTTTAAATGAGTATCCATCAGCTAAGTTTTCAATTGAAGGGCATACAGATAGTGTTGGAAGTAATGTTTTAAACCAAAAGTTATCTGAAGAACGCGCAAGTTCTGTAATGACATTTTTAATACAAAATGGAATAGCCTCTAACAGGTTAGGTTCTGTTGGTTATGGTGAAACTAAACCTGTAGCTAGTAACGGAACTAAAGCAGGAAGAGCTCAAAACAGACGTGTTGAAATTAATTTAGAGAAATAAATAAGTTTTTTAAAAAACGCCAAAAGCCTCAATGTTTTAATAAATATTGAGGCTTTTTTTGTGGAGCTAGATTCTTATTTTAAAATGTTCTTTGACTTGCTCTTTTCTAAAAAAAACAAAACCCCAGAAAAACGTATCAATTGTTACGGTTACTTTGGGGTGTTTTTTTATGATTTCCCAAGCTTCTGTCATGCCTTTAGACCAATAAATATCATCAAAAATAAAAACAGAATTGTTAGTAACAGTTTTTAATAACGTTTCAAAGTACTTTAAAGTTGCATCTTTTTTATGGTCACCATCAAAAAAAATGAGGTTGTATTCGCTAGAAACTAATGCTTCAATTTCATCATTAAAGTCACCATGAATATGTGAAACATTTTTAACCTTAAAATTCTTTAGAAGTTCTTGTGAAAAAGCAGAGGTGTTTGGGCACCCCTCAATAGTTGTTATTTTGGCCACTGGGTTTCCAAGACTTAAAGCATGTGTTGCTAAACCTAAAGAAGTTCCTAATTCTAAAACATGTTGAGGTTTAAAATATTGAGTTAATCTAAAAAGCAATTTTGCTCTTTTGAGTGTTGTACCAGCATTTTTAGCTATTTCAGAAACTAAGCGCCATTTATTTTTCATGACCTGAGAACCAGCACCTAAATCAATAACTTCAATTTTACTCTTATTAGTTAAAAGTGATTTTCTGTAGTCCGAAATAATATTATATGCTTTATAGTGCTTTTTATCATAAAAGCATTTAGTAACTAAATTGTACACAAAAGGTGAGTGTACACCATGTTGATTGGTGGATTTTAAAAGAAATTTAGTGTATTGACTAACTTGATAAAGCATAGCTTATTCTTCTAGTTTAGAAGATAATTCAAACCAGCGTTCTTCTTTAGCTTCAATAGTATCAATAATACCTTGAAGCTCATCTGACAGCTTATTAATTTCGTCTTGAGACAAATCAGGGTTATTGAACTTGTTTTCTAATGCTTTCTTATCAAACGCTAAAGTATTCAGCTTGCTCTCAATATTTCGTAATTCTTTTTCTTCATTAAATGATAATTTTGATGCCTCGTTTTGTTTCCAGGATGTTTTATCTTTTTTATCATCAGGTGCTGCATTTGAAATCACAGGTTGACTATCCTCATATACTCGAAAATCTGTATAATTTCCAGGAAAATCTTCAATAACACCATCACCTCTAAAAACAAAAAGATGATCGATAACTTTATCCATAAAATAGCGATCATGAGAAACTACAATAATGCAGCCAGGGAAATCTAGTAGAAAACTTTCCAATACATTAAGAGTAACAATATCCAAATCGTTTGTAGGCTCATCTAGAATTAGAAAATTAGGGTTTTGTATTAAAACTGTACATAAATAAAGGCGTTTACGCTCACCACCACTTAATTTTTCAACAAAATCATACTGCTTTTTTCTACTGAATAAAAAACGCTCTAAAAATTGTTGTGCGCTTATTTGTCTGCCTTTTTTTAAAGGAATATAATCACCAAATTCTTTAATAACATCAATAACTTTTTGTTCTGGTTTAATGGCAATTCCATTTTGGGTGTAGTAGCCAAACTTAACTGTATCACCTTTTACTACTTTGCCAGAATCGGGCTGGTTAGTTTGGGTTAAAATATTTAAAAATGTGGTTTTTCCTGTGCCATTTTTTCCAATAATACCAACGCGTTCTCCTTTTTTAAACGTGTAATCGAATGCATCTAGAATGGTTTTGTCTTTAAAAGCTTTTGAAACTTTGTGAAACTCTAGGATTTTACTCCCTAGTCGTTCCATGTTTAATTCTAACTGAATTTCGTGTTCTTTCCTTCTTTGATGCGCTTTATGTTTGATATCGAAAAAGTCATCAATTCTAGATTTTGATTTTGTAGTTCTGGCTTTTGGCTGTCTTCGCATCCATTCCAGTTCTTTCTTAAAAAGTTGTTTGGTTTTTCCAGCTTCTATAGCTTCGCGTTCTAACCTTTCATTTCGTTTTTCAAGATAATAGGAGTAATTACCTTTATAGCTATAAAGCTGCCCATTATCTAACTCTATAATTTCATTACAAACACGCTCTAAAAAATAACGGTCGTGTGTTACCATAAAAAGAGTTATGTTCTCCTTAGCAAAAAAGGCTTCAAGCCATTCTATCATTTCTAAATCCAGATGGTTTGTAGGTTCATCCAGAATAAGTAAATCGGGCTTGTTGATTAATGCATTTGCCAAAGCTAAACGTTTTTTTTGCCCTCCAGAAAGGGTGCTTACTTTCTGCCCTAAATTATCAAGTTTAAGTTTAAAAAGAATTTGTTTGTAAAGGGTCTCAAAATCCCATGCTTGGTGTCGATCCATAGCATCAAAAGCAGCCTGATACACTTCAATGTCTTCAGGGTTTAAAAGTGCTTTTTCATAGTTTGAAATAATTTTTAAAATTGGGTTTTCACTAGCAAAAATTGTTTCTTCAATCGTAAGAGAATTATCGAATTTTGGATCTTGAGACAAGAAAGAAGTCTTGATATCTTTTCTGTAAATAACGTTGCCAGAGTCAGCAGCGTCGTCACCAGATAATATGTTTAATATAGATGTTTTACCGGTTCCATTTTTGGCTACAAAAGCTATTTTTTGGTCTTTATGAACGCTAAAGGATATGCCCTCAAAAAGCATCAGTTCTCCATAAGATTTGGAAATATTTTCAACGGTTAAGTAATTCAAAAGCTTTTGTTTTTTGCAAATAACGGACAAAAAACCAAAAAATCCGCCATAAGTTTTATTCTTCAACACTAAAAGTTATATTTGTGTTAAATCAATTTGCCTCAATATGAAGAGCCGTTTTCTTGTTATTTTATTGGTTATTAGCTTGCTACTAAGCTCTTGTATTACTAATAAGGACCTTGTTTACTTACAAGATAAAGGTGATGGTGTAGATACGTCTTTAATAGTAAATGAGTTGCCAAAACCATATAAAGTTCAGGTAAGTGATATTTTAAGTATTAATGTAAAAGCTTTAGATCCAGAACTTGTTGATATTTTTAACCCTGTTGAAAGTACTAATGGGGGATTGGGAAATGGAGGTTTATATTTTAGTGGTTTTACGGTTGATTTACACGGTAATATTGAGTTTCCTATTTTAGGAAAAATTAATGTGTTAGGCTACACTATAGATGAGATAAAAACTAAGGTTGAAAATGCTTTACTCGAAAAATATTTTAAAGAAACAGCAGAGATATTTGTAACAGTTAAATTATCTGGATTAAGATATACTGTAACTGGAGAGGGTGGTGCTGGTGTATATACCTTGTTTCAAGACCGTGTAAATATTATAGAGGCGCTAGCAAATGCGGGAGGTCTTCCTCCAACAGCTGACCGAAAAGATATTTTAGTGATTAGGCAATATCCAGATGGTCAAAAAATACATCATATCGATTTAACAGATATTAAAGCTATGAAATCGCCGTTTTACTTCATACAACCCAATGATATGATTTTGGTTAAACCTTTAAAACGTAAAGCTATTGGTACAGGAGAGACAGCTTTTCAAAACTTGACTACAATTGCTTCAATATTATCTGTTTTAGTTTCTACTTACTTTTTAACAAAGAATCTTTAAAAAGCTATGGAAGAAGAATTTGATGTTTCAGAGTCACAAATACAAAAGCCATCTTTTGATATAAAGGCGTTTTTGATTCGTGTTCTTAGCTACTGGAAGTTATTTGTTTTATTTATTGGAATAGGAGTGTTTATAGTTTATCAGCAAAACATTCGTACGCAGCAGTCTTATAGATTAGGAACGCAAATTTCAATTGAAGAAGAATCTAATCCTTTATTCACATCAAATACAAGCTTAACGTTTAATTGGGGTGGTGTTTCTGGTAAAGTGCAAACCATGATTAATGCTTTAAGGTCAAGGAGTATTCATGAAAAAGTGGTTGAAAATTTACAATATTACATTACGTATTTAAAACAATCTAGATTTAGAAAGGATGATGTTTATACAGATGCGCCTTTTAGGGTTAATTTGTCTCCAGATACCTATCAATTGTTAAATGTACCTATTAGGGTTACTTTTTTAGAAAATAATAAATACGAATTATACTTTAATTTTGAATCGACTCCTGTTAGAGTTCAAAACTTTTCAGATTATAAGAAAACTAATTTAGATGTTACAATTGGTGAGTTTAAGCAAGTTTTTAGTTTAGGAGATGTAGTTAATTTACCTCACTTTAATGGAACAGTTTATTTAGCTGAAGGAAGAACTGTTAAACCTAATGAAGAATTTTATATTCAGTTTAGTGATTTTGATGCGGTTGTGTCAAAATACAGAAGTAAACTAGCTATAAATAACCCCAGAAACTCAGCTATTTTAAACTTAAGTATGGTTGATGTGAATAAACCTAAAATAGTTGACTATCTAAATGAAACAGTTAGGGTTTTAAGCGAAGACCAACTTAATAGAAAGAATCAATTTGTTACAAACACAATAGCGTTTATTGATGAGCAATTAAGTAGAGTGAAAAACCAGCTAACTTTAAGTGCTGATTCTTTAAATGATTATAGGCAAAAAAACAGGATTTACAATCTGGATGATAAAAGTACTGTTATTAATGGTAAGCTTTCAGATTTAGAAATTAACAAAGACGAAATTAATAGAAAACTCGCCTATTATTCAAGTTTAAAAAACTACCTAATAACAAGTAATAATTTTACAGATGTACCAGCACCAGCAGTATCTGGAATAGATGAAGGTAATATTTTAGCTAATGTCTCTAAGATTAATGCATTATCAGTACAAAAATCTAAATACGGGTCTACAGTAAGAAAAGATGCTACAATTTTTGCAGACTTAAACAGGCAAATTGAAGGATTAAAAGAGGTGCTGTTAGAGAATATCAGTTCAGTTACTAATGAGCTAAAGCGCGAAATGCAAATAGTAAATAATAAAATAGCCATAGAGGATGCTAAAATAAGAAAGCTTCCAGCGGCTCAACAAAAGTTGTTTGATATACAACGGCAATATGCTTTGAGTGAGAAAACCTATAATGTTTTTCTAGCGAAACGCGGTGAGGCAGATATAATAAAATCAGCAAGTGTTTCGGATATTCTTGTTATTGATCCAGCTAAGGATACTGGAGCTACACCTATTGATTTAAAACTGAGTTCTAGGTATTTATTTGCAATTATTGGTGGTTTAATACCGCCGCTCCTTTTAGCTTTTTTATTAACATTTTTTGATAACAAAATACACAATCCGCAAGTACTTGAAAATTTATCTAGTATACCAATGCTGGGTGTAGTTGGTAAAAACAATTTAGATAATAATTTAGCGGTTCATTTAAAACCAAAATCAACAATTGCTGAAGCTTTTAGGTCTATACGGTCAAGTTTGCAGTATTTTTATAAAAAACACAATTTAGATGGAACTAAAACGGTAATGGTTACATCGTCTGTGAGTGGGGAAGGAAAAACATTCTGTTCCATAAATATTGCTACGGTTTTTGCAATGAGTGGTAAGAAAACAATTTTGGTTGGATTAGATTTAAGAAAGCCAAAAATCTTTGGCGACTTTGATATTCAAAATGATATTGGTGTAGTAAATTATTTAATTGGACAAAAGGATTTAAATGAGGTTCTACAAAAAACAAAAGTGCCTAATTTAGATGTTATTACTTCTGGTCCAATACCCCCAAACCCTGCGGAATTATTGATTGGAGAGCGAATGGGTGATTTAATTAAAACTTTAAAAAAATCTTACGATTATATTGTTCTGGATACACCACCAATCGGGCTTGTAGCCGATGCTTTGGAGTTAACAGAGTATGCTGATGCAACTGTTTATATTGTGAGACAAGACTATACTAAAAAGGGAATGATTAATCTTATTAATACAAAATATAATAAGGGCGAAATTGAAAATCTAAGTTTTGTTTACAACGGATATAATCAAAAGGGTAAATATGGTTATGGCTATGGCTACGGCTATGGTTATGGTTACGGTTATGGAAGCTATGGTAATGGATATAATGACGATGACTCTGCTAAGAATAAATTATCAACTAAGATTAAATCTTTTTTCAAAATTTAAACTAAAAAATATTGGCTAATAAAAACGACAATTGGCTTTATACCATCTCTCCTAAGCAAAAGTTGATAGATTTAAACCTTAAAGAGATATGGTACTATAAAGATTTACTTCTGCTGTTTGTAAAGCGTAATGTTATTACGGTATATAAGCAAACCATACTCGGTCCGTTATGGTATTTTATACAGCCATTATTTACTTCGGTAATTTTTACTTTGATATTCAATAACATGGCCAACATCCCAACAGGAGATGGTGTCCCATCTTTTTTGTTTAACCTTGCAGGAATTACGTGTTGGAATTATTTTAAGGAATGTTTAACGGGAACCAGTAATACATTTTCACAAAATCAAGGTCTATTTGGTAAAGTTTATTTTCCTAGAGTTATTGTGCCATTATCGGTAGTTTTAACAAATCTAGTAAAGTATGGAATACAAATATTAGTGTTTATTGGATTTTATATTTACTATGCTTTTTTTACTGATAAAGCAGGAGGCGCAAGCCCTAAATCAGCTATAATATTCATACCAATGCTAATATTTTTTATGGGGATTTTGGGATTAGGTTTAGGTATGATTATATCTTCAATGACAATTAAGTATAGAGATTTAAAGTTTTTAATAAGCTTTGGAGTGCAATTACTTATGTATGGTTCTGCTGTTATGTATCCGTTGTCTTTTTTTAAAGAAAAATTACCAAATATTTCTTGGGTAGTAGAATATAATCCCATGACAACAATTATTGAAGCGTTTAGATATATGACTTTAGGCGTTGGCGATTATTCATTACCTAAAATGGTTTATACCGCACTATTTAGCATTGTAGTTTTTCTTTTAGGCCTAATAATATTTAATAAAACAGAAAAGAGTTTCATAGATACCATCTAAATGGAAAAGGATATTATTTTAAAAGTTGAGAATCTTTCTAAGCAATACCGATTAGGTTTAGTTGGTACAGGTACACTTGGCCATGATTTAAATAGATGGTGGAGTAAAATAAGAGGAAAAGAAGATCCGTATCTTAAAATAGGTGAAAGTAATGACAGAAGCAGAAAAGGTGAATCTGAATATGTTTGGGCGCTAAAAGATATTAATTTTGATGTTGAGCGCGGGGAAGTGGTAGGTATTATTGGAAAAAATGGTGCTGGTAAATCTACCTTATTAAAAATACTTTCAAAAGTAACGGGGCCTACAACAGGAGAGATAAAAACCAAAGGACGAATTGCTTCCTTATTAGAGGTAGGAACTGGGTTTCATCCAGAAATGACAGGTAAGGAAAATGTGTTCTTAAATGGTGCTATTTTAGGTATGACCAAAAAAGAGATTCAATCTAAGTTAAAAGAAATAGTTGAATTTTCTGGATGTGAACGCTATATTGATACACCTGTTAAGCGATACTCTTCTGGGATGACGGTGCGTTTAGCATTCGCTGTGGCAGCACACTTAGATCCAGATATTTTAGTTGTTGATGAGGTACTGGCTGTAGGAGATGCCGAATTTCAAAAGAAAGCCATTGGTAAAATGCAAGACATTAGTAATAGCCAAGGTAGAACGGTACTATTTGTAAGCCATAATATGGCAGCGGTAAAGAGTTTATGTACACGAGCTATTGTTCTGCAGCACGGTAAAACTGTTTTTGAAGGAGAAACTCATAAAGCAGTAGATTTTTATTTGAAGAGTGATGAGGCCAATACTCAAGCACATTATATAAATAAAAAACCCAATAAATCTTCAGATATATTAGAAGTCTCTATGCGAGATGATCAAAATAATATTTGCGGATTATTTGGTTTTGAAGAGCAAATTATACTTCAGGTAAAATTGAAAGTATCTCAAGATATTGTTGAGTATGGTTCTGTAGGTTTTAGGATAAGAGACCAATTTGAGCGTGTTGTGTTTTCATCCGAAATAGACTTACACCAGTTTATAAAAAAAGATGGAAACTATATTGCGAATGTAAAGTTTCCAAAGGCCGTTCTTTTACCAAGCGAGTACAGAGTTATTATAGGGTATCATGTCCCTAATAAAGAAAAAATCAGAAGCTTATTTGATGTTGTAGATTTTAAAATTGAAGAAACAGGAACTATTTTCCACAAATATCAAGGTGTTGATTTTGGGTGTGTTATGCTAGATTGTAAATGGAGTATGAATTCTGTTAAAAATTAAATTTGCAATGGTATTACTCGGGTTTTTATGTTGAAAAAATTAAAATTAGTATTTCAAAAAGTAAAAACGCTTTTGCGTTTAAAACTCAATGAAATACATGTTCTAAATAAGACAAAGAAGCCTGTCATTATAAATCTTAATGCTAATGATATTTGTAATTCCAAATGTACCATGTGTAACATTTGGAAGAATAAACAAGGTAAAGAAGTTACTTATGATGATTTGAAATTGATTTTCTCTGATTCACTTTATTCAGATGTAACAGGAGTTGGTATTACTGGAGGCGAGCCCACACTAAGGGAAGACTTAGTTGATTTGTACAAAGCCTGTATAGATTTTCTACCTAAGTTAAAGTACTTAAGCATTATCACAAATTGTATTAAAGTTGAAGAGGTTAAACAGCAGTTATGTAAAGTAAATAAGTTGTGTAAACAGCACAATGTTAACTTTAGTGTTATGGTTTCTTTAGACGGCTTTGGTGAAGTACATGACAAAATAAGAGGAAGATCTGGCAATTTTGAAACAGCTATTGAGGTTATTAATTACGTTAAAGAAGATTTAAAAATTCCTATCTCTTTTGGTGCTACAATATCTAAAGATAATTTATGGGAAATAGATGAGTTACTCGAATTCGCCAAAGCGAATGATATATACGGGCGTTTTAGGGTGGCCGAATTTATTAAGCGTTTGTATAATGAAGATAGAGAAGAAGTTATCCGCAATTTTACAAGTGATGAAAGTTATCATTTAGCCTTGTTTTTTGAGAAGCTAAAAAGAACTTACGAAACCAATAAAACGTATAAACGCACTTATTCTAGCATTCAGAACATGTTGTTAGGAGGAAAGAGAACTATAGGTTGCCCATATCATACTAAAGGCATAAATATTAATGCAAAAGGCGAGTTAGCCTATTGTGCACCTAAGTCTAAAATAATTGGAAATGCCATAAATGAGTCTTCAACTGCCATATATGCGAATAATTTAGATGAAAAAAGACGCTTAATAACTGATGAGTGCAACGATTGTATACATGATTATCATTCTGAAATAACCTATAAAGAACAACTTAGAGTATACAAAGATGGATTTATAAAGAAGTTTTTAAGACCATATGATGAAGCTCGAGTTGTACAACTGTCAAGTGTTTTAAGGGCACCGAAACTACCAAAAGCTAAGTATAGTATTTTTATAATGGGTTGGTATGGTACTGAAACCGTTGGAGATAAAGCTATTTTAGCGGGCATTGTAAATTCATATAAGCTACAATATGGAGATAAACTAAATGTGGTTATAGGAAGTTTATATCCATTTATAACACATCAAACTATAAAAGAGCTTAAAATAAAAGCAAATGTTGTAAGTACCAGTAATTTTGATTTTTTACGATATTCCAAAAGCTGTGATGAAGTTATTATGGGAGGCGGACCCTTAATGGATTTAAACGAGCTTTATGTACCATTACTTGCATTTAGTGTGGCAAAAAAACACAACAAAAAATCCACAGTTTATGGTTGTGGATTAGGACCAATAAATAACGAAACATATAAAAAAGCCATTCACAAAATATTGCTGTTAGCTGATGAGATTAAGTTAAGAGACGCGAATAGTCAAAAATATGCTCTTAAAAACTTCAATATTTCTAATACTGAAATGATTGGAGATCCAGCTAAGTTGTATTTGCAATCTTTTTTAAAACAAAAGCAACCAAAGAAAGAGAATACTCTTTCTTTATACCTTAGAGATTGGGAGTATTTATATGCTAAAGGAGATATGACTGAAGAAGCATTTGCTAAAACAAAAGCACAATTTGAAGATGCTCTGGCGAATTTGATTAAGAAAAAAGCAGATGAGCTTAATCTGGAAAAAATTGTATTTAACCACATGCATAACTTTGTGTTGGGAGGAGATGATAGAGATTTTTCAAGACGCTTTATAAAAACATATTTCTCAAAAGATTCTAGGGTAAGCTACGAGAAAAAATTATCAACTGTTGATTCTATTGTAGCAAGTATGCAATCATCTGAACTCAATATTTGTATGCGTTTTCATTCTGTTTTATTTGCTGAAACGCTTAATACTAATTTTTTAGCTCTTGATTATACTTTGGGAGGTAAAATAGCTGCTTATATTTCTGAAAATAGCGAATCAAAAAATCTACTTACTATTAATCAATTAATTAAAGACTATAGTGAAGGTATTGTTGGTTAATACAAGTGATAAAGGCGGTGCAGGTAAAGCTTGCGTAAGACTGCATCTGGGTTTGCTTAAGAATAATATAAACTCAAAATTATTATTAGCCAATAAGTCGTCAAATTATAAAGAAGTCTATGTTTTTCATCAAAAAACAAATAATTCCCTATTCAGTAAATTAAAAAGAAGATTCATAAAGGTTCTCACTAAATTTAAGATATTGGCACCTCCAAAAAAAATTGCTGAAGCATTATTTATTGAAAACAGAATTGATGGGTTAGAGAAGTTTTCATTCCCAAATTCAAAATACGACATAACAGAATCAGACCAATATAAAGAAGCCGACATAATAAATTTACATTGGGTTTCAGAATTTATAGATTACAAATCTTTTTTTGAGAAAAACACTAAACCTGTAGTTTGGACCTTGCATGATATGAATCCCTTTTCAGGAGGTGAACATTATGAAGAAGTTTTTTTAGGGATGGACGAAAGAGGGTTTCCTATTAAAAGAACTGTTACAAACAAAGAATTAGAGCAGTTTAATAAAGTACTTAAACTTAAAAAAGAAGCTTTAGCGCATGTTAATAATTTACACTTTGTTACATTATGTGATTGGATGACAAATCAATTAAAGCAAAGTGATTTTTTTAATAATTTTCCTGTTCATAAAATCCCCAATGGAATCGATTCTGATATTTTTAAAATAAGAGATAAAATAAACTCTAGGGAGTTACTTAATATTCCTCAAAATAAAAAGGTAGTGCTGTTTGTTGCAGATTTAATTAATGCAAATAGAAAAGGTTTCAGATTTCTTCTTGAAGCTATTAAAAAGTTGGATGATGGTAATATTCAACTATTCGTTATAGGAAATAAAAATGAAGCTTTAAACCAGTTTGAAAACATCATTCAGTATGGGAAAATCACTGATGATGAATTGTTAAGTTCGGTATATTCAGCAGCAGATGTTTTTGTTATACCATCATTAATGGATAACTTGCCTAACACCGTAATTGAGTCTCTGTTATGCGGTACACCAGTAATTGGCTTTCCTATTGGAGGAATACCAGATATGATTAATCATAAGAAAAATGGGATTTTAGCAAATGAAATAAGTGTAGACGCATTAGCGAAGTCAATTTCCAATTTTCTAAAGGAAGGTGTTTTTAATAGTGCGGAAGTTATTAGAGATGAAGCTCTTAAAAAATATGATGACGCCATACAGGCTAAGAATTACATAAAATTGTTTAAAAATATATTGCAATAATTACATTATGTTAATATCCATCATTACCGTAAATTATAATGATTGCTTAGGTCTTGAGCGCACAATACAAAGCGTTAAAGAGCAAACATTTAAAGATTATGAACATATTGTAATTGATGGCGATTCTACTGATGGAAGTAAAAAAATAATAGAAGCTAATAAGGATAACTTTAGCTACTGGGTAAGCGAACCAGATAATGGTATTTACCATGCTATGAATAAAGGTATTCATGTTGCCAAAGGAGATTATTTATATTTTTTGAATAGTGGAGATCATTTTAATGATAGTAATAGTTTAAATAAAGTTTATAGTTTTTTACAAAATGATGATGTTATTTATTTTAGCATTAATGTAATTGGTGAAAACAAAAGTTATATAAAAAAGCCTCCTAAAAGCTTAACATTTAAATTTTTGCACGAAGATTTACCTGCACATCAAGCAACATTTATAAAAAAGGAGTTATTTAATCAATTGGGTAATTATGATGAAAATCTAAAAATTGTATCAGACTGGAAATTTCTAATTCTAGCAATTTGTAAGCATCATGCAACTTACAAGTGTATAGATGAAACATTTTCTACTTACTACAGAGATGGGTTAAGTTCTTTAAAAGAAAACCAAGTTGCCGTAAAAGCAGAAAGAGAACAGGTTTTAAATAAAGAGTTTAAGCCTTTTATGATTGACCTTAAGGACCGCTATAAATTGGAAAGAACCTTAAGAACCTTAAGAAAATCCAGAACTATTAGGGTATTAATAAAACTCGGTTTAATTCATGAATTTTAATATCATTAAAATACTCTGGTAATATATATGAAGTTTTTAGTCTCTGTAATCATACCAGTTTTTAATACGGAACGTTTTGTTGAAAAAGCGATAACTTCTGCTTTAGATCAACCAGAGGTTGTTGAGGTTATTGTAGTAAATGATGGAAGCGAGGATAGCTCGTTACACATAATTGAAAAATTGCAGGAAGAAAATGATAGAATTAAAATATTTCATCATCCTAATGGACTAAACAAAGGGAGATCTGCTAGTAGAAACTTGGGTATTAAAAAGGCTTCGAGTAATTATATTGCGTTTTTAGATTCAGATGATTTTTATTTAAAAAATAGATTTAAAAATGACCAAAAAGTATTTGCTAAAGACCATTCTATTGATGGAGTTTACAATGCCATCGGAGCTCATTTTTACAGGGAATCTAAGGAATTTGAAAGGTCTATATTAAAATTAACAACAATTACAGAAAAAGTAAAGCCGGAAGCACTTTTTGAAGTATTATTACATTACAAAAAAGGGCATTTTTCAATTGATGGCTTAACAGTAAAGAAATCGGTTTTTGATAAGGTTGGTTTTTTTAATGAGTTGTTACCAGTAGATGAAGATACACACATGTTTATAAAAATGGCTTTAAAAACTAAATTAGCCACAGGTGTTATTCATGAGCCCTTGGCTATGAGAGGTGTACACGATACTAATGTTTTTAATAACGGAAAATTATATGACAAACTTAAAGTCTACGAGAAGCTTATTTTTTGGAGCTGTAAACATAAAGTCTCCTTAAAAAAAATAGATGCACTCTTAAAAAAATATTGGATGCTCAACTATCAAGAAGGTAAAGGTTTGAAACAAAGTATTATGTCTTGGTTTTCTATTTTTTTTAGTAACAATAGAATTCTATTTTCATTACTTAGCATTAAGTATTTTCCAATAGTTGCACGTAGAAAAAGTATTTTTCCGTTCTTTTACAAAAACAAAAGGTAAGATTTAATTATAGCTTAATTCTTTTTGGAGATAATTTAAGATGAACATTGAAGATTCAAAAAAACCAATAATTTTTTGCCATTATGGCAACTCACCGTATTTATATTACACGCTTAAACAAGTAAAATTAACTAACCCTCAAAATAGAATAATTTTACTTGGTGATGAAAAAAATGCGATTGTTGCAAAAAAAGCTAAAGTAGAGCATCATAGATTTCAAGATTATGATGCGAGTGATGAGATTACGGTTTTTGATAAAGTTTATAAGCACATTGCAGGAGTAAAACATAAAAAAGAATTTTGGACAAAGTTTGTATTCAAACGTTGGTTTTACATACACAATTTTATAAATAAAAATAGCATTGATGCTTTTTGGCATTTTGATTCTGATAACATGATTTTATCAGACTTGAATAAGCAAGAAGAAAAATTTAAAGATTTTCATTGTACTGAACAATGCAATGGTATTTGTATGAATGGTTATATTTCTTCATCAAAAGTTGTTCATGGTTATGTAAATAAGATTAATGAATTATTTACAGACGAGGCGTATTTAAACGAGCAAAAAAAGGATTTTATCAAGCATCCCGATTACGCTTTTACTGAAATGAGGGCTTATAAAGCTTACCGAGACCAAGAAGGAATAAAAAGTATCAGACTCAATAAAATAATTGATAATGAATCGTTTGATGACTGTATTTGTCTAGATCATGGTTATGAAACCTATGAATCAATATTGAATAATCAGTATTTAAAAAAGATATATTTTGATACAAATGGCAATTTTTATTGTTACCATCTTGAAACCTCAAAATATGTAAAAATGAATAGTCTAAACCTAAGTTGGGTTCCTATAAATTTATTTAAATTGGTTCATAAAACATATAAAAAAAATCATAATACCCAGAAAGATGTAAGTAATGCGGATTTAATTTTATTGGATGTGTTCCAGAGAAATTCTATAAAAGCTAGGGTATTAAGGTTTATTCCAGAATCCTTAAAAAGAAGAGTAAAATTATTTTTGAAAATGAAAAAAAATAAATCACTTCAATAAATTAATACATGTCTATAGTTAGGCTTAGACAGAAACTTTTCCCATTTTTGTATAAACAATAATAGATTATGAGTTTTTCACCAATAGTTCTTTTCGCTTTTAACAGGCCAAAACATACGAAAAGAACTTTGGATGCCCTTTCTTTAAATCCTGAAGCTGCACAAAGTGATTTGTATATTTTTTGCGATGGTCCAAAAAAACATATTGAAGAGCAAGAGTTAAAAAACATTAATAAAGTTCATGAAATAGCAAAAGCAGAAGATAGATTTCAAAGTGTAAAAGTTATTGTTAGTGATAAAAATAGAGGCTTAGCGCAATCCATTATCAATGGTGTAACTGAGGTAGTTGAAAAACACGGAAGAGTTATTGTTCTAGAAGATGATATTGAAACCTCTTCTGGGTTCTTGAATTACATGAATAACGCATTACATCTTTATCAAGAAAATGATAAGGTTATGCATGTTTCAGGGTATATGTATCCGCATAAATCAAATTTACCTAACACTTTTTTTTATAATGTGCCATTGTGTTGGGGTTGGGCAACCTGGGAGAGATCATGGAAACATTTTAATGATGATGCGCTTTTTCTTTGGAATGAGTTAAAACAAAAAAAGTTACTTAACAGCCTAGATAAATTTGGTGGAGATTATTTAAGTAGCCAATTAGCAGATAATATTACAGGCAAACTTAATACGTGGTTTGTGAAGTGGCATGCATCAGTATTACTTCAAAATGGTTATACTTTATTTCCTAATAAGTCATTAGTTCAAAATTTTGGTTTTGATAATACAGGAGAACATAATGGCGTTCATACCGAATTTAATCATAACGAGTTAGTAAAACATATTGAAGTTAAGTTAATAGATATTGTTGAAGATGAAAACGCTAATTTAATTATTAAAAACTTTTATAAATCACTTAAAGAGAAACCAGCTAAAAAAAATGTGAAGAGAAGTGTTAAAAATAAACTTAGAAACCTGTTTTTTTTAATTTTTCCAGATTTAAAAAAAGTACTTAGGTATAATCAAAACATTGTAAGTGTTAAGACATATCTTGGGACAAACACCAAAATTTATCCATCTTCAAGATTGTCTAATTCTATAATTGGTAATTACACTTATATTTCTGAAAATTCTGTAATCAACAATACAGTTGTTGGAAAGTTTTGTTCTATAGGGGCTAATTTTATGGCAGGTAGAGGTATGCATCCTACCAAAGGCGTATCTACACACCCTATGTTTTACTCTACAGCAAAGCAAAATGGGATGACTTTAAGTTCTGATAATAAAATTGAAGAATTTAAGCCCATTACAATTGGTAATGATGTTTTTATAGGAATGAATGTTACAGTATTGGATGGAGTAACTATAGGAGATGGAGCTATAATTGGGGCAGGTGCTGTTGTCTCTAAAGATATACCGCCTTATGCAATTGCGGTTGGTAACCCAATAAAAATAAAAAAATATAGGTTTGAAGATGAAACCATTAAAAAGCTATTAAATATTAAATGGTGGAATTTTAATAGTGATGATTTGCACCTAGTTGAAAAACATTTTTTCGAGGTTGAAGAGTTTTTACAATCCTTAAACAAAGTAGAATAAACTGATTTATAGCACCTCTTAGTAACTGAATGAAACCAAGACTCTCCATAATAACGGTTAACTATAATAATCTTGAAGGGCTTAAACGAACAGTGGATAGTGTAAAACAACAAACTTTTCAAGATTTCGAGTATATAGTAATTGATGGTAATTCAACAGATGGAAGTGTTGATTATTTAAAACAAAACACCAATCGATTTGATTTTTGGGTTAGTGAGCCAGATAGTGGTGTTTATGAAGCCATGAATAAAGGAATAAAACATGCATCAGGAGACTATTTATTGTTTTTAAATAGCGGAGACCATTTTTACAATAATAAAGTTTTAGAAAAAAATAAAGAGCACATTAAAGATTTTGATTTAGTGTATTTTGATTTACAAGTTGTTGAGGGAGATAAAACCTTTATAAAAACATATCCAGATGCCTTATCATTTTCCTATTTTGTGGAAGATACCTTGCCACATCCAGCCACTTTTATAAATAAAGAGGCATTTTTAAGAACAAACTTGTATAAAGAAGATTTTAAAATAGTCTCAGACTGGAAATTCTTTATTGATGCTATCTGTAAATATAATTTAAGTTATAAGCATATTGCAAAACCACTTTCAACGTTTTATATTGGAGGATTGAGTTCTAATCCTAAAAATCAAGTTGTTAAGTTCAATGAAAAGGAGGCTGTTTTAAAAACAGATTATGCTATTTTTACACAAGATGTAAACGATATTCTCTTATATCGAAAGAAAATAAATAATTTGCGACACTCCAGAATTATTAAGCTCTTGGTAAGGCTTGGTATATTAAATAAGTTTTAATCATGAGTAGTTTGGTATCCATAATTGTTCCGTGTTATAATCAAGCTCATTTTTTGGATGAGGCATTGCAATCGGTTATGGATCAAACTTATGCAAATTGGGAATGTATTATTGTTAATGATGGGAGTCCAGACGATACGAAACTAGTAGCAAATGTATGGTGCGAAAACGATAATCGTTTTAAGTATATTGAAAAGAAAAATGGAGGGTTAAGTAGTGCAAGAAATGCTGGAGTAAAGCTTAGTAAAGGGGAATATATTTTACCTCTTGATGCAGACGATATAATACATGAGAAGTTTTTGTCTACTTTAGTTCCAGAACTTGAAAATAATGATGCTTTAGCCATAGTATCCTGTTACAGTAAGTTTTTTTATAAGAGAAAAGAAAATATTATCCATGAATTGAAACCAGAAGGCACAACGTATCATGCAATTCTTTTTGAAAATTGTTTGATTGCTACATCACTTTATCGAAAAAAATGCTGGGATGAAGTTGGTGGTTATGATGAAAACATGAAAAATGGTTTTGAAGATTGGGAATTTTGGCTAGCTATTACAAAACGTGGTTGGATTTATAAAGTGGTTGAGGAGTTTCTGTTTTATTATAGAAAACAAAAACAATCCATGTTAATTGATACTTTAGAAAACCACCGTATATCCAATATGAAATATGTTTTCAATAAACACAAAGCGCTATATAAAAAACATCATGATGAAACGGTTAATTACTTACTGTATCTTTTAAAAAACAAAGAAAATACGGTATCTAAAATCAAGCAATCATCAACGCATAAAATGGCTAATTACATATCTAAGTCGTTAAAGTTATTTAAAAAGTAAAGAGGTTCTATTCTATGATTTCAGTAGTAATAAGAAATAAAAATCAAGAAAAGGCATTAGGGTTTTTACTTAAAAACCTCAAGGAACGCTATTTTGATGATATTGGAGAAATTATAGTTATAGATAATCTGTCTTCTGACGAAAGCGAATCGGTTTCAAAGGCTTATGGTGCTAGATTTATTACTATTAATAATTTTAGTTATGGCGGAAGTGCCAACTTTGCAGCAGAACAAACTAAGTTTCCAATCGTAGTTATGTTTAGTGCACATGCTTATCCGGTAAGTCATGATTTTTTTAAATTGATAAAACAGAAATTTAACGAAAATTCTAATTTGGCTGGTGTTAGGTGTTTACACAGCCCTAATGATTATCAGAATTATATAAACAAGGTTTCAGCAAAACAAGACCCCAATAAATCAGGTTTAATTTTTTCAGGTTCAGCGTTTAGAAAATCAGTTTGGGAAAAACTTTCATTTCGAGAAGATGTAGCTACGTTTGAAGATAAAGAGTGGACAACACGAGTTCTTAAAGCGGGTTATGATATTGATTTTGTTCCGGCAATATTTTGTTATCAAATAAGCAGAACTAAAAAGCAGCTATTTTTTAGATTTAAGAATGATGTAGTTGGTAACTATCAGCTTTGGCATGATGATGTTAGTTTCATGGCCGCTTCAAAAGGTTTTGTAATTTCAATATTTAAACTGTTTAAAGGCTTTTTTGTAGACTTATGGTATGCTCTTAAACGTTATTTTTACTTAATAAAATTCATTTTTAATAAGCCAGAAAAATTTTGAGTTTAAAAGTCTCTGTCATTGTACCATGCTTCAATCAAGCATCCTATTTAGGAGAAACATTAGAATCTGTTTATAAGCAAACGCATCAAGATTGGGAGTGTATTATTGTTGATGATGGTAGTACAGATAATTCTAAAGAAATAGCTGCAATATGGTGCAAAAAAGATAAACGATTTCTATATAAATATAAAGAAAATGGAGGCTTAAGTAGCGCAAGGAATTTTGGATTAAAAATGGCATGTGGAGAATACGTTCAACTTTTAGATTCGGATGATTTAATAAAGCCAAAAAAGTTCTCAGAACAACTTAAAGACCTTTTGGATTCTGAGATAAGTGTATCCGATTATTTGTCTTTTATAGATGGGACTAATAATGAAGCTCCACACCGATACTTATCTCCTTTTTTGTCTGAAGAAGACTATAAAAAACAGGTTATATTGGATTGGGAATATAGAAAATCTATACCTTGTCATGCCGTATTATTTAAAAGAAGTCTTATTCTTGAAAATGAGTTATCTTTTAACGAAGCTTTACCTAATCACGAAGATTGGGTATTTTGGACACAGTTATTTTACTATTCAAAAAGTATAAAAAATAATAAGAATATTTTAGCATTATATAGAATTAGAAAACATTCTATGAGTGTAGATTTTAAGTTAATGAAACAAGGTTTTTTGCAAGCAGCAAAAATCTTGCAACGTTTTTTTAAACAAGAAAAGGATACTGAATTCAATGAGCTTGCAAAAGAAAAATACCATGAAGTGTATCAAAGGGGTAGAGTGCCTTTTATAAAACGTATAAAGTCTAAAATCTATTCAAAACTAGCTTATTGTTACAGATATGTCAGAAAAAATTAAGCCTATAGCTATACATCTTCCTCAGTTTCATCCTACACCAGAAAATGATGCATGGTGGGGCAAGGGGTTTACTGAATGGACTAATGTTGCCAAAACTACCCCACGTTTTGAAGGACATTATCAACCGCATTTACCTGCCGATTTAGGGTTTTACGATTTACGATTAGAAGAGGCAAGATTAGCACAAGAAGCTTTAGCTAAAGCCTACGGAATACATGGATTTTGTTATTATCACTATTGGTTTAATGGTAAAAAGATGTTGTACGAGCCTTTGGATAGAAAATTAAAAAATCCAAAAGAAGATTTTCCATTTATGTTGTGTTGGGCTAACGAAGATTGGACTAGAGCTTGGGAAGCTTCGGAAAATAAAGTATTACTAAAGCAAGATTATGGTTTTGATGATGATTTAAACCATATAAAGCATTTGTTAACCTTTTTTAAAGATGCACGATATATAAAGGTGCAAGATAAACCTATGTTTATAGTCTACCGCCCTGAATTGTTTCCAGATATAAAGAAAACAATAAAAATATGGAGAGAAGAAGCTGTAAAATCTGGATTACCTGGGTTGTATTTGGGGTATGCACAAAAATCTCAAGTTGAGTTTTTGTCAGCTGGATTTGATTTTGCTTTTGAGTTTCAGCCTAACTTTGGCAGGTTACCTAAGCCAATGAGTAGCCATACTATAAAACGAATCAAGAATAAGGTTTTATCAAAATTAGGATTTGAAAATAATGGTATTTCATCTGTTTATGATTATGAAGCTTACACTGAAGAACAAATGAATGAACCTTTTAAAGCGCCAGTTTTTCCTGGTGCTACACCTATGTGGGATAACTCAGCGAGAAAGAATAAAGCGTTTATTCTAAATAATTCAACACCCACTAAATATAAAAATTGGCTAAAACATATTAAGGAAAACTACCCATGGAAAGAAGTGCCTGAAAATTTTGTTTTTATAAATGCATGGAATGAATGGGCAGAAGGTAATCATCTGGAACCTTGCCAAAAATGGGGTAAAGATTATTTGGAAGTCACTAAAGAAGTTTTTAAATAATGTCAGCGATAACCGTTAGTATATTTATGCTTACTTATAACCAAGAACAATTTATTGCTCAGGCTATAGGTAGTATTCTTAATCAAGATACTAACTTTAAATACCAATTGGTAATAGGTGAAGATTGTAGTGAAGACAATACACGAGCAATATGCGAGGAATATGCCGTACAATTTCCTGAGAAAATTAAATTATTACCAGATTTAGGTAAGAATATCGGCTTAATTCAAAATTATTTAAGAACAATTAAAGCTTGTAATGGCGAATATATTGCCATTTGTGATGGGGATGACTATTGGATTGATTCCAATAAACTCCAAAAGCAAGTAGATTATTTTAGAGCTAACCCCACATGTTTCATTTTAGGAACAAAATATAAAAGGTTATACAGCAACGGGGAATTTGAGTTAGTTAAAAAAGAACTACCTACATCTACTTACACGTTTGACGACTTAATTTTTGAAAACATAGTGACTTCTGTTACAGTGATGTTTAGGAATATTCAAAATCAAGAATCCATCCCAGAATGGATAAATAGATTCCCTTATGGTGATTGGCCAACTTACCTATGGACCATTAAAGATAAAGGAACCGTGGAATTTTTAGATGATGTAACAGCAGTTTATAGAACAGATATTGGGGTTTCTGCAAAAATTAGAAAGCACCACAGTGAAACGGCAAAAGTAAATCTAGAAATTGTTAAATCTATAGCTTCTGATAATAGTTTTTCTGGTAAAATAAAAGTGATTAAACAAAGTGTTTTAAAACATAAAAAGGAGCTGTTGGCTTGTTATAATAGAGAAAAACAATATTTTAAAGCATTCCAAGTTTTTATTGGAATAATGTTTTCAAACTCAAAACCTGTAGATATAATTAAGTATTATATATATTCACTCAAGAAATCTATTTAATAAACTATGATAACTGTTGTTTTAACAAATAGAAATAGAGATTTAAAGCTAATTAAAGGTTGCTTAAAATCATTGGATAATCAAACAACTAAAGATTTTTATTGTGTTATTGTAGATTATGGTTCTTCTGAAAAGAATTTTAAAAGTTTAAAAATTTTAATAAAAGATTTTAAGCATGTAAACTTGGTTTCTTGTAAAACTTCTAAACAATTATGGTGTAAATCTAGAGCTATAAATATTGCTTTAAAGTCTTGTAATACGCCTTATTTTTTTGTGGGAGATATAGATATGATTTATCATCCCGATTTTATCGAAACATTAACCCAATATCAACTCAAAGCAGATGCAACGTATTTTCAAGTTGGATTTTTAAGTGAAGAAGAATCTAAAAAAGATAAACCTTTTGATGCGTTTAATATAAAGTTTAAATCTACTCACGAAGCAACAGGAATGACACTTTATAATACTGAAGTTTTAAAGAGTATAAATGGCTATGATGAGTTTTATCATGGTTGGGGAAGTGAAGATACAGATGTTCATGTAAGACTAAAAAATGCTAATAAGCATGTTTTTTATTATGAAGAAAACACGCTAATACTTCATCAATGGCATCCAAAAACATATAGAAGTAAATTGAGTTTGGAGCCTTTTCATTCCCAACTTGAAACTATCAATCAAAAGTATTTAGAGTTTACCAAAAAAAGTGGCAATACTAAAGCTAATCAGAATTTAAATTGGGGCTACTATAATAAAGAAGACTATAAAAGATTAGAAACTATAGAAGAGGCGTTTGATTTGACTAATGAGCTTTCTGAGGTTAAAGGTCTTATAAGTAATCTGCTATTAAATTGTCAAGGTAAAGTTGTTTCTATATCAATAAAAAAGCATTCAGAATATAAAAGCATAAAACACGTCGCTAAAAAGGTTTTAGATAAAAAAGTAAAAACGTTTTTGGATATGCAAGAGGTTAATGATTTACTTTTGGAAAGTATTATTTTAAATTTAAGAAACGCACCATATCTATATAATTTTGATAGTAGTAGTGAAAATATCTCATTAATAATTAAACTATAATAGTTTCATAAAATGAGCCATAATGATAAAAAGGTAAAACACCGAGATATTTAATGGCGAATTACATCTCACTTATAAAAAAACAATAAAATTTAAACAGATGAAAATACTTATGGTGTCTATGAATTCTATCCATTTTCAAAGATGGACAGATCAATTAAAAGACTCTGGACACGAGGTATTTTGGTTTAATGTTAGAGATGGTGGTTATTCTGAGAAGCTTTCTTGGGTAAAGCAAATAACTGGATGGAAGTTAAAATATCCTAACTTAAAAGGTAGACTCTTTATAAAAAAGAGATTGCCTTGGCTTTATAAAAAACTAAGCTTTTTAATTGAACATAGTACTGAAGCGGTCTTTGAAAAAACACTTTTAGAGATTAAGCCAGATGTAGTACACAGTTTTGTGCTTTATGTATCATGCGCGCCTATTTTGAAAGTTATGAATAATCATCCCAATATAAAATGGATTTACTCTTCATGGGGCAGTGATTTGTTCTATTTTCAGCATCAACCTGATTATTTAAAAGATATAAAGCAGGTTCTGCCAAGAGTAAATTATTTATTTACGGATTGTAATCGTGATGTTGAGTTAGCTAAAAAGTATGGGTTTAATGGAGAGGTTCTAGGTGTTTTTCCTGGAGGGGGAGGCTATGCTATTAATGCATTTGAAGAATTTATCCAACCACAAAAAAATAGAAATACCATATTAGTAAAAGGATATCAAGGTCGCTCAGGACGAGCAATTCCAGTTTTAAAGGCTTTGGAAAAACTTACAAAAAAGATTAAAGATTATCAAATAGTTGTGTTTGGAACTGATGAAGAAGTTGATGTTTTCATCAAAAAAAGTACTTTAAGAAAGCTTAATTTGAAAATCTATAAGAAATCTAACATATTGTCGCATATTGAAGTTATTAAACTTATGGGGCAAGCTTTAATTTATATTGGTAACAGTAACTCTGATGGCATGCCTAATACCTTGTTAGAAGCAATAATTATGGGAGCTTTTCCTATTCAATCAAATCCTGGAGGCGCAACGGAAGATATTATTCAACATAAAAAGAATGGATTATTAATTCAAGATTGTAACGATGTTGAAGCTATCTTTAAACTAATAGATTTGGGAATTAGTAATCCGGATTTAATAGAAGAAGCTTTTAAAATAAATCAAGAAACTGTTAAGTTAACACTAAACAGAAATAAGATAGCTAAAGAAGTGATTTCAAAATATAATTCTATTAACAAATAATAAGCGTTTAAGTCCATGCCCAAGTTATACAAAGCTTCAAATTTTAAATATACTCCTTTTGATAATTTTGTTGAAGGAGATTTAGAATTCCTAAATAAAAACGATATAATTATAGTTGATAAGGCAAAGGATGCAGATATCATTATATCACAAAATATGAAATATCTGAAACCTTTTTTCTGGAGATCTATTTTTGGAAAAAAGTTTTTAATATGGACGCTTGAACCAAGATTTGATACCAATTTTAGTTCTCAAATAATAAAGTTCTTTGGGTTAGCTAAATGCCATATTATGAATGTTTATACAGGAGATGTCTTTGTGTCTAACACCACATTTTTTACAGGAATGTTTGGAGAGCGTTTAAATCTTTTTCCAAAAGACTTCAAATTAAAATCTAAAAAAACCATAGCTCTAATGTCTTATTACAAAGGTGTTGATACTGAGCCATTAATGAGGGACGGAAAAAATATAGATTTAATTGCGTTAAGGTCTAAAATTTGTCTTGTCGGTAATAAAATTAACGCTTTAGATGTTTATGGTAAAGGTTGGCCTAATAATGTTTCAAAAGAAGACTCTAGAGATGGAGCGTATTTTTACCGCAAAAAAGCATTGATGAGTAATTATCACTTTAATTTATGTTTTGAAAATACAGCAATGTTTAATTACATGACAGAAAAAATATGGGATAGTATTCTTTTCAATTGTTTACCTATCTACTATGGAAAAAACACAAATGCTTATGAGTTATTTCCAAAAAATAGTTTTATTGATTACTCAGAGTTTGAAAACCCAGAAGAACTTTTTGAATACATAAGTAATATGTCTGATGCTGAATATGTAGAGCGAATGAATAAATGCATTGAGGTTTACAATATGCTTTGTGATAATCGAGAATCATTAATAAAAAATGGAAGAGGTAAAGTGCTTGAAAATATAGTTCTTAAAGTAAAAACAATAGTTTCAGAGTCTTAAGTTTTGCTGTAAATATCTAAAGCTTTTATATAGTTTCATCTGTAAAAAATGTATTTTAGCGATTATTCATCTAATTAAATAGTAATGAAAACAATAGGTTTTATACCACTTAGGAAAGGTTCTAGAGGGATACCTAACAAAAACAAACGAAAAATGGTTGGGAGGCCATTATTTACTTGGGTTTTAGGTGAAGCTATTTTTTCTGATTTAGATGAAGTAGTGGTATACACAGATGATGCACTTATAATTGAATTTATCAATAAAGAATATCATTGGACTAATAAGGTTAAAGCTTTATTACGAAGTGAAGCTAGTGCCAGTGATACAGCTTCAACTGAAACCGCAATGATAGAATTCTGCGAATCCATAGATTATAATTTTGATGCCTTTTGTTTATTGCAAGCTACATCGCCTTTTACAAAAAAGGAGGATATAAATGCTTGTTTAAATAAATTAGATGGAAATTACGATTCTGCTTTAACCGTTGTAAACACGCACCGATTTTTATGGGGAGCTGATGGTAAGCCAATAAACTACAATCCTTTTAATAGACCAAGACGTCAAGATTTTGAAGGACTTTTAGTTGAAAATGGAGCTGTTTATACTGTAACACAGCAGGCTTTAAAGAAGCATAAAAACCGATTAGGTGATAAAACGGCAGTTGTAAAGATGCCTGAAGATTCTTTGCTAGAAATTGATAGTGAATCGGATTGGGTTGCTGTTGAAAGTCTTTTAATTGAAAGGCAAAAACGAGAAAAAGCATCTAAAAAAATAACACATGTTGTTTTAGATGTAGACGGTGTTTTTACTGATGGTACAATAACTTACACTAAAGATGGTGAACATACGAAAAGCTTTGACATGCGTGATGGTATGGGGCTTGAAATTTTAAGACAGTTTGATATTGAGGTAATGATTATGACTTCTGAAAATTCTCAATTAGTGGCTAAACGTATGGAGAAATTAAAAATTGAACATGTATTTCTCGGAGTAAAAGATAAATATACCTTGCTTAATAATATCATTTCCAAAGAAAATATAACGCTTAGTAATGTAGCATATGTAGGAGATGATGTAAACGATTTAACAAATATATGTAGTGTGGGATGGTCTTTGGCGCCCAATAATGCAACAGACATCGTGAAGGCTAATGCAGATATAGTACTCTCAAAAAACTCGGGAGCAGGAGCGATTAGAGAAGCCTGCCAATTTATTATGAATTACAATAAAAGATTTGAATAAGCTTATATGAATTTGTACAAAAAACCATTCGTAATAGCTGAAATAGGTTGCAATCATAAAGGAGATATGGAGATTGCAAAAGAGCTTATAAAGGTGGCTAAAATATTTTGTAATGTTGATGCTGTAAAATTTCAAAAGCGAAATAATAAAGAGCTGTTAACTGAGGAGCAATACAATCAACCGCATCCTAATCCAGTCAATTCTTATGGTGAAACTTATGGAGCACATCGAGAGTTTTTAGAGTTTGATGTTAATCAGCATAGGGATTTAAAAGCCTATTGTGAATCTATTGGTATTACCTACTCAACTTCAGTGTGGGATTTAACATCTGCTAAAGAGATAGCATCTCTTAATCCAGATTTTATTAAAATTCCTTCTGCATGTAACAACAATATTAAGATGTTGGAATGGTTGTGTGATAATTACAAGGGTGAAATTCATATTTCTACAGGTATGACTACTAAAAATGAGATTGAAGACCTTGTTGATCTTTTTAAAAGAAAGCACAGAAATAAAGATTTAGTACTTTATAACTGCACATCAGGGTATCCAGTGCCTTTTAAAGATGTATGTCTTTTGGATATTAATCTACTTATAGAAAAATATGGAGGCGATGTTAAGCATATTGGTTTCTCAGGACATCATTTAGGAATCGCAGTTGATGTAGCTGCTTACACTTTAGGAGCTAATGTTATTGAACGCCATTATACTATAGATAGAACTTGGAAAGGTACCGATCATGCTGCATCTTTAGAGCCCATGGGGTTACGGAAGTTAACTAGGGATGTTAATGCTGTTTATGATGCACTTCAATTTAAAAATCAAGATATTTTACCTATCGAACAAGTACAACGCGATAAATTAAAAAATCAAAAAGTGTAATATGCTTTCATCAGATAAGATAAGACTATTTTGGTGGAATGAAATTAAGCTTCAAGGTAAAACAAAAGAGAATTACGGAGATTTACTTGGTAAATATTTAGTAGAAAAGATATCTGGAAAAGAAGTGATTTGGAGTAAGCCATCACAATTCTCATTACACGATTTTTTTTCGCCTATTTATGTTACAATTGGCAGTATTCTCACTAATGTTAATCATAAATGTATTGTTTGGGGTAGTGGTATTGTATCAAAGGAGTACCCCATAAAAAAAGCAAAATTTTTAGCGGTGCGCGGTCCTCAGACCAGAAAACATTTAATGAGTCAAGGCTATGAGGTGCCTGAAATTTATGGAGATCCAGCTTTGTTGCTGCCTAATTATTACAGCCCTAAAATAGAAAAAGAGTATGCCGTTGGTATTGTTCCACATTATAGAGATTTTAATAAGATTAAAGATTTTTACAAAAGTGAAAAGGATATTTTATTAATTGATTTAATGACAAATGACGTTGAAGAAACTACAAACGCTTTTCTAAAATGTAAAAAAATAGTGTCGTCTTCACTTCATGGTGTTATTTTAGCCCATGCATACGGAATTCCGGCTGTATGGCAGAAGTTTTCAGGCGATGTATTTGGTGATGATATAAAGTACCAAGATTATTTTGAGTCTGTAAAAATCACAAATTATGCATCAAAAATAATTGATGTTAAAATGAGTTTAAATACATTAGAAGGCCTTTTTAAAGATAAAGAATCGCTCCCTGAAACGCGTGTTGTAGAAAAATTGTGTAGCGGGCTTATGAGTGTTTGTCCTTTTAAAGTTTAATTAAAATAGATGAAGAAGAAAGTATTTGTTTTTTTTCCTGATGGTGTAGGATTAAGAAATTTTGCCTTTACAGATTTTAAAAATGTTGGAGAATCTATGGGTTTTGATATCACCTATTGGAATAATACCATTTTTTCTCTCGAAGATAATTTAGGTTTTAAAGAAGTGAAGATTGAAGATCACTCAACACATCCTTTATTGCCAATATATTCAAGAGCTAGAAAACGAGCTGAATTAAACGTTTCTAGAGATAAGTTTAATGATAGTGTATACCCAACTTATAAGTTTCCATTTAATTATAAAGGTTTAAAAAATAGCCTAAAAAGTTTATATACAAAATGCTTAATAGGCTTATATTCATCAGAAAGAGGTATTGTAAAATTAAGGGCAAAAATTAATAAGTTAGAGCGTTCTACATCAAAGTATAAATATTGTAAAGCCCAATTAGAAAAGCATAAGCCAGATTTAGTATTCTGCACTACACAACGAGCAACACAATCTATAAGTGCTTTGTTAGCGGCGCAAGATTTAGGAATCCCAACAGTTGCTTTTGTATATTCTTGGGATAATGTGCCGAAAGCGATGCAAGTTGTAGAAACAGATTATTATTTTGTTTGGAGTGATTTGATGAAAGAGCAGGTGTTACAGTATTATCCGTTTGTAAAAGCACATCAGGTTTTTGTAACAGGAACACCTCAATTTGAACCACATTATGATTCGTCTTTAAAAGAAACAAGGGCAGATTTTTTTAAAGAGTATCATTTGGATGTAAACAAAAAATATATCTGTTTTTCTGGTGATGACGAAACCACTTCACCACTAGACCAACACTATTTGGAAGATTTGGCCAATGCAGTTAGAAGTTTAAATAGTAAAGGCGAAAATTTGGCTATTCTATATAGAAAATGTCCTGTAGATTTTACATCAAGGTACGATGCTGTTATAGCTGCTAATAAAGATATTATTGAAGTTTTAGATCCTATTTGGAAACAAGTTGGTAGTCAATGGAATCAGGTATTGCCAACCCCAGAAGATTTTAAAATGCTATATAATGTTTGTGAGCATACAGAGTTTGTAACCAACGTGTGTTCTTCAACAGTTTTTGATTTTGTTGCACATAATAAACCTTGTATTTACTATAATTATGAGCAACCTCAGTTAAAAAAAGGTATACGTGATATTGGACAGAATTACAAATATGTACATTTTAGAAGTATGCCTAGTAAAGAAGCTGCAATTTTTTGTACGGATAAACAAGAATTAGAAAGTTTAGTGAAGCAGATTTTAGATGGCACGCTTTCTAATGTTGAAACCTGCAAAGCATGGTATGAGACTGTGGTTGGAAAAACGCCAACAGAAGCTTCTAAAAATATATGGAATACCATTAGCTCAATTTTAAAATAAACCATGCGAATAGGTCTTATAACATCAGAGTATCCACATCCAAAAGTAAAGTTTGCTGCAGGTATAGCAACGAGTATTAAAAATTTAGCTGTTACCTTGGTTAAAAAAGGTGTTGATGTTACGGTATTTGTTTATCATCAAGAAGCGTCAACGGTTGTGCATGATGAAGGTGTAGAAATTCATCTTATAAAAAAAGAGAGTTACAAGTTGTTTACATGGTATTTCTACCGAAAGTTTGTTCAAAATTATGTCAATGCTATAGTAAAAAAGAAAAGTATTGATATTTTAGAAGCACCAGATTGGACGGGTATTACAGCATTTATGAGGTTTAAAGTACCTTTAGTGATTAGATTTCATGGTAGCGATGCTTATTTCTGTAAATTAGATAAACGCCAGCAGAAGTTTAAAAACTTTATGTTTGAAAAGCTGGCTTTAAAAAGTGCTTCGGCTTATGTAGCACCAACAACTTATGCAGGAGAAGAAACCCGAAAGATTTTTGGGTTAGATAAAAAGAAAATAAAAACCATTCACTACGGTTTGCAATTACAGCATTTTGTTAATGATAAGCCTCAGGAATTCGATACTAATACCATCTTATATATTGGTACCATCATAAGAAAAAAAGGGGTTTTAGAATTGGCTGAAATATTTAATAAGGTTATTAAAGAAAAACCAGAAGCTAAATTGGTTTTAATAGGGGGGGACTCATCCGATATTAAAACAGGAAATGCTTCAACCTTCAAACTAATGCAAGATATTTTTTCAGAAGAGGCTAAAGGTCAGGTCAATTATCTAGGTGGAATCCCTTATGAGGAGGTTCAGGAGCATATTAAAAAGTCTCATGTTTGTACCTATCCATCATTTGCAGAAACTTTAGGAATGGTAACTATAGAGTCTATGGCAATGCAAAAACCCGTGGTGAATACCAGTATAGGTTGGGCGCAAGAATTAATTGATGATGGTATTAACGGCTATTTGGTGCATCCATCAGATATTGATTCTTATGCAAATAGAATTTTAATGCTTTTTGAAGATAAAGCTTTATGTGAAAAAATAGGAAAGAACGCCAGACATAAAGTTGAAGAAACTTTTGATATTGAAAAAAATGCAGATATTAATATAGACTATTACAATTCAATTATTAATTCATGATTTTATTGGTTCATAAAAATGAAAAGGTATTACGAGTTGTGGATTTAAATTCAAATCAGAATTTAAAATTCACTTCAGAGAAACCTTTTGTTGCTTTTTTTGAACTGGCAAAACAATTCGAAAATCGAATTCTTATTTGGTGTAACGATTGTGTTGAATCTAATATTAATTTTGAAGCCATAGAGCAAGTCTTTAAGCTTAAAAACACATTGCTCTCATACTCTAGTACAAGTTTTATTTCTAAAGAAATAGGTTATATTGAAGATTCTCCTTTTATTAAAGTGAAAAAAGATGTAAAGTATCCTAGTTGGCTGGTTAGCTCTTTGTTAGGTTGTATTCATAATTCACAATTAATTAAGTTTGAAGGTGTGGTTGATAAAAATCAAGAATTAAATTTTGGTTTGAATTCAATGGCAAAATTAGGAATGTCTCGTGGTTTGTTTTGTTATTCAGAGCCTCGTTTAATTAACGTTTTAAGTGATTTTGAGGCGCCTAAAATTTCTACTTCAAAGCTATTCAAATTTGTGAAAATGCATTACAAGCCAATATGGAGTTTTTTATTATTGGTTAACCTAATTATTAATGAAAGAAGGTTTCCGGTGGTTTCTTTTTTGAGAACTTTATTTGTAAAAAAACTTGATGCTGATTTTTATTTTGATTTAACTCCAATTAATAAATTGATCCCAGTTCATGACGATAGAATTGATGTAATTGTGCCTACATTAGGTAGAAAAAAGCATCTGTATAATTTTCTAAAAGATTTAGAAAAACAAACATATCAATTAAATCAAGTGATAATTGTTGAACAAAACGATGATAAAAATAGTGTCTCTGAGTTAGATTTTCTTCAAAAAGAGGACTGGAGTTTTAGTGTAGTTCATCAATTTACGCATCAAACAGGGGCTTGTAATGCTCGAAATATTGGACTAGACTTAGTTGATGCAGATTATGTTTTTCTTGCAGATGATGATGTTAGAATTGATTCAGGTTTTATAAAAACTGTTTTGTCAAAAATGAAAGATTTAGACCTGCATGCTGTTACTTTAAGTTGTTTGGAGGAGAGCGATATAAAAAGCTTAAATACTGTTGTGCAGTGGGCGTCATTTGGTTCTGGTTGTAGTGTGGTTAAAGCTAATAGGCTTAAAGGGCTTAAATTTGATATGAAGTTTGAATTTGGTTACGGTGAAGATGTAGATTTTGGTATGCAGCTTAGGAATAAAGGGGTCGATGTCGTTTATTTGCCCTTTCCTGAAATAGAACACCTAAAAGCTCCAATAGGTGGTTTTAGGACTAAGTTTAAGCGCTCTTGGGAAGAAGGTGTTTTATTGCCAAAACCATCACCCACAGTGATGTTGAATAGGATGAAAAACTCAACTAAAGAGCAATTATTAGGATACAGAACGGTGTTATTCTTGAAATACTATTCGCAACAAAAAATCAAAAATCCGTTTAAGTATCTTTCTGTTTTTAAAAAACAATGGCGCTTAAGTAAGTTGTGGGCTAATCGTTTAAATGAAGCATTTTAGTATGGATTTTACGTTAATCATTTGTACTTATATGCGGAGCATGTCTTTGCTAAAATTGCTTAAGTCTGTTAAGGAGCAAACGGTATATCCGTCGGAAATATTGATAATTGATGGTTCAACTAATGACGAGACACAGAGTATTTTGGAAAATAATAGCTTTGAGTGCTTAAAATATTACAAGGTTGGTGATAAGGATAGGGGTTTAACAAAACAACGTAATTACGGATTGGGGCTAGTTGCTAAAGACTCTCAGGTAATTTGTTTTTTAGATGATGATGTGGTTTTGGAGTCTGATTATTTTGAGAATTTAATCGAGACTTATAAGGTTAATCCAGCTGCTTTAGCTGTTGGGGGTTATATCACAAACGAAGTGAGTTGGTCTAAATCTGTTTCTAAAACAAAAAATACTAATATGTTTTGTTTTGATGGTTGGGAGCGAAATGAGCCATCAAGATTTAGGCTAAGGCATAAACTAGGTTTGCTGCCTGATGCGCCTCCGGGATACTTGCCTACATTTGCTCATGGTAGGTCTATAGGTTTTTTACCTCCTTCGGGTGAAGTTTATGAGGTAGAATTGATTATGGGAGGTGTTTCTAGTTATAAAAAAGAGGTTTTTGATAAACTTTCTTTTTCTACATATTTTGAAGGCTACGGCTTGTATGAGGATGCTGATTTCTCTTTAAGGGTTTCTAAATTAGGAAAGTTGTATGTAAATACAAATGCTAGATTATCGCATTATCATGAGGCTTCTGGAAGGCCAAATCATTTTAAATATGGTAAAATGGTTGTTAGGAATGGATGGTATGTGTGGCGTGTAAAATATCCAAAGCCTAATTTTAAGGCAAGACTTAAATGGAATGCTACGGTTTTGCTTTTAACAACTGTTCGTTTTGTAAATGTTTTTACTATTCAAAACAAGAAAGAGGCCTTTACTGAGGCTTTGGGGAGAAAATTGGGTTGGTTATCTTTACTTTTTAATAAGCCAAGGTTAGATTCATGAAATTTTTAATCATAACTCATGTGCCGCATTTAGTGGATGAAGATGGAATTTATGCATACGCACCCTATGTGCGAGAAATGAATTTATGGTTAAAACATGCAGATGAGGTGGTTTTGTTAGCGCCAAAACACTATAAAAGTAAAAGTTTAATTGATTTATCTTATAGTCATGATAATCTGATTTTTAAAGAGGTTTCATCTATAGATTTCACAGGTTTAAAGAAGGCGTTTTTGTCATTTTTTAAAATACCATTAATACTATTTGAGATTTTTAAGGCCTGTAGAGATTCAGATCATATTCATTTAAGGTGTCCAGGTAATATTGGGTTGTTAGGATGTTTGGTTCAGATGCTTTTTCCAAATAAATCTAAAACGGCAAAATATGCTGGAAATTGGGATCCGGAAGCGAGGCAACCTTTAAGTTATAAATTTCAGAAATGGATTCTTTCTAATACTGTTTTAACAAAAAAAACACAGGTTTTGGTTTATGGTGATTGGGAAGATCAATCAAAAAATATTAAGCCTTTTTTTACGGCAACCTATAAAAATGAAGAACGCATAATTCCCAAAGTTCGTGATTACTCAGGTTGCCTTACATTCATATTTGTTGGTGGATTAGTTGAGGGAAAACGTCCGTTATTTACAATTAAAATTATTGAAGCATTAGTAAAACAAGGGGTTCAAGCTGAATTATATTTGTTTGGTGATGGTGAGTTGAAATTAGAACTGCAAAAGTATATTGCTCATAATAACCTTGGTGAGTATGTTAAATTAATGGGTAATCAAGATAAAGATGCGATAAAGAAAGCTTTTCGAGAGGCTCATTTTTTAATACTACCTTCAAAATCAGAGGGTTGGCCAAAAGCTATTGCTGAAGCCATGTTTTTTGGTGTAATTCCTATTTCAACTTCGGTTTCATGTGTTCCGTTTATGCTGGATTACGGTAATAGAGGGGTTTTAATTGATTGTAATCTAGAAAGCGCAGTAGAGATTATTTTAAGGCATGTAAAAAGCTTAGAAGGCTTAAAATCAATGTCAAAAAATGCTTTTAAATGGTCGCAAAACTATACTTTAGATGTTTTTGAGACTGAAATTATTAAATTATTAGAAGCTTAATGCGTGTTTTACAATTAATAGATTCTTTAGACCCTGGTGGATCAGAGCGTGTAGCTGTTAATTTAGCAAATGCATTCTCTGGTAAGATTGAAGCCTCTTTTTTATGTGCTACAAGAAAGGAGGGGTTATTGAAAAAAAGCTTATCTGATGATGTTGGGTATCTTTTTTTAGGAAAGAAAAAGACTATAGATTTAAAAGCAATAAAACTACTTAATCGTTTTTTGAAAGCATATAAGGTAGATGTTATTCACGCGCATTCATCATCTTTTTTTCTGGCAGCAATTGCAAAGTTTTTTAATAATAACTTAATGGTTGTGTGGCATGATCATTATGGGGATAGTGAGTTTCTTGATAATAGAAAATCTCGAATGTTGAAATTTTGCTCTAAGTATTTTTCTCATATTTTTAGTGTTAATAAAGATCTTGAAGCATGGGCGAAACAAAATTTAAACACTAAAAATATTTCTTACTTGCCAAATTTCGCTTCTGTTGATAAACGAGAAGCGTCATCAGTTTTAAAAGGTGTTGTGGGGAAGCGTATAGTTTGTTTAGCTAATTTAAGGCCTCAAAAAGACCATTTCACCCTGTTAGGTGCTTTTAAGAAAGTATTAGAGTTTTATCCTGAATGGACTTTGCATTGTGTTGGTAAGGATTTTAACGATGATTATTCGTCACAAGTTAAGCTTAGAATTAAGGAACTGAATTTAGATGGGTCTGTATTTGTTTACGGAAGTAAGCCTGATATTTTTAATATTTTAGAGCAATGTGAAATTGGAGTTTTATCTTCAAAATCTGAAGGGTTGCCAGTAGCTTTATTAGAATACGGATTGTCAAACCTAGCGGTAATAGCAACTCGGGTTGGTGAGGTTGAAAATGTGATTTTTAATAACATTAATGGGTTGGTAGTTAAATCTTTAAATATGGAAGAGTTATTTAAAGCTTTAATGTTTTATATTAAAAATGAATCAGTTAGAAATGAGCATTTAACTAAGTTTAATCAACATGTTAAGGGTAACTTTTCGGAGCAATCGCAGTTAAATAAAATCTTGGAAGTTTATAAAAAAGTAATCAGTTAATTTGAAAAATTCTAATTACATAAAACTTATTGGTTTGCATATTTTAATAGGATTTGCAATTTATAGTTTAGAGTTGCTTTCCAAAGTGTATCTACTGGGTATTTTTCTTTATTTTTCAAATCAGATTTTTAAGAGTCCACCGTCAAAAAAAGCGGTTCAAGTTTTAATGGCTTGTAGTTATGTTGTTGGTGCAGAGGTTTTTTTACGAATGACGGGAGGTAGTTTTTTGTATGAAACTTCAAAATATTTGGTTATCCTATTTTGTCTGTTTGGTATTTTTAGTGTAAGGCTTAATCAACCTATTCCATACTTAATTTATATATTTTTATTAATTCCAGGAATTTTGGTAGCTGGCTTTAATATAACAGAGCAAACAACGATTAGAACTGCTATAGCGTTTAATTTAAGTGGTCCTGTTTGTTTAGGTATAGTTTCTGTTTTTTGTTATAAGAGGAAAATTACCTATCAAGATATACATAAAGTATTGTTAGCTATGGCATTACCACTTTTGTCTACTATGGTGTATTTGTTTTTGTATACGCCAAGTATAAAAGAGACACTCACTGGAACAGGATCCAATTTTGCGGCATCAGGTGGTTTTGGTCCAAATCAAGTATCTACTGTTTTAGGACTTGGTATGTTTGTTTATAGTATCCGATTTTTTATGCTTTCTCCATCCTTTTTTTTGAAACTTATAAATGGTATTATAGTTGCCTTAATCAGTTATAGAGCTATTGTAACCTTTAGTCGTGGTGGTGTTATTACTGCATTAATTATGATTGTAGCGTTTATCTATTTTTATTTTATTAAGGTAAATGCAAAAGCAAAATTCAGAATTAGTAGAACGGTATTTTTATTTATAAGTATTGGATTGTTAATATGGTTGTTTTCTTCTATTCAAACTAGTGGTCTGATTGATAAACGTTATACTAACAGGGATGCCCTTGGTAGAGAGAAAGCCGATATTTCAACAGGTCGTGCAGATTTAGTGTCTTTTGAAATAGATGAGTTTTTAAAAAATCCAGTTTTAGGAGTCGGAGTTGGGAAAATTAAAGAACTAAGACAAAAAAGCGAAGGTATAGAAGCGGCTTCTCACAATGAGATGAGTAGAATTTTATCTGAACATGGTTTGTTTGGAATGACTGCATTTTTAATTTTGTTGTTTACGCCTTTATTATTTCGAATACGAAGTAAATCTAATGTTTTCTTTTATTCGTGCTATTTTTTTTGGTTCTTAACCATTAATCACTCCTCTATGAGAATTGCTGCACCAGCTTTTGTTTACGGACTTTGTTTGTTAGATATTCAATTTAAAAAAACTAAAGTAAAACAATTGAAGCGTTTAAAATCTAAAAAGAAACTAATTTCTGTAAGCTCTTGAAAACCTTAATTTATATTGGTAATAAAGAAGGCGTTAAAAGTGAAGCAAACTTGTCTTCTATAGATATTCTAGGTAAGTTATTGGAAGGAGAGGATTACAAAGTTTATTCGGCTTCTGCAAAAAAGAATATCTTGTTTAGGTTGTTGGATATGCTTTGGTTTTGTGTGAAACATAGAAGAAGCGCAGATTATGTTTTAATAGATACCTATAGTACCTTAAACTTTTACTATGCTTTTTTTGTTAGTCAATTGTGTAGAATATTGAAATTAAAGTACATTCCAATTCTTCACGGTGGTA
Organism: uncultured Algibacter sp.; assembly: GCA_947502405.1. Taxonomy (GTDB): domain Bacteria; phylum Bacteroidota; class Bacteroidia; order Flavobacteriales; family Flavobacteriaceae; genus Algibacter_B. Next base: position 152,076 of record CANMZT010000007.1, on the reverse strand, counting down.
ACCTTCCTAATCGTTTAAAAAAAACATCTAAACTATCAAAAGCTATTTTCAATGATTCGTATACCAATGTAGCGCCTTCAATGTATACAAAATCGAATTTTGAAGCTTTAGGATTTGAGAATATTATTTATATTCCTAATACTATTGAGATAGATAATTACACTTTTAAAGAAAGACCTTTTGATACTATAAAGTTGCTTTGGGTACGTTCATTTTCAAGAATATACAATCCAATATTAGCTGTTGAAGTTTTAAAAGCACTTAAGGATAAAAATATTCATGCTGAACTTTGTATGATAGGTCCAGATGGAGATGGAAGCTTATCAATAGTAAAAAAACATGCAGAGAAATTAGCTGTAAGAGTTGATTTTAAAGGAAAATTAACTAAACAAGAATGGATTGAGTTATCTGAACAATATAATATTTTTATAAATACTACAAATTTTGATAATATGCCCGTTAGTGTCATTGAAGCAATGGCTTTAGGTTTGCCAGTGGTGTCAACAAATGTTGGTGGTCTTCCATTTTTAATAGAACACAAAAAGAATGGTTTTTTGGTTGCACCTAATAGCGCAGATGAGTTTGTAAGTATGATTCTTGAAATTGCAGATTCAAATGAGAAAACTAATAAAATAACAAAAGAGGCTAGAAATTTCGTAGAACAGTTTGATTGGGAAAATGTTAAGAAACACTGGATTAAACTTTTAAAATAATGTAAGTAGAATAGAATTTACTTACTATCTTTATGATCTCTCAAATTCCCTTTACGAATGTCTAATAGTGGTATTCATTTTAATATATCTGAACGAAAAATACTCCTACGTATTTTCGATGTATTGTCTATTCTATGTACACTTTATTTTGTTAGTAATAGTTTAGATTTTGATTACTTTACTATTACAAAAGAAAACTGGACATGGGTATTGGTGCTTGTTTTGTATGTATCTATTTTTGCTACCGTTTTTGAGCTTTACGATTTACAAAAGTCCAGTAAAATAGAAAAAATAGCTTCAGGTATAGTTTTTACAGTATCCACAACTGTGCTTTTTTATCTTTTAACACCATTTTACACACCTGTTTTACCAGATAATAGATTGCAAATCTTATTCTTTTATTTTTCAATTCTTATTGCATTATTCTTATGGCGTTTTGCTTATATCACATTTATAGTATCACCAAGGTTTTATAAAAAAGTTTTAATTATTGGAGAAACTTCTAATATTGAAACCATTATTGAGGCTTTTAAAAGTTCAGATCCAAATTATAAGATTGTTGGTTTTGTTAATTGTGAGCGAGATAAGTTGTCGTCTGTAAAGTTTAATGCCGTTAAGGAATATGCACCAAGACATATTATTGATGTTATTAAAAAAGAAAATTTATCAGAGATTGTTGTTGCTAGTTATAGTTCAGAGAATATTACCTCTGAAATTTATTATACACTTATAAAGTTATTGGAAGAAGGTTTTCCAATAAATGAGTATACCCAAGTTTATGAAGATTTAACACAACGTATACCAGTTCAGTTTGTGGGTAAAGATTTCTATAAGTACTTTCCTTTTAGTAGAAATAATCAAAATAAACTGTATCTATTTTTTCATCGTCTTTTCGATATTTTAATATCATTTTTTGGTGTTTTGATTGGGTTGATTTTTGTGCCGTTTGTATTATTAGGAAATTTTATAGGAAATCGTGGACCGTTATTTTACTCACAAGAACGTGTGGGTAAAAATGGTAGACTTTTTAAGATTATTAAATTTCGAACCATGATACGAGATGCTGAACAATCTGGTATTGCATGGGCAAAAAAAGGAGATGTAAGAGTGACGCCTTTTGGTAAATTTTTAAGGCATTCAAGATTAGATGAAATTCCACAGTTTGTCAATATTTTGAAAGGAGAAATGAGTTTGATTGGTCCAAGACCAGAACGTCCGTTTTTTGTTAGAGAACTATCTAAAATGTTGCCTTTTTACGAAACAAGGCATATTGTAAAACCAGGGCTTACAGGTTGGGCTCAGGTAAAAACAAGGTATGCAGCATCAATTGATGATAGTTTGCTGAAGCTGCAATACGATTTATATTATATTAAACACAGAGGCTTTTTTCTTGATATGAATATTTTAATAAAAACACTTAGTACTGTTATTTTCTTCCGAGGGCAGTAGTTTTATTAATGAAAAGTTAGTAATCAGAACTTTGCGACTTAATTATTTATTTTTAGGATATAGACCAATTATAGATGATTCTTGTAATGTTTTACCAAGAATATGTATCGGATAAAAAGAGCAATTAATAAAGGTATTAATGCAGGAGCAAATACTTGTACGCCAATAATCCAATGAAGTGTTAGTAGGCAAAGTAAAATGATTAATAGCTTAATGTATTTTACAAACCATGCGCTTGTTTTTGATTTTAAAAGTTGATGAATAAATAAAATATTCAGTGCAAACGCCCAAAGTAAATTATAGTTGTGATGCGTTCCAGTATGATTGGTGGCGAACCATAATAATAAAATTAGAACACCCACTAATCCTGTAAAAATAAAAAGTATTACATCTAACCACTTCGTTCTTATTGTTTTCTGATTGTCTCTATAAGTTATATAAATAATTAAAAGGCCTATTATACCTAAAATAAACAGCGGGCTTAATATAAAATTAGTGGTTTGTGGGATGACTTTTTTTGAGTACAAAATTCTGCTTGATTTAACCAAAGATTTGTTAGAGTTTTCAATGGTTGCATGTTCAAAAAATCTATAGATGTTTTCTGGTAAAAACATATGTTCTTCAGGTGTTGCTTGTCTGTCAATAACTGACCCAAGAGCTAAATCAATCCCCAAACTTCCCCAAGAATTTCTGTTTAAATTGTTATGTATTAAGGTTCTAAAGGTAGCATCTTTAAAATCTTTAGGTTTGTTAAATGTAATAGCGTTATCCAGAGTTATATTACATACATCTTTAATTTTTGTTGCGCAATTATCAAAAAAGAACTCGTATAAGTAGCGTCTATTTTCTGGTTTATAATTTTCAATTAAGTAATCGTAGAGTTTTTGTTTTTCGTTTTGCGAAAGATTCAAAAGCTGTTCTTTTATCCCTCTATTGTAGTATTTGTAGATTTGATAAAATCGATTAAATTCAGTTTTATTTATGAGGTAGTTGAGTTTTCCTTGTGCAAACTTTAAATAGAAATTTGGGGCATCAAAATCATATTCGCCATAACCATAAACAACATCAATGTCCTTGTTTAGATCTTTAATTCTAAACCCGCTATGACCAAAGGCATCATTTAGGGATGTTCCTGGACCTACCGTAAGTACGCTTATTTCAGCTTGAGGCGATAGTTGGTTTTGTTGAGCAAAAAGAGGATTAGCAAATAAAAAAAGAAATAGAATGCGTAGTATTTTTTTCAATTTTTAAAGTTTTACCATTAAACGGTTTAATTATTTTGCAAGTGTATGCTAAGTGTTACCTAAAGATACTAAAATCAAGTTTTAGAGAAAATACATTAGAGTAAAGAGCAACACTTTGGTCTCCAATATCGGTAAAAGCATAGTCAATTTGAATACCATTGTATTTAAAACCTAAGCCAAAACTGGGTTGAAAGGTTAGCTGGTCACTATTGTCAATTTGCAGTTCATTTTGAAAATTTCCCATACCAGCACGAAGGTAAACCATATCGATATAACCAAATTCAAAGCCTAAAGCAGGATTTATACTGGCAAACGATGTTGAAATAATATCATTATTTTCTTCAAACCTAACATTCAAATTAACTGAAGTTAAAAGCGTATAATCAACATTAAAATCTACTAACTTGGAAATTCCAATTTGTAATTTAGGAATAGTAATTTCTGTACTCTCGGGTAATTCTTGATTTTGTCCTTCAACAGCATCACTAATAGTTGCAAATTCATCTTCATCAATAGCCCAAGCATTAAAAGTTGTTGTAATATCTCTGGCCATTATACCAAACTTCCAGTCGTTATTGGTTTCAAATTGTACACCAACATCTAAACCAAAACCCCATGAAGAGGCAAAATCTCCAATAACACGTCTTATAACTTTTGCATTTATACCATAATTTAAACCTTGAACGGGTAATTTTCGGGCGTAAGAAAATGTTAATCCATAATCTGCAGTTGAAAACAAACTGATTCTGTCGTAATTTATATTCCCATCAGCGTCAATAAGTTGAGTTGTATTTAAAATATCATCAACCGCAAAACGAATTAATGATATGCCAACCGCACTTCTATCATCTAAAGGCATTGCGTAGGCTGCATAATCGTAATTAGCAATATTTGCAAAATAGCTGGAGTGCATTAAAGCAAGCTGGCTGTCTTCAAGTTTTAAAAGTCCAGCAGGATTCCAATACCCAGCGTTAACATCAGAGGCGTGTGCTGTTACGGCACTACTCATGCCCAATGCAGCAGCATCTACACCTATATTCATAAACTCATTAGAGTATTTTCTAACGGTTTGACTAAATAAAGACACAGATAAAGCACAAAAGCATGTGGTGATGTAAAGTCTCAATCGCAATTTTTTTACAAAGATGCACATAATTTACATTCTTTAAAACTTCAAAATATAATAGATATTGCTTTAGACTCAATTTGTTTGTTATTTTTACAAAATCTAAGCAAACTAACTATGAAAAAACATATACCTAATGCACTTACGCTACTAAATTTGTTTTGTGGGTGTGTTGCTGTACTTCTAGCAGTTAACGCTAGCTTTGTTTCTGCTGCCCTTTTTGTGTTTTTGGGTATATTTTTTGATTTTTTTGATGGTTTTGCTGCAAGAAAATTAAAAGTGCAGAGTGAATTGGGATTGCAATTGGATTCATTAGCAGATATGGTAACCAGTGGATTAGTCCCAGGAATTGTTATGTATAAGTTATTGCAACTTACAGGTCCTTCATGGCAAGAGACAGTTGGTAGTTCTGGTTATAATAGAACAATAGGGTTTGAATTTAGTAACCCAGAGTTTTATTATGTATTACCACTTATAGGTTTATTAATTACATTGGCTTCGGCCTACAGATTAGCGAAATTTAATATTGACGAAGATCAGCAAACATATTTTAAAGGCTTACCTACACCCGCAAATACTTTATTGATTATTTCATTGCCTTTAATCATCGAATTTCAGAATAATGATACTATAAATGCTATTATTTTAAATAAATGGTTTTTAATAGGTGTTACTTTTTTAAGTTGTTATTTACTTAATTCGGGTATCAAATTATTCGCATTAAAGTTCAAAAATTATAGTTTTAAAGATAATGTTACCCGTTATATCTTTATAGTTTTGTGTATTGTGCTGTTAATTGTTTTGCAATTTGCAGCTATACCTGTTATCATACTACTTTACATTATTATGTCTGTTTTAGACAACATAACTTCAAAATAAATTAGAACCTATGTTAGAAAACATTTTTACACTACTTATGCTAGTGCTTTTACAAGCAGTTTTAGGATTTGATAATCTGTTGTACATTTCTCTTGAAAGCAAAAAAGCACCTGTTTCAGACCAGAAACGCGTTAGGAAAGTAGGTATTTTGATTGCTATTGCATTAAGAATTGTTTTGCTTTTTGTTTTGGTATCGATTATAGATTTTTTTCAAGAACCATTTTCTTTTTTAACAGGAGGGATAGATGATGTTTTAAAGTTTGCATTTAACGGGCATAGTTTAATTGTCCTAGCAGGAGGAGGTTTTATTATTTATACAGCTATTAAAGAGATTTGGCACATGATTTCAACAAAAGATTTGAGTCATGATGTTGAAAGTGAAGATGGTGGAAGAAGAAAATCAGCCAATGCAGCAATAACAAGCATTGTAATAATGAATTTAGTATTTTCATTTGATTCTATTTTAGCTGCAATTGGGCTAACAAGTTCTATAGAAAATTCTACAACAGCATTTATTATAATGGCTATCGCTATTGTTTTTAGTGGTCTGTTAATGTTGGTGTTGGCAGATAGAATTTCAGCATTCCTAGCTAAAAATAGAATGTATGAAGTGTTGGGGTTATTTATCTTATTTATTGTAGGGATTATGTTAGTTACAGAAGGTGGGCATTTGGCGCATTTAAAAATATTTGAAAATGAAATTGTTCCAATGAGTAAAACAACCTTCTATTTTGTTATTGTTGTTTTAGTAATTGTAGACATTGTTCAAGGTAGATATCAAAAGAAGTTATTACAGCAGCAGGAGGTGCCAAGTAAAAAAGAATAAATTTATAACTATTCCTTGTTTTTTTTAGGAGTACGTTTAGCCTTTTTTAGGCTATCATTCAACATCCATTCAATTTGACCATTAGTGCTGCGGAATTCATCCGCAGCCCATTTTTCAATAGCCTTGAGCATTTCTTCGTTTATACGTAATGCAAAAGCCTTTTTTTTTGCCATTTAGATTTAGGTTATTCAAGTGTGTTTAATATGCCAAATATAACTTATTGATTTAAAGTACCTGTATTTAAAACAGGAGACGCATCTTTATCACCACATAAAATAACCATTAGGTTACTTACCATAGCCGCTTTACGTTCGTCATCTAAATCAACAATATCTTTTTTTCCTAATTCTTCAAGTGCCATTTCAACCATGCTCACGGCACCTTCAACAATTTTGTGTCTTGCGGCTACTATAGCTGTTGCTTGTTGGCGTTTTAACATAGCGTTAGCAATTTCTTGTGCATAAGCCAAATAGCCTATTCTTGCTTCTAAAACTTCAATACCTGCTATAGAAAGACGTTCGTGGATTTCTTTTTCTAGGGCTTCACTCACTTCATTAACACTAGAGCGTAATGTTATGTCTTCCACATGGCCTTCATCTGCAAAATTATCGTAAGGATACATGCTTGCTAATTTACGAACCGCAGCATCGGTTTGAACACGGACAAAGTTTTCATAATTGTCCACATCAAATGCAGCTTTGTAAGTGTCTTGAACACGCCATACTAAAATAGTACTTATCATAACTGGGTTCCCTAATTTATCATTGACTTTTAAGCGCTCACTGTCAAAATTACTAGCGCGTAAGGATATTTTCTTTTTAGTATAGAAAGGTATAACCCAATAGAAACCATTTTTATTAATAGTGCCTATATATTTTCCAAAAAGTAATAGAACTCTGGAGTTATTTGGTTGAACCATGATAAAGCCAAAAGCTATAACTATGGCTAGAAATATTGTGAAAATAAAGAAAAGATTTTCTGTTAAAATGATAGCAACTATACTTCCTATAAATGTAGCAAGAAATATAAATAGCATTAAATAGCCGTTAGCAGGTGTAATTATTTTCTCTTCTTTCATGATTTATAATTTAAAATGATATTATTTTGATATCATAAAGATATGATAAAAATTTTGATTTAGGTATGTGAATTATAAAAATTTTGAGACGTCCTTTTTGTTTCAGGTAATTTAATTTGTTATTTATTTTTGATATATATTTAAAAAATGGACAGATAATTAATAGCAGATGCTTGATTTGTCACAATATTTTTATTTTTCAGGTGTTATTTTTGTAAAAAAAAGTTTTATTATGAAGATTAAATGGTTTATAATTTTGTGTGGCTTAGTTGTATTGAATTGTTCAACGTCAAATGATGATGGAGAAGTTTCAAAAATAGATCGTGAACCTGAAGAAGAAATTGAAGAAATTGAAGTAGAGGTAGGAGATATAAGAAATATTACACCTACTCAGCTAGTTGCAGATATGGAACCAGGCTGGAATTTTGGAAATTCTTTTGATGTTAGAGATAATGATAAGACAGCTTGGGGTAATCCTCTGCCAACTACAGGTGTGGTTGACGCTGTTTACAATAGAGGATTTAGAACCCTTCGACTTCCTGTGACTTGGGGGTATAATATGGGTGATGCTCCGTCTTATGAAATAGAGACAAGTTATTTTGAGCGTGTAACCAAAATAATAGATCATGCACTTTCTAAAGACATGTATGTTATAATCAATATACATCATGATGATAAGTGGATAGTACCTACTTTTGATCAAGCTGAGTCTACAAAAGAACAATTAGATAAAGTTTGGACACAAATAGCAAATAATTTTAAAGACTATAGTGATTATTTAATTTTTGAATTACTGAATGAACCTAGGCACAAAGATACCCCTGAAGAGTGGACTGGTGGTACAGAAGAAGGTAGAACAGTTTTAAATGATTATTATGCAACAATACTTGATGCTATAAGAGAGACAGGAGGTAACAATGCGCTCAGAAAAGTCATGATTGCTCCATATGCAGCTTCTGTAGTTCAAAAAACTTGGGATGACTTTGTGATACCTAACAATGATCCTAATGTAATTATTTCATTACATGCTTACGTGCCTTTTAGATTTGCTTTAGATGCAAGCGATCCAGATTGGGGTTCAGATGCTGATAAAGCAGATATTGATGCCTTGATGAATAGAATTGAAGCTAATTTTATATCTAAAGGTTTACCTGTGGTTATGGGAGAATGGGGTAGTATAGGGCTCTTAGCTGATAAATCTGAAAGATTAAAGCACGCAGACTATTTTGTTGAAGCTTGTATGAGTAAAGGTATAGTACCTGTAGTTTGGGATGATGGCGGTGATTTTGGTTTATTAAACAGAAGAAATTTTGTTTGGGATTTTCCTGGAATAGCAGATGCTGCTGCAAACAAAAATTAAATATTTAATCTCAGGGGTTAGTTGTTTTTCGATTTAAAAAACAATTAATCCCTGATTTTCTTTTTACGCAATTCAAAATTTTGCCCTAAATATACCTTTCTTACCATTTCATCATTTGCAAGATCTTCAGGAATACCATGTTTAAGTATGCCGCCTTCAAACATTAAATAGGTTCTATCCGTAATAGCTAGTGTTTCTTGCACATTATGGTCAGTAATAAGAATACCGATATTCTTCTTGGTAAGTTGGGCTACAATACGCTGAATATCTTCCACAGCAACAGGGTCAACACCTGCAAAGGGTTCGTCTAAAAGAATAAAATTTGGGTCGGTTGCCAAAGCACGTGCAATCTCAGTACGTCTACGCTCACCACCTGATAATAAATCACCACGACTTTTTCGGATATGTCCTAAACTAAACTCTTCAATGAGCGATTCCATTTTCATGTGTTGCTCTTTTTTGCTCAGTTTAGTCAATTGTAGTACGCTTAAAATATTGTCTTCAATACTTAATTTTCTAAATACTGAAGCTTCTTGAGCAAGGTATCCAATGCCGTTTTGGGCACGTTTATACATTGGGTATTTTGTAATCTCAGTATTATCTAAATAAATATGTCCGCCATTGGGTTTAATTAAACCTACAATCATGTAAAACGATGTTGTTTTTCCGGCACCATTAGGTCCTAAAAGACCAACAATTTCACCTTGTTTAACTTCAAGTGAAACGTCCTTTACTACTTTTCGTCCGCTGTAGGACTTCATTAAGTTTTCGGCTCTTAAAATCATATTTTATATACTGAACGTTAAAAATAGTGAAATCATATACACTACAGTAACGGAATGTTATTTTTCTTATTCTACTTAAATAATTTAAGCAAGCTGTTTTTCTTTTTTCTTTTGATTTCTAATTACCACTTTAGAAATATAAATACTTACTTGATATAGGATTAAAATAGGTATGGCTACTATAACCTGACTTGCAATGTCCGGAGGTGTTATAACTGCTGAAAGAATTAAAACAATAACAAGCGCGTATTTTCTATACTTTCTTAGTATCTGAGGGGTTACTAGTCCTATTTTGGTTAAAAAGTAGATAATAATAGGTAACTCAAAAATTAATCCTGATGCTAGGGCAGAAGATCTAACCAAAGCTATGTAGGAACTAATGTCAATTTGATTGTCAACCTTAGTAGAAATACTATAATTGGCTAAAAAGTTTAATGAAAGTGGTGTTACAATATAATATCCAAAAAGCACACCTATAAAAAATAGCATAGAAGAAATTACAATAAACCCTCTTGAATGCTTGCGTTCGTTTTGATGAAGTCCAGGACTAATAAACTTCCATAATTGATAAATAACGTACGGAAATGATATTATAAAACCACCTAGAATAGCCGTCCAGATATCTGCTGAGAATTGACCTGCCATGGTTCTGTTTTGAAGAATCATTGGCATTTCCTCTGCACAAAAAGTGGTGTCAACACCTATAAACTTAGCCGTTTGGCACAACATATTATAAGTTGGAAAACTCATATCTAGAGGTGCAAAAATAATTTGATCAAAAACAAAGCGACTAAAAATAAATGCCAAGGTAGCAACAATAACAACTGCTAAACATATTCTTATTAAATGCCAACGTAAATCTTCAAGATGATCTAAAAAAGACATCTCATTAATATTCTTTTTTGTCATTATATAATACCTTCTTTTATCAAATCATGTAGATGTACAATACCTGCATATTTACCATTTTCTTCAACTAACAACTGCGATATGCCATTATTTTCCATAACTTCAAGAGCGTCAATGGCCATAGCATTAGCTTCAATACGTTTTGGATTAGCACTCATGATATCTTTTGCTGTTAATTTAGAAAAATCATCAACTTTACTTAGCATGCGTCTTAAATCGCCATCAGTAATAATTCCAACTATGGCATTATTTTCAACAACAGCTGTAACACCTAGCATTTTCTCTGTTATCTCAACAATAACATTTTTAATGCTGGTGCTAAGGTTAACCTTTGGTTTTTCATTCACAGAAGAAATGTCTTGAACGCGTAAATACAATTTCTTTCCTAAAGCACCACCAGGGTGGTATTTTGCAAAATCATTACTCGAAAAACCACGTAGTTCTAACAAGCAAACAGCAAGTGCATCACCAATTACTAATTGTGCTGTGGTACTTGTAGTTGGAGCTAAATTATTAGGGCAAGCTTCTTTTTCAACATAAGCATCAAGAATAAAATCGGCATGCTCTCCTAAAAAAGAATCCTTATTTCCCGTTATAGCTATCATTTTATTGTTAGCACTTTTTATTAAAGGAATAAGCACTTTAATTTCTGGTGTGTTTCCACTTTTTGAAATACAAATAACAACATCATCTTTCAGAATAAGTCCTAAATCACCATGAATTGCATCTGCGGCATGCATAAAAACAGCAGGTGTTCCGGTGGAATTTAATGTTGCTACAATTTTGTTTGCAATAATAGCACTTTTACCTATACCAGTAATAATAACGCGACCTTTTGAGTTATAAATAAGCTGTGTAGCTTCGGCAAAATCGTTGGTTATTAATTTGGATAAATTTAAAATGGCTTTACTTTCCATTTCAATGGTATGTCTCGCAATATCAATAATAGAACTTTTGTCTTTCAAAATTTATTATTTTTGAGTTGATGTTTAAAGATTTTATTATCTTTAATCATAATCAAAGATTCAAACTTTGTTGTAATTTGAAAATTCGTTACAAAACTAACGAAAAAAAATATGAGGGTTCTCTAAATGCCTAATGAAATTAATAAACCAATATTATAGCAATTTAGAGTTTTAATCAAACAATAATTTTATACAATTCATGTCAATAACAAAAAGTGACTTGCATGCTGCTCTTAAAAAATATTTTGGGTTTAATAAATTCAAAGGACTTCAAGAAGATGTTGTAGAAAGCTTATTATCAGGAAATCACACTTTCGTTATTATGCCTACTGGCGGGGGTAAATCTTTATGTTACCAATTACCAGCTTTAATGCAAGAAGGAACAGCCATTGTGGTATCGCCTTTAATAGCATTAATGAAAAATCAGGTGGATGCCATTAGAGGTGTTTCAAAAGATAATGGTGTTGCCCATGTACTAAATTCTTCATTAAATAAAACCGAAATAAAACAGGTTAAAGAAGATATTGTAAACGGTATTACTAAACTGCTTTATGTAGCACCAGAATCCTTAACAAAAGAGGAGAATGTCGAGTTTTTAAGGACCGTAAAGATTTCGTTTATGGCCATAGATGAAGCGCATTGTATTAGTGAATGGGGACATGATTTTAGACCTGAATACAGAAACTTACGCCACATCATTAAACGTATTGGAGACAATATTCCCATTATAGGTTTAACAGCAACAGCCACACCAAAGGTTCAAGAAGATATTATTAAAAATTTAGGTATAGGAAATGCAACCACCTTTAAAGCGTCTTTTAATAGGCCTAACCTTTATTATGAAGTAAGACCAAAAACTAAGAATGTAGATGTAGACATTATTCGTTTTATAAAACAAAATGAAGGAAAATCAGGAATAGTTTATTGTTTAAGCCGAAAACGTGTTGAAGAATTGGCTCAAGTCCTTCAGGTAAATGGCATTAATGCAGTGCCATACCACGCAGGTTTAGATGCCAAAACACGTTCCAGTCATCAAGATAAATTCTTAATGGAAGATGTAGATGTAGTGGTGGCAACCATAGCATTTGGTATGGGAATAGACAAACCCGATGTGCGTTTTGTAATCCATCATGATATTCCAAAAAGTATAGAAAGTTATTACCAAGAAACTGGTAGAGCAGGTAGAGATGGTGGCGAAGGCCATTGTTTGGCATTTTACGCTTATAAAGACATAGAAAAATTAGAAAAATTCATGTCTGGTAAACCTGTGGCAGAACAAGAAATAGGGCAGGCCTTACTTCAAGAAGTTGTAGCTTTTGCGGAAACATCCATATCCAGAAGGAAGTTTATTCTTCATTATTTTGGTGAAGAGTTTGATACTAAAACTGGCGAAGGAGGCGATATGGATGATAATGTAAGACATCCAAAAAAGAAAGTGGAAGCCAAAGACAACGTAAAATTATTACTTGAAACTATTGATAATACCAATCAAAAATATAAGTCTAAAGATTTAGTTAATGTGTTAGTGGGTAAAGAAAATGCATTAATTAACTCCCATAAAACTAACGAACAACCATTTTTTGGAAAAGGAAAACACCAAGACAATAAGTATTGGATGGCCTTATTAAGGCAAGTTTTAGTTGCTGGTTATCTTAAAAAGGATATTGAGACTTACGGTGTTATAAAGTTAGTTGAAGACGGTAAAGATTTTATAAAAAATCCAAAGTCTTTTATGATGACCGAAGATCATATTTTTGAAGGCGAGCAAGAAGATGGTACCATAATAACAGCAGAAAAAGGAGGAGGTGCTGTGGCGGACGATGTGCTTATGGGCATGCTAAAAGATTTGCGTAAAAAGAGTGCTAAAAAACTTGGTGTACCGCCGTTTGTTATTTTTCAAGACCCTTCTCTTGAAGATATGGCACTAAAATACCCCATAAACCTATCCGAGTTAAGTAATGTGCACGGAGTAGGCGAGGGTAAAGCAAAAAAATACGGTAAAGATTTTGTGGCGCTTATAGCAAAGTATGTTGAAGAAAATGAGATTACTCGTCCAGACGATTTGGTTGTAAAATCAACCGGAAGTAACTCCGCAAATAAATTATACATCATTCAAAATATAGATAGAAAACTCCCATTAGATGATATTGCGTCTTCTAAAGGTATGGAGATGGATGCCTTCATCAAAGAAATGGAAGTTATCGTCTATTCAGGCACTAAATTGAATATTGATTATTGGCTGCATGATATTCTGGATGAAGACCAACAAGAAGAAATCCACGAATATTTTATGGAATCCGAAACCGATGATATTGACGCGGCAATAGATGAGTTTGATGGCGATTACGACGATGAAGAACTTAGACTATACCGTATTAAATTTATCAGTGAAGTAGCCAATTAAGTTAAAAATTATTTGGGCGTTACCCTAAAGGGTCGGGCTTTCCACTATATCTTTTTAAAACGTCATTGCGAGGAGTGAGCGACGTGGCAATCTGTCAATCCTAGTTCCAAATTAAATTATAGTTTACCATGTTTTAAAAAGGATGCCGCTGCAATCCCTAACGCGGGCGAGTTTGCTAACTTTTGGTTAAAACTGAAAGGCTTTTTATTTTGGTTGAAGGTTCTGAATTTTTTTATAAGAATTTGCTCTTTTTTTATTTGTTATATACGCATGTTGGCTACAGCATTTTAATTCCATTATAATTTTTCATTCAAATCTTGTCTTCCAACTATGGTCATTATTTCAACAATATTTTCATTGACTTTATAATAAATACTATCAACTCCACACACGCAACGTCTGTATCCTTTTTTTATATAGTCAACAGATTCAAAGGAAAAAGGTCTTTTAGCAATAATGTCAAAATATTCAAAAAAAGACTCAAAATATTTGTCCGCTTGGGTCATACCGAATTTTTTAAATCCATAATGGTGAATCCGAATTAAGTCATTTTTCGCTTCGTTTGACAGTTTGTATTTAGACATTTAGCATAGACTTTGATTGAGCTAAAATACTTTCTTTGCCGTCATTCGTAAATCCGCTATTTTCAGCTTTTTCAATTTTAGTTCGAATCCAGTTAATTTGAACTTGCTGTTTTCTAGCTTGTCTAATCAAATCGTTAACTAGCTCGCTTTTACTTGAATATTCTTTATTGTCCACTTGGGATTTTAGCCATTCATCGTTCGGCTTTGTAAATGATATACTTTGTCTCGACATAATCTAATTATTTGGTGTAAATATACACCAAATTCGAATCATTTCCAAATGTCTTGGTAACGGTCTTGTATATGGCTCATAGCATATAAATTAGCGATTATCTTCGAATAAAGCACAAGCCAGATTTTTAAATTTTACTATTTATTTTTTGTTTGGAAAATCGTCAAATTTAAAAATTTGGCGACTTTCCAAATATGTATTAACTTCTATTAATCAAATAATTAGATATGATATATATGTTGTTATGGTGCGTTTTTTACTTATTCTTTTGTTTCATTATTTCGTCAAATTTTTTCTCGTAATTTTCTTTTTCCATAAAAGGATATATTCGTCTGTTGTTTTCAAATTCCCCTTTTAATAACTGATAAAAAGAATTATTTGGATTAGATTTCTTATTTTTCTTTGTATTCGATAAGTTGAAAATTTTTGTTATCGAATTAGCAAACTTTTTCCTATCTCCATTTCTTATTTCCGATATCCATTCCTTTTTTTCTAATTCCAAAATTAGTTCGCAAAGTTCTTGTTGTGAACCATTCCAATCTATACTATAAATCTCATTTTCCACATAATTTAATTCATTTGCAAGGTTTATATTTTCAGTTGAAATAGTAAGTAAATTTAGCCTTTGTTCTATAAACTCAATAAGCATTTCTAATATCAAATCAGATACATGTTTGTTGAGTTTAATACACCAAAATAAATCTATTTGTTTGGTTTTGTCTTTTAAAACGCTTTTGTATCTATTTAAAATGCTTAATAAAATTTTAACTTCATTATTTATTCCGACAAAGTAATGTTGTTTTAAGGTATTAGTTAGAAAGTCTTCGTAATTGTAAACCAAACAATGAAAAAAAGTTGATATAAAATCTTCAATTGTTTCAGAGTTCTCTTCTGGTTTAAAATTTTTTCTTTTCTCAAGAAGTTCAATTTCCTCACTTGCAGATATCTGGTTATTAAGGTCTATTATTTGATAATGTAAATCAAATATTTCAGTTGCGAAAATGGAAATACTAATTTCTTCAGTTGCGTTTTCTATTTCTAATGGAAAGTTTTTAAAAATTAAATCATAATAATGTAAAACCTCTTTTTTGTTAAACTTCTTAAATGTCATTCTGCGTAAAGAAGTTATTTCAGTTTCTTCTTTCCAAAGAATTTGGTTAATATTTTCGATTTTTGGCGTGAAATGGAATGGGTGTAATATCATCTTTTTTTTGTTCAAATGTAAAGCGAATATATTCAGATATCAATTACATCTCACTTACGGTATGTTGCTTTCAAATGCACCATAACTCGTTATGTAGTAACATTTATGTTTCATATCCCGTAAATAAATCAGGATATGATACCTTTTTTGTCGTTATCCTGTAAAGATAATTTTTTTGAGGCAATATCTTAGATTTTCTATTTCCACGAAAGCGAACATATTATATATCAAAACTTATACTAAAACAGTTAATTAGCTAATAGTTTTAAAGAAAACTTCCTGCTTTTTCGCACTCAAAGTTAAAGATTCAATTTTGTTTTTATCAAACTTAGCAACATCGCCTTCTTCAATCTGAAAATCTATTCTAGTAATGTATCTATTTGAAACATTAGAATGGTCTGATTCAAACTCATCCATGTCAGATTTTAGTACTAAATCAATCTCAGCTCCTTTTAATGCAAGTTTAGCGCCTTTAATCGTTTTAATTTTAAAACTACCTACAACTATAGTTATTACATAAAAATACCCTCCTAATTCTGAAGTTTTAGCAAACAAAACATTTTGTTCAGAAACAGCAAAAGCTTCTTCATCAATAGCGTTAATAATATCTTCGGTATGATTATCAACATGTGTTCGTTCCATGGCGCGAATATTACCAAAAGCGGCAAGAATTTTATCTAAGCTAAATTTCATTATAAAGCGTTTTTGTAAAACTAAAATTATAATTAAAACTACAAAATTATAATCCTAAATCATTTTATATAATGATGGTTATTTTTTTAAAGGTATATGCAACATACATCATATGATTTTTTTTCAGTATTCAGTTTTAGTTATCTATGTTTCATATATTTGCAACTTCAAATAAAATAAGCATCATGCAAGACGGATTATACGCAAAATTTAATACATCAAAAGGCGAAATATTAGTCGCTTTAGAATACAAAAAAACACCAGGAACTGTAGGTAACTTTGTAGCTTTAGCTGAAGGAAATTTAGAAAATTCAGCAAAACCACAAGGAACACCATATTATGATGGTTTAAAATTCCATAGAGTTATACCAGATTTTATGATTCAAGGAGGGTGTCCTCAAGGATCAGGAGCTGGAAACCCAGGATATCAGTTTGATGATGAGTTTCATCCAGACTTAAAGCACGACGGACCAGGTGTTCTATCTATGGCAAATGCAGGACCAGGAACAAATGGGAGTCAGTTTTTTATAACGCACATTGCAACTGATTGGTTGGACAATAAGCACACTGTTTTTGGAAAGGTTGAACACGGACAAGAAGTTGTTGATGCTATAGCACAAGGTGATAAAATTGAAAGTATAGAAATTGTAAGAGTTGGGGCAGAAGCTGAATCTTTTAATGCTGTTGAAGCATTTAGAACATTTGAAGGTTCTAGAGAAAAAAGATTAGCTGAAGCAAAAGCTGCAGCAGAAGCAGAATTAGATAAACTTGCAACAGGTTTTGATAAAACGGATAGTGGTTTGCGCTACCAAATTATTCAAGAAGGTTCTGGTGTAAAAGCAGAAAAAGGACAAACAGTATCTGTACATTACAAAGGTCAGTTATCAGATGGAACTGTTTTTGATTCTTCATACAAACGTAATGCTCCTATAGATTTTCCTTTGGGTGTTGGTCAAGTAATTCCGGGATGGGACGAAGGTATTAGCTTATTAAAAGTAGGTGATAAGGCGCGTTTAGTAATTCCTAGCCATTTAGGTTATGGAAGCGCTGGTGCTGGTGGTGTAATTCCACCAGATGCTACATTAGTTTTTGATGTAGAGTTAATGGATGTTAAGTAAGCAGAGAACAGCTTTTTTAAAAAGCTAGTGAATCGATTATCCTGAAAGTTATTGAAGGATTCATTCAGATTAAATATATATTAGATAAAAAGACACCTAACTTAGGTGTCTTTTTAGGTTTTAGCATAATAGCGTTAAATTATTTTATTCATCGAGTTTTTTAAAACTGAGTATTTTATAGTTATAGTTTTGCCTCATGATTAGCGTAAAACAAACCAACCTATACCCAGAAGTTTTAAAAGAACTCAACTATTCTTTTGGAAATGTATTTATATTTAATGGATTTATTGTTTCAGAAATAAAACAAGGTACAAACGTTAGTTGGAGTAATCATGCTAAACAGATTGTTGAAGATGTGTCTTGTTATTTAGGCACAGATGGAAAAGACGTGATTTATATTTCAAATAGAATAAACTCTTATGCTGTTATGGCAGCAGATTGGTTGAAATTCTTTAAAAATAACTACGCTTTAAAAGCTTACTATATTGTTTCTGCTAATCCTAATAGCAAAATTAATTTTGTAGTTGAAAATTTGTTTTTCAAAAACAAAATCAAAAACTTCAATTCATTATTTGAGGCTGTAAATTGGGCTAAAAAAGGAATAGTTGAGGTTGCATAACCACAAATAATACTTATTTTAGAACCACATTTTAAAATTTATATTGTGGATTCGAAAGCACTAGAGAAATTAAAATACCCTATCGGACAATTTGAATGTCCTGAGAATATTACTGAAGAACATATTGCAGAATGGGTTTCTACCTTAGAAACATTTCCAATTCGTTTTGAAGCATTAGTGAAGCATCTTACCAAAACGCAATTAGATACACCTTACAGGCCAGATGGGTGGACTATCAGGCAAGTTGTACATCATGTTTCTGATAGTCATCATCATAGTTATACACGTTTTAAATGGGCTTTAACTGAGGACAAGCCATTAATTAAAGCTTATAACGAGGCAGATTGGGCTGAATTAGAAGACAGTAAATCGGCACCAATCCAGATGTCTATAGAGCATTTAAAAGCCATTCATTATAAACTCGTGAATCTGCTTAAAGGCATGTCAAAAGAAGATTTTAATAGAAGCTTTATACATCCTGAAACTAATAGCGAAGTACTTTTAAGTTACAATACAGGTAATTATGCGTGGCATAGCAATCATCATTATGCGCATGTTGAAAATATAATGAAACAAAAAGGCTGGTTGTAAATGATAAGGTCAGTACATATGGATGATGCCCAAGCATTGTTGGATATTTATAATTATTACGTGATAAACACAACGGCTAATTTTGATATAGAGCCTTTGACTATTGAAACGTTTACGGATAAATTAAAAAACATCATACCTCATTATCCATATATTGTTTACGAGGAAGATAATGAAATATTAGGGTATGCCTATGGAAGCAGATTTAGACCCAGAGCAGCTTATGATTTTGTGGCAGAATCTACAGTATATGTAAAACACGATGCTCATGGGAAGCAGATAGGCACAAAGTTATATACTGAATTAATAAAGTTGCTAAAAGAAACAGATCTTCATACCGTTTTGGGAGTTTTAACCATCCCTAATGATGCGAGCATAAAATTGCACGAAAAACTAGGTTTTAAACAAGTGGCTAACTTACGAGAGGTTGGTATGAAGTTTGGCGAATGGCAGCATGTAGGTATATGGCAGTTAAAATTAAGTTAGTCTTTCCACTTAATATTACAACCAATACTGGGCTTTTGAGTTTCAGTATTTTCTTTGTTTTCTAATAAACAGTCTAACGCGTGTCTTAAATCTTTTCCAGAAAGTGGTATACCATTTCCAGGTCTAGAATCATCAAGCTGACCTCGGTAAGTGAGTTTTAATTCAGCATCAAAAAGATACAAATCTGGAGTGCATGCAGCATCATAAGCTTTAGCTACATCTTGTGTTTCATCATATAAATAAGGAAACGGATAGCCTTCATTTTTTGCATGAACCTTCATTTTATCAGGGCTGTCTTGCGGGTAGTTTATAACATCGTTACTTGAAATAGCAATAAACGAAATACCTTGAGAAGTATATTCATTTGCCATAGCAACCAATTCAGAATTAACATGAATTACAAAAGGGCAGTGGTTACAAATAAATAGGATTACTGTTCCGTGTTCTCCTTTTAATTCATTTAAGCTTAATGTATTATCTGATACAGTATCTAAAAGTGAAAAATCGGGTGCTTTTGTTCCTAACGGAAGCATATTTGAAGGTGTTCTTGCCATAATTTAATATTTCCTCAAAGTTCGTTAAAATTTGTATTTTTAAAAAATGAGTAACACAATATCTTTTGAAGATTTCTCTAAAGTAGATTTGCGCGTTGGAACCATCATTGAAGTTAATGATTTTCCTGAAGCTAAAAATCCAGCATACAAGCTTACCATAGATTTTGGAGGTTTGGGAATAAAAACATCCTCTGCACAAATTACCACTTTATATTCCAAAGACGATTTATTACACAAACAAATTATTGCAGTGGTTAACTTTCCAAAAAAACAGATAGCTAAATTTATGAGTGAATGTTTAGTTTTAGGTGCTGTAAAAGAAAAAGACGTAACCCTTTTAAATCCAGAGACCAAAGTTAAAAATGGTTCACCCGTAAATTAACTTATGCAAGATTTAGATCAGGTCCAAATTAATTTTGACAGCAATGGCTTATGGGTATTAAATATAGCACTTGCAGTGGTTATGTTTGGTGTTGCTCTAGGAATCACTTTTGATGACTTTAGGGCGTTATTAAAACAGCCAAAGTTAGTTTTAATAGGTGTGTTGTCTCAATTTGTGTTATTGCCATTGGTAACATTTCTATTAGTGATTTTAATAAAGCCTCAACCGAGTATTGCTTTGGGGATGTTTATGGTTGCTGCGTGCCCAGGAGGAAATATTTCAAATTTTATGACGCATTTGGCCAAAGGAAATACAGCTTTATCAGTCAGTTTAACTGCATTTGCTACTTTTTTAGCAGTGTTTATGACGCCCTTTAACTTTCACGTCTACAGTGGTTTGTATCAACCAACATCTCAAATCCTTAAAGAAGTTCAATTAGATTCCTTCGAACTTGTAAAACTTGTTATTCTAATTTTGGGTGTGCCATTAGTTTTAGGAATGACATTTAGATATAAACTCCCAGATTTAGCATTAAAACTATCTAAGGTATTAAAACCATTATCTATTTTGGTGTTCGGAGCTATTGTTGTAATAGCTTTTTCAAACAACATGGATGTATTTCACAATTATATACATCATGTATTGGCTATAGGTATTGGACACAATATTATAGCATTATTGTTAGGTTTTTTATTAGCTAAAGGTTTTAGATTGTCTTTTAAAAATCAAAAAACTCTAGCCATAGAAACTGGTATACAAAACTCTGGTTTGGGGTTGTTGCTCATTTTTTCTTTTTTTAACGGTTTAGGAGGAATGGCTATTTTAGCTGCTTTTTGGGGGATTTGGCATATTATATCTGGATTAATATTAGCATTATTTTGGTCCAAAAAAATTAATGAATTTTGAGAAGAATTTGGTTGTTCTTTGTAAGAAGCTATTTAAGCTTGGGCATGTTTTTCTATTTTAGAAGCATAGAAATCCATGATGTCCAAAATGTGCCAAAGAACAAACCTGTTTTACTTTTAAGTAATCATCAAAATGCACTTTTAGACGCCTTATTAATTGCGACTAAATGTGGTAGATTTTCTTATTTTTTAACACGAGCGGGTGTGTTTAAAAAGCCACTTGTTGCAAAAATATTTGGTAGTTTACAAATGCTTCCTGTTTACAGAATTAGAGATGGCTGGGGGAATTTAACAAATAACAATGCTATTTTTGAGAGGTGTTCTGAACTTTTGAATTCTGGTGAGTGTATTGTTATTTTTCCAGAAGGCAATCATCATTTAAACCGTACAGTAAGACCTTTAAGTAAAGGGTTTACAAGAATAGTTTTGGATACACTTGAAAAGTATCCAGAACTAGACTTACTATTAGTTCCGGTTGGGTTAAACTTTACTAAAGCCAAAGCGTTTCCAGATAATACTTCTATTTATTTTGGAAAGCCTATTGAGGCAAAATATTATGTTTCAGGGAATAAAAGTGAAGATGTTCTTAACTTAAAAGCTAAAATTCAGTCTGAGATATCTCAATTAACAACTCATATTCCTAGAGCGTATTATCAAGAAACTCTGAATAAACTTGAAAGTTTTAATGCTGATTTTTTAAATCCTAAAAAGGTAAATGCTTGTATTGAATCGGATTTTACAACTTGTGATTTCTCTAAAGTCAAAAAGAAAACATTTGTCCGTAAAGTTTTTAAAGGACTACTTGCAATGTTTTTTATAGTGCCTTTTTTACTTTGGAAGTATATGGTAAAACCTAAAATAAAAGAAATCGAGTTTCTATCTACGTTTAGATTTGCCTTGGCTATTACTATTGCACCAATATGGTTAATTGCTTGTTGCGGAGTATTTGTAATGGTTTTTGGATGGAAAGTAGCCTTGAGCTATTTGTTTATTAGTTTGTGTATTACGCTACTAGCAGTTAAGATATAAAAAAACCGCAGTTGGAAACTGCGGTTTGAATTTTATATTGTGTTTGTAGACTAAATATCATCAAAATTTACATCTGTAAAACTTTCAGTTGAACCTGTTTTTAAATCTGCTTCAGTAACTCTTGACCCATCATCATATTCTTTTTTGAAATCTTTTTGATGACGCTCACTAATAACTTCATCACCTTTTTCAGCAATAATGTAATCTGTCATTTCAGCTAGAATCTCTTTAAACTCAGCAAAGTCTTCTTTGTAAATGTATATTTTATGTTTTTTGTAATGAAAAGATCCATCGTCATTTGTGAATTTTTTACTTTCCGTTATGGTTAAGTAATAATCTTGAGCTTTAGTAGCTCTAACATCAAAAAAATATGTTCTTCTTCCTGCTCTTAATACTTTCGAAAAAATTTCCTCTTTCTCCATCATATCATTACAATTCTTTAAAATTATTATCTATTTACTGTATCAAAAATCTAAAAAAAAACGATACTAACCAATAAATTTTAAATTTTCTTTTCATAATCTTTGGTTTTGTTGCATTTAATTGAATAAACGTATGAGAATGAATAAACAGGAAGATTAAGTTTTCTTAGACGAAGTTTCGCTTAATTGTTTTAGATATAGGTCTTTGTAATATCCATCAGTATCTATTAGGCTGTCGTGCGTACCTTCTTGAACAACTTTGCCATCATCTAGAACAATGATTTTATCTGCGTTTTTTGCTGAAGACACTCTATGGCTAACAATAATAGATGTTTTTCCTACTGATATTTTACTAAGGTTTTTTAAGATTTTTTCTTCTGTTTCTGTATCAACTGCAGATAAACAATCGTCGAATAATAAAATTTTTGGAGATTTTATAATGGCTCTGGCTATAGATACACGTTGTTTTTGTCCTCCAGATAAGGTTATACCACGTTCTCCTAAAACAGTATCATATCCCTTGTTAAACTTAATTATGTTTTTGTGTACATAGGCGTTTTTTGCAGCTTCAATTACTTCTTGGTCTGTAGCATCCTCTTTACCAAATTTTATATTTGTTTTTATGGTATCAGAAAACAAAAAAGCATCTTGCGGAACATAGCCAATACTGTCTCGTAAGTTGGTTAAATTTAGCTTATCAATAGCGGTGTTATTAATTAAAATGGAACCAGCATCAATATCATAAAGTCGACCAATTAAATCTAAAATTGTTGATTTTCCAGATCCTGTTTTTCCTAAAATAGCTAAAGTTTCCCCCGCTTTAATATCAAAACTAATATCT
Source organism: uncultured Algibacter sp. (assembly GCA_947502405.1). GTDB lineage: Bacteria > Bacteroidota > Bacteroidia > Flavobacteriales > Flavobacteriaceae > Algibacter_B. The sequence continues at coordinate 128,678 of CANMZT010000007.1, read as the reverse complement.
TTTAATGCTTGAATATTAGTGTCATCATATGTAAAGGATACATTCTTAAAAATAATGTCTCCTGTAATTTCTGTATGGCTTGTTGTATTGTTTTTAATCTCAGGTTCTATTTTTAAAAACTGATTAATTCGTTTTTGAGACGCTTCAGCCTGCTGTACAATGGAAGTTACCCAACCTACAGTAGCCACTGGCCATGTAAGCATATTTACATAAATAATAAACTCTGCAATGGTGCCAATACTTTCTATTTCGCCATTAATGTATTGCATACCACCAATGTAAATTACAAGGAGGTTACTTGTGCCAATTAGCAGTATCATCATTGGGAAAAACCAAGCTTGTACTTTAGTTAAATCTATTTGTTTTGCTTTACTTTCTGCAGCAAGAGCTTTAAAGTTAACAGATGTTTGTGGCTCAATTCCATAGGCTTTAATTACAGAAATACCACTAAAAGATTCTTGCGTAAAGGTTGAGAGTTTTGATAAATATTCTTGTACTATGGTGCTTCGTTTGTGTATTTCTTTACTTAATTTATAAATGATAACAGAGAGAATGGGTAAAGGAACGATGGTATATAATGTTAACTTTGGTGATGCATTTATCATGTAAATAATAACAATTACAAAAAGAGCTAGCGTATTGATGCTGTACATTAATGCTGGTCCGCCGTACATTCTAACTCTTGTTACATCTTCGGTAATGCGGTTCATCAAATCTCCTGTTCTATTTTGTTTGTAGAAGTTTAATGAGAGTTTTTGGTATTGAGCGTAGATTTCATTTTTTAAATCGTATTCTATATAACGAGACACGTTTATAATGGTTTGCCTCATAAAAAATGTAAGAATAGCAGCTATTACTGCAGCCCCAATAATGTATAGAATGGCTTCTAATAAATTGGCTTTAAATACGGTTTCGTCTATAGATTTATCAAAATACCGTTCTATAGCTACAAATATTTTTTTTACATAACGTGGTGTGTAGAGTAGAAATAGACGTGCTACCACAGTAATGATAGAACCAATAATAAGATGTGTTCTATATTTAAAAAAGTATTTATTAAGGTGCCTTAATTCTTTCATTTGTAGTGTTAGCAATAGGTTTGCAAATATAACTCATTAATAAAGAATAGGGTGATTTATAAAGTTTACAAAGTGTTAAATATCTTTTAAAAAAAGAAGTGGCTTTAGGAGACATGATGTTATTTGCGGACCAACCCGCGTTAGGGATAGAAGTGGAAAGCCCAGAGCTTTTGCGCCTTAGCGCAGAAGCGAGGACTTGTAACGGATAGCCCGACCCTTTTGGGTAACGCCCAAATATGTTTAATTTTTGTGTGGTGTACTAAAATATAGTGTTATTTTTGCGGCATTAAAACCGTGAAGAATAATTCATCTTTTTAAAAAAGTTCTTTGTAATGATGCTAAATAGAAGACATATACGTGTGAAAGTGATGCAAACTATGTATGCTTTTAAAGGTAGTGAAAGTGATGATTTTGCTAAAGATCAGAAGTTTTTACTTTTTAGTATAGACAATATGTACAATTTATATTTGTTATTGATGTCTCTGTTAATTGAAGTTCAAAAAAGAGCTGAAAGCGATTTACAAAAGAAACGAAACAAACATCTTGCTACTAAAGAGGATAAAGACCCCAACAAAAAGTTTGTTAATAATCAAATACTGAGACTTCTTAGAGAAAATACTCAATTAAAAGCGCAATTTGAGGAAAAGAAAATTACCAATTGGGAGTTGGATGATGAATACGTAGATATTATTTTTAAGGACATTATTTCTAGTGATTTATATACTGATTATATGAAGACTAGGGTGTCTGACTTTAAAGAAGATAAGGATTTTATTGTTGATGTTTTTAAAGATATTATTGCACCAAATGATAAGCTTTACGATTATATGGAAGATAAAAACCTAACGTGGTTAGATGATCTTCCTACGGTAAATACTACTATTTTAAAGCTGCTAAGAAAAGTGAAAGCGAGTACTTCTGAAAATTATTTTATACCTAAATTGTATAAGGATGTTGATGATAAACAGTTTGCTATTGACTTGTTTAAGAAAACACTTTTAAACAGAACAGCTATTAATGAAGAGATTGATAAGAGAACAAAAAACTGGGACTCAGACCGTATAGCAAATGTAGATTACGTATTGTTACAAATGGCTATTTGTGAGTTGAAAAATTTCCCATCAATACCTGTAAAAGTAACAATTAATGAGTATTTAGAGATTTCTAAAGAGTATTCTACACCTAAGAGTAGCATTTTTATTAATGGTATATTGGATAAATTGGTTAAAGAGTATGAAGCTGAAGGTACGTTGAACAAAGTGGGTAGAGGCTTAATGTAAGTAACATAAACTCTCAAATATTTGTTAAGAAGATTGCAAAAATTTTCAATCGGTTAAATAATTACTATTTTTGCTCAACTAAAAAACACAAAAATATCTATTATGAAGAAAATAATATTAGGACTTAGCGCTATGTGCTTAATAGTATTAACCTCTTGTAAAGAGAATACTGCTAAAAAGATTGATGAAACAAATATAGCTGCCGCTGCTGAAAGAGATGCAGTAGCATCAAAATTCCCAGTACTTAAGTTTGATAAAAAAGAGCATGATTTTGGGGAAATTGAGGCTAAAACAAAAGTAGAAACCACATTTAAATATACAAATACTGGTGATGCACCTTTAGTAATTACAGATATTAAAAGTTCTTGTGGGTGTACAGTGCCTCAAAATTGGAGTAGAGAGCCTTTATTACCAGGTGATAAGGGTGAGTTTACGGTAAAGTTTAATGGTAGTGGTACTAACAAAGTTTCTAAAACAATAACAGTAACAGCTAATACAGAAAAAGGGACTGAAACTGTAAAGATTACAGCTTTTGTGAAGCCAGACCCAAACAAAGTTAATAAAACTGTTGTACCAGCTAAAAGTTAAATAAATTATAATGGGAGAAGGAGGATTCGGTAGTTTACTGCCATTTGTATTAATGTTTGTGGTTGTGTATTTCTTTATGATTGCGCCACAAATGAAACGTGCTAAGAAAGAAAAGAAATTTGCAGCAGAACTAAAACGTGGTGATCGCGTTATTACCAAAAGTGGTTTACACGGAAAAGTTGCTGAACTAAATGATAAAGATAATAGCTGCGTTATTGAAACTATGGCTGGAAAGTTAAAGTTTGATAGATCCGCTATTTCTATGGAAATGAGCACAAAGCTTAATACGCCTGCTAAAGTTAAATAGATTAGCATTTAGTTGTATGATAATAAAAAAAGCTTCCAGATTATGGAAGCTTTTTTTATGGATTATAATTGAATAATGTAAAAGGTGAACTTAGCAGTTTTTATATTTGTCATTTAATCCAATACCTTGTAAAATCATAGGTGTAATTTTTTCTAAGCGTGTTTGTTTTGTAGTGTCTCGTTTTGCAGAACTTATATACTCACAATATTCGCGCTGTTTATAAGGTGATAAGCTTTTAAAAGCCGATTTTAAATCTTTATTAGTTTTTAGAATATTGTTTAATTCATCTGGGATAATAGTTTCTTTTTTCTTTCTATCGGGCTTAATTTCTTTACCTAGTTTTTGGTTTTCAATAGCTTCTTTTACATAACTTAAAACAATGTTTTTGTCAATATCTTCAATTGTTTTAAAACGCATTTGTCTCAACGCTTTTGTTTTACTTTCTTGCGCGTTTATCAGCAAATTGTGTTCATCTTTCAAGAAAACACCATTAAAAAACCTAATACCAAAATGGTTTTTAAAAGCCCCAAGCCCTAAAACATTTTTTCCATTTACCATGTAAACAGGAGCGCTCCATTTTACAGTTTCTTCAACCTCAGTGGAGTTTATAATATTTCTAAGACGTATTAAAGCTTCACTGTAGTTTTTGTGTTCTTCAATATACTCTTCAACCGAATAAATCTTTTTCATGGTTTTGAATTATTTATTTTAACAGTTACACCTCATTTATCTAAATCAAGATTATTATAAAAATATAGTTTTCGTCATTCAATGATGATATTGTATTTACTTAAAAGCCCTTCAATAGTTTTTAAAGAAAACTTAGCGCCTTTCATGTTATTATTTTCAGGGTCTATGTTAAAGTTAAAGGAGTTTCTAAAATCAGCGTCTTCCAAATTAGTATTAAAAAACGTAGCATTTAGTAAATCGCAATTATTAAAAGTTGTTGCACTTAAATCACTTTCTGTAAAATCAACACCTTCCATTTTTGTGTCTATAAACATCATTTTAGATAGATTTTTCTTGTAAAACGATGCGTAGTTCAACTGGCAATTATCAAGTTTTATTTCAAAAGCAAAATCGCTACACTTTTCAAAATCTACACCTAGTATTTTACAATTTTTAAATAATACATCTTGAAAACCGGTATCAAAAACGTTAACCGAACTTAAGTTGCAATCATAAAACTCACATTCTATAAAACGTGTATTAGATACATCAGCATTAGAGAAATTACAATTTACAAACGTGCATAACTCATAGTCTCCTTTTTCAAATTCGTACTTCGAGAATGTTTTGTTTTCAAAGGTTTCTTCATCAATGAAGTGTTGGGCCATTTTGCTTATTCTTTTGTACTTGGAATTATCAAGTTGAAATATAGTTAAAATAATCCTGTAATCTCACCATCTTCATTGATGTCTATCTGTTCAGAAGCTGGTTGTGCAGGTAACCCTGGCATACGCATAATATCTCCTGTAATAGGAATTAAAAACCCAGCACCAGCAGCAATTTCTATTTCTCGCACCGTAATAATAAAATCCTTAGGTCTGCCAAGTAGCTTGGGGTTGTCGGACAACGATTTTTGTGTTTTAGCAATACAAACGGGAAGATGGTTTAAACCTAGATTAGAGATTTTTCTAAGATGTGCTTTGGCTTTAGAAGTATAATCTACATGTTCTGCACCATAAATTTCAGTGGCTATGGTCGCAATTTTTTTCTCAACATCGGTTTCCCATTCATACAAAGGTTTAAAGTTCGAAACATCAGTTTCAACAACATTAATAACTTGTTGTGCTAATTCTAAAGCACCTTCACCACCTTTAGCCCAAACATTGGCTAGTGCCACTTTAATACCTTTTGATGCGGCAAATTGTTTTATTATCTCAATCTCTGCATAGGTATCAGATACAAATTTATTAATAGCAATTATAGGCGCTACATTAAACTTAGTAATATTCTCTAAATGTTTTTCTAGGTTGGGTAACCCTTTTTTTAAGGCTTCTATATTTTCATCTGTAAGTAATTTTAAATCTGCGCCGCCATGATATTTTAAAGCACGAATGGTAGTAGTGAGTACCACAGCTTTGGGTTTTAAATTAGCACTTTGGCATTTAATGTCAAAGAATTTTTCGGCACCCAAGTCAAAGCCAAAACCAGCTTCGGTAACGGTATATTCAGAATGCGACATACCCATCAATGTAGCAATTACTGAATTGGTTCCTTGGGCAATGTTAGCAAAAGGCCCGCCATGAATTATTGCAGGGTTTCCTTCAATAGTCTGCACCAAATTAGGTTTAATAGCATCTTTTAAAAGTGCAGTCATAGCGCCTTGAGCCTTTAAGTCTTTGGCATAAATGGGTTGTTTGTCAAAAGTATAACCAATAAAAATTTTACCAAGTCTATCTTTTAAATCCAATACATTTTCAGCTAAACAAAGTATAGCCATAATTTCCGAAGCCGCAGTAATATCAAATCCAGTCTCTCTCGGTACTCCAGATGTTGTGCCTCCTAAGCCAACAATAACCCGTCTTAAAGCCCTGTCATTTAAGTCAACTACACGCTTCCAACCAATGGTTCTGGGGTCTATGTGTAGTGATTTTGTTTTGCTCTGTATGTTGTTATCAATAATAGCAGCAAGCAAATTATGGGCTTTTTCAATAGCAGAAAAATCTCCAGTAAAGTGCAAATTTATGTCTTCCATGGGTAGCACTTGTGAGTATCCACCACCGGTTGCTCCACCTTTAATTCCAAAAACAGGTCCCAAAGAAGGCTCGCGTAAAACCACAGTTGTTTTTTTATTCAAACGATTTAAACCCTCAGATAATCCAATAGACATGGTGGTTTTGCCTTCGCCAGCAGGTGTGGGAGAAATAGCCGAAACCAAAATAAGGTTACTTGATTCAGCCTTTTTTTTATCAATAAAACTTAGGGGGATTTTTGCTTTATATTTGCCATACATTTCTATTTCATTATCGTCAATTCCAAATTTCTTAGCAATTTTTGTAATGTGCTTAAGGGTAATGGTTTTAGCAATTTGTATATCGGTCATAAAGCATAAAATTTAGTTAGCAAAAACAAACAATTTTAAAAGTATAAAATTTCAAGATTTTAAATCGTGATTTTAGTCATGTAAATAGCGTTGCATAAAAAAATAAAACCTCAATTAAAATTGAGGTTTTAAATATTTTTAATCTATGATAATGCTACATGGTATAAAAAAACTGCTCATTTACAATTTTACCATCATTAACCTCAAACACACATATCTCTTCCATTTGCTGTCTACCTCGGTCTTTAAAAGTCACGTCAAAGCTCATTTTACTAGTAAAGTGGTTGTCAGCTACCATGGGGTCGCTAATCTCCCCGCTATGAAACTCCACTACATTATCCAGCCATTGTTTACTCTTGTCGTAAACCTGTTGTTTCCCAGTAAGCACCTCGCCATAAGGTACCCCAGGCATTTCTTTACTCGTTACATTATCGCCGTATAATTCCTCTATACATTCTAGATTTTTACCTTCGCGACACATTTGTGCCCACTTGTTTGCTACATCTTGCGTATTCATAATATTTTATTTTGTTTGATTTAGTCTTAAAGATAGAAAAATATAATAGGTATCATTCTTAATAAAATGTTATGTTTTTTGTTAATTATTTGGGCGTTACCCTGCAGGTCGCGCTTTCCGTTCCAAGTCCTCGCTTCTGCGCTAAGGCGCAAAAGCTGTGGGCTTTCCTCTGCAATCACTAACGCGGGGGTATTTGCTAGCTTGGTTTCTTGTATTGAGCTGTATTTTTTTTAATATTTTCTTCCACAGCATTTTTTATATTTTATTCCACTACCACAAGGACAAAATTCATTTCTTCCTACTTTTTTACCGAGCTTTATTGGTGTTCCGTTATTCTTGCCTCCAAATAGAACTTGAACTTCTTCTTCTAATTCCTTGTCATATTTCCATTTTTCATTACTGAACACTAAAGTGTCAACCATTTTACCACTGTCTTTGAGTGAACCAAATCCAACCCAGAAATCCGCTTTGCTTTTGTATTTTCTTCCTCGGCTTTGAATATAAAGCCTATTGGAAAGCGATTCGATATCATTATTCTTCCAAGAAATATATGTCATTCCAAAAGAAGACCTAACTGGGCCTGATATAATGGAAAAATTATGTTGTTTGTAATCTTTACTTGTTTTTGATTTTGCAAGTTTGATATGTGTTATTATGTTTTCTCTTGACTCTTGTGACAAGTCAAGTAGATGGAAAATTACATCAGTAGTTTTGGGTGTTTTTAATAATTCAATTTCTCTACATAAAATATCAAAATCATCATTTTTCCATCTGTTTCTAATTTTATCACTTTTTGCAGAAGTCTCTAAACCTATTTTAAAAGGGTAATAATTTCTATCAATTAATTGACCATATTCTGAAGTTATCATAACATAACCATATTCAGGGTTTTTCCATAATTTATTGATTAGATGATATCCTAAAAAATGCATTTCCTCTTCTGCGTAGTAAGATTCCATTAAATCAATTCTTTGACGTACGTAGTATAGAAAATCGTATGGTTTATCTAGATAATGACCAATCAACTCTAAATCAAAAATTGTTACTACTAGCGGAAAGGGATTATTCTCTTTTTTGTCTAATAAAGTAAATGATTGATGTGCTAAAGTAGGATAGTTTTCTGTTGTGACTACTAGAAGATACACATCTTCAATATCTTCTAATAAATCAATTTTCTCATTCTGTTCATTATAAAAAGTCGCTTTTTTTTCTAAGATTCGTTCTCTACACACTAGACCTTGATTGTATGCATCTTGTACAGCACCTTTAAAATCTTTTCGCAATTGCTCAAAATTTCCTTGCCTAGATAATTGAGTGAGTTTCTTTGATTTGACCTGAACACATAATGCGATACTGCCTAGTATGCATAAAACGTCTATGTCAGTATCATCATAGCCTTTTTTAGATTCGATTCGAACTGATTTAAAAACACGATCTTTTCCAAATATTTTCTCTAGAATTTCATAAGTTATTTCTTCTCCAACTTTACCTCGATTTAACGCTAGACTATCTTTGTATTTTTTATCTGTTAACATCCAATAATAAGGACTTTCATAAATAGCTTCAAGTAATGAAAAAGAAATAGGGATAAAGAATAATTCAGCACCTAATGGAATAATTGGTTTTGCTGAAAAAAGATTAAAATCTCCGATATTCTGAAATTGAGAATTTCTGCCATCAGCATCTATTGGAATAGCAAAATTTTCAATAAAATTTGATATTTTTTCATTATCACTAAAATCTGTTTTTTTTATGCAAAAAATATTAAGAAGACCTTTATAAAAAGAATTCCACCCTTTTTCTGAAACTTCTTTTTTAGTAAGTTTTTCCATTAAGTCAGATTCAGAATCGAATAGTTCAAAAAACTGATAAAACTCTAACATTGAAATTAGTTCTTCAAAGTTTTGCTCAATTTGTCTATTAGAAACGGATTTACTCTCTTTTAATTTTTTTTTAAATTTATCCTTATTCTCTTGTAGACTTAAGAAATTGACTTTTTGAAATTTTTCTTTATGAATTGATTTGATTCTATTTGCAATTTCAATTACTTCATCAAAATAGAAATTTGTGTTTTCATTTAACCATTTTTCATCATACTTGTATTTTTTATCTAAGTACTCTAAGTATTGAAAATCATATATTCCATCTCCTGAATAAAAAATGGGTTCAATAAACATATCTTCGCCTCCAAAAAAATCTTCTTTACTCGGGCTTATATCATTTCCTTCTTTTAAGTTATCAATTATAGGTCTGAATTTATTAATTGAAGGAATCATTGTGGATGAATGAAGTTCATCCATTATTTTTCTTGTTTTTTTCTTGAGGTTAATTAGGTCAAGAGGATGTTTAGGCTTCTCTAAAGAAATTTCTTTCTGGATTAGAAAACCAATTAATAGAGATATTTCATTTTTGTTAAGTCTTGCTCTAAAATCAACCTCGTGCATTTCTTCTGCATTGAGATGAAAATCTTCTACTAAGATTAAGCACAAAGTATAAATGAATCCTGTTGTATAAACCAAGGATTTAATTTCTTGAATAATTTCTTCAGTACTTCTTAAATTCATTTATTCAATAGGTGAGTAGTGTTCCTTGAAATTACAGCTAAAGTTCCGCGGCTATGCGTCGTTTTAATGACCTACATCCAACGCTAAACGAAGTTATCATTTTTTTCTCACAAAGTCAAGTCAATAAAGCTAGTATTAATCATTTAAAATTTGGTGAAAACTCGTTAATAAAACCTGTTTCATATTTCCATTTAAATCAATTAATTTTTAAAATATTCCTTTTCTTTGCATTACAATACAACATTATGAGTCAAGAAGTTTCAAAACGTTATGCGCAACGTGGTGTTTCGGCATCAAAAGAGGATGTACACAATGCTATAAAAAATATTGATAAAGGATTATTCCCTAAAGCATTTTGTAAAATAGTTCCGGATTATTTAACCAATGATGATGATTATTGCTTGATTATGCATGCAGATGGCGCTGGAACAAAATCATCTTTAGCGTATATGTATTGGAAGGAAACGGGTGATGTTTCCGTTTGGAAAGGCATCGCGCAAGATGCGTTAATCATGAATATCGACGATTTATTGTGTGTTGGTGCTACAGATAATATCATGCTCTCTTCAACCATTGGAAGAAATAAAAGTTTAATTCCTGGTGAAGTGCTTTCGGCTATTATTAATGGTACTGAAGAATTGCTTGAAGACTTAAAATCGTTTGGAGTAACCATCCATTCTACAGGTGGTGAAACTGCAGATGTTGGTGATTTAGTAAGAACTATAATTGTAGATTCTACAGTTACAGCCAGAATGAAACGCAGTGACGTTATAGATAATGCCAATATAAAAGCTGGTGATGTTATTGTTGGTTTAGAAAGCTTTGGGCAAGCTACTTACGAAAAAGAATATAATGGTGGTATGGGGAGTAACGGATTAACTTCGGCTCGTCACGATGTATTTAGTAAATATCTAGCTGAAAAATACCCAGAAAGTTTTGATGCTGCTGTTCCAGAAAATCTTGTGTATTCAGGAGGTGTAAAATTAACTGACGCTGTTGAGGGCGCTCCAATTGATGCTGGTAAGCTCGTTTTATCTCCAACAAGAACTTACGCGCCAATTATTAAAGAAATACTATCCAAATATAAAAGCGATACCATCCACGGTATGGTACATTGTTCTGGAGGTGCTCAAACAAAAATTCTTCATTTTGTAGATGAGTTTCATATTGTAAAAGACAATATGTTTCCTGTTCCGCCGCTATTTAAATTAATACAAGAGCAATCTAAAACCGATTGGAAAGAAATGTACCAGGTGTTTAATTGTGGGCACAGAATGGAAATATATGTCTCTCCAGAAATTGCTGAAAATATTATTGAAATCTCAAAATCATTTAATGTAAATGCACAAATTATTGGTAGAGTAGAGGCTTCAGAAACTAAAAAGCTTACAATAAAATCAGAATACGGAGAGTTTAGTTATTAAATCTTTTTATTTTTCATCTTAATGGAACAATTTTTGATGAATCTTGAAACTTAAAAATAACCTAACATAGCCATGAAACATCTGCAAATAATTTTTGTTTGTCTACTATTTAATTTAAGTTTTGCTCAACCTGATTCTCTATTTATAAAAGAAGAGATACAAAAATATAAAGGGCCGCAATGGATACAAAAAAATAAAGGTTCGGTAGATATTAGTCAAGTATCTTTTACGAATTGGAATGCAGGAGGAAGTAGTTCTATCTCGGGTTTACTGGGTTTAATTTCATCAATAAATTATAAAGACAAGTTTTTTAATTGGAAAAATAATGCCTCCATCAGATATGGTATTAATAAGCAAGAGTCTAGAGAACTAAGAAAAACAGATGATTTATTTGAATTAAACTCTAACTTAGGGTATAAACCTAACAGCTCTTCAGATTGGTTTTATTCTGCAAGACTTAATTTCAGGACACAATTAACCAATGGATACAATTATCCCAATACGGATGATCCTATTTCAAGATTACTTGCACCTGGTTATTTGTTTTTTGGAGGTGGAATGGAGTATGGAAAAAATATCGATAAGTTATCATTCTATTTTTCTCCAATAACATTAAAAGCCACTTTTGTTTTAGATGAAGATTTAGCAAATGCTGGTTCTTTTGGTGTTAAACCTGCAGTTTTGGATAACGAAGGTAATGTTGTTGTTCCTGGTGAGCGTATAAGAAGAGAGTTTGGGATGTTAATTACCAATAGTTACGAAATGGAAATAGTAGAGAATATTAATGTAAAACAACAAGTAAGTTTATACTCAGATTACATTAATAATTTTGGTAATGTGGATATAGATTGGAGATTGGATTTTGATTTTAAAGTAAACTCATTTGTAAGAGCTACTTTAGGCTCGCATTTAAGATACGACGATGATGTAAAAATTATTCAACCTACAGATATTGAAGGCGAGTTTGATGAATCTGGTGCTAAGGTGCAATGGAAACAGTTTTTAGGTGTAGGTTTTGCTATGGATTTTTAAAATTTAAAGTTAATATTTATTCAAAAAATTTGTTAACTTTTTGATGTTAATAAATTTTTAAACATTTAAAAATCAGTTAATTAACATGTTTTTGTTGTAAACTTTATGATTTTTATCATGTTTTAAGTTGTACCTTTATAGTTTCTTTATACATTGTATTAATTAATCTATTTAACTTAAAACCTAAAAGTATCAATGAACACTGAACTTGCCAAATCTTCATCCAAAACATTTACTTCAGATGATGCCTTTAATGCTTCACTAGAATATTTTAAAAATGATGATCTTGCTGCACGCGTATGGCTAAATAAATATGCGCTTAAAGATTCTGAAGGAAACATTTATGAGCAAACACCTAACGATATGCATAGGCGAATTGCTAAAGAAATTTCAAGGATTGAAACAAAATATAGCAATCCGTTAAGCGAAGATGAAATTTTCGATTTAATAAAGAATTTTAAATACATTGTGCCTCAAGGAAGTCCTATGGCTGGAATTGGTAACCCTTATCAAATAGGCTCGTTATCTAATTGTTTTGTAATTGGTAATTCAGGAGATTCAGATTCCTATGGTGGTATCATGAAGATTGATCAAGAGCAGGTTCAGCTCATGAAGCGTAGAGGTGGTGTAGGTCATGATTTATCTCATGTACGCCCTAAAGGTTCAGCAGTTAAAAATTCAGCTTTAACATCAACAGGTTTAGTGCCTTTTATGGAGCGTTACTCTAATTCTACAAGAGAGGTTGCACAAGATGGCAGACGTGGTGCACTAATGCTTTCAGTTTCAATAAATCATCCAGATTCGGAAGATTTTATTAATGCAAAATTAGAGCAAGGAAAAGTTACAGGTGCTAACGTATCAGTTAGAATTGACGATAGCTTTATGAAAGCTGTAAAAAACGGTACAGATTACACTCAAAAATATCCGATTTTTAGTGATAATCCTAAAGTGTCTAAATCTGTAGATGCCAATGCACTTTGGAAAAAAATAGTGCATAATGCATGGAAATCAGCAGAACCTGGAATTTTATTTTGGGATACCATTATTAACGAGTCGGTTCCAGATTGTTATGCAGATTTAGGTTATAAAACGGTATCAACCAATCCATGTGGAGAAATTCCATTATGTCCTTACGACTCTTGTAGATTGTTGGCAATTAATCTGTTTTCATATGTAGAAAACCCTTTTACATCACATGCTAAATTTAACTTCGACTTGTTTAAAAAGCATGTAGCCTACGCACAACGTATTATGGATGATATAATTGATTTGGAGCTAGAGAAGATTGATAAAATATTAAAGAAAATTGATGAAGATCCAGAAACTGATGAAGTTAAAGCTACCGAGCATAATTTATGGTTAAACATACAGCGTAAAGCAGAGGAAGGAAGAAGAACTGGAGTTGGTATTACCGCAGAAGGTGATATGTTGGCTGCATTGGGTATTCAATATGGTAGTGAAGCAGGTAATGCTTTTTCTTTAGAAGTTCATAAAACTATAGCTATTGAAGCTTACCGTGCGTCAGTACATTTGGCTAAAGAGCGAGGGGCATTTTCAATTTTTGATGCAGAACGCGAAAAGAATAATCCGTTTATTCAAAGATTGAAAGAAGCTGATAGTCAATTATACTATGAAATGTTAGAGTATGGCAGACGAAATATTGCGTTATTAACTATTGCTCCAACAGGTACCACAAGTTTAATGACGCAAACTACCTCTGGAATAGAACCTGTTTTTATGCCAGTATATAAGCGTAGAAGAAAAGTGAATCCTAACGATAAAGAGGTACGTGTTGATTTTGTTGATGAAGTTGGCGATTCATGGGAAGAGTATGTCGTATTCCATCACAGGTTTAAGCAATGGATGGAAGTAAACGGTATTGATACAACACAGAATTTCTCTCAAGAAGAAATTAATGAGTTAATTAAAAAATCGCCTTACTACAAAGCGACTTCTAATGACGTAGATTGGTTGAGTAAAGTGAGTATGCAAGGTGCTATCCAGAAATGGGTAGATCATTCCATAAGTGTTACTATTAACTTGCCTAATGATGTTACTGAAGATTTGGTAGGCGAACTTTACTTAAAAGCTTGGGAAGTTGGTTGTAAAGGTGTTACGGTTTATAGAGATGGCTCACGTTCTGGGGTGCTTATTTCTAATGATGACAAGAAAGAAGAAAAGGAAGAAGAAAAGGAAGCTGGATTCCCAAAGAAGCGCCCTCAAATATTAGAAGCCGATGTGGTTCGTTTTCAAAATAGCAAAGAAAAATGGATTGCCTTTATTGGTTTAATAAATGATAAACCCTACGAGATATTTACCGGTTTAGCAGATGATGAAGATGGTATATTAATACCAAGATGGGTTAATAAAGGTGTCATCATTAAGAATCGAAATGAAGATGGTACTTCACGCTACGATTTTCAATACAAGAATACAAGAGGTTATAAAACCACTATTGAAGGCTTATCCCATAAGTTTAATCCGGAGTTTTGGAATTATGCAAAACTGATTTCAAGTACACTACGCCACGATATGCCAATTGATAAAATTGTAGATTTAATAAACAGTTTACAATTGGATAGTGAGTCTATAAACACTTGGAAAAATGGTGTTGGTAGAGCCTTAAAGCGTTACGTTGCAGATGGTACAAAAGCAAAAGGACAAACTTGTACTAATTGTGAATCTGAAAATTTAATTTATCAAGAAGGTTGCTTAACTTGTAAAGATTGTGGGTCTTCCAAGTGTGGTTAGCACATAAAATAAGTTGTAAAAAAAGGAAGCTTAAAAAAAAGCTTCCTTTTTTTTGTTTTAATCTAAGCCACCAGCACTTAAATACTTATAGTCTTCAAGTTCTTTTATGTTGTTAATGAGTTTGGTACTTCCGTTCTTTATTAAATATATAGCATCAGATATGTCTATAATATGCCGATACATATGGTCTGTAATTATTATGGCTTTGTGTTTTTTTTCTTCAGAGATTAATGCTTTTATTTTTTCAATATGTAAAGGTGCTATATGAGAAAAAGGTTCGTCTAGAAATATAATTTTCTTATTATTCATTAAAATAAGATACGTTTCAATAATACGTCGTTCTCCACCAGATAATTTATTGATTTTTTGGTTTTTGTAAACAGAAAAGTCATCAAAAATTGTAATGAAATCATCCCAAGATACCTTGAAAAGGCTGAATGCCGATTTTAGTTTTAATCCATTTGGTATAAAATTATACTGAGGTAAATAAGCCACTAGATTTGTTAGGTATAAAGGCTTTAAAATGGGTTTACCATCAATTCTAGTAAGTTTGTATTTAGGTTTTAAATTTCCAAAAGCAATGTTTAATAAGCAACTTTTTCCAGAGCCATTACTTCCAAGAATTCCTGTAACCTCTCCAGTTTCAGCTTTTAAGTAAATACCGTTTAAAATTCGTTTCTCTTTAAAGTAAAGTTCAACGTTATCTATTTCAAAAATCATACAAATTCTTTAAGAATTAAAAGAAAAGGAATGCTTAAAAATAGGTCAATTAAATATAAAAATGAAAATAATTTAAATGTTGAAATTCCTAAGTTTTTATAGAAAATGAGTTTTCTTTTAGCTGTTGTTTCGCTCAAAATATACCACAAAAAAATAGTTAAAAATACTTTAACAAAACATATTGGAAATAGTGTGAACCCAATAACAGATAGAAATATATTCACACCAAAAGACCACAAAATGAATGGTCTGTAAAAAAGGAATATGGATGATAATTGTTGCATGTTATTGTAAATAACGATGTAAATGAATAAATATTTTCAAAATCGAATTATTACAATGTCTTAAAGCTATTGCAAATTCATAAATTATCGTATTTTTGGTTTCCAACAAAAAGGCAGATGTTAGAGAAATTACAGATAGTAAAACAGCGTTTTGATGAGGTTAGTGATTTAATTATTCAACCTGATATTATAACAGATCAAAAACGATATATTGCTCTAAATAGAGAATACAAAGACTTGCGAATCCTTATGGATAAACGCGAGCAGTATATAGAGCTTACTAATAATTTAGCTGAAGCTGAAGAGATTATCGCAGATGGGAGTGATGCTGAAATGGTTGAAATGGCTAAAATGCAATATGATGAAGCCAAAGAGGGTATACCAGCTTTGGAGGAAGAAATTAAGGTGCTATTGATACCTAAAGATCCAGAGGATGCTAAAAACGCCGTGGTAGAATTACGTGCAGGAACTGGTGGTGATGAAGCTAGTATTTTTGCAGGAGACTTGTTTAGAATGTATACTAAATATTGCGAAGGTAGAGGTTGGCGAGTAGATACCGTAGATTTTAGCGAAGGTACTAACGGAGGTTTTAAAGAAATACAATTTGAAGTTTCGGGTGAAGATGTTTATGGAACTTTAAAATTTGAAGCAGGTGTGCATCGTGTACAGCGTGTACCGCAAACGGAAACTCAAGGACGTGTACATACCAGTGCTGCAACCGTGATGGTATTTCCTGAAGCTGAAGAGTTTGATGTAGAGATAAATCCTAAAGATGTAAGAATTGATTTTTTCTGTTCATCAGGTCCTGGTGGGCAATCTGTAAATACTACTTATTCTGCGGTAAGGTTAACACACGAGCCTACAGGATTAGTAGCTCAATGTCAAGACCAGAAATCGCAGCATAAAAACAAAGAAAAAGCATTTAAAGTATTACGTTCTCGACTATACGATTTAGAGCTTGCAAAAAAACAGGAAGAAGACGCTGCTAAACGTGGTAGTATGGTGTCTTCTGGTGATAGAAGTGCTAAGATTAGAACGTATAATTATCCCCAAGGTCGCGTTACAGACCACAGAATAGGTTTAACACTTTACGATTTGCAAAATATTGTTAATGGTGATATTCAAAAAATTATTGATGAATTACAATTAGCTGAAAATACTGAGAAGTTAAAGGCTAATAGTGATGTGATATAATCTGTCATTCCTGAGAAAACAGGAATCCATATAGTTTAAATCAAGATAAAATTAGATTCCTGCCTTAGCAGGAATGACAAATCCTTTTTAAAATTGACAACAAATCAACTCGTTCAGCAAATCAAAAAAAAGAAATCCTTTCTTTGTATTGGATTAGATGTCGATTTAAATAAAATACCGGAGCATCTTTTAAAAGAAGATGATCCTATTTTTGCTTTTAATAAAGCTATTATTGACGCTACGCATCACTTGTGTGTTGCCTACAAACCGAATACGGCATTTTACGAAGCTTATGGCATAAAAGGTTGGAAGGCCCTTGAAAAAACCATTAATTATCTAAATGTAAATCACCCTGATATTTTTACTATTGCTGATGCTAAACGTGGTGATATTGGTAACACAAGTACCATGTATGCTAAGGCCTTTTTTGAAGATTTATCTTTTGATTCTGTTACCGTTGCACCTTATATGGGAAAAGATTCTGTAGAACCTTTTTTAGCTTTCGAAAATAAACATACTATCCTTTTAGCACTTACATCAAACCAAGGCGCTTTTGATTTTCAAACTAAAAGCATTGATGGTAAAGAAGTTTACAAGCATGTTTTAGAAACTTCTAAATCCTGGAAAAATTCTGAAAATTTGATGTACGTTGTTGGGGCTACAAAAGCTGAATACCTTGCAGATATCAGAGCTATCATACCTGATAGTTTTCTTCTAGTTCCAGGTGTTGGAGCTCAAGGTGGTAATTTACAAGATGTTTGTAAGTATGGAATGAGTGAGAACATAGGTTTATTGATAAACTCTTCTAGAGGAATTATCTATGCTTCAAATGATACAAACTTTGCAAAAGCTGCAGCTAAAAAGGCTGAAGATTTGCAGCAAGCTATGGCAATTGAATTGAAACATCATTCATAGAAACCATTGTAATAATGACGTAAGAGTCTCTTTTTATGATATTCAAAGACCAACTTAAAAGAGAGATTCATTTTACAGAAACTCCTAGTCGTATTATTTCATTAGTGCCAAGTCAAACTGAATTACTTTGTGATTTAGGATTGGAAACTAATATAGTTGGTGTGACAAAATTTTGTGTTCATCCGCATCATATAAAATCAGATGCAGCTGTAGTTGGCGGAACAAAGCAAATTCATATTGAAAAAATAAAAGCACTAAAGCCAGATATTATTCTTTGTAATAAAGAAGAAAACACAAAAGCTATTGTTGAATTATGCGAATCTATTTGTACTGTTCATATCTCAGATATTTATGATATTGATGATAGTTTAGGGTTGATTATGCAGTATGGTGAGATTTTTGACTGTACAACTAAATCAGAATTAATAGCAAACAGAATAAAGACAGAATTAGAGTCTTTTAAAAGAGATTTTATTAAAGATAAGCCCGTTTTAAAAGTTAGTTATTTTATTTGGAAGAATCCATGGATGGTAGCAGGAAGTAATACTTTTATTAATCACTTATTACAGTTAAATAAGTTCGAAAATATATATTCTCATAAATCGCGCTATCCCGAAATCACAATAAATAATACTAAAGAAAGTAAAAGTGTAGATGTTGTTATGCTTTCATCAGAGCCTTTTCCATTCAAAGAAATCCATAAAAAAGAGCTACAAGAATTTTACCCCAATGCAACTATTGTATTAGTTGATGGTGAAATGTTTTCTTGGTATGGATCTAGACTAGTAAAAGCGTTTGCTTATTTTAAAACGCTCCGTTTAAGTCTTCAGAATATTGCACTTTAGTAGTGTCATCTACAAAGTTTGCTATTCTTTTTTCCAATTCCTTTAAACTAATTGATTTACTTAGATTGGGTTTAATTTTACCAACTCTACAAAATTGCGTGTTCATTTCCGTTCTTTTTATATATAAAGTACGTGGAAATGAAGGTTTTAGATGTTATGCAAAGGTTAAAAAAATACTAAATAATTATGCAGACTCAAGCTGCTCTCTTTTCAGGTATTTTAATCTATTTAGTTTGTTGAGTAATTTAATAGCTTTAAACTCAGAAATATCACTTAATGCAGAATCGGTTTGTTTAAAATTGTAGGCTTGTTCTATTAATGCCTTGTACTTATTATAAATTTTTATTTCTTGATTTTTAATATCTGTAATTCGATCCATGAGTGTTTGATAAACAAGTACTTAAATATACATATTTTATTTATATGGTTTAAAAAATATTATTAAATTTTGAATGATCTTATCTACTTTTAGGTGTTATTTATTAAAAATATTAAATGATTGTACCAGTTTGTTAAGATTATTGAAACATCATGCCTAATGACATGATAGCAGCTTTAAGCCTTGTTGTATGGTATAAAAAAACCGAATAGCAAGTATTCGGTTTTTAATATTTTATTATGGTGTTTTAGTTTAATCTTGAAGCGCAAAAACTTTTCTCAATAAATCTGTAGTTCTTGAAGATATTTTAGTTCTTATATCTTTTTCTTCAACAGCAATCATCGTATAAACACCTTTTAAGGCTTCACCTGTAACGTAATCAGTTAAATCAGGATTTACATTATTTGTAAAAGGAATACTATTATACTTGTTTATTAAATTGTTCCAGATTTCATCTGCCCCAACTTTACTAAAAGAGTTTTTAATAACAGGATTAAATTTAGCATAAAGAGCTGTTTGTGTTTTAGTAGTTAAGTATTGTGTAGCTGCATTATCACTTCCTAGTAATATGTTTTTTGCATCATCAAAGGTTATACCTTTAACCGCATCAACAAAAATGGGTGTTGCCTCTTTTACGGCATCTTCAGCAGCTCTATTAAGTACTTTTAAGCCTTCATCTGCTAAATTATCTAACCCTATATCTCGTAATGCTATGTCAACTTTTCTAAGTTCTTGTGGTAATAAAATTTTAACCAATTCATTTTTAAAGAATCCGTCCTTTTGAGTAAGCTTGGTTACTTGTTTATCAATACCAAAGTCTAATGCTTGTCTTAAACCTGATGCTATTTCTGCGTTACCGAGTACACCACCTTGAGGTAATTGATTAACAACTTGTTGTAATTCAGCACATGAAGAGAGGTTGAATATTAAAAAAAGCACTAATAATTTTCGTGTCATGATTTTGGGTTTTCTATTTAAACAAAGATAATTTTTCCTTTTGATTATGGTATATTATCAAAACTATATTTAATAAAATATTATTTTAGCACAATGTTTGTTATGTATATTATCGTATAACATATATAAAGTTTAAGAATATATCAACATGAAATTTAATAAGTCAATACTTTATCTCTTTTGTTTTTTATGTTCGTCAATTATTTACGGACAAATAAGAGTTTCAGAATACATTCAGCCTTCAGCAATATCAAAAACAACTGACAATCAGTTGTATTTTATTGATTTTTGGGCAACATGGTGCGGACCTTGTATTCATGCCTCAAAATACATTGAGTCGCTTCAAAAACAGTACCCAGAAAATTTTTATGTACTCTCATTATCACAGGAGAGTCCAGATGTTGTAAAACGCTTTATGCTGAAACATAAAAATGGACTAGCTACTGCTATAGATTATGAAGGCGAAACATTCTCAAAAAATAAAGTAATGAGTTTGCCATATAGTATTCTATACAATGCACAAGGTGTAAAACTTTGGGAAGGGCATCCCGCAGATTTTAAGTCTTACCATGTTGATCAATACTTACGTGATAATAGAAGTACTATTGCTAAACATAAAATGATTGTTACTCAAGCTTATCAAAAAGTAGAGACTATTCAAAACTTAGAAGTACTTCCAAAGAAGGATTTTTTAGTTGAAAAATTGAACGAGAATTGGGATAATAGTTTACAATTTATCCAAAAAGACACTCATTTAGAGTTAAAAGGAAGGCTTCAAGATATTTTAGCTTATACTTTAGATAGCCATAAGAGCCAAATTAATATACCTTCTGAATTAAATAATGCTTACCGTGTTAGAATTAAAAATAACACGAAAGCCTCTGATGATAAATCGAAGTATATTTTGAAAGCACTTAAGCTAAAAAAAGCAAACCAAGATAAACGAGGAGAAGTCATAGTGTTTGATGTTAATACCCCAAGATTTTGGGATACGAATCAAATAGATTGGGGACAAGATACGCAGCATTTTTTAATTGGAGATTCTGAGATTAAGGCGGATAATGTAACACTTAACCAAGTTAAATATCAGCTTTCAAATGTATTAGAAACCCCGATTATACTGGTTCAAAATGGTATTGATAATACGATACATGATTGGGATATACATTACAAGTATTACGATTTGATGGTTTCTGCAATGAAGGATAGCTACGGAATTGATATTAGCAAGAAAGTTTTAGAATATCCTGAATACATTATTACTAAGCGAGGGCGCTAATAGTATTTTAATATACTTCGTTATTACTAAACTTTAAGCGTTAAAAGGATAGTTTTGTTTTAGGTTAGAAATTTTAAATCGAACTCGCGTTTAAGTTTATTATTCAAATTTTTTTTATTGCAAAAAGAAAAAATATATTCTTCTGATAAATGTATCTTTTTTAAGTCATACTAAACATCTTTTTAGTTTATTTGGATACGTTTATTAAATTACTTCTAGAAAAATGGGTTATAGCAAATTGGCTTTATGTTTTGTTTATAGCTTTTACGTTACCAGATTAATCCAACGTCAGTCCCGATAGCTATCGGGAGTAAAGGAATGCCAGCAGCGTAGGGTCGGAGTGAGGACTTGTATTGAAACATTTATGTTCATGAATTCAAAAAAATAGAATAGAAATGCATGAATAAAAGCCTGACCACTTGTGGTAACGCCCAAATAAATTTAGATGATATGTATGGGGTAAAAACTAAGGTGTTTATTAATTTTTATCAATATAGAAGGTAATAAAAAAGGCATCCATATGGATGCCTTTTTTATTATAATGGTTTAAGTATTAGTTGTTTAATACTCTAAACTCTGTTCTTCTGTTTCTTTGGTGCTCGTTTTCTGAACAATCTACACCATTAGAACAACGGTTTACTAATCTAGTTTCACCATATCCTCTAGCAGATAAACGACTTCTGTTAATACCTTTAGATACTAAATAGTTTACAACAGAATTAGCACGTTGTTGTGATAAAGACATATTGAAATCATCATTACCTCTAGAATCTGTATGAGACATTAATTCGATGTTTACAGGCTTGCTGTTTAATAATGGTAATAAAGTTTCATCAATGATTTTCTTAGAAGCAGGCGTAATACGTGCGCTACCTAACTCGTAAAAGATTGGTAAAACGTTAGCATCAAATAATCCACAATCAACTTCTTCCCAAGTAGTGATTCCTCCTTTTTTAGCCAGTACTGTTCTAGTAACTGTTTGAGATTTAGCAGGAACAGTTATGCTTCTTGTGCTAGCTGGTGTAGCTACAACTTGACGTGTAATAGTTTTGTACTCAGCAGGAATTTCAATCTGATCCATTCTAGCAGGAGTTTTTACAACACGTTTTTTATATGTTGCTCCTTGTTCTGGAACTGGTACATTGCTTACAGTTGCATCCTTAGCTAAAGTAGTAAAGCTTACATCTCTAAATTGTGCAGGATACCCAACGTAACAAGCTACCATACAATCTTCTTTGTTAGGAGAATCACAAGCAGTTTCTTTGTATTCCCATCCAGATGTTGCAGGGTATACTTCAAAAGTTCTTGAGTTTGATCCAAAAGTAGCTGGACTAATGCTTAAATCACTTCTTCCATCTTTTTTAGTGTAAGGTACATCTACTGTTTCATAAACTGCAGGTACATAAACGAATTTTTTTGAAGCTTCTTTTACTAACACTCTGTCTTCAACAGTTTTGTATGTAGCAGGAACAACTTCTAATTTTGTGTAAGCAGGATACACTTCAATAGTTTCAGAAACTTCTTTGAATTCATCCTTAGTAATACATTTTACATAACACTTCCCAGGTTCTGGGTTCGAGGGTAAGTTTTGAGCTTGAGCAAAACCTAAGCCTAATAAAAAAGTTAGGCATAAAAATAAATTTGTTTTCATAAAAAATTAAAATTTAGTTAATGGTTAATATTTCCACATCTGTGAGACACACAAAAAATGGATAGGTCACAAAAATAACTATAATTAACATTTGTTAAGCTAAAATGGTGTTTTTTTTTTAACGTTTTGTTAGGAAAATATCACTGTCTTGTTGTTAAAAACCATTACTTTTCTGTTAGCATGAAGCTTAACGGCATTTGCTAAAACAATTTTTTCTAAATCACGTCCTTTTGCAATTAAGTCTGAAATAGCATGCGCATGTGTTACTCGGGTAACATCTTGCTCAATTATAGGGCCTGCATCTAGTTCTTCTGTAACGTAATGACTTGTTGCACCAATAATTTTAACACCTCTCTTGTAAGCAGAATGGTAAGGTTTTGCACCAACAAAGGCTGGTAAAAAAGAATGATGAATGTTAATAATCTTATTAGGATACTCATTTATGAGTTTACTAGATACTATTTGCATGTATCTAGCCAACACAATAAAATCTATATTATGCTTTTGTAATAACTCTAATTGTTTGTCTTCTGCCTGTTGTTTAGTGTCTTTAGAAACTGGTATGTGGTAAAAGGGTATTTTGAAACTATCTGCAATAGGTTTTAAATCTTTATGATTACTTATAATGAAAGGGATTTCTAAATTTAGCTCACCTGAATTATAACGTCCCAATAAATCATATAAACAATGATCGTATTTTGAGATAAATAGTGCCATTTTTGGTTTCTTCTCAGATGAATAGATACGCCATTTCATTTTAAAAGTATCAGCTAAATCACTTTTAAACGCCAACTTGAAACTTTCAGTTGAGAAAATTTCAGACGTAAATTCACTTTCTAAACGCATAAAGAAAATATCTTGTTCTCTATCAACATGCTGGTCTATGTAAACTATATTTCCACCTTTTTTGGCTATAAAATTAGTTACAGATGCAATTATATTTGGTCTGTCTTTGCAGTGAATTAAAATGGTAATCTTATTCATAAGAAGTAAT
Organism: uncultured Algibacter sp.; assembly: GCA_947502405.1. GTDB lineage: Bacteria > Bacteroidota > Bacteroidia > Flavobacteriales > Flavobacteriaceae > Algibacter_B. The sequence continues at coordinate 104,869 of CANMZT010000007.1, read as the reverse complement.
TATTCGGAGCTAAAATTAGTTTAAAAATGACGTTTAAGGTTGGGGTGATTTAAATTTTATATAATCATTTGTAATTGATTAATTTTTTTGAATATTTCGTAAATTGCAATACTTAAAACTGAGAATTTTTACGAATGAATCAACAAGATATTTATAAGCCAAAGCATAAAGTTAGAATAGTAACTGCAGCGTCCCTTTTTGATGGGCATGATGCCTCTATAAATATCATGAGACGAATTATTCAAGCTACAGGGGTTGAGGTTATTCATTTGGGACATGATAGAAGTGTTGATGAGGTAGTAAATACAGCTATTCAGGAAGATGTGAACGCTATATGTTTAACTTCTTACCAAGGTGGGCATAATGAGTATTTTAAGTATATGTACGATCTTTTAAAAGAAAGAGGCGCGGAGCATATTAAGATTTTTGGCGGTGGTGGAGGTGTTATTTTGCCTTCTGAGATCAAAGATTTAATGAATTATGGAATTTCTCGAATTTATTCCCCAGACGATGGACGTGAAATGGGATTACAAGGAATGATTAACGATTTGGTTGAGCAATCTGACTTTGCAATAGGTGATAAGCTAAATATTAAACTAGATACTCTAAAAAATAAAAACCCTAAATCTATTGCAAGAGTGATTTCTTCTGCTGAAAATTTTCCTGAAATAGCGCACACTATTTTAGAAGAAATTCATTTAAAAAACCAAAATTCAAAAACTCCAGTTCTTGGAATTACAGGAACAGGAGGTGCAGGGAAATCTAGTTTGGTTGATGAGTTGGTGAGACGTTTTTTAATTGATTTTCCTGATAAAACCGTTGGTATTATCTCAGTAGACCCTTCTAAAAGAAAAACAGGAGGAGCTTTGTTAGGCGATAGGATTAGAATGAATTCTATTAATAATTCTAGGGTTTATATGCGAAGTTTAGCCACACGTCAATCCAATTTGGCTTTGTCAAAACATGTTAACGAAGCTGTTGAAGTTTTAAAAGCAGCAGAATATGATTTAATTATTTTGGAAACTTCTGGAATCGGGCAAAGTGATACCGAAATTATAGAACATTCAGATGTATCTCTATATGTTATGACTCCTGAGTTTGGTGCTGCTACTCAGTTAGAAAAAATCGATATGTTAGATTTTGCTGATTTAGTAGCTATTAACAAGTTTGATAAAAGAGGATCACTTGATGCTTTACGCGATGTAAAAAAGCAGTATATGCGTAACAACAATCTTTGGGATATTCCACAAGATGAGCTTCCTGTTTTTGGAACTATTGCATCTCAGTTTAATGATCCAGGAATGAATACGCTTTACAAAGCGGTTATGGATAAGTTGGTTGAAAAAACGGATACAGATTTGAAATCAACATTCACTATTTCAAATGAAATGAGTGAAAAGATTTTCGTTATTCCGCCAGCTAGAACACGATATTTATCTGAGATTGCTGAGAATAATCGTGCTTATGATAAAAAAGCTTCAGAACAAGCAGAAGTTGCTCAAAAGCTGTATGGAGTTTTTAAAACAATTTGTTCTGTCGCTAATGTTACCTTGGGCACAGTAGAAAGGTCTTTTATTGGAAAATTAGCTTTAAATAATGATGAAATATTAAAACAAGTTGATGATGATAATAAAGATTTTATAAAACTCTTATTAGGAGAATTTGATAGAATGAAACTTGACTTAGACCCATACAATTGGGAAATTATTTCAAGCTGGAATGAAAAAGTAAATAAATACAAGAACCCTATTTATACTTTTAAGGTAAGAGACAAGGAAATCAAAATTGAAACGCAAACCGAATCCTTATCACATACGCAAATCCCTAAGGTTGCACTTCCAAAATATCAAGCTTGGGGAGATATTCTTAAATGGTGTTTACAAGAAAACGTTCCTGGAGAATTTCCATATGCATCAGGATTATACCCTTTTAAAAGAACAGGAGAAGACCCAGCAAGAATGTTTGCAGGTGAAGGTGGGCCAGAGCGTACCAATAAACGTTTTCATTATGTGAGTGCAGGATTACCGGCAAAGCGTTTATCTACAGCTTTTGATAGTGTAACGCTTTATGGAAACGATCCTGATTACCGCCCCGATATTTATGGTAAAATTGGTAATGCCGGTGTTTCTATCTGTTGTCTAGACGATGCAAAAAAGCTGTATTCTGGTTTTGATTTAGCTAACCCAATGACTTCGGTAAGTATGACGATTAATGGTCCTGCACCAATGTTGTTAGGCTTTTTTATGAATGCTGCCATAGATCAGCAATGTGAAATTTACATCAAAGAAAATGGTTTAGAAAAAGAAGTTGAAGCTAAAATCGTTAAGATTTATAAAGGAAAAGAGCGCCCAAAGTATAATGGTGATTTACCTGAAGGAAACAATGGCTTAGGGTTGATGCTTTTAGGTGTAACTGGAAATCAAGTATTGCCTGATGCTACTTATCAAGACATAAAAACAAAAACGATTGCTCAGGTTAGAGGGACAGTTCAAGCCGATATTTTAAAAGAAGATCAGGCTCAAAATACCTGTATTTTTTCTACTGAATTCGCTTTACGTTTAATGGGAGACGTTCAGGAGTATTTTATAGAAAATAATGTACGTAATTTTTATTCAGTTTCTATTTCTGGATATCATATTGCTGAAGCTGGCGCAAACCCAATCACACAATTAGCGTTGACGTTGTCAAATGGTTTCACATATGTGGAATACTATTTAAGCCGAGGTATGGATATTAATAAATTCGGCCCCAACTTATCGTTTTTCTTTTCTAACGGTATAGACCCAGAATATGCTGTTATTGGTCGTGTTGCTCGTAAAATTTGGGCAAAGGCCATGAAGCATAAATATGGTGCAAATGCAAGGGCACAAATGCTTAAATATCATATTCAGACTTCTGGTAGAAGTTTACACGCTCAAGAAATTAATTTTAATGATATAAGAACCACACTTCAAGCGCTTTATGCCATATACGATAATTGTAATTCATTACACACCAATGCTTATGATGAGGCTATAACTACACCTACAGAAGAGTCTGTGCGTCGTGCGATGGCTATTCAACTTATCATTAATAAGGAATTAGGCTTAGCTAAGAATGAAAATCCTATACAAGGTTCATTTATTATTGAAGAATTAACCGATTTGGTTGAAGAAGCTGTACTCATTGAATTTGATAGAATTACAGAACGTGGTGGTGTTTTAGGAGCCATGGAAACCATGTATCAACGCTCTAAAATTCAAGAAGAGAGTTTGTATTATGAAACCTTAAAACATAATGGGCAGTTCCCAATTATAGGAGTTAACACTTTTTTAAGTAGTAAAGGGTCACCAACAGTTTTACCTGCGGAAGTTATACGAGCTACGGAAGAGGAAAAAGAGTTCCAAATAAAAACACTTGAAAACCTTCATGAAGCAAATGATACTTCTCAGTTGTTAAAAGATTTACAGAAAAAAGCGGTTAATAACGAAAATATTTTTGAGGTATTAATGGAAGTATGTAAAGTGTGCTCTTTAGGGCAAATTACTAAAGCTTTGTTCGAAGTTGGAGGGCAATATCGTAGAAACATGTAAGCAGAGAACCACTTTTTCTATTTCAGAAAAAGTGAGTGAATCGCTTATCCCGAGCATAGTCTTGGGATCTGTTAGATGTAAGTTAAGATTATTAGTGCTTTTTTGCTTTAAAAAAAGTGAGTGAATCACTTATTACTAGGACACTCTCAGGATATCAATAAATGCAAAATAAGTTAGATTTTGGTTTTGTTATTCAAAATACGCAACCATTATCAATTTTATTCATCTATAAGTAAAAGCAAATCTATTTAAATGAAAAAGCTACTAATTACTATTTTAACCTTAGTGTTTTTAAGTTGTTCATCAGACGATACTAAACCGTCAAATGAAGTTGATTTAGTTGGAAAATGGCAACTCATTGAACAATATCTAGATCCTGGTGATGGCAGTGGTGATTTTCAACCTATAGATAGTGAAAGAATTATTGAGTTTTTTAGTGATAGTACTGTTGTAATAAATGGTGAATTATGTTTTATGTCTTCTGAAGTTGGAACTAAAGAGACTGGAAGTTATATGCTGAATACAGATTCTAACAATGATTTTCAATATGATGGTGAAATTCTTCCAAATACATGCAGTTCGCGTTCAGCCAAAGTGTATTTTGATTTACCTGTAAGTGGTAATTTAATTTTATGGTATCAATGTATAGAAGGGTGTGGACAAAAATTTAAAAAAATATAGAAGATTTTACAAAGTAAGCATCCAAGTACTTTGAAGCTTTTTAAACTTTTTTAGCTCACTTCTAAGAATAGGTAAAAAGTCTTTACCATTACTATTCGATTTCTCTAAACGATACGAATTTTTGTATAGTTTATTTGTAAGTTTCCTAAGAGAAGCCAAATGTTTATGTTTTTTTTCAGAGGAGCGTTCCATTTCTGCATTCAGAATTTCTGGAACTAATGATACCGATTGTTGTACAATATCACCAGAAAAATAAATATTGGAATCTTCTGATCCGTCTGATTTTAAATCAGATAGGTCATGATTTAGGTATGTAGATATGTTTTGCGATAACGCAAAAATCTCTAAGGCTTTTTGATAAACCGGTAAATCCGATAGATTTGGTGGGGTATTGTGTAACATGTTCTAAATCAATAAGCAATTTTATCAAAATTACTCACAAGTAATGAGACTCCTCTTTAGATTTTAAAGTAAAAACGTATATTTGCTTTAATAATTAAATATTTTGTATTAAAATTATTTAAATGAATTTGGATTCGATTAACAGTAAGATTTTAAAGTGCTTACAGCAAAATGCTAGACTATCTAATGCTGAAATAGGTAGGCAAGTTGGTATAAGCTCTCCAGCAGTATCAGAGCGCATAAAAAAAATGGAAGATATGGGTGTTATTGAAGGATTTAAAGCGCTTGTTTCACCATTTGAAATGGGATACCAACTAAAGGCTATTATTACATTACGCGCTTTTATGGGGAAATTAAAACCATTTTTAGAAAAAGTAAAAACTTTTGATGAGGTAATTAACTGTTACAGAATTACTGGAGATGAAAATATAGTCATGGAAGTGGTTTTAAAAAATAACAAACACTTAGAAGCTTTTATTGATAATTTAATTATTTATGGAGAATCAAAAACACAGATTGTTTTATCTAGAGTAGTTAAGCAAAAAGAAGTTATTCCTATAAAATAATGTTATAAATATCGGATTAATAAAAAACAATTTCATTTTAAATTATTAAGGTCTTTTCAATATGTTCAGCAATCAATTTAGCATGAATCCTACTATTTTCAATAAACCATTTGTGTGTTTCCATACCACCGCAAATTACACCAGCTAGATATACACCTTTAACGTTGCTTTCCATAGTTTCTGGGTTGTACTGTGGTAATTTTTTATCATCTTTAGAAAGTGAGATTCCTACTTGATTTAATAATTCAAAATTCGGTTTATAACCTGTTAGAGCTATTACAAAATCATTGGCGATTGTTTTTTTACCATCAGGCGAATTAAAAGTTATTTCGTTTTCTTTTATTTCGGTAATTTCAGAATGGTAATAGGCTTTTATACTACCTTCTTTGATTCGGTTTATAATATCTGGACGCACCCAATATTTAACACGTTCTCCAATATTTTCACCACGGATAATCATGGTTACATAACCACCTTTTCTCCAAATTTCTAATGCAGCATCAACAGATGAATTGCTAGCCCCAACAATAGCAACATGTTGCATACTATACGGATGTGCTTCCTTATAATAATGCGTAACTTTAGGTAAAGCTTCTCCAGGTACATTCAATAAATTTGGAATATCGTAAAACCCCGTGGCTAGTACTACCTTTCTAGAGGTATAAGATGATTTGTTTGTTTTTACAGTAAATGTATCCTGTACTTTTTGTAAGTGCTCTACAGTTTCAAATAAATTAATATTAATTTCATTTGATGTAGCTACACGCCTATAATACTCTAAAGCTTCATCTCTGTTAGGCTTAGGGCTGTTACTTATAAACGGTATACTATCAATTTCTAATTTTTCTGAAGTTGAAAAAAACGTCATATGCTTCGGGTAGTTAAAAAGGGAGTTAGTTAACGCTCCCTTTTCAATAATTATATAATTCCAATGACGTTTTTTGCACTCTAGTGCACAAGCAATTCCAATAGGGCCACCGCCAACAATTAGTACGTCTATCATTTTCAATCTAACTACGTTTTAAGTTTAAGTGTGCTTTTAAAATAAGTAATAAAAGTACACAAAAACCACCTATAAGTGTAACCATATACCATGTATTCTCAAAGCCCCAGCCATCAACCATTTGCATACCAGCTTTGTGTCCAAAAATATGCGCCATAGAAAATGCAATAGAATACAATGCCATATATTCCCCTTGATTTCCTTTTTTAGCACGTTCCATAGCAAAGGCATTAGAAAACGGAAAAGCAATCATTTCACCTACAGTCATTAAAAACATACCAATTATTAATATTCCAGACCAGGTAGTTATATTCAATATAATAAAACTTGCCGCAGTTAAAACCGCTCCAAATAGCATGAGTTCTGTTTTAGAAAATCTACTGTTCTCCAACCATTTTATTAAAGGCATTTCCATAAGGAAAATAATAAACCCATTGGCGCCCAAGAGTAACCCTATTTGTAATTCAGATAAAGTATGTACTTCTCTGTAATATATAGGCATAGTAGAGAAATATTGTAAAAAGATAACCCCAAATAAAAACATAGCAACTAAAAATATAGTAAAGGCTTTGTCTTTATATGCTGAGTCTGGATTAGTCACTACAACATCATCTAAAACAGTTGATTTTTTAGGGTTTAAAACTATAAAAAGTACTACAGTAGCCAATATACAAGTAATGCCATCTACCCAGAATAGGCCACTATAACCAAGCGTGGTAATAATTAGCCCACCTACAGCAGGTCCAGCAGAAAACCCAAGGTTTATAGCTAATCTAATTAGGGTTACACTACGTGTTTTATTTTCAGGTTTACTATAGGCGCTAAGCGCTACAAACATAGCAGGGCGAAACATATCTGCTACAAGCATTACTAGAAATATACCCAAACAAAGCGCATAAAAGGTATTAAGAAATTGCAAAGCAATAAATAGAATGCCCGTACTCACAAGGCTTCTAACCATAACTTTATAATAACCTATAGTATCAGTAAGTTTACCTCCAAGCCAAGAACCAGCCACAGAACCCAAACCAAAACACATCATAATGGTACCAACATTTCCTAAAGTAAATTGCAAATCTTCTGTTAGGTATAGTGATAAAAAAGGAATTACCATGGTACCAGCTCTATTAATAAGTGTAATTAAGGCAAGCCACCATACTTCTTTTGATAATCCTTTAAAGGTATTTAGGTAATTGTTAAATAAAGTTTTCATGAGTTCTAGTTGTTCAGTTTTCTACATAGTTGATAATTAATTTGAATTTTTTTCAAAAAAAAAAATCCGACTGCGAAGTCGGACTTTTTAAATTATTGCAATATTTTATATCTATATCACCACAATAAATAAATAGCCCAACAACTTGTCTTTAAACAAGAGGTCCATTGCTTTCTATAAATAGTGACGTTATTATGCATTTTTGTTTATTTTGATTTTTCAAAGCTAGATAAAATAATCGTAAGTTGTATTTTTGAAATGTAATTTTTTTAAAATGAAGAAAATAATAATTGTATTAAGCCTATGTTTTTTAATGTTTTCCTGCGGAAGCAGCTTTCAAAGTTTCTATAATAACCATAAGGCAGACTTGGGTGTAACAGCATTCCAAGTACCTAATTTCATGAAAGCGGTTTTAAGCAATATTTCGCCAGAAGTTAAACATGCTATTGGCAACATTTCAGATTTTAAATACATAAAATTCGAAAACATAAATACATTTAAGCGCCAGAGTCTTATCACAGAAATGAATGCTGTAACTAACAACGGATTTACAGATGTTTTCAGAAAAAACGATGTAACCAATACGCGAATCATTTCAGTTGGCGAGGTAGGCGTAGTCGTTACAGACGTTATTATTTTTGCCAGCTCAGAAACCGAAACCACAGCCTATTACCTACAAGGCAATTTCGATCCAGAAAAAATAAAATCATTTGCTAATGAAGAAACTTTTGATACCTTTTCAAACGATTTATTACAGATTTATCAAAACAATTTAAACCCATCTTTTCATCCAGAGAACTAATGAGAAAACTAGCTATAAAATTATTTGGGCGTTACCCACAAGGGGTCGGGCTTTCCGTTCCAAGTCCTCGCTCCTGCGTCGCTGTGGGCTTTCCTCTACAATCCCTAACGCGGGCATATCAGCTAGCAATAGGTAAAGGTTTTTTTTCAGTAATACTTGCTTTGGTAATAGTAAGCACAAGTTGCGCACAAAAAAAACGCCCAATACAAGGCAAAACTGAGTTCCAAAAGGAAATAAATGCCGATTATAAAGATGCTAGCAAATCTCCATTAAAAGAAAAGGATAGGAAAAACTTTGAAGGCTTAGATTTTTTTAAATTCGATTCAGCCTATGTAGTTACAGCCAATTTTAAAAGAACACCCAACGAAAAGCCTTTTAAAATGAAAACTACTACCGCTAGAAGGCCAATATATGTAAAATACGGTGAGTTAACATTCAATTTAAAAGGAGAATCGTTTAAGTTGAATATTTACCAAAACCAAGGACTAATAGAAAAAGAAGGCTATGAAAACTATTTGTTTTTACCATTTTTAGATGAAACCAACGGACTAGAAAGCTACGGTGGCGGACGCTATATAGATGCTAGAATCCCAGAAGGCAGTACTATGATTATCGATTTTAATAAAGCCTACAATCCCTATTGTGCATATAATGATAAATACTCTTGTCCAATTGTACCGCGTAAAAATTATTTAAAAACCAGAATAGAGGCTGGAGTTAAGGCTTTTAATAAGCAATGATTTCTGTGTAAGTTTTAATAGGTTCGTCGTTTAGCGTTTTTGTGCTTACGCCATTTATAATTTAATCATACTGAGTTTCCTTAAGAATTTTATCAATCAAAAGGTCTAATTCAATAAATAGGTTTTTGTTATCTACCATCCAGTATAAAAACCCGTCAGTAAGATTTTCGAATTCAATTTCTTTAAAAATTTGAAGTTTATCCACCTTCAGGTTCGATTTTTCTTTCCAATTTAATAGGCCATAGGTATCGATATCTTTATAGGAATATTTTTTTGTTAAGTAGGGAAAAATATCGTTATCCATTAATGTAGTAAATCTTGCTGTTCTATCTGTCAACGACTTCATCGTTCGTCCCCAACTATATATTAAATTAACTAATTCCTTATTTTGGAGCAAATCCAAACGTCCTGATTGTATGAGACCAGAAATGGTGTTTTCCGAGGGTCTGAATATAGGAGGGTCAAAGGCAATAAAAAGTAAACTGTCGACATTTTGCTTTTTAAGATAATCTTCGTCTTTACCCATAATGTTCATTAATTGTTTAAGGGCTGCTTCACATAATTCAGCTTCCTCAATTCTTTTTTTTATAATCGTTTTGTTTTGCAAATATTCAGTATGAATGTTCTTTACAATGGTTTGTTCTTCATTTTTCTGGATTCGTTCTTGGTTCCAATTATTGATTGATAATGCAATCAAAATTCCAATTACAACAAGTACAATTTCACCAATCGCATAAATCAGATATTTACTGAATTTGTTTTCAGTCAGCATTTTTTTGCGGATTGTTCTAAAGAATTTTATCATTGGTTAATGGTTGGTTATAATGAAGCACAATGTTTTACAGATATATGTGTTTTTAATGAGTTATACCCTGCGTTAAAGGAATTTAGTTGAATTTTTAGCAAAGTCGAGTCATTATTTTACAAAATAAATCCCAGCAAAAACAGCCAAAAATCCAATAACAAAACTCGCAATAGTGTAAACTGCAAAACTCATAAAATCACCCGATTTTAAAAACACATGATTCTCGTAAGCAAATGTTGAAAAAGTGGTGAAGCCACCACAAAATCCAGTAGCAAGAAGTAACGTTTGGTTCTGCGAAAGTGCATCATTTTTTGCAGCTAAACCTAAAATAATTCCAATTAATAAACTTCCTAATATGTTTGCAGCAAAAGTGCCGTAAGGAATCCCGTTTTCAGCACTATTTAAATATTTTCCAATAACATAACGTAAAACACTACCAAAACCACCACCAACAAAAACTAATAAAAGTTGCTTCATTTATGCTTCTATTCTTTTATTGGAATATAAATTTCAGTAATCCAATTTGCAGGGTTTGGTTCGCTCATGGGGTCAGTTTGGTAAACCTCTAGGGCAGAAGCATCATGCAACTCTTCAAGGTTATTGTCTTTTATATATTTAGCTGCCGTTTCCCAAGCTTCTTTCAAATTATCATAATCACCTTTTAAAGTTGTTTTAACTGCTTTAAAAGGTTTTAATTGTCCAGTTAAAATATCAGGCTCAGAAGAAATTACTTTTTCAGTTGTGGGTACACAACATGAAAACATTACAGCGTTATTTTCTACATCCCATTTGTGGTAGTTGGTAAAAGGTGCACCAGCCATTTTTATATTATTATTCATAGCATACATACCAACTTTTGGCATCATCTCTTGCATCTTATTAGATAAATCAGATATTTTGCATGATGCTGTATTGTAAATGTAATAACCACCACCGTGTTGCGTAATACCATTAACAGTAATGCTATATTTTTTCATTTCTGCCACAACAATACTATCTAATTTCTCAAGACTACGCTCATAATGAGGACCAATTTGGTTTTCCATTCCCCCCATAAAAGTGGCGAATGCTTTAAACCCAAATGGTAAATCTTTACCAGAAATAGTCCATTTAGCATCAGTAGAACCATCATCGTTTGGAGTAAACTCCCAAGTAACATCAGAAGTAGGAAACTCTGCAAATTGCATTTGTTGCTTTATAGATTTATTTGGAGTCGCTTCAATAGTTTTCATAGTTCCAACACCATCTTTATCTTCCCATGAATATGAACCATCAATACCTTTAGTTTTGTTTGAAAGCGTAATTGTCATTTCTGGATCTGCTTCTGCCCAAGACGACCAAGCTTCCCAATTTTTAAAGTCAATAACATTCTCGTAAATCACAGGAGCAGGAGCATTTATAGTACGAGTTCGGCTTACTTCAAATTCGTTTGGTTGCACCGCAATATATATGGATAAACCTATAATTAGAATCAACAATAAAAATAAAATATATTTAAAGGCTTTCATGAAAAATATTTTAATGAATTATTGAAATCAAAGATAATCAATTTTAAATTTCATTACGTGCAGTAATATTTTTGGAAGAAAATTGAGAAGTAAATAATATGAGTAGTGCTAAAAAATTAAGATTCAGATTTTTTATTTACACTAAATAATAGAAGAAAGCCATTAATGGCAATTAGAAAAATGATAATTAGAAAAACACTCATGATGCTTATGTTTTAGTTTACACTTATACATCATAAAAACATCAAAATGTCATCTTAATAATTATTCAGGGGTCTGTTTTTTTGTTTACACTAAATGTTAAAAGTATCAGATTAATCACAATGAGAGTGCCTATAATTAATATAAAATTCATTTTCTAGTTTGGATTAGTTACTAGTTAGATGCAAGAGTTTTGAAAAGGTTGCGTGAGAAAAGTAAAATTATTTTTCAAATGAATATTGGCTTAATTATTTAGAATTATTAGTATTAACAGAATGCGTTTTACTTATTAGAGCATAATCGGTTAATTTTCCTTTACCAATTAAGTCTAGTTTTTTTCGTATATTTTTTCTGTGTGTTTCAATTGTAGATATACTTAAGTTTAATTTTTTTGCAATATTTGTTGAGCTTTCTCCATCACCAATACACTGAAGTATTTGTAATTCTCTAGAAGTAAGTGTACTAATTTTATTGAGTTTGTTTTTATCTACCTTTTTGAAAAATGCAATGTAAGCGTTTATTGCTCCTTGATTAATACTTATAGTTTTAGTTGCTTTTAATATTTCTAAAATATCGTTATCTGAAACTAGTTTTCCCTTTTTTTTTATTGATGTAATTGTATTCAATATCTTTTCAAGTGGTGTCATTTAGGTTTTTAAAGTTTAACAGCAATTTAAAGCTTTGTTATAAGGCAAAAAATCCCCAAGATTGGGGATTTTTATCATCTTAGTTTCGTTTTGTTATTTTTTCAAAACACGTTTAGTAATCAATGTATTATTAGATTTAAATCTAAAAAAATAAACACCAGATTTAAAATGCCTTAAGTTTATTTTATTGTTAGGCCGTTTTATTTCTATTAATATTTTGCCATTAATATCATATACTTCTAAGGCATCTAAAATGAGTTCTGTTGAAATATTTACATGATCTTCAACTGGAATTGGAAACAATTTTATTTCCAAATTAGGAACGTTATTATCCTTAACGTTAAGTGTAGTATCTGTAACAGTAACAGTAACACTAACTGAATTTGAGTTAGAAGCATTATCTGTTGCAGTTAGAAGCACAGGATATTCTCCTGGTGTATTAAAACTGTTTATATCTATACTCAAGTTAACATTACAATTATCTGAAGATCCGTTATCAACATCACTAGCTAAAATGGTAACTGAAGCATTTCCTGCTAAATCTACAGTAATGTCTTTCCCTAAAGCTACAGGATTTATCAAATCTTGAACAGTAACTGTAGCAGTATTTGTGCCAGTATTTCCACTTTGGTCGGTAACCGATAGTGTAACAGTATTTGCACCTAAATCATCACAATCAAAAGATGTAATATCTAAACTACTATTAACAATACTACAATTGTCAGTTGAGCCATTTTCAATCTGAGCAGCAGTTATTGTAGCATTTCCTGAAGCATCCAATTGCGCAGTAATATTTTGTGTAGCTACAGTTGGATTAATATTATCTTCTACTGTTACGTTAGCCGAAGCAGCATTGGTATTTCCGCTAGCATCTTCAACCGTTAACATTACTGAGTTAGCACCAAGGTTAGCACAGGTAAAGTTTGAAACATCCAGCGATTTTGAAGTAACTCCGCAGTTATCCGTAGAACTATTATCTACATCATCCCCGTTAATTGAAACACTACCAGATGCATCTAATTGTACAGTAATATTCTGAGTGATAGCAACAGGGTTTATGTTATCCACCACAGTAACTGTAGCAGTATTTGTGCCAGTATTTCCACTTTGGTCGGTAACTGACAGGGTAACAGTATTTGCACCTAAATCACTACAATCAAAAGATGTAATATCTAAGCTTCTGCTAGTAATACTACAATTATCAGATGATCCATTTTCAATTTGAGCAGCGGTTATAGCTGCACTTCCAGAAGCATCTAATTGCACCGTAATATTTTGAGTAACTACAGTTGGATTAATCTTGTCTTCAACGGTAACAGTTGCAGTAGCTGACTCAGAATTACCACTCTGATCTGTAACCGTTAGCGAAACCGTGTTAGCTCCAAGATTAGCACAAGTAAACCCAGTAATATCCAAACTTCTGTTTGCTATAGTGCAATTATCTGTGGAGCCATTATCAATATCACTAGCTACAATTGTTGCATTTCCAGAAGCATCCAATTGCACCGTAATAGCTTGTGTGTTAACCGTTGGTTTTACATTGTCTACAACTGTAACAGTTGCACTAGCGGTATTTGAGTTTCCGCTTTCATCTGTTACTGTTAAATTAACTGTGTTTGCTCCAAGATTCTCACAGGTAAAATTAGATACATCTAAACTAAAATCTGTTACGGAACAGTTGTCCGTTGAACCATTTTCAATTTGTGCTGGTGTAATCGAAGCATTGCCACTAGCATCTAATTGTACAGTGATATTCTGTGTTGCTGCCACAGGGTTTATTTTATCAACAACAGTAATCGTAACATCTTCTGTACTTACTTTAGATTCTGCATCTGTTGCAGTAATTGTAACCGTATTGGCTCCTAAATCGGTACAGGTGTAATCAAACTGGGTTTGGTTTAAAACTACTGAGACTAACTCACAATCATCAAAAGTACCATTATCTACATCTGCAATAGTAATACTAGCATTTCCTGATGCGTCTAACTCTGCAGTAATGTTGGGAAAGGTTACAATTGTTGGATTTGCATTGTCATAGACTTCAACTTGTAAACCATAATCGTAAAGTGACCACGAGCCATCTTCATTTATAAGTCTGATGTAGAAATCATGAAAATCACAGCTTATATTGGTGGTGCTTAAATCTATAGTAAACTCATCGGTGTTGCCAGTTGGTGTTAAGTTTACTGCTGTGCCATTGCCAAAACCTGGGTCAGAATCATAAAAGTATTCTGCAGAAACTATAGGCGAAACGTTTTGTTCTGGTGTCACAAAAAATGTACGCTTATCATACAGGCTCCACGCTCCTAAATCGTCCTGAGCTCTAACGTATAAATTATGAAATCCAACTTCTAAGGTTCCTAACGGTATTGTAACATTTTGACTAACACTTCCAGTATTGCTATTAGTACTTATAGGGTTGGCATTGCCAAAACCAGGATCCGTATCTATAAAATATTCCATAGCGGTTATATTTGAAGCACCGCTACCAACCTCATCAATCACAAAGAATTTTACAGTATCATACAAACTCCAGTTACCTAAATCGTCTTTTGTTCTTATATATAAAGAGTTAAAACCATTAAGATTAGAGCCGATAGGTATTGTTAGATTTTCTGTTATACTTCCTGTGTTTACACTTATGGTTATTGGGTTTGCATTACCAAATCCAGGATCGGTATTTATAAAATACTCAGCGTTTGTAATTTGTGTTGCACTAGTGCCAACTTCATTATCAATAATGTAAAAAATAGCATTAGAATACAAGCTCCAAATGTTATTATCATCTTTTGCTCTTATGTAAAGGGTATTAAACCCAGTTGCGCCTGTTGGTGTAGCAATTGTTATGCTTTGTGTTAAGTTTCCAGAGTTGGCATTTGGTGTTACGCTTGTAGCGTTACCAAACCCAGGATCTGAATTATAAAAATGTTCTAACTCAGTAATAGACTGACTCAACATTAAAGCACAACACAAGCAACACAACCATGTTGTTATATGTGTTTTCATAGTGGTGCTTTTTAGTTGGTTTTAGCTGAAACGGTTACTGTTATATCACTATTTTTAGGAACCGTTGGGCTGTAGGTATCTATTTTTATACTTGGCAAGCCAGTTGGTGTACCAACTTCCTTAAAGTTGTAGTTTTGGTACAGCCCATTGTCTATCACAGTGGAAGCAGCCTGTAGGCTTAGGTCGTACTGCTCAGGGTTAAAAGTACTATCGCCTAAGCCACCTCTATCCACAAATAGCGGATCTATATTTTCTTGGTTATTGGTTAAGGTGATATTAGCACCTGTTACAAACGTATAGTTGTTTGGGCTATTATAATTATAGGTAACACAGTTAGTAACCTGTATGGTTCCACTGCTAGTTGAAAGGTTTATGGTTCTATCAACTGTCCTTTCCATAATAAAAATACAGTTACTAATGTTTAATAAATCTGAAGAATTATTGCTAATACTTACTCCATTCCAATAACTTAGTACGTTGTTGGTAAAAAGTAAAGTGCTTACCGAACTCAATGAAACACTGCTCCCGTTAATTAAATTGTTTGTAATTAGTAAGTTTGATGTTTTTTGGCCAATAGCTATGCCGCTTTCAATAAGATTACCTTGTATAAGCATATTATTAAAAGTGCCATAAATACCTAAATTAGAAATATTACTTATTCTATTGTCTTGTAACACTAAATCTTCAATAATATGTGTGGCACCAGAAACAAAAGGTTCTGTAATAGTGCCAGTTCGTAAACCTTTTATGGTACTTTTAGAGCATCCGTCAGCTAAATTTATTGTGCCAACTTGCGAAGTGTAAGAGGCATCACTGTGCGAGCGCCCAATTAATGTTAGCTCCTTATCTAATGTAATGTTTCCATAACTGGTTGAAGATTGTTGTATATGGATAATATCGCCATTAGCCGCAGCATCAATTGCGGCTTGTAAATCGGTAAAGTCTGCATCAGTACCAGTATTGTTATTTACAATATGAGTAGTTTGTGCTATAGCAAAAGATGTAAAAAACAAAATGAATAGTAAAATGGGTTTGCTAGTTTTTAAAATAAAATTTTTCATGATTTTGGCTTTATAAGATTAAATAATTTATTTAAAACATAGCATAGGTAGGTTGCATTAGTAATGGCTTAAAAGCCATCTAACAGTAAAATAGAGGAGTTTGTTAATTATAGATGAGTGAAGCTTATCTATAATGTTTTAGAAAAATTGATTTAAGAGGTGTTTTCCATGAGAGTAAAGAATTATTGTTAATAGCTACTGTAAACATAGCTAAATATGGGAGTGAAAAAAATCCCCAATACTGGGGATTTTAAGGCTGTTGGTCGAAAAAGTTTATCGTTGAAATGCAGAATAGTAATAATGTCGCAATAATTATTGAAAAAGAATTATTTTGATATTGTTGTCAACTGTTTAATGTATCTCAATATCAAAGTTTCTTAATTTAAAAAGGGCTTTTATCTAATCTAAAAGCAATCGATACGAACGGGTTAAACCGAATGTAATCTGTATGAAGTTGGTCGAAAGTTAAGTTTTCTTTTAACACATCTCCTTCCTTATATTTAGAGTTTAATAGTTTTTGATTATGGAAAGCTAAACCCGTAGAAAAAGTTATATTTTGACTAAAAATGACTGAAATTCCTGCAAAAGCTGAAAGACTATTGTCTAAATCATAGCCAAACCCTCCAGAATAACCAACTTTAATATTTTTTAAGGTGTTAGGTACCCATGTAAACATTATGGATGGATGAAAATCTAATTTGTTTTGATTTGTACCTTTGGTAATTGTATAAGTACTATCTATCTGCTTAGAAAAAAAAGAATCTTTATTTCCTAAAGAAATAAAATTAAATCCAAAGTTGGTTTGCCATGAACCTTTTCGTTCAGTTTTAAACTTATAGCTATACGTTTTTTCTTTTATTGTCTCTTTCTTTTTATCACTGTTTTCACTTGTAACGAAAACTTCAATTTTGACTGACAAATCTTGTCCTTGATTGATTGTTATTGTTTCAATAACTTTTTCATCTTCTGTTATGTTTAAGATTTTGTTTGCAGTTGTATCAGCTGGAAAATTAAGGGGTTCGTATTTATGATTATCCTTTTGAATATCTACATTATAGCTTTTGTTGGGATTATAATTGAGTAGAACAATTTTGAACTTTCCCGGATTTACAATTGTTTTCTTATTAAAAACAGTTGACTCAACATCTATGTCAATACGTTTTTCTTGATTGTTTTGTCCAAGCCCTATAAAACAACTTAGAAGCAGTAGAGTAAAAATTTTGGTTTTCATAATATTTTTATTTAATTCTTTAAAAATTGTTTTTTTTTAATAATTAATCCATACCTATTACTAGGTAAAATCAAAACTTATATTTTCTATCCAAAGCATACCTTAAGAGTTCGCCTTTACCCTGTAGCCCCAGAATACGAACCATGTTTTTTCGGTGAGTATCTACTGTGTGAATTCCAATAAACAATAAATCAGCAATTTCTCTTGATGTTTTTCCTTGGCCAATAAGTTCTAAAATTTCTATTTGCCGTTTTGTTAAAATGCCTTTGGTCTTATTTTTAGATTTAGAATTTAACACATTCGTATTTATATCGGCATCAAAGTATGTTTCACCTTTTGCAACAGTTAATATGGCTTTGTGTACCTCTTCAAGTGATGAGTTCTTTAAAATATATCCAGAAGCACCAGCATCTATCATTTGTTCTATAGCATCGACTTGCTCAAACATGGTAAAAGCTAGAATATTAATTTTTGGATATTTTTTTTTGATTTGTTTAGTAGCTTGAATACCATCCATTTTTGGCATTCGTATATCAGTTAGCACAACATTAGGTTCCTTCTTTTCTACGATTTCTAGTAAATCTTTTCCATCATTTGCTGTTCCAACAATAGAAATGTCATCTTCATATTCTAATAAAAGTTTAATACCATCAATTAATGACTGATGATCTTCGGCTATGGCTAATCGTATCATATTGGTAAGTCAATTATTATAGTTGTTCCTTTGTTGTGTTCAGATTCAATGGTCATTTTGCCATTTAAGTGTTCAATACGTTTATCAATACTGCTAATACCCATACCTTTGTTTTTTGTGGTAACCTGATTTGGATTAAAGCCTACACCATTATCTTCAATCATAATATTTAATGTGTCATCATGATTTGTTAAATGGATAGTTGCTTCGCTTGCATCTGCGTGTTTTATAACGTTGGTTATCAATTCCTGTATAATTCTAAAAATGGTAAGCTCTAAACTATTTTCTAGTCTGTTCTCTAATCCATGATCAATAACATCAACAGTAATTTTATTAGAAACAGATATTTTATCAGCCATATTTTGTACAGCTTTTAGTAAACCTTGTTTTGCAATAACACCAGAGTTTTTAGCATGAGCTATACCACGTATTTTATTATAAGCCTCATCAAGAAGGTTAGTGGTTTTGTCAAATAGCTCTGGGGTTTGTTTATCTTTTAAAACATTAAAATGAAGTTTTACAGTAGCCATAAGTCCCCCTAAATCATCATGTAAATCATTTGCAATGCGTTGACGTTCTTTTTCTTGACCTTCTATCATGGCGTCAATACTCACTAATTCTTGTTCTTTTAAAACGGTTTCGAGTTTTTGGGTTTCCAAAGCTTTTTCTTGTTCAGCTAGCTTTTGTTTTTTTCTGGTGTTTTTTTGAATTAGGAAAGCGGTAATGGTTCCAAAAAGTATTAAAGCTAAGGCACTGATGAAAAGAATCTTTTTCTGTTGTTGTTCCTTTTCGATATTTGTTTTTAATAGTAAATTTTCTTTCTCTTTTTTTTCGGTGTCATATTTGGTTTGTAATTCTGCAAGCGTGTTATTTCTTTCTGAAATTTTTAAACTATCACTAAATATTTTATGTAATTCCAAATAATAAAATGCAGAATCAATATTTTTTTCAGATTTATAAATTTTATATAGATCCTTTAAAACATTGTTTTTAATATGCGTTTTTCTAGAACTGACTGAGTCCTGTAGTGTTGAAAAAAGCCATGCTTTTGACATTATATTATTTTTTTGATGTATATAGGTTTGAGCTACATTGTATTTGTATGTTGCTTGAAAAAGTATGTTATTATCACAGGCACATATGTCTTTCCCTTTGGCGAAATAAAATCTGGCACTATCTTGATATTTAGTATATTCAGAATAAATAATGCCTTTATGAAAGTATGCGTTACTCAGCATTACACTATCATTATTTTTTTTTGAATAATAAATGTTTTGATCAAAATGAAAAAGGGCATTCTTTGTGTCTTCGTTATAATGGAAATGTTTTCCTAATGTATTGTGATAATTGTTTGTAATAAAGTTATTGTTTAAAGAGTCCTTAAATTTTGTATAAGTTAAAATCCAATTATTAACATCTTGTTTGTATTCGTTTTCACTGTAAATTAGTAAAACTCTATTGTATAACAAGTCAAGATAATAGATGTCATTTATTGTTTTAGACTTTTTTTTTGCTAAAAAATAATTTTCTAAAGCTTTGTCATAATTTTTATTTACTTCAAAGTTATAAGCTGTCCACAAAAAATATTGGAATAACTGGTTATTAGAAGTCTTATAATTTATTAGGTTTTTAGCTTTATTTAACCATAAGGTGGAAGAGTCCATTTTAAAGGATTTGGCATATATTTTGCCTAAAAAAATATTAAAATCAATCTGTTTAGAATCCTTTTTGATTTCACTAAAGGATATTCTTTTAGCTTTCTTGTATGTGTTATCTTTAAAAAATGCTTCAGCTAGCTTTAATTGTTTAAGACTATCTTGCGAAAACACTTTTAATACTGATATAATTAAAAAAAGAATTAATAGAATATTTATTCTCAAACTGTTTTTTTTAATATAAAACACTAGAAACATATGCCTATATTTCTAGTGTTTAGTTGGAATTGAATTTTAGTCTCCACTAGGTGGTATAGTACAACTATCAGAAGGTGGAGGAGCGGCTGCACCAGCTTCAAATTTATCTTCTTCTGTTAAATTAAATATGCCATCAAGCTTAAGATCTTGATCTTCACCAACATATTTATATTGAGCATTAGGTTTTTCAACATTAATATGCAAAGTTGGAATAAGCTGGTCTTCAAGTGTGTCATTTGTAGTATCATGTTCAACTTTGAGTTGAACTAATTTTACTTTTGGAAGGCCAACAATCCTTAAGTGAACAAATTTAAAATGCTTATTTGAAGTTTTTTTACTGTCTAAATTGAATTCGAGTAAAAGGAGTTTATCTTGCCCAAACAAATTTGTTCTGATTTTTTTAATATCAATGAAGTCAGTTGCTATTATTGGTATAACAATATTTAGTGTGCTTGGGTCTTCCCCAATTGGAAGCGTTAGAGCTACATTAGGCTCTGGATAAAAATGGAAAGGTAATTTCATAATTCTAAATTTTGGTTTTTAAATTATAGGATTAAATAAATAAACTAATACGAAAACTGCTATAGCACCAGATGCGCTTATAGTAGGCTCTTTTTCTAAGAGAGACATTTTAACAGGATTCTTATCTGCATCTGAAAAGGTTTTTATTTCATCTCCTTTAGGGGTGTAATCAACTTTTAGCATTCCAGGAATAGAAATACTTATTGCTGCAGCTGCAAGAGCAGTCAAAACACGATAAAACCAAAAATGAGGATCGTTTTCAAAACTAAGATTCATTTTATGTGTAGTCAACATTATTATTATAAATGCAAAGACACCAAACAAGAACATCACCACTGGGGTTACAAATTTTTTCATAATTGAGTTGGATTAGTTAATTAATAATACAAAGATGGTTGGTTTATAACATCAAATAAATACCCATTACTAGGTATATTTACCTATTAATTTAGAAAAACCAATGTCCTAAAAATCAAAACCTAGACAAAAAGCAAAAAAAAACGAAGTATGGTTTGTCTTTTTAAGTCTGAAAGTTGTATGAAGTGCCTCTTACTTAAAAAAAAACTTAATAGCAGAAATAAATAAGATGAAGGAAATAAAGGCAATTAAAATCCAAACACTACCAGCATAAAAACGTTTATGGAGTTTTAAATCTTTGCGGTAAGTATAAGCTATAATTATTGAAAAGACTATAAAAAATATTATCCCAAAAATGATTTGACCTTTACTAAACATATAGTTACTTTTATACAAATTTATATAATATTCATGAGAATCTCATCTTCTAAATTATAACAAAATAAATTACAATGAAAAATAAAATTGAAGCTGTAAAGGCATTTCATACTGCTTTTAAAATAGGACACAGAGAAACACCAAAAGCAGATTTAGGACTAGAAAAAAATATGCTGCGTTATAAACTAATGCGAGAAGAAAATGAGGAATATCTAGAAGCCGCAAATAATAACGACTTAGTTGAGGTGGCAGATGCTTTGGGTGATATGCTTTATATATTATGTGGCACCATTATAGAGCATGGTATGCAACACAAAATAGAAGAAGTTTTTGAAGAAATTCAACGTAGCAATATGAGTAAATTAGGAGAAGACGGAGAACCTATTTATAGAGAAGATGGTAAAGTTTTAAAAGGTCCCAACTATTTTAAACCAAATATTAAATCTATTTTAGATAAATAAAAGAGCATAAAAAAAGAGAAGCAATTTGCTTCTCTTTTTTATTAATTAATTTAAAATAATTTTAATTTCTTTTAAAGATGTAAGTGTCAGAATAACTATCATCACCTTCAGAGTAACTATCCGTTATAACTAACTCGCCAGAAATAACTCTTGCTTTTGTATTAGTACCATCAAAATAAACTGATCCGTTTTCATAGGTCTCGTTATCAGAGGAGTCTAATAGGTTCTCATATTTAAAATCTATAATAGTTAGCGTTTGTTTATCTTCATTGTATGCCCATTTTCCAGAGTATTTATCGTCATAATTTGATTCATCATAAACAGCAGAACAATTAGCTTGAGTAGCTTCATAATTCAAGTATTCTTCTGAGCCTTTATAGGTTTCATAGTAACTACCATCGGCATTTAAAACTAAAACCCAAGTTTCATCTTCTTCGCCAACATAACTTACAATTATGGTATCTCCATTTTCACAGTCAATATCAGTATCATCGTTTTCATCAGAGCCTTCACCATCATATCTGTCAAAGATCCATTCACCAACAATATCAGAGTTTCCTCCCCAAGCTTCTACCTCTATACATATCTCTTCTATAGCACTTATATTATTATTTTCATCATAAAGACAAATTTCATAACAAAATGTTCCAGGTAAAATATTATCAAAATCTACATCAATAGTATATTCATTTTCAGTAAATGTTTTGTTTTGTTGCAATACTTTTTTGTGTTTTTTTGAAGCTGTTTTACCTTCTAATGCTGATAATGGAACGTCTAGATAGCTGTCCAGTTTATTACCATCACTATCTTGAAATAAGATGTAAACCCCTTGAATATTATCTAAAGTTGAAAATTTAATATCCAATCCAGCTTCTTGAAAAGCTTCTTGTTTTTCAGTATTTATTTGAAAATCTAATTTCCCGTTTGGAGATGGAGGTGTTCCTGGTTTAGATGTTGAACCATCAATTCGAATACCGCTTTCTAATTCAGAAGTTGGGATTACTCTGTTTTCAGTTTCATTTTGTTCTTGAGCTAGATCATCATCTTTAGAGTCAGATGAGCTATCATCATTACTGCTACATGAAAATGTAAAACAAGCAAGAGTAGCAATTAAAATAGTACTTTTAAAAAATTTCATAAGTTTGATTTTTGTTAATACGCAAACTTAAAAAAAATTGTAAATAAATGAATGAATTGTCTTAGTTTCTAACTATTTAGAATAGAATTAGGCAGATTATCGATAAAAAACAATACTATTTGCTATTACTGTTTGTAGTATTTAAGTACAAAATAAATATTTAGAATGTAACACAAATGTTAAGAAACGTCAATGTGCTTTAATAAAACTAAAAAGAGAACTATCTTACTAGCTCTCTTTTTTCTGAGTATTCTATTTTACCTGATAACGCCAACCAAAAGGATCTTCACACTTATTAGTTTGTATATCAGTAATGCGTTTTTTCAAATAACTAGCAAAGGTATCATCAAGTTTTGGTAACTCATAATCGGCATCCTTAAAACCAAAACCAGAAATAGGTGAAATCACAGCAGCAGTTCCTGCTCCAAACATCTCTTTAAGCGATCCGTTTTTAGCAGCTTCTACAACTTCACTAACCGTTATTTTTCTAACTTCAACAGCAATACCTTCAGCTTTAGCTAATTCTATAATACTTTTTCGAGTAATACCATCAAGAATTCTATCACTAGTTGGCCCTGTAATTAGTGTATCATTAATACGAACAAAAATATTCATAGCGCCAGCCTCTTCAATATACTCATGTGTATTATCGTCAGTCCAAATTACTTGTTGGTAGCCTTTTTCAATAGCCAATTGCGTAGGATAAAATTGTCCAGCGTAATTTCCTCCAGCTTTAGCAAAACCAACACCACCATTTGCAGAACGCGAATATTTTTCTTCAATTAAAACCCGAACTTCACCTGCAAAATAAGCTCCAGAAGGTGCTGTGCATATAATAAATTTATATTCATCTGCGGGAGACGCATGGAATCCTTGGCCAGAAGCAAAAACAAACGGTCTTATGTATAGAGAACTTCCATCTTTTTTTGGAATCCAATCTTTATCAACTTCCAATAAAGCCTTTAAACCATCCATAAAGTAGTTTTCTGGTAACTCAGGAATTGCCAAACGCTTCGAAGAAATATTCAAGCGTTTAAAATTCTCTAACGGACGAAATAACCAGACATTCTCATCAGTATCTTTGTAAGCCTTCATACCTTCAAAAACTGACTGCCCATAGTGAAAAATTTTGGCAGAAGGTTCTAAAGTAATGGGTTGATAAGGAATCACTTTTGGTGCTTCCCACTTACCATTTTTAAAATTACATTCTAGCATATGATCAGAGAAAACATGCCCAAATTTCAAATTATCAAAATCTACGTCGTTGATTTTCGAGGTTTTAGCCCTTACAATCTCAATATCATTGATTATAGCGTTCATAAGTCTCGTTATTTTACACTACAAATTTAACTAAAAACGTTTTTAAAAAAGCGGTATATTTACATAAATCGATTAAAATTGAAATATTTATACCATGAAGTCAATAAGCTTAGCAATAATATGTGTTTTGATGTTAAATTCTTGTAAAAACAAAAGTCAAGAAGTAACTACAAACCAAACAGAAACAGAGAAAACAAAATACGCCTCGTTCGGTAAAGAAATAGTTGCCCATGATGCTATTGAAGCCAAATCTATGGCAGCTCATTACAAAACCATGCAATCAGGGGATAGCATAAATTCTAAAATGATAGCCAAAGTGAATAGTGTATGTCAAGCTAAAGGCTGCTGGATGCGTTTAAGTTTAGACGATAGTAGCGAGGTTATGGTTAAATTTAAGGACTATGGTTTTTTTGTACCCAAATATATCGCTGGCAAAGAAGTAATTATAAATGGTAAAGCCTATGTAAAAGAGGTTTCGGTTGATGAGCAGCAACATTACGCAGAAGATGCAGGAAAATCTCCCGAAGAAATTGCTGCAATTACGCAACCTAAACGTACGTATTCTTTTGAGGCCGATGGTGTTTTGGTAGCACAATAAAATTATTTGGGCGCTACCCAAGGGTCGGGCTTTCCGTTACAAGTTTTGGCTCGATGCACGCCTCGCCAAAAGCTATCCACTACAATCCCTAGCGCGCACATACGCCAAAGTCAAACACTAAACAGCGCTTGGGGTCATTTGCAAAAGCAATTAAAAATTAATGAAACGCGAAATAATTAAAACCGCAGACGGTTCTACAACCATACACCTCCCAGACTGGAATGAACAATACCATTCCAAACATGGTGCTATTCAAGAAGCATATCATGTTTTTATAAAACACGGGTTGCATTACTTCTACAAACAAAAATCTACTCTTGATGTCACTTCGAGTGTAGTCGAGAAGTCTCATAAAAATACATGCATCCTAGAAATCGGTTTCGGTACAGGTCTCAACGCTTTCATAACTCTTTTAGAAGCACAAAAGCTAAAATTAGGTATAAACTATAAAGGTGTAGAAGCCTATCCTGTTTCAGAAGAAGAGATTAAAGCCTT
Source organism: uncultured Algibacter sp. (assembly GCA_947502405.1). GTDB lineage: Bacteria > Bacteroidota > Bacteroidia > Flavobacteriales > Flavobacteriaceae > Algibacter_B. The sequence goes on along the minus strand of CANMZT010000007.1, from coordinate 79,555 downwards.
AAATTATATTGATGCTCTAAAAGCACAAAAAAATGAAACAGACTTTCAAAAACTTCACAATGTATCATGGGAAGAAAAGCATCAAATAAATAACAACTTTATATTAACAAAACAAAAGCATTTCTTTTCAGAAATCAAAGATTCAGAAGTGCATCATATTATATATTTTGATGCCTTTGGAGCCAGAGTACAACCCGAGTTATGGACTGAGGCTATATTTAAAATCATGTTTAGAGCGTTAAAACCAAACGGCATACTAGTAACCTATTCAGCAAAAGGTAGTGTCCGTAGAGCAATGCAAGCAGTTGGTTTTACTGTAGAAAGGCTACCAGGGCCACCAGGTAAACGAGAAATGTTGCGGGCAACTAAACATTCAGATACTCTAAAGAAATAAAATGCTTAGAGCTATCAAAGAAGTTTGATTAACTTATATTCATATGTCCATTTTTGTTTTAAAGAATCTGTTAAACCTTAGCTAAAATCTTAGTAAGGCTATTTATCATTCCGTAACTTTATAAAAAAAAAGAAAATGCGAGTTTTAATAACAGGAGCAACCGGTTTAATTGGGCAAGAAATTGTTAAACGCTGCCATGAAAAAGATATTGAAGTTAATTACTTAAGCACTAGGAAATCTAAAATATCTCAACAAGAAAATTATAAAGGGTTTTATTGGAATCCTAAAAATAATGAAATTGACAAAAACTGTTTTAAAGATGTTGATGCTATAATTCATTTAGCAGGAGCTACAATTTCAAAACGATGGACTCCTAGTTATAAAAAAGTTGTTATTTCGAGCAGAACTGAAACCACAGCTTTATTAATTAATACGCTTAAAAACATAGAGCATAAAGTAAAACAAGTAGTTTCAGCAAGTGCCATTGGAATTTATCCTGATTCATTAACTAATTATTACGACCAAACACATAACGAAATTAGTTCCTCCTTTTTGGGTCAGGTCGTTTCCGTTTGGGAGCAAGCTGTAGACGAATTTTCTAAACTAAATATAACCATTACTAAAATAAGAATTGGTTTAGTTTTATCTGAAAAAGGTGGTGCACTAAAAGAAATTGTAAAACCCATTAAGTTGGGCGTTGGAGCTGCTTTTGGCACTGGTAAGCAATGGCAATCGTGGATTCATATTCAAGATTTATCAAACATGTTTGTTTATGTATTACAAAATAAGATTGAAGGTGTTTATAATGGCGTTGCTCCAAACCCTGTAACAAATACAGAGTTAACAAAAACCGCTGCAAGTGTTTTAAATAAACCCTTATTTATGCCCAATATTCCAAAGTTTTTAATGAAACTTATTTTAGGCGAAATGCATATAATATTGTTTGAAAGTCAGCGTGTAAGCTCTAAAACCATTGAGAATAAAGGATTCCATTTTGAGTATAATTGTTTAGAACCTGCTTTAAAGAGTTTGTTGCAGTGATTTTTTTGGTTCGTTTAACGGTCAGTTACGATTTAATTAGCGATTATTTTCGGATTTAGCACAAGCCAGATTTTTAAATTTGACGACTTTCCATATATGCTCAACCTCTAATAATTAGCTATGAGCTATTTAAGCTGTTATCAACAGGCTTTTACTATTCCATAATTCCACTAAATGTTTTCGATTCACTATAAATATTAATTCCGAATAGATTCCATTTCAAAATTCCGTTAGCGATATATTTCGATTTTTCATTCGGTTTGTGATTGTTTATTTGAATGGACTTAAATTCCCAAATATAGCCACTAACTAATCCAGTCAAAAAACTATTGCTTTCTATTGGTATAAATTCTTTATTGTCAATTGAATATTTTACGAGCATATTTATGTCGAAAGTCAAATTATCTTCAAGAATTACGTTTTTAATTTTTGAGTTATTTGTTTTCTTATACTCGTCATTTATTATTATTCGATTTGTGTTTTTTTTCGAGTTTGAAGCAGAAATTATTTGGATAATACCGATTACCATTATAAAAATAGAAACAACTTTAAATTGAGGTTTAAAAATTCGTCTTCCTTTTGCTATAAAACCCACAATCAAATATAAAAAGTACAAAAAAATTATTCCGTTTATTATTGACCAAATTAAATGTATCATAGGGTTCTGTATTTTTAGCTTGTTGCTTACATATTTCTGGATATGCACCATTATGTAATGGCTTATATTCCCCGTTAAACGAAGTTAGTAGAAAATTTTTACAAAGTCAAGTTTATTAAAATAAAAACCACCTTATTTTTAAGGTGGTTTTTTTAAAAAATATAATTTATCAATTAAGCCTTAGCAGCCTTAACCATAACTTTTAATTCCATATCATCATTAATAAATTTATCACCTAAATTATCAAAGAAAGATTTTGATCCATATTTAATATTCCATTTACTTCTGTCAATAGTAAACGTTTCGCTGGTAAGTGTTATAACACCATTTTCATTTGAAACAGTTACAGGAAATGTTACGTTATTTTTAGCATCCTTTAGCGATAAGTTGCCAGAAAGCATTGTTTTACCTTCAACAACTTCCAGACCTGTAATGGTAAAACCAGCACTTGGGTGGTTTTCAACATCAAAAAAGTCAGCACTTTTTAAATGTCCAGCAAGCTTTGCATTTCCTTCTTCTTCCGCAGGAATATCTGTTACTACAATAGAATTCATGTCAATTAAAAAAGTACCACCAACAATTTTTCCGTTGGCTACATCTAATACACCGTTTTCAATTGCAATAGTTCCATTGTGAGACCCTGTGGGTTTAAAACCTTTCCATTCAATAGATGATGCTTCAGTGTTAACAGAAAAGCTTTCAGAATTTGTAGTTTCTTCAACAGCTTCAGCAGCAGTAGTTTCAGCTTCTTTTGCTTTGTCTTTACAACTTGTAAAAGAAACCGTTAATGCTGTAATAAATAAAATTTTTAAAAAATTCTTTTTCATTTTAAATGTTTTAGTGTTTATAATTAAAATTATTAAATACTGTGTCGTAAAATTAGGGATTAGCTATCAAAAAAAAAATTAAAATTATTTTAATGACATTATGACATTTTTATAATATTGGCAGTACTTTTGCCAACTTAAAATGAGATTGAAAAAAATTGGATTTACCATGAGTAAAAAAGATAAAAAAGATATAGAACAAGAACAAGCAGAAGCAACACAAGCAGAAACTGTTGAAGTTGAAGAACAAGTTATAGAAGAACAAACTAAAGAGGAAAAACTTGAAACTGAGTTAAAACAGGAAAAGGATAAGTTTTTACGCTTGTTTGCAGAGTTTGAAAATTATAAAAGGCGTACAGCTAAAGAACGTATCGAATTATTCTCAACAGCCAGTGAAGATGTTATGAAAACATTACTTCCAGTGCTTGATGATTTTGAGCGGGCGTTAATGCATATTGAAGAAGATAAAGAAGCCGAAGAGTTGCGTAAAGGCGTGTTATTAATTTATCAAAAATTAATAAAAACTTTAGAGCAAAAAGGCTTGAAGCCAATGGAGGTTAACAAAGGGGATGTATTTAATGCCGACAATCATGAAGCTATTACGCAAATACCAGCGCCAAGTGATGATATGAAAGGTAAAATTATCGATATTGTTGAAAAAGGATATGTTTTGGGCGAAAAAATTATTCGTTTTCCAAAAGTAGTTATAGGTCAATAAATCTAAGTTATGGCTAAAAGAGATTATTACGAAGTATTAGGGATTAGCAAAGGGGCAAGTGCTGCTGAAATAAAAAAGGCTTACAGAAAAAAGGCTATAGAGTTTCATCCGGATAAAAACCCTGATAATAAAGAGGCCGAAGCAAAATTTAAAGAAGCGGCTGAAGCTTACGAGGTTTTAAGCGATGATAATAAAAAAGCTCGTTACGATCAATATGGTCACCAAGCCTTTGAGAATGGCGGTGGTTTTGGCGGCGGCGGCATGAATATGGATGATATCTTTAGCCAATTTGGAGATATCTTTGGCGGAGGCTTTGGTGGTGGTTTCTCAGGTTTTGGCGGTGGCGGTGGCCAACGTCGTGTAAAGGGAAGCAACCTTCGTATTCGTGTTAAACTTACTTTGGAAGAAATTGCCAATGGTATTGAAAAGAAAGTTAAAGTAAAACGTAAAGTTCAAGCTCCAGGAACTACTTATAAAACATGTTCTACCTGTAACGGATCCGGACAAGTAACTCGTGTGGCTAACACCATTTTGGGTAGAATGCAAACATCTTCTCCGTGTAATGTTTGTGGAGGAGCAGGACAAACTATTGATAAAAAACCAAGTGACGCCGATGCACAAGGTTTAAAAGTTGCTGAAGAAACTGTATCTATTAAAATACCTGCGGGTGTTGTTGATGGTATGCAACTTAAAGTATCAGGAAAAGGGAATGAAGCTCCTGGAAATGGGATTTCTGGAGATTTAATAGTGGTTATAGAAGAGGAAGAACACGATAAGTTACAACGTGAAGGTGATAATTTACACTACGATTTATATGTGAGTTTCCCTGAAGCTGTTTTAGGAACATCAAAAGAAATTGATACTGTAACTGGAAAAGTACGCATTAAGGTTGAAGCTGGAGTTCAGTCTGGTAAAATTTTGCGCTTACGCGGAAAAGGAATACCAAGTATAAATGGTTACGGAAAAGGAGATTTATTGGTTCATGTTAATGTTTGGACACCCAAAACGTTAAATAAACAACAAAAAGAATTCTTTGAATCCATGCAAGAAGATGAGCATTTCTCACCAAAGCCAGAAAGTTCTGATAAGTCTTTCTTTGAGAAAGTAAAAGACATGTTTTCGTAAAAAGAAGATACTAAAAATGAGAAATCCGCTTTTAAAGGCGGATTTTTTGATTTAAAATGATAAGATATGTAATAGTTTTGCTATTAGTATTGAAAAAAAAACTATATTTGAATATCACTAATTTATATTAGTGGTAATTTTTCTTTTTCATAGCAATTTTTTTCCCATCCTTAATTTATTAAGGGTGGGTTTTGTTTTTAGAGTAATCCGTTATTTTAAAGCTTTCGGACGAATTTCAAATTGTAAGTCGGTATCATCCAAAATTTATACAAGGAAATGCTTTAATATTCTAACTGTTTAATCTAGATTATAAATTATATTTATTATCAATGCGTTAAGTATCTACCTTAAACATTTAATATATTTACAAATTAGTAGTGAAATAAAAATAGAGTATGAATAACCTACTTGAAGTTAAAAATGTTTCAAAATATTTTGGAGATTTTAGAGCTTTAAATGATGTTTCTATAGATATACCGCAAGGCAGTATTTTTGGGCTATTAGGGCCTAATGGCGCAGGTAAAACAACACTTATTCGAATTATAAACCAAATTACAATTCCAGATTCTGGATCAGTACGATTAGCTGGTGAATTGCTGAATCAAAATCATATTAAAGATATTGGATATTTACCTGAAGAACGCGGTTTATACAAGTCTATGAAGGTAGGGGAACAGGCTATTTATTTGGCGCAATTAAAAGGGTTAAGTAAAGCAGAAGCAAAAATACGTTTAAAATATTGGTTTGAGCGACTTGAAATAGGAGACTGGTGGAACAAAAAAATTCAAGAGCTCTCCAAAGGGATGGCTCAAAAAATACAATTTGTTGTTACCGTACTTCATGAGCCCAAATTATTGATTTTTGATGAACCTTTTTCAGGGTTTGATCCTATTAATGCCAATTTAATTAAAGATGAAATTTTACGTTTGCGAGAAAATGGAGCTACGGTTATATTCTCTACACATAGAATGGAGTCTGTAGAGGAATTATGTGATGATATTGCACTAATAAATAAGTCGAATAAAATCTTAGACGGTAAATTAGTTGATGTTAAACGGCAATACAAGATAAATACTTATGAAGTTGGAATTAGAACCAATAATAACTCTGAGCTAGAAAAAGAACTATCTGAAAAATTTAATGTTTCTAAAGCTAGTTTTAAAAGTTTAGAAGATGAGTTGAAGCTAAATATTAAGCTTCAAAAAAATGAAAGTCCTAATGCATTATTAAATTATTTAACTAACAAAGGTGAGGTGTCTCATTTTGTTGAACTCATACCAAGTGTTAACGATATCTTTATTCAAGCGGTTAAGAATAATTAATTTATGAACCATTTACCACTTATTATAAAACGAGAATATTTAACGAAAGTTAAAAACAAATCGTTTATTATAATGACTTTTTTGAGTCCTATAATATTTATTACCCTAATAGCTGTTGTTGCCTATTTATCGCAAGTAAATAGTGATAAAGTTAGAGTGATTTCTGTATTAGATGAGTCAGGTTTAATTGAAAACTCATTAAAAAAATCTGAAAACACCTCTTATAATGTATTGCCAGAAATGACTCTGGAAGATGCTAAAGAATTGGTTAAAGAATCTGAAGGTTATGGGTTATTGCATATTCTTAATTTTTCAGAAAGAAAACCAAGTTCAAAAGATTTTACTTTTTATTCGGAAGAATCACCATCAATTACTTTAATCTCAGATATAGAGTATGATATTCAATCAGAATTAACTTTAAGAAATAGAGCTAACAAAGGTATAGATGTTGAAACACTAAATTCAACTAAAGTTAATATAGATATTGCTCAAGAGAGTTTTGATGGTGAAAAAACATCAAAAGAAGGTAGTGTTTTTAAACTTATTTTTGGATGTGCAGCCGGTTATTTGCTATTTATGTTCATCATTATTTATGGTAATATGATTATGCGTAGTGTTATTGAAGAGAAAACAAGTAGAATTATTGAGGTTATTATTTCTTCTGTAAAACCTGTACAATTAATGCTTGGTAAAATTATTGGAACTTCATTAGCGGGAATTACACAACTGGTAATATGGATTATTCTTGGTGGCTTTTTAATGTTAATTGTCTCTTTAGTTATTGGCATAAATTTGTTTGAAACTCAGACGCCACAACAAGAAATTATGCAACAATCTTTAAATGGATTCAATTTTGATATCGAATCTTTAAAAATTGCATTTTGGAGTTTACCACTCGTTAATTTAATTATTGCGTTTATTTTATTTTTTATAAGTGGTTATTTACTATATAGTTCGTTATATGCTGCTATTGGAGCTGCAGTAGACAATGAAACCGATACACAACAGTTTATGTTACCTATAATCATGCCACTTATTCTGGCAGTTTATATTGGTATATTTACAGTTATTGAAGACCCGCATGGTGTGGTTTCAACAGTGTTTTCGTTTATACCTTTAACATCTCCCGTAGTTATGCTTATGAGAATTCCGTTTGGAGTTCCGCTTTGGCAACAAGCACTATCTTTACTTATCTTAGTAGGATCGTTTATGTTTACCGTTTGGTTTGCTGCAAAAATATATCGTGTAGGCATCTTAATGTATGGAAAGAAACCCAGTTATAAAGAGTTGATGAAATGGATTAAATACTAAAATGCAAGAAGGAATAAAAAATCATATAGAAAGTAAAGTAGATGAAGTTGAGCAAGTCATAACAGAAAGTTCGTTATGGGATAAGCTTGTTAGTTTTTTGGAGTTTAGACTCATAGATTTCACCTATGGTGCAGCTGACGAAACGCATCATATTGTGTTAAAAGTAAAGTATGTTTTGCTTGTAGCATTAGTTATGATTGTTACAAGTTTTATACTTAGATGGTCTAGGCGATTGATTACTAAAAACATGCCAGAGCATAACAAGGCAAAATTTATAACAGTATTTTCCTTTGCTAGATGGATTATATATTTGATAGTAATTTTAATAGTATTTGACTCTATTGGAATTAATGTTACAGGAATATTTGCTGCATCTGCAGCTTTATTAATTGGTGTAGGTTTAGCACTTCAAACACTTTTTCAAGATATTATCTCAGGTATTTTTATTTTGATTGATCAATCAGTTCATGTGGGAGATATCATTGAAATAGAGGGTAAGGTTGGGCGTGTTGAAGAAATAAAATTAAGAACCACCCGGGCTGTTACAATCGATAATAAAGTACTAATAATACCAAATCATCTATATTTAACTAACAGTCTCTATAATTGGACTCAAAACGGAACGTTAACTAGAGAATCTGTTAGCGTAGGAGTGGCTTACGGAAGTGATGTTCAACTTGTAAAAAAACTTTTATTGCAAGCGGCGAGCACACATGATAATGTCTTAAGTAGTCCTGAGCCTGTAGTTGTATTTTCAGATTTTGGTAATAGTTCGTTAGATTTTAAGCTGATTTTTACAATCTCTGATAGTTTTAGGGCTACATTTCCTAAAAGTGATATTCGATTTGAAATAGATAGATTATTCAGGGAGCATAATATTACTATACCTTTTCCTCAACGCGATATACATATTATCCAGCCTAATAAAGATTAAGATTTGTAGCAATCGAACTAAATATAATTTCTATTGGATTAATTTTAATTATAATAATAAACGTTATTGATGTAAACCATACCTAAAAATGATAATAAGAGAATTTAAGTGGAGTATTGTTTGCGTTTTATTATGTATTAATTTTTCAGTTTATGCACAATTAACTGATTTAGCCCGATTAGAGTATTCATTTATACCAAAAAGTAATTCCGAAGATCAGTATACCAGATTAAGGGCATCAATAAATTACCCAATTAAAACTAAAAAAGAATCTTATTTAATTATTGGTGCAGAATATAACCGTATAATACTAAATTTGGAAGATGATTATCCTTTTGATGTTTCTCAGTTAAACACCATTAATGTTATCGATTTGAATGTTGGCTATACCTTTAAATGGAATACAAAATGGCGATTCGGATTTAAATTCAACCCAAGAATTGCCTCAACACTTACAAAATCATTAACTTCTGATGATTATTTTATGAATGGTGGCGCATTTTTTATAAATGACAGAACCAAAGATGAAAATCTAAAACGTCCATATCGTTTAATTTTGGGGTTAACTTATAATGCCACAACAGGATTGCCTTTTCCATTACCCTTTATAAGCTATTTTAGAGAAGTTAACGATATTTGGAGCTTTAATTTAGGTGTCCCAAAATCTAATTTAAAATATGCTATTAATGATAAAAATAATATTCAAGCTTTTGTTGGTTTAGACGGATATTTAGCTCATTTACAGGAGCCTTCTATTGTAAACGGACAAAATGTAGACCACATATCACTATCTGTAGCCATTGGCGGTTTAGGGTATGAATATTTGTTTACTAAACATTTGGTAGGGTATTTGTATTCAGGTTATACATTCAGATTAAATAATGTATTACGTAATGAAAATAGAGATGAAGTTTTTAAATTAGACGACGTAAATGCATTCTATTTAAGAACAGGAATAAAATTTAAAATTTAAGTATGTCAAAAATATTAGTAATTGAGGATGAAGCAGCGATAAGACGTGTGCTAGTTAAAATTCTTTCAGAAGAAAATGATGCTTATAAAGTTGATGAAGCAGAAGATGGACTATCGGGTATTGAGAAAATAAAAAATGATGATTTTGATTTAATTCTTTGTGACATTAAAATGCCCAAAATGGATGGTGTTGAGGTATTGGAGGCTGTAAAAAAAATAAAACCTGAAACGCCTATAGTCATGATTTCTGGTCATGGAGATTTAGATACGGCTGTAAACACGATGCGATTAGGAGCATTCGATTATATTTCAAAACCACCAGATTTAAATAGACTTTTAAATACTGTTAGAAATGCCCTTGATAGAAAAGAGCTAGTTGTAGAAAATAAAATTCTAAAGAAAAAGGTTAGCAAGAAGTATGAAATGATAGGTGAAAGTGATGCTATTTCTCAAATTAAGGATATTATTGATAAAGTAGCACCTACAGACGCTAGAGTTTTAATTACAGGACCAAATGGTACAGGAAAAGAATTAGTAGCGCATTGGTTACACGAAAAGAGTGATCGCTCTAAAGGAAATTTAATAGAAGTTAACTGTGCGGCAATCCCAAGCGAGTTAATAGAAAGCGAATTGTTTGGTCATGTAAAAGGCGCATTTACAAGTGCAAATAAAGATCGTGCTGGTAAATTTGAAGCAGCTAATGGAGGAACTATTTTTCTGGATGAAATAGGAGATATGAGCTTATCTGCACAAGCCAAAGTATTACGTGCATTGCAAGAAAGTAGAATTCAGCGTGTTGGTAGTGATAAGGATATAAAAGTAGATGTTAGAGTAGTAGCAGCAACAAATAAGAACTTAAAAAAGGAAATTGAAGAAGGAAATTTTCGTGAAGATTTATATCATCGTTTGGCTGTAATTTTAATAAAAGTACCAGCTTTAAATGATAGAAGAGACGATATTCCGTTATTAATAGAACACTTTTCAGGAAAAATTGCAAGTGAACAAGGCACTGCAAAAAAAGCATTTTCTGCAAAAGCGGTTAAGTTGTTACAAGAATATGACTGGACAGGAAATATAAGAGAGCTCCGAAACGTTATTGAGCGTTTAATTATCTTAGGCGGAGCAGAGGTAAGCGAGCAAGACGTTAAACTGTTCGCTTCAAAATAAAATAAAAAAGGCAATATTTATATTGCCTTTTTTATGGTTTCAACAAATTGGTGTAACCTATTTTTTACTTCATTATTAATTGCGTTATTTTCTACGTATGCATGCACATCCCCTAAATAATTCATGCCTAAATAATTAGCAGATTCAATAAAAGGCATCGTAAAACCAGTTTTTAAATCATCATGATTACTGGTGCTAATCATAGCCATATTTTTGCCTCGTAATTTCCTTCCGGTATCTTTATGTATTCGAATTAAATCAGAAATTCTATCAAAAAACACTTTATGGATACCACTCATACTATACCAATAAACGGGAGTTGCAAAAATTATAGTGTCATATTTATTAATAACATCAGTTATTAACGGTAAAAAATCGTCATTTTCGTTTTTATAATTATAATCGTAGTGTCCAATATTTTTAGTAGATAAATCAATAATATCAAAATTTGTATGGTTTGCTATATAACTAACAATTTTGTTGGTATCACCATTACTTCTTGAGCTTCCTTGAAGAATTACAGTCCTATTCATAATTGCAAAATTAAAATTTTAAGCTCTACAGAATTCCATTTTCAGATAGAAACAAATAATACAAAGTATGATAAAATCGATAGCATTTTTATATATTTAATCCAGATAAAATTTAAACCATGGATAACTACAAAGTCACCTCTAACATAGCCTTAAAAGACACTAAAACCAAAGTTGTAATAGACGGTGCAAAGAAAAAACTTAAAGAGACAAGAAAACAGTTGGGAGAGCTTCAAGACACCCTTTATGCCCACGGAAAGTATGCTGTTTTAGTATGTTTACAAGGTATGGATACAGCAGGAAAAGACAGTCTAATTCGAGAGGTTTTTAAAGATTTTAATGCAAGAGGTGTTGAGGTACATAGTTTTAAAGTGCCAACAGAATTAGAATTAAAACACGATTATTTATGGCGACATTACATAGCACTTCCTGCTCGTGGAAAGTTTGGAGTTTTTAACAGAACGCATTACGAAAATGTATTAGTTACACGAGTACATCCAGGATATATTATGGGTGAAAACATTCCAGGTGTAGATTCTGTAGATGATGTAAATGATGACTTTTGGAAACAGCGTTTCGAGCAGATTAATAATTTCGAAAAGCATATTGCAGAAAATGGAACACTTATTTTTAAATTCTTTTTAAACCTTTCCAAGGAAGAACAAAAAAACAGATTACTCCGTCGTTTAAATAAGCAAGAAAAAAATTGGAAATTCTCACCAGGAGATTTAAAAGAACGTAAGCTTTGGGATACATACCAAGAGTGTTACCAAGATGCTATTAACAAAACATCAAAACCACACGCGCCTTGGTATACAATCCCCGCTGATGATAAACCTTCTGCACGATACATTGTTGCCAAAATTATACTGGATACCTTAAGCGCATACAAAGATATTAAAGAACCTGAGCTAGATGATGATGTAAAAGCCAATATAGAGTTATATAAACAACAACTTAATAACGAATAGTTTTTTGGCGTTTTAACACGCTTTCACTACTCAATCTTTTTGCGAAAAAGCAAAAAGGATTTCAGACATGCCGTTCAATCGTTAACGCACTAGCTTCATCATATTAACACAAATTTATATACAGAGCTACTAATCAACAGTAAAGAAATACTATCTTTAAACATAAAAAAATTATATGAAAATTTTAAAGTCAATATTACTTGTTGTTTGTATAATATTCACAATTAATCTTACTGCTCAAACCGATAAAGAAGTTTTAAAAGCTATTTATAAACAATCCTTAACTAATGGAAAAAGTTACGATTGGTTAAACCATTTATCCAATCAAATAGGGAGTCGTTTATCCGGGTCTTTAGGTGCAGAACGTGCCGTAGCTTACACTAAAGAAGAATTGGGAAAACTAGGCTTAGATAAAGTTTGGTTACAACCAGTTATGGTACCAAAGTGGGTGAGAGGTAGTAAAGAATTCGCTTATATTGAAAGTGAACCAGGGAAAACCACAAACGTAAATATTTGTGCTCTAGGAGGTTCTGTAGCAACACCAGCACTAGGAATAAAAGCAGAAGTTGTTGAGGTAAAAAACTTTGAAGAATTAGAAGCCCTTGGTCCTGAAAATATTGAAGGTAAAATAGTGTTTTATAATCGTCCAATGCAAGCAGATTTAATTCAAACTTTTGAAGCTTATGGTGGTTGTGTAAATCAACGTTATGAAGGCGCATTAGAAGCTACAAAATATGGAGCAGTTGGTGTTATCGTTCGTTCTATGAATTTAAGATTAGATGATTTGCCACATACAGGAAGTATGACTTACGATAATTTGCCTGTAAGCAGACGTATTCCTTCTGCATCAATTAGCACTAATGATGCAGAGTTGTTAAGCACAATGTTAAAGCTAAATAACAGTATAAAATTCTTTTTTAAGCAAAGTTGTAAGCAATTAAAAGATGTAAAATCTTATAATGTAATTGGTGAAATAACAGGAAGTGAATATCCTAATGAATATATGATTGTTGGAGGCCATTTAGATTCTTGGGATTTGGGTGATGGCTCTCATGATGATGGCGCAGGTGTGGTACAATCTATGGATGTATTAAGACTTTTAAAAGCATCTGGAATAACACCCAAGCGCACCATCAGAGTTGTGTTGTTTATGAATGAAGAAAATGGTTTACGTGGTGGAAAAAAATATGCAAAAATGGCTAAGGAAAAAGGGGAAAACCATGTGTTTGCTTTAGAAAGTGATTCGGGTGGATTTACCCCACGAGGTTTTAGTTTTGATTGTAACGATGCTGCTTTTAATCAAGTATTGAGTTGGCAACCCTTATTCAAGCCTTATCTTATTCATTATTTTGAAAAAGGTGGAAGCGGAGCAGATGTTGGGCCTCTAAAAACAGACTCAAATGTTTTGGCTGGTTTACGTCCAGATTCTCAGAGGTACTTTGACCATCATCATGCCAGTAATGATACTTTTGATGCTATTAATAAACGCGAGTTGGAGCTAGGAGCAGCAACTATGACGGCTTTAGTGTATTTGTTTGATAAATATGGTGTAAATCCACTTGCTAGTAAAACACCAATAAAAAATTAGAAAATAATAAATGAAACGCTTAATATTAATACATGCCTTAATTTTAACAGCAATTATGACGGCGCAAACTGAAGATAAATTACCATATCATAATATTGAAGAATATCCTGAAACCTACACACAAGGTACTGTAGTAGCTAGAATGGTTGATGGTTTAGGCTTTCGTTATTACTGGGCAACTGAAGATTTGAGACCAGAAGATTTAAGTTATAGACCAAGTGAATCTGGACGAACTTCTTCTGAAACTATAGAGCATTTATATGGGCTTTCAAATTTTATATTGAAATCAATTTCTAGTAATGAAAGTAAACAAAAAGGTTCTGAAATGACCTTTGAAGGCATCAGAACACAAACGCTATTCAACTTTAAAAAAGCTTCAGATATTTTAAAAGCTACAGATGATGTCTCTCAATTTGATAATGATAGATACCCGTTTTGGAATGTTATAAACGGCCCAATCGCAGATGCTTTATGGCATTGTGGGCAGATAGTTATGCTACGTCGTGCTTCTGGTAATCCCTTTAACTCCAAAGTTTCTGTTTTTCAAGGGAAGTTAAGGGAATAATTTTCTTTTAGTGTTTTTTTTGAATCATCTTAAAGATAGCTCAACCACCATTTATCTTTATTGTTAGCTTTATAAATCATGTACTTTTTGGAAGGATAGTAAAGTAGTGCTATAACAGCTATCCAAACTATATATACAACCAAAAGTGAGTAGCCATAATTTAAGAGTTTTGCATTCATAAAAACATCTGCTGTTAAAATCATATTTTTCCAATTACCTCCAAAAATCATCATGCCTAATATGGCTAAAACATGAATAACCAAAACATGAAGGAAATAGTAGAATAATGGTACACGACCGAATACTAAAAAGAAATCGGTAATTTTATTCTTTACAGTTTCTATGGCATACAAGAATAGTAAGGATGGTCCGATAGTTATTAATAAATAAACTAATGATGGTGGATATTTAGTAACTTTAAAAAATGACAAAATTGTTTTGGTGGTTGTATCTTGAACTGACCAAGGAGTTAAATCTCCATATACATTTATACCTCTAATTATAAAGAATAAAGCTATTGCTGAAACTCCAATTGTAATTAAATATTTTTTTCTAAGTTTAGGATTAAAGTCTTTGGCATAAAGTTTACCAAAACAATATCCAGTAAGAATTAAACCAAACCAGGGTATAATTGGATATGCAAAAGCAAACATTTTACTGCCTATTTGAATAAATTGTTGTTGGTGCAGAATGTACCAAACGATGGATGAAAAACTTGTGCCTTTTACCACTATACCATCTAGTAAATTATGCCCTGCCATAAGAATTATTCCAATAGCTAAAAGCACCTTTATAGGCAAATAAACGGCAAATGATAATAATACCATACAAAGTCCAATAGACCAAATAACTTGAAGCACTATAAAACTATAAGTAACATCAAACTGCCATACAAGGTTATTTAGAACTATAGATAAAAGAATTAACCATAAACCTCTTGTTAGTAAGAATTTAAAAAGTTTAGGCTTACTTTTTTTGCTACCATATAAAAAGGCAGAAGTACCTGCAAGAAAAATAAAAACTGGCGCACAATAGTGTGTTATAAAACGTGTGAAAAATAAAAATGGAGTTGTGGTTTCTATATTTGTTGGGTCTCCAAAAAACGCGCCGTAATGAAAATAATCTCTAACATGGTCTAATGCCATAATTACCATAACAACACCTCTTAAAATGTCTATGGATTCGATTCGACTGGTTTTTATTTTCATAGGCCTTTACTAATGTTTTAATAATACAATTAAAATGAAAACAGGTTTTAGGTTGAAGGATTTTAAATGTATGTAAAGAATCATCTAAAAGCAAATATATTTGAATGCATTTACTTTAGGTTAAGTTTTCTTAAAAAGGCACAGAATAACTTATTAGTAGCAATCCAAAGCAAATAGGTGCGTTAGTCCCTATAGTTATCGGGAGCAATGGAAAGCCCACAGGGAGGTACTACCGAGGACTTTTTAATTTAAAGCCCAACCCCTTGAGGGTAACGCCCAAAAAAGTATACTAAACCTTTTGTTTCTTTTTTGCTTTATCTAAAAGCTTTTGCTGTTGCTTTATAGTAAGTGTACTGCCATCGTGACTCCAACCTGGAGGTGCAAAAGCGTACATGAATTTATGATACCAGTTCTTTGACTTTTTCATATCATTCCAGATATCTTTGTACTCGTGAGTGAGAATAACTAATGGATTATAAGAGTTTGGAGGTTTGGTTACACCGTATTTTATATCGATATTTTCGTCTAGCTCTTTCCAGGTTCCAAAAATTTTATCGAAAATATTCAGAAAACCTCCATGATTTTTGTCCATGTACTCAATATTTTGAGCATGATGTACTTGATGCATGGTATGTGTATTAAAAACTTTTTCGATGATACCCATTTTAGGAATGTAAACAGAGTGCAGTTGAAATTGCCACAGCGCCTCGATGCCCAAACAAACCACAAGCATCTCTGGAGGGAAGCCTACAGCAGGAATCCACATATAAAAGAAAGGTTTGTAAAAAATAGTAAACCAACCGTTTCTTACTGCTGTACCCAAATTGAATTTGTCTGATGAGTGGTGAACCACATGTGCCGCCCATAAAAACCGAACATTATGGTTTTGTCTGTGGAACCAATAATAGCTAAAATCATCTGCCAATTGACATAATAACCAAACATACCATGCGTACCCGAAAGATTCCCAACCCATAATATTTGTGCGAATGCCATTAATTTCAGGATTAAAAACATTGTAAACAAAATTAAAAAGTACAATTGCAGCAATAGTTTTGGTAAGTGGCGCAATTATGGTAGAGCCAATGCCCATGGTAAGGCTTGCGGCTAAATCTTTCCAATCATACAGATCCTTTTTTTCTTTATGATGTTTGCTGTATGATAATTCCAATAAAATAAAACCAAGAAAACAAGGTACGCCATAAACCAGCGGGTTAGTAAAATCCATTAATAAAAATATGTTTGCTCAAAAATAAACCGATTTTATTACTAAACTTTAATAAGTTGAGTTATTTTAAAAAAAAAGCCTCTTTAGAACTTATTTAGCTCTGAAGAGGCTTCATAATTATTTAGAAAACTCTATTTTACTAAAGCAGCCTTCTTTTTTGTATTAAAATCAACTTCAATTTGATTACTTAAAATATCTTCAAAAGTCTCTCTTTTTCTTATTAAATGCGCCTTGTTGTTATACCACAATACTTCAGCAGGTCTGTATCTTGAGTTGTAATTACTTGCCATAGAGAAACAATACGCTCCTGCATTTTTAAAGCATAAAATATCTTCCTCAGTAATTTCATTAATGCGTCTGTTATTACCAAAAGTATCTGTTTCACAAATGTAGCCTACTACGGTATAAAAGCGTTCTCTACCTTTTGGATTTGATATATTAACAATATCATGATGAGACCCATAAAGCATAGGGCGTATTAAATGATTAAATCCAGAATCAACTTGTGCAAAAACTGTTGAGGTAGTTTGCTTTACTGCATTTACTTTGGTTAGAAAGAAACCAGACTCACTTACTAAGAATTTTCCAGGTTCAAAAGCTAGAGTTAATTCTTTACCATATTCTTTACAAAAGGCATTAAACCTAGATGATAGCTTTTTTCCTAATTCTTCAATATTAGTTTCAATGTCACCTGCTTTGTATGGCACTTTAAAACCAGATCCGAAATCAATGAAATCTAAATTTTTAAATTGTTTTGCCGTATCAAATAATATTTCGCTCGCATATAAGAATACTTCAATATCTAAAATATCACTACCAGTATGCATGTGTATGCCGTTAATGGTCATTTTAGTGTTTTCAACAATTCTTAAAATATGTGGTATTTGATGTATTGAAATACCAAATTTAGAATCTATATGACCAACAGAAATATTGGCATTTCCACCTGCCATAACATGCGGATTAATACGAATACAAACTGGAATTTTTGGGTGTTTTGTTCCGAATTGCTCTAAAATTGATAGATTGTCGATATTAATTTTTACACCTAGTTTAGCAGCTTCTTCAATTTCATTTAAAGACACACCGTTTGGTGTAAAGATTATCTGTTCTGGTAAAAAACCAGCAGCTAAACCTAGTTGCACTTCTTGAATTGAAACGGTATCAATACCAGATCCCAAAGATTTAAAAAGCTTTAAGATCGATATGTTTGATAATGCTTTAACAGCATAATTAAGTTTTAATTTTTTAACACCTTTAAACGCATTAGTTAATCTATTATACTGGCTTTCAATTTTATCAGCATTATAAACATAAACGGGACTTCCAAAATCTTGTGCAATTTTTAGCAACTGATTATTTAACATAATTATTCTAATTTTCGCCAAAGATATTTGTTTGTTGATTAAAACAAATAAATAAATAAAAAATATTACAAATTAAACATTTTGTTAAATATTTAACAATAGTGTTTTTTACTTATAATTTATAAAAGTTTTCACAATTAAATATTAGGGTAAGTAAAGGCGTTTATTTACATTTGTGAATCTTAAAATAGAAGCTATATTATGAATTTACACGAATATCAAGGTAAAGAAATATTAAGCAGTTTTGGAGTACGTATCCAACGTGGTATAGTTGCCCAAAATGCTCATGAGGCAGTAGCAGCTGCTAAGCAATTAACAAGCGAGACAGGAACAAGTTGGCACGTAATTAAAGCACAGGTTCATGCAGGAGGTCGAGGTAAAGGTGGTGGCGTTAAGCTTGCTAAAAATTTACAAGAAGTAGAAGAGATTGCTGGACAAATTATAGGTATGGATTTGGTAACACCACAAACTTCAGCTGAAGGTAAACGTGTACATCAAGTTTTAGTTGCTGAAGATGTTTATTATCCTGGTGAAAGTGAAACAAATGAATTTTACATGTCTGTTCTTTTAAATAGAGGTACAGGTCGTAATATGATTATGTATTCTACAGAAGGCGGAATGGATATTGAAACTGTAGCAGAAGAAACACCGCATTTAATTTTTACTGAGGAAGTTGACCCAGCTGTAGGATTAATGCCTTTTCAAGCTAGACGTGTTGCATTTAACCTTGGTTTGTCTGGGGGTGCATTTAAGGAAATGACAAAGTTTGTTACTGCATTATATACGGCTTATGTTAAATCAGATTCATCTTTATTTGAAATTAATCCTGTTTTAAAAACAAGTGATGATAAAATCATGGCTGTTGATGCAAAAGTAACTATTGATGATAATGCATTATTCAGACATAAAAGCTACGTAGATTTACGTGATGTACGTGAGGAAAGTGCTATTGAAGTTGAAGCAGGAGAGTTAGGATTAAATTATGTTGATCTTGATGGAAATGTTGGTTGTATGGTAAATGGTGCAGGATTAGCTATGGCAACTATGGATTTAATTAAACAAGCAGGAGGAGAGCCAGCTAACTTTTTAGATGTTGGTGGTACAGCTGATGCAGCACGTGTTGAAGCTGCGTTTAAGATTATCTTAAAGGACCCAGCTGTAAAAGCAATTCTAATTAATATTTTTGGAGGTATTGTAAGATGTGATCGTGTGGCGCAAGGAGTTATAGATGCTTATAAAAACATGGGGACTATAAATGTACCAATTATAGTACGTTTACAAGGTACCAATGCAGATATTGCAAAAGAGTTAATTGATAATTCTGGATTAGATGTTATGAGTGCTACTGAGTTTCAAGAAGCAGCAGATAAAGTACAACAAGTATTATCTTAGATAGTAAATAAAACAATATCATTATAAACTTAAAAGAGCAACAAAATTATTTGTTGCTCTTTTTTTGTGAGTTATTTTTTTCTCCTTTTTTAGGCATGGGACCTCTAAGATGAATAACGAGACCATTTAAAAAATTACGTAGTATTTGATCCCCACATTCCATGTATTTTGGATGATCTTCTCTTCTAAAGAATGCACCAAGTTCACTTTTGGAAATTCTAAAATCAACAAGCGCTAAAATTTTCACAATGTCATCATCTCTTAGTTTCAGTGCTACTCTTAATTTTTTTAATATATCGTTGTTTGTCATGTTATCTTTAATAATTTATTTAGCTGTGTGCATTTCATCGATTTTGATTCAGAGCTATCACCAAATTGACGTTTTTACTTGTGTTGTAAATATACTTAAAAAGCATACAATATATAGTATGATAATTCATCGAAGATTTAGTATTTAAATATTTGAAAATCAATATTTTACACATTAAAAATCAGGGTTTGTGATTAATTTAATTCAAGACTAAAAGCATTTTTTTTAGTTCAATAAAAAAGAATTATTGACGAACTTGATAAAAAATACGATTAAAAGCGTACTGTTTTTCGATAAGTTACATTATATCCACGATTATAAAAAGGTTCTTCTATGTAAATTTATAATAAGTTAATTCATCCCTAGAAAAACCCTAAAAATGATAAATAGAGTAGAAAAATTAAGCCTATTATCTGAAATGATTGCTTTTGCTAAATACGATAAGGATATTAAACGTATTGAGTTTAACTTCTTATTAGGTGTAGCAAAACAATTAGATATATCTCGTGAAGATTTTGAGTATTTACTTGAGAACCCTGTTTCTTACACGCACTTAAAATCTCACAGCGAGCGTATTGTTCAGTTTCATAGATTAGTATTATTAATGAATATTGAGCAAGAGCATAATGAAGATAATAATTCGGCTGGTGTAATAAAGCTATATAATTTTGGATTGAGAATGGGATTAAGCCATGAATCCATAACCAAAGTACTATATTTAATGGAAAGTTTTCCAAATAAAATTGTACCACCAGATGTGTTAATAGATATATTTAAAACGCAGTACAACTAAAAATAATCCCTATAAGTAAATTTCATACTTAAAATTTAGTGTTGATTATAATTTACCTTTTGTAAATTATCGAAAAGCTAGAAGTTTATACTTTTAGCTTTTCTAGTTTATTTTGATAACTTTTTATATCATCACGCAGTTTAGCAGCTACAATAAAATCAAGAGCTTTAGCAGCTTCTTCCATTAGTTTTCGCTTTTCTCGTATTTTCTTTTCTAATTCAGGTTTAGATAAATACTCACTTTCAGGTTCGGCAGCTTTAGCAGCTTCTAACTCATAACTGTAGGTGCTTACAGAGTTTTTTGATAATGCATTATCTAAACTTTTATTAAGTGCTTTTGGTTTAATATTGTTTTCAGTATTGTATGCAATTTGTTTTTCGCGCCTGTATTCAGTTTCATCTATTGTTTTTTGCATGCTTTTTGTAACCTTATCGGCGTACATGATAGCCTTTCCATTAAGGTTTCGTGCGGCTCTACCAACAGTTTGAGTTAGAGAACGTGTAGAACGTAAAAAGCCTTCTTTATCAGCATCTAGAATAGCAACTAAAGATACTTCTGGTAAATCTAACCCTTCACGTAATAAGTTAACCCCAACTAATACATCAAATAAACCTTTACGTAAATCTTGCATGATTTCTACCCGTTCCAAAGTGTCTACATCACTATGGATATAACGACAACGAATTTGAATTCTGTCTAAATATTTAGTGAGTTCTTCAGCCATACGTTTTGTAAGCGTTGTTACTAAAGTACGTTCGTCTTTTTCAACACGTAATTGAATCTCTTCAATTAAATCGTCAATTTGATTCAAACTGGGGCGGACTTCAATAATTGGATCTAGCAATCCAGTTGGTCTTATAACTTGTTCTACATAAACCCCATCAGTTTTTTGCAATTCATAATCAGCTGGTGTTGCACTAACATATATGACTTGATTCTGCAATGCTTCAAACTCTTCAAATTTTAAAGGCCTATTGTCCATCGCAGCTGGCAATCTGAAACCATATTCAACTAAGTTTTCTTTTCTGCTTCTATCACCACCGTACATAGCATGCACTTGAGAAATAGTCACATGACTTTCATCCACAACCATTAAATAATCATCAGGAAAGTAATCTAATAAACAGAAAGGTCGGGTTCCTGGTAATCTACCATCTAAGTAGCGTGAGTAGTTTTCTATACCAGAACAATAGCCTAACTCTCTGATCATTTCTAAATCAAATTCAGTGCGCTCTTTTAAACGTTTTGCTTCTAGATGTTTACCAATCTCTTTAAAATAATCATGTTGCTTTACTAAATCGTCTTGAATCTCTTTAATAGCACCTTGTAAAACTTCAGGTGAAGTCACAAACATGTTGGCAGGATAAATATTTAATCGATCGTATTTTTCTACAACCTCATTGGTTTGAATATTAAAAGATTCAATGTCTTCAATTTCATCTCCAAAAAAATGAATTCTAAAGGCATCATCAGCATAACTAGGAAAGATATCGACAGTATCACCCTTTATTCTAAAATTACCGTGTTTAAAATCTGCTTCGGTTCTAGAATATAAACTTTGTACTAATTGATGTAATAATTTAGTTCTGGAAATAACTTGGTCTCTCTTTAAAGTGATGACGTTTTTTTGGAATTCAATAGGGTTTCCAATACCATATAAACAAGACACTGACGCTACCACTAACACATCGCGTCTTCCAGAAAGAAGTGACGATGTTGTACTTAATCGCATTTTTTCGATCTCTTCATTGATAGATAAATCTTTCTCAATGTATACTCCTGATACTGGAATATATGCTTCAGGTTGATAATAATCATAATAGGAAACAAAATACTCAACCGCATTTTCTGGGAAGAATTGCTTAAACTCAGAGTATAATTGGGCCGCAAGCGTTTTGTTATGTGCTAAAACTAGGGTAGGGCGCTGCACTTCTTCAATAACGTTTGCCACTGTAAAGGTTTTACCAGAACCCGTAACGCCCAATAATGTTTGGTACTTTTCATTAGAAACGATACCTTCTGATAATTGCTTTATAGCTTGTGGTTGGTCTCCAGTTGGATTGAATTCTGAATCAATTTTGAAATTCATCTGTAATTCTATGGTTTTATTTATCAGAAGTAATTTGCATATAATAAATGTTAAGTAATAGTAAGGTTATATTACGTTCATTTCATTCTACAAAATTACGCAAATTATAGATGCTATCGTTTTAGAGTAAAATGACCAGAAAATTGTCTTCCATCTTCTAAAGAAACTTGGAACCAATAGTCATCTGTAGGCATTAATTCCCCTCTTGATGTACCATCCCATCCATTTTGTAAATTATCAATTTGCTTCAATAGTTTCCCGTATCTATCAAAAATTAAAACACGACTATTGGGTTGAATATCTTCATTAATCCCTAATATTTTCCAGTTATCATTAAAGCTGTCATTATTAGGTGTGAAGAATTTCATATAGCCAATTACAGAAATTGGTATAGCTACCTCATTACAAACTTCTTCAACATCTTGCAAGAGCAAAGTATAAAAACCTGGTAATACATTGTTAAAAACAGTGTTTTCTTGATAAGGGAAAACAATATCTCCATTCGAATTAACCAAAGAAAATTTATACGTACTGTTTCCTAGACTAGATGGGTTTAATATAGTAACCGAATTATTCTCCATAAAATCTTTAATCTCAATATTATCTATTGATATAAATGGAGGTTCAGCGGCTTTAACGTCAACTGTTAAAGCTCTAGAGCATAAGGTAATTGGGTTGGTTAATGTTAGGGTGTAATTACCTGGTTGGGTAATATTGTCTCTTGTTAGTATGAGTGTATTTCCAACTATTGATCCGTCTTCATAAGACCATTCGTAATTAAATGTTTCTCCAGAGTTTTGCAAAACAGGAATTATATCTACAGGTTCAAATGGTAAACCACATATTAATACTTCTTCATCTAATGTGAATTCTGGTAAAGGATTTACAATAAAATCTATGTTGGTTGTTACAGAACATGAAGAATTTATGGTATTAAAAACCTCCACTGTTATGGTTTGATTTCCTGAATTTAAAGGATTGGGTAGTGTGTTGCTAGAAACATTATTACCATTTTCATCTATATAATTGTAAACAATTTCCATCCCTGTTTGAGAACCTAAAATACTAGTTGTAAATGTTGTGGTTGGGAATGGAAAAATACCGTCATCATCAACATCACCAGCGCTACCATCACATTCAATTTGCTGGGGTATAGTATTTGCAATTACAGGCTGTTCATCAATAGTAAAATTAATTAAGGTCTCATCATAGCAAGGACCATCAAGATCTTGCGTATTATTATTTGTAACTCTAACTATTATATTTTGATTTTCAGTTAAAAAACTTGGGTTGATAGGGCTTACTACTTGATTGCCGTTTTCGTAAAAAAGTGGATTTCCTGTTTCTGTAAAATAGGTAATGGTTACATCCGTTGGGTTTTGCCCATTTAAGATTTCAGATTCTAACTGCGCGGTATCAAATGGAAAATTTAAAACAGAATCAGTTGTATCAATATCACATGCTCTATTAAAAGTTATAGGGTTTGCTATTGGTAAAGCCTCAACATTTAGTATATCAGTTAATTCTTTTACTCCTAAACAATTGTTTCCTAAATTACTTTTTACCCTAACCCAGATGGTTTGGATATTTGGAGAATTGCTATTTTCATGATTAGCGATATCTATTATTTCATTTGTTTCTAACTCTGCATCAATGATACTTTCGTAAAAATGAGCAGTAACCGTAACGGTATTGAAAATATTGGTTTCAATGTCATTTCTTATCGTTGTTAAATCGAATGTAGAAATTCCATCACGAGTATTTGTACCATCATCACATTGGAATATAGGTTGCGGATTATAAACTGTTAATGCTGTACTACTAGGATTTACCTCTAAAGTTAAAGGTACAACACTATGACAACCATTTGTATCTTCAACCCTTACCCACACTATTTCTTGAGTAAAGCCTAATGCATCTTGATACGCTTCTGGTGCAGAAATAGGGTTGGTGTTATTATTGGCTTCTGGCTCAGTTTCAAAATAAGTGAATATTAAATTTTCTGCTACAAAATTCGGGTTTATTTCTGTTTTAATTTCATCTAAGGTTAGGTTGAAAAAGGATTGTCCATCATTACTATCATCATCACATTGTTGATAAATATTTGGGTTATTTGCTAGGGGTGAGGCATTAATTTCTAGTAGTGCAGCATTAGAGAATATACCACAATTGTTACCATCACGATCTAGTTTAACGCGATATTGATAATTGTTAAATGCAAGTTGAATATTAGTGATAACTAATTCATTTGTTTGCGAACCAGAGTATGTTGCATCGTCTAGTATTGTGGTCCATGTAGTACCTCCATTTGTACTAACTTCCCATTGGAAAAACTCTGCTTCTGGCGAAACAATTGTAAAACTATCAGTAGATGCTTCGCAAGCAATTAAATTTTCAGGTTGTTGTGTTATGGTTATAGGAGCCGCAGTTAAGTAATTTGCATTTGGTATGGTATAACCATCGCTGGCGTTGGTAACTAAACCTTGTCCTGAGGCAGCATCAGCAACTAAGTCTACTACAACAGCACCATCACCTAAATAAGTATCCATATTGGCATCTGAAAAGCCAGCTTCTATAACATCTGTACAGGAATCTCCATCACTATCTTCATCAATGTAACTGAATACACCGTCAATATCCAAATCGTTTAAGTTGTAACCTATGATATTACTATCGGGGGTGGTTTCAGCAGCATCTACCCAACCATTATTCCCAAAATTTGGACCATCAACAATACCATTTAAATCTGTATCAGAAAGTAAGCCTAATTCTCCAGTTTCTATTAAGTCTGTAATACCATCATTATCACTATCTAAATCGTGAAAATCGGGAACAGTGTCGCCATCGGTATCAATAGGCATGATATTGTTATTATAAATATCATCTAATCCATCATTGTTAGCATCTACTCCAGATAAAGGTGTTAAGATTCCTGTGTTTTCAATAAAATCTGGAATACCATCATTATCACTATCTAAATCAAATTCATCTTTAATACCATCAAAGTCGTTGTCCTGCTTAAAACAAGTTAAGGAGATATTTCCGGTAAAAGAAGAAGTGGTATTAGAATTTTCTACCAAGTGTACAAAAGAAAGCCCATCAACTTGATTAGCAAAGAATCTATAAGGTGTTGTACCATTAGGGTTTGGGTTAATTCGAAAGCGAATTTCGGATCCTGATATCATAGAAACACCTGTTTCAAATATACCATCAAAATTAGAATCTACTAGTAGCCTGTTATCTGGGTCTACTAGTGTTATATTTTTATTTAATGGTGTTATTATAACTATAAAAAATTCTCCATCAACGTTTGTGTGTGTTATGCTTGTATCTTCTTCAAATTTTATATTTACGTTTTCAGTAAAGGAGATGGAATAATTATTTTCTGCATTAGTATCTTGATCAATATCACTAATTATATTACCAGTTCCCGTAAGTCTAACTGAACTATTTCCAGTTGTGATTCTGTTAGTTGTTATGTTGTTTGTGGCTATAGTGTTGTTAGTGTCTCCATCTTGAAATCTAAGTATTGGTGGTCTTGTGTCTGATAAATCTAAAACAACATCACCTCTAGATTCGGCGCAATTTAATATACCATCGTTATCGTTATCAATATCTATATTATCTATTATGCCGTCGTTATCTATATCGTCAGGGCAGATACTTATTGGGATTTCAGTAGATATTAACTCTTCTCCAGTACATGTAATTATACCAATAAGTCTGTACGTTGATGGCGTTGTTGGTTTAAAATTAAATTGCGTTTGTCCTGGAATGTCTTGAAATCCAAACCCTTCATCAGATTGCCATCTAAAGCTATCAAAAACTTGTGGGTTAGCAGCTTCTAATGTTACATTAGGTATACAGTTGCCTAATGTGATAAATTCAGCATCAAAATTTATTTCAGGTGGAGATGGAAACCCTGAATAAAAACTACCAGAGGTAGCTGCACCACTGTAATTAAAGTAAGCACAGTAAAGTTCGTCATCGCTTTCAACACTTATGTTGCCTCGAATACCTTTTACTTTATAAGTTATATAATTTGGGTTCCCTGTTACTGCATTTGCTGTTCCAGGGTTAATGTTCCCATCAATAGAAGAGGTTATAGTAATGTTAGCTGTATTAGTGGTTACAATTGTAATACCTCCTTGATAAGGTTGACCACCTATTTGATTAATATTGGCGATATTATCAAGGTTTCCTCTTGTCTCACAGCTAAGTGGAGGTACAAAAAACATACCTTGATTTGCTTCAGAAGGTGTGCCATTATTACCTAATCCACCTACGCCTTGGTATGCAAATACAGGTTGGGAGGTTTCAACAAACATGTTGCCGTTATTGGAAAAATTATCACCTTCTATAATATAATATTCTCCTGCATTTATTGATATACCAGTAGCATTACCATTTATTCTAATTGAAGTATTATCAGTATGTGCTATTAATAAAGTATTTTCCCAATCATTATTGCCATCACCTCTCACAAAAATATACTCCGTACCAATTTTACTTAATCCAACAATTTGGTCTATACCATAATCTCTAGCATTACCATTACCAAAACTACCATTTGCAGACCCACAGTTTACAACAACGGGTTTATCTGAAATCACCAAACACCCAATTAGACCATCTCTATTTATTGAGGTGTCATCACTATTTATAGCTAAAGTGTAACTCTCACCCTCATTTAATGTAACGTTTACAGGTATAGGACCGCTGTAATTTTGTATTATGATACCATTTGGGAGATCACTAAAATTTACTTGAGTGTTATCTTCAGTTGCCATTACAGAAACAAAGTTAAGATAGTTGTCTTGGGGGTTTTCGTTGTTATAACTTCCTATTCTAAAGGTTGTGTCAGGAGCAGATATACCCTTGCTTACTAGTGCTCCTGCTTGAAAACCTCCACCTGCATTCATTCTAACAGACACATAAATTACGTCTTCAGATTCTATAATGTACCCTTTATTTCTAGAAATAACACTTGAGGAAGGTGATGGTATAAAAAGTTGTGTATTGCCACCACTTCCTATAAATATTTCTTCTGGATTATTATTATTTACAACACCTGTAATATAATTTGCTTCTGGTTGTCCTATTGGTTTTATGGTATAAGGAACATCAGATGTTCTTGGGGTAGACAAATAAATATATTGATCTTGAGGTGAAGAACTCCCAGAATTCGCATATGTTAATGGTGGTATATAATGTGTTTTACTAAGTTGAGAGAAACCTTTATAGCTTAAAAGTAATAGTACGAGTAAGCATAAACTTTTTAAATAATACCTTTTAAGCATAGGGGAATACGTATTAATAAGTCAATATTAAATTGAAAATCTAAAATATGACTTTTTAATAGTTTTGGACTTATAAAATCTCTGAAGGTTTAATTTTTAAGTTGAAATACTTTTAGTAAAAGAATCTTTGTTATCGTTTTAAGGCAAAATGCCCTCTGATATTGAATGATTCACCATTTTGTACAATGTCTGCTGAAAACCAATAATCATCTGATGGCATATTTTGTCCGTTGTAAGTACCATTCCACCCCTCAGAGTTATGTGCAAGAGTTTTAATGAGTTTACCATGTCTATTATAAATATAAACTATGGTACCAGGTAATTGTTCAGCTCCAACAATATGCCAAGTGTCATAAGCATTATCGTTATTTGGAGTAACAAACTTAGGAATATCAAATACAAATACTTCTTTTGAAACATCCATACAACCATTTAAATCTCTAACGGTTACAATATGTTCTCCAAATGAAACATCGTTAAAAATATTAGATGTCGATGGGTTGTTTTCAACACCATCTAAAAGGAAAATATAATCTCCAATTCTAGAGTTATTTATTTCAACAGTAATTCTATTAGGGTCTGCAAAATTAACAGTAGGTGTTATTATAATTTCAGCTTCATCAGATGGAATAACCTCAAAGTTATGCGTGTAAGAGCAATCATTACCAATTAAGTTTGGTCTAGTAACAGTTACAAAGTATGTTCCTGGACTAGAGGCAGGAATTGTTATTTCTTCAGTTGTTTCACCAGTAGACCACAAATAAGTATCACCTAAAACACCAGTAGCTGCACTAACAATTACAGGTTCGTTATTACACAACGGTACAATTTCGTTTATTGGTATAACTGGTAATGGGTTTATACGAATATCAAATTGTGTGGTACTAAAACATCCAGTACTATTATTTTCAAGCCTAACAAAAATGGTATCACCGTTACTTGCAGGGTATATGTTTGGTAAATTATCAATTTCGTTTTCAGCATTATCCAAGTTTTCGTAAAAGGTAATAATGTAATCAGAAGGGTTTAAACCTCCTAAGATAATATTATTGTTATCTCTTAAGTCAAAATTTTGAATTCCATCGTAGTCATCATCACAATCTATTAAAGCAGGAGGAGTATTGGCAATAGGGTTCTGATTAATTTGTAGCAGAATAGATGGTGCTATATAGCAGCCAGTTGATATATCTGAAACTCTAATAAATATTGTATGATTACTAGCGGAATAATTATAAGTAGCATTTAAGGGTGCTGTGTTATTTTCTGCATCATCTTGTGTGTCGTGATATGAAATAGAGACCAGTGAAAGGTCGTCAACAATCATACTGTTTATTTGTGATAAATCATAAGTATTTGTTTCATTATCACATATTTGAATGGTGCCTATAGTATTTGTAACAGGAGGTAAGTTTACCATCAGTTCTAAAGGAACTGTAGTGAAACAGCCTGTTAATACATTTACAATTTTCATATAAATTGTTTTGGCATCAGAATTAAAGTTAGACGGATCAATAATTTCATTTGTGTTATCTAAACCATCATTTGGGTTTATATCTGCTAAATTTTCAAAATAATTTAAAGAAAGATTACTTTTTACCCTATCTAAAACTTCAAATTCATTGTTAATTGTATCAATATTATAGGTTGTTAAATCAAAATTTGTAAAGCCATCATAGTTTGCATCACAATTTGTTATACTTGGGTTGCCA
Organism: uncultured Algibacter sp.; assembly: GCA_947502405.1. Taxonomy (GTDB): domain Bacteria; phylum Bacteroidota; class Bacteroidia; order Flavobacteriales; family Flavobacteriaceae; genus Algibacter_B. Next base: position 50,033 of record CANMZT010000007.1, on the reverse strand, counting down.
ACTCTTACTTGGGGAGGAGCAATAATATTTATACCTAACTCTTCAACAACATAACATAATGAATCTTCACTTTCTATTCTTACATATATACTCTGAGGGTTAGTAACATTGGTGTAAGTAGAAGGTAAAGGGTTTAAATTGTTTTCAGCATCAGTAGGTGATGCGTGGAATGAAATATTCAACATATCTGGAGATCCTGCTCTTATTTCATCAGCTTTTTCATCAAGGTTAAACTCATTTAAACCATCATTACTAGCGTCATCACAAACTAAATAATCTACAATAGGGTTGTAAATTGGATCTGGTGATACTTGTAAAGTGAATGAATCTGTACCAAAACAATCCCGGTCTGAAATATTTTCAACTCTAACATAAATGGTTTGAGGGCTAGATGTATTTTGATAGATGTTATTTTTGTCAATAGGTATACTTAAAGCAGCATCTTCAAAATAAAATACTTCTTTACCAGTTTGTCCGTTAAGAATTTCAGCATCTTTATCTACAAGTAAAAAATCTGCAAAACTATCACCGTCATCTTCACATATTTGAAAATTACTTATAGGGGATGGAAAATCGGGTAGCGTATTTACAATAGCTTCAAATGATGTAATGGCATAACAACCTGTTCCGCTTATACCATCTTCAATTCTTATAAATAGTGTTTGTGTGTCAGTATTGTAAGCATTTCTATCTGAAGTAGGAATTGCGTTTGTATTATTATCTGCATCATCAAATGATGTAAACACATCTATGTTAAAACCTGTTCTACTTGGAATAGCTTCATCAATTTTATCCTCTAGATTTATTATTGAAAAACCATCTTGATCGTTATCACAAATTATTTCATCGGAAGGTTGGTTTGTTGCAGGAGCAACTAATACTTCAATTTGAAAAGGGTTAACCGTAGAACATCCAGAATCTATATTTTCAATTCGTGCATATAAGGTTTCAATGGGATTAGTGTTGTTATAAAATGGTGGTAATTGATTTGCTGTGTTATTACTTTGAGCATCAGCATTAGTTGCAAAATAGGTTACAGAAAAATTTGTATTGCCTCCCGTGATTGTGTCGTCTAAAGATTGTAAATCTATACTTGCAATACCATCATCATCATCATCACAATACGGTACAGTTACGTTATCAAATAACAAAATAGGATTTACTAATAATGTTATTTCTGTGTTTTCGCTACACCCGCTGCCAGTAATTCTAACATATAGGACCTGTGGACTTGAAGCTGCATAGGGTGATGTTTTGTCAATCGGATTAACATTATTATCTCTATCATCTTCTGTTTCAAAGAAGGCTACTGTAATTGAGTCTGGTAATTCATTAGCAATAAATGTTTCAACGGTGTTTAGATCAAAATTTAGAGTATCGGTACTATCATCATTAGTGTCGCAAAGTGCAAAATCACCGGTATCTGTACCAGTTAATAGCAGATTAGTGTGAACTTCAAAAGGTACAATGGTAGCACATCCTGTAGTATCATCCTCTATTCTCATATACAATGTAGCAGAGCCTGGTTCTAAAACAGCATTAGTATATTGATAATTGGTTTCGTCTGCAATAGCATTTATATTCATTTCAGCATCATCAAATGTGCTATGAAATGTTGTAGAAACTCCAGATAACCCATTTAGGATGTCAGCGATAACTTCTGTTAAATCAAAAGACGCATCTCCATCTAAATCTCTATCACAAGCATCCAGATACTGTGTATCTCTATTCACAATTGGACTAACTGTTATCTCAACATCCAACGTGGTTGTTGTTTCACAACCTGTAGTAGTATCAATAATCCTAACATATACTTGTTCGTTGGGCGTGTTAGTATTGATGTAGGGAGTAGGTATTGGGTTATTTCCAGTATTTGCGTCTAATTGATTGTAGTGATAAGACACAAATAAATTGGTTTGTCCAGATGTAATTTCATCATCTTTTTGGGTTAAATCAATTACCGCAAAACCATCAGGATTATCATCACCATCACATACTTGTAAAGGTGTTGGATTCACAATATTTGGGAGTGGATTAACCACTAGATTAAATGTTGTAAAAGAAAAACAATTACTATCTAAATCTTGAACCCTAACAAAAATGGGGTGAGGATTCATAGTATTAGGAATGGGAGTAGTAATGGGGTTTATATTTAGTCTTGCATCACTATCAGAAAAGTGGTAACTGAAGACGTAATTTGTAAAAGGTATGTTTGCTATAATTTCAGAATCTTTTGTTGAAAGGTCAAAAACCTCTATGCCATTGCCGCTTGGATCATCACATAATTGATAATCTGAGACAGGATCCATGGGCTCTTCGGTATTTAAAACAACTACAATTTCATCAGTTTCTACACAAGTAGATCCATTAACAGGTACACCAACTTCAACTCGGTATGTTCCATCTTGAACTGCAATATAGGTAGATGCAGTAGCACCAGTAATGATATTACCATCTCTATACCAAGCATAAGAGGCTAGAGGGTTTTGTAAATCTGCGTCCAAAGTAACAGAGCTAGCACAAGTAGAAATATCTTCTCCTAAATCCAAGACTCTAAAACTATCACCTTCAATAAAAACAGCAGAGTCAAAGGTACCATCAGTTTGGTCAGCAATTATTAGTTTAATGTGATACATGACATTAGGCATTATACTACCTGACGCTGTTAAAACCGTAGTTCTTCCATTATAATTTGTATCTCCAATATTGTAACCATCAAAGTACTGATTGTTCTCTGCAGGACAAACTCCAAAAATTTCATCATGAATGGTATTTGTGTTTACAGGTGTTGAGGTACCAGGTATTAGTGCTATATTTTGATAAGGATTTGTTGTACCTGATTCTCTGATAAGAAAAACGAAACCATCAGAAAATTGACAAGGGTTAATACCAAAGTATTCTTCTGAAGCTAATAAGTAATTAAATTGAAACTGATCAGAAATGGAAACAAAATCAAATTCTATTGAAGTGGCATTAACTGTGTTGGTTATTCCTAAAGCTGTTTCTAAATCAGGATCGGTACCCCAAGTTGAAGATCCCTCACTAAGAGTAGGCGTAACGGTAGAGTTTCCACCAGAAGCTGCACCACCAGTTGAAAGCATAATGCCATTTTCAAAGGGGAAGTTAGAACCAGCTCTTTCAAAATAAGCATAGCTTGATAAGCCACTAGAATTTCCGTTTACAGAAGAACTTACGTTACTTATATCAACACATCCGTTTACTAAATTATCTTGTATTAGGGATTGTAAACCAACAGTATCATTTACAGATATTTGTTGAGAAAACGAATAATTACTACTAAATAGTAGAATGAATATGATGAAATAAATATATCTCATAAACCTGTAGGTGTTTTCTAGTTCGTTTTTATTTGGTTGAATATTATTTAAAAATATTCTAATTAATGGGGCTAATTATGGGCGAAAAATAGACTTTTTTCAGATGAAACGCAAAAAAAATCGGATAAAACGCATTTTAATTAGTTTTTCGACTAGAATGCCTAATACTTAAGTGTAAAATGATTTTTAAATGTTCTTCCATCCTGTAATTTAATTGAAAACCAATAATCATCACTTGGTAGTCTTTCACCATTAAATAATCCATTCCAACCTTCACCAGTTGGATCTAATTGCTTTACTAGTTTACCAAATCGATTAAAAATTAAAATTTTTGAATTTGCTTGAAACATTTCAGACACACCTAAAATCTGCCAAGTGTCATTTACACCATCATTATTTGGTGTAAAAAACTTTGGAAAACCAATTACCGATACATCTTCTATCACTGTGCCGCAGTCGTTTTTTATATCTTTTACTGCAACAGAATAAATACCGGGGTATACATTTTCAAAAAGATTACTGTCTTGAAAGGGTTGTGCATTATTTCCAAATTCATCAATTAAACTATATTGATAAGTTCCCTCTCCTGTAACGAAAACTGTAATAGTATTATTTTGTGATGCATCTTTTACTTCAAAAGCTGGCACATTAAACGTAGCAATATTTGAAGCCTCAATAATTACAGTGCGTGTTTTTGAACAATTATTGGTGTCTGTTACTGTTACAGTATACGTACCTACAGTATTTATCTGAGTTTCATAATTCGTATCACCGTTAGACCAATTATATGTATAATTATTCGGATTATCGTTTACTGCGGCATCAATAGTTATTGAATTGGGGAAATCATTTAAACAATAATAAAATAAATCTTCAGTTTTAATATCTGGTAATGGTAATACATAAAGAAAGACTTCGCTTATTCCATAACAGTCGTTTGCATTTTCTACACGTGCATAAATGGTTTGAAAATAAGGATTAGTATTAGTAAAGGTACTACTTAATGGATTTTGTTCTAAAACAGAATCGTTAAAAGAAGCATAATAAACAATATTTAAACCCATAGGTAAACCGTTTAAAATGTCACTATCAGCATCAGTTAAATCGAAAACATAAAATCCATCTTCAACACCATCATCATCACATGAAATTAAGAATGCATTGTTCGAATCTGTTGCTGTAACATCTAAGGTTAATTCTGAATTACTTGTACAGCCTGTTTCATCATTAACTACTTCTACATAGATTATTTGAGGGTTAATTGTATTTTCAAATGCATTTCCGCTTATCTCAATTGTTCTTGCTAAATCAGTATAGAATCTTGTTGACCTATTAGTAATCCCTCCAGTTAATTCATCATTAGCTTCATTAAGGTTAAAAATGGTTAATCCATCTGCTAACCCATCTTCATCACATTGTATTAATGTTGAATTAAATGCATCTGGCGCTTCATTTACTTGTAAATCTAAGGTTGTAATGCTACTACAATTTAGGTTGGCTACTTCTTCTATTCTAACAAATACTTGATCATTAAACGCAGTGGTGTTATAATATGAATTTGGAAGTTCACCTATTCTGTTATCTGCATTTGCTCTAGAGTCATAAAAAAAGATATTAAAGTCTGCTGGATTTTGCCCATTTAAAATTTCATCGTTTCTAGAAGTCAAATCAAAAATGGTTTGTCCATTTTTATCATAACCATCATCTAAGTTATCACATATGATAACAGGAGAAGGTGGCATAAAATCTGGCCCAAGACTAACATCTAATTGAAAATTAGTTAACTCAAAGCACCCAGTAATATCATTAGTGATTCTAGCGTAAATAGTTTGAGGGTTACTAATATTTCTATAAGGGCTTGCTAAAGGATTAATCCCAATATTAGCATCACTTGCCGAGGCGTGGTAAGTGACAGTTACATCAGTTTGCGAGCCAGTTATCAGTATAGTGTTGTCTATTAAATCAAAATTTACAAAACCATCATCAAAAGGAGAAATATCATCACACTTTTCAAAATCTAAAGGTGTACCAGAAGTTATGGATTCGTCAGTTGGAGGTTCAGCAAATGTTGCTGTACCTGTCCATTCTAAATTAAAAGGACTGTTACCTATAGGTCTGTCTATCACAATAAAGTAAGTTTCACCTGCATTAACATCAAGCCATCTTACAAAACTATTACCATCTGCACCTCTTCCTTCTGTAAAATCTGTTTCAGACCCATTCATTCCTGTTTGATTACTACTTAAACCTGCATTTTGAGGATTAGTAGTGGAACACCTAATTGTTGATCCAAGGTTATTACACGGTACATTAGGTCCAAAGACAAAAAAATCATAATCTTCCATTATGTTGGTGCTATTGGGTGTGAGAGTGAAACCTAAAGTGCCAGAGGTAACAGTTGTAACACTTAACCAAACACTATTATTCTCGTTACTTTGACATGAAGTTGGAAACTCATTAGCACCAGGACCATTAACATCTAAACTAATATCTGAATTACCACAAGTAATTACAGCATTAACACAGTCGTTTGGAGCTTGACTTAAACTGTTATTAGAAAAACATATCAATATAAAAAATAAGCAAAACTTAAGGAGCGATTTCAATAGTTTAATGTTTTAATGTGAAATGATTTTTAAATATTCTTCCATCTTGTAGTTTTACTGCGAACCAGTAATCATCAGCAGGTAAAACTTGTCCGTTTAAAATACCGTTCCACCCAATTCCAGTAGGTGAGATTTCTTTTAAAAGTTTCCCAAATCGATCAAAAATTTGGATTTTAGTATTGGGTTGAAACATTTCTGAAACTCCTAAAATTTGCCACGTATCATTTACACCGTCATTATTAGGGGTAAAAAATTTCGGAAATCCGATTACTGAAACATTTTCGTTTATTACACCACAATTATTTTTAATATCCTTAACTAAAACTTTATATATACCAGGGTATACATTCTCAAAGAGACTACTATCTTGATAAGACTTTATCGTGTTATTATTTTCGTCTAAGAGGCTATATTGATAAATGCCTTCTCCAGAAACAAAAACGGTTACAGTGTTGTTTTGAATACCATCTTTAACATCAAAAGCTGGCATTTCGAAAGTTGCTGTATTGGAGGGTTCAATTGTAATTATTCTACTTTTAGAACAACCATAAGTATTGGTTACCGTAACATTATAGGTGCCAACTGCGTTTATATCTATTTCGTAACTGTTTTCTCCATTTGTCCAATTGTAAGTATAGTTATTGGGCGAATCATTTATTAAGGCTGCATTTATTTCAATGGTATTTGGAAAGTTGTTTAAGCAATAATACTCTAGACCTTCAGTTTCAATATCTGGTAATTCATTTACAGTTAGCAAGACCTCACTAATACCATAGCAATTATTCGTGTTTTCAACTCGAGCAAAAACTGTTTGAGAATAAGGAATTGTATTTGTGTAATTGGCTGATAAATTATTTATTTCTAGTAGTGCGTCATTGTAAGTTTCGTAATAAGATATGTTTAATCCAGTAGGGAGACCGTTAACAATATCATTGTTAGCATCATTCAAGTTAAAAATATGAAAACCATCTTCAATCCCATCATCATCACAATTATTTAAACGAGTATCATTAACATCAGTTGTACTTACAGCAAGAGTCAGTTCCGAAAAACTGGAACAACCACTTATATCATCAATAACTTCTACATAAACTGTTTGTGGATTAAGCGTATTACTAAAAGAATTGGCATCAAGTTCAGTGGTATGGGCTGCGTCTAAATAGAATTTTGTAGACCTATTGAAAAGCCCACCGGTTAATTCATCACTAGCTTCATTTAGGTTAAAAATAGTAAACCCATCAATCAAGCCATCTTCATCGCATTGAAGTAAAGTATTATTAAATGCCTGGGGATTAGGTACAAAATTCACAAATGCTTGACCTTCTAGAGCACAATCTCCATTGTTCGGATCAATAAACACTTCGTAATGCCCAGATTGAAAAACTTCTAAATCAAAATTAGTTTCAGATAAAGGGCTACCATCTAAAGTCCATCGGTAAGTTGCATTTGGAATAACCTCAGATACCAAATTATAAGAGTCTCCATCGCAAACATCTAAATTAATGGCATTCTTACCGTTTTTAATGATATCAATTTCTGTATTGAAAAAAGAAGCTATGAAAGGTGGTAAACCTTGAGAGGAATTAAATGGTGCCAAGTTTATTGCATTATGAACATATTGGCAGTCTTTTCCTGCTATATTTGGATTTTCAATAACGCCCAAAAAAGGTAATCCTGCATTGTAAGTAGCACTTAGTGCTCTGTAAATTTTGCCGTCAGGTCCTAGTTGTAGTGCTCCTCTAAAAAGCTGCCTTGATTCTAATCTTACTTGAGAGTTTTGTATATCGGTACTAGACAGGTCAAATTGTGTAAGTGTGGAACTATGATTACTAGGATTGTTATTTCTATTTGGATTTTCTTCATCAAAAAAGTTATTTGATGAATGTACATATAGGAGTTTGCTATTTGGAGAAAACTCAACACCGTAGGGGAATGAAGCACCATTAACAGAACTGATACTTAGGGAGGTTTCATTAGATACTGTTCCTTGAGTAACATCAAAATCATACAGATATAATCCACTTTCAATGTTAGCACTAGCTACCTTAGTTCCGTCGGGTGATAGTTTTAAGTAACCACGAGGTTCAGTGGTTTGGTTACTAACAATGGATTTAACAGCTGTTGCATTGACTCCACTATCAGTTATTTCAAATGAATGGAAAGTATTGAAAGATCTTTGAGTCCCGTCTTCTGAAGCAAAAGTTACAAACCATATAGATTCGGTTAAGCAATCTTTTAGAACTGCGGTAATTTTCTCTGAACACAGTGCAAGTAAATTTGTGTTTTTTACTGTAACAGCACCTAATCCACCATCAAGTGTCATGTCTACCTCTGAATAATTTAAACCAAAGTCTTCACCATTTACCCTATTATCTACAGTAAAAATATAATAAATTGTGGGTGATTTTGGTTTTGGAACAATTATAGCTGATTGCGTGCTGGAAGAATCTCCATGTAAATTAAAACCATTCATCATTTGTACATGATTTTGGTTCCATACTGTAACGCCATCAGTGTAGAATAGTAAATTGCCATTCTCATCAGAAATTGAAGAGCATCCCTCTCTAGTATTTAATTGGCCGTTTGAGTTTCGGACAATTGTATTATTCGCGAGGTCAAATGTAAGTCCAGCATTTTCTCCAAAATACCAGTTAGATGCTTCGTTTTGAGAATAATTTAATAGTCCGAAAAGACTAAAAATTACGAATAATATAGCGTTTTTCATTTTTCAGTAGCAAAAGCTACCAAATATATTACAAATCTCGCTTTTTTAATAATTTATGCGATAAAAAGATGAATAAGGCTGTCCAGCATAAAACGATAATAATCTCATATCCATGTACGGCATAATCGTAAGCTAATTCTCCTTTGTCTGGAAACTTACTCATAGCTATTCTTTGGAAGGGCTGGTCTATTAATTTATACATTGATTTTAGCGGGAAAAAGTTTTGAATGTTTTCAGCTATTCTATTATCAGATTGCCACGCAATTAAACCAAAAAATATCCATTCTAGGATAAAAAGTATAAATAAGAAAGCAAGTGCAAAAGCTGAGCGCTTTACTAACATCCCTAAAAATAAACATAAACTGAAGAAACCTATAAGTTTTACAAAGTAAGCAGCAAGAAATTCAACACCCCTAATAACTATAGAAGCTTCAGTATAACTAGAGTAATAAAGCCCTATACATAATGAAATTAAACCAATAAGTATAGTTGAAACTAAAGAGAAAAATACAATGGTGTAAAATTTTGATAGAATAAATTCTTTTTTGCTCAAGCCATCTATAAGGTTTTGTTTAATAGTTTTATTACTATACTCATTTCCAATCATGCTAACTACAACAATTGCAAAAAAGAATTTGAATTGGGAGGCAAAAAAGGTAGTTAAATGCCAAATAATTGGAAAATTGAAGACACCGAGTTCTCCTAATTCAAGTGTAAAGAAACCAAAAACATTAATTTTTAATGAGGAAAGGAGGATGACAAAAAAAGGTAAAACAAACGATACGAATATCAGTATTTTACTGGTTCTATTAAGTAATAATTTTTGTAATTCTAAATTTAAAAGTCGTAACATTCTGGTTAGTTTTGGTTGTTGTCAGTTAATTGTAAAAATTGCTCTTCTAAACTTTCTTTGCGTTGTACTAAATGGGTTAGTATGATGCCTTGCTCAAAAAGATATTTATTAAAATCTTCAGATTTCATAGGTTCATTTAAAAAAGCTGTAACTAAATCGTCTTGAACTTTTACTTTACTAAATGCTTTATGGTTTTCTAATAGCTTAACTAATTCAGTTTCTTTATTCGATTTCAATTCGAAAAAACCATGACTAGAAATCATCTCGTCAACTCGTCCAGAATATAATTTTACGCCTTTGCGGAGTACAACAACGTGCGAACATACTTTTTCAACTTCATCAAGTAAATGTGATGCTAGTAGAATTGTAGTTCCTTGAGCTGCAATTTCTTTTATAATTTCTCGTATTTGGTGAATACCTTGTGGATCTAACCCATTTGTGGGTTCATCTAAAATTAAAATTTCAGGGTCATTTAAAAGAGCAGAAGCAATAGCTAAACGTTGCTTCATACCCAAGGAATAGGTTTTGAATTTACTATCCTTGCGTTCTAAAAGCCCCACAATTTCTAGTTTTTCATCAATTTTACTAATATCAACGCCTTTAATTTTACAAACTAATTTTAAGTTTTGAGCTGCCGTCATGTAAGGGTAAAAATTTGGTCGCTCAATAATAGCTCCAACTTTTTTTAGTGCATCATGTGTTGAGGTTTTTCCATCAAACCAATGAAAATTACCTTCGGTTTTATTAACTACATTAAGTACAATGCCCAGAGTTGTAGATTTCCCACTTCCGTTAGGTCCCAAGATGCCATACACATTTCCTTTATTTATTGTGAATGACAAGTCTTTTACGGCAGTTAAATACCCGAATTTTTTTGTAAGGTTGTTAATTGTAAGTATAGATTCCAAACTATAGAGTTTTTCATGTCAATCTAGTAAGATGACATTGGTTAGTTGTTTCAGTATGACGATCATGATCAATTTTTGTTACAGGTGTAATAATAAAAATGCTAACTTTGAATAAGTTTAATGTTGTATGCAAGATTTAAAGATATCCAAAAGAAAACCATCGTACCCTATTACTGAAAAGCTTCATCAATACCTTTCTAGATACAATAGAAATATTAAGATTCCAATATTTTATGAGGATTTGTTGAGATTTCAAGGGTCTATAGTTGTTTATGATAAAGATGAAAAAGACACCTTGTGGATTCGTGTTTATTATAACGAATTTGAAAGAGAAGAAATTGAATACGCATTAAAAAAAGTATATACTATTTTTCATTCTGATGGAAACGACAATATTTTACCATTTTTAAGTGTAGACGCTATAGATTACTGCACATTTGGTAATTCTAAACCTTTTAGAATAAAAATCAGGAATATTCTGAATGATAACTCCACTTATTTTTATGTTAAAATTGCTGATGCTTCACGAATTTATGGTTTAGAGTTAGAGCACATGCTGTCTCCTTATAATTTGAATTTTTTGGTTCATGAAAATACTTTGATTGAAGATCATATAGTTGGAATCCCTGGAGATGAATTTATTAAAGGCATGCTCCTTAACTGTAGTAAATCAGAAAAATCTCAAATAGCCAAAGAGTTTGTTAAGTTTAATGAGCGTTGTATGATTCGCTTACTTGGTGATATGCGCTCTTATAATTATGTGATTGTGCCTACTCATGATTTTGATAAAGTAGTTTATAAGATAAGAGCTATAGATTTTGATCAGCAGTCATACGAGGGGAAGTTTAATATTTACAGGCCTCAATTTTTCAAAGAAAATTTTAAAATGGTAGAATTAGTTTCTGAAAACATTCAAAAACTATCTATAGACCAATATAAAACTGAAGAACGATCCATTTTAGTAAAGCGCTTGAAAAGTTTTCAAAACAGATTTAAAAAATTAATAGCATGCATGGAAGCAGATGATATTTCATCAAAAGATCATGTAGATTTACTAAAGATGACCATTTTTGATTACACGCACGATGTGAACTTTAAAAAGAGTAAGAATATGGGAGAAATTTTAAAATATTCTTTAGAGTTTTTAACTAGAAATTACGAAAATGTTAACCCTCTAGAATTAGATTAATTCCAGTTTTCGTTGAAGTCTAAATTATCATAATCGTCAACATCAATACCGTCTTCAAACTCATCAAAATCATTGTCTTCATCAGCTTCAAATAATTTTTCTGGAGCTTTTTCTGGTACTTGACCTTGAACAAACATAAGGTGAGGGTAATCATGACCTTCAGTTTCATCAACAATTTCAGCAAGTTCTACAAAAAAGGTCCACATACTCATAAAATCATAAACATAAATGAGTTTGGTTTGTGCTTCATGAACAACGTCATCCAAAGCAGTTTCATTCATTAAACGTGCAGAACCATCATCGCTTAAATCAAAAAGAGAGATTTCTTCGCCTTGTTCCCACATATCATTACTTACATAAAATGATGCCATTTCGGTACCATCAAATCCAAAAGACTGGGTAATAATATTGTGTAAATCTTCAAGAGTATCTGTTTCGAGAATTTCTAAATCGCGAAAGATGTCCTCTTCTGTATCATTATCTAAAATAACTCTAAACCTGTAAACCATCAATGAATAATTAAGCTACAAAGGTAGCTTTTTTTTAATTTATTTTGAAAACCTGTGCAGTGTAAATGTCATGATGCTTAATAAGAAAAAAGCACCTACTTGATGCGCAACTCCTAACCAAACAGGTACCTGTAAAAGAATGGTTAATACCCCTAGAAGGAACTGAATGCCAACCATAACCATCAAATAATTAACACCTTTAGATTGGTAACTAGAAAGCTTCAATTTTTTTGATTTTAAGTAAATTAAAATAATAAAACCAACAACTACAAAGGCTAGAATTCTATGAATAAATTGCACACCACTTTTGCCTTCTATAAAGTTTTTGTAAACTGGTACTTGTTCAGTGTAAACGGTTTCGTGAATAAATTTGCCTTCGCTCATCATTGGCCAATGATTATGAATCCATCCAGCATCTAAACCTGCAACAAAAGCTCCATAAATTATTTGAAGTAATAGTATGGCAAGCCCCCACCGGATTAAGTTTCTAAAAGATTTGTTTATCTCTTTTTTACTAGTGAACATTAAATCTAAAGCCACCCAAAAGGTATATGCAAAGGTTATAAAGGCAGTGGTTAAATGTGCAGCTAACCTGTAATGGCTTACATCTGGATTATCAACTAAACCACTTTTAACCATATACCAGCCTAAAAAGCCTTGAAATGCACCCAAACATAAGAGAATAATTGCCTTTTTTGTTGTGGATTTTGTAAGTTGTTTAGTAATTAAAAAATATAAGAATGGGATAATAAATACTAAACCAATGAACCTACCAATAACACGATGAAACCATTCCCAGAAATAAATATCTTTAAAATCTTGGAGGGTGAATTGATTATTAAGTTTTTGGTACTCTGGGTATTGTTTGTATAAATCGAATGCAGCTTCCCATTCTACGTTGTTCATAGGTGGAATGGTTCCTGAAATTAATTTATAGTTTGAAATTGATAATCCAGAATGTGTAAGTCTGGTTATACCGCCAACAATAACCATGATGAAGATTAATATACACCCCGTTAATAGCCAATAAATTACTTTCTTATTATCCTTTTTCATAGCTTTAGGTCGAACGCAGTCGACTTTATAATTTTATTAATCTCTTGACTGCGCTCAAGGCATTAACAATGACTTTTAGAAACAAAGGCTATTGTCTATGTTTTTGTATTGTCCGTAATTTGGGATAACTGAATACCCCATTTTTTTATAAAATGAAACAGCCTCAATTTGTCTTTTACCAGTTTCTAAAACACAAGTTTTATATGATAGTTCACCTGCCCATTTTTCTAATTCAAGCAAAATTTTTGAAGCAATTCCAACTCCTCGCTCTTCTGTTTTTGTGAACATGCGTTTTACTTCAACAGTTTTAATATCGTAACTCTTAAATGCTCCACAACCAACAGGAATACTGTTTTTATAAGCAACCACAACATGCTTTAAAACATCAATATTATTATACTGACTATAAAATTCATGTTCATTACCATCTATAATTTTTAAATAAGAATTCAAAGCATCAACAAGTTTAATGAAATCCTTATGATTTGAATCTGTTCGCACAAGTTTAATCATAATTCTATTTCAGTTTTTAAGCCTAGTGCTTTCCCTTTTTTTAGCATTAATTTATAAGCAGCATCGAACTCATTTGGAATATCTCCTTCTAAAATAGCTTCTTTAATAGTTTCTTTTATAATACCAATTTCTCTAGAAGGTTTTAGATTAAATGCTTTCATTATCTCTTCACCAGAAACAGGTGGTTGAAAATTTCTAATATGGTCTCTAGCTTCAACTTCAACAATTTTTTCTCTAACTATCTTAAAATTATTATGGTATTTTTTAAACTTTTTTGGGTTTTTGGTTGTTATATCTGCTTCACACAAAGTCATTAAATCATCAACATAATCACCAGCATCAAAAACTAATCGTCGTACTGCAGAGTCTGTTACTAAATCTTGGGCAAGTACAATAGGTCTGGAGCTCATCAACACCATTTTCTGAACAAATTTCATTTTGTCATTTAATGGCATTTTTAATCTTTTAAAAAGTCTGTAAACCATTTTTGAACCTTCAAATTCGTGTCCATGGAAGGTCCAACCCACTTTTTTGTTGAATTTTTTTGTTGGTGCTTTACCAATATCGTGTAAAAGCGCAGCCCAACGTAACCAGAGGTTATTCGTATTTAAGGCAATATTATCTAGAACTTCTAATGTGTGATAAAAGTTGTCTTTATGACGCTGACCTTCAATTTCATCAATACCTTTTAAGGCGGTTAATTCGGGTAAGATATATTTTAGTAATCCTGTTTTCTCTAGGAGTAAAAAGCCTTTAGAAGGTTTTTTACTTTCTAATATTTTGTTTAGTTCAGTAACTATCCGTTCATTAGTAATAATTTTAATTCTATTACTATTTTGCGTTATTGCTTCTAAAGATTTTTGTTCAATACTAAAATTAAGCTGTGTTGCAAATCTAATAGCACGTAGCATGCGTAAAGGGTCATCGCTATAGGTAATGTTTGGATTTAAAGGTGTTCTGATAATTTTACTTTCTAAATCTTCAACGCCATCAAAAGGATCTAATAATTCACCAAAATTAGATTCATTTAAGTTTAGAGCTAGTGCATTTATAGTAAAATCTCTTCGATTTTGATCATCTTCTAGAGAACCATTTTCAACAGCAGGGTTTCTACTGTCTTTATTGTATGATTCTTTTCTTGCACCAACAAATTCAATTTCAATATCATCATGCCTTAACATGGCTGTACCATAGGTTTTGAAAACCTGAACCTTAGGCTTGTTAGGGAGGTTTTTTGCAACTTGAAGTGCCAATTTAATACCATCTCCTATAGCAACAACATCAATATCTTTTGCGTCCCCACGATTTAATAGAAAATCACGAACAAAACCACCAATAACATAACTTTCAAGTTGTAATTCCTTGGCAGATTGCGATATGATTTTAAAAATTGGATGTTTTAAGGCTTCTTTGTAGTTCATTTAATTTGTTCCAATAATACATCTTAAAACTCAAGTTGTTTTCAACTTAAATTTTATCGGTTTATTTACGAATTACTTCAACAATTCCACTATTGCTTAGTTTAATGATTGATGGCGGATTTGAGTAGATTTTTTCGTTTTGCAAATTTACGACATAGTCTACACCTTTTAAAATAGCTGGTGTTATTTCTTTGAATGATTTTGGGGTAGATTCTCCACTAATATTTGCTGAAGTAGAAACTATAGCACCATTAAATTTTCTAGTAAGTCCATAACAAAAATCATCATCAGGAATTCTAATACCAATAGTGCCATCTTTTGCAATTGCATTAGGTGCTAAATTTTGAGCATTATCATATATAATAGTTGTTGGTTTATCAGTAACTTCAATAATACTTAAAGCAGCAGGAGGAATTTGTTTTACATAGCGTTTTAACATGCGCTCATCTGCTACTAAACAATTTAATGCTTTATTTGGGTTACGTTTTTTTAGAGTATATATTCTTTTTACAGTCTCTAAATTTGAAGCATCACAACCAATTGCCCAAACAGTATCAGTAGGATAAAGAATTAAACCTCCTTGTTTTAAAATATGTATTGATTTTTTTATCTCAGAATCGATTGTGCTCATAAACTTTGCAACTTTATTTACAAATTTAATATTAGTTTATAAGAATGACTCAAAACTTTGTAATATTGCCATATGAAAAAAATATTTCATACGACCTACAAGGATTTTCAAAGTGAGATTGATGGTTTTATTGAATCTTTTGAGACTTCAGGAGAATCTATAAAGGATAAAAGAAACAAACTGAAACTGTTTGAATTAAACGGAAAAACAGTTAATATAAAATCTTTTAAAGTTCCCGGTTTACTAAATCAAGTTGTATATAAGTTTTTCAGAAAAGGAAAAGCACAACGTTCTTTTGAATATGCTAATAAGTTGATTGATTTAGGTGTTGGAACGCCCCAACCCATTGCGTATTATGAATTTCCAAGGGCTTTCCTTTTTAAAAGGAGTTATTATGTTAGTGAGCATGATAATTATGATTTAACCTTTAGAGAGTTATCTCATAATCTTGATTATCCAAATCACGATAATATTTTGAGAGCATTTACAAGGTTTACACATCAACTTCATGAGAAAGGTATTTTATTTTTAGATCATTCTCCAGGAAATACTTTAATAACTATTAAAGAGCATGATTTAGAATTTAAATTGGTAGATTTAAATAGAATGGTTTTTAAACCATTGTCTTTTGAAGAACGAATTAAAAACTTTGAACGCCTAACACCTCATAAACATATTGTAGAAATTATGAGTGATGAATACGCGAAAATTTCTGGAAAACCTTTTGAATTGGTTTTTAATAAAATGTGGAATCTTACTGAAGCATTTCAATATAAATTCAATCGAAAAAAAGAATTGAAGCAGAAATTAAAATTCTGGAAAAAGTAATTACTGTCTGTTTTTACGCAATAGCCATAGCTTAACATATCTCATAAATATTACGTAACCTTGTATGTAGCCTATGGTTAAACCTACAACACCATCCCTAAAACCACTTTGGATAACATAATGCTTAAAAAAGCCCCAAAACGGTTTTATCACAAAATGATAGGGTGTAAGTTTGCCTGTTTTTTTATCATAGTCTTTAGCTTGCCACCAAGCATATCGGTTCATTTTTTCTATATACTTATCAAAAGTAATGTATGTATTGTGGTAAAGTTTTTCCTTTAATGTACCAATATCACCATCTGCAATTATTTCTGCATGTACATGTTTGTCATGGTATTTACAATAATCTCTTTTAAATAGTCGTATTACAGAATCGTTTCTCCAACCACTGTAATTAACACGTTCACCCATAAAATGATTATTTCTACCAATCCAATAAGCTACAACGCCATCTTTGGGATTTTTAAGTATTTGTTGGATTTCAGTTTTTAATACTTCAGTAACACGTTCATCTGCATCAACTAGTAAAATCCATTCGTGTTTAGCTTGCGGAATAGCCCAATTTTTTTGTGAAGCAGAGTACTGGTATTCTCGTCTTATAACTTTAGCTCCAGTGGTTTTTGCCTTCTCATAAGTGCCATCTGTACTAAAGCTATCAACAACTAAAATTTCATCGGCAAAATCAACTGAAGCGATAACGTCTTCTATATTATGAATCTCGTTTCCTGTTGGAATAATGGCCGTTAGCTTTTGCATTTTAATTTTTAGAAATTGTAAATGGTTTATTAAAACTTTTTAAAGTAAAATAATTCAGTTTTTTTCGAATTTTATATTTACGCACCAAATTTAATGGTTTAGATTTTAATTCACTTTTATCTTTGTGTAAACAAGTTATACTAGCATCTATTATACGTTTACTGGATTTTCCATCAGTATAAGGATGAAGTTTTTCTAAATAATGATTTATATGATTTAATAACGCTTCAGGATAAGTTAATGCTTCATTTAAAGCATTTTCTATTTGATTAGCGTTTTGAATATCAATAAGATAATTATGATTAAAAGTATGATTAAATGTTACAACTGGTTTTCTTTGAACCAAAAACTCTTGTATTGCAGAAGTTGTGTCAGCAAACATAACATCAGCTTTTTTAAATAAAGGAATTAAGTTGGTAGTATTATAAAATGTGAAATTATCTCCATTCAAGGTATTCCATTTTTTTATAATATGCTCAGGTAGTTTAGGATGTAATACCATGATAAAATTGAATTTACCATTGGTTGATAATCGTTTTACTTCATAAAAAACATCATCATTATAAGCTAAACTTAAACGCTCAGTAAATGTTGAAGCAATCATTATTGTATTACTAATTTCTTTTTTTTCTAAAGGAAATAACGAATCTACTTTACTCCATCCGGTTTCAACAACTTCAAAGTACTTATGTTTATTTGCAAGTTCTTGAAATTTTTCTGTTGTATTAGGACCTTGAGTACAGTATAAATCAAAAAAACCTCTTAATCTGAAATGCGCAAACGAATTGTTTTTAGTTGGACGTTTTTCTGCATGAAAGCCATGAAACACTTGAACCTTTAAGGCATAAAAAAAATCTGGAACACTATCAGTTGCAGTTAATATAATGTGTGGTTCATAAGCATAAATATCTTCAATGTTTTTAAGTACATTTAATTTTTTTGAAACTCCAATTTTTCCATCAGATTGATCTGCAAACCATTTTACAGAATAACCTCTTTTCAAGATTTCATTCTCTAAAGAGGCGCCAATAGGAATAGCATAACTATAAGATATATATATTAAAAACTTGTAGTGCATAAACTAGTATTTATAATTTGGTTCTTTTCCCTAACCAAGTTAATAAATAGTCTAAAATAACTGGAGGGCATAAATCTAAACTTTGCATACCTAAAAAAAGTTTGCTTTTACCTTTATTATTAAGTTTTAACTTATACCATAACAACGGTTTTTTATAAGATCTGAAGTACATAAGTTGCAGATCTTCTTTTAATATACATGTCTCATTTTTTATTTCAAGATGGTTGGCCAAACCTTGAGGCGTAAATTGGTTTTCGTTTCTAAATTTATGTTTTATGTTTTCAATAAAAATATCGTTATTCGCTTTGAAAAAAGTTTCAAATGTCGATTTTCTTAGAGGATGTGGCGTGTGTTTAAAGTTGTAATATTTATCAAAACCTACAATTTTAGCGGCATTTTGTTGAATGGCTTTATGACCTTTTTTTGCTTTCTTGAATTTCTTATAAAAAATATTTTCATCAAATTTCAACCATTTACCTCGTAAAACAGGAAATCCATTTTGGAAAAAATCATTTGGTTTGGTTTCATTTATTATAAAAAAGTCATCATTAAGATAAATAAAATGTTCTGCTAAACCAGGAATTTTATATAAGCAAGTCTCAATAGGCCTACAGTTAAAAGTTGGAAGGTATTCTTCAAAACTTTTAAAAATAGCTTTATGGTCTACAATAAATACATTTTTGTAGTCTTCTTTAGTATCTTCTTGTTTTAAGAAATTGGGGGTTTGTTCATCTGTAATGATGTAGATATTTCTAATATAAGAAGCAAATTTTATAATAGAATCAACAGTAAATTTAATCTCGTTTACTTGATCAAATCGTGTTCTAAATTTTTTAGACTTAGCTTTTTGCGTACCTTTTATATAAGAAGCAATTTTTTTTCTATGGTTTTCGTCATCACCATCTACCCATAATATTACAGCATCAATTGGATGTTCTTTAGTGGGTAGTTTAGTCATAATTAAATATCAAATAAATTTAAGCTATTAGAATGGGTAGTTAATCAATTTCGGTAATAACTTTCTGTCCGTTTTTGAGTTTAGGTAATTTTATAAAATCTCCAATAATTTTATTGTATTCTTCTGGGTAGAATGCTCTTCTTGCATCAGAAGGATAAAAGGTCATTTCTCCAAAAATAGTTTTTCCATTTATAGAATAAAAATCCATTCTTACAAAAGGTAATTTATCGGCTAAAATTTCTGAAAGTTTAACCATTTCTTTAAGGTTACTTGGTTTTTCAATACCGTCAGAAATACTTTTATATGTTTTACTTTTCCCAAAAGGTAATACATTAAAATCTAAATCAAAGCAACCTTGTTTATGGTCTTCATCTCTATCTATATGTACATCAATAAATTTTGGCTTCCCATTAAAACAATAAAATTTATAGTCAACTAATGTGTTTTTATCGTCCTCTTTCAAAAATTTTTCAATAATTATTTTAGGCTCTATGTTTTTATAAGCCCATTCTTGACCCCTTCTAAAGTATTGATTCTTTTTTAACCACTTTTTAAATTGTTTAATTACCTTTTTCTGGTCAAGATTAGTTTTGTCTGTTACAATAATATTATGACCATTAGTATGGTTTGCCTTAATAACAAATTTATTTGGTAAGGCTTCAAAATCTATATCTTCAGGAGTGTTATAAACGCCATAAAGCTCATTAAGATATTCAGAGCCTACCTTTTTTTCAACATAAGCTCTTACAGCATATTTATCTGCTAATTGAGTTAAAATTTTTGGACGATAAAAAACTTTATACCATTCAATTTTTGCATTAAAATCTATGGGATTGTCTAGGTCTAATTTTTTACCAGAAAAGTATTCGTAGTGATATTTGACGTATAGTTTTGATGGGAGAAATCGCCATTTTCTTAGCGTCTTAACATAAAACCTACGTAACTTTTTTAGCATTAATCAAAAAATAATTTAAGCAAATATAATATAAAACTAATCTGCTATTTTAAAACATTTAATTATTAAAAAAAAACCTCAATGATTTACATTGAGGCTTTTGAAGTTTTTCAAGCTTTTTATTATACCGCAACATCATGCTCACGAAGTGCATCATTTAAAGATGTTTTCTTATTAGTACTTTCTTTGCGTTTACCAATAATTAAAGCGCAAGGTACATTGTAACTTCCAGCATTAAACTCTTTTGCATAACTACCAGGTATTACAACTGACCTCGCAGGAACAACTCCTCTATACTCAACAGGTTCATCACCAGTTACATCAATAATCTTAGTACTCATGGTTAAAACAACTCCAGCTCCTAAAACAGCTTCGGTTTCAACACGTACACCTTCAACAACTATACAACGGCTTCCAATAAACGCATTGTCTTCAATAATAACAGGGGCAGCCTGTAATGGTTCTAAAACACCACCAATACCAACACCTCCAGATAAATGTACATTTTTACCAATTTGAGCACAACTACCCACGGTAGCCCAAGTATCAACCATAGTGCCTTCATCTACATAGGCACCAATATTAACATAACTTGGCATTAATATAGTGCCAGGTGAAATGTATGCACCATGACGTGCCACAGCATTCGGCACGACTCTAATACCACGTTCAGCAAAGTTTTTCTTTAAAGGGATTTTATCATGATACTCAAAAATACCAGCTTCTAAGGTTTCCATTTTTTGAATAGGGAAGTATAAAACAACGGCCTTTTTTACCCATTCGTTAACTTGCCAACCACCAGAAATTGGTTCAGCAACTCTTAATTCTCCTTTATCTAATAAGTCTACTACGTTTCTAATGGCCGAGGTTGTAGCCTCTTCTTTTAAAAGCTCTCTGTTATCCCAAGCTTTTTCTATGATTTGTTGTAATTCAGTCATCGATATTTAATTTTGGGCAAATATAATAGCTATCATCCAAAAAGGCATTGAATTAGCCACAATAATAAGCGAGAATCTATAAGAAATATTCAATTCTATAGATGGTTTTTGAAAGAGATAAATGTGCATTTTATCTTTTTAACCAATATCGAATAGGATAAAATGCATAAAAACGTGTATTTCAACGTAAAAATAAGCCTTTAAACTATTCATCGATAAAAATTTGTAACTGCACTAGTAATCGAAAATACTGAGTTCTACAACTAATTTTTTGCAGCAAACATATCATCAGGATATATATTTGAACCGTCAAACAATGATAAACAAATGAAAACAAATTTTTACATATTATTAATTTTATTACTTACTGTTTCTTTCGGTAATGCACAAAGTGCTCCTGCTGTTGTAGATGTAGAAGTAAATAAAACTATTTCTTTATCTATTGATGATGAAATAGCTACTGTAATTGCAGAAGTTAATTCTATTAAAGAAAATGATTCATTATTAATTGATGCTACTACAGTTAAAGAAACTATTGCACGTAGTTCTAGTGATATTAGAGTTTACTTAAACCGTAAAAGAAAAGTAAGTAACATCAATTTAGTATTTCAAGGAATAAATAAAGCCACAAGAGCTTAATAAGATAATGTTCAAGTATTAATAATTAAGGTTAACTATTGATAAAGGCTGTTCGAAAGGACAGCCTTTGTTATTTAAAGCATTATTTTTGAAAAAAAAATAATATGTCAAGAATTCTTGCAATTGATTTTGGTACAAAAAGAACGGGTATTGC
The DNA here is from genome assembly GCA_947502405.1 of uncultured Algibacter sp. Classification (GTDB taxonomy): domain Bacteria; phylum Bacteroidota; class Bacteroidia; order Flavobacteriales; family Flavobacteriaceae; genus Algibacter_B. Next base: position 27,978 of record CANMZT010000007.1, on the reverse strand, counting down.
AGTAACCGATGAGTTGCAGATAATAGCCTCTGGACTAACTACAGTCAATACAAAGCAATTGCTTCAGTTTTTAAAAGACTATACAACTAAAGAATCTGTTGAGTTGTTTTTAGTAGGGGAGCCAAAACAGATGGATAACTCAGCTTCAGAAAGTGAAGTGCATATTGCAAATTTTATAATTAAACTAGAAAAGACTATTCCCAATATTCCTATAAAACGCGTTGATGAACGTTTTACTTCAAAAATGGCATTTCAAACCATGATAGATAGTGGTTTAAAAAAGAACCAACGAAAAAATAAAGGATTAATAGACGAAATTAGTGCTACACTTATTTTACAAAGTTATTTATATTCTAAATAATCATAGACTTAAAGAATAAATTTTTGTTAAACACAATGCAACACATTTAAGTATTGTATTTTTGTAAAGATTAATAACAAATTAGAATGATTTTACCTATTGTAGCATACGGAGATCCTGTTTTAAAAAAGAAAGCTAAAGATATAACCAAGGATTATCCAAATTTTGACACGCTTTTAGAAAACATGTTTGAGACCATGTACAATGCTTATGGTGTTGGACTAGCTGCTCCTCAAATAGGACTGCCTATTCGAATGTTTTTGGTAGATACTACGCCATTTTCTGAAGATGAAGGTATTTCAGCAGAAGAAAAAGCAGCATTAAATGGCTTTAAACGCACTTTTATTAATGCTAAGATTATTGAGGAAGAAGGTGATGAATGGGCGTTTAATGAAGGTTGTTTGAGTATACCTGACGTTAGGGAAGATGTGTTTAGAAAACCTAAAATTACAATTGAATATTTAGATGAACATTTTAAACCACACAAGGAATCTTTTGATGGTTTAATTGCCAGAGTTATTCAACATGAATATGATCATATTGAAGGAGTTTTATTTACAGATAAATTATCAAGTTTAAAAAAGCGTTTAATAAAAGGTAAACTAACCAATATTTCTAAAGGAAAAATAAGCGTAGACTACAGAATGCGTTTTCCAGCTCAAAAAAAGAAACGATAATATTTGCAATACACTAAGAAACATTTGATATTTGCGCCTTTCAAATTTTAATTTATGAGTTTAGAAAAAGTTATTTCAATTTCAGGAAAACCAGGGTTGTATAAATTAATAACCCAAACACGTGGAGGTTTTGTAGCAGAATCATTAATTGATAATAAGCGTATATCTGTAAGTATACAAAACAACGTAAGTGTGTTAAGCGAAATTGCTATTTATACTTTAACAGAAGAAGTGCCTTTGCGTCAAGTTTTTGAGAATATAAAAAAGAAAGAAAACGGGGAGCAAACTTCTGTAAAACCCAAAGATGGTAAAGATAAGTTAGAAGAGTACTTTTTTGATGTATTGCCAAATTATGATGAAGATAGGGTTTATGCAAGTGATATTAAAAAAGTAGTGCAATGGTACAATTTATTGCAACAACACGGTATGCTTGATACTTTATCTGATGATGAAGATGAAAAATCTTCAGACGAAGAAGAATAAAAGTTCTTGAAAAAATATAAAGTAAAACCTCCTATTCTGGGGGTTTTTTTATGCTTTTTTTGTAAGTGTTAGATGTTTTTTTCGACTTCTAAGTGTCTAACAAATCTTATTACAAATGAAATCACTTTGGTTTTTTGACGATGTCAATCTTTTCAAGGTACTCTGTCCGCACAAATTCAAAGCCTACAAGAAAGATCATGATTTTGATGCCTATAAAAAGAAAGATTACATTTATTTTGAAGAAGACTCTGCGAATAAAGTTTACCTTATTGAAAAAGGAAAAGTGAAAATAGGTTATTACAGTGAAGATGGAGAAGAGGTTGTAAAAGCCATTTTAACCCGTGGAGAAATTTTTGGAGAAACTGCTATTCTAGGAGAAGCTAAACGCGAAGAGTTTGCCCAATCTATTGATAATACTACAAGTATTTGTCCTGTAGGTGTAAATACCATGCATGATTTAATGCGTAATAATCAAACATTCAGTTTAAAAATATACAAAGTTATAGGATTCAGATTAAGAAAACTTGAAAGACGATTACAACTTTTACTATTTAAAGATGCTAAAACTAGACTTCTTGAGTTTTTAGATGAGTTATGTTCTGATTATGGGTATGATTGTGAAAAAACGGGAGATAAAGTTATTCATCACCCGTACACCCAAAAAGATATTGCTTCGTTAATTGGTACATCAAGACCAACACTTAATATTTTATTAAATGAGCTAAAGGAAGAAAATGTTATTGAATTTACAAGAAAAGAGATAAGAATTCATAAAAAAAGTGCCTAATGTTAGGTAGCTAACATTTTATAATAATCACACGGTATACTTTTGAAGTATAATTATAAAACTTAAAAAATACCATGATTAAAAAAATGTTTTTGGCAATAATAGCCATAGGAATTTTTACTACGTCTTGTAGTAGCGACGATGATAACGAACCAACAAATGCTAATTTAACTTTAAACTTACAAGGTTTAGAGGCATTAGGTAATGATTTTGTTTATGAAGGATGGATTATTGTAGACGGTGAGCCTGTAACCACAGGAACATTTTCTTCGGTTACCTTTCCACAAACGTTTTCAGTAAATGCAGGTCAATTAGAAAATGCAACTCGATTTGTTTTATCTATTGAGCCAGCAAATGATCCAGACCCAGCACCAGCTGATACTAAACTTTTAGTTGGAGATTTTTCTGGAAATTCAGCAAGTGTAAACTCTGGAATTGTTGGAGACTTTAGTAATGCATCGGGAGCTTTCTTTTTAAGGACTCCAACAGATGAAACAGGAATAAATAATGGTAATGACCATTACGGAGTTTGGTTTGGTACACCAGGGATGCCACCAGTACCTAATTTTAACTTACCGGTATTACCAGAAGGTTGGGCATACGAAGGATGGGTAGTAGGAGAAAGCGGGCCAATTACAACAGGAACCTTTACTGCTTTTGATGCTCGTGATAGCTTTGATGATTTCAGTGAAACATCACAACCAGGTCCGCCAGTACCAGGTGAGGATTTCTTTATCAATGCACCAGCAGGTGAAACTTTTCCTTTAGATGTTAGAGGAAGAACAGTAGTTATTTCTGTTGAACCAGTTCCAGATAATTCACCAGCTCCTTTTGCAATTAAACCATTAGTGGGAACAGCAGGACAAGAGACTGCTCCAGCAACACATAACTTTGGTCAGAATTTAGGTTCTTTACCATCTGGTACAGTTACTAGATAAGGATTAAAGTTTATTTTGTTAAATTTAAAGCGTAGTTTTAAAATAGAACTACGCTTTATTAATTTTATATAAATTGAGTAAAAGTAAAATAAAGAATATCATTTTTTTTGTGTTGATAGGGGTGCTTATTATTCCTCAAACACGGTTACCAATACAAGTGTTATTACATAAAAGTTTAGCATTATTTAGTCCATCTACAATTGATGCTTCAAAACAAAATACTATTAAGGATTATAATTGGATTCTGAAAAATAATAAAGGTGTTATTTTTAATTTTGAAGAAACTAAAGGTAAAGTTGTACTAATAAATTTTTGGGCTACTTGGTGTCCGCCATGCATTGCAGAAATGCCTAGTATGCAATTGTTATATGATGATTACAAAGATAAAATTGAATTTGTATTTGTTTCAAATGAAACGTTTTCAGTTATAAATGAATTCATCCAAAAAAATGAATATAACTTTGAAGTTTATAACCCAATAACTAAATATCCTGATACTTTTAATGTGTCTAGTATACCAAGAACTTTTTTGATTGATAAAGAAGGTAATATTGTTGTTGATAAAACTGGTGCAGCAAATTGGAATAGTGAAAAAGTACGAAAAACTATAGATGCTTTACTGTTATAGAGTTTTGAAAAATGCTTTAATAAAACTCCAAGAAAATAAAGACCACATGATTTTTAGCTCTTGAAGGAAAGTGGATTCTTCATCTAAAAACCGAAACATATTTTGGATAGAGTTTTTACTATAAAACTGTTGAAAAATCCATTCTCCTTTTTCGTTTTCATCTTTTAATACTTTTAAAAAAACTTTATCATAAAACTTAAACCGCTTTTTGAATAAGTTTTTTGAAACGGGTTGATTCGTTTTAATATTTTTAATAATCTGCGCTACTTTTTTTTCGGTGTGCTTAAAAGAATACCCTGTAGATCCTTTTACCCAACCACCACCAGTACCAATTTTGGTTATTTTATTAGTACTATAGGCTTCAAAGGGAAAATTAGTCATTGGAATTTGCCCTATTTCTGTTTCTATAATAGAATAATTCTTGATTTTTAAATAGTCTTTAATATAAGTTTTAATGTAGGAGTCATATGTGTCTTCATTAACAATTTCTGCCGTGAAATATGTGAATTCAACCAATGCTTCAGTTTCCGAAAAAGGTAAAATATAAGTAAACGTTGTTTGATTATCATCTTTAAGGCGATAATCCATCATAGTAATAGTATCTGTTTTAAAAACGTTTTGTTCAGTTTTAATGACCCAACCTTTGAAATGCTGAATAATTGAAATATATTTTTTGGAACTTATTGAGAAGTCTTTAGGTAACCTACTGTCAAATACGTGTGTAGCAGTATAGCTGTTATTTTTAGTAATAATATTTACTATTTTATTTTCATTTACAGATTCAACGTGTTCAATTATAAACTCAATGTTTTTCTTATTAGAAAGTGTTTTTTTACCGTACTCATAAAAATCGATTGATCGAATTGTTTTGTATGAATAGGGTCTAAGATTTAAATCAATATATTTTTGCGAGGTGATTACAGAAGCTTTATTCCAAGATTGATGCGTAATATCATCCCATTTAGATGGTTCAGTTTCCCAAAAGCTCCATGTCTTATCGTTAAAATTTTTTTTTGAAGGATCAAATAATGCAATAAGTTTTTCATCAAAAAAGCTATCTGAAGTCATACTTAGAGCCAGTTGTAGACCTGCTAATCCATTTCCAATAATAACATAGTCGAAATGGGATTTGTGTAACATCTGGGATGTGTGAAGCTCTATTTTTTAAAATATTTAAAAGGAACGAATAGCATTCCGAAACATTCACCATCTTTTTTACCTAAGTGTTTATGATGAATTTTGTGAGCACGTCTTACACCTCTTGCATACCAATTGTTAGCATTTCTAAAAAGTTTAAAGCGCTGGTGTATAAAAATATCGTGAACTAAAAAATAAGATAAGCCATAGGCAAAAATGCCTAAACCTATAGGTAAACCTGCCCAAAAACTGGTGTATTTCCAAAGTAAGAAGAAGCCAATACTAACAACTGCATAAAAAATAAAAAAGGCATCGTTTCGCTCAAACCAGCTATCGTGATCTTTATGGTGATGGTCTTTATGCAAGCTCCAAAGAAAACCGTGCATGATATATTTATGTGTAAACCATGCCATAAATTCCATAAAACAATAGGTTCCTAAAAATATAAGTATCCAATATATAATTTGCATCTCCTAAAATTTACAATAAATTTAATTGATATTTTACATAACTACGCGCTAAAAGTTCAATTTTTTTTGGATTAGAAACTCTAATTCTTGAATCTTTTATTTTTAACGCTGGCGTTTTTTTTAATTTTTTAAGAAGCTGACTATAGTATCTGTAAGCCATAAAAACACCAAATTTTGCTTCAATTGGTAGCTTTTTTATACCGCTTAAGCCTTTTTCAAAATCTGCTTCTATATCATCAATAATATCCTGCTTTGAGGATTCATCTAAGTTTTTTAAATCTGTGTTAGGAAAATAAGTCCTGTCTAACCCTTCAAAATCTGCTTTTAAATCTCTTAGGAAATTTACTTTTTGAAAAGCAGAACCCAACGCCATAGCTGTATCCTTAAGTTCTTCATATTTTGCTTTATCTCCTTTAACAAAAACTTTCAAACACATTAACCCAACAACATCTGCAGAACCATAAATATATGCTTTATATTCTTCTTCAGTCATATATTTAGTTTTGTGCAAATCCAACTGCATACTTTTCATAAAGGCATCAACAAGATGTTTGTCAATATCATATTTGTGGAATGTATGTTGAAAAGAATTCAAAATAGGATTGAGGCTTATTTTGTCTTTTATAGCCAGTTCTAAGTCTTCAGAAAACTTATTGAATAATTGTTCCTTATCATAATCATGAAAAGAATCTACTATTTCATCTGCAAATCTTACAAAACCATATATATTATATATATCACCACGTATTGTACTATATAGCATTTTTGTTGCTAATGAAAATGAGGTGCTGTAGGTTTTTGTTACGAGCTTGCTACTCTTGTATGAAACGGTATCAAATAATGCTTTCATCTAATATAGTGTGATGTTTTGTTACTAGTTCTGCAACTAATTTTCCTGAGATTAATGATGGTGGGACACCAGGTCCCGGAACTGTTAATTGACCAGTAAAAAATAAATTTTCAACTTTTTTACTTTTTAATTTTGGCCTTAAAAATGCCGTTTGCAATAATGTATTAGCCATTCCGTAGGCATTACCTTTATAAGAGTTATAGTCCTTAATAAAATCATTAATACAGAAACTCTCTTTAAATATAACATCATTTTTTACATTTTGAGATGTTAAATGTTCAAAACGTTCAATAATTTTGTTAAAATAAGTTTCTCTGAGTTCTGGTGTATCTTCTAGCCCTGGGGCTAAAGGGATTAAAAATATTCCAGCTTCTTTTCCTTCAGGTGCAGCATTAGCATCTGTTATACTTGGAAAACTAGCATAAAAAAGAGGGTTTTCTGGCCATTTAGGGTTATCATATATAGCCTCAGCATGAACATCAAAATCTACATCGAAAAATAAAGTGTGATGATTTACATTTTTTAATTTCTTATCAAAACCTACATAAAACAGGAGTGAAGAAGGAGCAAATGTTTTCTTTTCCCAATATTTCTCTGAATATTGTCTTAAAGATTTATCTAGAAGTGTTTCAGTATGATGATAGTCTGCTCCACTTACAACAATATCAGAATAAAAGTTTTTGCCATTTGAAACAAGACCTCTGGCTTCACCATTTTCTACTATTATTTTTTCAATGTTAGAATTAACTTTTATTGTAACTCCAAGTTCTTTAGCTAAATTTTCCATAGCTAATATTACTTGATACATTCCTTTTTTAGGATGAAAAGTACCTAGACCAAAATCAGCGTAATTCATAAAACTATAAAAAGAAGGTGTATCACTGGGTTTTGCACCTAAAAACAATACAGGAAACTCAAGTATTTTGACTAACCTATCGTTTTTAAACTCTTTTCTAACATCTTTTTTTATCGTGCTAAAAAACTGATTTATTTTTTTTATTGTTGCTGGGGTAATAAGCTCTAAAGGAGAAACTCCTGGATTATAAACTAAATCTTTAATAGCAATATCATAATTGTTTTTTGCCTTTTCGATAAAGGTGTTTAATTTTTTAGAACTTCCAGGTTCTTCTGACTCAAAAGCTTTAGTAATTTTATCAAGAGTGTCTTCTATGGTTATAAAATCATCTTTACCAAAATAAACACTATAAGCTGGATTTAATTTTTCTAATGAATAATAGTCTGAAGGTTTTTTGTCGAAGTCAGAAAAGAAGCGCTCAAAAACATCTGGCATCCAATACCATGTTGGACCAATATCAAATGTGAATCCATCTTTTACTAATTGTCTGGCTCGACCTCCAATAGTGCTGTTTTTTTCAAAGATAGTAACATTATAACCTGCTTTTGCTAAATAACAAGAAGCAGCTAATGAAGAGAATCCAGAACCGATTAAATTTATAGTTGATTTCATATTGTTTAACAAATATAGTTAAAAGTTAAACAAAAATAAAATATTTATATGCCTTTAACTAAATTTTCTATAGAATTAAAGATAGAAACTTTTTCTGGAACATTGTTTAATTCCAAATCGTTTAGCTTTTTACCTAATAATAATAATCGAGTATTATCTTTTTCGAGTAAAAGCTCACTAAAATCTTTTATATAATCTGGAATATCTTTTGTTTCAGGGTATACTGTAAAGTAAGAGATAAAGGTTATTTCATTAAAAAATTCTAACAAATCGCTTAAACTATCCATAGGAACGCTCTCTCCTAAGAAAATAGTATGATAGCCTTTACTTCTTAATTTATAGTTTATAAAGAGTAAACCAATATCATGAATTTCATTATCAGGCAAGAACAATACAAAAGTTTTAGATACTGGCTTAGGCTCTAAAAGCTGAAGCCTCTCTGTATTCAAGAGTATTTTCTGCTTTATATGTACAGATAAAAAATGCTCATGTGCAGGTGTAATTGTATTCGTTTGCCATAATAAACCTATTTCGTTTAGTAGAGGCAAAAATACAGAGTAAAAAATTTCACTGAAAGTTTTATTCTCAAGTAGGTTGTTATAAGTGCTGTAAAACAAAACCTGATCAAAGTTTATCATTGCCATTTTTAACGCATTAATGGCGTGATCTTCAACTTTTGCTCTTGAAGCTATTTCTCTAACTTTAATTGGAATTTCCTCTTCGTCAAGATCTGCAATTTTAGAAATTTTGAGTCCATTGTTGTTAAGATAGGAAATATTTAAAAGCTTTTGAAAACTTGTTAAACTGTAATTTCTAATATTTGTATCAGATCGATTGGGTTGAAGAAGGTTGTATCTTTTTTCCCATATACGAATCGTATGAGCCTTTATACCAGTTAGATTCTCTAAATCCTTAATACTAAAATTAACTTTAATATTGTTCATTAAAATTCGTTTTTTCTTAAACAAAAATACAACTTTTTATTAAAAGAGCAATGATTTTTATTAATAAAACAATTTTATTAATCGATTGGTGAATATATAGTATTCTGGAATTGTTGGTTTTTTGTAAGAAATTCATGTTTTTGTAAAACATGAACAAACTTTGCCTTTTTGGATAAGGAATTCTTTATTTTTATGGCGTATCAATAAACTTTATTTCATTTGAAATTATTAATTAATTATTTCTTCATATTTATTTTTATAATAAGTATTTCTTCATGTAAAGACAAAGATTCTAAATATGTTGCTACTTCTCAAGTGGATAAAAGTGTATTTAATTCAACAGCATTAGTTCCTGATAGTCATTTTGTGGGTGATCAAAAGTGTAAATCTTGCCATAATTCAGAATACCAGTTATGGAAAGGTTCTCACCATGATAAAGCAATGCAGATTGCAACTGATTCTAACATTTTAGGTGATTTTGACAATACTACTTTTAAAAGTCAAGGCATAAGTTCAAGGTTTTTTAAAAAGGATAACGATTTTTATGTAAATACAGAAGGTAGAGATGGTGAATATAATGATTATAAAATTGAGTACACCTTTGGAATTAAGCCCTTGCAACAGTATATCGTAAAATTTCCTGATGGACATTACCAATGTCTAAGAACAGCTTGGGATACTGAAAAGAATAAATGGTTTGATTTATACCCTGATTTCAAGGTAGTACATTCAGAATGGTTACACTGGTCAAGAGGTGGTCTTAATTGGAATACTATGTGTGCTGATTGTCATTCAACAAATGTTAGAAAAAATTACAATTTTGATTCTCATAGTTACAATACAGAATATGCATTGATTAATGTTAGTTGCGAAGCTTGTCACGGACCTGGTAAAACCCACGTTGAACAAGCGAATAAACTTGGTAAAGCTTATAAATTTAATGGGGAATTAAAAATGACCAACTCATTAGATTCAAAAAAGCTTGTTGATGAATGTGCAAGATGCCACATGCGCCGCGAACAAATTACAGCTAATTACAACTACGAAGGAACCATGTTGGACCATTATTTTCCGCAGTTAATAGCAGAAGGCTTGTATCATCCAGATGGGCAAATTTTAGATGAAGTTTATGTTTACGGATCATTCGTTCAAAGTAAAATGTATCATAATGGAGTTAGTTGTGTAAACTGTCATAACGAACACTCTTTAAAGTTAAAGTTTCAAGGGAATCAATTATGCACACAATGCCACATGCCAGAATCATACAGTACACCTTCGCATCACTTTCATAAGAACAATTCAGAAGGTTCAGAATGTATAAATTGTCATATGACTGGTAAGTTTTATATGGGAAATGATTTTAGACGAGATCATAGTTTTAGAATCCCGAGACCAGATTTGAGTTTAAAATATGGTACTCCAAATGCATGTACAGAATGTCACAAAGATAAAGATAACCAATGGGCATGGGATAATTTTCAAAAACTTTATGGTGAACTAGAGAATAAACATTTTTCAGATTTATTAGCACCAGGAATTACAGGAGATCCTAACGGTCTTCAGTCTTTACTAGAATTAGCAAATGATACTATTTACCCTGAAATAGCTAGGGCGTCAGCAGTTAAAACCATGAGAAATTATATTAGTACTGCAAGTATAGATGATATGATACGTTTTTTAGATGATGATTCGCCTTTAGTCAGAGCAGCATCATTAGATTTGCTTTCTGAAATAAATGCTCAAGACTATTTAAGTTATGCTTTACCATTTTTAGAAGATGAAAAACGCTCGGTTAGAGTAAAAGCATTTTTCACTTTGGCATCATTAGATGAGATGCAAATACCTGAAGCTTATAAAGCTGCATATAACAAAGTAAAAAAGGAATTTAATACAAGTTTAGAAGAGACTGCTGATTTTGTAGGTGGCAGAGTTAAAAAAGCGGATTATGCTTTAAGAAAAGGTAATTTAAAGGAAGCTATAAAAGGTTATGAAAGTGCTTTGGAAATAGATAATATCAATAATATGGTTAGAACAAACTTAGCAAATTTGTATTATCGAGATGGAGATTTTGATAAAGCAGAAGCGAGTTTTAAAACAATCATTCAGCAAGAACCTGAATTTGGCCAAACGTATTATTCATACGCTTTACTTTTAGCAGAGGTAACTAGGTATAAGGAGGCTGTTGTTCAAATGAAAAAGGCTATTAATTACATGCCAGAAAACACTAGGCTTTATTATAATATTAGTTTAATGTATGATAAACTTAACGACTTGAAAAGTGCGGAAAAATATGTTCAAAACGGTTTAAAAAAAGCACCTGCTGATGAAAGTCTGCTTTACATGTTAGCTTATATTTATTCTAAAGACAATAAGATTGATAAAGCTATACAAGTTGCTGAACAATTGATAGGTTATTACCCAGATAATAATAATTATATAAATTTCTTAAGGCAATTAAAAAGTAGAGTTCAATAAAAGTGCACACGAGAAGATTCGAACTTCCACATCCTAAAACGGATACTGGCCCCTCAAGCCAGCGCGTCTACCAATTCCGCCACGTGTGCATTTTTGAGGTATGCTAAAATAAAAAAAGTTAAGCAATAAGCTTAACTTTTTTTGTGACCGGGCTGGGGCTCGAACCCAGGACCCTCTCCTTAAAAGGGAGATGCTCTACCAACTGAGCTACCAGGTCATAATTTAAATACTAACATATTGCTGTTAGCGGGTGCAAATATAAAATGTTTAATTAATAAAACAATACTTTTTTTGAAGAAATTTTTGTTTTTTTGCGCTTCAAATACGTATGTTTTTAATAATCAATTTATAGCAACAAAATGATCATTGTATTAATTGGGTATATGGCGTCTGGAAAGACCTCGATTGGAAAGAAATTAGCAAAAAAACTGAACTATAGTTTTCTTGATTTAGACGATTACATTGAAGAGAAAGAGCATCTTTCTGTTACTGATGTGTTTAAAAACAAAGGTGAGATATATTTTAGGAAACAAGAGGCATTGTATTTAAATCAATTATTAAAATCTGAGAAGAATACAGTATTATCCGTTGGTGGAGGCACACCTTGTTACAGTGGTAATATGGATGTTATTCTAGCTGCTGAAGGAGTAAAGAGTATATATTTAAAAGCTTCACTCGCAACACTTGCAAATAAGTTATTGAGAAAAAAAGCAAAAAGACCTCTAATAGCACACATTGAAACTATTGAGGAAATGACAGAGTTTGTTGGTAAGCATTTATTTGAGCGTGTTCAGTTTTATAACCAAGCTGAGATAAAAGTATCGATTGATGATATTACTAAGGATGAGGTTGTAGAAGATATTGTGCTAAAACTATTCTAAAACCACTTCGTAATTTTTTCCTTCTAAAACCACTTCAACATGTTCATGTAAAGAAGTAGAAAGGGATATGCCTTTAAAATCTGCTTTAACAGGGTACTTTTTATGATTTCTATTAACTAAAACAGCAGTTTTAAACTGCTTCAAAGGCACATTCAAAAAATGCTTTACGCCATATATTAGAGTAGTCCCAGAATTTAAAACATCATCAACCAATACTACTGATTTGCCTTTATAGTCTTCAGGAGAAATGGATGTTTTTATATCTTGCCATGGTTGCTTTTTATCTACACTAACTTTACAAAGTATGGGGTTAATGTCTGATATTTTTTGAAGAATAGTTTTTAGTTTTTTTGCAAATATGTAACCATTTTTATCGATCCCAGCTAAAATCACTTCTTTTTCATCAACATTAGTTTCATAAATCTGAAATGCAATACGTCTTATTTTATGATTGATTTCTTTATGATTCAGGATTACATTATTCTTAACGGTCATAGTCAGTCTTTGTAAATTAAAATATAAAATTACTCATTTTCATTTGTAAAATCGTCAATATCTCGTCTATCTTTTTTTGTAGGTCTGCCAGCACCTTTCTTTCTGTAATAATCTTTTGAGTATTTTAAGAGTTCTTTAGCTTCAAACTGTTCTTTTGGTGTTAAATCTGTTCTGTAAATATCAACTAATTTAGCACCAACTCTACTTTTAGGAGTGTCATTAACTCTTAATTTATAGTTTATCTGATCTTTTCTAATTTCTATAATATCTTGCGGGTAAACTTCTCTACTAGGTTTTACTACATCTTCATTAACTTTTACTTGCCCCTTTTTACATGCAGTAGTTGCTATAGTTCTTGTTTTGTAATATCTAATGCACCATAAAAATTTGTCTACACGCATACAATTATTGTGTTAAAGGGCGTTAATATTGTTGTGCAAGAATATATTAAAATTGTATCTTGCAGCCTCAAAAATAAGCAATAATGAGTTTAAGAAAAATAGGAATTTTTACATTGAGTTTTGTTTTATTCTTTTTAGCATGTAATAATGATGATGACAATGGTCCTGCTACTTTGAATACAAGGGACAGAGCTGAACAGCAAGTTGAAGATGATTCGTTGTTATTAGATTATTTGGGAAGACATTATTTCAACTCATCATATTTTGAAAACAATCCAGATGCAAGAGTTAAAGATTTAGTTATTACTAAACTTCAAGAAGGTGTTACTGAAGCGCCAGACGGTTATACTATACTAGGCGATTTATTGGAGCAACCAAACAGTATTTTAGAGAAAAAGGAGGTTGTTTTTAGAGAGACTGATTATAAATATTATATCTTAAAATTAAGACAAGGTGGAGGTGAAGGATCACCAAGATTTACTGATGATATTCGCGTATTATATGAAGGTTTTTTACTTGATGGTCAAGTTTTTGATACTAACCTAGAATCTCCCGAAACTTTTGGATTAATTGGACCAAGAGGTATACCTGGAGTTATACAAGGTTGGTTAAATGTTTTCCCTAATTTTAATGTTGCTGATGACCTTGGTCCTAATGATGTTAAACCAGATGGAACAGTAGATTACACAAATCCAGGAATGGGTGTAATGTTTTTACCTTCAGGATTAGCTTATTTTAGTGAAGTTAGAGGTATAATTAGCCAGTATTCTCCATTAATATTTAAGTTTGAACTGCTTCAATATTATGAAAAAGATCATGATAATGACGGAGTGCCATCCTACTTAGAAGTAGGTGTAAATGCTAATAATGACTTAGTAGACACCCATGAGAAATTAGTAGTAATTGATACCGATGGAAATTTAAATCCAAATTTTCTTGATAATGATGATGACGGTGATGGTATACTCACTATCAATGAAGATTTAAATAAAGATGGAGATCCAACTAATGATATTGGAGCCAATGGAATTCCTAATTATTTGGATAGTGAAGAAACCAAGTCAAAATAAGAAATATAGTTTACAATATATATGGAAACAAAAAACCTCGCATTTGCGAGGTTTTTTGTTTTATAAATTCATAGGTTAAAGTAATAATGACAAACTTAATATTAACTGATTTGGCCTAGTATCAAGCCTATTTGTGTTAATACCATTGTTTCCTAAAAATGTTGCTTCATTATCACTAAAACCACGCTCATATCGTAAATCAATTCCAAGTTTCTTAAAGTTAAGCCCTATACCAAAGTTTAGCCCAACAGAAAAGTCATCTTGCACATCATCAATAGCAATTCCATCAAATTCAGTATCTAATATGTACTGTAATGACGGACCTCCAAATACACTAATTGGCCCTAGTACTTTAACACCAACCATAAGAGGCGCATCAAGTTTTTGCATTTCAAAACTATCATTATTGTAATCACTCTTAGTGCTTGTATAAACAACTTCTGGTCTAAAATACACCTTGTTTCCAATCTTACCGAATAACCCGATGTGATACCCAACGTTTCTGTCTGGGTTCTGCGCATTAGCGTTAATAGATTCAAAATAATCACCATTTGCATTATAATTTAGCCCTGCTTTTATACCTAAACCTTGAGCTGTTTGAGCAAAACTTGCTGCAGGAATAGCCATAGCAATTAGTAATGTAAAAAATACATTTTTACTATGATTTCTGAAGTTTTTGGTGGCTTTTCGAAATTTTTGTAAACTTTTCATAATGTTCGTTTTTTTAGATTTCATTAACATTATCAAAAACGTTGCCAAACATAAATTATTTCTTTTCATTACAATCATTTTCATTTTTCAGTTATTTATCTTTGTCGCTTATACTGGTAAAAAAATGAAATTTGAACTGCAATCCAAAGATGCTCAAAGTAAAGCTAGAGCAGGAAAAATAACTACAGATCATGGTGTTATAGAAACTCCTATATTTATGCCAGTTGGTACTGTTGCTACTGTAAAAGGTGTGCATCAGCGCGAATTAAAAGATGATATTAATCCAGATATAATTCTTGGAAACACTTATCATTTATACTTACGCCCGCAAACCCATATTTTAGAAAAAGCAGGAGGCCTTCATAAATTTATGAATTGGGATAGAAATATTTTGACTGATTCTGGTGGATATCAAGTGTATTCGTTGTCTGCAAATAGAAAGATTAAAGAGGAAGGTGTAAAATTTAAATCACATATTGATGGCAGTTACCATACATTTACGCCGGAAAATGTGATGGAAATTCAGCGTACAATTGGAGCTGATATTATTATGGCATTTGATGAGTGTACACCGTACCCATGTGATTACAACTACGCAAAGCGCTCAATGCACATGACGCACCGTTGGCTAGATAGATGTATAAATCATCTTGAAAAAACACCATTAAAATACAATTATAATCAAGCTTTCTTCCCGATAGTTCAAGGAAGCACTTATAAAGATTTAAGAAAACAATCGGCAGAGTATATTGCCAATGCAGGAGCTGTTGGTAATGCCATTGGAGGATTATCAGTTGGTGAGCCAGCAGAAGAAATGTATGCCATGACAGATGTGGTTTGCTCAATTTTGCCTGAGGATAAACCAAGATATTTGATGGGAGTTGGTACGCCAATCAATATTTTAGAAAATATTGCGTTAGGTGTAGATATGTTTGATTGTGTAATGCCAACCAGAAATGCAAGAAACGGAATGTTATTTACAGCTCATGGTACTATAAATATCAAGAATTTGAAATGGGCTGATGATTTTTCGCCTATTGATGATATGGGGATTACGTTTGTAGATACAGAGTATAGTAAAGCTTATTTAAGGCATTTATTTACAGTTAATGAATTACTAGGTAAACAAATTGCAACCATACATAATCTGGGGTTTTATTTGTGGTTGGTTAGAGAAGCAAGAAAACATATATTAGCAGGAGATTTTAAATCATGGAAAGACAAGATGGTAAAACAAATGAATAATCGCTTGTAGACCTTATTAATGAAGATTCTAGATTGGTACATATTAAAACGTTATTTGTTTACATTTTTCATGATGTTACTTTTGTTTATTCCTATTGGTATAACGGTACATCTTGCTGAAAAAATTGGTAAAATCCTTGAAAATGAAGTGCCGTTAAATGAAGTTTTGCTTTATTTTTTAGATTTTACAATATACTTTGCACATTTACTATTTCCTTTATTTTTATTTCTATCAGTAATTTGGTTTACATCTAAATTAGCAAATAATACAGAGGTTATTGCTTTTTTAAGTTCTGGAGTTTCATTTACACGTTTTTTAAGACCTTATTTAATTGGTGCTGGAATTGTGGCTATTTTTTCAATTATTTTAGGGCTTTTTTTAGCGCCAAAGGCAAGTGAAGGTTTTAACGACTTTAGCTATAAGTATTTTAGAAGAGGGAAAAGTGCTGTTCAAAATACCAATGTCTTTAGACAGATTAATGATAATGAAATCATTTTCGTAAGTAACTTTGATGTTAAAAATAACTCAGGAAATAACTTCACCTTAGAGCATTTTGAAGACAATAAACTTAAGTATAAAATTACAGCGAACAATATTAGATACATACCTAAGGATACAATATATAGATTAATAAACTATGTAAAAAGAGATATTGGTGAGCATGAAGATAAATTAGAAATCATCAGAAGAAAAGACACCCTTTTTGATTTTGATGTGGATGATTTAATTCCAGTAATTTATGCTGCTGAAACAAAAATGTATGGAGAGCTTAAGGAGTTTATTGCTAAAGAAGAGGCAAGAGGCTCGTCAAATGTGGGGCGTTTTAAATTGGTCTTATATAGAAAATGGAGTTTGCCAGTATCTGTATTCATCTTAACTATTATTGCTGTGGCAGTATCTTCAAAAAAGAGGCGAGGAGGCATGGGTGTTAATTTAGCAATTGGTATTTGTATCGCTATGATATTTGTTTTCTTTGATAAGATTTTTGGCGTTATGGCTGAACAATCCGATTTTAACCCCATAATAGCTGTTTGGTTTCCTAATATCATTTTTGGTATTTTAGCAGGATATATGCTGTATAATGCCAAACGCTAATTTTAAAGACTATCTTCATTTACATTTTTTAGTTTTTATAGCTGGATTTACTGCTATTTTAGGAGAACTTATTACTATAAATGCTATTCCTTTGGTTTGGTACAGAATGTTAATAGCGTTGGGTTTAATGCTCATATACATTAAAACAGCAAAAGTTAAACTTAAGATAAACCTAAAATCATTTCTAAGACTTTCTGTTGCTGGTATTATCATTGCATTACATTGGATAACATTCTTTGGTTCTATTAAAGAAGCAAATATTTCCATAGCATTAGCTATGTTTTCAACAGGGGCTTTTTTTGCATCTTTAATTGAGCCTATAATTTATAAACGATCAATAATTTGGTACGAAATACTCTTTGGTGTT
The DNA here is from genome assembly GCA_947502405.1 of uncultured Algibacter sp. GTDB lineage: Bacteria > Bacteroidota > Bacteroidia > Flavobacteriales > Flavobacteriaceae > Algibacter_B. The sequence goes on along the minus strand of CANMZT010000007.1, from coordinate 10,494 downwards.
ATTGTTATAGCTGGAGTTTTTATTATTACACAAAGTGAAATAAAATATCTTACAGGAATAATTCTAGGGATTTTATCTGCATTTTTGTCATCTTTATTCGCAGTGCTTAACGGAAGTTTTTTAAAAAAACAAACGGCTACAGTTATTTCATTTTACGAATTTTTGAGCGGTGTACTTTTTATATCGGTTTATATAATGCTTTTTGGAGAAGGATTTTCAAGAGATTTTTTCTATTTAAGCCTTTCTGATTTTGGATACCTGTTTTTACTAGCATCTATTTGTACCGCCTATGCATTTATTGCATCTGTTTATATTATGAAAACTGTAAGTCCTTATACTGTGGTATTAACTTATAACTTAGAGCCTATTTATGGTATAATTATGGCGATAATACTGTTTCCAGATAAGGAAAAAATGAGTAAATCTTTCTATTACGGAGCTATTATAATTATAAGTGTAGTCTTTTTAAACGCTATTATTAAGAATAGTAGAAAATCAAAAAGAAGAGGTACATAGTTCTCTATCAAAATTAAAGTTTTTATATTTGTTACCTAACTAAAGCTAATAGCCAAAACAAAAATTCTTATGGAATATTTAGAATTTGAACTCCCAATAAAAGAACTTGAAGATCAATTACAAAAATGTAAAGTTATTGGTGATGAAAGTGATGTTGATGTAACGGAAACATGCAAGCAAATTGAAAAAAAGTTAGCTGTCACTCAAAAAGATATATATAAAAATTTAACACCTTGGCAGCGTGTTCAATTGTCGCGTCATCCAGACAGACCATATACCTTAGATCATATAAAAGCTATATGTGGTGATTCTTTTTTAGAATTACACGGAGATAGAAATTTTAAGGATGATAAAGCCATGATTGGTGGTTTAGGAAAAATTGGTGATCAAAGCTTTATGTTTATTGGTCAACAAAAAGGATATAATACTAAAACTAGACAGTATAGAAACTTCGGAATGGCAAACCCTGAAGGTTACAGAAAAGCTTTGCGCTTAATGAAATCTGCAGAAAAATTTGGTATCCCTGTAGTGACGCTTTTAGATACACCAGGAGCTTATCCAGGTTTAGAAGCTGAAGAGCGTGGACAAGGTGAAGCAATTGCTAGAAATATTTTAGAGATGACGCGCTTAAAAGTTCCAGTAATTACTATTGTAATTGGAGAAGGAGCATCAGGTGGAGCACTAGGTATTGGTGTTGGAGATAGAGTGTTAATGTTAGAAAATACATGGTACTCAGTTATCTCTCCCGAATCTTGTTCTTCCATACTATGGCGCAGTTGGGAATATAAAGAGCAGGCTGCAGAAGCTTTGAAACTTACTGCAACTGATATGAAAAAACTAAAATTAGTTGACGCTATTATAAAAGAACCTCTAGGTGGTGCGCACAGAGATAGAGAAAAAACATTTAAATCTGTGAGTGATGCCATTGTAAAAAATTATGAGGAACTTAAAAACTTATCACCAAAAGATTTAGTGTCTCAGCGTATGGAAAAATATGCAGATATGGGTGTTTTTAAAGGTTAAGTCTTTTAAAACAACAACTTATAAAAAAGCTGAAGTATATTACTTCAGCTTTTTTATGCTTATTGACAATATTATAAACTTATCAACAGTTCAATTGTTAACGACTAGTTGATATAGAACTTAAACAAAATCTATAACAAACCCTCTTTTTAATTACTTTTGTAGTTATGAATCTTCCATAACTTATTAGCTAATTTTTAAGTATTATTAATAAATGGAAGCTACAGGTGACCATTAAAAGACAATAGAAAACACACGTGAAACAACCTAACCAAGTACAAGGCTATAAAGTTGATAAAAGTACAATTATCAACCTTGAAAAAGGAAAAATACCCCCACAAGCTATTGATTTAGAAGAGGTTGTGCTTGGTGCTATGATGATTGATAAAAAAGGGGTTGATGAAGTAATAGATATTCTAAGTCCTGAGGCCTTTTACAAAGAATCCCATCAACATATTTTTGAAGCTATTTTTCAGTTGTTTGAAAATAGCGAGCCAGTTGATTTATTAACGGTTTCATCTCAGCTAAAGAAAAATTCAAAGCTTGAACTGTCTGGTGGCGACTTTTATTTAATATCATTAACTCAAAAAGTGTCATCTTCGGCACATATAGAATTTCATGCACGCATTATTTTACAGAAATTTATTCAGAGAAGTTTAATTAAAATTTCAAGTGAAATTATTGAAGACTCTTATGATGAAACTAAAGATGTATTTGACTTACTTGATAAAGCTGAAGCAAAATTATATGAGGTAACACAAGGAAATATTAAAAAATCTAGTGAAACTGCTCAAGACTTAGTAATTCAAGCTAAAAAGAAAATTGAAGAGATTTCCAATAAAGAAGGACTTAGTGGTATTCCAACAGGATTTAATAAGCTAGATAAATTAACATCTGGTTGGCAACCTTCAGATTTAATTATTGTTGCTGCTCGTCCTGGTATGGGTAAAACCGCTTTAACCTTATCTATGGCTAGAAATATTGCTGTAGACCAAAATATACCTGTAGCTTTTTTCTCTTTAGAGATGGCTTCAGTACAATTAATAACGCGTTTAATTTCTAGTGAAACAGGCTTATCTTCTGAAAAATTAAGAACTGGTAAGCTTGAAAAACATGAGTGGGAACAACTTAATGTAAAAGTTAAGGGCTTAGAAAAAGCACCTTTATTTATTGATGATACACCATCACTTTCAATATTTGATTTAAGAGCGAAGGCACGTCGTTTATCCTCACAACACGGTATTAAACTTATCATGATTGATTATTTACAATTAATGACTGGTGGTAGTAGCCATGGTGGTAATCGTGAGCAAGAAATTTCAATGATTTCTAGAAACTTAAAGGCATTAGCAAAAGAGTTAAACGTTCCTGTTATTGCATTATCACAATTATCGCGTGCTGTTGAAACTCGTGGAGGAAGTAAACGCCCATTGTTATCCGATTTACGTGAGTCTGGTGCTATTGAGCAAGATGCAGATATAGTAAGTTTCATCTACAGACCAGAATATTATAAAATAGACGAATGGGATGATGAAGAACGTTCGCCAACAGAAGGTCAAGCAGAATTTATTGTTGCTAAACACCGTAATGGAGGTTTGGAAAACATACGATTAAAGTTTATCGGTCATTTAGGTAAGTTCGATAATCTTGATGATTTTGATTCGCCATTTGAGTTTCATTCTAAAATGAATGCTGCGGCCAATGATGATACTTTTAAAACAGATAATTTTAAGGCAAGTCCAGATCAAGCTTTTGGTAGTTCATTCAACGAGGATGATGATGAGGTGCCATTCTAGGACTATTATAAACCTAATATTTTTATAAAATTTTCTTTCAGGTATATTTTTTGAGTATCTTTCAACCTATGAAGAAAGCCCTATTCATAATACTTCTGTTGTTTTACACGCCTATGTTTGCTTCTTACATCCTGATTCCTATGGATGTAGAAAGCCAAAAAAATCATTTAAAAGCCTACGGAATAACTTATTGGACACTCAATAAAGAGTTAAAGGTAAAGTGGTTGTTAAATTATAAAGGCGGTTCTTTTTTATTACCAGATACAGAGGAAATTCAAAGAGAGTGTCAGATTAGAGGCGTTTCCTTTGAAATTATTTCAAATACCAAAGCAGAAAGTATTCTAGAAGATATAGCAAGTCCTAGTCAGAATATGGAGGCAGTAGTGTTAGAAAAGGCTCCCAAAATAGCTGTATATACACCCAATGGTAAACAGCCATGGGATGATGCGGTTACTATGGTTTTGCAATATGCTGAAATACCTTATGAAACTGTTTATGATGAAGAAGTTTTAAATGATGGTTTACTAGTTTTTGATTGGTTGCACTTACATCATGAAGATTTTACAGGGCAATACGGTAAATTTTATGCACAATACAGAGCTGCTTCATGGTATATTCAAGAGAAAAAAGAAGCAGAAAAGCTAGCAGAAGATTTAGGATACAACAAAGTTTCAGAAGAAAAATTAGCAGTTGCTTTAAAAATTAGAGATTATGTTATAGGAGGTGGTTTTATGTTTGCCATGTGTAGTGCTACAGATAGTTTTGATATAGCATTATCTGCTGAAGGTATTGATATTTGTGAACCCATGTTTGACGGAGATGGAAGTACCCCAGGATATCAAAATAAAATTGATTATGGCAAAACTTTTGCGTTTAAAGACTATATTTTAGAAAGGAGTCCAAAAATTTATGAGTTTTCTTCAATAGATATGACCAGAAAACGGATGATTCCAAAAACATCAGATTATTTTTCTTTAATGGAGTTTTCTGCAAAATGGGACCCAATACCTACAATGCTTTGCCAAAACCATACAGCTTTAGTTAAAGGTTTTATGGGGCAAACCACATCATTTACTCGAGACGAAATTAAATCAAATGTTTTGGTATTGGGTGAGACTAAAGTAAATGGAGAAGCCAAATACATTCATGGAATAAAAGGTAAAGGCTTTTTTACGTTTTACGGAGGTCATGACCCAGAAGATTATCAACATAGAGTAGGGGATGCTAAAACCGAGTTAGATTTACATCCAACATCTCCAGGTTATAGATTAATATTGAATAATGTTTTATTTCCTGCTGCGCGTAAAAAGAAACAAAAAACCTGATATTATACGAAGTGTGTTTTAAGCAGTATTTAATTGATACTCAATATTTTTTTAACTTTATAAATATCTAAACCTTTATATCATGGCTTCTAAAAAAACAATAATCAAGAAAATTCAAATTGTACTCACCAAACATTTCGATTCTCCACAAGATGCATTTAATTTTTTTGACAAAAATGGAGATGGTAAACTTTCAAAAAAAGAAGTGGTCAAACTTTTAAAAGAAGCTGAAATCAACGGATTTATGCGAGGCTTGGTTGGTTCAAAACTCATTGATGGATACGACAAAGACGGAGATGGTAAGATAGATTGGAAAGAGTTTAAAGTGGCTTTAAAAGAAATGGCCAGAGACATTGAATAATTGAACTTTATTATGAAGTACTTTCAAAGAGAAATTAAATTAAAGCCCTACCCAAGGGGGTTTCATTTAATTACAAATGAAGTTTTAAATGCAATTCCTGAATTAAGGGAAATTCAAATTGGCCACTTGCAAGCCTTTATAAAACATACTTCAGCAAGTTTAACAATTAATGAGAATGCCGATTTTACGGTGCGTACTGATTTTGAAAGCCACTTCAATAAAATGGTTCCTGAAAACGCACCTTATTATCAACACACTTATGAGGGATCTGACGATATGCCAGCTCATATTAAAGCATCCATATTAGGAACTTCTGTTCAAATACCCATTACTAATGGAAAGTTAAATTTAGGGATTTGGCAAGGGATTTATTTATGTGAGCATAGAGATTATGGAGGGGCCAGAAAATTAGTTATTACTGCTTTTGGTTCTTAGTTTGTCAGCTACCAATTTTTCTAAAATCAATTCTACTCCTAAATTGTTATTACTCTTTGTTTTAAAATTGGCAATTTCAATAACATCTGGATGAGCATTTTCCATAGCAAAACTATAAGTTGCTTGTTTTAACATATCTATATCATTATTATAATCTCCAAACACCAAGGTTTCATCAGGTGATATATTGAATTTTTTTTGGAGTAATTGTATAGCGTTTCCTTTGTTTGCTGAGTTGTTAGAGATGTCTAACCATTGTTTTCCAGATACTATAACTTTATATTCTGCCTCTAAATGTTTAAAATAAGGGTATATATAAGTCTCTGAATCCTCAGCATTATATAAAGCAATTTTTATTATTTCTTCATTAACATCACTAAGGTTTTCAATAAATTTAATATTAGGATAGTACTCCGCTAGAGATTCAACAGGGGAACTAGATTCAGATATTCTGTATGAATATGCTTTTGTTTTTGTGCAGTAAACAGGGAAAATATCTCTATTTAGTTTAATTAAAGTTTCAATATTAAATAAACTGTCTTTTTTAAAAGGTGTAGATAATATTAATTCATCACCTCGCATGATAAGTCCTCCGTTTTCTGCAACAATAAAAATATCATTTTTTATAGAGTTTAATTTTTCAACTATACCGTAAAGTGGTCGTCCACTTGCAGCCACAAACAAAACATTGTGCTCTTTAAGTTGTTCAAATAACTTAAAAAATAGTTTACTAACCTCATGATTTTTGTTTAATAAGGTGCCATCCATATCGGTAGCAATCAATTTAATATGGGATAAATTCATAAAAGTATTTTAAATAGACTTTGTAATAATAAAAAATCCGACTCTTTCGAATCGGATTTTTTTATTAAGCGAATAATATGTTTTACAATAGGCTAAGCGCCTTATTTTACTTTATCTACAACAGCTTTAAAAGCTTCAGGGTTATTCATTGCTAAATCTGCAAGAACTTTACGGTTCAATTCGATATCATTAGCTTTAAGTTTCCCCATAAATTGAGAATAAGACAATCCATGTTCTCTGGCTCCTGCATTAATACGCGTTATCCATAAAGCGCGGAATGTTCTCTTTTTGTTTCTACGGTCTCTGTACGAATATTGCATCGCTCTATCAACCGCATTTTTTGCTACTGTCCAAACGTTTTTACGTCTTCCAAAGTAACCTTTTGCTTGTTTAAGCACCTTTTTTCTTCGGGCTCTTTTTGCTACAGAATTTACTGATCTTGGCATAATTTTAATTGTTTTTTGTAGTAGGCGACCGATAATCGACACTTTAGTATTTGTTCTTAAATCAAAAAATCGTTAATCTAAAATCAAACGAGCCTAACTCCAGGGTTTATAAATTTGTTTTAACCAATTAAAACAGTGTTACTTTAAACGTAACATCGTTTTAATATTATCTTCGTCAGCCTTATGCACTAATGTGTCATGGGTTAACGCAAGCTTACGCTTTTTAGACTTCTTTGTTAAGATGTGACTCTTAAAAGCGTGCTTTCTTTTAATCTTACCAGTACCTGTTAACTTAAAACGTTTTTTGGCACTAGATTTTGTTTTCATTTTAGGCATTTTCTTCTCCTAGTTTTTAATTATTGCGCTTAATTATCTTTATTTATGTTATTACTTTTTTGGAGCAATAAACATCGTCATTCTTTTTCCTTCAAGTCTTGGCATTTGTTCAACTTTACCAAACTCTTCTAAATCTTGGGCCAAACGTAATAATAAAATCTGTCCCTTTTCTTTAAATATGATAGAACGTCCTTTGAAAAACACAAACGCTTTAAGTTTTGCACCTTCTTTTAAGAACTTCTCAGCATGTTTCTTTTTAAATTCGTAATCGTGGTCATCTGTATTAGGACCAAAACGAATTTCCTTAATAACTACTTTAGTGGCTTTAGATTTTAAAGCTTTATCTCGTTTCTTTTGTTCGTAAAGAAACTTTTTATAATCCATAACCTTACAAACAGGTGGGTCAGCATTTGGAGAAATTTCAACTAAATCCAGCTCTTGCTCATTTGCTATTCGCATAGCATCACCTTTGGTGTAAATACCAATTTCAACATTATCTCCTACTAAACGTAGTTTTTGTGCTGTAATTTTAGAGTTAATCTTATGTTTATCCTCCTGTTTAACCCTTCTGGGTTGCTGTCTTCTTCTAATTGCTATGGCGTTATGGTTTTAAATTAAACTTATTTATTGTTAAAACGATTTCAACGTTTTTTTAATATCTTCTTTTATTATTTCAGAGAAAGCATCTACACTAATCATGCCTAAATCTTTTCCTCCATGCTGTCGCACAGTTATTTTGCCTTCTTGTTCCTCTTGCTCACCAATAATAACCATATATGGGTGTTTTTGCATTTCGGCTTCCCGAATTTTCTTCCCTATAGTCTCATTTCTGTGATCTACAAGGGCGCGAATTTCGTCATTTTCTAGCAAATTTAAAACTTTTTCAGAGTATTTTTCATATTTCTCGCTAATTGATAATATTATAGCTTGAGTTGGCATCAACCAAAGCGGGAAATTTCCACCAGTATGTTCCAACAACAATGCTACAAACCGCTCCATACTACCAAAAGGTGCACGGTGTATCATAATAGGCCTGTGAGACTCATTATCACTACCTTTATACGTTAAATCAAAACGTTCTGGTAAGTTATAATCTACTTGAATAGTTCCAAGCTGCCAACGTCTTCCCAAAGCATCCTTTACCATAAAATCTAACTTAGGCCCGTAAAACGCAGCTTCGCCCTCTTCAATCACAAAATCTAAACCTTTATCTGTTGCGGCATTTATAATCGCTTGCTCCGCTTTTTCCCAGTTAGCAACATCACCTATGTATTTGTCTGGGTTTTCAGGATCTCTAACAGAAACCTGAGCCGTAAAATTTTCAAAACCTAACGAACCAAATACATAAAGTACCAAATCAATTACATCTTTAAACTCTTTATCAAGTTGTTCAGGCATACAAAATAAGTGCGCATCATCTTGAGTAAAACCACGTACACGAGTTAAACCATGTAATTCACCACTCTGCTCATATCTATAAACCGTACCAAATTCAGCATAACGTTTAGGTAAGTCTTTATAGCTCCATTGGCTACTATTGTAAATTTCACAGTGGTGCGGACAATTCATAGGCTTCAACAAAAACTCTTCATCATCTTTAGGAGTCAAAATCGGCTGAAAACTATCTTCACCATACTTAGCATAATGTCCAGAAGTTACATAAAGTTCCTTTTGTCCAATATGTGGCGTTACCACCATCTCATAACCTGCTTTTTTTTGTGCAGCTTTCAAGAAATTTTCTAAACGCTCACGTAAAGCAGCACCTTTGGGTAACCATAGAGGTAAACCTTGACCCACTTTTTGAGAAAACGTAAAAAGCTCCAATTCCTTACCAAGTTTACGGTGGTCACGCTTTTTCGCCTCTTCAAGCATTTGTAAATATTCAGTAAGCTCCTTTTGTTTTGGGAACGAAATTCCGTAAACACGAGTCAACTGAGGTTTAGTTTCATCACCACGCCAGTAAGCACCAGCAACACTCAATATTTTTACAGCTTTTATAATACCAGTATTTGGTATATGGCCGCCTCGGCATAAATCCGTAAAACTAGAATGGTCACAAAACGTAATCGTACCATCCTCTAAATTTTCAATCAATTCCGTTTTAAATTCATTATCCTTATATAAGGATAAAGCATCCGCCTTAGAAACCGCTCTCAAACTAAAATCATGCTTTCCTCGTGCAATCTCCAACATCTTGGTTTCAATCGCCTTAAAATCCTTTTCAGAAACACTATGCTCACCAAAATCTACATCATAATAAAACCCATTTTCAATTGCAGGACCTATAGTAAGTTTAGCACCCGGATACAATTCCTCAATAGCCTGAGCTAATACGTGTGCAGAGGAGTGCCAAAAAGCAGTCTTTCCAGCATCATCGCGCCACGTATATAAAACCAACGAACCATCAGTGGTTAATGGTGTCACAGTTTCTACGGTTGTACCATTAAAACTCGCCGAAATCACATTTCTAGCAAACCCCTCACTAATGCTTTTCGCAACATCCATTGGTGTAACGCCCTCATCAAACGTCTTCACACTACCATCAGGTAAAGTAATATGTATCATAAAATTAATTAAAATTCGCCTGCAAAGATAATAGTATAAACAAACCCACACAATATATATATAAGTATAATTTATTTTTTGGGCGTTACCCACAAGGGGTCGGGCTATCCGTTCCAAGTCCTCGCACCTCTCCCGATAGCTATCGGGATCAGGCTGTGGGCTATCCACTACTATCCCTAACGCAGGCAAAACGGAAAAAGGCATTTCAATTTCCATTATCAGTACCATCTGCAAAAGTCAATTACATAAACAACAGTAATCGTGATTGTAAGCATAAGTCAATGAGAGCCGAGTGAGCCATATATAAAGATGATAACCAAAAAGAAACAAAAATAACTTTAGTAAGAAGGTGAAGTCCTAAATCAATTCATTAGAATTGACAGCCAAGGCGCAGAATAGAATTGAAAAGCTCCGAGAGCAGGAGAACTTTGTTCGACGCGGAGTTTTCAAATCGGTTTTAATCCCGATTTTTATCGGGGTTAAAAATTCCTCGGCTTGGGCTTGATTTTTTGATTCGTTTTGCATCAAGGCAAAATGAATAAGAGTTTTAAGTCACATATAATGATTAGCAAATTTTAGGATATATATAATAGACACAGTAATTATATAGGCAGTACATATATAATATAGATTTTACCTAAAACCAGAAAAATCACTCCATTGTTCACAATCCACTTTGCGACTTAGCGCCTTAGCTTGACAATCACCACGACAGTATTCCCATAATCCAGTAACACTAGTAGTAAGATTATATAAAAAATCATGGTTTATAAATAGCAGTAAACAAGGCACTTAAAGCGGTGGAGAAAAAAGAATAAAAAAAAGAATAAAAAAGTTATTGTAGAACTAAAAAAGGGTAGTATGTTTGCACCCGCAAAAACGGGTTA
>CANMZT010000006.1 GCA_947502405.1 uncultured Algibacter sp. | reverse complement strand
TCATCAGCATCGTTATCATCACAGTCATCCGCAGTAGGCGCTGTTAATGAATATCCAGCAGGCTGCTCACAAGCAGTTACCGAAGTTACCGAACCAAAGAATGTATCAGAATCGTTATCCACACCGATGTACCAAGTTTGACCAGGGAATTCATCAGCATCGTTATCATCACAGTCATCCGTAGCAGGTGCCGTTAATGAATATCCAGCAGGCTGCTCACAAGCAGTTACCGAAGTTACCGAACCAAAGAATGTATCAGAATCGTTATCCACACCGATGTACCAAGTTTGACCAGGGAATTCATCAGCATCGTTATCATCACAATCGGTATTATCGGCTACATATCCTGCAGGTTGTGATACAGCTACTTGGCTAACGGCTGGATTACCATACGTATCGTTATCTAAATCTTGATACCATGTTGTTGAATTGCTTACTATATTTACAGTGTAATCTTCAACTTCACCATCATAATTTGTAGCACAAGGACCAGCAGGGTCAGCGTTATATCTAGTTGCAATTCTCAGACGAGTTTGTCCCGTAGGAAAACCGGTTCCTGTAGGAAAGACAATAGTGGGTGTTACACTAGTTTGAGTATTATCTCCAGTTGTTGCAATTCCTAAATCATACTCTTCGTTGGGATCATCAAAATCCCCATCAATATTTAAATCTATCCATGCAAATGCATGTCCTGTGCCACCATCTCTGTCAATATTAACAGTTAAAACATGTGATGTACCTTGTGTTACGGTTGTAGAAATACTCGTAAAATCTTGATAACCATTATTTGCTGTGTTATTAGTATGAGAGTTTGATATTGTATTAAAAGAGACTTGTGTTACGCCAGTATCGTAAGTACCACTTCCGTTAGAAGGGCAATACATTATGGCAGTTGTTGTGAAATTAGTTGATGTTGTATAAGAAGATGTGCTAGCATCACATTTGCTTCTAACTTGAACTTCATAATTTGTTGAAGCTGTTAGGCCTGTTAAAGTATAAGTTGTACTTGTTAAATCTGCAATAGTAGTCCATGTTCCAGAACTTGTTTCTTTATACCTCAAATCATAAGTAGCAGAGGGAATATTATCCCAAGAAATATCGGCTTCTGTTGCGGTTACGCTATTACTAGAAAGATTAGTAGGAACAGTAACGACACAAGGAATATCAACACTGATAATCTTAAAATCATCAAAAAGAAAACCGTCAAAGGTTGTTGGATATCCGTCGGGTCTATTTGTATTATCCGAATCAAAAACAAATCGAAAACGTGCATTTGAAGCACCGAATAGGAAACTGTTTTCTGTGGCATCAATTAAAATTTCTTCCATAACCCATTTGTCCATAGAATCGCCATCGTATATTGATTCTCCAGTAGGCTGATTGTTTTGATCTGCAGTAGATTTTCCGGTACTTGTATTAGTACTATTACCACTACTATATCTATTTGTTGATCTGCTGGATCCTGGCTTGCTATATTTTCCACAAAGTGGAAGCCATGTAGAGCCGTCTGTTGATCCTTCAATTTGAACATAGTCAAAGTTTCTCTCTAAATCCCATTTTGCAAAAAACTGTATGATGCCTGCAGAAGATGATGATAAATCAATACTAGAATTTAGAGTTAGTGCTTTAGATTGGTTGTTGCCGTAAGCACCAGAGGGTGAATCTGTAATTGCTGTTGTTCCAGAATATGCATCTGTAGTTGTTCCCCATGAGCCACCTGAAGCAGTCCAATTAGTTAAATTATCCGTGTCTGGGTTGTCTAAGAATAAAACAGATGGATTATAAAATTTGATAATGTTTGCTCTATACATTACATAGCCATCATCATTACTTAAAGTAATTTGAAACTCAATTTCATCGTTAGGTTGTATTCCGGGGTTTAAAGTATAAGCAGCTGTAACAGTACGTTGTTCTAGTTTGCTCCAACCTGTTTGAGTGGCAGGAGGAGTAATAGATTGAATACCAGAAACGGGTGTTACATTAAGTGTGATATCTCCTAGGGTTTGCCCTAGATATTCTAAGCCAAATTGTAAATTACCAGAAGTTGTGGTAATATCAGTTGGATTTAAATCATGGAATTGAGCAAACTTACCACTATGATATGCGTTTACAAAATTCATTCTTACTGCTCTTTGAGCTATTTCAACAATTTTTGTAGCATTTGGCCAAAATCCACCTTCTCCATCTGCTGAAATCCAAGACCCATTTTCAGGTGCTAATGCTAAAATGCCTTGTCCTGAACCAGTAGATCCATTTACATCGGCTACACCACCAAGCATCCAATCACTCATGTCTCCATTGGCAACAGTTAAAATATCTGGAGCTTCTCCATAGATATATCTATTAAAGCGCGTTAAGTCATGACAAAATTTATGGTATTCAGCTTCTCTACCTGATGCTGGCGCAGCAGGATAACCATTGTAAGCATGAGGAATTAGGTTTGATGTGGCATGATGGTTCACAGCCGTTTTAAAATTCCTTGTAGCTGAAAAATCTCTAACAATTTGAGTTTCAGGTTCGGAAAAAGCGGATGGTCCTCTGTATACATCACTGCTTTGAGTACCTGAAGAACCTCCATAAATTGGATTAGAACCCCAAAAATAATCATAGTTCCTATTTAAATCTACACCTCTTTGAGCGTTATTTCCCGTATTATAAGGGCCTAAGTTTTTACGTTGCATACCACCACCACTTGGTGCTATTTGTTCGTTCCACATTAAACCATCAGGATTTGCAACAGGAATAAAATACATTTCATGATTGTCTACTAAATTTTTTATCCCAGCATCTGTGTTATAATTTTCTAAGACATACCACATATAGTATATTAAGTTCATCATAGAACTCACCTCTCTAGAGTGTGTCATTCCAGAATATAGAGATTCTGGTTCGTTGGCTTCATCTGTATCTGGATTATCTGATATTCTAACGTAATATATAGGTTGAGGAGCCCATGTATCATAAGCGCCCCCATTAGTATAAGAGTTACCATGTGTTAAAGTCCCTGGCGATGCATCGGTTTTAACAGATATTAAGTTTGGATATAATGCACGCATCTGATCTAACTCAGCTAAAACTTCGCTATAAGTTAAACAACCTCCCATACTTCCTAAATTGAAGTTGGTTGGTACTGCCCAGTTTACTTCTGAACACCCTTCATATTGTATGAAGTTATCAATGCTTTCACTTTTAGTGCTTAAAGATTTACTTGCAAGACTTTGAGATTTTTTTGCCTTTAATTGAGCTTTTGCTAAAGGGAGTTCAACCGCATTTTTCTTTTTATAATGGTCAATTAAATCTTCAACTAAAACAGTATAGGTTAACCCCTTTTGTTTCAATGCATTTAAGTCAGCTTCACCTAACTCTAAAATTAAACCATCATCAGTAAATAAAGCATCACATGATAAATCGACACCAATTTCTTTAACTTTTATGAGTTGGTCTCTTGTGGGGTTGTTAATTTTAATTCGTTTTGAAATAAGGGATTGTGAGTAAGTAAATTGTGCTATTAATAAAAGCATTACACTTAAAAGAGTAATTTTTTTCATCAGATTTGGGATTTTAATGAATTTATGCCGCTAATATAGAATAATAATCTAAAAAACTCCATGAAATGCAAAAAAAACCGATGAAATGCATTTATTTATAATTTTATTTATATAATAACCTGATATGTAGAGTTTTATAAATTTCTATAAATCGTAGAATTCTCTAATAAGATTACTCTATTTGAGTGTTTGTAAGTAAATATTTCACAACCTATAAGTAGTGTACTTCGATTTGATGAGAGGTAAAGAATAAATTAACATTTTATGTGGTGATTTTATTTAGATAATAATGAAATTTTACTGCTAAATTTCTAAAAGATGTTTGTTAATATTCCATCATCAACTAGATTAGGAACTGTTATTTTTAAGTTGGGAGTTCGTTCCATTTCTCTTTTAATAGCAAAAATAGCTTCCTTATTCCGAGCCCAACTACGTCTTGATATTCCATTATTTACATCATAGAATAGCATGTTTTTTAATCGTTTTTCGGCTTCGATAGTTCCATCGAGTAGCAAACCAAAACCACCATTTATAACTTCTCCCCAGCCAACACCACCACCATTGTGTATGGATACCCATGTTGCGCCTCTAAAACTATCACCTATAACATTATGAATAGCCATATCTGCCGTAAATTTACTGCCGTCATAAATATTAGAAGTCTCTCTGTATGGAGAATCTGTACCGCTAACATCATGATGATCTCTTCCTAATACAACAGGACCAATCTTGTTTTTAGCAATAGCATCATTAAACGCTTTAGCTATTTTGATTCTCCCTTCTGCATCTGCATATAGTATTCTAGCTTGAGACCCAACTATCAACTTATTCTTTTTAGCATTTTTTATCCAAGTTATATTATCTTTCATTTGTAGTTGAATCTCTTCAGGGGCACTTGCACTAATCTCTTCTAGAACAGTTATTGCTATCTGATCTGTTTCATCTAAATCCTTTGGTTTTCCTGTTGTACAAACCCACCTAAACGGGCCAAAGCCATAATCAAAACACATAGGGCCTAATATGTCTTGTACATAAGATGGATACTTGAAATCAATATTGTTTTTGGCCATAATATCAGCACCAGCTCTAGAGGCTTCTAATAAAAAAGCATTACCATAATCGAAAAAATATGTTCCTTTTTTTGAATGTTTATTAATAATATCTGCATGACGCCTTAACGATTCTTGTACTTTTTCTTTGAATAGCTTAGGGTTGTTTTTTATTAATTGATTAGATTCTTGATAAGAAAGTCCAACAGGATAATAACCTCCAGTCCATGGAATGTGAAGCGAAGTTTGATCGGAACCTACATGAATATAAATATTATCTCTATCAAATTTCTCCCAGACTTCAACAATATTTCCAATGAAAGCTATGGAAACAACTTCTTTTTCGTTTTGTGCTTGTTTAACACGTTTTGATAGGGTTTCTACATCATCAATTAAAATATCTACCCAACCTTGATTATGTCGTTTTTTTGCTGCTTTAGGGTTTACTTCAGCACAAACAGTAATGCAGCCCGCAATATTCCCAGCTTTTGGTTGTGCGCCACTCATACCACCTAAACCAGAAGTAAGAAATATTTTTCCAGCAGGTGTCTGATTTTTTTGAAGAATTTTTCTGAATGCATTCATTACAGTAATTGTTGTACCATGCACGATGCCTTGTGGACCAATATACATGTAAGAACCTGCAGTCATTTGTCCATATTGTGTAACACCTAAGGCATTATATTTTTCCCAATCATCAGGTTTCGAGTAATTAGGAATCATCATACCATTAGTAATAACAACTCTTGGAGCTTCTTTTGAAGATGGAAATAGTCCCATAGGATGACCTGAGTATATGTGTAATGTTTGCTCATCTGTCATTGTTGCTAAGTACTGCATAGTTAGGATGTATTGAATCCAATTTTGAAAAACAGCACCATTGCCACCATAAGTAATAAGTTCTTCGGGATGTTGTGCAACAGTAGGGTCTAAATTATTCTGAATCATTAACATAATAGCTGCCGCTTGTTTTGATTTTGCTGGATATTCAGAGATTGGTCTTGCATAAATTTTATATTCAGGTTTGAATCGGTACATGTAAATTCGACCATATTCTTTTAATTCTTCAAAGAACTCAATAGCTAATTCTTGATGCCAATCAACAGGGAAGTAGCGTAAAGCGTTTTTAATAGCTAATAGTTTTTCAGGTTTAGATAAAACGTCTTTTCTTCTAGGAGCTCTATTTGCTCCACTAGGATATTGATGCTTAACTGGTAAAGTGTTTGGAATACCTTGTAATATTTGCTCTTTAAATGTCATTTCTGAGTTATTTTAAATTGAAGGCCTGATTAGAAACAAGTTCAATCATTGCATTAATATCATCTTTTAAAAGCCTGTCGTCTTCAAGTTTATCTACTTTTTCTCTGATTATTTTAAAATTAGCTTCGATAATATCTGAGAATGTATTTGGTCTTCTAAATTCTAAAGCTTGCGCACCATACATGAGTTCAATAGCAAGTATTTTTTCTAAGTTTTCAAGTATTTGGTTAAACTTTCTCCCAGAAATACTTCCCATAGATACATGGTCTTCTTGTCCTAAAGATGTTGGGATACTATCCGCTGATGGTGGGAAACATAAAGACTTGTTTTCTGTTACCAATGCTGCTGTGGTATATTGTGGAATCATAAATCCAGAATTTAACCCGCCACCTGTTGTAAGTAATCTTGGAAGTCCAAATTTACCTTCTAATAGCAAAAAGCATCTGCGGTCTGAGATATTTCCCAATTCTGAAGCAGCTATAGAAGCATAATCTAATGCCATGGCTAAGGGTTGACCATGAAAGTTTCCTCCTGAGATTGCCTCAGTTTCACTAAGCACAATGGGATTATCTGTAACTGAATTCATTTCTATTTCAGTCAATTCTTTTAAATGGTAAAAAGCATTCCTAGATGCGCCATGAACTTGAGGGATACAGCGCATAGAATAGGGGTCCTGTACGCGCTCACAATGCTCATGGGCATCAACATTTTGAGACCTATATAATAACATAAACATGCGTTCTGCAACTTCTATATTACCTTTAAAAGGGCGGATTTTATGTAATTCATCTCTAAACGGTGCTGAGCTTCCTTGGTAGCCTTCAATACTCATTGCGCCAGCAACATCTGCTAAATCCAGTAAGTATTCCATCTTTTTTAAGCCAGTTATTGCATGAGCCAAAATAAACTGCGTGCCGTTAATTAAAGCAAGACCTTCTTTGGCTTTTAATTTTATAGGTTTTAGGTTGTATTCTTTTAAAA
Source organism: uncultured Algibacter sp. (assembly GCA_947502405.1). GTDB lineage: Bacteria > Bacteroidota > Bacteroidia > Flavobacteriales > Flavobacteriaceae > Algibacter_B. The sequence continues at coordinate 205,818 of CANMZT010000006.1, read as the reverse complement.
CTTTTTTGGTTTCAACTATTTGGTCACCTATCCAAAATTCTCCTTCTCCAATTAATGGCAAAAATAAATGAGATAATGGCGCTAAATCTCCAGAAGCACCAACAGAACCTTGTTCTGGCACTACAGGAAGTAAGTTGTTTTCTATAAAGAATAAAATACGCTCAACTACTTTTAATCGAATACCAGAATATCCTTGAGAAAGTGCATGTACTTTACAAATCATCATTAATTTTGATAATTCTTTAGTAATTGGTTTTCCTACACCTACCGCATGAGTAATGAGTAAATTTTCCTGAAGTTTATTAGTTTCCTCAGTTGTGATTTGAACATCGCATAATGGGCCAAATCCTGTGTTTATGCCATAAACAGCTTTATTTGAACTAGCAAGAGTTTCAACTTTTCTTCTACTATTGGTAATTTTTTCTTTAGCTTCAGATGTAAGTTCCCCTTTTGTATTTCCTTTTAAAATACCAAAAACTTTATTCAAGGTAAGTGTTTCTATGCCGTATTTAAATGTCATATTCAGAAGAATTTATTGATTTTTACAAAGTTATCTCTATTTTTGATGCTTAAAAAGACTATTTATAACTACAAATGATAACTATGAGTAATCAATTAGAGTTTCGCCATTTAAGATATTTTTTAGCTGTTGCAGAAGATTTGCATTTCCGGAAAGCTGCAGAGCGTTTGTATATCTCGCAACCTGGTTTAAGTAGACAGATTAAGCAAATGGAAAATGATTTGGGTTTGAAACTATTTGAGCGTCACAACAGAAAAGTTATTTTAACAGAAGCAGGTAAGTATCTTAAAGATGAATTCACAAGAAATTTAAAGCAATTAGAGGATACTATAAACCATGCTAAATTAATTCACTATGGTAAAACAGGTCAAATAGAATTAGGTTATGTGGGTTCTGCTATGCAGAAATTAATACCTCAATTGTTGATGAATTACAGAGAAACAAAACCAGATGTAGTTTTTAGTTTGAAGGAAATGGACAATAAAAAGCAAATTAATGCATTGCTAAATTTTGATATAGATATAGGTTTTGTTAGGCTTGAGGAAGTACCCAAGACTATAGAAAAGAAATGTATTAAGAGTGATATATTTTGTTTAGTCTTACCAGAAGATCATTCAATTGATAAGTCAAATTTTCAAGATCTTTCTCAACTAAAAAGCGAGTCGTTTATTTTATTTGACCCAGAGTATAGTGAATCTTATTATACCAATGTACTTCAAGTTTTTAAAGATAGTGGTTTTATGCCATCGGTATCTCATTTAACAATTCATGCAAGCTCAATTTATAATTTGGTAAAAAACAATTTTGGAATTTCTATAGTGCCAAAGTCTTTAATATCTAATCATATAAAAGGTGTTAAATTTATTGAACTAGATAAAATACCTCAAAGGACTAATTTATCTGTGGTTTGGAATAAAACTAATAGAAATCCATTATTACCAGAGCTACTAGATTTGATTTTAAGTAAGCCTAATTAGTATATAAATTAAAAAATAAAACCCCTAAGATAAATCTTAGGGGTTTTATGAATTTGTAGCGAGAGGGGGGCACGATCCCCCGACCTCCGGGTTATGAATCCGACGCTCTAACCAACTGAGCTACCTCGCCATTTTGAGGTTGCAAATATAACAACAAATTTAAAGTGCACAAACATAACTTGTGCAAAATATTATGAAAAATAATTGTAAATCTTATCAATTAATGTATATATTGAGCAACGCTTAATTTTAAAAACAAATAATGGACGATAAAGTTAAATTTGAAATAGAATTTCCTATTCATGCTTCACCACAACTATTGTATCAATACATATCTACACCTTCTGGTTTGTCTGAGTGGTTTTCGGATAATGTAAATTCTCGTGGAGAGTTGTTTACTTTTATTTGGGATGATAGTGAAGAGCAAGCAAAATTATTGAGCAAGAAAAGTGGAGAGCGTGTTAAATTTAGATGGCTGGCTGATGAAGAGGACGATTTACAATGTTATTTCGAAATTAGAATTCAAGTTGATGAAATTACTAAAGACGTTTCGTTAATGGTTACTGATTTTGCTGATGATGATGAAGTAGACGAGGCAAAAATGCTTTGGGATAATCAAATTTCAGATTTAAAACAAGTACTAGGTTCTGTATAATTAAAACCTATTTTAATCTTATATTTGTCCGCACTTAATTATTAAAGTAGCGGACTTTTTTTATGATTAATATTGATGGCTCTATTTTAGAGGAAAACACTCATATTTCTATAAATAATAGAGGATATGCTTATGGAGATGCTTTGTTTGAGACGATTAAAGTTGTAAACGGCAAAATACTATTTTGGGAAGATCATTATTTTAGGTTAATGGCTTCAATGCGTATTATGCGTATGGAGATACCAATGAGTTTTACTATGGAATTCTTGGAAAATGAAATCTTTAAAACTATTGAAGCTAATGCCTTATCTGATGCCTCATCAAGGGTAAAATTGCAGGTACATAGAAAAGAAGGTGGTTTATACACTCCAGAAACAAATCACATCAGTTTTGTGATTTCAGTTAAATTGATATCTGAAGATTTTTATTTACTAAATGAAGATTTTTATGAAGTTGATTTATTTAAAGATTATTATCTTTCTCCAAGCTTACTTTCTACGTTAAAAACAAATAACAAAGCCTTAAATGTTGTAGGAAGTATTTATGCTAAAGAAAATAATTTAAATAATTGTTTGTTGTTAAATACTAATAAACATGTTGTAGAGGCTTTGAATGGCAACGTGTTTTTAGTAAAAGATAATAAGATAAAAACAGCTCCATTAGCTGATGGATGTTTAAAAGGAGTTATGCGAACTCAAATTTTAAGAATTATAGAAGCAATACCAGAATATGAGTTGGTAGAAGATTCTATTTCTCCATTTGAAATTCAGAAGTCTGATGAACTCTTTATAACAAATGTTATTACGGGAATACAACCAGTTTCAAAATACAGAAAAAAGGTATTTACTAACCAAGCTTCTAAATTATTACTACAAAAACTTAATGTAAAAATAAGATTAGGCTAGTTGTAACTTGGGTTTTCTGGAGCATTAGACCAAATACTATATTCGCCTCCAAATTCTAACATCTTTTCTTTCCAAAATGTTTCATAGTCTTTCTCTATGATATTTTTTTTGTAGATATTTTCAGTTACAACCCAAGAACTCGCTTTTAGCTCATTTTCTAATTGACTCGATTCCCAACCGGAGTAGCCTAAGAAAAACTTAATATCATTTTCTTTTATAGTATTGTTTTTAATTAGTTCAGCAACTTTTGTAAAATCACCTCCCCAAAAAATACCTAAAGAAATTTCAATACTATTTGGAATAAGTTGAGGTATTTTATGAATAAAGTATAAATTATCCTGTTCTACAGGGCCACCATTATAAACCTTAAAATTGGCTTCAACTTCAGGAATTAAGTCATTTATATTATATTCAAGCGGTTTGTTAAGAATAAAACCTATGGAACCTTCATCAGAATGGTCTGCTAGCAAAACAATAGATCGGTTAAAAGAAACATCACCAATAATGGCAGGTTCAGCAATTAATAAATCTCCTTTTTTGGGTTTAGTTGTAACCATATTTTGAGCAATTATCAACTAAATCTAATATATATTTATTAAAAATGCAACTCAAAACATAATATATAAAAAAAAGCTTCCAATTTTGGAAGCTTTTTATATGGTATAATAACTAACTAATTAGTTTACTGCACTTGATAAATCAGATCCAGCTTTAAACTTAACTACGTTTTTAGCTTTGATTTTGATTGTAGCACCAGTTTGAGGATTTCTTCCTTCTCTTGCTGCTCTTTTAGATACTGACCAAGAACCGAACCCTACTAAAGAAACTCTGTTTCCTTTTTGTAAAGCACCTTCAATTTCAATTAAAGCACATTCTAATGCTTTTTTTGCAGCTGCTTTAGTAATTCCAGCGTGTTCTGCCATTGCGTCGATTAAATCTGTTTTGTTCATAATATAAAATTTAATTATTAATAAATCGGTTAAACATTTTTGTTAAATCCTCTACAAATTTATACGGATTATGGTATCACGCAAGTACCAGCAAGGGAAATCCGCAGTTTTGTTGATAACTTACAGCATTTGTTAATAAAGGAAGTGCTTTTTATCGATTTTTTGTCAATATCAACAGGGGTAAGGGTTTAGAGCATTTTAGCATTTTCATAAAAGGTATACCCATTTAAAAGCGATTTTATATCCATAGTTCGCTTTCCAGGAAGCTTAATTTCTTCAATAATTATATAACCATTTGTTACAGCAACCTTTAATTCTTTTTTAGTGGCTATTATGGTTCCAATATCTAATGTATGTGAATCCAATTCCTTTTCTACTTTATAAAGTTTAACATCTAATTCGTCATCACCGTTTATTAAAGTACACCACGCAGCAGGATAAGGCGACAGTCCACGAATATGATTATAAATACTATCAATAGGTGCAAACCAATCAATTTTACAATTAGCTCTATTAAGCTTGTAAGCCGTTTTAATGTCTTTAGTTTCAGTTTGCGGAATCGTACTTACATCGCCTTCTTCAATAGATTTAACAGTCTTTAAAACCAGTTGGCTTCCAATAGCCATTAATTTATCATGTAGGCTACCAGCGTTTTCATCAGGCGTTATAGCAACTTCCTCTTGTAGAATCATATCTCCGGTATCAATTTTTTCGTCAATAAAGAAAGTAGAAACCCCAGTTTTTGTCTCACCATTAATAATAGCCCAATTTATCGGCGCCGCTCCACGGTAACTAGGCAATAAAGACGCATGTAAATTAAATGTTCCAAATTCGGGCATTTGCCATACCACTTTTGGCAACATTCTAAAAGCAACTACAATTTGAAGGTTTGCACGTAAGGCTTTTAACGCTTCAAGAAAATCTTCGTTTTTTAAATTGGTAGGCTGCAAAACAGTTAAATCTTTAGATTTCGCATATTTTTTAACCGCACTCTCGTTAAGTTTCCTTCCACGTCCAGCAGGTTTGTCCGGAGCCGTAATAACACCAACAATATTATAGTCATGCTCAACTAATGTTTTTAATGTGGCAACCGCAAAATCTGGAGTACCCATAAATATAATTCTTAATTTATTCATTTCTTTTTTTCTTTTAAAATTTGGGCGTTACCTATATCCTGAATTTAGTTCAGGACCTAGGTCGGGCTATCCGTTCCAAGTCCTCGCACCTCCTGCGTCGGGCTGTGGGCTATCCACTACTATCCCTAACGCGGGCATATCTGCTAATTTCTGTTTTTTTAGTTGAATATTGTTTTGTTTTTGGAGAGGTTCGTTTAACGGTTTTGTGTATGGTTAGTTTTTTAATTTTATATCAGCAATTTTCGTGAATCCATAATAAAGCGTAGCATTTTTTACATTTTTTTGCATTGGAAAATATAAGTTTATATTTCTCTTTCTTAAATCTTTAGGTTCAAAATATGAAAGATGACATTCTTTATCTGGGTTTTTAAAACTTATTTTGTATTCATCATACGCTTCATAGCATATTGGTGCATTTATATTACTAACACCCTCAAATTCATAATCTAAAAATGTATCTTTTACATCTGGCTTGTATCTCTTTTCTAAAGATTTGTACTTGGGTTTATCCTTAATTAATTGAAAAAAGTACCATTTATCAGTAAAATTTGTATAAGTCACACTAAGTGGTCTTAATCTCATTTTAGCTTGGTGGTCTATTAGCGAGAATTTATTAGCATCAAAAGGTCTTTTCTTGTTATCAATCATCTCAATTCTGACTTTTACATTGTATTGAACTATTTCTTTTGATTTTGTCCTAACATTAGTTACAGCACCTATAAACTGACTAGCTTTTTTAGTTTTTACAAATTCGATAGTAAGATTATCATCTTGAATTTCAATTTGAGAGTAAAATATTTGAGAGGATAATAATGCTATAATGATTAATTTTATTTTCATTTAAGTTTATTAATAAATTTCTAATAATTCTAAGTTCTAAATGTCAATTCGGTTCGTTTTTGTAAATAATGTTTGAAATTATATACTTAGTCAAGCAACGTGTTTTTTAATCATATACAGGGCAAGTTGTCCAAGGATATGCACATTGATATTTCCTTGGTAACCATCCAATATATAAATTTCCATTATGTTTTATTTCCAATTTTGCCCAAGTTCCTTTCATATCTATTAATTCTGACTCCACATATCCTTCAATACAAAATTTTATTTCAGAGTTTGTGGTTGGTTCTGAATAAAATCTATATCCACTTTCGGCGAATCCTTTGTCAGTTTTATCTTTTAAACAATGTACTTTTGTTTCCCCAGAATGACCAATATTAATTTTTAGATTTTTTGCTTTAATCCACTTGCCTTTATATTTTCCAATGTCATTCTTTCCACAAGAAGGTCCGACAATTATATTTTCTATTTTCAACCAACCTTTTTTTGATTCAGATATTGCAAATTTATACCAACAATGAGGTTCGGTTAAAGGACTTAATTCTGTAATTTTATTTTCATTCGGACTGTTGTGAATAGAAATAGATTCAGTTGTTTTTTTTGAGTAAAAACATTCCACAAAATCTTCAAAAAAAATTTTTGTTCTTTTTTGAGCAAAAGTGTTCAATGTAAAAAGAAGTATTATTGTCAGAGTTAGTTTTTTCATATGTTACCAATGTTTTATATCCGACGTCAAACGAAAATAGCTAAATTTTTACAAAGTCAAGTAACACACTATTTTACAAATGACTCAATTTATAAGTGTTTGAAGGTGTAATTGAAATAATTTGATGTTCTAATAACAGCTTCAAAACCGTTTTCATATCCTTTTCTTCACAATCTAAATGTGCTATTAATGATCTTGAAGATTGGTCCCCGTTTTCTAGTAATTGAATAATCTCTTGTTTGATATTTTTTAAATCTTGAGGCTTCTTTTTCTTTTTTGAGTTTATACAAACCGAACACACACCACAAGGTTCTAGTTTTTTTTCTCCAAAATAGGCGAGGAGCTGCATGCTTTTACAAACCGATTCGTTTTCAACATAATCAAGCATCGCTTTTACTTGTTGTTGCTTTAGCTTGTTTTGCTGTTCTATTATTGATGCAATTCTGTTAATCGTTTTATCATCTTCTCGTGGCTCTATAAACGTAATTTGTGCATCGGTTTTTGCTAAACTTAAATCTATAATTTTATCACTTTCTAATTTTTGAAGTGTTGTAATTATAGCCTGTTCTGGTACTGATGCTTTTTCGGATATTTTAGATAAATCTATTTTAGTAACATGATCAAAAATACCACCATATAAACGTAATATTGATTTAACAATAATACTAAGATTATCATGCGTTTCTAGATATCTAAAAAGCACATGGTTGGATGTTATAAATTGTACAGTAACTTTATTTTTAAATTGTTTGGATAGGCTTATAATACTATTTCTATCTAATAATAAAACGGCATTATAACATAAAATAGAACTGAAGTTATAGGTTTTACAAAAGGTGTTAAAATCAAAATCGAAAGTTTGATATTCACCTTCTCCATAAGAAATTTGAAAATAGCTACAGAGTTTTCTATACACTTGCTTTACCAAATCTACATCTGGTAAAACACTTAAAAATTGATTTTTAACTAAAGCTTTATCACTATCGTTTTTTAAAATTATGGCAAAGGCTTTTTCTCCATTTCTCCCTACGCGTCCAGCTTCTTGAAAATAACTTTCAATACTTTCTGGGAGGTTTAAATGTATAACCGTTTTTACATCTGGTTTATCAATTCCCATACCAAAGGCATTTGTAGCTACCATAACTTGCTTTTGGTTGTTTACCCAAGCTTCCATGTTAGTATCTTTCTCAATGTTTGAGAGTCCGCCATGGTAGTGTGTAGCTGTTATGTTTTTAGAATTTAAAAAGGCACTAAGTTCTAAAGTTAATTTTCGGTTTCTAACATAAATGATGGACGATTCGGGATTTTTTTTTAGGATTTTTTCAATACGATAATATTTATCGTTTTCATGAAAAACCATGTATGCTAAATTAGATCTTAAAAAGGACTGCTTAAAGATTTTTGGGTTTATAAAATCGAGTTCTTTTACAATATCTTGAACCACATTTGGTTTTGCAGATGCAGTTAAGGCTACCACATTTACACTAGGCTGCAGTTGCCTTAATATGGCTATGTTTTTGTATGCTAGTCTGAAATCGCTTCCCCATTGTGAAATACAATGTGCCTCATCTACGGCAATGAGATTAACATGCATTTGCCTAATCCTATCTTGAACAAGTTCTTGTTGTAAACGCTCGGGCGAGAGGTAGAGAAATTTGTAGTTTCCGTAGATGCAGTTATCTAGAAGCGTTTCTAATTGGCTGTAACTGATACCGCTGGCTATAGACATGGCCTTAATGCCTTTATTGTTTAAGGCTTGCACTTGATCTTTCATGAGTGCAATAAGCGGCGATACCACAATACAAATCCCTTTTTTTGCTAAAGCAGGAATTTGAAAACATAAGGATTTCCCACCGCCTGTTGGGAGCAGTACAAAAGTGTCTTCGCCTTCGATAACCGCGTTTATAATGGCTTCTTGCTCTGGTCTGAAACTAGTGAACTTCCAATAACGCTCTAATATGTTTATGGGGTGAGCCATTTATAGGTTTACGGTTTTTAAAATGAAATTTGTTCGGTTTTCAACCGTATCAAAAGGAACATCTATGAGCGTGTAATTAAATTTTTGGTAGGTGTTTACTAAATGCTCGTGAATTTTTAAGGCTTGGTCGAAACTTTCGTAACGCTCATTATCACTTTTGTAAATAGCCTCCCATGGTTTTAAAATGAATACTAAATTATAGGGTGCATTTTTACAAGTTTCTGTAAAAGCTTCTGGATAGGTGTCTCCAATAAAGTCCATGTAAGCTAAAACATCTGGAATGCCTCTATCAAAAAATACGGTTTGGTTTTTATAGATATCAGCTTCTAAGTATTGTTTTTGGCGGCCTTTAAGTAGCATTTCGCTAAATAGTAATGGATTGGTTAGAAACAGTTGATCTATACCTTGTTTTTGCGCATCTAGGGTAACTTGACGTGAAATTTCTTCAAGACAGGTGTATCCTTTTTTTATAAGGTTGTTTATTAATGTAGATTTTCCTGTTCCAGGACCTCCTGTAATTACTATTTTTTTTGTGCTCAATATTTTAATATTTGCTGTAAAAATCGGGATTTATACGTTGAAAAAAAAGTGGAGTAGAAACTAATGCAAATATGTAGTGACTTTTGGTTATGTTTTTGTTGGCAGGTGTGTGCGCTAAGGATTGAAGCGGCATCCTTTTTTGAGGCACGAGAAAAAGATATAGCGTAAAGCCTGACCCCTTTTTGGGGTAGCGCCCAAATAATTAATAGTTTAATATTTTAAAATGTATTTGGGAGCCGTATATTTGCACTTTATTTTTACGTTATGAGCACAACTCCAAATTCTGAAGAGTTTTACAAGAAATTAAAGACGCAATTACAAGATACGGCACTTTGGCCCACGGCGTATTTGTATAAATTTATTGTGATTTCTGAAAAGGAGAAGATTAAGGATATTGCTTCCATTTTTAATCATTTAGGTGCTGTTATTGATACGAAAGAATCGAAAAATGGTAAGTATACCAGCGTTTCTATAAACGTGAGAATGAAAAATCCGGATGCGGTAATTGAAAAATATAAGGAAGTAGCAGAAAAAGTAGAAGGCGTAATAAGTCTTTAGTTTTTTTTTGTATTTTGCGCAGGCACAAGAACTACGTGTAAAACATTTAACTCTACACATTTATTTTGATAGATAACTTAGAATATAACACAGAGCGTGAACATTTAATTATTCCCGAATATGGGCGTCATTTACAAAAAATGATTAATCATGCTAAAACCATAGAAACTAAAGAGGAACGTAATAAGGTGGCTAAGGCTATAATTTCTGTTATGGGAAATATGCAACCACACTTAAGAGATGTTCCAGATTTTCAGCATAAGCTTTGGGATCAGCTTTTTATAATGTCTAATTTTGAATTGGATGTAGATTCTCCTTATGAGATACCAACTAAGGAAATATATGAAGAGCGACCAGACCCTTTAAAATACCCACAGAATCATCCTAAATATCGTTTTTACGGAAACAATATTAAAACCATGATTGATGTGGCTAACACCTGGGAAGAGGGAGAGTTAAAAGAAGCTTTGGTTTACACCATTGCAAACCACATGAAAAAGTGTTTTTTAAATTGGAATAAAGATACCGTTGAGGATGCTGTGATTTTTGACCATTTATTCGAACTTTCTGGAGGGAAAATAAATTTAAAAAACTCTGATGAAGATTTATCTGAGTCTTCTAGTTTGCTTCGAACTAAAGGAAAATACTCCAACAACAATAATAAGAAGCACCACAAGAAAAATTCTAATAACCGCCAAAGAAAACGCTACTAACTAAGCATGGGAACATTTAAAATTGAAGGTGGTCACCGTTTAAAAGGAAAAATTCAACCGCAAGGTGCCAAAAACGAAGCATTACAAATTTTATGTGCTGTTTTATTAACTCCAGAGCGTGTAACAATAAATAATATACCTGATATTGTTGATGTTAATAAACTAATTAGTTTATTAAAAAAGCTTGGTGTTAAAGTAGAGAAGATTGGGAAAGGATCTTATACGTTTCAAGCCGACGAAGTTAATTTGGAATATTTAGAATCTGATCAATTTAAAATTGACGGCCGTGGGTTACGAGGGTCTATCATGATTGTTGGACCACTTTTAGCACGTTTTGGTAAAGGATATATTCCAAAACCTGGTGGTGATAAAATTGGTAGACGACGTTTAGATACGCATTTTGAAGGTCTTATTAAATTAGGCGCTAAATTTGGTTATAGTAAAGAGGAACAGTTTTATGGTGTTGAAGCTGAAAAGCTTAAAGGCACTTATATGTTGCTTGAAGAAGCCTCAGTAACAGGAACTGCAAATATTTTAATGGCTGCGGTTTTAGCTGAAGGACAAACTACTATATATAATGCGGCTTGTGAGCCTTATTTGCAACAATTATGTAAAATGCTTAACAGAATGGGCGCCAAAATTAGTGGTGTTGGTTCTAATATGCTTATTATAGATGGTGTTGATAGTTTAGGTGGAACAGAGCATAGAATGCTTCCTGATATGATTGAAATAGGAAGTTGGATTGGTTTAGCTGCTATGACAAAAAGTGAATTAACCATTACCAATGTATCTTGGGAAGATTTGGGATTAATACCTGAAACGTTTAGAAAACTTGGGATTACTGTTGAAAGAAAAGGTGATGATATTCATATTCCTGCTCATACTGATGGTTACGAAATTCAGAGTTTTATTGATGGTTCTATTTTAACAATTTCTGATGCACCTTGGCCAGGATTTACTCCAGATTTATTAAGCATTATTTTGGTTGTTGCTACCCAGGCTAGAGGTAGTGTTTTAATCCACCAAAAAATGTTTGAAAGTCGTTTGTTCTTTGTGGATAAATTGATTGATATGGGAGCAAAAATTATATTATGTGATCCGCATCGTGCTACAGTTATTGGACATGATTATAAATCTACATTAAAAGCAACAACCATGACATCGCCTGATATTCGTGCTGGTGTATCGTTATTAATTGCTGCGCTTTCTGCAAAAGGAACGTCTACTATTCAAAATATTGAACAAATAGACCGTGGGTATGAAAATATTGATGAACGCTTAAGAGCTATTGGTGCCAGAATTGAACGTGTAGATTAATTCCTGAAATTAGAATGCACTACTTTTAGGTTAGATTTAAACAACTCATTTTCTTCTAGAAGAGTATCGTTGTATTTTAAAGCATCAACATAATCTTTTATGATTTCTAAAGGGATATTAATATGTTTTGCCGTATTGATATGATGCTTAAATTCTATTTCTAGTGTTTTGTCTTTTTTGTTGAAGCTTAAATTCTTTATGACAGAAGGTTTTAAGTTGAGGCGTATCATAATTTATTGGTTTATAGTGCAATATAATGCTATAAACGTTTAAATGAAATACGTATATCTACTTATTTTGTGGTTGAGTTCTAGCTATTTAATTTTTATCATTTCTAAAAACATGTCTTTGGTTTGAACGTCGTTACGTTTCGATATACATTTATAACCATCATTAAATGTTTCTACAATTGATACTTTAAAAACTTTACCTATAATGTTTTTTAAGCTTGGGACAGAAACGCTTTTACAGGTAAGTGTATAGCTGCAATCAGATATCCAATTAATTGAACTTCTAATCTCTATACCTGTTTTACTATTATTTTCAATTTGGATGGTGTCTGTTCGTGTTATCTTCCAATCAGAATATTCAGGATTTGAATATATAAATTCTCCGGTTTTAAAATTTAAACAAGAATTATTCTGACAGAATATTGTCCAAGTGAATAACATGATAATAATAGAGAACTTGATTCTCATATACTAAATTGGTTGGTTGGGTAATCAAATATAAGGAATTTCTTATAAAAAATGTTTGTTTTTTATCAAAAAAACAGTTTGATTGTTTAATTATTTTAAATGCTTTCTAAGTGTGCTAAAAATAACTTGTGCAGCAACAGTGCTTCCTTTTTTTGAAGGATGAAAGCTATCTTCACCATAGTAATCAAACTTTTTGGTGGTATCGAAATATTTCTTCCACACTTTTCCAACGGGACATAAAATGGCATGATTTTCTTTGGCTGCTAGCTCATGATTTTTTATTACATCATCAAAAGTGTTATAATAGCGTAACGATGGCCAAACCATATAATAAGCTAATAGTGCATTATTGTCTTTACAAAGTTCACTATATTTTTTACCATAGTTTATAAGGATGTTTTTTCCTTTGGATTGAGAAGAAGGTCCTTGTTGAATAATGACTATATCAAATTTTTTGCTAGAAATGAGTTTTTGTATTTTCCCATCTCTCCAGTGGTCTGATAATGCATAATTTGGAAAAGCAATAACTTCAATTTGGATATTGTACCCAGAGTATTTTGCTTTAGTTTTTACCAGCTCTGGTAAATTATTTGTGTAGGTTAAACTATTTCCAATGAATAGTATATTGTTAATCTCTGACTTATTTTGCGCTTCAGTATTAAACTGAAAGCAAAAAAACAGAGTTAATAGAAAAATTTTTTTCAATGTATTGTAAGCCATATAGCAGTACTTATTGTTGATTTTTTATATAATACATAATTAAAGTTTATGTATTATATAAAAAATATAAATAAAAATATATTAATAATGTGTGCTATATTTGTCTAGGGAAACGAAATATAATTTAATAATAAATAATAATAAAGTTTAGTTAGTTTAGTTTAAGTTAGTTATTAATAAGCCTTAAGAAATAATACTTAAGGCTTATTTTTTTTTGATTTAAATTCATCAAATTCAGAAACAGATTCTGTTTTTGGAAATGTATTATTATCCATATTGGTGTCAGCAAATTCGAAATTTGGATCTAAATTTACTTGACTAACTTCCTTGTCTTTAATAAAAGTTTCTTGAATTTCATATTCGTTTCTTCTCCAAATGTCGGCTGGTAAAGTATTTGTTTCTTTTGTGCCGTCAGTAAATACCCATTCTATGGTTACTGGCATTACCAATCCGCCAAGGTTTTTAATGGTAACTTCATATATGTTTTTTCCAGATACTTGCTTTCTTACTGCTGGTTCATCTAGTCTTGATAAAAACTGGCCATATGAATTATCAGGAGTTGATGTCATTGTAATAACTTCTGGTCCATTAGTAAAATCTTTAGAATCTGCTTCGGCACTATTGCCATTTGCGGCTATTTTGGTTTGCGATTTACTTTTCTGGTCTTCTATATTAGTGTCTTGTTCAAAAACTTTAAACCATTTTACATTGCTTAATTCCATATCTACATTATCCGTTGAAAAGAACCACCCTCTGTAAAACCAATCTAAATCGGTTGCAGAGGCGTCTTCTAATGTTCTAAATAGATCTGCAGGGTTAGGGTGTTTGTATTTCCAACGGTTTGCATATTCTCTAAAAGCTTCATCAAAAAGTTCTTTTCCCATAACAGAGTTTCTCAATATTTGTAATCCAACAGTAGGTTTTAAATAGAAATTTGCGCCAAATTGAGATAATAATTCATTATCAGAATTCGTCATTATAGGTCTTAAAATATTTTTGTCTCCACTCATAAAAGGGACTATAGATTTTGGAGTAACACTATTCCAACCAGGGTAGCGTTCTGCAACAGTTCTTTGATGTAAAAAGGTGTTTAAGCCTTCGTCCATCCACATCCATTTTCTTTCATCTGAACTTACAATCATTGGAAACCAATTGTGACCAACTTCATGAATTATCGTACCAACCATTCCTTGTTTAGCACCCTCGCTAATCTTTCCATTTTTTGGTCGTCCTCCATTAAAACTAATCATCGGGAACTCCATACCAATGTTTGAGGTATTAACCGAGATGCAAACAGGGTAAGGGTAATCAAAAGTAGCATCCGAATAGACTTGTAGCGCATGCATGATAGCTTTTGTAGATTCTTCTTGCCATACAGGTAAACCTTCCTTTGGGTAAAAAGACATGGCCATAACATTGTTAGAAGAAAGCTTTACAGCTTGTGCATCCCACATAAATTTTCTTGACGAGGCAAATGCAAAATCCCTAACATTTTTAGCATTGAATTTCCAAGTTTTTTGTTTGGTAGATTTTTGTTTTTCATTAGCTATAGCTTCTTCTTTTGTAATAATCATTAAAGGTTTATCAAAAGACTTTTTAGCCTGCTCTAATCTTTTGCGTTGTGTTTTTGTTAATACATTTTCAGGGTTTTGTAGGGTTCCGGTTGAAGCAACTACGTGGTCTTCTGGTACAGTAATTTCAACTTCATAGTCTCCAAACTCCAAAGCAAATTCTCCCAGTTTTTGAAATTGCTGATTTTGCCACCCTTCAGTATCATTATAAACAGCCATTCTGGGAAACCAATGCGCAATTAAATATACTGTGTTATCATCTTCTGGAAAATATTCGTAGCCCTCTCTAGATAGTATATACATGCTTCTATCCGTAATAGGATAAGACCAACTTATAGAAATTTTGGTAGTTTCACCAGACTTTAAAACGTTATTCAATTTTACTTTCATCATGGTGTTATTCACCATAGTTTTTATGTCTTTTCCGTTACCATCTTTTACAGATTTAATGGAATAACCAGCAGGAAAATCAATAGCTCTAGTTAAGAATTGTAATTGTCTGGTAGTCATAGAATCTCTCATTCTATTATTAATACTACCAAAATCTTCGTTTTCTTTCTTGTTTACATTTTGTTCTAATTGAATCCAAACATAAGTTAAATCATCTGGAGAATTATTGTAATATGTTATGGTTTCTTCACCTGTAATTGTATTATTTTTTTCATCTAAAACTGCTTTAATTTTATAATCAGCTCTCTGTTGCCAATACGCGCTTCCTGGAGCGCCACTCGCCGCTCTGTAAGCATTAGGGGGTGCAATCATGTTGTCAATTGGCTCAAACTTACCTTTCCAAGGTTGTTTTTGGGCTTGAATACTAAATGAAAAAAATAGAAGGATACATATTGTTAAACGCATGATTAATTGATTATTTAAGTTAGTCTTGCACAATATAATAAATAATGAGTTGAGATTATGCGAATTACTCAATATCAATATGTTAAAATTGCACTTATTTAAAAACATGTTTAAGCTTAACTTAATTATTGTTTAAGGTTTATGTGTTCAGTACATTTGCAGTGTTAATTAATTGAATATATAACCCTATTAATAGGTTCAAATAATATAGAAATGAGTGATAAAAAGAAAAAAGATGTAACCTTTGACGTTTTAATTGAAATTCCAAAAGGAAGTAGAAATAAATATGAGTACGATTTTGCATTGCATAAAATTCGTTTTGATAGAACATTGTTTTCTTCAATGATGTATCCAGGAGATTATGGTTTTGTGCCTGAAACTCTAGCTTTAGATCAAGATCCATTGGATGTGTTAGTGCTTTCTACAGAGCCATCGTATCCTATGGTTGTAATGGAGGTAAGACCCATTGGTGTGTTTCATATGACAGATGAAAAAGGACCTGATGAAAAAATTATATGTGTTCCGGTTTCTGATCCTGTTTGGAGTAAGAGAAGTGATATATCAGCACTAAATCCTCACAGGCTAAAAGAGATTGAACATTTTTTCCAAGTATATAAAGATTTAGAGAAGAAAAAAGTAGATACAGGAGGATGGGGAAATGCTGAAGAAGCTATTAAAATTTACCATGAATGTATAGAACGATATAATAATAGTGAGCATAAGAAAAAGAGAGCATTTACAATTTAGTTCTTCTTCTGTAAATAAAAAAAACCACCATATATAATTATGGTGGTTTTTTGTTTATGCGTGGTTTTGTTTTTATCTTTTTTAGTATTAATTATATCTATTTAACAGTTTAAAAGTCATTTTAAAATTCAATCGATAAAAGCTTAAAAACTAATAATTGTCATAGTATTATTAATATAATAATTTAACAGCTTATTAAATATATTATCTTTAGTTTATGTAGGCTTTTTTTATCACTTATATTTTCATATTTTCGTCGAGTTAAAAAAATAATTAATTAAAATTAACTAACTAATATGGATTTAATAGTAAAATTTTTACCGCTTTTTGGTGTTTTGGCTTTAGCGTTTGTATTTATTAAAAATGTTTGGGTTTCTAAGCAAGACGTTGGAGAGTCTAAAATGGCACGAATTGCTAAAAACATCTCTGATGGTGCCATGGCTTTTTTAAAAGCAGAATATAAAGTTCTAGCAATTTTTGTTGCTGCGGTAGCGGTTCTGTTATACTTTAAAGGAAATGCAGAAGAAGGCTCTAACGGCATGGTAGCTGTTTCATTTATTGTTGGTGCTATTTGTTCTGCACTTGCTGGATTTATAGGAATGAAAGTAGCAACTAAAGCCAATGTAAGAACCACACAAGCTGCACGACACTCTTTAGGACGCGCATTAGAAGTTGCTTTTGCTGGAGGTGCAGTTATGGGCTTAGGTGTTGTAGGTCTGGGTGTTTTAGGATTGAGTGGTTTATTCATGATATATAGTGGACAAGGCTGGGAAATAGGAGAGATTCTTAATGTACTTTCTGGTTTTTCTCTTGGAGCTTCATCAATTGCTTTATTTGCTCGTGTTGGTGGAGGTATTTATACTAAGGCTGCCGATGTTGGTGCCGACTTAGTTGGTAAAGTTGAAGCTGGTATTCCAGAAGATCATCCATTAAATCCTGCTACAATCGCTGATAATGTAGGTGATAATGTAGGTGATGTTGCTGGTATGGGAGCCGATTTATTCGAATCATACGTAGGGTCTATTATTGGTACTATGGTATTAGGAGCTATTTATGCAACGTTACCAGAATTTCAAGGTGCTTTTGATGGCTTAGGAGCCGTTTATTTACCTTTAGTGCTTGCAGCGGTAGGTATTGTAATGTCTATTCTAGGAACATTTTTTGTAAGAGTTAAAGATGGTGGAAACCCACAGACAGCTTTAAACATTGGAGAATTTGGTTCTGCTGGTTTAATGTTAGTAGCATCTTATTTTATAATTAATGGTATGTTACCAGAATCATGGGTTGATGCAGGAACAACATACACATCTATGGGTGTGTTTTGGGCAACTATTGCTGGTTTAGTAGCTGGTTTAGCAGTAGGTAAAATAACTGAGTATTATACTGCAACAGGAAAAAAGCCTGTATTATCTATTGTAAAGCAATCTGAAACAGGGGCTGCAACGAATATTATTTCTGGTTTGGGTGTTGGTATGATGAGTACAGCAATCCCAATTCTTTTAATTGCTGCTGCTATTATGGTGTCTCATCATTTTGCAGGGTTATATGGTATTGCTATTGCAGCGGTAGG
The DNA here is from genome assembly GCA_947502405.1 of uncultured Algibacter sp. Classification (GTDB taxonomy): domain Bacteria; phylum Bacteroidota; class Bacteroidia; order Flavobacteriales; family Flavobacteriaceae; genus Algibacter_B. The sequence continues at coordinate 187,862 of CANMZT010000006.1, read as the reverse complement.
TATGTTAGCAAATACAGGAATACAATTGGCTGTTGATGCCTACGGACCAATTTGTGATAATGCTGGAGGTATTGCTGAAATGGCAGAATTACCAAGTGAAGTTAGAGAGCGTACTGATAAATTAGATGCTGTAGGAAATACTACTGCTGCTATTGGAAAAGGATTTGCTATTGCTTCTGCAGCGTTAACTGCTTTAGCATTATTTGCTGCGTTTATGAAAACAGCTAACGTAACTTCAATTGATGTGTCTAGACCAGATATTATGGCTGGATTATTAATAGGTGGTATGTTACCATTTGTGTTTTCTGCATTATCAATGAATGCTGTAGGACGTGCAGCTATGGCTATGATTGAAGAAGTACGTCGTCAATTTAGAGATATTCCTAAATTAAAAGCTGCTTTAGAAGTTATGAGAGCGGTTGATTCGGATATGACAAAAGCCACTGTAGAACAAAGAAGAATATTTGATGAAGCTGATGGCGTTGCAGATTATGGAAAATGTATAGACATTTCAACTAAAGCCTCTATTAAAGAAATGGTATTACCTGGTTTATTAGCTATTGCTGTTCCAGTTGCTGTTGGGTTTTTAGGAGGTGCAGAAATGTTAGGAGGCCTTTTAGCAGGTGTTACTACTTGTGGTGTGCTTATGGCAATTTTCCAGTCTAACGCTGGTGGTGCTTGGGATAATGCTAAGAAAACTATTGAAGAAGAAGGTAGAAAAGGTACAGATGCGCACAAAGCAGCTGTTGTTGGTGATACTGTTGGAGACCCTTTTAAAGATACTTCAGGTCCTTCTCTAAATATTTTATTAAAATTAATGTCTGTTGTAGCTTTAGTAATAGCACCAAGTATAGCAATTTCTGCGGATAGCTTAACGGCTTATGCTGATACTAATAACGCAACAGAACAGGTAGAAGTTTCAAAAGAAGTTAAAGTAGAAATGACTAAAAACGATGATGGTACTACTAAAGCTGTAGTAACAACTGTAACTACTAAAAATGGTGAATCGTCTACAAGTTATGAAACTTTTGAAGGTGCTGAGGCTGAGGTGAAAGCTAAAGTTGAAGCTTTAAAAAAAGAAGGTGATGATATTTTAGTAGAAAGCAAGAAGATTATTAAAAAGGTTGAGGAAGAAGTTATAAACTAAGTCTAATCTTTTTTAAAATATAAAACCACGCTTGTAAGCGTGGTTTTTTTGTATTTTTAAATCGATAAATAATGCTGTTTTAATGTTTAAAAAAGATCCGCTACAAATTATAGTTTTTCAAACCTATGGTACAAAAAATCATTTGTATTTAAGAGGAAGAGCTTTAGAGGATGAAAGTATAAATCTAGAAAAGCGAGGTGCATTTAAGTTGTTTGTTAATGCATGGAAACGTTTTGAAACAGATGAAATTAAGCATACAGAACTTAGTGTAAAAATTGGAGATAAAACCTTTTATACTAAAACAGATGATAGAGGGTATTTTTTAATAGATGAACAGGTTGAAGATATAAGTGCTTATGCAAATAAAGAAGGTTGGGTAAAACTAGAGTTTTCATATCGCGAAGAACAGCTCAAACGAACAATACAATCTAACAATCGTTTTCCTGGAGATATGTTGATTCCATCAAATAAAGCAGCTTTTGGGGTGATAAGTGATGTTGATGATACTATTTTACATACAGGTTTAACCTCGATTTTAAAATGGCGCGTTTTAATTAATACATTATTAACTTCGGCTGGTAAAAGATTACCTCTAGAGGGCGCTCCAGAATTTTATAATTTATTACACCAAGGTAAAACAGGGCAGGAGGCTAACCCTATATTTTATGTAAGCCATAGTCCTTGGAATTTATATCGTTATTTAAAATACTTTTTAAGGAATAATAATTTTCCAAAGGGACCAATTATACTTAGAAATTTTCCAAAACCTTTTGCTAGAAGACCAAAAGATGAGAAACCTCAAAAACAAAAGGAAATTATTAATCTTTTAAAAACGTATCCTAAGCTCAAGTTTATTTTAATTGGGGATAGCGGAGAGCATGACCCTGATATCTATATGGAAGTTGCAGATGTATACCCAGATAGAATTTTGGCTATATATTTACGTAGCGTTAATCATAAAAAGAAAATGTTTAGGGTTGCTAACTTGTATAAAGATTATACTAAGATTCCAGTTTTATTAGTTGAAAGCACAAATGAAGCTATTGAGCATGCACAGGTTAATGGTTTTATTGCTTGAAAAAATTGAATGGCTTTTAGGTAATGCAAGAACATTAGCTGGTGAGTGCGTTAGTCCCGATAGCTATCGGGAGTAATGGATAGCTTTTGGCGAGGCGGTCCCGATAGCTATCGGGAAGCCAAAACTAGTAAAGGAAAGCCCGACCCTTTTGGGTAACGCCATAATTTAAAATAGTCCGTTTATCTCTGCATCTATAGTGTTAATCACGTTTCCTAAGTCTTCAGGGTTGTCTACAAAGTTTAAATTATCAACGTCGATGATTAGTAATTTACCTTTATAGCCATGAATCCAAGCTTCGTAGCGTTCGTTGAGTCTACTTAAATAATCAATGCTTATTGAGTTTTCGTAATCGCGACCACGTTTATGAATTTGAGAAACTAAGTTAGGAATAGAGCTACGTAAATAAATTAGAACATCTGGACCTTTTACTAGTGATTCCATTAAATCAAAAAGGGATTTATAGTTTTCAAAGTCCCGATTTGTCATCAAGCCCATAGCATGTAAATTTGGTGCAAAAATGTGTGCATCCTCATAAATAGTTCGATCTTGAATAATGTCCCTACCGCTTTGGCGAATTTGTAAAACCTGACGAAACCTACTATTAAGAAAGTAAACTTGCAAATTGAAACTCCAACGTTCCATTTGATTGTAGAAATCATCTAGATATGGATTATCCACTACATCTTCTAATTGCGCTTCCCAGTTATAATGTTTTGCTAATAATTTAGTGAGCGTAGTTTTTCCAGCCCCAATATTTCCGGCAATTGCAATGTGCATGGTTAATCGATTTTTAATTGAAATTCCTGCAAAAATTCAGAATTGTAAATATACAAGGTTTCGTTGGTTACAAAAAACTGATTTATTAACAAATTTCCTGTTTTTATAGGAAAAATATTATCTGTGCTTTTTTTGTTGTAGAAGAGTTTATTGTCCTTTTTAAGAATTATATTCCCGTTAGTTTCTGCCAATTCTGTGTACCCAGAATTCTTTATTTTTTTTACTAAACTCCCAAAGTAATTATACACATACAAATAGTTTTCTGTAAGCAACCAACAAAAATTATAATTACTTTTTAAATCAAGTACTGAACTTTGCACAGGTACAGTTTGTGCTCTTGTGGTTCTAGTTTTGTAGTCAAATAATTCTAGCTTTTGTAAGTCTTGATTAAATATCCAAATAGTGTTATCGTGTCCAGTTGAAATGTGAGTAACATTCTTATACGGAATTAAACTATTGAAGTCTATTTTAAATACTTCTGCTAAACGATTATCAAGAATGATTACGGTATTAAAATCTTTGTAAAGTAAATTGATTTTTAAAGGATTGAATGCATTTGCAGATGCAATGTTACCAAGTTGTAAGTTGTTATAAGTAATAACGTTATTACCTGATTTTTTTAGAATAACATCGTCTTTTAGGTAGAAGATTGTTCCGAAATTATCTACAGCAACAAGTTTATCAAATACGATATTAGTTTTTTTTATGTAGGTTGTTTCAATTGACTTTTGTGCATTAATTGAAACAGAGAAAGCGATAAAAATGTATATGATATATCTCATAGCAGTTCGAAAAGTACAAAAATCAAACCACTTTCTAGAAAATTAATTTATATCCAAAACCTCTAACATTAATAATTTCAATATTAGAATCCTGCTTTAGTTTTTTTCTAAGTTTAGTTATAAATACATCCATACTTCTGGCACTAAAAAAATCATCATTTCCCCAAAGTTTATTTAATATTAAGGAACGATCTAAAACCTGATTCTTATTTTTTACAAGATGAAATAGTAAATGGGCCTCCCGATGTGTGAGTGGAATTTTGTCTTCATTTTTAAACTGAAGTGTTTGTTTAGGGAAATTGAAGATATATTCACTAATCTCAATGATAGTAGATTGTTGCTGTTCTTTACTTCGGTTTAGTAGGTTGTTAATTCTAACGATTAACTCTTCCATACTAAATGGTTTTTTTAGATAGTCGTTACCGCCAATAGAAAACCCTTCAACTACATCCTGTGTTTGCGATTTTGCTGTTAGGAATATTATAGGGATGGTATCATCAATATTTCGGATTTCTTTTGCTAATGTAAAACCATCTTTTTTTGGCATCATTACATCTAAAACTAATAGCTCAGGCACTTCAGTTTGATAATTTTTCAAAGCAGTTTCACCATTTTCGCAAAGTATAACTTCAAAATCTCTAGTCTCTAGGCTTTCTTTTATGATTTGTCCTAGAGCAGTTTCATCTTCAGCTAATAAAATTTTTATAGGCTTATGCATGAGGTATAGAAATTTTGAATGTTGTTAGTTTGTTTTTTAAGTCTAAATAAATATTACCTCCATGCTTATCAATAATAGTTTTTGTGTAATATAAGCCAATACCATAACCCTTCACATCGTGTGTATTTCCTTTTGGTATTCTATAAAACTTTTCAAAGATGCGTTGTTTGTTTTCAGCTTTTAAAGTATTACCATTATCTGCAATAGAGATTTTGGTATATTTAGAATCATTATTTAAAGTAATTGTAATTTCGTCTCCACCATATTTAATGGCATTGTCTAAAATATTGTTTAGTGCATTTTCAAAGTGAAATTTATCAACACTAATATTCAACATTTTTACATTAATATGAGATTTGAATATTTTATCTGGGTTATGAATTTTATATCGAGTTATTAAATTATCTAGAAGCGCAACGAGATCTAAAGGTTCTTTATGAAATTCTAAGGATTCACTGTCCAAAGTAGCGGTTTCCAATAGTTTTTCAACCATAAGATTTAACTTTGAAAGTTGGTTTGATGACATATCAATGTACTTTTTTGTTTTTTCTTTATCATCAATAGCGTTAAAATTATTAATACTTTCTAAAGCTACACCAATAGTGGCAATGGGCGTTTTAAATTCATGAGTAATATTACCAATTAAATCATTTTTAATTTCGGCTAACTGTTTCTGATTTTTTATAACCTTTAGTAAATAAAATAAGGCGCTAATAATTGCCATAACTAATAATATAGAAATTATAATACTACCTAAGCCTTGTTTTAAAATAATACTTGTTGCATTTGGATAAGCTATTTCTAAAATTTCATTTTGTTTTAAAAATGTAGATTTAGACTGAGCTTTTAAGAAGTTTGATTTTTCCTTTTCGATATTAAACGTATTAAATAAACTATCGTGTTTGTAATGTTTTAAAACATAATCAAACTCTAGCTTCTTTCTATTAAACTCACTTTTTATTAAAGGATTAAGCTTTGTAAAATCTAAGGTGTCATTTTTTATAGATATAAATATTGAAGTGATGCCTTTTAGTAGTTTAATACTATCTGCAGCTTTTGTACCTTTTATAACGCGTACTTGAGAAATATGGTTTTCACCCTTACGAAATGTAAAACCACTATCATTACTTTTTAATTGTGTAAAGCCAGAAATACCTTTGTCTCTTAAAACTTTATGCTCCTCTGTTATACTATTTAGAATTGAATCTGTACTTAATTTAAATTTTCCATGGTTGAATAAAGAAAGTGTATCTGTTTCAATTAAAGTTAAGTTATTAGATTCGGCTAGTTCAGCATAATAAGTATCTAACGCATTATCTAAACTTACCTGTACTTGGTTTATAAAATTCTGCTTGTTAAGGAGGTAGTTTTTATAATTCCAATAGCCTTGTACAACTATAGTTAGAATAATAGTAATAACAATTACGTAGAGTAGCCATCTGTATTTTTGCTCGTTCATCAATCCAAAAGTAAATGTTAAATACCAATAAAACCAATCGGTTAACACACGTTAACACTAGTTAACTTTAAAAACATAAATTCTGTAACATATTTGTACATCATTAATCAAAAAAAGAACAATTATGAAAAACAACTATGTCTACATCTTGCTATTACTATTTACTACAAGCGTAATAGCACAAAATTTTCAGGGTGTTGCCACCTACAAATCGCATCGAAAAGTCAATTTAAAAATGGGTAATAAGGAGATGAGTGATGATATGCAGAAGCAAATTCAAGAACAATTACGAAAACAGTTTCAGCAGGAGTATACACTTACATTTAACAAACATGAATCTATTTACAAGAAAGAAGAAAAGTTAGATGCTCCTAATCCTGTTCAATCAGGTATCACAATTAAAGTCTCTCAGGGCTCAGATATTCTATATAAAAACATGAAGGAAGGTAGATTTTCAAATAAATCTGAAATTTATGGAAAGGTGTTTCTAATAAAGGACACATTAACCAATAGAAAATGGGAACTAGTCAATGAGACTAAAAACATTGGGAATTACACCTGTTTTAAAGCGGTTTTTAAAGATGAATATACCACAGAAACTTTAACCGAAATGGGAGAAATTGAGAAAGTTACAAAACCCAGAATAACTACGGTTTGGTATACTCCACAAATTCCCATTAATAATGGTCCAGCAGAGTATTTTGGATTACCCGGTTTAATTTTAGAGATGAATGATGGCGACTTAACTTTGGTGTGTACCAAAATTGTTTTGAATCCTGCAGAAAACGTTAAAATTGTTGAACCAATTAAAGGTAAAGAAGTTACTCAAAAGGAGTTTGATGACATTCGAGAAAAAAAATCTAAGGAAATGATGGCACAGTTTCAATCTAAAAGAGGGCGACTTAACGATGGTGAACGTGTAATGATAAGGATTGGAGGTTAGGCTAATTTGGAGGTTTTAAATTATTGTTGTTTAATAATTCGCTATATTTGTTAAACAAAAATATATATCATGAAATCTCGAAGTCTAAAAGTTATTGTTTTTTCCTTATTGTTAATAGTGTCATTTTCTGTAAAATCTCAAGATTTTCAAGGGAAAGCTTATTATTTTTCAAAGTCAACTATGGAATTGGGTAAGTGGGGAGCTAGACTAAGCGCACAACAAAAAAAACAAGTACAGGAACGTTTAAAAAATCGTCTAGAGAAAACTTATATTTTGACTTTTAATAAAGAGGAATCCTATTTCAAAGAAGACGAAAAGTTGGATGCTATGTCTGGAGCAACAGATTCTTGGGGTAAAAATTTTACTCCAGGACCGCAGTACAAAAACGTAAAGGAAAATACTTTAATACAAGAACAAGAATTTTATGGTAAGAAGTTTTTAATAAAAGATGCACTTCAAAAATTAGAGTGGGTTATGGGAGATGAAACTAAAATGATAGGAGATTATACTTGCTTTAAAGCGGTAACAGTTATACCAGAATCTGAGTTGAACTGGTGGTCGTTTTCTTGGGATAAGTTAAGAAATCAAGAAAAAAATAAGGATTCTGAAAAAACTGAGGGAAATGAAACTTCTAATGAAACCGACATAAATGAGATTCCAATGACACAAATAGTAGCATGGTACTCGCCACAAATTCCAGTAAGTCAAGGACCTTTAGAGTATTGGGGATTACCAGGTTTAATTTTAGAAGTAAGCGTAGGTAACACAACCATGTTATGTTCTAAAGTTATTTTGAATCCTAAAGAAAAAGCTAAACTTGAGGCTCCTGATAAAGGTGAAGTGGTTACCAAAAAAGAATATCAAACCATTATCATGGAAAAAATGAGAGAGTTTAGAGATAATCGAGGAAGACGCCGTTCTTAAATAAAAGAAAAAGCGTAATAGTTTTAACGAAATATTAACGTCTCAGTTTTAAACTTAAAGGTAGTATCTTGGTCTAAGATACATCTAATAAAACACCTTTATGAAAACATTACCTTTAAAACTAACGGTTTCTCTCTTTGTTCTTTTAATCTCTTTTTCTTCAAGCGCTCAAGATTTTCAAGGTAAAGCTTATTACTTTTCTAAAACTACTATGGATATGAGTCGCTTCGGAAGAGGACGCCAATTGAATGAGCAACAGAAGAAGCAAATAGCAGAACGTTTGAAATCTATGTTCGAGAAAACTTATATTTTAACGTTCAACAAGGAAGAGTCCATATACAAAGAAGATGAAAAATTAGCGATGCCAGGTAATGGCAGAGGACCAAGTATGTTTGGAAGTAGTTTTTCTGCTGGACCGCAGTATAAAAATATCAAGACTCATTTGTTTTTGCAAGACCAAGAGTTTTTTGGAAAACAATTTTTAATTAAAGAAGAATTAAAACCATTAGAATGGGTTATGGGTACTGAAACAAAACAAATAGGGCAGTATTTATGTTTCAAAGCAACAGCTAAAAAAGAATCTACAGATATTGAATTTCCACCGAGACGACGTGAAGAGAATGAAAAGAAGGCTGACTCTCTAAAACTCAAAGACTCAGTTCAAAATAAAGAGGATGAAGTTAAAATGATAGATGTTGTTGCTTGGTACACACCGCAAATTCCTGTAAGTCAAGGACCTTCTGAATATTGGGGCTTACCAGGTTTAATCTTAGAAGTAAGTGCAGGGAATACCACTATGCTTTGTTCAAAAATCATCATAAATCCAGAAGAAAAAACTAAAATTACAGCTCCAGAAAAAGGTCAAGAAGTTACCAAATTGGAGTATAATGAAATCATCACAAAAAAAATGCAAGAGTTTAGAGATAATCGAAGACGAGGAGGTGGCAGACCAGGAGGAAGACGAAATTAAACTTCGCAAACAATTCATGCACTAATCAATCAAAAAAACATGACAAAAAAACTAATTATACTGCTGTTACTTTTAGTGACGCATCTTTCTTTTGCGCAAGTAAAAATGCAAGGTATTGTAAAAGATAGCATTGGAGCTCCACTAGAATTAGCAAATGTTATAGCTATTAATCAGGAAACTAAAACCTTGCAATCTTATGGTATAACAGATCAAAAAGGTTCATATAAACTTAGCTTATCAAAAAATTCTACTTACAGTATTCAGGTGAGTTATATTGGTATGAAAACCTTCACAGAAACAGTAACAACAGAAACTGCTGATATAACGAAAGATATTGTACTTAATGCTGACAATGCCCTAGATGCTGTAGAGCTAACCTATGAAATGCCTGTAACGGTTAAAGGTGATACCTTAATTTATAATGCAGATTCTTTTAAAAATGGCTCAGAACGTAAATTGGAAGATGTTTTAGAGAAACTCCCTGGTGTTGAAATTAATGATGATGGTCAAGTTGAAGTAGAGGGGAAAGTGGTTAATAAGCTCATGGTAAATGGTAAAGATTTTTTTGATGGCGATACTAAACTAGCTACAAAAAATATTCCATCTAACGCTGTAGATAAAGTTCAGGTACTTCGAAATTATTCAGAAGTAAATCAATTAAGAAGTGTTACAAATAATCAAGATAACGTTGCTATAAACATCAAATTAAAAGAAGGAAAAGAAAACTTTTGGTTTGGAAATGTAACGGCTGGTGCAGGTGCTTCTCCAGATGATGAGTTGTATTTGGTGCAACCCAAACTATTTTACTACAGTCCAAAATTTAGTTTAAACTTTATAGGCGATTTAAATAACACAGGAGAATTAGCTTTGACAAGGCGAGATATTAGAGGTTTTGGTGGTGGTTTTAGAACCCCAAGTAGGAGCAGTGGTACGTCTATAAATTTGGGAGATAATGGCTTAAATTTTTTAACAACACAAAACAATGCCTTAGAAATTGAAAACAAATTAGCTGCATCAAATTTTAGTTATTCACCAAACAAAGCCTTAGATATTAGTGGTTTTGCTATTTATAATAGCAGTAGGATTTTATCCCAAGAGATTAACTTTATTGATTATATTCAAGTTGAAGACGACCCAAATACTCCAGGTATTAATGAATCTGATAATATCCCAGAAGATGAGCGTACAGAACAAATTAGTAAAGAACGTTCAAATCAAGGTTTATTAAAACTTAGTCTTGCTTATAAACCAAATGTTAATAACCAATTGGATTATGATGTTTTAGGACGCTTTTCTAAAGATGTTCAAGATCAAAATCTTAATTCGTCAATAGTTGGAGAAACTACTCAGTTGGATGAAGTCACGCCTTTTAGTATCAATCAAAATTTAAATTATTATTACACGTTAGATGAAACTAATATTTTTGCTTTTGAAGTGCAACATTTAATAAAAAATGAAGATCCTTTTTACAATGCACTTTTGGTAAACGACCCTGATACTGATGGTGATGACATCGACAGAGATGCTTTTGATAGGACTGCCGAAGCTGTTGGGTTTGTAACCTCTCTTAATAATTATGATTTTGGACAAAACCGACGTATAAAATCAAACCAAGTGGATGCTAAACTGGATTATTACAATATTCTTAATGATAAAAGTAATATCAATTTTACTTTCGGGACTATTTTGAGTCGTCAAGAATTTAACTCTAATTTGTTTCAGTTTTTAGATGATGGTTCAGAGTTTGAACCAACGCCAACTATTTCTAACGATGATGGAGATTTGTTAAGTGCTGCTAATGATACTGAATATAACTTTACTGACTTGTATTTAGGTGTGCATTACACACTTAAAGCAGGTAAATTTACATTTACTCCTGGATTTTCATTACATGCCTACGGGAATAAAAACAGTCAGTTTGGAGAAACTTTTGAAGATAATTTCTTTAGGTTTTTACCAGATTTTGAAACCCGTATTCAATTTAAAAAGAGCGAAAGTTTAACCTTGCGGTATAACATGAGAAATCAATTTACAGATGTTACACGTTTAGCCGAAGGTTTGGTGTTTAATAACTTTAATAGTATTCAATATGGAGAACCGGAATTGCAAAATGCATTATCGCATAATGTAAGTTTATTTTATAGTAGTTTTAATTTATTTAATTATACCAATGTGTTTGCGCGTTTATCTTATAATAAGAATATAGACCAAATACGAGGTTTAACAAATTTTGAAAATGTTATTAGAACGAGCTCTTTTTTTAATTCTAATTTTGCAGATGAAAGTGTTTCTGCTAACGGACGTATACAGCGTACTTTTGGTAAGTTAAGAGCATCTTTAACAACAAGTTTTAATTATAGTAAAATCAATCAGTTTATCCAAGGTAGGCAATCTTTAAATGAGCGTTTTACGCAGAATTATATACCAGAGTTAAGAACAAATTTTAGAGAAGCACCAAATGTAAGATTTAGATACCGTTACAGTGTTTCAGATAATAATCAAGGTGCTAATTCAACAAAATTTGTTACTAATGCACCATCAGTAAATTTTGATGCTTATATCTGGAAGTCATTAACTTTTAGAACAGATTACACGTATAGTAATCAGGATGATGGAGTTAATCCATCACAATCTTTTGAAACTTGGGATGCTTCATTATCTTATAGAAAAGATGAAGACTCTAAATGGGAATATGAAATTAAAGCCACTAACTTATTAGATATAGATTCTAGAATAAGAAACAGTGCTAATAATTTATCTGTTCGTAATTTAGAAACATTTATTCAACCTCGATTTGTTTCATTTAGAATACGTTATGAATTATGATTTCCTGCCACTGAACTTGTTTTTGAGCCTTTAACTTCATACAATCAACAAAAAATTATTTTTCCTTTTGCAGAATTAAGAAACAATAATATATTTGCGCTCAGTTTTGGGGAGATACTCAAGCGGCCAACGAGGGCAGACTGTAAATCTGCTGACTATGTCTTCGCAGGTTCGAATCCTGCTCTCCCCACGGATAAATAAAAAAAGCAAGCAAAATATAAAGCTTGCTTTTTTATTTTGTAGGTTTTTCTATTTTCAAAACGTAGTTTTCGGGATGGACGTAGTCAATCCTGCTCTCCCATGCTAAAAATGCCTTAGCACCATTAATATCTGAAGTTTATCTGTAAAACACTTTACAGGCATCAAATAGGGGAGCGATTTGATTTAATTATGTTAAAGTAGCTTGTTTAATAATCATGTTTTAATATACCGAAATCTAATTTCTAATTTAAAATAAGGGTAATAAAAAAAAGGCTGAATTATAAAACTCAGCCTTTTATTAGTTTTCTGTTTAAGCAGAATGTGAATTAAATCCTTTTTGATTTAAGTTTGAAAACACATATTCCTGACTGTGTTTCATTTTGGTGTACAAGTTATGATTAACTTTTACAGGGATTTTTAAATCAGGAAATTTAATCAAGAAATACTGCTTTTCTTTTCCAATTAATTGGACTTTAACAGGTTTTTTCTTCATAATCTAAAATTTTAAATGTTAAACTATAAAAAATCAACACTTGCTACAAAGCAAAAAATATTCCAAATTAAGAACTGTCAGGTTAGTGAAATTTTGACAGTTTTTTATTTAAACTTTCTTCTGTTTGTTTATTTCGTCCTGAAGTTGACGTCTAACTTTTTGTTCACGCTCAAGAGCTGTTCTGCGGTGCTCTTCAAATTCTTCTTCAATTTCAGCTAAATTATGTTTTGCTTCTCTAGTTATAGCATTGCTATTTTTAAACTTATAGATAAACAAAATTAATAATGCTAATAACCCTCCAATAATAGACCACATAAGCACGTTGTAATTGGTTTTGCTCATTTGCATACCAAATAGCGCCATGTTATTTTTTTCTTCGTTGGTTTTGTCTAAATTGGTTTGTGTGCTTGATAGATTCGTTTTTAAATCTTCAATTTCTTTAGCTTGAGTTTTAACAATTGCTTGAGTTTCTGCTAGATTTTTATGAACCGTTTTTAAAGAATCTAAAGTATGTGCTCTTAAGGCTAAAAACATACTGCGTTTTACGGCTTCGTAAGGTTGACCGTTTGTACCTTTAAAATTACCAGATTTTCTTAAAATATATTCAAATTGATTATCAATACTACTGTTATATAGTGATAATTTGTCGTCGTCTTTTTTGGTTTGAGAAAATGAGGTTAAGCTAATTAAACATGTAAATACTATTAAAAGCAAAGATTTGATAGGATTCATTTTTAAATGGATTTATTGGTTGTAATTGGTTTGCGAATTTATAAAATATTGTTAATTAATTGATTATAAATCAATAAAAAGCCTCATAAAAATGAGGCTAATTTATATACGATTGAAATATTAAATTAGATTTTTAATGAAAAAAGAGTTTCTCTTTGTTTAGTAACAGCTATTACAAACTGACTTGGTGTTTATATTTAGGTACAGATTTTGGCGGATATACTCGCGTTATTCCAGATAGTTATCGGGAGAGCGAGGGCTTGCAACGAAAAACTCGACCCCGCAATAAGCGGGGTCACTCCCAAAACATATATAAACTTATTTTAATAGTAGGTATAGCGTCTAACTTTTGCGATATACTTTGCTAAACGAATAACTTGGTGGCTATATCCGTACTCGTTATCGTACCAGATGTAAAGCAGTACATTTTTACCGTCTTTTCTAACAATAGTAGCCTTACTATCATAAATGGATGGTGCAGAACTACCAACAATGTCGCTAGAAACAAGCTCATCACTTAATTCATACTTTATTTGCTCTACTAAGTCGCCTTCTAAAGCATATTTTTTTAAAATGGTATTTATGCCATTAAGCGAAGTTTTATTTTCTAACTCTAAGTTAAGAATTGCTAAAGAACCATTTGGCACAGGTACACGAATGGCGTTTGAAGTTAATTTTCCTTCTAAGCTTGGTAACGCTTTTGCAACGGCACTTCCTGCACCAGTTTCGGTTATTACCATATTTAATCCTGCAGCTCTACCACGGCGGTATTTTTTATGAAAATTATCTACTAAATTTTGATCGTTTGTGTAGGCATGAATAGTTTCTAAATGCCCACTTTTAACGCCGAAAGAATCTTCTATTGCTTTTAAAACTGGAGTAATAGCGTTAGTAGTACAAGATGCTGCTGAAAAAATATTCATCTTATCCGGATTGTTTTCTTTATGATTAACACCATAAACAATGTTTGGGACTCCTTTTCCTGGTGCAGTTAATAATACTTTATCTACACCTTTAGATTGTAGATGCTTACTAAGCGCTGCTTTATCTCTAAAAGCACCTGTATTATCAATAACCAAAGCGTTATTGATATTGAATTTTGTATAGTCTACCTCTTCGGGTGAGTTTGCAGAAATAATTTTTACGGTAGTACCGTTGATTATTAATGCACTATTAGCCTCATCTATAGAAACTGTACCTGGGAAATCGCCATGTACAGAGTCATTACGTAGGAGAGATGCTCTTTTTTCTAGTATTTGAGCATCGATTACGCCACGAGTTACTATAGCTCTTAATCGAAGTTGGCTACCTTTTCCCGTTCTTACCATAAGCTCTCTAGCTACTAATCGTCCAATTCTCCCAAAACCATAAAGCACAACATCCTTAGGCTCTATGTTTCCGTTTTTACTGGCATCTTTTAGTTTTGAAGCTACAAATGCTTTGGCATTGTTGTGTTTGTTGTCTTCTAAATGATATTCATAAGTTAGTTTACCAATATCTAATTTTGCAGGAGGTACGTTTAGACTTTTAATGGCCTGAGCAATTTCTACGGAGTCAAAAATTGAAATGGGTTTTTGTACAAATTGACCTGCATATTCATGCAGACTCAAAATTTGACTCACATTTCTATCGATGAGTTGATTTCTAAATAAAACCAATTCAATAGACTTATCATACCATAAATCACTCACTGTTTTAATAAATTCTACAGTAGCTTTTCTTCGGTCTGCTTGAAATGCTAATTCTTTTTCATAAGTTTTGTTAGAACTCATAGCTTAAATAGTTTAGTTTGATTTGAAAAATTTTGGCAAAAGTACCATATTTCAAACGTTTTCGTAAGCTATTTTAACAAAAAAATAACCCTTCAAAAATTTATATATTTGAAGGGTTAATTAATTAAAAAAGAATTCTTCGAGGCTAAACCTCGAAGTTTCCCATGAAATTGTCATTCCCGAGAAATCGGGAATCTAATAAAAGAACGTTTTTTATCTAAAATTATAACGTTCTTTTTCTCCATTTGTATTAATAAGCTCTATTCTTAACGCTTCAGAATTAGAATTTTTTAATGCATTTTGAATGTCATCCACAGATTTAATTTTAACGTCATTTATAGAAGTTATAATGCAACCCTCTTCAATACCGTTTTTCTTCCAATACTCAGCGTACTGCGAGTTAAGTGCTGTTATTTTTACACCATTACTCGCCTTAAATCTTTTAAGGTCTGAAGATTTTGCATTTTTCACTCTACCAACTAAGGGCAGTGTAAAGGTCTCATTTCTGGCTAGAGTTACAGGAATCGTTCTGCTTTCTCCATCTCTTAATACTTTCAAATTTACAACATCATCAGGACGCTTTGTGTTTAAATGCCCTGTTAAATCAGAGAACTTAGAGATTTTAATATTATCAATTTCTTTAATAATATCGCCTTTTTGTACGCCTGCTTTTTCTGCTCCAGAATCTTCAATCACGCTATCAATATAAACACCCTCAGTATCCGAAACACCTATTTTTTCAGCCATAATACTATTTAGAGCACCACCTTGAATACCCAGAATACCGTTTTGCACATTACCGTACTCCATAATATCTTCAATCACTTTTCTAGCTATATTACTAGGTACAGCAAAGGAGTACCCAACATAAGAACCTGTTTGCGATGAAATAGCTGTGTTAATACCAACCAATTGTCCTTCAGTATTAACAAGCGCACCACCAGAATTACCTGGGTTTACAGCGGCATCAGTTTGTATAAAGGATTGTCTGCTAGTTCCAGATAAATCTCTCGATTTAGCACTAATTATACCAGCAGTAACTGTAGACGTTAAGTTAAAAGGATTACCAACTGCCAAAACCCACTCGCCAATTTTGGCATTATCAGAGTCTGCAAATGTTACGAAGGGTAAATCCTCATCGGCATCAATCTTTAAAAGTGCAATATCTGTTTTGGGGTCGGCACCAATTAATTCAGCAACATAAGTCTTGTTATTATTTAATGTTACTGAAAGCTCATGCGCGTTTTTTATAACATGGTTATTCGTAATAATATAGCCGTCAGCATTAATTATAACTCCAGAACCTGTACCCATTTGAGCGCGTTGCGAATTTCTACCAGAGAATAAGTCTTGTAGCGTAAATTGCCCAGAGCTAAGTGTTACATTTTTTACGTGTACCACGGCATTTACTGTATTTTCTGCAGCTAATGTAAAATCTGGTGCATCCTCATCATTTAAAAAGGCATTCACGTTATTGGTAGGTAAAAAAGCAGGTTCAATTGGTTCTGCGGCTACTACTACCGGTTGTTCTTTTTCTAAAAAAATTTTGTAGGCTCCTAATGTAAAAATACCACCTAAAGCCGAAACCAATACTAATGTTAAAATCTTCTTCATAATGTGCGTTTAAGTTTTATTTACTAACGATTAAAATTAAATAAATATTGAATTGCAAAAGCAACTTTAACTACTATTTAACAATCCATCCACCGTATGTTTTTTGGGCGTTACCACAAGGGTCGGGCTTTACGTTACAAGTCCTCGCTACCCCGATAGTTATCGAGATAGCTGTGGGCTTTTCACTACAATCCCTAACGCAACTTCCATTCAAAATTCTGGTATTAAATAAGCTTTTTTGTTGCTATCAAAACTCTAATAAAATCATAAAAAAATTTAAAAACACTTCTTTATCTTTGTCAGATATTATGCAGCAAACTTTTTACAAATACCAAGGAACGGGAAACGATTTTGTGATGATTGATAATCGTCAACAAGTATTCGACAAAAATGATACCAAACGCGTTAAGTTTTTATGCGACAGACGTTTTGGCATAGGAGCTGACGGACTTATACTATTAGAAAACCATCCAGAGCATGATTTCAAGATGGTTTATTATAATGCAGATGGTAATGAAAGTTCTATGTGTGGTAATGGTGGTCGTTGTTTAGTAGCTTTTGCTAAACAGCTTGGTGTTATAAAAGATAAAGCTGTTTTTGAAGCTATTGATGGTTTGCATCATGCCGAAATTGAAGGAGATATAGTTAAACTACAGATGCTAGATGTTAACACTGTAGAAAACCATAAAAGCCATGTATTCTTAAATACAGGCTCTCCGCATCACGTACAATTTGAAAATGAAATAGAAGATTTTAATATAAAATCAAAAGGTGCAGAGATTAGATATGGAGCCCCTTATAATGAAGCTGGAAGTAATGTTAATTTTGTAAAAAAAGAGTCAGATACAGCCTTTAAAGTAAGAACTTATGAACGTGGTGTAGAGGACGAAACCTTATCTTGTGGTACTGGTGTAACTGCTGTAGCTATTGCTATGCATTATATAGGCGAAACCAAAAAAAACCACGTTACTTTAAATGTAGAGGGCGGAAAGTTAGAAGTTTGTTTTGATGCAGATAATAACACTTATACTAATGTTTGGCTAATCGGTCCAGCAACTTTTGTTTATAAAGGAACAATATGATAACTCTTAAAGGCGATAATATATATTTGCGTGCTTTAGAGCCTGAAGATTTAGAGTTTATCCATACCATTGAAAACGATGAGTCCATTTGGGAAATTAGTAATACCCAAACACCATATTCAAAATTTTTAATCAAACAATATTTAGAACATGCGCATAAAGATATTTTTGAGGTAAAGCAATTACGATTGGTTATTTCTAATTCTCAAGATGCTGCTTTGGGTATGATAGATTTGTTTGATTTCGATTTTAAGAATAGAAGGGCAGGAGTTGGTATTCTGGTTAAAGAGCCCAATGATAGATTGAAAGGCTACGGAAAAGAAGCACTTGGTTTGTTAATTGATTATGCTTTTAATCATTTAGATTTGCACCAGTTATATTGTAATATTTCTGAAGAAAACCATGCAAGTATCAAGTTGTTTAAAAATAGAGGTTTTGAACAAATTGGGTTAAAAAAAGATTGGAACTACGTTAATGGTTTTTATAAAAACGAATATTTATTTCAACTTATTAATAATTAGATGAATTACATAAAAAAAATACTTTTAGTAATACTCATTATTGGTCTTATTGTAGCTGCATTTTTTGCAAACTTTGTTTATAAAGCCATGTTAAAACCTAATACTGCTTTTAATAATGAATCAGCTTATATTTTTGTACCCACAGATGCTAGTTATCAAGAAGTTCGTGAACAATTAGAACCTTTGTTGGAAGATATTGATTCTTTTGATGATTTAGCTGAACAAAAGAAATATACAACCAATATTAAAGCGGGGCGTTTTGAAATAAAAAAAGGGATGACTAATAATGATATTATCAATTCTATCCGAAGTAAAAACTTGCCTATTACAGTAGCTTTTAATAATCAAGAAACCCTTGAAAAGCTTGCTGGTAGAGTAGCTAACCAAATTGAAGCAGATAGCACATCGCTTATTAATGCTATGAAAGATGCTTCTTTTTTAGCTGAAAATGGTTTTAAAGAAGAAACCGCTCTAGGGATGTATTTACCAAATAGTTATGAGTTTTTCTGGAATACATCTGCGGAGTCTTTTAGAAAGCGTATGCTGAAAGAGTATAAACGCTTTTGGACAGATGCAAAAATTAAAAAGGCTAATGATATTGGTTTATCTCCAGACCAAGTGATAGCTCTAGCATCAATTGTTTATGAAGAATCTAAACAGGCTTCAGAACAACCCAGAATAGCCGGGGTTTATATGAATAGACTAAGAATTGGAATGCCACTTCAAGCAGACCCTACTTTAAAATTTGCTGCCTATAAATTGCCAAAGTATAAAAATACAGTTATAAAACGTGTTTTAAATGTTCATAAAGAGATAGAATCACCTTACAACACATACAAGCGAAGAGGTTTGCCTCCAGGTCTAATTGCAATGCCAGATATTTCGGCTATAAATGCGGTTCTTAATCATGAGAAGCATAAATACCTATATTTTGCAGCAGATGCTAAGCGTTTTGGGTATCATAAATTTGCTAAAACTTTAGCGCAACACAATGTTAATGCCAGAGAATATCAGCGTTACTTATCATCACAAGGGATAAATAAATAGTGCGTTATTCTATACTAAAACATAGTATTCTTCTTGTTTTATTACCAATTCTTACGTACTCCCAATCTAAACTGGATCACTTTTTAACACCAAGTGATACACTCAATAAACCAAGACGAAATGCTGTTGTTGTTTCTGAAGCTACTATTGGTACTATAACGCTTGTTGGATTAAATCAGCTTTGGTATTCAGACTTTGAACGTTCAAAATTTCACACCATAAATGATAATAATGAGTGGTTACAAATAGATAAATTAGGTCATGCCTTTACATCTTACCAATTAGGAAAACACGGTGCACAACTTTTAAATTGGAGTGGTGTAAGCAAAAAAAATCAGTTGTTATATGGTGCTACATTAGGATTTACGTTTTTAACTGCTGTAGAAGTGCTTGACGCTTACTCTGAAGAATGGGGTTTTTCTTGGGGAGATATTTTGGCAAATGGAGCAGGAACAGGTTTGTATATAGGCCAAGAATTACTATGGAATGAGCAACGAATAGCATTAAAATACTCGTTTCACCATACTAAATATGCCGAAATCCGTCCAGATAAGCTAGGAGAAACATATTTAGAACAAATTTTGAAAGACTACAACGGACAAACCTATTGGCTTAGTGTTAACTTACATTCTTTTTTTAAAGAAAGTAAAATACCAAAATGGCTAAATGTAGCTGTTGGCTACGGAGGGAATGGTATGTTGTCGGGTGTAAAAGATATTGACAATCCTCTGTTAACAAGTAATCAACGATATAGACAGTACTATTTAAGTTTTGATTTAAATTTGAATAAAATTAGAACGAACTCAAAATTGTTAAGGTCTATTTTTGACGTTTTGAATATGATAAAAATACCATTTCCTACCTTAGAATTTAATAAAAAAGGAGCTGTATTTCATCTATTCTACAACTAAAAATAACCATTAAACGATTAATTTTGAAGTTATTAAAAAAAAGACTAATTTTGCACGCTCAAATTTCAAGGCATATTTTATTTTAAAAATGTGCTGAAAAAATTTAAAATTATGGTAAAAAATATTGCAAGTTACACCACCCTGACGCTTACAATATTAGCACTATTGTATGTATCGTTTCAAACTAATGAAACGATAGATTTAAGTAAGTATTCAACTGAAGGCTTAGACTTAAATTATACTGTTAGTAAAGATGTTATTGATTTAGATAATGATTTGACGTCTAACGATTCTAAAAATGAGTTCTCACCGTATTTAGGAAAATCTTTTGTTGGCTTTAAAGAAGCACTAGCTTTTAAAGAGTCTGGAGGTGATTATTCTTCTGTAAATACTTATGGTTACCTAGGTAAATATCAATTTGGTGCAGAAACACTTAAGTTGATTGGTATTAAAAACCCTGTAAATTTTTTAAAGAATCCAAGATTACAAGAGAAAGCATTTATTGCAAATGCAGCTCGTAATAAATGGATTTTGAGACGAGATATTAAGAATTTTGTTGGTAAGCGTATCAACGGGATTATTGTAACAGAATCTGGAATACTAGCTGCAGCGCATTTAGCTGGACCTGGTAGTGTTAAAAAGTACCTGAGAAGTTACGGCTTACATAATTTTGCTGATGGTTACGGAACTACAGTATACAATTACATGAAGCGTTTTTCAGGATATGATACATCTTTTGTAAAAGCAGATAAAAAAGCTAAAGCGATATAAATTTAGCTTTTATGAATTATAAATATGGTAGGTCTTTTATGAAGGTCTACCTTATTTTTTTTCCAATCGTTTGCTGTTTGCGTTTTTATAAATTCACTGTTTAAAGTTATATCGCAAGCAATACAAACATTAGTGTTATTTTCTAAAATTGAAGATAAATCTTCAAGCATTTTATTATTTCTGTAAGGTGTTTCAATAAACAGTTGCGATTGATTATGCTCAAAAGATAATCGCTCTAAGCGCTTGATTTCACTTTTTCGTTCACCTTTATCAATAGGTAAGTAGCCGTTAAATGCAAAACTTTGCCCATTCATCCCAGAACTCATTATAGCCATCAAAATTGAGGATGGTCCAACAAGAGGAATTACCTTAATGTTTTTTTCGTGAGCGATTTTTACAATATCAGCACCAGGATCAGCTACTCCGGGACATCCGGCATCAGAAAGTAAACCAATATCAATTCCCTGTAAACAAGGATTTAAAAAAGAAGGTAAATCGGTTTCATCCGTAAATTTATTTAAATGAAATAATTTAAGCGATGGTTGTGATTTTTCAGGACAGATTTTTTTTATAAAGCGTCTTGCAGCTTTATCGTTTTCAACAATAAAAGTGTCAATTCTATTGACTGTATTTTTAACAGTAATAGGCAAAACCTCCAAAGGGTTATTGTCTCCTAAGGTAGTTGGGATAAGGTATAAATTGCCTTTTCGGGTATTCATTTAGTTATTGTAGTTGTTCTGCGATATTGTTACATGCCTCATCCAGCATTTGGTATACATTTTCAAAACCGTTGTCTCCTCCATAATATGGGTCTGGAACTTCGTAGTTTTTATTCGGGTGAACTTCGTTCAAAATCATTTTCACTTTCCCAATGTCTTCAGGGTTTCTAGCTAGCTTGACAACGTTTTGAAAATTAGATTCATTCATCACATAAATTAAGTCAAAAGTATCAAAATCTGAAACTTCAAATTGGCGACCTTTTAAATGAGATATATCTAATCCGTATTTTTTGGCAACAGCAACAGATCGTATGTCTGGTGGACTTCCAATATGATAACTTGCAGTTCCAGCAGAATCCACAACAAATTCATTTGAAAGTTTTGATTTTAAGATACCTTCAGCTAGAGGAGAACGACAAATGTTTCCTAAGCAAACCATCAAAATCTTTGTCATTATGAAATTATTTAAACAGAAAGTTTTTTGGTAATATCCTCAACGTATTTTCTAAATTGCTTATCTGTTGAAGATAGATTATCAACCGTTTTACAAGCATGCAGAACAGTGGCGTGATCACGCTTTCCAATCTGAGAGCCAATACTAGCAAGAGATGCTTTGGTGAATTTTTTAGCGAAAAACATAGCTAATTGACGGGCCTGAACAATATGGCGCTTTCTAGTTTTGGATTGCAAAGTGTCAATATCCATTTGGAAGTAATCTGAAACTACTTTTTGGATATAGTCTATAGAAACTTCACGTTTTGTATTCTTAACAAATTTCTCAACAATAACTCTAGCTAAATCAATGGTGATTTCTTTTTTATTGAAGGATGATTGTGCAATTAGAGATATTATAGCACCTTCTAACTCTCGAACGTTTGTTTTTATATTTTTAGCAACATATTCAATTATATCATCAGGCATTTCAACACCATCACGATACAGTTTGTTTTTTAGTATAGATACGCGAGTTTCAAAATCAGGATTCTGTAATTCAGCAGATAACCCCCACTTAAATCTCGATAATAAACGTTGTTCAATATCTTGCATGTCAACAGGAGCCTTGTCACTCGTTAAAATAACTTGCTTGCCGTTTTGGTGTAAGTGATTGAAAATATGGAAGAATACATCTTGAGTACCACTTTTTCCTGAAAGAAATTGAACATCATCAATAATTAGAACATCAATAATTTGATAAAAATGAATAAAATCATTTCTGTTATTCTTTTTTACAGCATCAATATATTGTTGTGTAAATTTCTCAGCAGAAATATATAACACTGTTTTCTCAGGATACTTATCTTTAATATCAACTCCTATAGCATGGGCTAAATGTGTTTTTCCTAATCCAACACCACCAAATATTAATAACGGGTTAAATGATGTACCTCCGGGTTTATTTGCAACTGCTAATCCTGCACTTCTTGCTAATCTATTAGAATCGCCTTCTAAGAAATTCTCAAAACTATAGTTAGGATTTAATTGCGACTCAATCTTTACATTTCTAATTCCAGGTATTACAAAAGGATTACGTAATTCTGGGCTTTTATTGTTTAAAGGAACATCAACATCTTGAGATTTTAATGCACCTCTATTAGAACTCGGTATTTTTTCAGTGAAAGGTTGTTTATTACCATACGTGTTTTCCATTTTAATTATGTAAACAAGTTTGGCAGTTTCACCTAATTCTTTTGTAAGAGCAACTTTTAAGATTTTTACATAGTGTTCTTCAAGCCATTCATAAAAGAATTTACTAGGAACCTGAACACTTAATGCGGTATCAGTAAGTTTAACTGCTATAATTGGTTCAAACCAAGTTTTATATGCTTGCGGTTGGATGTTATCCTTTATGAATTCGAGACAATTATTCCAGACCGATTGCGCAGTTAACCCCATTTGTTAATCTTATTATTTGGTTTTTTGTTAGTTATATGTATAAGAGACATATAAATGTCTTCCCCCTTAATTGAGCAGCAAATATGTGAACAAAATTCTTAAAAAAAAAATGATTTTCTATTGAATTTTAAGAAATTTTTCCCCATGTTTAGACTCTTGCCGAAACTACAAAAAAATATCCAATAAAACTCATGAAAATCGATGAAATACAAATAAGAGTGAGATACGGTGAAACTGACCAAATGGGGGTCGTATATCACGGTAATTATGCATTATATCTTGAAATGGGGCGAATTGAGTGGTTGAGAAAACTGGGAGTTTCATACAAGTCCATGGAAGAAAATGGTATTATGTTACCTGTTGTTTCTTTGAATATAAACTATAAAAAATCAGCAGGTTATGACGATGTAATTAATGTAAAAACTCAACTAAAAAATACACCTACGGCTAAGATTGAATTTGAGTATGAAATTACTAATGAAAAAGGTGAGGTTTTGACAACTGCAGAAACGGTTTTAGTTTTTATAGATATGAAAACGAACAGACCAACCCGTGCACCTCAATATCTTTTAGACTTAATTCAGGACTAATTACAGCTTTTTTATATTTATTTCATAAAGCCTATTAAAAATTTCAAAAATAGAATCAGCGTTATTTTTTCTTACCGAAATAGTTATCTGGCAATCAAGCTCTAATTTCTGATTGATAATGTTAAGTGATTTCTCTTTAATTACGCGCATAACCGTATTCATATTCTTATAACCAAAAGTTATAAGATATTCAATGTTTATGGTTTTTTCAATAATTGAAGAAGCTTCAAGTGCTAATTGAGCTGCGGATCTGTAAGCATTAATCAACCCACCAACTCCTAATTTTACACCACCAAAATACCTAACTACAATTATTAAAACATTAGTAAGCCCAAAGGATTGAATTTGACCATAAATAGGCATACCAGCAGAATTACTTGGCTCTCCATCATCATTTGCTCGATACAAAATAGATTCCGTTCCTATTTGATATGCATAACACCAATGTCTGGCAGAGTGATGTACTTTTTTTACTTCTTCTAACTTAGTTTTTATTTCAGCTTCGTTAATTACAGGAAAGGCATATCCAAAAAACTTACTATTCTTGTCTTTAAACAAAACAGGTTCTGGAGCTGTTTCTATGGTCTTATATGTGTCTTTTTCTAACAACTAATTAGAACAAATGCTTTTTGGTTTCAAAAAGATTGATAACATCCTCAGTTTTGGGGTCAATGTGCCAAGTATTGATGTTCATTTTATTTGCTGTATCTATATTATCTGCATTATCATCAATGAAAAGACATTCTTCAGGTTTAAGATTATTGTTATTCAATACAAACTCAAAAATATTATTATTTGGTTTTACTAAATGAATTTCATGAGAAAGGTAAAATTCATCGAAACAGTTTTTAAAAGTTTCATAGAAAGGAACATTTTTCTTAATATAATTGATATGCAAATCGTTTGTGTTGCTCAGTAAAATCAATTTATAGTTTGAGGACTGTTTTAGGTTTAATAAAAAGTCTAAGCGATATTTTGGAAAATCTTTTAACATGAAATTCCACAAGTCTATAAACTCATTTTCCGAAACATCTGGATATTTATTTGTGATTGATTTAATAAATGCACTTGTTTCAATAAGTCCTTTTTCAAATTGATCAAAAAATTCTAGTAACTCATTTGAAAAGTTATTAATCTTAAAGGTTTTAAATGCCTTTTTATATGCATCTTCAATGTTGAGATTAATAAAAACATTACCAAAATCGAAAATAATGGTTTTAATCATTCATGTAAATTTTAAGATTATTAGTATCTATTTTTTCTTCTGAAATTAAACTACCTTCTAATTTAGGAGCTTTTGTGCCATTTGTGAATTTAGGTTGCCCAATAAAAACACGTGCTTCATCCCAAAGGTTTGTGTCAATAAAAGTTTGAAGTGTTTTTGCGCCACCTTCAATAATAATAGAGTTTATATTGTTTTTAAAAAGTAAATCACAAATTTGTTGCGCAACATTTTTTGAGAAATCAATTGTCTTATCTGAAACTAAAATAGTTTCGGCTTCATTATTAAAAACACTTAAGGTTTTTGGTAGTTTTTCGTTTTTATCAATAACAACTCTTACAGGGTTTTTTCCGGTCCAATTTCTAGTAGTTAAACTTGGGTTGTCTTCTAAAACCGTATTTGTGCCTACTAATATAGCCTGTTCTTCTGCCCGCCATTTATGTACTAATTGTTTTGAATAGTTATTGGTAATCCATACTGGTTTTTGTTCTTGTTTAGTTTCAGGAGCTATTAAACCATCATTAGTTTCAGCCCATTTTAAAATGATGTATGGTCTTTTTTTATTATGAAAGGTAAAAAAACGCTTGTGATGGGTTTTACATTTATATTCTAAAACACCAACTATAACGTTATGACCTGCATTCTTCAGCTTTTTGATACCTTGGCCAGCTACTTCTATATTGTCATCAATGCAACCAATAACAACATTTGGGATTTTATGTTTAATGATAAAATCACTACAAGGTGGAGTTTTTCCGAAGTGCGAGCAAGGTTCTAGAGTAACGTATAATGTTGATTCCTTGAGTAAGGATTTATTTTCAACTGAATTAATGGCGTTAACTTCAGCATGAGATCCTCCGTAAGGACTCGTGAAACCTTCTCCAATAATCTTGTTATTATGAACGATTACAGAGCCAACCATAGGGTTTGGACGGGTATATCCTAAGCCGTTCTTAGCAATTTCTATACACCTTGATATGTAAACTTCGTGAGTTTGCAATATTAAAGTTTAATTTTCACATCTTCGGTTTTGTCAATACTGTAGGTGTATGAGAAACCCAAAACTTTATATTTGATATCTCCTTTATACTGAACTTTTACTTTCTTGCTAAATAAACTTCCTATTAATCCACTAATACTTTTGTTGCTAAACAAACTATCTGTTGGAACATTAGTTTTTAAAGGAATTGAGAACTCTTTTTTAGCAGGAACTTTAAAACTTTCGGTTGATACTGAAGCCATTTCATTATCATTAATAAAAACTTTTATTTCGTCGGTTTGAAGCTCGCCTCCAATATCATTTGGGTTTATAAAAAAAGCATCTGCAGTAAAGGTAACATGTTTTGAGGTAGACTCTAGAACTTTAATATTTTCAATACTTACAAATTGAAGTTTTTCATTAACAGAACAGCTTAAAAAAGCTAAACAAATTGTTGATAAGATTATAAGTTTGCGCATGATATTTTTTTTCGATTTAATGTATCTTCACTACTTGAAAAGTGCAAATTAAAGTGAGTAAAGATACTATAGTTATTCGAGAAATTCAGCCTCAGGACAACAAGGAATTAGAGCAGGTTATTCGTGCTTGTTTCCATGAATTTGAAATACCTTTAGAAGGAACAGCGTATTCTGATGCTGAGACTCCTAGAATGTACGAGTCTTATCAAAATGTTAACGATGTTTATTATGTAGTAGAACGAAACGGTGAGATTTTAGGTGGTGGAGGTGTAAAACCTTTAAGGGATTTTGAGGATGATGTGTGTGAAATTCAGAAAATGTATTTTTTACCAAAAGTAAGAGGGCAAGGGTATGGTAAAACTCTATTTGAAAAATGCCTGCTAGCAGCGAAAGATTTGGGTTATAAAAAATGTTATTTAGAATCAGCTTCACAACTTAAAGCGGCCATTCATATTTATGAAAGCTATGGTTTTAGTCACTTACCCAATGCATTAGGGAATACAGGGCACTATTCCTGTGGCGTATGGATGATTAAAGATTTATGAAGATAAAAGAATTACAGAATATATTTCATGAACAATTAGATGGTTTTTATGAAAAAGAAGAAGTTGATAGCTTTTTTTTCATGCTAATAAATCAATTTTATGAAGTAACCAGAATTCAATTAGCAATGCATCCAGATTTAGTGATTTCTAACTCTGGAAAAATAATAGAATCCCTAGAATTATTGAAACAACAAAAGCCAATTCAATATATAATTGGTAGTACAGAGTTTTATGGATTAGAATTTAACGTAAATGAACATGTTTTAATACCAAGGCCAGAAACCGAAGAATTAGTAGATTGGATTGTTTCTGAATTTATAGCTAAAAAAAAATCATTACGTATTTTAGATATTGGTACAGGAAGTGGTTGTATTGCTATTTCATTAGCAAAAAACTTTTCAAACGCTAAGATATATGCTTTAGATATAAGTATAGAAGCCTTAGAAGTGGCAAAAGGTAATGCCGAATTAAATGCGGTAGATGTTGAGTTTTTGGAATTAGATATTTTAAAAACGGAAAGTATTAGAGATTTAGAATTTGATGTAATAGTCTCAAATCCACCGTATGTTAGAGAAAAGGAAAAAGAAAAGATGAAACCTAATGTTTTAGATAATGAACCGCATTTGGCTTTATTTGTGAAAGATGAAAATCCGCTACTCTTTTACAATGCAATTACACAATTTGCTTACCAAAATTTTAAGGATAATGGGGTTTTGTTTTTTGAAATTAATGAGTTTTTGGGGAGTAATATGATTGATTTATTGAAAAAAAACCATTTTAAAAGTATTGAATTAAGACAAGATATTTTTAAGAAACATAGAATGATAAAAGGAGTTAAAGTATTATGAATACTATTCAGCAACAAATAGAAGACCTCCGAAAGGAACTAAGATTACACAATTACAATTACTATGTGCTTGACAATGCAACTATTTCAGATTATGATTTTGATATAAAATTGAAAGAACTTCAAAGTCTTGAAGCTAAACACCCAGAATTTTTTGATGCAAATTCTCCAACTCAGCGTGTAGGTGGTGAGGTAACTAAGAATTTTGAAACAGTTGTGCATGAGCATCGCATGTATTCTTTAGATAATTCTTATTCCAGAGAGGATTTAGAAGATTGGGAAAAACGTATTAAGAAGCTAGTTGATGGTGAGTTACAATATACTTGCGAATTAAAATATGATGGGGCATCTATTAGTTTAACTTATGAGTATGGTAAACTAGTTAAGGCGATTACTAGGGGAGATGGTTTTCAAGGTGATAATGTTACAGCTAATGTAAAAACCATTAAATCGGTGCCATTACAGTTAAAAGGAGATTATCCTCCTAAATTTGATATTAGAGGAGAAATTATTTTACCGTTTGAAGGATTTATTAAAATGAATGAAGAACGTGTAGAATTAGGGGAAGAGCCTTATAGAAATCCTAGAAATACAGCGTCTGGGAGTCTAAAACTACAGGATAGCGCAGAAGTTGCTAAGCGTCCACTTGAATGCTTGCTTTACAACTTAACAGGTAATAATTTAGGAACTAGTACGCAATTTGAAAGTTTAGAAAAAGCAAGAGCTTGGGGATTTAAAGTTCCTAAGGCAGCTAAATTAGCTAGTTCAATTGATGAGGTGTTGGAATTTGTGAATTATTGGGATTCGCATCGCCATGATTTACCTTACGAAACTGATGGTATAGTTATAAAAGTGAATAACCTCCAACAACAGGAAGAGCTAGGTTATACCGCTAAAGCACCACGTTGGGCTATGGCGTATAAGTTTAAAGCAGAACAAGTGTCTACACGTTTAAATACCATTACTTATCAAGTTGGTAGAACTGGAGCAATAACGCCAGTAGCAAATTTAGAGCCTGTTGAATTAGCTGGAACTACAGTTAAGCGGGCCTCTTTGCATAATGCAGATCAAATTGAAAAATTAGATATTCGTGAAGGTGATACCGTGTATGTTGAAAAAGGAGGCGAAATTATTCCTAAGGTTTTAGGTGTAGATTTAAGCAAGCGTAAAGCAGATTCAGAACCAACTAAGTATATTTCCAATTGTCCTGAATGTGATACCGAACTTATAAGACAAGAAGGTGAAGCACAACATTATTGTCCAAATTATAATGGGTGTAATCCTCAGATAATAGGTAGAATTCAGCATTTTATATCCAGAAAAGCCATGGATATTGATGGTTTGGGAGGAGAGACTGTGGCGCTTTTGGTAAATGAAGGTTTGATTAATAATTATTCAGACCTATATGAATTAACAAAAGATCAAGTTATTCCATTAGAGCGTATGGCGGAAAAAAGTGCAGATAATTTGATAAAAGGTATTTCAGGCTCAAAAAAAATTCCTTTCGAGCGTGTATTGTATGCACTTGGTATTCGCTATGTAGGTGAAACTGTAGCTAAAAAGCTAGCTAAACATTATAAGAGTATTGATGCTATCATTAATACTTCACAAGAGGAGTTGGTTAATGTAGATGAGATAGGTATTAAAATAGCAGAAAGTGTTACTGCATTTTTTCAAACACAAGAAAACATTGATATAATTAACAGATTAAAAGATTTTGGTGTGCAATTAGAGATATCTGAGGAGCAATTAAGTGGGCAAACCGATAAGCTAAAAGGGGATATTGTAGTTGTTTCTGGCGTGTTTTATAAAGTTTCTAGGAATGAATTAAAAAAGTTAATAGAAGATAATGGAGGCAAGGTTAGTAGCTCTATTTCTTCAAAAACATCTTATATAGTTGCTGGTGATAAAATGGGACCAAGTAAAAAAACTAAGGCAGAAAACCTTGGTATAGCTTTAATATCAGAGGATGAATTCTTACAAAAAATAGATTAAAACCATTTTTTTATCGATAAAATGTAATTTTTTAACGTTTAATTGTGATTTTTACATATATTTGTTTTTATTAACAATTAAATGCTCTCATGTACAAGTCGAAAGTCTTGGTAGGTTTAGTATTGCTATGCTATGTTTTGTTCGCTGTTTTTGAATTTAGCGGTTACGAAATAGTATCGTACTATTTTCATTCTGCAATAGTGCCTCTTATTGCTCTACTTTATTTGCTGTTCATTAAGAAAAAAAGCAGGCTCTTTTTGTTATTCTTAATTTTCTATTCCTTATCTGATTTACTGAGTTTAGTAATTACATATTTACCTTATGATGATTCTCAAAAGCTTTTGGATTTTGAGTATTATGTTTGTAATGGTTTATATATACTTGCTTACATGATGCTAATTATAAAAATTGGAAGCTCATTAAATTTCAAGCATGTTATTAAATTTTTTAAAATTCACTTAGTTGTATTAAGTGCTTTAAATCTTTATTTGTTGTACGTGTTGCATGCCATAATTAACCCAAACTTGATTCTAGAAAGTGACTATTATTTAGAGCTAATCTACAATATTGTTGTACTTATATTATTATCAATTGCACTGCTAAACTACTTTTATAGAGACAATAAAAAATCTTTCTACCTGTTTCTTGGTGCTTTATGTATTGTTTTTTCCGAAGTTATGGATATTGCTTATATATATGTAGCTCAAAGATGTATTTTAAACTTTTTGAGTACAACACTCGCTCTGGGAGGTTTTTATTTCTTTTATCAGCAATCTAAACTATTGAATGTTGCAAACAATGAAGAACGGTATTTGATAACAGAGCAATAATACTATGCTTATTTTTTTAGAAAAGGAATCTCTTTTTTGTGCAAGTACAGGATTATAGCAGAAAGAACAAAGGTTAATACTGCAGTTCCAAAAAGTAAGCCACCATCACCTTTAACGTCTATTCCTAATTGTGTTAAATGCATCATAATAGCGCCTCCAATTATGCCTAAAGTTAAGCCTGCGCCAATCCAAACTGTTTTTGGAATAAGTAGTAATACACCAGCTATAAGTTCTAGAATACCTATACCTATTCTTCCGATAGGTTCTAAACCTACTGTTTCGAAAATATATACACTATCTGGATGTGCAGAAAATTTAAAACGTAAAGTTTGAATTAAAATTATGGCTACGATTATTCTTAACGCTAAGGAAATATATTTTCTCATGATTGGAATGTTTTTATTAAAACTTAGACGCAGTTAGTCAGTAAACTTAACACGTTGCCAAATGATTTTAAACAATTATTGAAGTGCCATTGGCAGATTTATTCTTATCTGAATCAAAGTAAAAATCGATTTTACCTAGATTAATACCATAACACCCTACTTGATTAACAAGCACATTTTTATTCTCAGAATTCTTAACTATAGTGGGTTTTGGTAGAAACGTATGAGTATGTCCGCCAATAATTAAATCAATATCTTTTGTTGCTTTTGCTAAAGATAAGTCGCTAATTTTATCAGAATTTTTGTAGTGATATCCTAAGTGAGACAAGCAGATTACCAAATCACATTTTTTTTCTATTTTTAATATTCTAGACATATCTTGGCTAATCTCCACAGGGTTTAAATACTTTGTTTCTTTAAACATTTTAGGCGCTACCAAACCATTTAATTCAATACCTAAACCAAAAACACCAATTTTGATACCATTTTTTTTGAATATTTGATAAGGTTTAGTATGAGTATCCATGATAGTATTCGAAAAATCATAATTTGCAGATATAAATTGAAATTTTGCATGTGGTAATTGTGCAAATAAACCATCAATGCCGTTATCAAAATCATGATTACCAATTGTTGCGGCGTCATACTTAAGCTTGCTCATCAGTTTAAATTCCAACTCACCACCATAGTAATTAAAATAGGGCGTTCCTTGAAAAATATCTCCAGCGTCTAATAATAAAGTATTTGGGTTTTCTTTTCTTATAGAATCAATTAAACTTGCGCGTCTTGCAACACCACCTTTATTAGCATTTCTACCTTCTTTAAATGTATCAATATGGCTATGTACATCATTTGTATGTAGGATTGTGATTTTAGTTGTGTTTGCTATACTTGTAAAAGATTGCAAACCTAAACTCCCAAGAGTTACTAAAGCGGTTCCGGCTGATGCTTGTTGTATAAAATCTCTACGCTTCATAGTTTATTTAATTTGAATAAATCGGTCGTCAATAACAGGTTTTAAAGTGTCAAGTTTAATAAACTTGTCAATTAAGGCATTTCGGATTTTATAGTCTAACCTATATACGCTATCATTTGGTTTAAAAAACGACATATTGTCCCCACCATTATACAAGTAATCACTTGTTGCTACATGATAAGTTTTACTCTGTTTTATCTGTTCGCCTTTTATTTTGGCTTCAACTATATTAAAATCTTTATCCACAGACAGCTTAAGTTTTGAAATAGGATGTGCTCTTTTAGACTTTAATAAATAATCAATTAAATCGTCGATTTGAGGTTTTTTTAGTGCAATAACAACAATTTTATTCTCAAAAGGCATCAACTGAAAAGCCGTTCGTTTTGATACGTCCCCTTTATTTAAAGTAGCTCTTATTCCACCATGATTTAATAATACTAAATCAATATCTTTTCCTGTTCTACGTTTAAAAATCGGATTAGCTTCAGAGAAAACAGCATCAGCCATAAAATTACCCAAAGCAGTATTTAGTTCTCCATCAGTTTTAGAGTAATTTTCAGCTGAATATGCTAAAACACTGTCTAAATCTTTTTGAATATTATCTCTAAATGGTTTTATGAAGTTTTCAATTTCTTCCTTAGGAGTAAGAGAATCTGTCACTGTAATTTGTTGTCCCTCAATTTTTACAAGTGGTTGTTTTTCATTTTTACAATTCAGAAAAATTAAAAAATATAACAAAAAAAGGAAATGTGTAAACCTCATTGATTAAACTGATTTTTGAATGTACTTTTGCTACCTTTGCGCAAAGTATAAAGATAAATGATTTTAAAGGGTTTTAAAGAGAAATCTAATAAAAAGTACCTAAACAAATTGTTGGCAGAACGCAGAGTTAATGTGAATGCTGAAGAAGTAGTTACTTTAGGAGTTATCTTAAATATTGATGAAATTAATGACTTTGAAGTTTTTAGAGAACTAGCTGATTATATTAAAGTAAGGCCAAATAGATTGAAAATTATAGCGTTTTCTTCAAGTAAAAAAGATGATATACACTCTTGGGATGAATGCTATAATCCAAAAGATTTTGGATGGAATGGTACTATTAAAAACATGGAACTCAAAGCGTTTTTAGATACGCCATTTGATGTTTTGATAAGCTATTACGAAAAAGAATTTTTAGAGCTTAAATTGATAACTGCCGAGTCTAAAGCCAAATTTAAGATAGGTATTTTGCAGTCTGATGAGCGTTTAAATGATTTAATAATAAAAACAAGTTTAAAACAATTTGACCTTTTTAAAGAGGAAGTTTTTAAATATCTAACCATTTTAAAAAAAATTAAGTAATAATGAATAGTAAGTTTGTAGGAACGGGAGTTGCGTTGGTTACACCATTTAATTCTGATTTAAGTATAGATCATGAGGCATTAACAAATATTGTAAATTACAATATTGATAATGGTAC
This sequence comes from uncultured Algibacter sp., assembly GCA_947502405.1. GTDB lineage: Bacteria > Bacteroidota > Bacteroidia > Flavobacteriales > Flavobacteriaceae > Algibacter_B. Next base: position 154,174 of record CANMZT010000006.1, on the reverse strand, counting down.
AGATTATCTTGTTATTTGCGGAACAACAGGAGAAAGCGTAACACTAACAAAACAAGAGAAGAAGGATGTTGTAGCTACTGTTTCAAAAGCCAATAATGGAAGGTTACCGCTAGTTTTAGGGATTGGAGGTAACAATACCATGGCTGTAATAGATGAAATAAAATCTACAGACTTATCTGGTATTGATGCCATTTTATCAGTTTCGCCATACTACAGCAAACCAACGCAAGAAGGTATTTATCAGCATTTTAAAGCTATAGCTGAAGCGTCGCCGATTGATATTATTTTATATAATGTTCCTGGGCGTACTTCTAAGAATGTTGATGTTGAAACGACATTAAGATTGGCTAACGATTTTGATAACATTATAGCCGTTAAAGAAGCAGGAAATAATACCGCACAGTATTTAGAGCTCATAAATAATAAACCCAAAGATTTTTTAATTATTTCTGGTGACGATGATTTAGCTCTAGGTGTAACCTTGGCTGGTGGTTCAGGAGTCATTTCTGTAATAGGTCAAGCGTTTCCAAAAGAATTTTCAGATATGATTCGCTTAGGATTAAAAGGAGAGACAAAAGAGGCTTACAAAATTCATTATAGACTTATTGATGTTATAGGTTATATTTTTGAAGAGAATAACCCAGCTGGAATTAAAGCTGTTTTTGAAGCCTTAAATCTATGTCAAGATACCGTTAGATTGCCATTGGTACCAGCATCAAATGCTCTCAAATCAAAAATAACAGATTTTGTTCGTTCTTTTTAGTGTGTTAAATATTACTTAAACCATACAATTACTAAGTTTAAGCCGTTATTTTAGCAAAGAAATTATATTTTTAAAATCCATATAAATAGCGTAATTTTGCATGCTGTATCAAAAATCTATGAAGAACGTTTTATACATTTTAGTCCTTTTTACTGTATTAAGTAGTTGTAGTGAGTATCAGAAAGCTTTAAAGGCTGATGGAGAAGGTGCTATAGCTAAAAAATTTGAATTAGGAGAGGAATTGTATAAGGAAGGTAAATATGAAAAAGCAAATAGACTTTTTGCACAAATAGTACCAAATTATAGGGGAAAGCCTCAAGCTGAAAAGTTGATGTACTTATATTCAAATACATTTTACAAAATGAGAGACTTTTATGTATCTGGATACCAGTTTGAACGGTTTGCATCAAGTTACCCAAAAAGTGAGAAGTTAGAAGAAGCTTCATTTTTAGGAGCTAAAAGTTATTATCAGCTATCACCGATTTACAGTAAGGATCAAACAGAAACAAAGGAAGCAATAGAAAAACTTCAAGAGTTTATTAATTTATTTCCTGATTCAGAATATGTTTCTGATGCTAATAAGTTAATTCAGGAGTTAGATTTTAAACTCGAGAAAAAGGCTTATGAAATAGCAAAACAATTTAATCACATATCCGATTATCCTGCATCTGTAAGATCTTTTGATAATTTTATATTTGAGTTTCCAGGGTCTAGGCTTCGTGAAGATGCTTTGTTCTATAGATTAGACTCTGCATATAAATTGGCTATAAACAGTGTAGAGGTAAAAAAAACACTTCAAAAAGGGGTGGTTTATTTAAAAAAGCAACGTTTAGAAACAGCAAAAGAATTTTTACAAAGTTTTGTTGAGACCTATAATGAATCAAAATATATTGAAGATGTTAATAAAATGGCCTCTGAAATAAATAACGAATTAGAAAGTTACAGCACCAAAAGTTAAATTATAAAAGAATGGATTTAAAAAAAACCAATGCTCCAGTTAATACGGTAACGTATGATAGAAATCAAATAGATGAGCCAACAGAGAATATCTATGAGTCAATTTCTATAATATCAAGACGCGCTGAACAAATTAACACAGAGATTAAAAAAGAACTTATTGATAAGTTGGAAGAATTTGCTACTTACAATGATAGTCTTGAGGAAATCTTTGAAAATAAAGAGCAAATTGAGGTTTCTAAGTTTTATGAGAAACTACCTAAGCCTCATGCATTAGCAGTTCAAGAATGGTTAACTGATAAAATTTATTTTAGAAATACTGAGGAAGATTCTCAAGAATAATTTCTAAATTTAAACACCATTAAATAAACTCCAATTCCGTTTTAATAAATGGCATTGGAGTTTGTTTGCTTATAAAAACTACACTTTTTTGATGAGTATACTAAGCGGAAAGAAAATATTACTTGGCATTACTGCTGGCATTGCTGCTTATAAAACAGCATCTTTAGTGCGGTTATTTATAAAATCAGGTGCTGAGGTAAAAGTAGTGATGACGCCTGCTGCAAAAGATTTTGTAACGCCATTAACCTTATCAACCTTATCAAAACATCCTGTACATTCATCTTTCACAAATGAAGATGATGATAATGCAGTTTGGAATAACCATGTAGACTTAGGGCTTTGGGCAGATTTATTTGTCGTGGCTCCTGCAACAGCAAATACCTTGTCGAAAATGTCTAATGGTACTAGTGATAATTTATTACTAGCAACATATCTATCAGCAAAATGTCCAGTTTATTTTGCACCAGCTATGGATTTGGATATGTATAAACACCCATCGACACTCCAGTCTTTTGAAAAACTTAAAAGTTTCGGAAATATTATGATTCCAGCTACCAGTGGCGAATTAGCTAGTGGGTTAGTAGGAGAGGGGAGAATGGCAGAACCTGAAGATATTGTTTCGTTTATAGAAAATGATATTTTAGATAAACTTCCATTGCGTGGAAAAAAAGTTCTAATTACTGCAGGACCAACTTATGAGGCTATAGATCCAGTAAGATTTATAGGAAATCATTCCAGTGGTAAAATGGGGTTTGAAATAGCTAAAGCTGCTGCAAATAATGGAGCAGAAGTTATTTTGGTTACTGGCCCAACGTATCAAAAAGTGTCCCATAGTTTAATACATGTAAAACCTGTTGTTAGTGCTCAGAGTATGTACGACGAGGTGAATAAGCATTTTGAGACTACAGATATAGCAATTCTTTCGGCTGCTGTAGCAGATTTTAGACCAAAAGAAGTAGCAAAACAGAAAATAAAGAAGGCTTCAGATACGTTAGTTTTAGAGTTGGAAAAAACTAAAGATATTTTAGCATCTTTAGGAAACATTAAAAAACAGCAATATTTAGTTGGGTTTGCTTTAGAGACCAATAACGAATTAGAGAATGCTAAAGGAAAATTAATAAAAAAGCATTTAAATTTAATTGTATTAAATTCGTTAAATGATAAAGGAGCAGGTTTTAAAACAGACACAAACAAAGTAACCTTTCTTGATGATAAAGGTCATGTTACAGAGTTTCAGTTAAAATCAAAAGCTGAAGTTGCTTCAGATTTATTAAATAAAATTATATCAGAAATTGATGCGTAATATTCTAGTTGTATTGATAGCTTTCCTGAGTTTTACAGGATTTTCTCAAGAGTTAAATTGTAATGTTGTTGTAAATGCAGAACAAACAGGAAACGAGAATTTTCCAATTTTTAAAACTTTAGAAAAGCAGCTCAATGAGTTTATTAATAACACGAAATGGACTAAAAAAACTTTTAAAGACCAAGAACGTATTAGTTGCAATATGTTTATTAATGTAACTCAGTATAGTGGAGAAACTTTTCAGGCATCAATACAAGTGCAATCTTCAAGACCAATATACGGGTCTTCATTCAGCACGCCACTTTACAACTTTAACGATAAAGATTTTAATTTCAGATATTTAGAATTTCAAAATTTAATTTATAATCCATCTCAATTTGAATCTAATTTAATTTCAGTTTTAGCATTTCATGTTAATATGATTTTAGCTTTAGACGCAGATTCATTTGAAGAAAAAGGAGGTGATGATTATTACAAACAAGCGCAGATAATTACCAATTACTCACAGCAAGGAAATTTTAAAGGGTGGAAATTAGAAGATGGCTTGCAAAGTCGTTTTATGTTAATTGACAATATATTATCACCAACTTTTAAGGAGTATAGAAATGTTATATATGATTATCATAGAAGCGGATTGGATGTTATGAGTGATGATGTAAAAGCTGGAAAAGAAGCAATTGCTAAAGCACTAGAAAAATTTCAAGCTATGAATGCACGTAGACCAAATTCCTTTTTACTACGTACGTTTTTTGATGCTAAAGCGGAAGAAGTTGAGCAAATTTTCACAGATGGTCCTAATGTAAACATCGTAAAATTAAAAGAAACTTTGCAGCGTATTGCGCCAATGCATAGTAGTAAATGGCAAAATATTAAATATTGATTTTTTACTTAAAAGTTTAAATTGGTTCATTCTAATTGTTAACTTAAAAATAAAATATGCTTACGTCCCTCTCCATAAAAAACTATGCATTAATTGATAATCTTCATGTAGATTTTAATGATGGGTTCTCAATAATTACTGGTGAAACTGGGGCAGGAAAATCGATACTTTTAGGAGGCTTATCTTTAATTTTAGGTAAACGTGCGGATTTAAGTAGTTTAAAAGAGCCATCAAAAAAATGTATCATTGAAGCTGTTTTCTATATTTCTAATTACAATCTAAAGACACTTTTTAATTCTGAAGATTTTGATTATGAATCACAAACTATTATTAGGAGAGAGATATTGCCATCAGGTAAATCTAGAGCATTTGTTAATGATACACCAGTAAATTTATCCAGCCTACAATTATTGGGAGAACGTTTAATAGATATACATTCGCAGCATCAAACTCTACAACTTACAAGTAACGATTTTCAATTTCAGGTGATTGATGCTCTGGCTAATCATGATGAGGTTCTCCAAAACTATAAGCAAGAATTAAAAGTTTATAAAAAACTAAAAAAAGCGTATGATGAGCTTTTGTCTTTTCAGGCAGAAGCCATAAAAGAACATGATTATAATACATTTCTGTTAAATGAATTAACTGAAGCTAATTTAATTGAAGGCGAAGTACAAACATTAGAAGAAGAATATGAAACCTTAAATAATATTGAAGGTATTCAAGAAAAATTAGCTGAAGCTTATCAGCTTTTAGGAGAAGAGCAAGTTGGTGTTTTAACGTCACTAACTTCATTAAAGAATGTATTTCAAAAACTATCTGGTTTGTCATCAAAATATGAAGAGCTGTTTAATAGAGTAAATAGCAGCTTAATCGAAATGGATGATTTATATAGTGAAGTACACGAGTTGCAAGATGGTTTAGATGCAGACCCAAACAGGCTTGAAATAGTTGATGGGAAGTTAAAAACCATTCATAATCTCATGCAAAAGCATGTAGCATCAGATATTTCTGAGTTAATTGTAATAAAAAATCAACTTGAAGAAAAAGTGTCAGTTACAGAAAATCTTGATGACACAATCCAGAAAAAGCAAGCTGAAATTTCTTCTAAAGCAAATGAACTTAATTCGATTTCAGAAGTCATTCATAAAAACCGCTTAAAGGTTATTCCAAAGTTAAAAGAGCAATTAGAAACTATCTTAGTGGCCTTAGGAATGCCTAATGCGCAGTTCAAGATTGAAATTTCTAGTAGTGATACTTATTACAGCAATGGAAAAGATGAATTATCATTTTTATTTTCAGCTAATAAAGGAGGTAGTTTTGATGCGCTAAAAAAAGCAGCTTCAGGAGGAGAGCTTTCTAGAATTATGCTAGCAATAAAATCTATTCTAGCAAAGTACATACAGCTTCCTACAATAATGTTTGATGAGATTGATACAGGGGTTTCTGGTGAGATTTCTAATAAGATGGGTGATATTATGCTTCAAATGAGTAAAACAATGCAAGTGTTTTCTATTACGCATTTACCTCAAATTGCAGCCAAAGGTCATTCACATTTTAAAGTCTACAAAGAAGATGTAGATGAAGTAACACAAACTAATCTTGTAAAATTAAACCACGATGATCGCATTGTAGAAATAGCACAAATGCTAGGTGGTTCAGAGGTGACAAACTCTGCTATAGCTCATGCCAAAGAATTACTCAATTAATTTGGTGTTCCTGGGGAGCAAGAATCTATTATAGAAATCATATTTTTAATATTATCTTTACACCCTAATTAACAAATAAGAATTAAAATAACTAACTAATATGTCATACAATTTACTAAAAGGAAAAAGAGGAATCATTTTCGGAGCATTAGATTCAAATTCAATTGCTTGGAAAACTGCAGAGCGTGTTCATGAAGAAGGTGGTCAATTTGTGTTAACTAATGCACCAGTAGCAATGCGAATGGGGCAAATTAATGAGTTGGCAGAAAAAACAGGTTCTCAAATTATTCCTGCCGATGCTACTTCAGAAGAAGATTTGCAGAATTTAGTTGAGCAATCTATGGAAATTTTAGGAGGTAAAATTGATTTTGTATTGCACTCTATCGGTATGTCTATTAACGTTAGAAAAGGCAAGCACTATACAGATCAAAATTACGCATGGACACAAAAAGGAACAGATGTTTCTGCAATGTCTTTTCATAAGGTTATGCAAACGCTTTATAAAGCAGATGCCATGAACGAATGGGGTAGTATTGTAGCTTTAACATACATGGCAGCCCAACGTGTTTTTCCTGATTATAACGATATGGCAGATAATAAGGCTTATTTAGAAAGTATTGCGCGTAGTTTCGGATATTTCTTTGGAAGAGATAAAAAAGTAAGAGTAAATACTATTTCACAATCGCCAACGCCAACAACAGCTGGAAGTGGTGTAAAAGGGTTTGATGGATTTATTTCTTACGCAGAAAAAATGTCGCCACTTGGTAATGCTACAGCCATGGATTGTGCAAACTACACGGTGTCGTTATTTAGCGATTTAACCAAACGTGTTACTTTGCAAAACCTTTATAATGATGGCGGATTTAGCAACATGGGTGTCAGTGATGCCGTAATGTCAACCTTTGTAGGAGAAGAATAAAAAAGCATACTCAATAATACAAAGCCGCCTTTAAAAGGGTGGCTTTTTTTATGGCGAGTTTTTGAAATAAAAACCGCGCTATCCGTTACTAGTTTTGGCTCGATGCACGCCTCGCCAAAAGCTAACCACTACTATCGCTCTCGCACCTATCTGCTAACTAAAAGTGTAACCGAAAAGGGATAGCATCTTTGCCAATAAATGCAACAAGATTAATTACATTTGTAACATGCAATTACAATACTCATTTATAATTCCAGTTTATAACAGACCAGATGAAATTCAAGAGCTTCTGGAGAGTTTTGACGCTTTAGATGGAGCTATACCTTTTGAAATTGTAATTGTGGAAGACGGGTCAACCAAAACTTCTAAAACAGTAGTAGAAACATTTAGCAACAAACTAAATATCTCGTATTATTTTAAAGAAAATTCAGGACCAGGTGATTCTAGAAATTTTGGCATGCAACATGCAAAAGGGAATTACTTCATTATTTTAGATTCAGATTGTATTCTGCCTAAAAATTATTTGGTTGCAGCCAATAAAAGTTTAGAATTAGATTATGTAGATTGTTTTGGCGGGCCAGATGCGGCTCACAGTTCTTTTTCTAATTTACAAAAAGCTATCAATTTTTCAATGACATCCTTTATTACTACAGGAGGTATCAGAGGAAATAAAAATAGTGTTGGTAAGTTTCAACCCAGAAGTTTTAACATGGGGCTTTCTAAAAAGGCATTTGAAGCATCTAAAGGATTTGGGAGAATTCACCCTGGTGAGGATCCAGATTTATCAATTAGATTATGGAATTTAGGATTTAAAACTAAATTGATTCCAGAAGCCTACGTATATCATAAGCGTAGAATTTCATGGAATAATTTTTACAAACAAGTAAATAAATTTGGAATGGTTCGTCCTATTTTAAACAAATGGCACCCCTCAACAAAAAAAATTACATACTGGTTTCCAACGCTATTTTGCTTAGGATTAGTATTAGCAATTTTATTTTATATTTTAGGGTATAAATGGTTGTTGTTGGGTTACGCTGTCTATTTTTTGATAGCTTTCTTATTAGCGCTAGTAAGCACCAAAAGTTTAATAGTTTCAGTATTTACTATACCAGCAATTTTAATCCAGTTTTTTGGATATGGTTATGGGTTTTTAAGGTCAACATTAGCAATTTCAGTATTAAATAAAAACCCAGAAAAACATTTCCCTAAATTGTTTTTTAAGCTAAACTAAAATGAAGATTATTAGTTTTTAAAATATTTTATTCAAATAATAAGTTGAAAAAATTAAAAGCAGATATTATTACGTCTTTCAAAAAGAAAAAAATAAATGTTTTCATTTTATTTTTACTTTCTGCTTTTGTTATTTTAATTTTTACTAAGCTCTCAAAAGACTATACAAACACAATAGTTTTTGGGATAGAAAAGGTTAATGTGCCGCAGGAAAATGTTATTTTAAATGATTCAGTAGGCTTAAGCATTACATTAAAAACACACGGTTTTATGTGGTTACGATATTATGTAACCAAACCTAAAATTAAGATTGATTTTAGTAAAGATGTTTATAAAACCGAAGACACTTTCGTTTACAACAAATCCAAATCCTATTTAAAAAACACTCAGTTTGATAAGCAAGTTGAACTATTGAGTATATCTCCCGACCCTATTACATTTCGTTATGGTGTAAACATGGTAAAGAAAGTTCCAGTTCTGGTTAATGCTGATATTGATTTTTTTCCAGGTTTTGATAAATCCAGCAATCTAATCTCAGAACCAGATTCTATTACTGTAGTGGGGCCAAATCTCTTGGTTTCTGAAATTAATTTTCTTGAAACAGAAGATTTGGTTTTAAAAGATGTAAGAACGAGTATCGCTGAAACAGTAAATTTTAAAATGCCAAAAAATGCTTCAGATTTAAAGTTTTCTGAAAATCAAGTAACACTAAAAGCTAAAGTTGAAAAGTTTACTGAAGGTACACTGAATGTTCCAGTTACTGTAATCGGCGTACCTAGCAATATAAAACTAAAACACTTTCCGAAAACGGTTAGCGTTTCGTATTATGTTAGTTTAAGTGAATTTAATAATATTAATACTAATAGTTTTAAAGTGATTTGTGATTATAGTAGAACCAGTGCTAACCAATCTTTTTTAGTACCAGAACTCAAAAAATATCCTGAATCTGTAAAAAATGTAAAATTAGGACAACAACGCATAGAATTTATAGTAACAAAATGATTATTGTCGGTTTAACAGGAGGTATCGGTAGTGGTAAAACAACTGTAGCAAAACAATTTGCTAAATTGGGGGTGCCTATTTATATTGCTGATGATGAAGCAAAAAGTTTAATGAACCGCTCTAAAGTAATTAAAAGAAAACTCATTAAATTATTCGGAGATAAGGCATATTTAAATGGGGAATTAAATAGGCCGTTTATAGCTAATATCATATTCAATAATAAGATTTATTTAGAGAAAATGAATGCTATTGTGCACCCTAAAGTAGCAAGACATTTTGAAAAATGGGTTCTAAAACAAGATGCGACTTACGTTATTAAAGAAGTAGCTATTCTGTTTGAAAATAACGGATATAAATCCTGTGATTATGTTATTACGGTAGTTGCACCAATAAAAACAAGAATAAAACGTTTACTTAAACGAGATAATACTTCAAAAGAAAAAATTGAAGCCATTATGAATAATCAATGGACGGATGAGGAAAAAATAAAGCTTTCACATTTTGCTATTGAAAATATTGAACTTAATAATACCAAAAAACAAGTTGGTAAAATTCATAAGGAACTACTTGCTAAAATCCGAAATTCTTAAATTTTAACATTTTTGTTAATGTAAGGTTAAAAGCTAAGAGACCTAAATGTTAAAATGTTAATTTTGAATAATGGGCAAAAGGCTATTTATTCTGTTAGTAATACTAATGAGCTTGTCTCTAGTTGGTATTATTGCTATTCAAGCTTATTACATTAATGATTCAGTAAACAACGAAAAGGAACGGTTTGAGTTTAATGTGGTTAAGGCATTAAATTATGTCTCCAATACTATTGAAGATAACGAATCAGAAAAGTATTTCTCTAAATATTTTAATTTAGATAATGATAAAAAAGCAGATGAAGAAGCTGTTTCACAGTTATTGATTTATCAAAATAGTGAAAAAGAAACGCTTATATATAGGAGTAGTGTTTTAGAAGAAAACTATAAACTTTCTGCTTCGCTCTTTGACATTGGTTTAGATAGTGTTGATATTAAAAATATCACAGCACAAACCACTACTGAGATTTATAATAGTCCAAACAACCGTAATAAAGATGTTAAAAGTCCAATCACGAAAATTATTAAAAGTGGAACTTTAGATGAGGCTCAACGTTTGAATTTTGAAAAAAGCTTCAAGGAAATTTCTAAAAGAACACCTATACACAAGCGTGTTTCAAATAAGGAAATAAAAGATTTGCTTTCAGAAAAATTAGCCAAGGATAATATTGATATCGATTTTGAATTTGCTATTTATAGTAATGATTTGGCAACAAAAGTAAGAAGTAAAAATTTTGAGTACGATCCAAATTCAACACTAAAAGTGCCTATTTTTTATGATGAGAATAGACAAACACCTTACAGGCTTATTGTAAATTTCCCTGATGATGGAAAGTTTATATTATCCGGCATAATAGGTATGATTTTGTTATCTGTTGTTTTTACATCCATTATCATATTAGCATATTCAAGTGCCTTATTTCAATTGGTTAAACAACGTAAAATTTCAGAAATTAAAACGGATTTTATCAATAATATGACGCATGAGTTTAAAACGCCTATAGCAACTATTAATTTAGCACTAGATGCTATCAGGAACCCTAAGATTATTGATGATAAGGATAAGGTGATTAGATATTTAGGGATGATAAAAGAAGAGAATAAACGGATGCATGCACAGGTTGAGAATGTATTGAGAATATCTAAACTAGAAAAAAATGAGTTAAACATTAGTAAGGATAGAGTTGAATTACACGACTTAATTGCTGACGCTTTAACGCACGTTGAGCTTATTGTTGAAGACAGAAAAGGTTATATGAAAACGTTTTTTAACGCTGAGAAATCTTCAGTATTAGCAAACGAAACACACTTTACCAATGTTATAGTAAATATTTTGGATAATGCTATTAAGTATTCTCCAGATGCTCCTAAAATTGAGGTGTATACTGAAAATGCAGGAACAAATATTTTATTAAAAATTAAAGATCATGGTAGTGGTATGAGTAAAGCTGCTGCTAAAAAGGTGTTTGAAAAGTTTTATAGAGAACACACTGGAAATATTCATAACGTTAAAGGTCATGGTTTAGGTTTGGCTTACGTTAAAAGAATTGTTGAGGACCACCAAGGTCATGTATCAGTAGAAACAGAAAAAGAAAAAGGAAGCACATTTATTATTAAGCTTCCGCTAATATCATAATTATGGAAGAGCACAAAAAAAGAATATTATTAGTTGAAGACGACCCTAATTTCGGAACCGTACTTAAAGATTATTTAATGATGAATGATTACGAAGTTACTCATGCTAAAAACGGTATGGAAGGCTTTGAAAAATTCAAGAAAGACGATTTCGATTTATGCATCCTTGATGTAATGATGCCATATAAAGATGGGTTTACATTAGCTAAGGAAATTAGAGAAAAAAACACAGATGTTCCGATTATATTTTTAACAGCTAAAACGATGAAAGAAGACGTTTTAAAAGGTTATAAGGTTGGTGCAGATGATTATTTAAATAAGCCTTTTGATAGTGAAGTGCTTTTGATGAAAATTAAAGCCATAATCCAAAGAAAAGCCACCGAAACTATTTCTGATAGTAAGCAGTTTGAGTTTAAAATAGGGCGTTTTGATTTGAATTCTAAGTTACGCTTTTTAAAGTTTGATGGAGGAGAGCCGGTTAAACTATCACCTAAAGAAAATGAGTTATTGCGTTTATTGGCACTACATGAAAATGACTTAATGCCACGTGAATTGGCGCTTACTAAAATATGGCGTGATGATAACTATTTTACATCAAGAAGTATGGATGTGTATATTGCTAAATTGCGTAAGTATCTTAAACCAGATGAAAAAGTAGAAATACTAAATATTCATGGTGAAGGTTTCAGATTAGTTATTAATAGCTAAATATTTACATTTTATGATATTAAAAATCCAGCGTTTGCTGGATTTTTTTATATCTGGTTTAAATTAAAGTTATATAAAAAAAAATTAAAGACGCTTCACGAGCCAATCTTTAAATTCATAAAAATTTTGTGGAGCAACACCATGTCCAACAGGAAACTCAGAATATTTGTACTTAATGTTTAGGCTATCCAAAAACGGAGGTGTTAACCTTGCCCAATTTACAGGAATTACTTGGTCTGCACTACCATGAGAGCAATAAAAGTCTAAGTTAGAGTAATCTTTACTTTCAATATCCTCAGAGAAAATATCTTTATTTATATATCCGCTAAGTGCTATAATGTTTTTAACTTTTTCAGGGTAGGTTAATGCAACCGCATAACTTAAAATAGATCCTTGGCTAAACCCAAGAAGTGTTACATTATTTCTGTTTACTGGATATGCAGTTATAGCTTCATCAATAAACGTTGCAATTAAATCGCGAGATGCTTTAGCTTGTTCGTTATCACTCCACTTTCCTTTTTCTTCATCAAAATTAATAGCATACCAAGCATTACCATATGGCTGCATGGGGTGTGGTGCTTTTACAGAAATGATAAAAAGTTCTTCTGGTAATTCTGAAGCAAAAGAAAACAAATCGTTTTCATCGCTTCCATATCCATGCATCATAATGAGTAGAGGCGCATTTTCAGTTAAAGAAGATTTTCTTGTAAGATGATAAAGAGATAGTGAATTGTTATTCATTTAAGATCCAAGATTTGCAAATATTTTTTGAAGCAGATTTCCTAGTATCGGAACGGGTTGTGCTTTTCTTCCAATAGCATTTGAAAGTCCAAAAATTATTAGTGTAAAAAAGAAAATATAGACTGCTGCTCTTAGCATGAAAATATCAAAATTTCTGGTTATTGATAAGTTTATGATAATAAATGATAACCATAAGCCTAAAGACTGTCTGATGTGGAAACTTGCAAAAGTACTTTTTTTATCATCTTCATTATTTAAATAATAAGCTATAATAACACCAAAGATGGTAATATAACTTATGATAGCGTTTGTTCGGCCTTTATCAATATCTTGTTCAGTCATGACTAAGAATTTATAACAATCTTTTTATTTGCAATAATACCGTATGCTTTTCCTTTGAGATTTTCGTTTTCAAAAATGGCATTTTTTGATCTGGATACAATATTATTTCTTGAAAATGTATATTTCATATTAGGATCGAAAAGCGATAAGTTAGCTTTGTTGCCAACGTTTATTGGTGAAGCCTCCATGCCAAATCTAGACCTCCCTTTAGTTAGAATATCTACAGTCTTTTTTGTTGTAAAGATGTTTTGTAATGCTCCAAAAGCACTTTCTAATCCAATAGTTCCGTAGTTAGCATGGTCGAACTCAACTTTCTTTTCCTCAATATCAATAGGAGTGTGGTCTGTAGTAACCATATCAATAGTACCGTCTTTAACTGCTTCAATTAATGCATCTACATCAGGTTGTGTTCTTAGAGGTGGTAATACCTTGAAGTTAGTGTTGAAGTCTGTTAAAACATCATCAGTAAAATATAGATTATGGATGGCTACACTACAGGTAACATCAAGTTTTTTCTTTTTAGCAGCTCGTATTAAGTCTACGGAAGTTGCAGTTGATATAGTTGGTATGTGTAATTTTCCGCCAGTATATTCAAGCAAGAATAAATCTCTTGCAACTTGAAGTTCTTCTGCTAAACCAGGAATACCTTTTAGTCCTAATCTTGTGCTAGTTATATTTTCGTTTACAACACCATTCCCTGAAATCCTATTTTCTTGAGGATAAGAACAAACCAAACCACCAAAATTACTAGCGTATTGCAAAGCAATTTTCATTAAGTTCGGGTTAGAAATGGGTTTCTTGTAATCGTAAAACGCCACAGCACCAGCTGTATTCATGTCAAACAATTCAGCTAAATCTTCCCCTTTACTTGATACGGTTAAAGCGCCTATAGGTAATAAACTAACCGCATTATCATTAGATTTGGCGTTTAAAAATGTAATATCAGCATTGGAATCTATTACTGGGTTTGTATTTGCATTAACAGCAACAGCTGTAAAACCAGAGTATGCAGCAGTTTTTAAACCGTTAGCTATAGTTTCGCGTTCTTCAAATCCAGGCTCTCCAAAACTCACGCTACTATCAAACCAGCCTTGTGATACATGAAGGTTGTCGAGTTTAACTTCTCTATAATTTTTAGGGTTTTTTATATTGCTAGAAATCTTAGTAATCACACCGTTTTCAATTAATATATCCTGAGTTGTATTATGAAACTCGCTTTTAGAATCTATAATTGTGGCAGATTTTATAAGTATGTTCATTTAAAGAATTTTAAGATGAGCATTTCAATAATCAATAACGCTAATGCAAAAATAGCAAACCATTTCCACAGGGCGTTAACTTTTGTGTAACTTTTTATGTTATCAAAAACTTCAGTAATTGAATCACTGATTGTAGCGTTTTTAACTAATGATAAATCTTTGTAAACTAATTTACTCTCTTTCCTATTATAGTTATAGCTTACATTTTGAACTGTTTCATTTTTGTTTTTTATTGAATATATAGCTGCTTTTGAAGGCGTTTCAGAGGTGTTTATAACTACTTTATTGTTAAAATATTGTTGTTTGGGAATGATGTTAACGCTCTCAGAGATAAGGGATAAAACAGCATCTTGTTGCATAGTTGTTTCAATATCAAAAGTATTTTCTTTACCAATAATGTAATATAATTCGGATAGTTTAAAACTCTGTTTAGCAATATTATATAGCGTAGGTACTATTAATGGAGAGTTTTTAAAACTTGAATTATTCTGGTTCAATGCTGCTGAAAAAATGTATGTATTGTCTTTTTGTCCTAAGAATATTTTACCGTCTTCAAACTGCAAGACTCTTGATAGGCTGGTTGAAACTAGATTATAAAATGTATTTACTTTTGGGTATTGAAAATTTTTGACTTGTTTTTCGAAAACCCCATTATTGTATATTGGGTGTGCATAATTAATTGTAGTGATGCGCTTTTCAGAAGTCACCAAATCATCAATACTACTCGTATAATTTATTAATAGTTGATTATAAGAATCACGATTAATTGCTTTTGCAGGTATTACCATAATTGACCCTCCTTGACTTGAAAACTGTTTTAATGCAGATGATAAGGAGATAGGGATATTGTTCAATTCATTTAAGACAATCAGGTGCTGCTTTTCAATAGTATTATAATTTAATTGATTTAAAGCTGCTGATGTGTATTTAAATTCAGAATTAGTATAAATTCGTTTCAAGAAGGTGTCATCATTCCCATTGATGCTTAAAATATTAATTTTTGAAGCTCTATTAATGTTAAAAAACAACGTGTTATCAAATTTCAAATTAGAATCATCAATCGTTATTTTTCCATTTATTTCTTGATTACTTGGTAAGGAAAAAGTGGTAATAGCCTCTTTTGTTAATTCAACTGAGGTTTTGGCAATCAACTTGTTATTATTGTATAATGAAACAGGTAAATTATCAATTGAAGCCCCGTTGTTTTTTAGGGTAACTTTTAGTTTTATGGATGTAGGATTAGTTTCAGAAATATAAATGCTATCAACTGAAACGTTGTTTTTGTTAACGGGACTTAATTTTACTAAATTTAGATTTGTTAGAGAATCTAAATCATTTTTAATTTCAAAATTATCTTCTTGAAAATCAGATATTAAAATTATGTTTTTTAAAGTATTACTTTTGTTTTTTAAAAGAGTTTTACTTTTTAATAACGCGCTTTCGCTTGAAATGTTTTTTGAAGAAAAATCAAGTTTTAGTAAGTCATTTTTAATAGCTTTAATGGTGGTGTTTTTAAAAGTAGCATCATTAGTGAAAATTGAAACTTTTTCATCCTCAGGAATAGCAGTAATAATATTTTGAACAGCCCGTTTTAATAGCTCACCTTGATTGCCTTTAGCTTGCATACTAAACGAATTATCTAAATAAATAACCGTTTCTTTTTCTGTTTTAAAACTATTGGTTTTTGAAGTAAAAGGTTGAGCAAACGCAAAAACTAATGCCGCTAGAAGGAGTAACCTTGTTAATAAGACTAACCATTTTTTAATTTGAGAACTCTTGCGGGTCTGTAGCGTAGCTTCTCTTAAAAAAGCAACATTAGTAAAGTCTACTTTTTTAAATTTTCGCAGCTGAAATAAATGAACAATAATAGGGATGAGCAGTAAAAATAAAGCGTAAAGAAGTTCGGGGTGTTTAAACTGCATGTTTATTTAGATTGAGCAAATATAGAAAATGCAAATGAATTTATAAACTAGCCTGTTGTAATTTTAAATTACTAGCTTTTATTTAACAAAAGAAAACATAATCTAAAATAGGTTTTAGATTAAGCTTATTCATATAATCTTTAATACCCTTTTGTTCCACTTGGTTAGCAACCGTAATAATACTTTGCATATTATTAATGTCTTCTAAATAACTAAAAGGTTTTAAAAGTTTGCCGTAAATATCTTTACCAATCTTTTTGGGGTTATCACAAATCCATTCGAAAGCGATGTTTTTTTCTATCAATGATTTTGCTATAAATTTACCTTTTGCACCAGCACCCCAAACCACAAGTGTTTTCTCAGGAATATAATCCAGTTCTAAAAAATAATCTAGTTTTAAAGGGATAAAGTGGTTTTCGGCATAGTGGTCATCTGTTCTAGATGTACGATAGCTATAATCCCTCCAATCATGTAAAACTGTATTACAAGGAATGCATTTTAACTCTTTTTTGTAAAAACGAAAAGCTAAATCATAGTCCTCAGGATATCTTTCAGGGTTGAAGGCATTACAAGCTACCAAATCTTCACGATATACCATCCAACAAGGGGATGGAATAACACATTCTTTATAAATTTCAGAAAAGTTAGTGCCTTTTTTTGTTAACGAATTCAACCATTCTTCATAATTTTTGTATCCAGATTTAATGCCTTCAGCAGAGAAATAATTTACTAAGCCTGTTGCAATATGCCCTTTGCCATGTTGTATTAAATTGTTGGATAGAATTTCAAGTTTATTGGGGCGCATCAAATCATCACTATCCATTCGCGTTATCAAAGCGCCAGAACTCAATTTAAAAGCGACTTGTAAGGCATCAATAATACCGCTTCCAGAATTCTTTAAAAGGGTTATTCTAGAATCTTTTTTTGCAAAATTATTTACAATGTTAAAACTGGAATCTGTTGAGTGATCATCAACTATAAGTAGTTCCCAATTGGTGTAAGTCTGGTTTGTAATAGACGCCAAACAATCACTTATGAATGCTTCGGTATTCTTAAATGGGATTAAGATGCTAACTAACGGATTTTGCATACTGCGAATTTAACAAAACCTTAAGAAAGCACCCCGTAACATTATGGTAATTTGCACGTCAATTAAAAAAACTATAAAATCGATTTTGATGACTACAAAAACACTTCTAGCATTTTTTGCTGGTGCCATATTAGTAGGTTGTGGCTCTAGTAAAAATGCTAATAACGATTTAGCAACAAGTTTACCTATTGAAACTTCAATAAATTTATCAAACATTACTGATGATAAAGCACCTGTAACAATTAATCCAGGACGTTTTACAGTGGAAACAGTTACATACAGGCTGCCAAGAGTAGTACAAGGAACGTACTCAGTAAGTGATTTTGGTAAATATATTGATAGCTTTAAAGCCTTTGATTATAAAGGAAACGAAATGGCTGTAAGTAAATTAGATACTAACTCTTGGACTATTGCAAATGCAAAAGAGCTAGATAAAATAACTTATTTGGTTAATGATACGTACGATATTGAAAAAACTGGAGGTATAGGAAAAGACACACCTTTTTCACCGTCAGGAACAAATATAGAGCCTGAAAACTATGTGTTAAACTTGCATGGGTTTATAGGGTACTTTGATTCTTTAAAAAACAATCAATACAAACTAGACATTACTGCGCCATCAGATTTCATTCGTACTTCAGCATTACAAAATGTAAGCTCTAAAGCTAGTGAGGATGGTAAAATGACAACTACAAGTTATTTTGCCCCTAGATATTTTGATATAACAGATAACCCAATGATGTATGGTAAATTAGATGTTGAAGAATTTCAAGTTGGAGATATTAAAATTGTTTTAAGTGTATACTCGCCAAACAAAGTGCATACAGCAAAATCGCTTAAAGATGTTGTCTTTAAAATGATGCAAGCTCAAAAAGCGTACATGGGAGATATTAACTCAACACCACGATACGATATTTACTTATACCTTTCAGACGGGTCAGAAGGGTCTCCTAAAGGATTTGGTGCATTAGAGCATCATACATCTACAGTAGTGGTTTTACCAGAAGCTATGGATCAAGATGCTATTGCTTCTGCTATGACAGATGTAGTGTCTCATGAGTTCTTTCATATCGTTACACCATTAAGTGTTCATTCCGAAGATGTGCATTATTTTGATTACAATAATCCAACATTCTCTAAACATTTATGGATGTATGAGGGGGTTACAGAATACTTTGCAACCTTATTCCAAGTAGATCAAGGCTTGGTAGAAGAAAAAGATTTTTATAACAAAATTTTAGGTAAAATTAAAGCATCAAAAAAGTTGAACGATGCCATGAGTTTTACTATTATGAGTGAAAATGTGCTTAAAGAACCATACAAAGACCAATATTTAAATGTATATCAAAAAGGTGCTTTAATAGGTATGTGTATAGATATTTTAATGCGAGAGGCAAGCAATGGTAATAGAGGTATTTTATCTCTAATGAAAGAGCTTTCCAATAAATATGGTAAAAATAAACCTTTTGAAGATGATAAATTAATAGAAGAAATTACAGCTATGACATATCCTTTAGTTGGCGAGTTTTTAAATACGCATGTAGTAGGAGATATTCCAATTGATTACAATGTGTTTTTTGAAAAAGCAGGATTAGAAATAGGAGATGGTAAGGCAGAAACTAACTATATTATGTTAGATAATGCTCCGATAGTAAGTGGTGATCCAAATAAAGGGATTTTCTTCACAGAAAGCGCTTTAAAGGTAAGTTTTTGGAAAGAACAAGGTGTACAGCCAAATGATATTATCAAATCTATTGACGGTACAGAAGTTACATTACAAAACGCTAATCAGGTTTTAGGTGGCGTTTTTGGATGGAAACCAGGTAGAGATGTAGAAGTTGTTTTAGAGCGCAATGGAGAAGAAGTTGTTATTAAAACAACACTAACACAAGCATATAAGTCTGCGAAAGTATTAAAAGAAAAAGAAAATGCAACGGATGCACAAAAAGCATTACGTGAAGCTTGGTTAAGAGGGTAATAGTATTTTAATATTACTAATTAGTATTAACGATTGATAAACTGCATGTTTGTCAATCGTTTTTTTATGGCGTTACCTCAAGGGTCGGGCTATTTGCTATATTTTTTTAAAACCTCATTGTCAGAGAGTAACTACTGTAACAATCTGTTAAATTATAGTTTATAAACAAACTGTTTTTTCAAAGACTTTTAAAAAGAATGCTGCTTCTCTCGATAGCTATCGGGACTAACGCAAATGTACTTTCATTAAAATTTTAAAATCCTTCAAAAACCCCTAATCCAAATAGTGCAAAATCATATTTAACAGGGTCTTTAGGGTCTAACTTTCTAAGAGATTTATCTAATTCAGCTAAGGCTTTAGCATCGTTTTGTTTACGTTTTAGCAACTTTAGTTTTCTAGCTACATTTCCTGAATGTACATCCAAAGGACAAGAAAGTAAACTGGGAGATATAGATTTCCAAATACCAAAATCAACACCAGCTTTATCATCTCTAACCATCCATCTTAAAAACATGTTTATGCGTTTTGCAGCAGAATTTTTCAAAGGGTCGCTTACATGTTTTTGTGTACGTTGTAAATGTTCAATCTCAAAAAAAATAGTTTTAAATACAGAAATAGCATATTGAAGTGAATCGTTTTGAGTATGATTCGCAAAAACAGTTTCTAAACCATTATGGTTTTTGTAAATGTTTTGAAGCGATTTAATAAACTGAATACAATCATCACCATTAAAGGTTCTATGAACAAAAGGGAGAAGTTTTTCTAAATCAGTTTCTTGATGATTCATTATAAAATCATGAGGTGAGTTGTCCAGAAGTAGCATTAATCTATTACCATTATTTATAATGCTTTTTCGGTTTCCCCAAGCTATAGTTGCTGTTAAAAAACCAGAAATTTCAATATCTTCTTTTTTACTAAAGCTATGTGGAATTTGTATGGGATCACTTTCAATAAATTTAGGATTATTATAGGCTTCCACTTTAGTATCTAGAAAGTCTTTTAGTTCTGCTCTCGGAATTTTTTTTGTACTTACACCCATATTTAACAAAAATAACTGTAATTAGCAGAACATAAAAGAGACTGATTCATTTATTCTGATTCAAGAAAAAGCGTAATGCCAATTAAAAAATATATTTTACCAATTATTGTTTTTGCACAGTTTTGTTGTACCTCTTTATGGTTTGCTGGGAATGCTATTATTTTTGATTTAATAGAAAACTTTAATTTGAGTTTGTCTTCGCTGTCTCATTTAACATCTGCGGTTCAGTTTGGTTTTATTATTGGAACTTTTTTATTTGCCATTTTAGCAATATCAGATCGGTTTTCTGCTTCAAAAGTTTTTTTTATTTCTGCAATGATTGCTTCTGGAATAAACCTTTTAACGGTATTAGAAGTTAATTCTTTTCAGAGTTTATTTGCTATTAGGTTCGGAACTGGCTTTTTCTTAGCTGGAATATACCCCGTGGGAATGAAAATAGCTTCCGATTTCTTTAAAAGTGGGTTAGGAAAATCATTGGGATTTTTAGTTGGTGCTTTAGTCATTGGTACCGCATTCCCTCATGCTTTAAAAGTGTTTGGAGATTTAATTTCATGGAAGAGTTTAGTGTATATTACTTCCATAGTCGCTTTTCTAGGAGGTTTGGTTTTAGTGCTTTTTATACCTGAAGGCCCATATAAAGTAAAATCGCAAAAATTTGATATTACTTTGTTTTACAGCATATTTAAAATTAAAAATTTTAGAAGTGCCGCTTTTGGATATTTCGGACACATGTGGGAGCTTTATACGTTTTGGGCCTTTGTACCCTTTATATTAAGCGCATATTTAGAGTTTCATAATACCATTCATTTCAATATATCTTTATGGAGTTTTATTGTAATTGGTATTGGTGCTTTAGGTTGTGTTTTGTCAGGTTATTTGTCGCAAATATTTACTGTTAAAAAAGTAGCACTAACATCACTATCACTTTCATGTTTATGTTGTTTAGTATTTCCTATGCTTTTTGTAATTAATTCTAAAACAGTATTTCTTGGATTTCTTATTTTTTGGGGTATTGTAGTTATTGCTGATTCACCACTATTTTCAACTTTAGTTGCTCAAAATGCACCAAATCATGCTAAGGGTACTGCACTTACTATTGTAAATTCTATTGGGTTTGGGATAACTATACTAAGTATTCAAATAATCAATAATATACAAGATAGTATTGAGGTAAGGTACTTGTTTTTGTTACTTGCTGTAGGTCCGTTTTTAGGTGTGCTTCAATTCGCTTTTAATAAGCTTAAAGTTTAAAATTACCATCAACCATGGTTAATTTTCTATCAGCCATATTAGCCAATTCGTTATTGTGAGTTACAATAACAAAAGTTTGCCCAAACTCATCACGAAGCTTAAAAAAAAGGTTGTGTAGATTTTCAGCGGATTCACTATCCAAATTACCAGAAGGTTCATCTGCAAAAATTAACTCAGGATTATTAATTAATGCTCTTGCCACAGCAACGCGTTGTTGTTCTCCGCCAGAAAGCTCATTAGGTTTATGATTGTAGCGGTGAGACAAACCTAAAAAATCTAAAAGCTCTTTAGCTCGTTTTTCAGCTTGTGTTTTTTTAGTGCCTTTTATAAAAGCTGGTAAACACACGTTTTCTAAAGCTGTAAACTCAGGGAGTAGCTGATGAAATTGAAAAATAAAGCCAATATGTTCGTTTCTAAACTTAGCTAAGGCTTTGTCTTTTAAAACATTAACATCCGTTCCATTAATTACTAATTCAGAATTATCTTTAGATGAAGCCTTATCTAAAGTACCTAAAATGTGCAATAAAGTAGTTTTTCCAGCCCCAGAAGCACCTACAATAGAAACAATTTCTCCTTTGTTAATTTCAATATCAACGCCCTTTAAAACCTGTAAGTCGCCGTAATATTTATGAATGTTTTTTGCTAGTATCATCTATAAAAAATAACAGCAGTGAATTTACTACATTATACTGTGATGAACAATTATGAACTCTTTTTGTTTTTGAATATGTTTTTAGCATCATTATAATCAATAAAGTAAACCAACCTTAAAGAGAAAGTGTTTCGTTTTTCTTGATCAAATAAGCTATTTAAACTATCAAAGTAGCTAGCTTGCGAATCGTCAGAAAAATTAAAGATCTGATTTCTATATAATGCTGTTAATTGACTACCTGGTGCAAATTGCCAAGTATAGCTAAAATCTAAATTCCAAGTATTAAAATTAGCATCAGGATTAAAATCAGTATCTTCACCTATAGTTGTTTTTGTGTTTGTGTTAGAAACTTGTAAACTCCCATTATCTTGTAAATTATAAACTTGGTCATCGTAAGTTACGCGACTTAAATAATTTCTAAAACTTAAAGTTAATGCGTTAAAAGGGTTAAAGTTGTAGCTTCCTGAAATACTAATTTCGGTCTCAATACGCTCTCGTTGACCAAAAATAATTTCTCCATCAATATCCTGACCATTAATGTAGCCTCTATCTCCAAAATAGTCATCATACTCATAACGTAAAACTACTAAAAACTTATCGTTAAACTTAAAACGGGGACCAATACCATACCACCAATTACTATAATTATCTCTCTCTTTGTCAAAAAACAATCCATATCCAAAATTTGCATTAAACGCAAAAAACTTATTGTAATCAGAAGACATTCTTACATTAGATTCTGTATAGTTTTTTGTTATAAAAAAGCTGGCAAATCCGTTTCTTGGCTCAAAATAATCATAACGCTTTCCAATGTTTGTAAATATATTACCGCCAAAAGAGAATAGTTTTTTTGTTGTTGCATTAATATAAAAACCACTATTAGCTCCAGTATAAGTATTTGGATTAGCCAGTTGATTATAATTGAACCAAAAACCAGCCCAAAAGTTATTCAGCTTTTTAGTTGGCTTAAAGATTCTATAATTTATTTCTCCACTAAAGTTACTATAGTTATTCCTAAATAATATACCTAAGTCATTAATATCGTAGTGCTCATCAGCATAGTTATAATTAATATTATATCTGATTTTACCACTATTCTTACTAATGCCAAATCTGGCACTATAGCCGTTTTCTTTATTTTCAACATCATTGAAAGTACTCATCTTAACTTCGCCTATAGCACCATAAGTATTCTTTTTGTTTACTAAATCTAATAACAAACCTGTTACATTGGCATCTCTAAAATTCCCATTTCTAGTAACGTTTGTGTTGATTAAAGTCACAGATGAGTTTTTATTAAATTGTTGGTCTAGAACCATAATGTTATAGTTTGCAAGAGGTTCAACAATAGCATTTCGTCTAGATTTTATTGTAGTTTCGCTTGGTGTATTTTCATTAATAGTCTCTGTTTTTTCAATAGACACAGATGTTTTTTCGGTTATAGCATTAAAAAAACCTATGCCTAAACCATTTTTTGTTCTGCCAGATATCTTAACGGCATTAACCATTTGTACTTTTTCTGGATAGTCAATAATAGCTTCGTCATCTGCAGTTTCAGGAGTAACGGAAGGATTACCTCCGATACGTCTTGAATAGAATAGCCTTCCTTTATTAAATAAATCTACTCCTTCTGTAAAAAACTGTCTTTGTTCCGCGAATTGCTGCTCAAAAGGACCTAAATTCAACTCAACGTTATCAAAACCAGCTTGACTAAAATCAGGAATTAAAGTGGCATCTAAAGTGATATTTTCAGTAATTCCATACTTCACATCTAATCCAGCTGCAAAATCGGTTTCCGTTTCACCATCAAAAGTACTAACTAAACCAGATGCATAAGGATAAAAACTCAAACGTGTGGGTGGTATAATATTTTTTAATCCTTTTAATTCTGCGTTATACAACCCAAAATTACCTTTAGTAACATCAATAGCGTTCCATGTGAATTGCGCTCTTGTTTTTCTATAATGTCTATGAAATTGGATACCCCAAGTAGGGTTTTCTTGTTGTGTAAAGCGCAATGCTCTGTATGGTATTTTTACTTCAACAACCCAAGCATCATCAGTGATTTTCACAGCACTTTCCCAAACAGCGTTCCATCCAAAATCCTCACCATTACTTGGGCTTTCAACGGCATCTGCTTGGGTGCCAGAGCTAAAAACAAAAAATTCGGTATTGTTTTGAGCGTCATTATTTGGATTGAAGATTATGCCAAAAAAATCCGATTGCCCAAAATTATCACGTTGAGTAAATTGGCGCATAATATCGTCTGGATTATCATATAGATAAGCAGCTATATAAATAGCTTTATCATCATAGCACATTTTTACTTCAGTTCGCTTTTCTTTGATGGGGGAATTTCCAACATCTGGTCTAAATTGTATAAAGTCTGTGGCTATTTGTAAATTATCCCATGTGCTTTCATTAATAACACCATCAATATTTGGAGGAGTTTGTGTTCGTGTTATTTGATAAACCTTTTTTGTTTGCGCTTCTGTATTCAGAATAAAGCAAAAGCATAGTAATAAGAAGTTTATTAGCTTCATGAATTGATTTGATTGATGATGAAAGTATGCTTGGTATTAGTCACTTAGCATATACAAAACTAAATTTGTTGTTAATTATTATTCCCAATAAAAAGTTAAAAGTTTAGCTGATACTATTAAATATTGAGTTTTGAAATTATTTTTTTAATTACCTTTAGTATTAAATATAATTGAGATTATGCCATATAAGAGTTTTGAAGAGTACAACATGAAAGTTACAGATGATGTTAAGGACCGTTATGAAGATATTATTAAAGATTTGGGGGAAGATGTTAAACGCGATGGTTTATTAAAAACACCAGAACGAGCAGCAAAAGCGATGCAATTCTTAACACAAGGATACGATCAAGATCCAGTAGAAATTTTAAAGGGTGCCATGTTTGAAGAGTCTTATAACGAAATGGTTATTGTAAAAGATATAGAACTCTATTCCCTTTGTGAACACCATATTCTGCCTTTTTTTGGTAAAGCACACATAGCCTACATTCCTAATGGGAAAATAGTGGGATTAAGTAAACTCCCGCGCATAGTTGATGTTTTTGCAAGACGATTACAGGTGCAGGAACGATTAACAGAACAGGTTTTAGATTGTATTAATGATACTCTTAAGCCTCAGGGAGTAGCAGTAGTTATAGAAGCGTCTCATATGTGTATGATGATGCGTGGTGTGCAAAAGCAAAACTCAATTACAACAACGTCTGGTTTTAGAGGGCAATTTGAAAAAATTGAAACTAGAAACGAATTTTTAAAGCTTATTGGAAAATAAACTTGGTATGTTTCTTGTTATAGTTTTAGTAAAATTAATAGAATGAATTTAGAAAACTTAAGTAAGTATAAAAAACTCGGATTAAGCCTTCTGTTTGATGCTATTGGTATGCTTACCATTTTTGATATTATTTGGGCACCAGCATCTGGGTATTTAATGAGCAAAATGTATAAAGGTAACCGTGGTAAAATAGCTGGTGTTGTCTCTTTTATTGAAGAGATTATACCTGGGTTTGATATTATACCAACATTTACCATCATGTGGTTTTTAACCTATGTGTTTCAAAAGAAAGAAGAAGAAGTTTTGGAGGTTTAAAATTATGTAGCCTTTATTCAAGACGGGTCAATTAGTGTGGGAGATTAACAACCCTTAGATTGAAAATCGAGCCCCTAAGCTTATCTTTATCTTGTGTTTTTATCTATGTTGACCTTAAAAACCCACATTAATTTTATATACTATATAATTAGTTTTTAATGGTTGACATAGAATGGAAATTTATGTTTCTCCAGAAATTGCAAAAGATATTATTGCAATATCAAAATCTTTTGATGTTGATGCTAAAATTGTAGATAGGCTAGAAGATTTTAATTCTGATGAAAATCAGAACCTAATAAAAAACTCACTATAAAAAGTGAGTTTGATGTTTTTAAGTATTAGATAAGAACGCCAAAACAAATTTTGTTTTGGCATTTTTTTTAGTTAATGATATTAACAACCTTTGTTATGGTAGGTGTTTCAGCGCCATTTTCGTAAATATCAATTTGCATTGTAAGAGGTTGATAAGAACCTATAATGTGAAGGTCTGTAGTTAAGTCATCTGAAGTTGCTTCTAAAACTTGCGTGTGAGTATCTCTATCTAGACGTTCTATAAACCAATTTACTCTTGAAGTTATTGAAAAACTCCAGTAAGGCGGTGACGGATCATTACTTGGATGAGTTGATGTTCTAGTTATTATTATTTTTAAACTGGTGTTTTTAGGTAAAATAGCTGAAAAACTATAGTCCTCTCGAGTTTTTGCTTCTGTAAATGAACTAGCTAAAATATTATCACCAAAAAAACCTGTTTCAGGATATTCTATACTAGCAGGCAGTGTGGTAAAGGTTTCTTCATTGCCATAGGCCGTAGTACCTTCACTATTTGTAGCATAAGCTCTTACATAATACGTTGTATTTGGAGTTAAATTAGTAAATAAGCTTTCAAAAACGCCCTGACCACTTCCGTCAATAGTTTTATTATCGCTTATGGTAGGATTAGTTGAGGTACTCCAGCAAATCCCTCTTGTAGCAATTTCATCTCCATTATTATCTGTAATATCTCCTCCACTTTTAGCTGTAGTTTGTTCTATCTCGCTAATTGTTGCTGTTGTTAGGATTGGGGCTAGTGTCTTAGTTTTAAAAGAAATATCTTCTCCATAAGCAATTTCTCCTTCGCTATTAATGGCGTATGCTCTAGCGTAATATGTTGTGTTTTCTGTAAGTGATGTTAAGGTGGAGCTAAATTCTCCTGACCCTGTTCCATCACTTGTAAAATCTCCAGTAATAGTAGGTAAGGCTTCTATGCCCCAGCAAACACCTCTTTGAGTAATTAATAGATTGCTAGGGAATTCAACTTTTCCATTTATTATAGCAGAATTTTGTGTAATATCAGTTACTGCAACAGAAGTTACTTCAGGTAAAGGCAATTTCGTTTTAAAAA
This sequence comes from uncultured Algibacter sp., assembly GCA_947502405.1. GTDB lineage: Bacteria > Bacteroidota > Bacteroidia > Flavobacteriales > Flavobacteriaceae > Algibacter_B. Next base: position 126,857 of record CANMZT010000006.1, on the reverse strand, counting down.
GTATAAAGTTACCATAAGTAGTTTCTTCTGATGAAGTTGCGTAAGCTCTAGCATAATAGGTTGTGCCAGGGCTTAATTCTTTAATTTCACTTTCAAAATCATCATTCCCAGTTCCTTCTTTTGTATTATTATCGTTAATATCTGGATATAAAGAAGTTGTAGACCAGCAAATGCCTTTTTCTATGATGTCTATATTCTCGATTTGCATCGTTGCACCAACAGTTGCAGATGCTTCTTCAATAAGAGAAGCTTCTAATGTTAGTATATTTACTAACGAAGGATTTGTTTCAAAGCGAATAATCTTTCCATAACTTGTACCAACTTCATTAGTTGCATAAGCTCTTGCAAAGTATATGGTTCCAGGTTGTAAATTTTCTATTTTACTTGTAAATTTTTCGTCTCCTACGCCATGAGTTGTTTTGCTGTCATTTAGGTCTGGTTCTACAGAAGTTTGAGACCAACATATTCCTTTTTGAGAAATTTGACTGTTTCCATTATCTAATATAATTCCAGTAATGTTTACAGAATTATGAGTAAGACTTGTAGTTTTTTCTGTTGTTAATTCTGGTAAAAAGATAATTTCTTCTTCATTTTCACTACAGCTTAAAATGAATAGAAAAAGACAAGAGAAATATAGTAATTTACTTTTCATAACTATTTTTTTGATTTAGTAATTTATTTATGATATTGATACGTATGATTTTTTTTAGAATCTTTTTCTGAGTTGTATTATTCTGATGTATAAGTTCTTTTAAGGAAAGTATAGTTGATATATTTCCATTTTGCCATACCTTTCAATAAAGTCAATTGAGTAAGTGTGTTTTATTCATATTTTATTTATTGTTTGTGACGTCGTTTTAATGACTTATATCAGTCGTTAGCGAATTTAGTAGATTTTTTTTACAAAGTAAAATGATTTGTAGGATTAAATGAATTGGAAAATTGTTAACAAGTCCCGCTAAAATTACTATTTTAATTTTGTAAATTTGCCTGCGTTTATAAGCGCAACATGACAAGTACAACAAAATATATCTTTGTAACCGGCGGTGTTACATCTTCCTTAGGAAAAGGGATTATTGCAGCATCTCTTGCTAAATTACTTCAAGCTCAAGGTTATAGAGTTACTATTCAAAAATTAGACCCATATATTAATGTAGACCCTGGAACCCTGAATCCTTACGAACATGGTGAATGTTATGTTACTGAAGATGGTGCTGAAACAGATCTAGATTTAGGGCATTACGAGCGTTTTTTAAACCGTCCAACGAGTCAAGCTAATAACGTTACTACGGGTAGAATATATCAAAGTGTTATTCAGAAAGAGCGTCGTGGTGAGTTTTTAGGTAAAACGGTTCAAGTAGTTCCTCATATTACAGATGAAATAAAAGAACGTGTTCAAATTCTGGGTAAATCTGGAGATTATGATATTGTAATTACTGAAATTGGAGGAACAGTTGGAGATATTGAGTCCTTACCATACATAGAGGCTGTTCGTCAGTTACGATGGGATTTAGGAGAAGATAATGGTATAGTCATTCATTTAACTTTAGTTCCTTATTTATCAGCTGCGGGCGAATTAAAAACTAAGCCAACACAACACAGTGTAAAAACCTTAATGGAAAGTGGTGTGCAAGCAGATGTTTTGGTATGTAGAACAGAACGCAACCTACCTAAAGATTTAAAACGCAAATTAGCATTGTTTTGTAATGTTAAGGAAAATGCGGTGATTCAATCTATTGATGCTTCTACCATTTACGACGTACCAAATTTAATGCTCGATGAAGGTTTAGATAAAGTGGTGCTTGAAAAATTAAACTTGAACAGTTCTAAACCAGATATTGAACAATGGAATCAGTTTGTACATCGTCATAAAAACCCAAAAACCGAAATTACTATTGGTTTAATTGGAAAATATGTTGAGTTACAAGATTCATATAAATCTATTTTAGAAGCTTTTATTCATGCAGGTGCTGAAAATGAAGTTAAAGTAAATGTTGAATCTGTACACTCAGAATACATCAATAAAGACAATGCTAAACTAAAGCTAGCCCATTTAGATGGCGTATTAGTAGCACCAGGTTTTGGAGAACGTGGTATTGATGGTAAAATTGATGCGGTACAATACGTAAGAGAAAATAATGTACCGTTTTTAGGGATTTGCTTAGGCATGCAAATGGCTGTTATAGAATTTTCAAGAAACGTTTTAGGAATAACTGATGCTGCTTCTACTGAAATGAATGCAAGTACTAACAATCCTGTAATTGGTTTGATGGAAGACCAAAAAAGTATTACTGACAAAGGTGGTACTATGCGCTTAGGAGCTTGGGCTTGTGATTTAAAAATGGGAAGTGCTGTAAGAGATATTTATAAAGCAGAGAGTATAAGTGAGCGTCACAGACATCGTTATGAATTTAACGGTGAGTATAAAGAAAAAATAGAAGCAGCTGGTATGATTGCTACTGGATTAAACCCAGATACAGGTTTGGTTGAAATTGTAGAAATACCGGAGCATCCTTGGTTTATTGGAGTACAGTATCATCCAGAATATAAGAGCACAGTAGCAAATCCCCATCCGCTTTTTGTAGCTTTTGTTAAAGCCGCATTAACTCATAAGAAAAAGAAAAATAATGCCACTATGGCATAAAAGTAAGATTGGATAGTTTTTTGATTATTCAATACACTTTATAATAAATAACGTTCGTCATATTGAGCGCAGTCGAAATATCTCTAAAATAGATGTTTCATTACATTCAGAATGACACCAACTAAGATTAGATGGAAGAAAAGAAATTAGATTTAAATTCGATTATAGGTTTTGTACTTATATTCGGAATATTGGCATATATGCTTTGGCAGAATAAACCTTCTCCTGAAGAATTAGAAGCTCAAGAAAAAGCAAAGCAAGAACAGGTTGAGGCAGAAAAGAAGACTAAAGAACAAGAGCAAACTTTAGTAACTACTGCGAATGATTATGCAGTTGGATCTGATGCAGATTCGCTTCAGGTTATTCAGTTAAAAAATAAATTAGGCGCCTTTGCATATTCAGCTTTACAATCTTCAAATAAAGAAACGGTCGTAGAAAGCGATTTATATGCACTTAAATTTAGTAATAAAGGGGGGTATCTTTCAGAAGTGCGTTTAAAGCAGTTTGTTGATTATGATTCAATTCCTATATACCTAATTAAGGATAACAATGCGTCATTTAATATAAATTTTGGAACTACAGATAGTAGAATTCTAAATACAAAGGATTTACCATTTGTGTCATCTGTGACTAAAAATGGAGATGTTACTTTAGTTTCTATGAAACTTAAGGTTTCTGAAAGTCAATTTTTAGAATATAGATATGAGATTAAGGAAGGCGACTATATGATAGATTTTGCCGTTCGTTCTCAAGGATTAAGTAATGTAATTAATAGCTCGCAAGCAATAAATTTAGATTGGAAACTAAAAGGATACCGACATGCGAAGAGCATCTCTTATGAGAATAGATATACCGATATTCATTATGATTATGAGGATGGAAAAGCAGATTATACAAGAGATGGTGAAGATGATATAGAAGATGTATCATGGGTTGGTTATAAACAACATTTCTTTTCTTCAGTATTATTAACTGATAATCGTTTTAAAAACGTAAAAGTTAAGACTGAAAATTTAGTAAAAGAAGAAACCATTGATACAGTATTTACTAAAAGTTTTGCTACTACTATTCCTTTAGAGTTACAAGGTGGCGAAATCAACCAAACCATGGATTGGTATTACGGGCCAAGTGATTTTAAAGTTTTAAATAAATACGACAGAAACCTAGATGAATTGGTACCATTTGGTTGGGGATTATTTGGTTGGATAAACCGCTATATATTTATGCCGCTATTTGGGTTTCTGGGAAAGTACATGGCATACGGAATTGCTATTGTAGTCATGACGATTTTGGTGAAAATTTTATTATCATTTGTACAGTATAAGCAGTTTTTATCTCAGGCTAAAATGAAAATATTAAAGCCCGAACTTGATGCTATTAGAGAAAAGTATAAGGATAATAAAATGAAAGCGCAACAAGAAACTATGGCGCTTCAAACTAAAGCAGGGGCAAGCCCTATGGCGGGTTGTTTACCAGCTTTAATACAGCTGCCCGTATTTTATGCGTTGTTTCAGTTTTTCCCTTCGGCGTTTGATTTGAGACAGAAATCATTCCTTTGGGCAGATGATTTATCTTCTTATGATGTTATTTATCAATTTCCTTCAGGATGGAGTATTCCTTTCTATGGAAGTCACGTAAGTTTGTTCCCAATATTAGCCTCTATCGCTATTTTCTTTTATATGCGTTTAACTACAGGGCAAAATATGCAGTCGCAACCACAGCAAGAAGGTATGCCAGATATGGCGAAAATGATGAAATATATGATGTATTTCTCTCCTATAATGATGTTATTTTTCTTTAATAACTATGCATCAGGTTTGAGTTTATACTATTTCATATCTAATGTTATTAGTATAGGAATCATATTAGTTATTAAAAACTTTATTCTTGATGAAGATAAAATTCATGCTCAGATTCAAGAGAAGAAGAAACAGCCTAAAAAACAAAATCGTTTTCAAAAGAAAATGGCAGAAATGATGGAGCAAGCAGAAAAACAAAAACAAGCGCAACAAAAACGCAAATAATTAATACTTTACCTTGCGTATAATCGAAAGGTCTTGATTTAAATAAATATATAAAGCTGTCAATAAAATATTTTGGCAGCTTTTTTGTTATATGCAATTAGAGTATAATTAAGATAACTTCCGCGAAAGCGATTAACATAACATAAAAATGAAAAGATTTTATAGTGTATTCTTTTTAATAATACTTAGCAATTTGGTTTTTGCTCAAGGTATTAATGAGTTTGATAGTAATGGAAAACGTCATGGTAAATGGAAAAAACATTATGAAGAGACCAATATTTTAAGGTATGAAGGTCAGTTTACCCATGGGAAAGAGGTTGGGTTATTCAAGTTTTACAAGGCATATAAAAATAAAGCTATTTTAAGTGCAACTAAATTGTTTAATGAAAATGATAATATAGCTGAGGTGAAGTTTTTGGCTTCAAATGGAAAAGTGATTAGTGAAGGAAAAATGGATGGTAAAACATACATTGGTACTTGGAAATATTATCAAAAAAACTCTGATAAACTACTTACTTTAGAAACTTATAATAATAACGGTGCATTAGAAGGTGAGCGTTTAGTATATTATCCGAATGGACAAGTTACAGAAAAGAAAAACTATGTAAATGGTAAGCTTGAAGGCGAATCTTTTTGGTATTCTGTAAAGGGTGTTTTACTAAAAAAATATATGTACGTAGGTGATGAATTGCATGGATTAGCAAAATTTTATAATCCAAAAGGTGAATTACTTTCTGAAGGTGTTTATAAAAGAGGAAAAAAAGATGGTGTTTGGAAGTACTATGAAAATAATAAATTGATTAAAGAAAAGGACTTCTCCTATAAACCCAAACGCATAAAAAAAACGCCTTAATTTCTTAAGGCGCCTTTTTCATAGACAATCTTTAGTGGGAATACTAAATGGTTGCCTACAATCAACAAACCAAACTAATTTTTTAATTATCAGCAGGTAGTAATACTCTATCTATTACATGAACAACACCATTAGTTGCATGAACATTTAATAATGTAGGTACTAAACCAGCAGGAGTTGGAGATCCAGCTGCATCTTGAATAGTTAAGGTATCTAAATCTATAGTTACATTTTGTCCATTCAGCATAGGAGCTTCTAAATCGTCTGTTAAATCAGTTGAAAATATATATACATTTGGTTGCACTACGTGATGTGTTAGAATTCCAGCTAAAGTTTCTGGGTCAGCAGCGTTTATTGAAGCAACATCTGGAAAACCAGCAGCCATAAATGCAGCGTCAGTTGGTGCAAATACAGTAAATGGACCAGCTGTACCAAACGTATCACCTAAACCAGCTCTACCTAATGCAGCAGCTAACATTGTGAATTCTGCAGGATTACCTCCAGCAAGACTTGCTACTATATCATTAATAGTGTTTGTAGGTGGTATTAAAGTTCTATCAATTACATGCACTACACCATTTGAGCCTGCAATATCCGTTGCTGTAACCGTGGTTGTTCCATTAATTGAAACCGCTCCACCTGCATTAGTAACATAAATGTTTTCTCCATTTAATGTAGGAACTTCAGCAGCAGCAATACCAGAGTCTGGCAACATAGCTTGCATTACTGTTCCATTAACAAGATGATATGCTAAAATAGCATCTGCACCATTAACATCTGTAATACCTGCAGCAGCAAAAGCATCATTCGTAGGAGCAAATAAAGTTAATCCATTTCCATCAGGACCATTACTTAAAAGTAATTCTAATACACTAGGGTCAGCAGCCAAAACAGCAGCAATAAGTGTTGTGAAATCTTTATTAAAGTACGCAGGTGCAACAATTGTTCCTACTATTGGTAGCATCGAAGGAGGTACAATTACACTATCAACTACATGCACAACACCATTTGTACCAATTCCATCAATAGCAATTACTGTTGCATTTCCAACGGTAACTCCATTTTCATCAGACACAATTTCAACTGATTCACCACCAGCCATGGTTATAGTTCCAGAGGTAACTTGACTAGCTTGAAGAGCAGCAGATGTATATACATGATGCTGTAATACACTTTTTAATACATCTTCTGGAATATCATCAATTGACGTTTGTCCAATAGCACCCAATAATGCAGTAAAAGCATCATTATTAGGAGCAAAAACCGTATAAGTACCGTCATTACTTAATAAACTAACTAAATCAGGGTACTTGGTAAGAGCAGTTACTAAACTTGATAATTGTGGAGTAGATTGTGCAAGTTCAACAATACTGTTAGTAGGCACGAAATCAACTGAATTATCATCGTCGTTACTACAAGAGGTCATTAAAATCAATCCTAAAAATAGGAAAGATAAATTTTTAAGGTTTCTAAATACTTTCATTTTTTTATTTATTAGTTACTATTTGTTTAACAAAAATAATGATTAGTTAAACAAAAAACCTAATAATGTTTAATAAAATTAAGTTAAAATTAAACAAAAGTGTGTTTCATCGATGTTTTTAAAATCTAGTCGCTAATAAATATCATGTTATAATATGTATCTTTGTATCCTAATTTTTTAGCATGAAACGTGTAATTATCGGACTTTCTGGTGGGGTAGATTCTAGTGTTGCTGCTTATTTATTAAAGCAGCAAGGTTATGAGGTTATTGGCTTGTTTATGAAAAACTGGCATGATGATTCTGTAACTATATCTGATGAGTGCCCTTGGTTAGATGATAGTAATGATGCTATGTTAGTAGCTGAAAAATTAGGAATTCCATTTCAAACTGTTGATTTAAGTGAGCAATATAAGGAGCGTATTGCTAATTATATGTTCAATGAATATGAAAAAGGGAGAACGCCCAATCCTGATGTTTTATGCAACAGAGAGATTAAGTTTGATGTTTTTCTCAATATAGCATTAGAACTTGGTGCAGATTACGTAGCAACAGGTCATTATTGTAGGAAAGGTGTAATTGAAAAAAATAATAAAAAGATTTACAGACTTTTGGCAGGTGTTGATGAAAATAAAGATCAGTCTTATTTTCTTTGTCAGTTATCTCAACAACAATTGGCTAAATCTTTATTTCCCATAGGAGAGTTAACAAAACCTGAAGTAAGAGATATTGCTACTAAATTAGATTTGGTTACTGCGGATAAAAAAGATTCTCAAGGGTTGTGTTTTATTGGTAAGGTAAAACTACCTGATTTTTTACAGCAACAATTAAAACCTAAAGAAGGTGTTATTGTTGAAATTTCTAAAGAAGAAGACATATATAATGATGTTAAACTTGATTTTAATTCTGAAGAAGAAAAATTAGAGTATTTATCACGTAAAATAAATTATAAAGTAGATTTAGGTAAAGTTGTAGGTAAACATCAAGGTGCTCATTACTTTACAAAAGGACAAAGAAAAGGCCTTGGGGTTGGAGGAACAATAGAACCTTTATTTGTAATTGATACTGATGTAAAAGAAAATGTGATTTATACAGGTCAAGGAAAAGAACATCCAGGACTTTTAAAAAAGGCATTATTCGTGTCTAATGAAGAATTACATTGGGTAAGAGAAGATTTAAAACTTCATTTAGATGCCACTATGGAAGTTATGGCTAGAATTAGATACAGACAATCTTTACAAAAAGCTAAATTACATAAAGTTGACAGCGGTATGTATGTTGAGTTTGAAGAATTTCAGTCAGCAATGGCAGAAGGTCAGTTTGTAGCTTGGTATGTTGATGATGAACTTATTGGTTCGGGAGTAATTTCATAATTATTATCATATTTAAAATTTAATGACAAATAGAATAACTAATTTATTCAATATTGAGTATCCTATTATCCAAGCAGGAATGATATGGAATAGTGGTTGGCGATTAGCTTCAGCTGCTAGTAACTCAGGTATTTTAGGTCTCATTGGTGCAGGTTCTATGTATCCCGAAGTATTGAGAGAGCACATTCAAAAGTGTAAAAAAGCAACCGACAGCCCATTTGGTGTAAATGTTCCAATGTTATATCCTAATATCAAAGAGATTATGGATATTATAGTAGAAGAGGGGGTGAAAATCGTATTCACTTCTGCTGGAAATCCAAAAACATGGACAAATTGGTTACAAGAACAAGGTATAACTGTAGTGCATGTAGTGAGTAGTGTAAAGTTTGCATTAAAAGCGCAAGAAGCTGGTGTTGATGCTATAGTTGCAGAGGGATTTGAAGCTGGAGGTCATAATGGAAGAGATGAAACAACAACACTAACCTTAATTCCAATGGTCAAAGAGCATATTAAGATTCCTTTAATTGCAGCTGGAGGTATAGCCACCGGAAAAGCAATGTTGGCTACTATGGTTTTAGGAGCAGATGGTGTACAAATAGGAAGTAGATTTGTAGCAAGTGAAGAAAGTTCAGCACATATAGATTTTAAAAATATGGTTGTAGAGTCCAAGGAAGGCGATACACAACTTACGTTAAAGGAGCTAGCCCCAGTACGTTTAATTAAAAATGATTTTTATAATCAAATTCAAGATTTATACAAATCTGCTCCAACAGTTGAACAACTAAAAGAACTATTGGGTAGGGCGAGGGCCAAACGTGGAATGTTTGAAGGTGATTTAAATAAAGGTGAGTTAGAAATAGGACAAATTTCGGGTTTAATACATGACATAAAGCCTGTGTCTTTAATAGTAAAAGATATTATTGAGGAGTTTGTAGAAGCAAAACAAGCTGTGTCTCAACTCTGAAATTTGTAAAAAAAATGAATTAAAAAAGGAGGAAAATAAATTTCCTCCTTTTCATTTAGAAACCTAGCGCTAATTTTTATCCCTATAAATAAAGCTAAGTGTTCCTACTCGCTATTAACTACTAGGGAGATCGATTTGGAACGCTGCGAATGTAATATATTACTACAAAACGCTATTACTAAATTACAAATAATTATTAACATTTGTTAATAATTAGTCCAAGCAAAAAGATTAATTACAAATTCTTAAAAGATAAAAGCTAAATATTACTTTTGCGCAATGCATTTTTCAAACTACACTAAAGAATTCAAATATAATTGGCAATTAGCCTCACCTGTGATGCTTGGAATGTTGGGGCATACTTTTGTCAGTTTTATTGATAATATTATGGTTGGGCAACTAGGAACTGCTGAACTTGCTGCAGTTTCTTTAGGTAATAGTTTCATGTTTATAGCAATGTCTTTGGGTATTGGTTTTTCTACAGCTATTACACCTTTAGTTGCTGAAGCGGATGCTGCCAAAGACTTCATAAAAGGAAAATCATCCTTTAAACATGGATTATTTCTTTGTACTGTTTTAGGCGTATTACTTTTTTTATTAGTTTTTCTTGCAAAACCCTTAATGTATTTAATGAAACAACCAGTTGAGGTTGTAGAATTAGCAATTCCTTATCTAGATTTAGTAGCTGTTTCATTAATTCCGTTAATAATTTTTCAAGGGTTTAAGCAGTTTAGCGATGGTTTATCCATGACAAAGTATCCAATGTATGCCACTTTAATTGGAAATATTGTTAATATCATTTTAAACTATATATTGATTTTTGGGAAGTTTGGTTTTCCCGAATTGGATATCGTTGGTGCTGCTTACGGTACATTAGCATCAAGAGTTATAATGGTTCTTTATTTATGGTTTTTACTTAAGGGTAAAGAAAAATCGAGAGCATTTGTTACTAATATTAAGTTTTTTGTACTAGACAGTTTAATGATAAAAAAAATCGTCAACTTAGGAGCTCCTAGTGCGATGCAGATGTTTTTTGAAGTGGCGATTTTTACAGCTGCTATTTGGTTAAGTGGTTTGTTGGGTAAAAACCCGCAAGCAGCAAATCAAATTGCTTTAAATTTAAGCTCTATGACATTTATGGTCGCTATGGGACTTAGTGTAGCGGCTATGATACGTGTTGGAAATCAAAAGGGTTTAAAAGCGTATTTTGAGCTTAGAAGAATAGCTTTTTCATTATTCTTTATGGGAACATTATTAGCCTTTGGTTTTGCAATAATATTTTTTGTGTTTCATGATTATTTACCAAAAATATATGTGGATTATGATGATGCTGAAAACCTAACTGATAATATGCAAGTGGTTGGTATTGCTTCAAAACTATTAATTGCAGCGGCTATTTTTCAAATAAGTGATAGTATACAGGTACTTGTATTAGGAGCCCTTCGTGGCTTACAAGACGTAAAAATACCAACTTTAATAACTTTTGTTTCGTATTGGTTAATTGGATTTCCTGTAAGTTGGTTTTTGGGAAAAGAAGGCGCTTATGGTAGTTTTGGAATCTGGTTGGGTTTATTAGCAGGTTTAACTACCGCAGCAATTTTATTATATATAAGGTTTAACTATTTGACTAAAAGGTTAATCCAAAAAAGTTCAAAGTGAGCTAAAGTATCTTAAGTATTTAAAGTTTAAAAACATGACTAATAAAGAGTTTGCTCAAGTTTTAGAAAAGAGAACAATCGAATTTGCTATTGAAGTTCTTAAGCTTTCAGGAAGTCTTCCTAACACACCAGAATCTTTAGTTTTAAGGAATCAAATATCAAGATCAGGTACAAGTATAGGAGCTAATTATAGAGAAGCGAACAGGTCTAGAAGTCCTAAAGATTTTAAAAATAAAATTAAGATAAGTTTAGCCGAATCAAGTGAAACAGATTATTGGCTAGAAATTATTGAGAAAATGCAATTATCAAACTCTGCTAATATTTCTCAATTAAGAATTGAAGCCAAAGAACTTTTAGCTATTTTTACATCCGTTGCTAATAAGCTATAAGCAACTAGATTTGAATATTCATTCGAGTAAGAACAACTTTAAGTATTTATAATTTTAGACACTTTAAACTATAACAAAATGAGTCTTCCAAAGTTTATTTTAGGTGATAACACAGAATTTCCGAATGCTATTTATGTGATTCATACGGAGTTTCCTAGGTTTATTATTAATCTTGAAAATGATGATGTAGAATGGTTTGAAGATTTTGATGCTGAAGATCAGAAAGAATTGGAAACTGAAACGGAAAATGCCATAAAGGAAGCTACCGAATTTTATGATAGTGAGGTTGCTAAATACAATGAATAAAATATGATAGAGCAACTTCTAGAATACGATACTGAACTTTTTATTTTATTAAATAATTTAGGTTCTTCTACCTGGGATGATTTGTGGTTAGTAATTACTAACAAATACGCTTTTGCTCCATTATATGCTATTTTATTGTTTTTGTTTTACAAGAAATTTGGATTCAAGCCATTATTGTTTTTCATAATTATTATTGCTCTAATGGTAACGTTTACAGACCAAATCACTAATGTTTTTAAGCGCACATTTATGAGACCGCGACCATGTGGTGTACCTGCACTCGAAGAGCAAATACGCTTTATTGCAGTGCGATGTGGTAAATATGGGTTTTTCTCTGGGCATTCTTCAAACACCATGGCTGCAGCTGTTTTTGCGGGTTTAATGTTAAAACCTTACTGTAAAAACTTAATTTTTATTTTATTGTTTTGGAGTGCAGTTGTGGCCTACAGTAGAATTTATGTTGGTGTACATTACCCTATAGATATTTTATGCGGAATGACTTTTGGTGCTATTTCAGGATTTATGTTTTATAAACTAACCCAGTATTTATTAAAGCGTTTTCAATTACTTAAGGCTTAGTAAATAATCGGCAGCAGCAAAAGGAGTCGTTTTGTTTTCTTCAATAAGTTGAATCTGTTCTTCTAATGCTTCTTTGATTTTTACTGTGTTGAAGAAATCTGATTTCAATTGTTCTTCTATGGTTTGAATGAGCCAAAACTTATTCTGTTCATATCGTTTTTTGTTGAAAAAGTTGTTTGTTGAGGTAGTTTCAATATATTCTAAAATAATATTCCAAATATCATCAACACCTTCATTTTTAAGGGCACTACAAAGTGTAACTTTGGGTTGCCAGTTTGATGCTTTTTCTGGATACATATGAAGTGCTCTATTAAACTCTACTTTGGCAAGTTTGGCTTGTTTTAGGTTGTCTCCATCTGCTTTATTAATCGCAATAGCATCAGCCATTTCAATGATGCCTCGTTTAATACCTTGCAACTCATCACCAGCTCCAGCCAGTTTTAATAACAAAAAGAAATCAACCATACTATGTACCGTAGTTTCACTTTGTCCTACACCAACAGTTTCAATAATTATAACATCAAATCCTGCCGCTTCGCAAAGTATAATGGTTTCTCTAGTTTTTCTGGCTACACCGCCTAAAGATTCTCCAGAAGCTGATGGCCTAATGAAAGCATTTTTATCTTTAACTAAATCTTCCATTCTAGTTTTATCTCCAAGAATACTGCCTTTGGTTATGGTACTACTTGGGTCTATGGCTAAAACGGCAATGCGTTTTCCGTTAGAGGTTAAGTGTTTACCAAAGGCTTCAATAAACGTGCTTTTTCCAACACCTGGAACTCCTGTAATACCAATCCTAATTGAGTTGTTGGCATGAGGTAAACATGCTTTTAAAATGTTACTAGCTTTGTTTTTATGTTTTGGGTTTTTACTTTCAACCAATGTTATAGCTCTACTTAATGCAGTAATATCTTCCTTTAAAAGCGCATTTACCAATTTGGTTTCATCAATATTTGACTTGCGTTTTTGTTGAATAGAATTTATAGAAGATTGGTTTGTGATTTCTGAAATAGAAACGCCTTTTTGTTCTTGTAAAGCCGATTTTTTTTTCTTTGACACCTGTAGACGAAAGTTTGTCTAAATTTACAATTTTATTTTAAGAGGAATCGCAACTTAATTATTTGGTTTTTACAAACTCCTCAGTAAATGAATCATCCCATTTAAACGAATTTACAAACCAACCATTTTCACTTCTGTAATAAGTAAAAACAATTCTAATGGCACTGTATGCATACCTCATAATGTATGTTTCCCTAAGTGCAATATCAGATATATTTTCATCTTTTATTTTTAAAACTCCTAAGCGTTTACCAAAGCGAGTTTCTAAAATATTCATGTATTTAATGGTTTTTTCTTGTAGCGCATCCATTTCGTTTTTTGGAAGTGGCCAGTATTGCTCTAAGATTTGAAAGGATTCTGGTATTTTATTGTCATTAAATAAATCTGCAACTTTTTTGGAGAGTTTTTGGGTTTCAATTTGATTTTTTAAAGTTTTGCTTTGAGCGGATATGCTAATTGTAAATAAAAATACAATTGAAATGAGAGCTGTTTTTTTCATGACAATGATTGTGATATTAATTATTTTAAAGGAACAGAAACCTTAACATCATCCCATGCCATAGTTAAAAACAGATTATCTGTTGAATTATCAAAAGCTATAGTAAATTGCTCCACTGTATTTTGAAGTTTTTGTAAGGGAACTTCTATGGTTAAAGCATCAAAGTTTGGATCCCACATAGGTTTCATTTCTGCATTTACACCCCAAGAGTATTGCTTGGTGTTAAACATAACGGTCCAAACAGAATCTCTAGGAACTGTCCATAATGTATATTTTCCTGCCGCTAGAGGCACACCTTTTACTTCCAGTACTTTATTGGTTTCAAAAGTTGTAGCTTCATTAGCTCCTGTTCGCCATACTTGATCGTGAGGGACTAACGCGCCAAAAATCTCACGGCCTTTTTTAAATGGCCTATTATAAAAGACTTCGAGTTTTAAATCGTTTAATTTAAACTCTACAGTATCTTTAGGACTTAGTCGTGGTGCAAAAATATTTTCAACAAAAACGGAGTATAAAAATAATCCTAATGCTATTATAGATAATAGAATTAAGACGCGTTTTAGGAAGGTGTTCATATACAGCAATTTATTAAAGCATAAAGATAATTTAAATGAAATAACCAGTAAAGCCCAAACGGTAATTTATTTAGTTTTGTTGTATATGTGAAAATCTCGGGTGATAGATAATAAGCAATAGAAGTTTTGATGAATTTTTTAAACTGAGACTGAAAATATTATTGTAACCTTAATTTAGCAGATTAGCCCGCGTTAGGGATAGCAGTGGAAAGCCCGCAGGAACGAGGACTTGTAACGAATAGCCCGACCCTTGTGGTAACGCCCAAAAACTAAAATAATTTATATTTTTTTAATTTTTTTGCAACACTGTGTTTTTTTAATCGTCTTTTAAACGAACTAACTTAAACCAAAAGTAGAACAAGCATGTTTCAAGTTGACATTATTGAACAATGTAAACAGAACAACCGCAAAGCGCAATTGCAGTTATACAACCAGTACTGCGACGGGATGTATATTGTTGCAAAACGGTTTTTGAAAGATGCTGCTGATGCGGAAGATGTGGTGCAAGAAGCTTTTATAAAGGCTTTTACAAAATTGCATCAATATAAAGCAGAAGTAACTTTTGGCGCATGGTTAAAACGTATTGTTGTTAATAAGAGTATTGATTTTTTAAAAGCTAGGAAACAACAGCTTGTTGAACTAGATGAGGTGCACCTGAAAGTGGTTGATACTGATAAAGATGACAAATGGTTAGTAGAAGATACGATAACGCTTAACGATGTAAAGGTGGCTATTAATGAGTTGCCAGAAAAGTATCAGTATGTTGTTATGTTATATTTAATTGAAGGGTATGACCATCAAGAAATTTCAGAAATTCTGGATATTTCTGAGGTTGCATCAAGAACACAACTATCTAGAGGTAAAGTAAAGTTACAAAACCTTTTAAAACTTAAAAAAAATGGCACAAGATCTTAGAGAGTTATTTAAAAATGACAAGATAACGGACGAAAAGATGCCTAAAAATCATCAAGAACGCTTTTTAGATAAGCTAGATGCGGCATTGCCAGAAGAAAAGCAAGCCAAGTTTAATTGGATGCAAATTGCTGCCAGTGTTGTAGTGCTTTTAGGTTTAAGTTTTGGTGCTTTTAAATATTTTCAACCAAAAACTATGGGAGATACTCCAGAGGTTGCTAATACTAAAAAGGTTAATACCAAAACTTTAGGTGATGTTTCACCCGGGTTAAAAAAGGTTGAAGATTACTATTTAGCGAGTATTAATTTGGAGTTGTCTAAAATGACATACACTCCAGAAACCAAGGAGTTATTTGATGGGTATTTAATTCAGTTGAATGCTTTAGATAAAGAATACCAAAAACTATCGTTAGAGTTAACTGAGGCTGGACCAAGTGAATTAACGGTAAACGCACTAATTGATAATTTAAAGCTTCGTTTAAACTTATTGTATCGATTAAGAGAACAATTGCAAAAATTTAATACCTCTGATGCTAAAGCAGAAGAGGTATCACAATCAATCTAAAAAAATCAAAAAATGAACAGAATTAAAATAAAAATGAAGCTTGTAGCGCTATGCTTTCTTATAACGGGAGGTTTAGTTGCCCAACAAAAGCTGACTAAGGTATCACAATCTATTAAGGTAGATAAAGATGTTGTTGTAGATTTAAATACAAGTTACAGTAATATTGTATTTGATACATGGAACAAAAATACCATTGAAATTGAAGCCTATGTTGAAGGTGAGAAATTAAGTAAGGAGGAGCTGCAAGATGCTGTTAAACATTGGGATGTAGATATTGATGCTACCAGTAGTAAAGTTTCAATTAGTACTAGAGGCGGACACTCTCGGTCATTATGGGTACAGAATGGTTCTCATGTTTCTGAAGGTTGTGACCACGATAATCACAATCACAACCATTCTGTAGGCGCAATATTAAATGAATTAAAGTTTGAGCTTGTTGATTTGCCTGAAATGGATTTTGACTTTGATTTTGATTTTGAAATGCCTGAGATGCCAGAAATGCCAGAAATGCCAGAAATGCCTGAGATGCCAGAAATGCCTGAGTTACCAGAATTGCCTGAAGGGGTTAATGCTATTCAGTTTGATTATGAAGAATATCAAAAAAACGGTGAAAAGTATTTAGAAGAATGGTCTAAAAATTTCGAATCTCGATATGGAAAGGATTATGCTAAAAAGATGGAAGCCTGGGGCGAAAAATTCGGTAAAGAATGGGGTGAGAAATTTGGAGAAGATTATGCAAAAAAGATGGAAGCTTGGGGCGAAAAGTTTGGTAAAGAATGGGAAGAGAAGTATGCAAAAGAAATGGAAGCCTGGGGAGAGAGTTTTGCAAAGCGTATGGAGGGTCAAGCAGAACGTGTTGAAGCACAAAAAGCTCGTGCCGAAGCCATGAAAGTAAGCGCTAAGGCTCGTGCAGAGGAAAGCAAAGTTAGAGCAGAAGCGATGAAGGTTAGAGCTAAATTACGTGCAGAAGAGCATAAGAAACGTTTGAAAGAACGTGCTATTTTAATTAAGGATAGAGAGCGCGAAGTAGAAGGCTTGTTTCATAACAAATCGAATCCGAATGTTAAGAAAACGATTAAAATTAAAATGCCAAAAGATGCTAAGTTAAAGGTTAATGTTAAACATGGCGAAATTCAATTTGCTGCTAACATTAAAAACTTAGAGGCCGATTTGCAATACACAAAATTTACAGCAGAAAGTATTAATGGGAGTTTAACTTCCATTAATGCTTCTTATTCGCCTATATATGTGACGAATTGGAATTTGGGTGAACTAAACCTGAATTATGTAAAAGATGTTGAATTGGAAAATGTTGAGCATTTGGTTTTAAACGCTGTATCATCAAATATTGATGTAGAAAACTTATTAGGAAGCGCTATTATTGATGGAAATATTGGTGATGTAAAGATTTTTAATATTGATGATGATTTTATCAGTTTGAATATGATCCTGCAGAATAATGATGCTTTTATTAGACTGCCAGATACAGCATATAATTTAAGATATAAAGGCACACGTTCTCATTTAAATCATCCAGAGCAAACTACAGATGAGCATACAACTAACTTTTTAACAGGGAGTTTGTCTAGTGGAAAAAATATTGTGATTAACGCTAAATATAGCCATGTGACTATGGAATAAAAATTACTTTGATTGCCCTCTTTTGAATTTTTACTTCTTTAACTACTTATTTTCCAGTATTCTATTTTCTTCCTTGTAACAAAACCAAGCTTTTTATATAGGTTAATTGGTCCCAGATTGGTTTCATCTACGTGTAAAAAAGGAGTTTTATTATCCTCAAAAATTTTATTTGATGCGTGAGTTAAAAGTTGTTTAGCATAGCCATTACCCAAATAATCAGGGTGTGTTGCAACTGCACTAATTTCAGTAAAGTTTTTTGTTTGCATTCTTTCTCCTAAAACAGCCACTAGTTTTTTATTTTTATAAATTCCATAGTATCTCCCTAAATCGCTTGTTTTTTCTTTAAAAAAATGCGGATATACAAGTTTAATTAAACCCATTAAATCTTCAAGGTGTTTTTCTCCAAGTTCAGTAATAGTTTCCGTTATCGGGAATTCTATTTTTTTACGGAGCATCATTTGTAAACCAATATATTTAGTAGCTGGTTTAAACGCAGTTGGCATTTGGGGTTGTTTTCCAACTACAAAAAAGGTGTCAATTAGTTTAGAGTGTTCTTCAATAGCTTGCGCAGTATCAGCACCTTCTATAAATGCACCAAAGGGTGTGTAGTCGTTTTTATAGAATTTAACTTTACCATAATTTATGCATTTATCAGTGTGCACTTCTGATAGAGAAAACCAGACAGGATTGTCCAAAACAGCTTCGTTAATTCTAGAATTTATTTTACTGATGATTTCTGAGGTTTGTGTTTTATAATCAAACCATAATGTTTTATCATTTCGTTTAAACCAAGTGAGTTGGCGTTTTGCAAAACGACGTGTATTTTTCTTAATTTCTGAAATGGCAAAATCTAAATCCCATTCACCAGAAAGGTGATTAAAGAGTTCTTTATAGCCAACCGTGTTTAATGCGTTTAAATCTTTGAAGTCTAATAAGCCTTTTACTTCGTCAAATAATCCATCTCGCATCATCATATCAACACGTTGGTTAATGCGTTGGTATATTAATGCTCTATCTGCTGTTAAGCCAATAGTTATAGTTTTAAAATGGCGTTTTTCTTTACCTTGATTTAAAAATGAAGAATACGGTTTGCCAGAGCCAATACAAATTTCTAAAGCGCGAATAACTCGGTGTGGATTATCAATAGCTATTGTATTATACGATATAGGGTCTAAGTTTTGTAGTTGATGTTTAAGAGCTTCTAAACCATCTTGCTCTAGTTTTTTGTTTAGTGTTTTTCGTATTTCAGGGTTTACTTCTGGGAAAAAATCTAAGCCTTTAGTTACAGCATCTACATATAACCCTGAGCCACCAACCATAATTACGATATCCTTTTCTTTAAAAAGAGTATTTAAGCATTTTAAAGCGTCTTTCTCAAAAGTACCTACGTTGTAATTGTCTTTTATAGATTTATGATGAATGAAGTGGTGTTTAGCTCCCGCTAATTCCTCTGGTGTAGGAGCAGCAGTACCAATTTGCATCTCTCTAAAAAACTGACGAGAATCTGCAGAAATTATATCCGTTTTAAAATGTTGTGCTAGTTTTATGCTAAGTGCTGTTTTACCAATAGCTGTTGGTCCAACTACAGAAATAAGATATTTTGTGTTTGAGTTTATAGCTTAATCTATTTATTTGGTAAAGTTAATTTGAATACATGAGTAATCCCAATTTAACTATAAAATTGATGGTATTGCCCCAAAATAATGATTGACTTTACAAGAAAAAAATGATAATCTTGTTTGAGGTCGGTTATACTAAATTAAGACGATTTCATATCAGCGAAACATTAAACGAACTTTTCAAAAAAAACTAATCGGTTTCTTTTAAAACTCATAGATAGAAAATATACCTGCATTAGTCCCAATAACTATCGGAACTAACGGCAAGTTTGAAATAAAAATCAATAAGTAAAGGCCGCCTCTTGTGGTAACTCTCAAAAATTAACTATAAAGCTTTTCGCCACAATTGTAACAATAGTCTGCTTTGTCTTTATGGTTTTCTGCCAAACAATTTTCGCAGGATTGAGAGTTTAAATTTATTTCTGGTTTACTTGGTTTTTGGTTGCTATTATTTGTCTGACTTGTATATTCGGCAGAAACTATACCTGTTGGAACAGCTATAATGCCATAACCTAAAACCATAATTATAGCAGCTATAAACTGCCCCAGAGGCGTAACAGGGGCTATGTCTCCAAACCCAACCGTAGTTAGTGTTACTATACACCAGTATACGCTTACAGGTATGCTAGTAAAACCACTAGATTCACCCTCTATAAGATACATAAGTGTGCCAAAAATGATACATAAAATTAATACGGCAAATAGGAATACGGATATTTTTGCGCGACTTGATTTTAATGCAGTGGCTAAATGGTTTGATGCGCCTAGGTAACGGGCTAACTTTAATATTCTAAATATACGAAGCAAGCGTAAGGCTCTTAATGCTGCTAAAGCATGAATGCCACCAAACAGTAATGATATGTATTTTGGAATGGTTGAAAGCAAATCGATAATACCATAGAAGCTAAAAACGTAGTTTAATGGCTTTTTTACGGTAATGATTCGAACGATATACTCTAAACTAAAGAGTATTGTTATAATCCATTCTGAAATATTAAGGAAGTTGTGATACTTATTATCAAAACTCTGAATGCTTTCTAGCATAACTAGTATGATACTGGCTATAATGGCAATAAGAAGAATAACATCAAAAAGTTTTCCCGTAGGAGTGTCTGCTTCATAAATAATATCATGAAGTTTGGTTCTCCAGCTTATTTTTGATGGTTTATTCATATTATCAAAAATAAGAAAAGATTAATTAGTTTTTTGAACTAAAATTATGGTGTTGTTTTGAATATTTACAACTTCACTCATAAATGCTTTTAAGTAAGAATAATATTCTGGATTGTAAATAGCCTTTTTGAAAGTTATTTTTAAACTTACATTTACTGTATTTCCAATTTGAGTTGCATTGAATAAGATTTGTCCTGAACTATTTGGTAACATGACATTTTTTGGTTCTGGCATTTCAACAATCTTGTAATTATTATTTAACTCAAACTTTAACATGTAGAAATAACTATCTTTATAGCCAAAATCGATTGGGTAGGTGCGTTCTTGCAGTTTAAAAGGGTTCTCATCAAAAAACTTTACAAGAAAAGGGTTTAAATATATATTATTTCCTGCTTCATCAAAATTGTATTCTACATTGTAAGATTCCTTGAAGTCTTCACTATTTTTACCTTCGCTTGTTACGTCAAAATCAGATATTTCTATATAAGGAAAAGCGTTTTCAAGTTTATCTAGATATTCAATTTTATTGGAGTAAAAAGATTTTTTCTTGTAAAAAGCCTTATACCCCGTTCTTTTAGATTTTATGTCTCCAATAAGGTCTCCGTTTTCATTAAAACGTAAATTAGCTTGATAAAAAATGTTTGAAGGCTTGTATGGTTTCAAGTCCACCCAATCACTACCATTTTTAAAATCAATTAACCTGCCATATTGGTTTAAACATCTAAAAGGAATCTCACCAAAATTTAAAAAACTATCTGTGGCATCCAACATAAATTTTTTATCATTTATAGTTACTTGAACAATAAGGTAATTGAAGTCGTATATAACTGGAAAAACTTTAGTGGGAAAACCATTGCCCCTTGTGGATACTAGCACAGGGTTTACTTTAATCCCACTTTCCTTTAGCAAATTATGTAATAAAATATTGATTGAAGCTACGTTACCAGATTTACTATTTATCAAATCTTTTACCGATGTTTCACTGAAAATTAGATACTCTTCATCCCAATTATAATTGTTTTGTACGTATCTAAAAATGGATTGTGCCTTTTTAAGTAGGTCTGTTTCGTTTATGATGTCTTCGGATAAAAAATCTTCTAAATCAACTGATTTGTTTAGTTGTTTTCCAATTTTAGGGTGTGTTTTTAATTCTTTGTCAACGGTTTTCCAAGTTTTTGTAAAATGCTCATAAGTACCATCAAACCTTCTAAAGGTTTTTAAATCGTATTCTATTTTTATCAAATGATTAGATTTACTTGTCATGTAATCTTCCTCAATAAAAGCAGGAATATCCTTCATTACATATCTTGAATTAAAACAATGTGAAGATGCTCCATTACTTGCAATAAGACAGTTTTTCTCAACTTCAGATTCGTTAATAGCTAGTTTTTGGCCACCAACAAGTTTAATATTATATTCCCAATTACCTGGAATACTAGGAGTGTATTCACTATAAAGTTTTGGAATACTGCCTTGAAAATCCCATCCATGATATTTCATCATAAAGGGGGAAATAATGGTATAGCTATAACTAATTACTGAGCCCACTTTTACATTTGGAAGCGTGAATTTAACGAGTGTGTGGTTTTCGTCGTATTTTTCAGTGAAGATATTGTCTTCATCTAGTTTGGTTTTAATTACTTCTCCATCAACCATAGTGTAGGTAGTGGCTAGTATTTTTTCTACTTTCTCAACTCTAGAGCCACTATCATTACTGTATAAATGAATTTCAACCGTAGCATGCTCAAAACCTTTTCTTTTTAAAATTTTTATTTTGTGTTTTTCTTCTGTCCTTAAGTCGAAGTCACTTTTGTCAACATAGCTTTTGGCTTTTTCATAAATAACTAAGGCATTCGCCGTAGAGTCTTTTGTAAATGTTTTACTTTCTAAATCTTCTAAAGAAACTCGAAATGACTCTGAATTATAATTTTCTTGAGCAAAAGTATTGATGTAAAAGCATACAAATAGTAACAAAAAAAAGTGTTTCATGTTTAATCTATTAAAAGGGTTTTAATGCGTTTATTTTTTCTCAGATAGCTTTGAATAATATGTTGTGTATCTCTATTATTTTGCATAGGTGTTATTATCGATTCTAGAACTTTAAGGTTATTAATTTGATAGTTTAAATTGAAAAAACCAATACCTTTAAAAATGCCATTTTCAATAAGTATGGCACTGCGTTCATCAATTTCTCTACCTCGATCAATAATCACCATGTTTTTATTGGTATAGCTGTTTTTTTCAATTAACGCTTCAACACGTTTGTTGTAAGACTCTGGAGCTTCTTTTTGTATGCATGCACCTTCACAACTTTTAATTTCAAAATTAAAACAGCTTGTTTTTGTTTTATAAAGACCAGTAAGTTTTTGGCATAAATTATAATCTTCAACAGCTTTAGTTATAAAACTTTTTCCGCTTTGGCGATTACTAAAAGTAGTGATAGGCTTTTTGCGACCATCTGCTGCTTCAATTTTTAAATTTATATAGTTGTTTTCGTCTTTAAAACTATATAAGGCATGTGTGAAAATAGAGCGCCGTAATGCTCGGTTATGGATAGGTTTAACTCTTTTTATTTCCTCACTTTCTTTTAAAAGCGCAACAAGTTCGCTTCCAGTGGCTTCATAAGTTACAGCAGTTACTTGAGCTTGTATTTTTTTAGATTTAGGGTTTGTACCTGTAAAGTGTTGATTGATACGCTTTTTTATGTTTTTACTTTTACCAATGTAAATAATATCCCCATTCTCTTTAAGGATATAATAAACACCAGTAATGGAAGGTAAGGCATCAATAATATCTAAATGTCTTGGTTCTAGTTGACGTTTCGGGTTTAGCCGAATAGATTTTTGAATAATACTTTTTGAAGAGTCTTTTGCAAGCAACATTTTAAACAACTTTACAGTTGCCAATGCATCTCCAGAGGCTCGGTGTCTGTCTGTTACAGGAATTCCTAAAGAGCGAACTAATTTGCCTAAGCTATAAGAAGCTTGACCAGGAATTAAATCTTTTGAAAGTTCAACAGTGCAAAGAGTTCTTCTTTCATATTCATAGCCTAATCGTCTAAATTCAGTACATAAAATACGATGATCAAATTGTGCATTATGAGCCACTAAAATACAATCTTCAGTAATTTCAATAATACGTTTTGCTACTTCATAGAATTTTGGAGCATTCCGAAGCATGTTACTGTTTATTCCTGTTAAATTGACTACAAAGGGTTGTATGTCGCGTTCTGGGTTTATTAAACTAATAAATTGATCTACAAGATTATGTCCATCATATTTGTATATGGCAATTTCTGTTATGCCTTCTTCATTAAACTTTCCTCCAGTAGTCTCTATGTCTAAAATTGCGTAAATAGGAATTTGCTATTTGTTTGTTATTAGATTACTTAATTTTGGTAAATCCTATGTCCAAAGATACTACTTCCAACTCGAATCATATTGCTTCCGCAGTCAATTGCTAATGGATAATCACCACTCATACCCATACTTATTATTTGAAGCTTACAGTTATTAGTATCAAACTGTTTTAAAGTTTCAAAGGTAGATTTTAAATGATTGAATTCTTTTTTTATTTGGTGCTCATCATCAGTAAAAGTAGCCATTCCCATTACTCCAGTAACTTTTATGTTTTCTAATTCTGAAAACTCTTGAGATTTTATGATTTCTGAAGCATCATTTGCTGACATACCAAATTTAGAATCTTCTGAAGCTATTTTTATTTGAAATAAACAATTAATAACTCTTTCACGCTTTTTAGCCTGCTTATTTATTTCTTTGAGTAATTTGAAATTATCAACCCCATGAATTAGAGACACAAAACCTGCCATGTATTTTACTTTATTGCGTTGTACATGCCCAATCATATGCCACTCAATATCTTTAGGCATTTCTTCATATTTCTCTGCCATTTCTTGAATTTTATTTTCACCAAATATGCGCTGACCAGCATTATATGCTTCCATGAGGTCTTTAACAGGTTTGGTTTTTGAAACAGCAACTAGAGTAACATGTTCTGGGAGTTTAGATTTTATATTTTTAAGATTCTCTTTTATGCTCATACTTTATTGTTATTTATAAAGCTGTTTGTTGTTAAACTGATTCTACTAAATAATGTAATAGCTAAACCAATATTATATTAAAATTCATAAATAGTAACACCGCTTCTTAATTTTGGCAGTATATAAGTGCTTTTTGGAGGCATTGTTAAACCTTCATCTGCTATATTCTTTATTTGTTCAATAGTTGCAGGACACATACCAAAACCAACTTCAAACTCGCCTTTATCAACACTACCTTTAATTGTAACCATTTCGTGTCTTCCATTTACATATGCTATTCGGTTATCATTCCTTAAATAGTTAATTCCTAAAACGGGTTGTAATATGGTCTTATACAATAACTCAGCGTCCAATTCATCTAGAGCAGTATTTATCTGGTATCTCGATTTTCTTAAGTATAAAGAATAAAATTCACCGTCTAAATACATACTAAAATGATGTGGTTTTGAAGGTATGTAAGGGATACTACCTCTATTTTCTATTCGATATAAAGAATCTAAACGAATTAAAAATTCTTCCTTAGTTAATCCGTTTAAATCTTTTACAAGACGATTAAACTCATGGATTACTAAATCTGATTCTGGAATAAGATAAGACATGAAGAAGTTATAGGATTCTGTACCATTATGATTTGTATTTTTACTTTTTTCATCTTTATATAACAGGTAAGATGATGATGATCTATGATGACCATCTGCAATGTATATAGTTTTCATTTTCTCAAATTCATTTTGAATCTGAGTAATGGTTTCTTCATGTTCTATTTTCCATAAATAATGGGTGTCCCTGTAAGTCATAGTAAACTCAAATTCAGCATGTTTTTTTTGAGTATCCTCAATTATTGATGAAATAACATCGTTATCAGGGTAGGTTAGTAGTACCGGTTCAGCATTAAATCCTACTGTTTTTAAGTATGTTTTAAAAGTTTGCTCACGCTTAGCAATAGTGTCTTCATGTTTTTTTATAATGTTTTTTTCATAGTCTTCTGCACTTGTGGCAGCTATAATGCCATTAAATTTTTGTCCGAGTCTATTAACTATTTTATAAACATATAAAGAAGGCTTTTCATCTTGAATAAAAACTCCATCTTCTTTAAATTCTAAATATCGATTTCTAACAAGTTTGTAACGTTCTTCACCATGAATAGCTTGGTGGTATTTATATCCTGGATTTACAATATGAAGAAAACTGTAAGGATTATAATCCATTCTAGATTCGCGCTCCTCAACCGTGTAACTTTGATAAGGACGTGCCGCAACTAACCCAACGATGGCTCGAGTTGGTCGAACTGCTTTAAATGGAATTATTTTTGCCAATTGTTATCTATTTTTGTTAATAAAGCCTGTTGGGTCTAAATAACCTTTAGTATTAGTTGAATAACCGCCTCCAATATCTAAACCAACTTTGTTTCTTATTTCTAAATGAAGGTGCGCTAAATAATTATCATTACAATTACCAATTGTAGCAATTTTTTCACCTTTCTTGATAAATTTGCCTTGTGCTACTAATATAGAATCGCAATGCGCGTAAAGAGATTCATATAATTTGCCTTCATATAAATGAACAATTCTTAGCACTTTACACCAACCTCCTTTGTAATCTTTAACTTCACTAATATATCCATTGGATATTGAGTATATAGAATCTCCTAAATCTGAGTTTCCTCCGCCAATACCATTCCAATCATCCCCTAAATGATTATTTTCTTGAAATTTTTGAGCATTGTAATATCCTTTTGCATTTGGTTTTCCTACAGGGAAATCAAACCCTTCAGAAATATAATTAGTTTTTTCTTTAAAGATATCATAGTAATTAATTTGAAGTAAAGTATCATTTTTTATTGCAACTATGTTTTCTTTTGTGTGATTATCTTTTTGCTTACAAGATAAAATAGAGATACAAGAGATAAAAAAACAAATTAGATATTTCATTTTAAGAAAATTGTTTCGAAACAATTTCAGCTTTTCTACTTTCAGCATAATCATAAAAACCTTCACCAGATTTTACACCTAGTTTTCCAGCTCTTACCATATTAACTAATAAGGGGCATGGTGCGTATTTAGGATTTTTAAAGCCATCATACATCACATTCAAAATAGATAAGCACACATCTAAACCTATAAAATCGGCTAGTTGTAAAGGACCCATTGGGTGAGCCATACCTAATTTCATAACAGTATCAATTTCTTCAACGCCTGCAACACCATTATAAAGCGTTTCAATAGATTCGTTGAGCATTGGCATTAAAATCCTATTTGCAACAAATCCAGGATAATCATTAACTTCTACAGGGGTTTTACCTAAAGTTTTAGAAAGTTCCATAATGGTATTAGTAACTTCATCATGGGTGTTATAACCACGAATAATTTCTACTAATTTCATAATAGGAACAGGATTCATAAAATGCATCCCAATAACGCGCTCTGGTCTTGAGGTAGCAGCTGCAATTTGTGTAATAGATATTGAAGAGGTATTTGTTGCCAAAATAGCTGATTCAGAACAGGCTTCATCCAACTGTTTGAAAATTTTTAGTTTTAATTCTAAATTTTCAGTAGCAGCTTCAACTATTAAAGCAGCAGAATCAACACCATCTTTAATATCAGTATAAGTTGTAATATTATTTAAAGTTTCGGTTTTCTGTTGCTCTGTAATTTTTTCTTTGGCAACCATTCTATCTAAATTTTTAGCTATGGTTTGTATGCCTTTTTTTAGAGCTTCTTCATTAACATCAATCAACTGCACTTTAAAACCGCTTTGAGCGAAAGTATGAGCGATACCATTTCCCATAGTGCCAGCTCCAATTACTGCAACGTTTTTCATCTAAAAACTATTTATAATTTGTGTAGCAACCCGTAAGGCTTCTGTACCGTCATGAAGCGTTACTACAGGTGTTGTGTTATTATTTATAGCATCTGCAAAAGTTTCCAATTCATCTAAAATGGAGTTATTATCCGGGACAGAAGGATTATCAAAATAGATTTGTTTTTTTACACCTTCAGCATTTTGAAGAATCATATCAAAATCTCCGGGGTTTTCAGGCGCGTCTTTCATCTTAACTACTTCACATTTTTTAGTTAAAAAGTCAACTGAAATATAAGCGTCTTTCTGAAAAAATCTGGCTTTACGCATTTTTTTAAGTGAAATTCTACTAGCAGTTAAGTTAGCTACACAACCATTTTCAAACTCCAAGCGTGCATTGGCAATATCTGGTGTATCACTAATTACAGCAACACCACTCGCTGAAACACTTTTTACTTTAGATTTTACTACACTTAAAATAATATCTATATCATGAATCATTAAATCTAAAACTACAGGAACATCAGTACCTCTAGGGTTAAATTCTGCTAAACGATGTGTTTCAATAAACATAGGAGAGTTTATTTCACTTTTAACGGCAATGTATGCTGGGTTAAAACGCTCAACATGCCCAACTTGTCCACGTAAATTATTTTCTGCTAAAAGTTCTCTGATATGTTCTGCTTCTTCAACAGTATTGGTAATTGGTTTTTCAATAAAAACATGCTTGCCTTTAGCAATAGCTTGTTTTGCACAGTCATAATGCGATAGTGTAGGCGTTACTATATCTACCATGTCTACAGCATCAATTAAGGCATCAATCGAGTTGAAAAATTTATAACCAAATTCGGATTCTACTTTCTTACCATTTTCTTCATCGGCATCATAAAACCCAACAAGCTCGTATTTTTCAGACTGTTTAAGAAGTCTTAAATGAATTTTACCTAGGTGGCCAGCACCAAGAACTCCAGCTTTTAGCATAATCTTTACGTTTTCAACAAAAATAATTATTTAAAGTATCAAGTTAAGTAAATAATCTAAAAGTTTTTGAGCTAAAATGATGAAAAATAAAATCTGAATAAATAGCTTTCTAGCTTAAAAATCTTTGCCTAATTTTAGCCAACTAAACACCACCAGAATTGAAAGATACTTTTAAGCATCAAGGACTAAGACAGCAACTCGTTAACATATTAAAAAACAAAGGGATAACCGATTCAAATGTTTTAAAAGCTATAGGCAACATACCCAGGCACTTGTTTATGGATTCTAGTTTTTTGGATCATGCTTACCAAGATAAAGCGTTTCCCATTGCTGCAGACCAAACCATTTCTCAGCCCTATACGGTAGCATTTCAATCTGAATTATTAGAAATAAACTCTGGAGATAAAATTCTAGAAATTGGTACAGGAAGTGGGTATCAAACAGCTGTTTTGTGTGAGTTAGGAGCCAAAGTTTATAGTATTGAACGTCAAAACGAGTTATTTAAGAAAACAAGTAAGTTTTTACCAAAACTAGGATACCGAGCAAAAAAACTCATTTTTGGTGATGGGTATATAGGTTTAGAAGAAGAAGCACCTTTTGATGGCATTATTGTAACTGCAGGAGCACCTTTTGTTCCTAAACCATTATTAAGTCAATTAAAAATAGGAGGAAGGTTAGTGATTCCTGTAGGTGACGATGTTCAAATTATGACCATGTTTACTCGAAAAGGCCCAAAAGAATTTGAACAAGAGGAGTTTGGTGAATTTAGATTTGTGCCTTTATTAGAAGATAAAAACTAGTTGGCTTTTTTCTTAAAAATCCCAAATAACTCATTGCCTTGTCTTGACGGTATTGAATTATAACTCGCTTCAAACGTTTTAACATGGAATAGTGGAGCAAAATACCCTAAATATTCTTTTTTTGAACCACCAAAAGGACGTTTTTCCATATCTCCTGAAAGTGGAAAATTAAACCATAAGCCTATTAACTTTGCATCTTCTTTTAAGAGTTCAAATATTTTGTTCGCATAAGCTTGTCTGTTAACTTTTCTAGGAGGAAAAGAACAGAAAAATGTTTGCTCGATAATCAAATCATATTGGTTCTTATGAGAAAAAAAATCATCATGAATCATTTGATTTTTAGGAAAACGTGGAACTCTAGATTGAAATGCATGCAATGGTTCTTTTGAAATGTCTAGAACAAATACATTTTTAAAACCTTTGTTGAATAAATATTCTGCTTCATAAGAATTTCCTGCACCAGGTATTAAGATTTTTAAATCTTTATTTTTTAGCTGATCTATATAGGTTTTAATAGGTGTTGAGGGACCTCCAATATCCCAACCTGTTTGGTTGTCTTGGTATCTTTTAGACCAATAAACTTCCTGTTTCTCTAATGCGTCCAATTTTGATATTTAGTATTTAAAAGCTTTATTATAACTGTTAGAGCCACCAACAACTGGTAAGGTTAAAATTGATCCATCCAAATCAATAGTGAGTCCTGCTCCTGGGTTTGGATGCAAAGTATATTCTTTGTCACTGGAAAAAATCATTAAACCAATTTGTTGTCCTGCTTTAATAACTTGATCATCAGGTTGCAAATCAAAAGTTACGTTATAAAATTTACCAGGAATTAAAGGTTCACTTTCTGTTAATGATTTATGATTTTGAGGGTCTGCCCAACCACGAGTAATAATATTATCTGTAGTTTTAGCTCTTCTACTATCATTCCAAGGAAGGGATACCAACCAAACAGATAAGTTTGCAGCAGGTTTATTACTTGCTAATTTTACAGTAATTTGAGGTACACCAGAAATATGCAAATCATGTTTAAGCTTTGGTGTAACATATAGTAATCGGTGTTTAGTAATTTCTGCTTGTGCTAAAGCTTTTCCAGAAAATGAATAGTTGTCAACTAAAGTTTCTTTACCCTGATTTGATGTTTTTTGTAATGTTAACCCACCGCTTTTTGGAGCGCCAGATGTAAGTTGCAAAGTTATATGTGAAGCCTCTGGATTTGGGTAATCTTTATATCCTGTTGGGTTTTCCATTTTATCATCTTCACGAACAATCCAAGCTTTATTAGGTTCGTTTTCAACACCGTTTTCAATCCCATGTAAATAATGTGTAAACCACTTATTCATCATGCTTACAGGAGGTGGTCCGCCATGGCCATATTGATGATAATAGATTCCAGTTTCTAATCCCATTTCTTTGGCTTTCTTGTATATACGATAGCTGTGTTCTGGCATCACATTCCAATCATTAAAACCGTGAGACATCAACATAGCAGCTTTCATAGGAGCCATATCGTTTAGGTAATCGCGTCCTGCCCAAAAATCGTTATAATCTCCAGTAATTCTATCCATACCGTTTTTCATTTCAGTATCTCTTACCATAGCATTGCTATAAGCTCTTTTATTTTTAAAAGCAGTAGGCACATTGGCATCATTTACTTTATTTGAATCATTTATAACAAGCGGTTCTTCGCCTCCACTATGTATATAATCATAAAGTACATCTATATCTTCACCTAAATAGCCACCTGGAGAACGTACTAAACCATTTGAACGGTAATAATGATAGTATGATGTGTTTGGAGCAATTGGTATTATAACCTTTAATCCCTCAACACCAGTTGTAGCAGCAGCCAAAGGAATGGTTCCGTTATATGATGTTCCTGTCATCCCCACTTTTCCTGTACTCCAAAAAGCTTTTACAGTTTCGTTTCCGTAAGGTTCTGTGTAGCCTTTTGCTCTTCCACACAACCAATCGATAACCGCTTTAGGTGCTAGAGATTCATTATCACCTCCAACTGTTGGAGAACCTTGAGATAATCCTGTGCCCGGTGAAGATGAATGTACAACAATATAGCCTCTAGGAACCCATTTTTTAATTTGAGAATTTGAAATAATTGGGCGTTCTCCTAATCGAGTTACCTCTGGATGAACACGCTCTTTAGCCATTTCACCCAATTCATGTTTTACATCCCAAAACACACCATCAACATCTGGAGCAACACCAGCATAATAAGGACTAGATTCGTAAATTACAGGTAGTTTTAAACCTTCGGTATCTGTTTGATATGGTCTTGTTACATCTACATGTACACGGTCTAGCTTTCCATCTCCATCCGTATCAAATTCGGTTTCAACAAATAAGTCGTGTCTTATCCATTTATCAGGCGTATTAAAAGCTTCAACAATTTGCGCCTCCCCATCTTTAAAGACAGGTTTTGCTGGACCTTGTGCATTGATTTCAAATACAGAGGCAATTAAGAACAAGAGTATAACGTATGGTTTATTTAACATAATGGATTGAATTTAAATGGTTGAAAAAGTCACAATTAAGGTAAGTATTTTTTAGGAATGGGGTTTTCCTCAGATTCTTGGGTCCAATAAATATTAACAACCCACCAGCGCTCACCGTCATTTAATAATTGAATACTATTAATGCCTCTCATAAAAGGGTTTTCATCATTTTTACTGTAAAAAGCCTCGTAAGTACTAAATACCTGTGTAATATTCCCGAAGGTATTTACTTCTCGGTGTATTTCCTTTTCAAAAAAACCATTTTCTACCAACCATTTTCCAGATCCTTTTATATAATCATCAGGAGACATATAGCGAACCCTGTATGTTCCTGATTTATCTTTACCAGACGGAATTAATTTAGCGTTAGGCTTAAAGAGAAATTTAAATTGTTTCCAATTTCTTTCTTCACCTTTTTCACCAGAAATAACATCATAAAGTGATTTAATAGTACTGTTTAAAGTTAAAACGGAAGCACTGTCTATTTTAAATTCAACAGTTTCTTTTTCCTCTTTTTTAGTTTTGTTTTGTGCTTGAATATTAAGGCAAAACATTCCAATCAATAGAAAAGCAAATAGGTTTTTCATTGTAATGATTTTAAAAACTGTAAATTAGAAAATATAAATAATTTGAAGCGTTAAGAAAGCCTTAATTTATTTGTAGTTTTTTTTAATTCTGTCTAGATCGCGTTTATTATCTCTATCTTTTATAGTTTCACGCTTGTCATAAAGCTTTTTACCTTTAGCTAAGGCAATCTCTAATTTGGCATAACCTTTATCATTTATAAACAAACGTAACGGAATAATGGTAAGCCCAGTATTTTGGACTTCTTTGTTTAATTTTTTAAGTTCTCTTTTATTTAAAAGTAGCTTTCTAGTAGCTTTTGGTTTGTGGTTGTAGTAGTTACCAAAAGCGTATTCTTGGATAGTCATGTTTACAACAAAAAGTTCACCATTTTCGCTAAACTCACAAAAACTTTCAGCAATAGAAGCTTTGCTGCTTCTAATAGACTTTATTTCAGTACCTGTTAACACAATGCCAGCAGTATACTTGTCTAAAATTTCATATTGAAAGCGTGCCTTCTTATTCTGTATGTTGATGTTTTTTTGCATAAAGAGCAAAACTACAGAATTTCATTTGATTTTTTTTAAAAGTTAAAGAAACATTAATCCGTTTCCAAATTTCTCAAATACTAGTATTTTAGCTTATATGAAGAGACTTCTTTTATCAGTTTTATTGTTCTTACTTTTAATTTCATGTAAAAGTGTCAAAAAGCATAATCAACATATTACTAAGTTGCATGCTGTTAAAGATTTGCACGAAGATGTAGATAAATTGTATGGTCAATTAAAACGGCACCACCCAAAATTATATCAGTATACCTCTAAGGAGGTTTTAGACTTTAAATTTGATAGCCTTAAGAAAAGTATAAACACGCCGATTGATTCAAGAACATTTTACAAGAAGCTAGCACCTGTAGTTGCAGAGGTAAAGCAAGGGCACGTTGCTGTTGGCTCTGTAAGTAAGTGGTTTACTAGAAAGGAAAGAAAATTGCTTAAAAAGAATAAGTTTGAGTTTTATGATTTGGAAGTGGCATATTTAGATGGAAAACTATGGGTTAAAGATTACTTTGGAAAGGACTCTACTTTAGTTGGTAATGAAATTGTGAGTATAAATGATGAATCTGCTTCTAAATTGGTTGAGATTTATAAAACACGTTTTGCTTCTGATGGCTACAATAAAACGCTTCATAATAGATTTGTTTCCAAAGGGTTTTCGGTGTTTTTTTATAAGGATAAAGGTTTTCAAGATAGTCTAAAAATTACGTTTAAATCGAAAGACGCTCTATTTGATAGGATGTTTAGAAGAATTCCTAAAGGTGATAAAAAGAATAAGGTTAAAGACAGTACAAAAGGCAATGATTCTACTTCAATTAAGGAAATAAAACCTGTAATACTAACTAAGGAGCAAAAGCGAGTAATTAAACTCGCAAAGCGGAAGCGAAAAAAAGCCAATAGAAAGTACGGGTATTTAGGGAAGAAAAACAAATACACCCGCAATTTTAATTTTATTGGTAAAGATACTACTGTAGCCTATATGAAGTTACGAAGCTTTACCAATGGGCCGTATAAAAAGTTTTATACAGAAAGTTTTGCAAAACTAGATTCTGCCAAAACTAAGTTTATGATTTTAGATTTAAGAGATAATGGCGGCGGTAGAATAGCAGAAATCGATTATTTATACTCCTATTTAACCAATAAAGATTATCAGTTCATTACGGAAAGTGAAGTTAAAAGTAGAACTCCATTTTTAAAATCGTTTATGAGTAATACAACACCCCATAGTTTAAAAGTCATGGGGTCTATATTTTACCCAGCTGTTGCGGTGCACAATCTTTTAAAAATAAAAAAGCGAAATGGCAAACTGTATTACAACTTCAATAAACACACTAAAACAAAATCGCCTCATCCACTTAGTTATCAAGGTAAATTATATGTTTTAATTAATGGTAATTCTTTTTCAGCATCATCACTTATATCCACGCATTTAAAAGCAAATAAGCGTGCTATTTTTGTTGGAGAAGAAACTGGTGGCGCTTATAATGGTACTGTAGCGGGGATTTACAAAACGTATCAACTTCCAACTTCAAAGGTAAAAGTTAGAATGGGACTAATGCAAATTGAAGCCCCTCAAAAACAACTACCAGACGGATTTGGCATTAAACCAGATGTTGAAGTTTTACCTAATTTGATGGATACAAAATTAGATATTGACACTGAATTGGAGTGGATTTTAAATGATATTCATAAACATCATTAATTTGTTTAAAAAACTCTTAATCCTTTAAATCCCTTGAATCTAAATTCGTATTTTTGATTTTAGTTTTGCTTTGTAATGCTTAGCGCAGTCAAAGCATCTTTTTTTAATATTACATAAATAATTATATGAATTCATACGATGTAGCCGTTATTGGTTCTGGTCCTGGAGGTTATGTGGCAGCCATTCGTTGCGCACAATTAGGCATGAAAACTGCCATTATAGAAAAATACGCAACACTTGGTGGTACCTGTTTAAATGTAGGTTGTATTCCAAGTAAAGCCCTTTTAGATTCTTCTCATCACTACGAAGATGCCGTAAAGCATTTTGAAGAACATGGTATTGAAGTACCAGGAGAGGTAAAAGTTAATTTAGAGAAAATGATTGCCCGTAAGCAAGCAGTTGTAGACCAAACTACTGGTGGTATCGATTTTTTAATGAAAAAGAATAAAATTGATGTGTACCAAGGTTTAGGAAGCTTTAAAGATGCTACACATATTACTATTTCTGGTGATGAAACTACTGAAATTGAAGCTAAAAACACCATTATAGCTACGGGTAGTAAACCTTCAAACTTACCATTTATTGAGCTTGATAAAGAGCGCATCATTACATCTACTGAAGCTTTAAAGCTTAAAGAAATCCCAAAACACATGATTGTTATTGGAGGTGGTGTAATTGGTTTAGAGTTAGGACAGGTTTACAGACGATTAGGGTCAGAGGTAACTGTTGTGGAATATATGGATAGAATTATTCCAACCATGGATGCTGGATTATCTAAAGAATTGAATAAAGTTTTCAAGAAAGCTAAATTCAAAATGCAAGTATCTCACAAAGTGAAATCGGTTACCCGAAAAGGTGATGAGGTTATTGTAAAAGCAGATAATAAGAAAGGTGAAGAAGTTGAATTTAAAGGCGATTATTGTTTAGTATCTGTAGGACGTCGTCCTTATACAGATGGATTAAATACTGAAGCTGCAGGAGTAAAACTAGACGATAGAGGTAGAGTAGAAGTAAACGGGCATTTGCAAACATCAGCATCCAATATTTATGCTATTGGAGATGTTGTAAAAGGTGCAATGTTGGCGCATAAAGCTGAAGAAGAAGGTGTTTTTGTAGCTGAAACTATTGCTGGACAAAAACCACATATTGATTATAACTTAATCCCTGGAGTTGTTTACACATGGCCAGAAGTTGCAGCAGTTGGTAAAACTGAAGAAGAACTAAAAGAAGCTGGTGTAGATTATAAGGTAGGCTCTTTTCCAATGCGTGCATTAGGTAGAAGTAGAGCCAGTATGGATTTAGATGGTTTTGTGAAAATTTTAGCTGATAAAACTACAGATGAAATTTTAGGAGTACACATGATTGGAGCTCGTGCAGCAGATATGATAGCTGAAGCTGTTGTAGCAATGGAGTATCGTGCAAGTGCAGAAGATGTTTCAAGAATGTCTCATGCGCATCCAACATTTACAGAGGCTATTAAAGAAGCAGCTTTAGCGGCTACTGAAGATAGAGCTTTGCATATTTAAAATCGTATATTGAAAAATAAAATTAGAACAAAAAGCAATCAATAATTGATTGCTTTTTGTTTTTAAAAGTATTTCTATGAAGAGATTAGCATTAATTTTAATCTTAATAGCGTTTAATTCATGTTCTCCAAAACTTCGGAGTTCAGTTATAAAAAAACTACCAGAACTAGAAGAAGGTGAATTAGTGGTTATACTTGATATTGTTGATGATCAAATTATAAAAGGCGATATAATAGGAGAACTAAAAGCTACAGATAATGGATTCTCAGAAAATTGTTCTTATTATGAAAATCTTGAACATTTAAAAGTTTTGGCTAGAAAAGCAGGAGCCAATTTAGTTAAAATAACCAAACATAAGCCAGCTAATAGTTGGAGTAGTTGTGATAGGCTTTGGGCTAAGATT
Organism: uncultured Algibacter sp.; assembly: GCA_947502405.1. Lineage (GTDB taxonomy): Bacteria > Bacteroidota > Bacteroidia > Flavobacteriales > Flavobacteriaceae > Algibacter_B. Next base: position 90,645 of record CANMZT010000006.1, on the reverse strand, counting down.
TATAAAGTTGATGATGCTAAAAATTATGAAACAGAAATAGAATGGTCATCTGATAGAAAATTAACATGGGATGATTTTAAAGGAGTTCCAGATGATGAAAATTATCCAAATGCTTTAGCTGTTACTAACTCTGGTTTTGGGATTTACTCGAATGGTTTCAATTTATTTTCAAAAGGCAAAATTTTTGTAAAAACTGTATTTATAAATAATAGTAGTTGGTTTAGGCCAGAAGGAAAAACACCTTATGTTTTAACTCATGAGCAAATTCATTTTGATATTACTGAAATTTATGCTAGAAAACTAAGAAAGGCTTTTATTGATGCTAATATTACACCTTCAAAAGGTGCTGAGGCTGAAAAAATTTACTATAAGATTCATAATGAATGGGAAGGGCGCCAAAGTCTTTATGATATACAAACGCAATTCGGTGAAAAATTTGAAACTCAAAAAAAGTGGAAGTCTATAGTAGAAATTGAATTAGCAAAATATGATTTATATAAATCAAATTAGTCTACTAAAACAAATCATTTAAATATTGCGCTAAACGAATTCCAGCAATTTGTAATTGACTCCTAACGGTTTTAAAATTATTATAAGAATAACGATATCTCAAATTCTCTTCTGGTTCAGCTGAAGCATATACTTTTTTTGTAAGTTCATGCGTTTCATTCACCCAGTCAATAACTGATCCTTTTTGGATGGCCTTTACTTGATTTTTAGTTAAAACATCTGCATTATCAGCTAGTTCAGTATAAGTCATATCATATTTTTCAATCATTCCACTATCCCAAACTCTATGTAGGTTAGAATCCTCATAATGCCATTGTACTTTAAAATCGTTTCCACCTCTATCTTCTTCTAAACCAATATGCATAGGTTGATGCAAATCGCCAATAAGATGGATTAATAGCTTCAAGTAAAACGCTTTGTCATCATCTGTAGATTTATCATCTTTAATAATTTTTGTGCAATAAGCTATTCCTGTTACTAAATCACCTTTCGGATTTTTTTTAGAGTTTTCATAGTTAGTATCTAGAGGCATATTTATATAATGCCAAGTGTAAAATTTATTATAACGTTTATCTGCTTTTATCTCGTCAGCAAATGTTGAAACAAAGGCAAGTGATTTTCTTTTCAATAAGCGTCTTACTTCTCTTTTAGCTTTTCCTTTTAAATAGTTGTCGGCTATTTTACCAACTACACGATGTCCCGTTTGTCCCCAAAAATCATCACTAGCATGACTGCTTGTTGGTAAAATAAATAATGTTGTAAAAAGGAAAACATATAGAGATTTCATAAACTTAAATTTTTGCTAATTTAAGAATATCGATTATAAGTTACCTATTTAGAAAAGCCCTTAACAAAAGTTTAAACCTTAAATTTGCTTTTTCGCTCTAAAAAACCATTTGCGTAGTATATGCGTAAGTTTAATAATGTGTTTTATACATTAACAAATGTTATTTTTTATTTTTTTGCAAAACTTGTGACCTTTTAAAAATTAGTGGGTCTTAAACATTAATAACAACTAATAGCGTTAAGCTAAATTTGAAAACCCTAGACAATATTAATAAGCTATCTGATGAGGATCTGGTAGAAGCAATCGTCAAAACAAACGATACATTGCTTTTCGAGACTTTATATGATAGGTATGCGGGTCTAGTATATAATAAGTGTTATGGTTTTGCAAAGGATGAAGATGAGGCTAAAGATTTAACGCAAGATGTGTTTTTAAAACTCTTTGTTAAGTTAGCTAGTTTTAAAGGGAAATCGAAATTTTCAACATGGTTATACTCATTTACTTATAACCATTGTGTAAATTATGTAACTAGAAATACGGCTAAGAAATTTGAGAAACAGTCTGTTGATTATAAAGACATAGAAAACCTTTCAGAAGAAGAGGAAGACGATAAAAGCCTTCTGACCATGAAAGTTGATAAATTAAAAGTGGCATTAGAGCTCATTTCTCCTGAAGAGAAAATGATTTTGCTAATGAAATACCAAGATTTCCTAACTATTAAAGAAATAGAAGATGCTCTTGGTTTAGGACAAAGTGCGGTTAAAATGCGAATTAAACGTGCTAAAGATAAATTAATAACCGTTTATAACGAAAAGACAAATTAATGGATAATCCATTTAAACATATAAACCAGCCACTTAAAGAAGTTCCTCAGGAACTCAAGTCGAAGGTTATGAGTGATATTGCTATGGCAAAACTCATAATGGATTTAGCTGCTTTGTTTTCTTATAACTTTAGTCATGTTATAGAAACGGTAATCAGTAAGAGAAATAATAACAACCAAAATACATAACCAATAATAACCCTTAATTATGAATTTTTTAGACCAAATTAAAGAATCATTAGAAAAAATATGGCTAGATATTGCGGCCTCTGCACCAAAAATTTTAGGTGTACTTGCTCTAATAATTATATTCTTGATTGTTACAAAAATTATAACAAGTATTTTAAAAAAGGTACTTACTAAAGCCAATGTTAATAAGCTAGGTGATAAGCTAAATGAAATAGAGTTATCAGAAGGGAAAACCCTAAATGTTAATTTGGTTAATATTTTAGTTAAAACAGTTAAGTGGTTATTATACATCGTATTAATTACTATTGTAGCAGATATTTTACAATTAACAATGGTTTCTGAGGGATTAAAGAGTTTTATGGGCTATTTGCCAAAACTGTTTACCGCTCTAGTAATTATAACATTAGGTTTATTGTTTGCAACGTTTGTTAAAAAGTCTTTGCAAAATTTATTCGAGTCTATAGATTTATCTGGTGGTAAATTAATAAGTCAATTGGTATTTATTATCCTAATGGTTTTAATAAGTATCACGGCGCTTAATCAAGCAGAGATAAATACTGAAATTATAACCAGTAATATTAAAATGATACTGGCAGCATTTCTTTTAGCTTTTGCATTAGCTTTTGGTTTTGGAGCGCGCAAAGCGGTAGAAAAAATACTAAATACGTTTTATGCTAGAAAGCTTTACGAAATAGGACAAGTTATAGAGTTCAATGATATTCGTGGTGAGGTAGAAGCTATCAATAGTATTTCAGTAACTATAAAAACAAAAACAGGTAAAGTAATTGTGCCTATTAAAGATATTGTAGAGAGTCAAGTAAGTATTCAGGATTAACTTTAAGTTAGGGTTAAAATTTGGTTGGTTACTTTTCTGAGTAACGAAACGGCTCTCTATATCTTATCATCCCTTTTCTTCCGATAGTTATCGGAATTGAAAAGGGATTTTTTTATTATTAAAAACTAAAGTGATAATTTAGAGAACAATAAATACTCACTACATGAAAATTCCTTTTGCTCTTTTTGTATGTTTTACTTTAAGTATAAAACTATGTGCTCAAGCCACCATTCCGGAGGATTATAAACTAGTTTACAGTCAAGATTTTGAGTCTCCAAACGCTATTGCTGATTTCGAAATGACTGACGAAAAAGTATGGCGAATTTCAAAAGGTAGTAATGGTAATACTTTGGAGCTTTTTGGAAAAAGTAACTACAAGCCAGAAGTAAGATCGCCATTTAATATAGCTGTAATAAAGGAAATTTTAGTTGGTGATTTTATTTATGAAATACGACTAAACCAAAACGGAAGAGAATATGGGCATCGCGATTTATGTTTAATGTTTGGTATTACCAATGCCTCAAATTTTTATTACACACATATTGCTACTAAAGCAGATAAATATGCAAATTCTATTTTTTTAGTTAATGATGAACCACGAAAAAGTATTGCTTCGGAAAGAACCAAAGGCACTAATTGGGGAGCAGTAGATGATTGGCACACTGTTAGGATAGTAAGAAAAGTTAATGAAGGACTTATTGAGATTTATTTTGATGACATGACGGCACCTATCATGAAAGCAACAGATACCCATTTTAAATCTGGAAACTTAGGCTTTGGCTCTTTTGATGATACGGGTAAGTTTGATGATATTAAAGTTTGGGCACCTAATACTTTAGAGGCTAAAAGGGGATTATTTAATTAAAACTTTTCTAAAATTTCTAAAACGTCCTTTTTGTAAGTTCTACTAATCGTTAAAGCTTTATTGTTAATAATAATCTCTTCATTGGTAAAAGAGGTAATATGTTTTAAGGCAATAATATATGAACGATGTATTCTTAAAAAGCGTTTACTCGGTAATTTAGCTTCAATGGCACTTATAGTTTCTCTAGTTACTATGGTTTTATTAGATAAATGAATTTTAATGTAATCACTATAACTTTCAATGTAAATTATAGATTCAAAATCTATTTTAATCATGCGTCTATCAGCTCGCACAAACATAAAATCATTGGTCTCTGAGTCTTTAATTTCAATAGATGTGTTATCTGTATGGATATTAAAATAGTTGTTAACTGCTTTTAATAATCTATCAAATGAAATGGGTTTCATTAAATAGTCTACAGCTTGCAGTTCAAAACCTTCAACAGCAAAATCTCTATAAGCTGTTGTAAAAATAATTTTCACATCTTTATTTATAGATTTTGCAAAAGAGATGCCTGAGATTTCGGGCATATTTATATCTAAAAAAATCAAATCGATGGTGTGGTTTCGTAACTCATTAAAAGCTTCAATCGCATTACTACAACTTGCAACAATTGTTATATTAGGTATTTTAGCCAAATGCGTTGCAATAACTTCTCTTGCAATAGCTTCATCATCTACAATAATACACGATATGTTTTTGCTTTCTGGCATTAATTAGTAATGAGTTTTAAATGTACTTTAAATAATCCATTTGTGTTTTTAATATCAAGTTGGTGTTTGTCTTTATACAAGAGGTTTAATCGTTTCTTGATGTTTTCTAAACCAATACCATTTCCTGATTCAATACTATTGCTGGTTGTATTTTCAATTTCAAAGTAGATGTTTTTATTTTTACAAAATAGTTTAATATTAATTTGAAGTATACCTTTCTTTAAACTACCGTGCTTAAAGCTATTTTCAATAAAAGGAATAAGTAACATGGGTGCGATTTTAACATCGTCTGAAGCATGGTCTGTGTTAAAATTTATCTGAAGTGTATCATTAAAACGCATTTTTTCCAATTCAATATAATCATCAATATGATTAATTTCATCATGCAAAGCCACAAAGGGTTTATCTACTTGGTATAATAAATAATCCAATAAGTTTGATAGCTTTAAAATCATCTCTGGCGTTTCATCAGCTTTTTTTAAAGCAAAGCCATACATAGTATTTAGTGTGTTAAACAGAAAATGCGGATGAATTTGCATTTTTAAGTAATTCAGCTCTTGCTCTTTTAGTTTAAGTTGCGTTTCTAAAATTTTAGTCTCCAATTTTTTGGTGTCTTCGGCGTGTTTTAAATTCAATTTTAAAAGTTTAAACGCACTTACAATAATAACGACTAAGTAAACCGCTATAGCCACAAAAAGCAGACTTTTACTAATCGGAGCCATATTTGATTCTTCAAAATTTGAAAGATATACCAAGCCATAAAACACAGAAATAACAATAAGGTATGCCGAAATTATAAACGTGTACAGGCTGTAAAGACCAAATAAAAAGTAGCGTTTCGGGATTAGATAATCAGGGATAAGTTTATAAATAAAAACATAAGTTGTAGCAATAGTTATGGGCATTAAAAAGAACGAAAAATCTTTTACGTAGTCATAATCGCTACTATCAATACCAAAAAAGTAGGTGTAAAATAAAAGCACACCATACCAAAACGCAACATGAAGTATAAGTTGTCCTATTTTTTTTAGTATAAAACGCATTGTAAACATGAATACAATAATAGCACAAATTTGTTGTGATTTTTGTTTTTGTAGATGAATAACCAAATTAGTAAGCGTTTTAACCTAGTGTTGTTTTATAACTAAATTAATGCTTTAATAATATAAAAAAACGGGAAACCCATTTCTGGAATTTCCCGCTCGAGGTTACATCTACTTTATGCAGATGCAGGTGGTTACCTCTAAAAACTTATTAACTATAGAGTAAGGTTCACAGTTCTTGTCGCGCTAGCGTCGCCATTTGAAGCTACAAGCGTAATAGTTTTTATACCTCTCTCTGTATAGGTTACTGTAGGATTTGCTTCAGTAGAAGTTTCAGGGCTTCCACCAGGGAAACTCCACTGAAAATCAGTAGCATTTGTAGAGCGATTTCTCATAGTTACAACTGATTGTCCATTAACTCTACGTACACTAACAAAGAACCTTGCACGAACATCAACTTGATCAGCAGGAGGGTTTACAACTTCACCAGGAATATTACTGATTGTAAGATTCTGTGTTGTAGTATCACTAGTATTACCATTAGAAGCAATAAGAGTAATTGCAAACGTTCCATTTCTTGGATAAGTAATTACTGGGTTTTCTAAAGTTGAAGTTGCAGGAGTTCCACCAGGGAAGCTCCACTGAAAACTATTAGCATTTTCAGAACGGTTATTAATCGTTACCTGTGCTTGGTTATTTACAATTCTTACACTAGCAAAAAACCTTGCACTTACATTAGCAGATTGGTCTCCTCCAGTTTGGTTTCCATCGCCTTGAATTCCTGCAATAGTAACTTCCTTAGTGATTGTTTCAGACACCCCATTTCTAGAAGAAACTAAGGTTACGCTAAAAGTGCCATTTTGATTGTAAACAGCAGTTGGGTTTCTAAGTGTAGAAGATTCTGGTGATGCACCAGGAAAACTCCATTCGAAAGTGCTCGCTAATATTGAAGTGTTAATAAAGGTAACGAATCCTTGGTTGTTTAAAACTCTAATTGATGGAATAAAATCTGCAGTAAGAGAACTTGAAAGACTAGATGAAGTAGAATCAAACTCAAGATTTATTTGGTCATTCTCTAATTCTGCTTGTTCAACTTCTAGGTCAAAATTTGCTTCTTCTCTATCACAAGATTGTAAAAATACAAGTGAAAAACATAATGTCAATAATAAAAAATACTTAGTGTTCATAATAATAAAATAATTAATTAATAAAATTCAATGTTGCCTAACTTTTAGGTTTCTGTTCAATAAATTTGGGTTTTATAACATCTTAAAGATTTGTAAGCCTTTACTTTGTTATTGTGTGTTTAATATAAGTGATGGATTTCCTCTGTTTGTTAAATTGTATGATTTTGTTGAAAACTACATCTGTTATTTAAACACAGTGCAAATGTATGCTCAAGGTGCATTTTCAAACAACAAAAACCACTTGAGAAGGAATTTTTAAGTCTAAAAAGGAATTATATATGGCACTTAAGTATCTTAAACTAAAAAAATAGATTTTATAATTACCACTAAAGTTGGCAGCTTGAAATTTGCGCGTTTTTATAGACGAATAACAGGTTTAATAAAGAATTTAATGTTATGCTGTTTTTATTACTAAATCTGTTATCCGTCGCATTTTAATTTTTGCAAAACATTTAGGCTATAAGTTTGTAGCATGTTTAATTAAAACCCATTATTATGTATGTATCATTAGTTATTTCTTTAAATGTTTTTGCAGATCGCTTTATGGAAGGCGGTCCATTATTTATGTCACTTATTTTAATATGTCTATTATTAGCCTTAGCTTTTATAGTTATGGGGTTTATAAACCTTAAAAAAGATTTAAATAAATCTAAAAAAATGACGGGTTTAGCTTCTGATGCAAGTGTACTAGGGTTGGTATTTGGCTTTTTAGGCTCAATTATAGGTATGATTACCGCGTTTGATGCTATTGAAGCCATAGGCGATGTAAGCCAAGGTATGATGGCTGGTGGACTAAAAGTATCTTTTTTAACCACGGTTTTTGGTGCCGTAACGTTTATACTTCCAAGAATAGGTATTATTATTTTAAAAGTACTACAGAAAGATTAATAGAGTTTCATCAATCAATTAACTTTAAAATCCCTTTTCTCCCGATAGTTATCGGGATTGAAAGGGTTTTTTTTTTAGCCTAATTTATATTAGGTGAAATTTTCATAACCATGTCTTGGATTTATGATAGAAAGGCTTTTGGGAAGTATGAGTAGAACCGCATTGTAAATGCTGGATAAAGGATTAATTAATTAGTTTTTGAATATTGTAGAAAGAACCTCTGTTTAAGGTTTTTTTTGTACGTGATTTTCTCTTGGTGGATTCCTGCCTGCGCAGGAATGACAGAACGCCTAATAATCATTATAACAAGCATTATTGAAAAGTGTATTAAAAACTATTGCTTTTTATTACCTCAAAAGTCAAATTGCTCCTATTTGTCATTCCTGCGCAGGCAGGAATCCATATTTTATTTGTTTACAAGTGTTTATAAGTTTGTTTGAAGTTTAGGAGCAAAAAACATTAATTTAGTAGGTATATAATTCATTTTTATGCCAATAATTAAGCCTTCAAGACATACTGCACCTGTTATTTATCCTGATAGTAATTATAAGATTGTTAAATATTTAGACTTGACTAAGTTTATATCCTTAATTCATAAAAAGGCACTCTTTTTTTGTAGGCTCGATAAGCTTGAAGACCATTTTGAAGGTACAACTTCAAAAGCAACTCATGAAAAAAGACTTGAATTATCTAAACACAGACTTCCCTTAAGTCACAAATTCAAACAAATGACACCTGATGAAGTAATTTTAGATATTGATGAAGATATAAAAGCTGAGAAAAAATTAAAGGCTTTGAATTGTGTTAGTTGTTGGAATAAAGGAGATTCTGAATCAGCAGCTTTATGGAAAATTTATTCAGATTTTCATAAGGGAATAATGATAACCTCTTCGGTTAGTAAGATGGTAGATTCATTTAAAAAGACTAATGAGAAAATTAATCTAAGTGAGATAAACTATATTAATTATGAAAAAGACTTGATGCCATATGGAAATATCATGTACCCAGTAATACATAAACATTCTGCCTATAACTTTGAGGATGAAGTAAGATTAATACATACTGTTGATTTTGGAGCAGGTTTAGTTTATGATTGGACAAAAGAAGAAATTAGTGGAGGGAAATATATAGATGTTAACTTAGATATTTTAATTGATAAAATTATTATTAGTCCTTATTCTCCAAAGTGGTATTTAGATATTATTCAAGATTTATGTTATAAATATGGTTTAAATATTGAAGTTAAAAATTCAATACTTTCAAAGTATAATTAACCTAAAACAGACAATATTATTGTTTGTTTTTTGTCATTCCTGCGCAGGCAGGAATCCAGAATAAAATCAATCGATTAAATACGTCCAATCCTCTGATAAATCTTCCCAGTTTGCATTATCTTCTTCAATTAAATTGATTTTCCATTGGCGTTTCCATTTTTTCATATTTTTTTCACGCTTTATGGCATCGTTTACATATTGGTAAGTTTCAAAATAGATGAGTTTATCAAGTCCGTATTTTGAGGTAAAACCTTCAACGAGTTTGTTTTTATGTTCGAACATTCTGCGTTCTAGGTCGTTTGTAACACCAATGTATAAGGTTTCGTTCTTTTTGTTGGATAGTATGTATAAGTAGTATTGGTGTATGTTTTTATACATTTATAATTGTTTTTGAAAAATAGATTCCTGCCTTCGCAGGAATGACAGCAGTCTTTATTAGTTATTGTTTTGTTTTTTAAGTGAAAAGCAAATTAAAATTTATTTTATTATTTTACTTAAAAGCTAAATTACGTTTGTTTGTCATTCCTGCGCAGGCAGGAATCCATAATAAAATCAATCAATTAAATACGTCCAATCCTTTGATAAATCTTCCCAGTTTGCATTATCTTCTTCAATTAAATTAATTTTCCATTGGCGTTTCCATTTCTTCATGTTTTTTTCACGCTTTATGGCATCGTTTACATATTGGTAAGTTTCAAAATAGATGAGTTTATCAAGTCCGTATTTTTTGGTAAAACCTTCAACGAGTTTGTTTTTATGTTCGAACATTCTGCGTTCTAAGTCGTTTGTAACACCAATGTATAAGGTTCCGTTCTTTTTGTTGGATAGTATGTATAAGTAGTATTGGTGTATGTTTTTATACATTTATACTTGTTTTTTAAAAATAGATTCCTGCCTTCGCAGGAATGACAAAAATACTACATAAGAACTGAATTTAGCATACACCCGCGTTAGTCCGGATAGCTATCGGGAGCAGCGACATCCTTTTTAAAACTTTGGAAATAATTAATTGAATTTAGAACTAGGTTTTAACAGATTGTCACGTCTCTCACTCCTCGCAATGACGTTTTAAAAAGATATAGCGGAAAGCCCGACCCGATAGGGTAACGCCCAAAAACTAAATATCAAAGAAAACGAAAACGTTAAATTTTAAAAACGCTAACCACTGCAAACTGCAACTGAGCACTGCGACTTATTTTTTCTTATTCCGTTTATTATAATTTTTATCGCCTCGAGTTTTAGGTTTTTTATACTTTTTAGCAATTTTAAATTTATAAGAGCCGCCTAAATTTTCCTTTTGATTTTTTTCTTTTTTCTCATGAAACGCTGGCCCAGGTGCATCTTCGTCTTTTCGCTTTGTTGGGTTGTTGCGTTCTCTTATTTGTGGGCGCTCTTCCTCAATAAGTTCAGTAGAAATCTCGACAGTTTCAGGGAGTTCTAAAACAGGAATTTTCATTGCCATTAAGCGTTCTATGTTTTCAACAGCTTCCTGCTCTTTTTTAGTTGAAAATAACAGCGCTTCACCTTCGCGTTCGGCACGTCCTGTTCTACCAATACGGTGCATGTAATTTTCTGGATATTGTGGTGTGTCAAAATTAATAACATGGCTTACATTATCAATATCCAAACCACGCGCCATAACATCGGTGGCTATTAAAATACGGTTGTCGCCTTCACGAAATTGTTCAATACTTCGCAAACGATAATTTTGTGTTTTGTTGGAGTGAATCACACAAAGTTCTTCTTTAAAATGCGCATCTAGTTTTTCAAACAAACGATCTGCCATTCGTTTAAAAGCTACAAAAATTAAGACTTTATTAAAGTGTTCTTTATCGTGTAATAAATGCACTAATAAATTTACCTTGGTGTAAAAATTAGGGACATTATATAGGTGTTGCGAGATATTATCTAGTGGTGTACCAGAAACAGCTATGGAAATACGCTCTGGGTTTCTAAAAAAATCGGTAATTAGTAAATCTACATCTTCAGTCATAGTAGCCGAAAACATAATGTTTTGTCGGCGTTGTGGTAAAATATCAAAAATATTAATCAATTGGTGCCTAAACCCTAAATCTAGCATCACATCAACTTCATCTATAACTAATTTTTGAATAGATTTTAATTGCAATACGCGGCTTACAGCCAAATCGTATAAACGCCCTGGTGTGGCTACAATAATATCTAAACCTTGGGCAACGGCTTGTTTTTGTGTGTTTATATTTGTGCCACCATAAACCCCTAAAACCCGATTATTAATGTATTTGGATAGTTTTTCAATTTCCTCAACTACTTGTACTACCAACTCACGGGTTGGTACTAAAACCAATACACGCGGATTATCTTGCTTAGAGAACTTTAAGTTTTTAAGAATAGGCAACATATAGGCAAAGGTTTTACCAGTACCCGTTTGTGCGATGCCTACAACATCTCTTCCAGAGGCAACTACATTAAAAGCTTCTGCCTGAATAGGTGTTGGGGTTACAAAGCCTAAATTGTCTAAGGCATTATAAAGTGGTGTGTTAAGGTTTAAGTCTTGAAACGTCACGCGCTGTAGTTATTTGTGGCAAAGTTAGTTTTAATTATTTAGTTTATACTAAATGCTTGTTATCAATTTCTATGGTGTATATGGCTTTAAATGTTTCGCTTTGCGAAAGTGCTATAATGCCCTCTTTGGTTTTAAAATCTTGATTGGTGTTTACGGCATCTGCAATACCAAGCCAAGGCTCAATACATACATAATTGCCATTAGGTTTACCCCAAATACCCAAATACTGGAAATCTTTATAGCTAACGGTTAATATATTACCTTTTTGCTTACTTTTTAAAGCAACTTTTCTGGATTTTAAATCTTTAAAAATTAAAGCATCTTCGTTAAAGAGATTTTGTGTTAATGGTAATATATTAGTATGTTCCAAAACCGATTTAGTTTCAGAAGAAATTAGTCCGTTTTCCATGTTTATTAAATGTCTTTTAGAATTTTCTGGGTATTCAAATTCTAAATAGTAGTCTTCGTAATTTTCATTTTCAAATACAGGGCATTTAAAAGCAGGGTGTCCACCAAGTGAAAAATACATGGTTTTAGTATCGAGATTTTTAACGGTATGCGCTACTTCAATACAATTACCGTTTAGGGTATAGCTTATGTAAAACTCAAAATTAAAAGGATAGCTTTTTAGAGTCTCAGCGTTTGATGTTAGTTTAAATATTAAACTGTTTTCGGTTTGCTTATCTAAAGTTACAGCGTTGTTATGTCTAATAAATCCGTGTTTTGGAAGCGTATATGTTTTGCCTTCAAAGATATAAGAGTCTTCTTTTAAAGCCCCAATAATAGGGAAGAGGTTAGGCGCAAAACTACCCCAAACATTTGGGTCTGCATCCCACATAAAATCGGTTTTATGTTTTACAGAAGTAATTTTACATAACTCTGCACCAATATCTTGTACAGCTATTTTTAATTTATTGTTTTGTAATGAAACCATTCTAATAGGTATTTTGTGTAAAAGTCTTAATTTTTTAAGTATTCTAAGTAACTTTGCCTTATAATAATTTTATTTGAGAACAACACAAATTCATAAACTTAAAGACGTTACCAAATTTAAAAATCTGTTACTAATTTGGGCACAACAATTTGATGACGTAGTTTGGTTAGACTCTAATAATTACGAACAGAAATTTACAAGTTATGATGCTGTTTTAGCGGTAGATGCTTTTACCAGTATAAAAACCGATTACTACCAAGGTTTTGAAAAACTCAAAGAATATCAAAATTATACAAAAGATTGGGTTTTTGGTTATTTAGGTTACGATTTAAAGAATGATATAGAACAATTGAAATCTGAAAATTTTGATGGATTAGGGTTTTCTGATTTATGTTTTTTTCAACCTAAAAAAGTGTTTATAATTAAAAATAATCAAGTAGAGATTCAATATTTAAATTTTGTTTCAGATGAGATTGAAAATGATTTATTTGATATAAAACAAGCAAAAGACCTTTTTAGAGGTAAAGCGTTTTCAGATATAAAAATTAAGCTTCGCATTCATAAAGACGCCTATTTTGATAAAGTGAATGCTATGCTAGACCACATCCATCGAGGTAATATTTATGAAGCCAATTTTTGTCAGGAATTTTATGCTGAAAACACAAAAATTAATCCTTTAGAAACGTATCAGAAACTCAACAAAATATCTAAACCACCATTTGCTTCCTTTGTTAAATTAGAAGATAAATTTATTTTAGGAGCTTCCCCAGAACGCTACATAAAAAAAGAAGGCGAAACTATTATTTCTCAACCTATAAAAGGTACAGCAAAACGCTCTGATAATCAAGACGAAGATGAAAGGTTAAAAACAGCTCTAGAGCAAGACGAGAAAGAACGTAGCGAAAATATTATGATAGTCGATTTAGTGCGTAACGACCTCTCAAAAACGGCATTAAAAGGCAGTGTAAAGGTGGAAGAATTATGTAAGATTTACACGTTTGATCAAGTGCATCAAATGATTTCTACAGTAACCTCAAAAGTAGACCCAAACACGCATCCTGTAGATATTATTAAGAGCACATTTCCCATGGGAAGCATGACGGGAGCGCCCAAAATTTCAGCAATGCAAATTATTGAGAATCTCGAGGAAACCAAACGTGGTGTGTATTCTGGCGGTATAGGCTATTTTACTCCAAATGGCGATTTCGATTTTAATGTCGTCATCCGAAGCATTTTATACAATGCTACCAAAGCATACGTTTCCTATTCCGTAGGCGGCGCTATTACAGCAAAAAGCAATCCGTTAAAAGAGTACGAAGAGTGTTTGGTAAAGGCTAAAGCTATGCGGGAGGTTTTGGAGAATTAATGCTTCAATTGCAAGTTGCTTTAAATCTAGGTTTTATAGTTGAAGAAGATTTAAATAACATCAACTCTTTATCCTTAGAAGTTGAAACAATGTTGAATTCCCTAATCAAGAAACTCGCACACTAATTCACCTTCTTACTTATCCCTTTTAACTAATGTCTTTTACCTCTTAATCAAAAACAACTAAATCAAATGCTCTTTAAAATCTTCAATCGCCAATTCTAAAATGCGTTCCACACGTTTTACTTCAATATTTTTCACTGTTGCTATATCTTCAAAACTCAACTTTCCAAAAACAAATAAATCTACAATATCAGAAACCTTAAGTGGCAACCACGTATAATATTTACCTAATAAATGCTTATTGCGTTTCGTAGAAACATCCGAAATTTCAAAAGCATTTTGTATCGAAGCATTATTATCATCATATACAAAAACATGCTTATCCTCTTGGTCCTGATGGTACGAAATATCGCTTAGCTCTTCATTCATAATAAAATCAAAACCTTCGTCGGCAGTAAATTCCTCATCCAATCCATCCAATTCATCTTTTAAAATAGCATCCGTACTCATAGTGTTTTGATGGAACGCTTCATTTTTAAACAAATCATCTAAATCTGCATCTACAATCTTAAAAAGCTCAATTTTTATCGAAGCCGCATCAGCATCCACATTATACCCTTGCTCGTAAAACTTTGCAATCCCCTCATCTATAATATCATTAGATTTATACATGTTTTTCGGGATAATCTTAGTCGACTCTGCAATGTATAAACGATGCTTAACGTAAGCTTGTAAATGTTGCGTAGCCGAAATTACCTTTTTATCAAATGCAGTTCGCGTGTTTTTGTCGTTTAATTTATCTATCGTACACATGGCTCAATTATTTAAAATTCATAGTTTAAAGTTACAAAAACCACAAAACGAGCTTATGATTTTTGTCATGCTAAAATCCATTAAAGATGCTTATATACATTAATAGAATTTTGGGCGCAACCCAAAGGGTCGGGCTTTCACTAGTCGCTCCTCCTAAGATCGGGAGCTCCAACATGGAGCCTGTGCTGAGCGCAGTCGAAGTATTCAATCCCTTGCGCAACTATCAGCAAGCATAAGAGTCAAACCCTATATTAAGTATGGCCTAAAAACTTTGCGGCTTCACATCATTGCGACACTAAAATAAAACGTAAATTTACATGTGATTAAAAATTTCAAAACACATATAGAAAACAACCTTTCTTTCCTTAAAGAAAGCAAATTACTTATAGCCATTTCTGGTGGTATAGATAGTGTGGTATTAGCGCATTTGTGTCATAAGTTAAACTTAAATATCGCCCTAGCACACTGCAATTTTAATTTACGAGGCGCTGAAAGTGATGCAGATGAAGATTTTGTAGTAGAACTGGCTAAAAATTTAAATTTAGAAGTTTTTACCCAACGTTTTGATACTGAAGCTTACGCTAAAGATAACCAACGGTCTATCCAAATGGCAGCACGTGAGTTGCGCTATAATTGGTTTGAAGAACTGGCAGAACAATTAAAATTCGACTACATTCTAACAGCACACCACGCCGATGATAATTTAGAAACCTTTTTAATCAACTTTACGCGCGGTACAGGATTAGAAGGTTTAACAGGAATACCAGAAATTAACGGGAAGTTTGTACGCCCATTATTGCCATTTTCCAGCAATGAGATTCAAGCTTATGCTACAAAAAATAATATCAAGTGGCGAGACGATAGTAGCAACGCATCAGTTAAATATCTACGCAATAAATTAAGGCACGAAGTAGTACCCATTCTTAAAGAAATTAATCCCAGTTTAATACAAAGTTTTCAAACGACATTAGAAAATTTAAACGATACCGCAGATATTGTTGAGGAAAGCACAAACGCTGTATTAAAGCGCGCTATTGAAACCATGAACGAGCATTTTATCACGTTTAAAATTTCAGAATTCAAAAAGGTAAATAATCCAAAGGCCTACATGTTTGAAGTTTTTAAAAGTTTTGGATTTACCGAATGGAGCGATATGGTAAATTTATTGGATGCCGAAACAGGCAAGCAAGTACTATCTAACACACATCGGCTTATTAAAAACAGAGATCAGTTATTACTAAGTCCTTTTAAAAGCAAAGCGGTAGTAAAAGAAATTAGTATTTCAGAACACGAAACAAAAAAAGAAACTCCATTTGGTACACTATGTTTTGATGCAGCGGATGCTATTTCAAAATCTGAACAACATATAATTTATGTTGATAAGGATACATTAAAGTTTCCATTAAAACTCAGAAAACGACAAGAAGGCGATATCTTTTATCCTCTTGGAATGAAAGGTAAAAAGAAGTTGAGTAAATATTTTAAAGACGAAAAACTATCTCTTTTAGATAAGGAGCATACATGGTTGTTATGTTCAGGAAATGCTATTGTTTGGGTTGTTGGAAGAAGAGCAGATGAGCGTTTTAAAGTAACCAAAAAGACAAAGCAGATATTAAAAATTGAGTTGAAGTAATACTATAATACTAAGCTATGTAAACGTACTTTAGATTGAAAGCATCTTTACTCTTAGTTATGCTATTTTTCCACATGTGTTTCAATAACATACACGCCCCAATCAATTATAGATTGAATTAATGGAATAACACTTTTACCAAAATCCGTCAATGTATACTCAACTTTTAAAGGTGGTTTAGAGGTGTATACTTTACGCGCAATAAGTCCATCGTTTTCTAAAGTTTTTAACTGTAAACTCAACGTGCGTTCTGTAACAGATGGTATTTCTTTTCGCAATTCGTTATAGCGTAACGTCTTATCAATAAGATGATATAAAATAACTGTTTTCCACTTACCGCCAATAATACCCATCGTTAAGCTAGTACAACACGGGTATGTTTTACCTTTAAAAGTATACATATTTTTAAATTTTTTTAATACCATTTATGATTTGAAATTACTGTAAAAGAAAAAAAGAGCGATTTATTACGGTAATTTCAAGTTGTAAATGGTATAACTATCATTTATGACCGTTATTGCAAAGGTAAAATACTATACTTAAGTTTGCAACTATAAAAAGTATAGTTAAAAATTTAAATATGAAAACACCTAATATTTCAAAAGAAGAAATCTTAAATGCATTTCAATATCGTCATGCTACAAAAGAGTTTGATGCTACTAAAAAATTATCAAAAGATGATATAGATTTCATTCTAAAAACAGCCAACTTATCGCCAAGTTCCTTTGGTTTCGAACCTTGGCATTTTATAGTCGTTCAAGATCAAGAGTTACGAGAATTACTTAAACCAGTGGCATGGGGAGCTCCAGTAAAATTAGATACAGCGAGTCATTTTATCTTGGGCTTAAGCATGAAAGCACCAATGACAAAATGGGATGCAGATTACATCATGCACATTATGAAAGATGTAAAACACTTCCCAGAAGATGTTATAGAAATGTATTCTGGTTTTTATAAAAACTTTCAAGAAACAGATTTCGATTTAGATACTGATAAAAAATTGTTCGATTGGGCGTCAAAACAAACCTATATCGCTTTAGCGAATATGATGACAGCTGCAGCATTACATGGTATTGATAGTTGCCCAATAGAGGGTTTCCACCAAGAAAAGACAGAGCAATTATTACAGGAAAAATTTGGAGTAGATACCACAAAATACGGGTTGTCATATATGGTAGCTTTTGGACATAGAAAAGAAGATCCAGAGCACCCAAAAACAAGAAGGCCTATTGAGGAAGTTGTAACTTGGAAATAGTATTTTGTTTTACTATAGCTAGAATAAAAAAGAATTGAACAAAAGTTTGATTCTTTTTTTTTATACATAAAATAACCTCGTAAATTCGTTATTTCGGAAGCTTTTAAGCATAACATACTCATGATACTAAAGGGGAATATTGTAGATATACATCAAAAGCGAATTTTCAAAGGTGTAATAACTATTGAAGGTAGCAAGATAGTAGCTATTGAAGAAGCACAGCATGATGTAAACCATTACATTTTGCCAGGTTTTATAGATGCACATATTCACATAGAAAGTTCTATGTTGGTACCATCAGAGTTTGCCAAAATAGCTGTAAAACATGGTACTGTGGCTACAGTGTCTGATCCGCACGAAATTGCCAATGTATTAGGTGTTGCAGGTGTAGAGTTTATGATTGAAAACGGAAAGCAAGTGCCATTTAAATTCAATTTTGGCGCACCATCTTGTGTGCCTGCTACAAATTTTGAATCGGCAGGAGCAACTATTGATTCAGATGGTATAAAATCACTTTTAGAAAACCCAAACATCAAGTATCTCGCAGAAATGATGAATTACCCAGGTGTAATCTTTGATGATGCCGAGGTGTTAAAAAAACTAGAATGGGCAAAACACTTTAATAAACCTGTTGATGGGCATGCGCCAGGTGTTAGGGGTGAAGATATTTCAAAATATATTGCTGCAGGAATTTCAACCGACCATGAATGTTTCACTTATGACGAAGCTTTAGAGAAACTTCAAAAAGGCATGAAAATTTTAATTCGTGAGGGGAGTGCTGCCAAAAATTTTGACGCTCTAATCGATTTATTGCCAGAGTATTTTGAACGCATGATGTTTTGTAGTGACGATAAACATCCAGACGATTTAATTCTAGGTCACATCAATCAATTGTGTGCTAGAGCAGTTTCAAAAGGTATCAATGTGTTTAAAGTGTTGCAAGCAGCATGTATTAATCCCGTAAAACACTACAATTTAGATGTTGGGCTTTTGCAAATTGGAGACGATGCAGATATTATAGTAGTAGAAGATTTAAACCATTTTAAAACGCTTCAAACGTATATAGATGGCGAATTGGTTTTTGATAGTGGTACATCAAAAATACAATCGGTTGCTTTTGAAAACCTTAATAATTTTAATTGTGAAACTAAATCAGTTTCAGATTTTAAATTTGAATCATCTTCAAAACAAATCCGGGTTATTGAAGCTTTGGAAGGGCAATTGGTAACCAATGAAATTATAGCCGAAGCCACAGTTGAAAACGGCAATTTAGTATCGAACATAGAAAATGATATTTTAAAAATGACGGTTATTAATCGCTATCAAAATCAAAAACCAGCAATAGCGTTCATTAAAAATTTCGGATTAAAAGAAGGTGCCATCGCTTCTTCCGTTGGTCATGATTCCCATAATATAATTGCGATTGGCGTTTCAGATGAAGCCATCTGTAAAGCAGTAAATTTGATTATCGAAAATAAAGGTGGTATTTGTGCTGTATCCAATTCCGAAGAAAAAATAATACCGCTTCCCGTAGCAGGAATTATGAGTGATAAAGATTGTAAAACTATTGGTAGTCAATATGCCGAATTAGATGATATGGCGAAATCTTTAGGTTGTAATCTAAATGCGCCGTACATGACGTTATCGTTTATGGCTTTATTGGTAATTCCTTCTTTGAAATTAAGCGATAAAGGATTATTTAATGGAAAAGATTTTAAATTCACACCTTTAAACTTTGATTAATTACTATCAATCATCAACCAAAATCCACTAAATGCCAATAGTAGAATCAACTTATAAACCACCATTTTATTTAAAAAATGGATTTATTTCAACGGTATATTCAGGTTTAATTCGTCGTGTTTCTTTAAAACAAAAGCGGGAACGCATCACTTTAAGTGATGGCGATTTTCTAGATTTAGACTGGAGTTTTTCAAAAGAAAAAAGCGATAGACTTATAATTTTACTTCACGGACTTGAAGGCAACGGACAACGCCCTTATATGACTGGTACCGCAAAACTATTTAATGAAAATGGTATTGATGCGGTTTGCGTAAATTTTAGAGGATGTAGTGGTGAAGATAATTTGAATTATTACAGCTATCATTCAGGAGAAACTAAAGATTTAAAGGCAGTAATAAAACATGTTATTTCTAATAAAACCTATTCTGAAATTTATTTAAAAGGTATTAGTCTTGGAGCAAATGTTATTTTAAAGTATTTGGGGGAAGAAGATATTTTTCCTTATCAAATAAAAGCAGCGATTGCAGTTTCTGTACCTTGTTATTTAACAGGTTCTGCAAAAGAGTTGCATACTTTTAAAAACAAATTATATCACGATAGATTTTTAAAACATCTTCTTAAAAGGTTAAAAGTGAAGCAAAAGCAATTTCCTGAGTTTTTAACTATTGAAGCGTTTAATTCTATAAAAACACTAACAGATTTTGATAATGTTTACACAGCCAAAGCTCATGGTTTTGAAGACGCATTAGATTATTATTTACGATGTAGTAGTTTACAATTTCTACCTAATATAAAATTGCCAACGTTAATAATAAATGCATTGAATGATTCTTTTTTATCTCCAGAATGTTTTCCTGTTAAAGAAGCAAAAAGCAATCCGAATTTATTTTTAGAAATGCCTAATTACGGTGGACATGCAGGCTTTATTGATAAAAAGAATGTTTATTATAACGAGAAGCGGGCATTAGAATTTGTTAATGAGAATCACTAATTTTTTAGACTCTCAGGAAACCCATCAATAGCAATATTCCATAACTCTGGGAGTAAAAAATATACAAACAGCGTTAGTATAATAATCGAAACTATATTCATAACAATGCCTTTGCTAACCATATCAGGAATCCGTAAATAGCCAGAACCAAATACTACAGCATTAGGAGGTGTGGCAACAGGAAGCATAAACGCACAAGAAGCAGCAACTGCAGCGGCAACCATTAAAATAAAAGGATGCACATCTATGGTTAATGCCATTGGTGCTAGAACTGGTAAAAGCATTGCTGTTGTAGCAAGGTTTGATGTGATTTCTGTGAGGAAATTTACTGCTCCAATGAGCAATAAGATTAGTATAATAGTGCTTATTCCTTCAAGGGATGTCATTTGGTTTCCAATCCATAAGGCTAGCCCGCTAGTTTCAAAGCCTTTAGCTAAAGCCATTCCACCTCCGAATAATAGGATAATGCCCCAAGGTAAATTTTTAGTATCATTCCAAGTTACTATATTTTTATGTTTTGTTTTTGAGGGGATAATAAATAAAATCACAGCAAAGAAAATGGCTATAATGGTATCGTCGATTTGGGGAAGTATTTTTTTTAATAAAAATGATCGTGTAATCCAACAAAATGCAGTTAAGGCAAAAATGATGGCAATAATCTTTTCTTCATAAGTTATTTTTCCTAAGGTGGTCAGTAATCGTTTAATTTCTTGTTTACCACCTGGGAATTCTTTTTGTTTAAATGTAAATGTAAACCTGGTTAAATATTTCCAACAGATAAAAAGTAGAATAATAGATATTGGAAACCCAAATATAAACCACTGTGAGAATGTAATTTCATAACCATAAGTTTCAGATACAATACCTGCTAAAACTAAATTTGGAGGTGTGCCAATTAAAGTTGCAATACCTCCAATAGATGCACTATAAGCTATGGCGAGCATTAAGGCTTTTCCAAAAATCAAGTTTTCATTTTCGTCCGTTTTAGGGTTGTCTTTTAACTGTTTGATGATAGCGATTCCAATGGGAAGCATCATAACTGAAGTAGCTGTGTTGGAAATCCACATAGACAAAAAAGCTGTAGCAAGCATAAAACCAAGAATGATTTTCTGGATATTAGACCCGATGATATTGATGATGTTAAGTGCAATGCGTTTATGTAAATTCCATTTTTCAATAGCTATAGCAATAATAAATCCACCTAAATATAAAAACACAAATTTATGACCAAAAGATGCGGTAGTTGAGCCAATGTCTAAACTTCCTGTTAGTGGAAATAATACAATAGGTAACAATGCGGTGGCGGTAATTGTAATGGCTTCAGTAATCCACCAAATGGCAATCCAAACTGTTGAAGCTAAAATACCATTGGCATTATCAGGTAAGCCTTCTGGATAAAAAAACAATCGAATTATAATAAATATAATTGGTCCAAGTAATAAGCCTATGCGTTTGGTAGTATTCATATTTCAACTTTTATAATATCTTATTTATACCTAAAACAATGTTAAAAAGAATTTAATAGATAAAAATAACTTTAATTTTTTTGTAATTTACTATCAGAATAAATTTATAAGACTATGCCAACATTCAACTTAAAAATCAATAAAAAAACGCATACTGTTGAAGCAGATGCAGATACGCCACTATTATGGGTGCTGCGAGACCATATTAACCTAGTAGGTACAAAATTTGGTTGTGGTATTGGACAATGTGGTGCTTGCACTGTACATATAGATGGGAGTGCTACAAGAAGTTGTTTGCTACAAGTATCACAAATAGAAGGTGCTGCTATAACTACTATTGAAGGGTTGTCTGAAGATGGTAGCCATCCAGTACAACAGGCTTGGAAAGAAATTGATGTGCCACAATGTGGATACTGTCAATCTGGGCAGATTATGACCGCTTCTGCGTTCTTAAATGAAAATTCAAACCCCACAAATGATGATATTCGAAATGCTATGAATGGTAATATCTGCAGATGTGCCTCTTATAATAGTATTGAGGAAGCGGTTAAAGTAGCTTCAGAAAAATTAAGTTAACCCATTTATAAAAGACAAAATGAAAGATACATTTAGTAGAAGATCATTCTTAAAAACATCAGCACTTGCAAGTGGTGGTATGTTAATTGGGTTTAATTTATTTAATGCCTGTAAATCTGATGTTGAAATGCCCGTAGATTTAAGTACACTTAACTACAAAGATTTTAATGCCTATATAAAAATATCTCCAGAAGGGAAAGTAACCATCTATTCTGTGAATCCAGAAATTGGTCAAGGTGTAAAAACGTCTATGCCTATGATAATTGCTGAAGAGTTAGATGTGGCTTGGGATGATGTTTATGTTGTACAAGCACCTTTAGATACTGAGAATTATAGTGGTCAAATGGCTGGTGGTAGCCAATCGATTAGAAGAAGTTGGCAACCACTTCGAGAAACAGGAGCAACTGCAAAACAAATGTTGATTAATGCAGCAGCTGCACAGTGGGGTGTTGATGCTAATACGTGTTCTGCAAAAAAAGGTGTGATTTCTAATGCTAATGGTGATACTTTAGGTTATGGTGATGTGGTGGAGGCTGCTGCTGTTTTAGATGTTCCGGAGGAAGTAACTTTAAAAGATCCAAAGGACTTTACCATTATAGGTCAAGGAAAAGCTAATGTAGATATGAATAAAATCATTACGGGAAAACCACTCTTTGGCTTAGATTATAAAGAAGAAGGCATGGTGTATGCCGCTGTGTTAAGACCACCTGCATTCGGGCAAGTGCTAGAATCTTATGATGCGTCAAAAGCAAAAGAAATACCTGGCGTTATAGATGTAATTACTATAGGTGATAAAGCCAGAACTTTACTTAGTGAGGGTAAACCCAATTGGAGCGTAAAATTGAGTACAACGGACAAAGTTGTGGTTATTGGAAAAACAACTTGGGACGTAATAAAAGGTAAAAAAGAAATAACAGCTACATGGAAAACGGATTCTGATTTAGAAAGTACAGAAGATCATGATGAAAAACTCCTAGATTTATTACATGGTAAAAAATTTAGAACGCGACGTAAAGATGGTAATGTAAAAAAAGCTTTTGCTAACGCAGATAAAGTGTTGGAACGTGTTTACGAATCTACTTTCCTACCGCATAACACTATGGAACCTATGAATTTTTTCGCAAATGTAACTCCTGAAAAAGTGCATTTGGTAGGGCCAACGCAAACACCAGAAGCAGCTGAAGGTGCAGTAGCTGCTATGTTGGGACGTTCGGTAGATGATATTCATGTAGATCTAACAAGAATGGGTGGCGGTTTTGGAAGACGCTTATATAACGACTACGTTTTGGAAGCAGTAGAAATTTCAGATGCTATTAAAAAACCTGTAAAGATGGTGTCTACTAGAGAAGATGATATGACTACAGGTGTTTATAGACCTGCAAGTAAATATAAAATTTCAGCTTCTATAAAGGATGGGAAACTTACTGGTTATCATCTAAAAGAAGCTTGTGTAAATAGCAATATGTATGGGTTGATTCCTAATTTCTTTCCTGCCGGAGCTCTTGATAATTACCAAGTGGATAGTGCTCGATTAAATAGTAATATTAGTGTAGGAGCGTGGAGAGCACCTTATACCAACTTTTTAGCAACTGCTGAACAAAGCTTTTTTGATGAACTCGCAGAAGAGTTAGGAGTAGATCGCGTAAAATTGCATATGGACTTATTGGATAATGCAAAAAATAATTCTGAGCCAAATATAGACTATAGCCCAGAGCGGTTACAGGGGGTGCTTAAAATGGTTGTTGAAAAATCTAATTGGGGTAAAACAGAAGAAGGTGTTTATCAAGGGTTATCTGTTTATTACTGTCATAATACCCATGTTGCTGAAGTTGCTGATGTTATAATGGAAAATGATCTACCAGTCGTTAAAAAAGTTACTTGCGCTATAGATTGTGGTATTGTAGTAAATCCTTTAGGAGCAATGAATCAAGCAAAAGGAGGTGTTTTAGATGGTATTGGTCATGCTATGTATTCTGATTTTGGTTTTAAAGACGGTGTACCATTAGCTAATAATTTTAATGGTTACCAATTAATACGAATGACGCAAACTCCTAAAGTAGATGTGTATTTTGTTGAAAGTAATATTGCACCAACCGGTTTAGGAGAGCCAACTTTACCACCAGTAGGAGCAGCTGTAGCTAATGCTATTTATAAGGCAACAGGCAAACGCTTAACCAAATTTCCTTATACAAAGTATATCAATGTTGAAGAAAAAATTATAGGCTAATACGTTTTAAATGGGATTACCACCAAAGAAGAAAGCTAAAACACCAGAAAAATTTTTAAAAATAGAAACAACCCAACGTCCTAAAAATAGCGTTGGGTTTTCTGCTATTAAAAGTTCAATAGGTCAAGTGTCAAAATATATGAAAGCAGCTGATGCCTTTAAGCTGGCTACAAAAATGAATCAGAAAGGTGGTTTTGATTGTCCAGGTTGCGCATGGCCAGATCCAGATGATGAGCGTTCCTCTTTAGGTGAATTTTGCGAGAATGGAATTAAAGCAATAGCCGAAGAAGCTCAAAAGAATACGATTGGTAAAGATTTTTTTACTAAACATTCAGTTGACGAATTATCGAGTTGGTCTGATTTTGAAATAGGTAAATCAGGTCGATTAGCAGAACCTATGTTCCTTCCTGAAGGTGCAACACATTATCAACCTATAGATTGGGAAGCTGCTTTTGAAAAAGTTGGCGAACATTTGAATGCTTTAAAGAATCCAGATGAAGCTGTATTTTATACTTCAGGAAGAACCACCAATGAAGCTGCTTTTTTATATCAATTGTTTGTTAGAGAATTTGGGACATCAAATTTACCAGATTGTTCAAACATGTGTCATGAAGCCAGTGGCAGTGCTTTGTCTGAAACCTTAGGCATAGGTAAAGGCTCTGTAACTTTAGATGATTTGTACAAAGCTGAAGTTGTTATTGTTGTTGGTCAAAACCCAGGAACTAATCATCCCAGAATGCTTACGGCATTAGAGAAAACTAAAAAGAACGGCGGTAAAATAATCTCAATTAATCCATTACCAGAAGCTGGCTTAATAAAATTCACTAATCCTCAGAATCCAGTAAAGCTTTTAACAGGAGGGACTCAGATAACAGATGTTTTTGTACCTATTAAAATTAATGGAGATGTAGCCTTTTTTAAAGCCATACTTTTAAAACTTTTAGAGCATGAGGAAGCTGATGGTAATGTATTTGATAAAGCGTTTATAGATGAGTTTACCCAAGGATATGACGCATTCATTTTAGATTTAAAAACCTATAATTTTGAAGAATGTCTTGCATTATCTGGAGTTTCTAGAGCTATTTTTAATCAAGTTTTTGAATTGATTCTCAATAATGATAAAATCATTTTTTGTTGGGCAATGGGCTTAACACAGCATGAGAATGCGGTTGATAATATTCGCGAATTAGTTAATATATTACTACTAAAAGGCAGTATCGGAAAAGAAGGAGCAGGAACTTGTCCAGTAAGAGGACATTCAAATGTACAAGGCGATAGAACTGTTGGTATTTGGGAATCTGCACCACAAGCATTTCTTGATAAAATTGAAGCTAAATATGGTTTTAAACCAACAAATAAACACGGCTATTCTGTTATAGATGCTATAAAAGCGATGTATGAAAAAAGAGCTAAAGTGTTTATTGGTATGGGAGGAAATTTTATTTCTGCCGTTCCAGATACCTTGTATTCCGCGCAAGCTTTAGCAAATTGTGATTTAACAGTTCATGTAAGTACTAAGCTAAATCGTTCGCACTTAGTCACCGGAAAAGAGGCTTTAATTTTACCATGCTTAGGACGTACAGAAAAAGACTATCAAAAATCCGGAGTTCAAGTACAAAGTGTAGAGAATTCAATGGGTGTTGTGCATACTACAAAGGGAGTTTTAGAGCCATGTTCAGATAACTTACTCAGTGAAGTAGCTGTGGTGTGCGGTATAGCAAATGCTAGTTTAAAGCAAAACTCGAAAGTCAACTGGTTAAAATATAAAGATGATTATAGTTTAGTAAGAGATGATATTGCAGAGGTAGTCTCAGGCTTTACTGATTATAACAAAAAACTAAAACAACCAGCAGGTTTTTATCTACCTAATGGTGCTCGAATTCGTGAATTTAAAACCAAAACAGGAAAAGCTAATTTCTCTAAGAATAAGCTCCCTAAGTGGCAATTAAAAGATAATGAGTTAATTATGATGACAATACGTAGTCACGATCAATTTAACACGACTATCTATGGATTAGATGATAGGTATAGAGGTGTTTTTAACGAGCGTCGTATTATTTTCATGAATCGGGAAGATATGAAACTACGTAGTTTGGAAGCGCATGACGTGGTACATTTAAAATCAGAATACAATGGCGTCACACGAGAGGCCACTAATTTTAAAGTAGTAGGTTACGATATTCCTAAAAACTGTTGTGCTACCTATTTTCCAGAAACCAACGTATTAGTTCCCCTTGATAGTTTTGCGCATACGGCCAAAACACCAGCTTCAAAGAGTGTACGTATTACAGTTCAAAAAGCATAAAACTACTATCTTTGTTTTTTGGGCGTTACCCACAAGGGGTCGGGCTTTCCACTAATAGTTTTGGCTCGATGCATGCCTCGCCAAAAGCTGCCGTTACAATCCCTAACGCACCTTTCTGCTAGCATATAATTGTGCCTTATTTTTACTTGTGCTTGCTGGTTTAAGTATTTTAGCCCAAAACAAAATACTTTAATATTCAATAAAAAAAACATGTCAAATTTTTGAAAAGACAATTATAAACCTGTCAATTTGAGAAATCGATAATAATTCTATTACTACATAAATTTTCACTAAAATCTAATTTAAAAATAAGTATAAATACTTAGTTTTGTGTTTAAATACGTAATTATGAAAAATATCATAGTAGTTGGAAACGGCATGGTAGGTTATAAATTTTGTGAAAAATTTGTAGCCAATGAAGCAAGCAAAGATTTTAAAGTTATCGTTTTTGGTGAAGAGCCAAGACCAGCATATGATAGAGTGCATCTTAGTGAGTTTTTTGAAAGCCAGAATGCAAAAGCCTTAGAAATGGCACCTGCATCTTGGTACGCAGAACATGGTATTGATTTAGTGGTTGATGAACGCGTGGCAGATATTAATAGAACTGCAAAAACCATTACCACTGCAAAAGACCGCGAGTTTTCATATGATTATTTAGTGCTAGCCACAGGATCTTCGCCTTTCGTGCCTCCAATTAAGGGGGTTGAAAAAGAGGGTGTATTTGTTTACAGAACTATTGAAGATCTAGAAGGTATGCTAGCTTATGCAGCCAAAATTAATGCTGAAAAACCAGATGGTAAAGCCGCAGTTCTTGGTGGTGGTTTGTTAGGTTTAGAGGCAGGTAAAGCTGTATTAGACATGGGCTTAGAGCCTCATATTGTTGAGTTTGCTCCTAAGCTAATGCCAAGGCAATTAGATTCTAGAAGTTCTCAAGTTTTAAAATTAAAACTTGAGTCTATTGGTCTAAATATCCATTTAAGTAAAGCTACCAATCAAATTTTAGGTGATGGTAAGATTACAGGGATGGAGTTTGGTGAAGACGATACTTTAGATGTTGATATGCTTATTGTTTCTGCGGGAATTAGACCCAGAGATGAACTTGCTAGGGCATGTGGATTGGAAGTTGGTGTACGTGGTGGTATTGTGGTAGATAATACTATGAAAACCTCAGATAATAATATTTATGCCATTGGTGAAATAGCATTATACAACCAAATGATATATGGATTGGTTGCTCCAGGATATGATATGGCAGATGTTGCGGTGCATCAAATACTTGGTAATACAGATAAAGTAATGCCTGCAGATATTGACATGTCTACTAAATTAAAACTAATTGGTGTTGATGTAGCGAGCTTTGGAGAGCCTTTTATGCCAGCATCAAAAGGACATTCCATTATTTTTGAAAATAAAACACAGCATTTATATAAAAGAATTAATGTTAGTCTTGATGGCAAATCACTATTAGGCGGTATTTTAGTTGGAGATGCGGCTGATTATAGTATGTTACACCAAGTGTATCTTAATGGTATGAAAATCCCTGAAGATCCTGCACAATTAATATTGCCAGCAAGTGAAGGTGGTGCTTTACTGGGTGATGTTATGGATTTACCAGATGAAGCACAAATTTGTTCTTGTGAAAGTGTAACCAAAGGACAGATTTGCGGGGTTATTGAGAATGAAGAAGCATCAGATTTAGCAGGTGTAGTTAGTTGTACAAAAGCAGGTACAGGTTGTGGAGGTTGTAAACCTATGGTGGCTGATTTAACAAATGCCACACTTAAATCTTTAGGTATTGAAGTTAAAGATTCGGTTTGTGAGCATTTTGATCTTAACAGACAAGATTTATATAAAATAATTCAAGTAAAGGGCTATACAAAATTTAATGAAGTATTAGATAATCACGGAAATGGTGGTCATGGTTGTGAATTATGTAAACCGTTAGTGGCTTCGTTAATGGCAACGATTCATGCAGATACGGCTAACAAAGAGTATGCTATCCAAGATTCTAACGATAGATTTTTAGCAAATATTCAGCGTAATGGTACGTATTCTGTTGTACCACGTGTTCCAGGTGGAGAAATAACACCAGATAAGCTAATTGCTTTAGGGCAAATTGCTAAGAAATACGATTTATACACTAAAGTTACAGGTGGTGTACGTATCGATTTATTTGGAGCTACCTTAAGTCAACTCCCTTTAATTTGGAAAGAATTAATCAGTCATGGTTTTGAGAGTGGACATGCTTATGGAAAATCGTTAAGGACAGTGAAAACCTGTGTGGGCTCTACATGGTGTCGTTACGGTATGGATGAGAGTGTAAGTTTTGGTATTGAATTAGAAAACCGTTACAGAGGTATACGAGCACCACATAAAATAAAAGGAGGTGTATCAGGATGTATTCGAGAATGTGCCGAAGCACGCGGTAAAGATTTTGGATTAATTGCTGTTGAAGGTGGATGGAATTTATATGTTGGAGGAAACGGTGGTGCTAACCCAAGACATGCTGAGTTGTTTGCTGAACAAATTGATAACGAAACGGTTATAAAATATTTAGATAGATATTTAATGTTCTACATGAGAACTGCAAAACCATTGCAACGTACTGCCGCATGGCAAGAACGATTAGAAGGTGGTTTGGATTACTTGAAAGAAGTTATTATCGAGGATAAATTAGGTATAGCAGAAGATCTTGAAAAAGAAATGCAAACTTTAGTAAATAGGTTTGAATGTGAGTGGACTCAAGCGGTTAACGACCCAGAAATGATGAAACGTTTCAATCATTTTGTAAATAGTGAAGAAGAGGATGATAATTTGGTTTTTGTACCAATGAGAGACCAGAAAATGCCAGAACCTTGGGTGTAATTAACAGTAATACAAATTAAAACAAGATGGAAACAATTCTAGATAAATACAAAGCTACCGAAGTTGCAAACGTTAAAGTTTGGTTTAAAGCAGCGTCAATTAACGATTTCCCTAAGGATGGTGGTGCATGCGTGAAATATAAGGACAAGCAAATTGCTGTTTTTAATTTTACTAGATTAAATAAATGGTATGCATGCCAAAATCTTTGTCCGCATAAAATGGAAATGGTTTTAAGTAGAGGTATGATCGGAGATGATAAAGGTATTCCAAAAGTGGCTTGTCCATTACATAAAAAAACATTTTCCTTGGAAACAGGAGAGAATTTAAACTCAGATTTAAATGCCATTGCTGTTTACCCTGTAAAAGTGGAGGAAGGTTTCGTTTATATTGGCTTTGATGAATAGAATTAACTTTAAATAAAATCTAAAATTCTCTTCAAATTTGAAAAAGTAATTCTGTATATTGGCTACAGTGTTAAAACTAACAGAACTGTATGAAACCAACTCGTTTTGAAACCGCTATTGCACTTATTGATAAGGCAAATTCTGAAGATATAAATACCTATCAAGTTGCTGGTATTGAATACCCTAAAGAGCTTTTGTATTCTCAAAGAATGACACGAAAGTTGTTGCAATTTAAACCAGACGCTTCTAAGGCATTACAAATTGCAGCTCGTGCGCAACATATTTGTAGATGGAAAATTCCTCGTGATGAATACCCTATGGACAGAGTTGGATATTTGAAATGGCGTGAAACACTTAAGAAGATGCATGCAGATTTAACATCTGAAATATTAAAGCAAGTAGGGTATGATGAGCAATTTGATGACAGAATTAGAAAAATAATACTAAAGAAACTTATTAAGAAAAACGAAGAATCTCAAGCTTTAGAAGATACTATCTGTTTGGTGTTTTTAGATTATTATTTTGAAGAATTTGCTGAAAAACATCCCGATGAAAAAGTAATTGATATTCTCCAAAAAACTTGGGTTAAAATGTCTGAAGAAGGACAACAAGAAGCTTTAAAGCTTAATTTTTCAGAAAAATCATTGGCTCTGGTAAAGCAAGCTATAGCTTAAACTTTTTGAAATATGGCACAAAACGGCAATTCATTAGACCAAAGGACTTTTGATAAACTGCGCCGCTTGTACATTATCGGTTTTAGTACTATAGCTCTTTCTGTTATCATAAGTCAAATCTTAATTCGTACCCATTTAAGTGGTCAAGAAAGTGATTCTAGAGTTATAAATATTGCAGGTAGGCAACGTATGTTAAGTCAGAAGTTGGCTAAAGATGTGTTATTGCTAAATACTACTTCAAGTTTGCAAAATAAATTATTGATAAAGGATGATTTAAAGCAGACCTTGGCTCTTTGGGAATTCTCTCATCATGCATTACAAAATGGTAATGATAGTTTAAGCTTACCTAGGAAGAATAGTGTTGAGGTAATTAAAAAATTTAAGGTTTTAAATCCCGTTTTCGATACCATTGCTACTGCTTCAAACTCTATCATTGAAAAAATTGAAAATGTTCCTGTATTACCACTATCTAGTTACATAAATGATATTGAAACGGTAAAAAGACTTGAAGCGGGTTTTTTAACTCAGATGGATGCTATTGTAAACCAATACGATAAAGAAGCTGAGGAAAAAGTGGCATGGTTGCGTAAGTTGGAGTTTTGGTTGACCGTCTTAACTTTGGTAATTCTTTTAGGCGAATTTCTATTTATTTTTTGGCCTGCGGCTAAGTCTGTGCGATATACATTAGCTGAGTTGTTGTTTGCTGAGAAGCGTGCAAAAAAAATGGCTTTTGATGCAGATGAATTAAGTAAAGCTAAAGAGAAATCTATACAAGAACTAAGTGCTTTAAGTCGTGCTATGGATGATACCTTGCTATTTGCACGTATTTTGCCTAGTGGTAGTTTGGTTCATATGGGGAACAAGTTTTCAAGGTTGTTTAAGTTTACAAAGTTTAATGATAATGCGTTGTTTTGGAATGTATTATCCTCCATTGATACCGAGCAAGAAATTATTGAAGATATTATAACAAAACATAAAAAAACTGGATGGCAAGGAGAAGTTAAAGCTACTTGTAAAGACGGAAGAGATGTATGGTTGGAAATGGCTGTTATTCCATACAGTCCCATAGAGGAGAAAGCTGAATTACTTATTATAGCCTCAGAAATTACAGAACGTAAGGTAGCACAATTAGAAATAGATAGACTTACAGAAAGGAGTTTCGAAGAGAAAATGAATCAACAAAAAATCATTTCTAGTAAGATAATTGAAAACCAAGAAAAGGAACAAAATCGTATTGCTAAAGATGTGCATGACGGTATAGGGCAAATGTTAACGGGGCTAAAGTATAATCTAGAAAGTATTGATACTAAAGATATAGCGAAAGCTACTGCTAAAATTGAGCATTTAAAAGAATTGACGGCAGATATCATTAAAGGGGTAAGAACAGCAACATTTAATTTAGCACCACCAGAATTAACAGATCATGGTATAGCACCAGCATTAACTAAATTAACACATGAGTTAGGTAGGTTAACAGCTAAAGAAATTGTACTTTTTAATAAAACCGATTTTAATCAAAGACTAGATTCGCTGTCTGAAATTAATATATATAGAATAGTACAAGAAGCAATTAATAACGCTATAAAATACGCTGAGTCTACTCATATTATAGTGTCTTTATCGCACAGTAAAACCATGTTAAGTATTGTAATAGATGATAATGGTAAGGGCTTTAATCCTAATAAAGTAAAAAAAGTGAAAACTGGAGATGGAGGTATGGGAATGACCTTTATGCAAGAGCGTATTAAATATATTGATGGTCGATTATTTTTAACTTCCGAAGCAGGAAAAGGGACGCGGGTTACTTTAAATATTCCTTTGAATTAGATGTTGCTCCCTCGAGTTCAGTTTAGAGGTTCATATTTTATAGGTCTCGACTACCCTTGACCAGACATAGATTAAAAAATATATCATGAAAAGAAAATTAATAAGTACAGGGTCTTCATTTGAAGAGAAAATAGGATATTCAAGAGCTGTAGTACAAGGAGATTGGGTATTTGTGTCTGGAACCACTGGATATAACTATGAAACTATGACGATAAGCGACGATGTTGTAGAACAAGCAGAGCAATGCTTTATTAATATTAAAAATACACTAGAGCAGGCAGAATCTAGTTTATCAGATATAGTTAGAATAACATACATTTTACCAAATGCTTCAGATTTTGAAAATTGCTGGCCAGTACTTCAAAAACACTTAGGTAATATTAAACCTGCTGCTACTATGTTTGCTGCTAGTTTAGCTGATGATAAGATGAAAATTGAAATTCAGGTTACAGCCTTAAAATCTTAAATACGTAGTTTTACTTAATTTGTTATTTTTGTACTTATATTTTTAATTTATGGATAAAATCAACGTAGTACTTGCTGACGATCATATTCTAGTAAGAGACGGTATTAGAGCATTACTTGAAGACCAAACTGGAATTGAAGTTATTGATGAAGCGTCCAACGGAAAAGAGGCTCTAGAGGTTATTAGTGAAAATAAACCTCATGTGCTAATAGTTGATATTAGAATGCCAGAAATGACGGGTATCGAGGTGGTTGCAGAAATCAACAAATCTGGCTCTGATGTTAAAACTTTAGTGCTTTCTATGCATGACTCTGAAGAATACGTAGTGCAAGCCATTCAAGCCGGTGCAGATGGTTATTTATTAAAAGGAGCTAGTAAAGAAGAATTTATAAAAGCCCTAAATAAAGTAGCTTCTGGAGGTAAATATTTCACAGGAGATATTTCGGCAATTATCATGAATAATTTTGTGAATGGTAATACTAACGTCGCAGTAGCACCAAAGCCTGTACCCAAAGTAGATCCGTTCAATCTTACCAAACGTGAAAAGCAAATTTTAGACTTGGTTTTAGAACTAAAAAACAATAAAGATATCGCCGAGGAACTTAAAATAAGCAAGCGTACTGCTGAAGTACACCGTTTTAATTTGATGAAAAAATTAGAGGTGTCTAATTTAAAAGAATTGACCGATAAGGCTAAGGAGTTTGGGTTGGTTTAATTAAGTGTTTTTAATCGATTCTTTTTTGTTATAGTTTTTTATTTTTCAGTCGATGTTTCATTTGAGTCAGCTACTTTCTTTTGTGATTCTTCAATTACTTGGTCAACATTTTCTTCAATTACCTTTTCTTTTCCTTTGGTATTGATATTATTCTTATGCTCCTGATATTTTGCACTTGGCCATATTTTATTTAATTCGGACTCTAAAATCTCTGTTAATTGTAAACAAGCTTCATAAGACTGTAAAAAGTACTGTACTGACACTGGCAAGTAGTTGCCAGATTTAACTCTCGCAAGTTGACCAGCTTTATTTATATAAATATCGTTCGCAGTTCCTGCATTGTGAATATGGATATCTCGTGTTGCTTTTAACTCAATATATTTATGGAAAATTGGATTTTCCAATAAGTTAATGCCGACATATTTATTAAACTCTTCAGCATATTCTTTTGGAGATTTGTAAGCTATTTCATTTAATATAATATCAACAATTCCAATTTTAATGGATTCAATTGAATCAGCACCTAAAGCAACAGAAACATCAACTTTTTTCTTGCTTGGTATTTTAGTAGGAAATTCAATAAGGACAATTTTGAAAATAAAATTCAAGAGTGTTTCTGTAATAGTGACTAATCTATAAATTCCATCGAGAGGAAGTTTAGTTTCACTCATAAATTTATATCTATTTATAAGTTCCTCTTTGGTGTAAGTATTTGTTGAGTTTATAGGTGTGTCATCAGCTCTCCAACCTACAGGATGGTCTATACTTATTGTTTCTTCTCCTTCTTCCTCAATTACGGAAATGAATTTATTGTTGGCGATTACTGTTAGATTAGCTAATTCTCCTTCCGTGAAAAGCAATGACCTAGTATAAGAAATAGCGTTAAATAATTTATCTCCAAAAACTTCCATTTTTCTGTTTTAATTGAATACAATAGTAGAATAAACAAAATTGTGTTTCCCCATTTTGTCTATCCTCAAATATAGTTAAATACTTACATAAATGTTTCTATACCACGAACAAATAATTAAATAACTCTCAGTTTTATTCATTCACTAATCCTAATAAAAGCCAACAATAATCTCCATCATTTTACCAAATCCACAAAATCCTTACTTCAAAATTATCAACCTCGCATTTTTCAATTAATACGTAAAATTTAACATCAAAATTAAGTATTAATACGTAGATTTGTACGTATAAAAGTACTTAATTATGAATACTACAACACAAACTAAATCCACCACATTAAAATTATTCAATCTTAAAAGTTTACCCATACGTACATTTTGGATAACGGCTATATCATTCTTTCTATGTTTTTTCTCATGGTTTGGTATTGTGCCGTTTATGCCAGATGTTGTTAAAGATTTAGGGTTAACGCCTGACCAGAAATGGAACTCTATAATTTTAGCAGTTTCAGGAACTGTTTTTGCACGTTTACTCGTTGGAAAACTATGTGATAAATACGGTCCTAGATTATGCTACACATGGTTGTTAATGCTTGGAGCAATTCCAGTAGTATTATGTGGTTTAGTACAAACACCTACACAATTTTTAGTATGTAGATTGTTTATAGGTTTTATAGGCGCTTCTTTCGTAATTACACAAGTACACACCTCATTAATGTTTGCACCAAATATTGTGGGTACTGCAAATGCAACTTCAGCTGGGTGGGGTAATCTGGGTGGTGGTGCTAATCGCTTAGGTATGCCATTAATAGCAGCAGCTGTAGTGGGTTTTGGTATCGCCGAAGCTGAAGCTTGGAGATACTCTATGGTTATTGCTGGTATTGTTTGTTTTTTAATGGGCTTGGTATACTACTTTTTTACGCAAGATACCCCTCAAGGAAATTTTAAAGACTTGCGTGCTTCGGGAGAAATGATTGAAACCAAAAAGGATAAGGTTGGGTTTTTAACTGTGATAAAAGATTATAGAACTTGGATTTTATTTTTGGTTTATGCCGCATGTTTCGGAATAGAATTAACGGTTTACGGTACTATGGACGATTACTTACAAAATACGTTTCAGTTAGAAAGGGTTACAGCGGGTAATGTAGTATTGTCATTTGCGTTGATGAACATTTTTGCAAGAACCTTAGGTGGTTTTTTTGGAGATAAATTTGGGAAATTAAAAGGGTTAAGAGGTCGCGTACTATTCTTAGCTGGAATTTTAGCAGTTCAAGCCACAATGTTAATGACGTTTTCAACGGCAACAAGTATTTACGTAGGTATTGTGTTTTTAATCTTATTTAGTTTATCAGTACAAATGGCAGAAGGAGCAACCTTTTCGGTAGTGCCATTTATAAATAAAAAAGCAATAGGCTCAGTTTCTGGCATAGTAGGGGCAGGGGGTAATGTAGGTGCATTTTTAGCAGCAATGTTATTAAAATCCCAATCTGCAACGGCAGAAAAAGTGGCTATTGTTGCAAGTGAAGGTTTAGGCGAAACAGCAATTAATGCAGCACAATCGGCGGCATCAGCAGCAGCGGTATCTAGTGGTTATTTTATTATTGGTGTTATTGTAATGATAACTGCTTTTGTAGCATTAACTATTAAGTTTTCAACTAAAGATGAAGAAATTGCAGCTAACTTAATACCTGTTAAAGTAAAAAAGTAATAGGCGGAGAGTAGGTCTTAGGAATTTTCTAAGACTATCATTGCATTTGTTATTCTCGTAAAAGTGAGAACATAAAAGAAAATATGTGAAACGAATTTTACGATTTGAAATACGCTTTTTTATCAAATTTAAAATTTAAAAGGTCTTTTTTACGGTATTCAGAATAATAAAGTTAGTGCTTGCTTTGGAAAAATAAAATATAGAAATTAGTATAAAACGTTGGTTTAATATGATAAAAAGCGAAGTAAAAACTACCTGTTCTTATTGTGGAGTTGGCTGTGGAATCATTGTTAAGAAAGATGCCAATAACCAAGTATTTGTTGAGGGGGATAAGGATCATCCTGTAAACAAAGGCATGTTATGTTCTAAAGGCATGAATTTGCATTATGTAGCGAATGATACTTCCGATAGAATTTTATATCCTGAAATGCGTTGGAGTAGGTCTCATCCTAGAGAACGTGTAAGTTGGGATGATGCTTTAGATAGAGCTGCGAGCGTTTTTAAATCGATAATAAAAAAGCATGGTCCAGATAGTGTTGGGTTTTATGTTTCCGGACAAAGTTTAACCGAAGAGTACTATATCGCTAACAAGCTAACCAAAGGTTTTTTAGGCACAAATAATATAGATACCAATTCGCGCTTATGCATGAGTTCTGCTGTGGTAGGTTATAAAAAAACCTTTGGAGAAGATAGTGTACCTATTTCCTATGCTGATATTGAATTAGCAGATACATTTTTAATTACTGGGGCAAACCCAGCGTGGTGTCATCCTATTTTATTTAGACGATTAGAAAAGCATAAAGAGGAAAATCCAGATGTTAAAATTATAGTTGTAGACCCTAGAAAAACAGATACAGCTAATTTTGCAGATATACATTTACAACTACTACCAGGAACAGATGTTATACTTTACAATGCCATTGGAAGATGCTTGTATAAACGTGGTTTAATTGATGAAGATTTTATTAAAAATCATACAGAAGGCTTTCAAGATTATAAAGATTTAATCTTTAAAACCTCATTGAAACAAGCTTCAAAATTATGTGGCGTACCAGAAAAAGATATACGTAAAGCTGCTGATATTATTGGACTTTCAAAAGGATTCATCAGTATGTGGGCCATGGGCTTAAACCAAAGTGTGGTAGGAACGGATAAAAATGTATCACTATTAAACTTATCCTTAATCACAGGACAAGTAGGAAAACCAGGCGCAGGTCCTTTTTCATTAACAGGACAGCCTAATGCCATGGGAGGGCGCGAAGTAGGAGGAATGGCAAATCTTTTGGCAGTTCATAAAGATTTAATGAATGAAGAGCATAGGCGAGAAGTAGCTCAGTTTTGGGGTGTAGATCAAATTAACCCGAAACCTGGACTAACGGCTACCGAAATGTTTGATGCTTTAGAAAGTGGAAAAATGAAAGCCGTTTGGATAGCTTGTACTAATCCACTCGTGAGTTTACCAAATTTAAATCGTGTAGAAAAAGCCATGAAAAACGCTAAGTTTGTTGTGGTTCAAGATATATCTCATAAATCTGATACCGTAGCTTTCGGAGATTTGGTGCTTCCTGCTGCGGCGTGGTTAGAGAAAGAAGGTACAATGACAAATTCCGAAAGGCGAATTTCATACTTACCAAAGGAAATTGAAGCTCCTGGAGAAGCTAGACCAGATGTTGAAATCTTTTGCGATTTCGCACAACGCATGGGCTTTAGAGGATTTAATTTTAATAGTGCTAGTGAGATTTATGATGAGTACGTCTCTATGACCAAAGGCACCAATATAGATGTATCTTACTTAAACTACGATAGGCTTAAAAATGAAGGTACATTTCAATGGCCTGTACCAGAGCACAGACATCAAGGAACCTCTAGATTGTTTGAAGATAAAAAGTTTTATACGCCTTCTCAGAAGGCTAAATTCAATGTACCAACATCAATCGTTAATACATCAGTATTACCGAATGCTGACTACCCACTCATTTTAACGACGGGTCGTATCAGAGACCAGTGGCACACCATGACCAAAACGGGTAAGGTGTCGCGTTTAAAAACACATTATCCTACTCCTGTTTTAGAAATTCATCCAGTAGACGCCTATTTATACAAAATAAAAGATGGCGATATTACAGAGATAAAAAGTGAGAATGGCGAAGTTAGAGTGCGTGCAAGCGTTACCGAAAACATTAAAAAAGGTGTTGTATTCTTGCCAATGCATTGGGGTAAACAACTGCAGAGTAATTTAAATCGTACCAATAATTTAACAAATACGCATATAGATCCAACTTCAAAAGAGCCAGATTTTAAGTTTACACGTGTTATAGTTTCAAAATACAAGAAACAGGCAGAAAAAATTATCATTGCAGGTGCAGGTGCTGCGGCGTTTCGTTTTGTTCAAAATTATCGCGAGCAAAATGAAACGGACGAAATACATGTGTTTTCAAAAGAACCTAATCTGTTTTATAATAGGGTATTACTTCCAGAATATGTTACAGAAGAATTATCATGGGAACAGCTTTTAAAAATTAAAAAAGCAGAACTTGATAAGCTAAATATACATTTGCATCCCGAAACTTACATTACTAAAATTGATAAAACAGCTAAAACAGTTACAGATAGTCATGGTGGTAATCATAGTTTTGATAAACTCATACTAGCAACAGGTAGTCGTGCTTTTGTGCCAAAAGATGTGCAAATTGATTTACCAGGACGTTTTACCATGCGTAATAAAATTGATGCGGATAAATTTAAGAAACATTTAGATGCTACGGGACTTCCTCCAGAAGAACAACATGTAGTGATTGTTGGCGGTGGTTTACTTGGTTTGGAGCTAGCTGCAGCAATGAAGCATAAAAACGCTAAAATTACCATTATACA
Source organism: uncultured Algibacter sp. (assembly GCA_947502405.1). Classification (GTDB taxonomy): domain Bacteria; phylum Bacteroidota; class Bacteroidia; order Flavobacteriales; family Flavobacteriaceae; genus Algibacter_B. The sequence continues at coordinate 51,174 of CANMZT010000006.1, read as the reverse complement.
ACGTGCATCACGTTTAATGGAGCGTCAGTTAGATAAAGTGTCGAGTAAGTTATTGGCTTTGGATGTGCAAGAACGGGGGATTCAAATTTATTTTGATAATGAAGTAAGCACAGTATTTGATGATGAAGATACAGGCGAATTAAACATCACTTTAAAAAGTGGAAAATATATAACAGCTAATGCTATTGTTTACGCTATTGGTACAATTCCTAATGTGGATATTGCCAGAGCAAACGGTATTGCTTGTAGTAGAGGGGTTAAGGTAAATCAACATCTACAGTCTTCTCATCCTGATATTTTTGCTATTGGAGAAATAGCAGAATTTAATAATCAACTGTTCGGAATTACATCAGCGGCAGAAGAGCAAGCTAATATTTTAGCCAATTTTATTGCAGGAGATGTGAGTAGCTCCTATAATGGTTCAGTATTAATGAACATTTTAAAGTTTAATGACTTGAACTTGTGTAGCATTGGAGATATTAGCGTACCTGAGCATGACGATAGTTACGAAGAAATTATTTTTACAGATATCAAGAAACGTTACTATAAAAAATGTATTGTAAAAGATGATCTTTTGGTTGGTGCCGTTTTAATGGGGGACAAAAACGAATTTGCCGAATTTAAAACCATGATTGAGAGTAAAATTGAAATGGCCGATAAGCGAAATTCATTGCTTAGAGGTGCTTCTAATGATGCACCAATTATAGGAAAACTGGTGTGTTCTTGTAGCCAAGTAGGACAGGGTAATATAGAAGAAACTATTGCTCAAGGCTGTACAGATTTTACAGAATTATGTAATAAAACAGGTGCAGGTATAGGTTGTGGTAGTTGTAAAACAGAAGTTAGAGAGATACTTCAAAATTCAAAAGTATTAGCATAATGGAACCATACAGATTAATGATTAACGGTGGTGTATTATCGCCAGGAGAATTAAAATATATTTGTGAAGCTGCTGAAGGTTTAGGTTTGGATGCCATATCTTTTGGATCACGACAAGACATTATTTTTCCAGAGGAAATAGATGAAAGTAAGTTTAGTCAATTTGATAAAATACAATTTGTAAAACCTAAGCGAGATGGTGTAGAAAATATAGCCTCGTCGTACGTTTCTGCCGAAATTTTACCCAGTACGTCTTGGTTAACTAGTGATAGGTATCTGTATGTTATTGAGCAGTTTAAACATAATCCAAAGTTGAGAATTAATGTCACCGATCCAAAACAGCGTTTAGTGCCATTGTTTACAGGAAATGTGAATTTTATAGCTTCAGAGCATGAAGATTATTGGTATTTATATTTGCGATTACCAGGTTGGGAGAAGACCAAAATGTATCCAGCACTTATTTACAGTTGGGATATGGACAAGATTGAATTAGCAATCGAAAACATCTTAATAGAAGAACCAGAGACTATTGAAACGGTATTCGATTTAGTAAGTGATGCTGTAGATACTAATAATAGAACTGCAGGCATACCTTTAGAAGTACCATTTTATCCTTTTCCCTACTACGAGGGCATGAATCGTATAGGTACCGATAGGTATTGGTTAGGGCTGTATTGGAGAAATAATCGTTACGATTTGAAGTTTCTAAAAGCCATGTGTGATTTATGTTCAGAAAATAAAATTGGTAAAATCTCCATTACGCCTTGGAAATCTTTCATTGTAAAAGGAATCCCTTCTAAGAATAAATTACAATGGGAAAAGTTTTTAGGGAAGTTTGGTATCAATGTCCGTCATTCTATGCTAGAAATGAATTGGCATTTGCCAGTAAACGATAAAGATGCATTAAGTCTTAAAAAATACTTAGTAACTAATTTCGACCAGAATGATATTAGCACCTATGGATTAACCTTTGGTATTACCAATTTTGATAGTGATACGTATAACTTTACATCCATAGTAATAGAAAAAAATAAACAACCAGAGGCTGTTGGTAATTTCAAAATACGAGACACCTATAATTTACTATACGCTAAGAATTTTGATCCTAATACAAGATCATATATAATGCATGTACAGGATGTAGATAAAGTTGAATTACCAGGTTTGTTGATGGAGTTAAGTCAGCTTTATTTTGAACAGTTAGGTACAGAACGTGGTGAGGAAACAGAGATCATTGCAAAGGAAATTATAGAGGAAGAAGTGCATCAATGTTCAGAATGTTTAACGGTATATGACGATACTTTTGGCGATATAACTCAAAATATTGCACCTAACACTCCTTTTGAAAGCCTTCCTAAAACTTATGAATGTTCGCTTTGTGAAGCTCCAAAGAGTAGTTTTAATAAAAAGATGTTAGTCAAGCAGAATTAATTTATTCTGATAAACACGTTATATCTATACTCAATTTTGTGATTAAGATGACATATTTAATGGTGTCAAATAGCTTTGTAAATCAATAAATTAGATGGTTCTTAAATAAAAATATGACACTGTGTCAGCATTTGTGTATTGGCATAATGATTGACTTATTGTAATCAAATTTAAAAAAGAACATTCAACACAATAAAAAAAATATTATGAGTAAAATTATTGGAATCGATTTAGGGACAACTAACTCTTGCGTTTCTGTGATGGAGGGTAATGAGCCTGTTGTAATCCCAAATGCGGAGGGCAAGCGTACTACGCCATCGGTGATTGCATTTGTAGAAGGCGGCGAGATTAAGGTTGGTGATCCAGCGAAAAGACAAGCAGTAACAAACCCAACAAAAACGGTTTATTCTATTAAACGTTTTATGGGTAATAAATATTCTGAGTCTAAGAAAGAAGCAGAACGTGTACCATATAAAGTGGTAAAAGGTGACAACGATACACCTAGAGTGGATATTGATGGGCGTTTATATACGCCACAAGAATTATCAGCAATGATTCTTCAAAAAATGAAGAAAACTGCTGAGGATTATTTAGGTGCTGATGTAAGTAGAGCTGTAATTACGGTGCCTGCTTATTTTAATGACTCGCAACGTCAAGCCACTAAAGAGGCTGGAGAAATTGCTGGTTTAAAAGTAGAGCGTATAATTAATGAGCCTACAGCAGCAGCTTTGGCTTACGGATTGGATAAAAAAGGTACAGACCAAAAAATAGTTGTATTTGATTTTGGTGGAGGTACGCATGACGTTTCTATCTTAGAATTAGGTGATGGCGTATTTGAAGTATTATCTACAGATGGTGATACACACTTAGGTGGTGATGATGTTGATGAAAAAATCATTAACTGGTTGGCAGATGAGTTTAATGCTGAAGAGAATATGGATTTACGTAAAGATCCAATGTCTTTACAACGTTTAAAAGAAGCTGCTGAAAAAGCGAAGATTGAGTTATCATCTTCTGCACAAACAGAAATCAATTTACCATATATTACGGCAACTGCTAGCGGGCCAAAGCACTTAGTACGTACATTAACACGTTCTAAATTCGAACAATTAATTGACGATTTAGTAAAACGTACTATTGAGCCATGTGAGTCTGCTTTAAAAGCTGCTGGTTTAAGCAAGAGTGATATTGACGAAGTTATTCTAGTAGGTGGTTCTACACGTATTCCTGCGGTACAAGCAGCGGTTGAGAAATTTTTCGGAAAAGCACCAAGTAAAGGTGTAAATCCTGATGAAGTTGTGTCTCTAGGTGCTGGTATCCAAGGTGGTGTATTAACTGGTGATGTGAAAGATGTATTATTGCTTGATGTAACGCCATTATCATTAGGTATTGAAACTATGGGTAATGTATTTACAAAGTTAATTGATGCGAATACAACCATTCCTACTAAAAAATCGCAAGTGTTTTCAACTGCGGCAGATAATCAACCTTCAGTAGAGATTCATGTACTGCAAGGTGAAAGAGCAATGGCTGCGGATAACAAAACTATCGGACGTTTTCATTTAGATGGTATTCCACCAGCGAGACGTGGTACACCGCAAATTGAAGTAACGTTTGATATTGATGCGAATGGTATTATTAAAGTTTCTGCGGAAGATAAAGCGACCGGTAAGAAACAGGATATTAGAATTGAAGCATCTTCTGGATTAACTGAAGAGGAAATCGAGAAAATGAAAGCAGATGCTGAAGCAAATGCTGAGGCAGATAAAGCTGCAGCTGAACAAGCTCAGAAATTGAATGAAGCAGATTCTATGATTTTCCAAACGGAAAAACAATTAGAGGAGTTTGGTGATAAATTATCTGATGATAAAAAGAAGCCAATTGAAGAAGCTTTAGAAGAACTGAAGAAAGCTTATGAAACTAAAGATTTGGCGCAAATTGAACCAGCTTTAGATAAAATAAATGAAGCTTGGAAAGTTGCATCAGAAGAAATGTACAAAGCACAAGCCGAAGCCCAACAAGCTGGTGGCGCACAACCTGGACCAGATGCTGGTGCCGGTGAGCAAGCCCAAGCTGAAGGTAATGATGTTGAGGATGTTGACTTCGAAGAAGTGAAGTAAGAAGGAGTTATTCCTGCTAATACAGGAATTCCATCAAATAATAGTAAAAAACACAACCAATTTTGGTTGTGTTTTTTTTATTTTAATATTCTAAATCTCTTTTATTTATTAATAAATAAGAACAGTAATCTGTATTTTAAAAGCTCTAATTTATTGAAAACTATGATTTTATAATTAGTGTTCGTCTTCTTTTGAATAGATATTATAGTAGTTTTATATACAATTAACCCTAATATGACGACATATTTATACTATATGCTTTATTTGTTCTAATTTCTATTAGTTAACGGTTATAAGTTAGCCAAAGCTGAATTTTGTTTTAACAAGGTTTGGAATTAATTAATCTTTAAAATTTAACTAATCATGAAAAAAATTACTTTTTTACTTCTATCAACTTTAATAAGTTGTTTTGCTTTTTCGCAGACAACCTTGATTAATTGGGACGGAATAAACCCAGCATTCGATTTTCCTTTTGACTCGAATACTATCATGAAATCTGATACACCAGACCCAAATCCTGATCAAACAGGAAATACTACAGCTAACGTTAGGCTGTTGCAAGTACAAGCATCCGCTGGGAGTTTTGCAGGTTACGGAGGTGAGTTTACTTCAACAGTAGATGTATCTGAAGGTCAGTTTCTTTTAGTGTACTTGAGATCTGATGTGAATAATTACACTTCAAGATTTCAATTTACAGATGATCCAATTTCAAACAGGACTCAAAACCCTTTAGAAGCTGATTTTACCTATACTGGTAATGGAGATTGGCAATTATTAGAATCTCAAATAGTATATGCACCGCAAGACTTTGGTATTGGAGGGCAACCAAATTTAAATGGTCCATTATCAGATACAGAGGCCGCAACTGCCGGTGTTGCTGTTCCATATACTCCTAATTTAGATGGTATAGTAAACAGGTATAGTGTATTTCCAGATTTTAATGACACACAATCTGGTGCTTTTTCTTTATGGTTTGATGAGGTAACTGTATATGCTAATGCATTATCAACAAATGATTATTTGTCAAATACAAAAGGATCAGTTTTTCCAAATCCTGCCCGATTAGCTATAAATATCAATGCGGATATAAGTGATAAAAAAGCACATATATATAGTCTTAATGGAAAGCTTATACACACAAAAGAAATTACAGGTGAATTCAATTCTGTTGATGTTTCTAGTTTATCTAATGGAATGTATTTCCTTGTTTTAGAAAGTGGTTCTTCATTTAAATTTATTAAAGAGTAGGATATTAGCTTTATTAAATAAATACTTAAAAGAAAGGTTAGTAATTTACTAGCCTTTTTTTATGTAATATCTTTAGAATAATAATTGTTTCAAGCAATTTAAATTTTAATGATACTTAAAATAAAAATAATTTTGTTTGATTAGTTATAATTTTATTTTGTAAGTTTTAACTTTCTTTTATTGGTAAATCCTTTTATTTAATCATAATATAACTCTATAATTACATAAAATGCTTTATTTGTTTTAAAGTGATATGTAATCTAACCATATATTAGTGTGAGCCAATTTTACAAGCAATGATTGGAATTTATTCACTTAAAAATTTAACTAATATGAAAAAAATTACTTTTTTACTTTTATCAACTTTAATAAGTTGTTTTGCTTTTTCGCAGACAACCTTGATTAATTGGGATGGAATAAACCCAGCATTCGATTTTCCTTTCGACTCGAATACTATCATGAAATCTGATACACCAGACCCAAATCCTGATCAAACAGGAAATACTACAGCTAACGTTAGGCTGTTGCAAGTACAAGCATCCGCTGGGAATTTTGCAGGTTACGGAGGTGAGTTTACTTCTACAGTAGATGTATCTGCTGGACAGTTTCTTTTAGTGTACTTGAGATCTGATGTAAATAATTATACTTCAAGATTTCAATTTACAGATGATCCAATTTCAAACAGGACTCAAAACCCTTTAGAAGCTGATTTTACCTATACTGGTAATGGAGATTGGCAATTATTAGAATCACAAATAGTATATGCACCACAAGACTTTGGTATTGGTGGGCAACCAAATTTAAATGGTCCATTATCAGATACAGAGGCCGCAAATGCCGGTGTTGCTGTTCCATATACTCCTAATTTAGACGGTATAGTTAACAGGTATAGTGTATTTCCAGATTTTGATAATACACAATCTGGTGCATTTTCTTTATGGTTTGATGAAGTTATTGTTAATGCTACAGCTACATTATCCTCAAATGATTTTGCAACTACTAAAGGCTCAGTTTTTCCAAATCCAGCACGTTTAGCTATCAATATCAAAGCTAACATAGCTGACAAGGAAGCTCACATATACGATGTACATGGTAAACTTTTAGATACAAGAGCAATAACGGGAGATTTTAATTCTGTTGACGTATCAAGATTATCTGCAGGAATGTATTTTCTTGTATTAGAAAGTGGTTCTACATTTAAGTTTATTAAAGAGTAAGCAAACTTTATAATTCAATTTATCAAAAAAAGGTTAGTATTTCACTAACCTTTTTTTGTTCAGTAAACAATTTGTCAATATTTTAAGTTCCAGTAATACGCTTTCATAAAAATATGAAAACATTTTAATAGTATTTTTTTTTAAACCTAGGTAGGAAATTATATAAGTAAATTGTTTTATAGCTATATTATCAAATCTTAAAAAATCATTACCCAATGAAAAACCTACTACAATTCGCTTTAGTGTTATTATGTCTTGTTATAACTAATAGAACAATAGCCCAACAGGATAAAACTATGTATATTTTTGGACATAGTCTTATTGTTCATGCCACTGATTCTGACGAAACTACAGTACCTCACTGGTTGCATTTATTAGCTCAAGAAGCAGAACATAGTGTTTCAGTTTCTGGACAATACGGCTTTTTACCACAACACGCAAATCTTCCACCTACAGCTCAATGGGGATTTAGTGAAGTGGCATCAGCTTGGGATTCAGATACTGAGAATTTTACAGATGCAAATTTTAATACCATTTTATTAACAGCTGCAAATTTTGCACAAGACCAACCATCCAATGTTAACTATCATGGAAACCCAACTACATCACCTTTATCTGCAACTTTAGATATTGTAGACTGGATTGATAATCAAGAAGAGAATGCAGTAACATATATTTATGAGAATTGGCCAGATATGGCTGGTTTTATAACGGGAGAAAGTTTCCCACCATCAGAGGCTGAGTTTGAAAACTATAATAATTATACTCTTGGAGACTTTCATAACTGGTGGGTTGATTATCAAGATTTTGTTCAAGCTGAACGTCCAAATGAGAATGTTAGAATGATACCTGTTGGACCAATAATAAGTAAATTGTTAACTGATACACCCTTAAGTCAAATACCTATTTTAGAATTATATGAAGATAACGCCCCTCATGGCGAGCCAACACTTTATTTCTTAGCAAGTTTAATAACTTATATGGCAATTTATGAAGAGAAAGCCCCATCTACATATACAATCCCTATTACCGTGAACGGATTGGTACAAGCCAATTTTCAAAATACAATAGATTTTATTTGGGATGAATTGTTAGATTTTAATTATAGTAATGGCAGCAGTAGAGTTTTTGCAAACAATGTATTGCATACTAAAGCTGAAAAGTATAATGGCATCTCTATATTTCCAAACCCAGCAGAAGATATTATCACTATTGCAAACATTAATTCTTCTTATATATTTGACGTATTTGATGCTAAAGGAATAAAAGTAAAACAAAAGTTAGAGCTTATTGATAATAAGATTAACATTTCTAACTTACCAGATGGTTTGTACTTTTTCAAAATATTTAATGAAGAAAACCAAGTAATAAAAAAAGTTATAAAACACTGAAATGTGTTGATTAACAGGTTTTTATGCGCCTTGTGTTTAAAAAATATAAGGTACATTTTTAATAAGATGTATTGATAATTTTTTAATATCTACAAAACTAATACTTTTGGTACATACATATAACCTATGTCATTTTCAACACAGATAACATCCAATTATAGTCCTAAACGATTAGCAGTAAAACTAAATGCTAAAGGCGAACAATTTGTAGTTCATGATCACCCTTGGGTATTTTCTAATAATATCAATAAAATAAATGACGATGCAATTTCTGGAGATTTAGCCATTATATTTAGTAAAAATAAAAATAGGGTTATTGGTCTAGGTTTGTATGATTCGAATTCACCAATCCGAATAAAAATGCTGCACTCTGGTACTGATAGGGTAGAAATAAATGCAGCTTTTTTTCAAAAAAAAATTAAGGAAGCTTTTAATAAACGCAGTTCCTTATTAAAAACTAACACTAATAGTTATCGTTTATTATTTGGAGAAAACGATGGGTTTCCTGGGTTAATTGCAGATATGTATGCATTGGTTTTGGTAGTAAAAATTTATTCTGAAATATGGTTACCTTATCTAGAAACTATCATTCCAAGTTTGCAAGAAACATCAAATGCAAAAACTATAGTTATTCGATTAAGTAGGGGGCTAGAAAAATCAAAACTACATCAACTAAAAAATGGAGAAGTAGTTTACGGTACACTTGAAAATGAAGTTGTAGAATTTGTAGAACATGGTGTTAACTTTTCGGCTAACGTTATCAAAGGTCATAAAACAGGCTATTTTTTAGATCATCGTGCCAACAGAAAACAAGTAGGTGAGTGGAGTAAAGGAAAAACAGTGTTGGATGTATTCAGTTATGCTGGTGGTTTTTCTGTACATGCATTAGCAAATAGTGCTACTGAAGTTACAAGTTTAGATATAAGTAAACAAGCTTTAGAAATAGCGGTACAAAACGGAAAGTTAAACTCCTATTCTGGAACTCATAAAACTATAGCAGGCGATGCTTTTAAAGAATTAAAAAAGTTAATTAAAAACAAAATTACTTTTGATGTTGTAGTTATCGATCCTCCAAGTTTTGCAAAACAAGCAAGTGAAATTGATTTAGCTAAGAAAAAGTACGCCCAATTAGCTGAACTAGGAGTAAAATTAACTTCAAAAAAAGGACTTCTTGTTTTGGCTTCTTGTTCTTCAAGAGTTGAAGCGCAATCATTTTTTGATATTAATAAGCAGGTGTTATTGTCAATGCAACGACCATTTAAATTAAAATTGAAAACCCAACATGATATTGATCATCCTGTTGGGTTTCCGGAAGGAGCTTATTTAAAAACTGGATATTACAGATTTGAGGATTAAGTTTTAAATAAACTCTCCTTTTTCGTTGGTTTTTACTGTGAGCACTTCGTTCTCATTTTTTATTTTCACCTTATATTCCTGTTTTAAGTTGTCATCATCACAGTGATATTTGATAAGATAGACATCTTCAACGATTCCCCAATTAGGAAACCGTTTAGAAATAGATTGCATAACAACCAATGGTAACCTTACATTATTATATTTCTCAATAGTTCTTATAATTTTTCCTTGAGCATCATAAGCGGCAACTATTTTCCCTTCAGGAACATAAAAGGATACGGTGTAAGTATCATGCTCATCATCGTAAAGTTTTGATTGTTCTATGTTTTTATAGTTTAAAACTTCCTTTTCTAGTTTTTTAACACGATTAGGAACATGGTCTACATCTACAGCATCTAAATATTTGTAATTTACTGAGATTAATGTTTCAGGCAACTCAACAGCTTGTGCATTAATTTGGAAGGCAAATCCAATAAAAATTAGACCTAGGAATAAATTTTTCATGATAGATTATTATTTTTTCTATCACAAAATTAATTATGCGTGCATAACAAAAAAATGATAAATATCATAAAATCAGACATTTAACACTACTAAATATTATTTAAAATATAACTATTTGAATATCAGTTATTATGCTTTAATAATATTTAATTTTTAGTAAAATAAAGCTAATATCCTATCAGAAAACGCTTTTGTGCGGCAAGAGATTCTTTTTATGCGTGCTTTGACGAATAAAAGATACTATTAAGAGCTATTTTTTTGATTATCTAAGTTAATAAGATTTTATTTGTATAGAAATCAAAGCCTCATTTAATAAAGTGTTTAATAAAAGCATTAAATATTTAGTTGAAAATAAACTAATTATAGTTGTCGTTATTATTCTTATAACTTTTTTTGGAATAGTAATATCTCCATTCAATTCTAAAATCTCGTTTTTATCTGATTATAAACTTTCTGTAGATGCTATTCCTAATTTAGGAGAGAATCAACAAATTATTATTACAGAATGGGGAGGTCAATCTCCACGAGATATTGAAGATCAAATTACATTTCCTTTAACTTCAAACTTATTAGGAATTTCAGGAGTAAAATCTGTGAGAAGTAATTCAATGTTAGGAGTTTCTATGGTTTATGTTATTTTTCAAGATGACGTAGATTTTTATTGGTCACGTTCTAGAATTTTAGAAAAATTAAATGCTATTCCAAGTAATCTTCTTCCCAAGGGAGTAAAACCAAGATTAGGACCAGATGCAACAGCATTAGGACAAATTTTCTGGTATACCTTAGAAGGTAGAAATAAAAAAGGTGAGGTAACAGGTGGATGGAACTTAGAAGAACTCCGAACAATTCAAGATTTTTATGTAAAGAATAATTTAAGTGCTACAGAAGGTGTTTCAGAAGTTTCTTCTATAGGAGGTTATGTAAAAGAATATCAAATTGATGTTAATCCAGAATTAATGCGTCAGTTTGGAATAAGTCTAGAACAAGTAGTTCAAGCTGTTAAAAACAGTAATAGAGACATAGGAGCTCAAACAGTTGAAATTAATAAAGTAGAGTACTTTGTTCGCGGATTAGGCTATGTTAAATCTTTGGAAGACATAGAAAACACTAGCATTGTATCTAATGATTACACACCAATTTTTATAAAAGATATTGCTAATGTTAGTATTGGTCCTGCTCCCAGAAGAGGTGTCTTAGATAAGGGTGGCGCAGAAGTAGTAGGAGGTGTTATTACTGTTACTCAGGGTGAAAATCCAATGCAAATAACTGATAATATAAAGGAAACAATAAAAAAGATAAGTAATGGTTTACCAGAAAAAACACTCAGTGATGGTACAGTTTCTAAACTTGAAATAGTTCCTTTTTATGATCGCTCAAACCTAATTAAAGCCTCATTAAATACATTAAGCAAAGCACTATGGTTAGAAGTTTTAATAACTATTTTGATAGTTATTATTATGCTTAGAAATTTAAAAGTAGCACTTTTAATATCTGGATTATTACCGCTAACAATTTTGGCAGTATTTATTATCATGAAATTGTTTAAAGTAGAGGCAAACATTGTAGCACTTTCTGGAATAGCAATAGCCATTGGGACTATAGTGGATATGGGTATAATTCTGTCTGAAAATATAATAAGGCTCCAGCAGAAGTTTCCGGAAAAACCTTTAAAATCTTTAGTTCTAGATGCTAGTAAAGAAGTTTCTGGGGCTATTGTAACAGCTGGATTAACAACTATAATAAGTTTTATACCAGTATTTGCATTAACTGGTATTGAAGGAAAATTATTTACACCTTTGGCGTTCACTAAAACAGCAGCATTATTTTCTGCTATACTAATTACTTTATTTGTTATACCTACTATAGCAGCTGTTTTATTAAAAAAGAAAAAGACAAGAACTCATTATTATATTCTAGAAATCATCATTTCTATTTTAGGGATTATAGCTTTATTTTCAGGATTATGGGCAGGTGGAATTGCTTTATTATTTGGTTTTATAGCTCTAGCTTCTTACAAAAACATAGTTAATAATAACCAATACAAATATTTAATACTTGGAGCTGTGGTTCTGGCTGTTTCCCTATTATTGGCACTATACTGGCGACCACTAGGTTTTGGTATGGGTTGGTTTGGAAATCTTTTGTTTGTAGTATGCCTTTTAGTCTCTGTTATATTGCCTTTTTATATTTTTAGTAAATATTATGAAAAACTTTTAAAATGGATACTTGAACATAAAAAAATTGCTATTAGTGTTCCTGTATTTGTAGTTTTTTTAGGGTTTATGATATTTCTAAATTCTGGTAAGGAATTTATGCCTCGATTAGAAGAAGGAGATTTTCTGTTAATGCCAACATCACTTCCGCATGCTGGTGTTACTGAAAATATTGAAGTACTCAAGAAATTGGATATTGCTGTAGCCTCTATACCAGAAGTTGAATATGTTGTTGGTAAAGCAGGTAGAGTAAATTCAGCTCTGGATCCTGCACCAATGTCTATGTATGAAAATTTAATATCATACAAAACAGAATATATTTTGGATGAAAATAATAATCCATTAAAATTCAAGGTGAATGATGATGGAAAATTTGAAACTAGATCAGGTAAGTTTGTTGATTTTGGTTCAGGTATTAAAAAGCATGAATTAATACCAGATAACAATGGTGAATACTACCGAAACTGGAGAAAACATATAAGAGGGGAAGATGATATATGGAAAGAGATAGCAAAAGTAACTAGACTACCGGGAGTAACGTCAGCTCCAAAACTTCAGCCTATTGAAACTAGATTAGTTATGCTTCAAACTGGAATGCGAAGTAATTTAGGAGTAAAAATTAAAGGCCAAAATTTAGAGGATGTAGAAAAGTTTGGATTGGATTTAGAACGTGTTTTAAAACAAACAGAAGGTGTTGTTAAAAACTCAGTTTTTGCAGATAGAGTTATAGGGAAACCTTATCTTTTATTAGATATTGATCGTGAAAAAATCGCAAAATATGGACTATCCATAAATAAAATACAAAACAATATTGAGGTTGCTGTTGGTGGAAAAATAATTTCAAAAACTATTGAAAACCGAGAAACATTTGGCATACGAGTTAGATATCCTAGAGAATTAAGGAGCTCTCCTGAAGATTTAGAAAATATATTCATCGATGTTCCAAATGGCGAACAAGTTCCGTTAAATAATTTTGTTTCTATTCGTTATGAAAAAGGCCCACAAAGTATTAAGAGTGAAGATGGTTTTATTGTAAGTTATGTGATTTTTGATAAGAATAATGAACTATCAGAAGTTTCAGTTGTAAATAAAGTAAAACAGGAAATAGAAAAACAAATTAATGAAGGTGGCTTAAAAGTACCTATGGGTGTTAATTTTGAGTTTAGTGGAACTTATCAGGACCATTTACATGCTCAAAAAACACTAAACGTTGTTATTCCAATATGCCTTGTAATTATTTTATTAATACTGTATTTACAATTTAAATCTATAACAACGTCTTTTATAGTATTTTCTGGTATTGCAGTTGCTTTTGCAGGAGGGTTTATATTAATATGGTTTTATGGGCAACCTTGGTTTTTGAATTTTAATTTTGGAGAAGTGAATTTCCGAGAATTGTTTCATATGAATACTGTGAATTTGAGTGTGGCAGTTTGGGTAGGTTTCATCGCATTATTTGGTATTGCTACTGATGATGGTGTAATTATGGCAACTTATTTAAAACAAAATTTCGATGCTAAACCTGCAACAAGTATTTTAGAGATCAGAGCAAACGTATTAGAGGCAGGTAAAAAACGATTACGTCCTTGTTTAATGACAACCGCAACAACCATTCTAGCATTATTACCAATTTTAACTTCAAGTGGCAAAGGCGCTAGTATTATGTTACCAATGGCTATACCGTGTCTTGGAGGTATGATAATGGCTTTAATTACATTATTTGTGGTTCCGATGTTGTATTGTTGGAAAAAAGAAATAAGTTTTAATAACATAAAAACAAGATAATATGAAACAAAAAATAGTCTCATATATAATCATTTTATTAATTGGTTTGTTTTTAGGGTATCTATTTTTTGGGTCTGATAGCGATTCTATATCTAACCAAAAAGAGGATAAAACAGCTAATACTGGAAGCTGGACATGTTCTATGCATCCAAAAGTACAAAATGAAAGTGAAGGTAAATGCCCATTATGTGCCATGGATTTAGTTTATGTTTCAAATCAAAATGCAGATTTATCTGAATCTCAATTTGAAATGTCTGAAGATGCAATAACTCTTGCTAGTATAGAAACTTTTACTATTGGTTCGGGTATAAATGAAAATTCAAGTACAACATTATCGGGAAAAATTATTACCAATACCAAAACAGATGGTATACAAACATCCATTTTTAATGGAAGAATTGAGAAATTATATACTAATTATGTGGGTAAAAAAGTTTACAAAGGGCAAAAAATAGGAATTATTTATTCACCAGAACTCATTCCAGCACAAGACGAGTTTTTAAATTCTGTAAAATACCGTAAAACACACGAAAGATTATTTATAGCCGCTAGAAATTCTGATGGATTATGGAAAGTGCCAGATGTCCTGATAGACTCAATTATTTCAACAGGAAAAACTATAGACACTTTTCCTATTTACGCTGATGTTTCTGGAACAATTACAGACGTAATAGCTAGAGAAGGTGATTTTTATAAGGAAGGTGATGCTATTTTTAAGACCTCTGATTTAAGAAAAGTTTGGGCGGTTTTTGATTGTTACGAAAATCAATTAAACGGCTTAAAAAAGGGTGATGATATTGAAGTTTTAGTCAGAGGTGCAAGTCAAAAACTTATTAAAGCTAAAATAGATTTTATAGAACCAATAATGGATGAATTAAGTCGTACAGTAAATATACGTGTTGTTTTAGATAATAAAGAAGGAACATTAAAACCAGGTATGTTTGTTACAGCGCAATTAGGGTCAAGAGTGTCTAGCAGTAACATAGTTAATATTCCAAAATCTGCGGTTTTATGGACAGGTACACGATCGGTTGTATACTTAAAACCTTTTAAAGACAAGTCTATATTTGAAATGACAGAAGTAAAACTAGGAAAACGAATTGGAGATTACTATGAGGTTTTAGATGGTGTTTCAGAAGGTGATATGATTGTAACTAACGGTGCTTTTACAGTTGACGCTACAGCTGAACTTGGAGGGAAAAAGTCAATGATGTCTATGTCTGAAAATGAACCTATGATGAATCATCATAACGATGAAAAAGATTTAAAAGGAAAAACTGTAAAATTTCATTTAAGTGCGCATTCAGAGGATAGTTTTAAAACCTTGCTAAAATACTATATAGATTTAAAGGATGCTTTGATTAAATCAGATTTTTCAGAAACTGGTAATAAAGCCAAAGTATTTGAAGATGAAATAAAAAAGCTATTGAAATCTACCACTAATGATGGTAAAGAGTTCCATGTAATCCAAAAAAATTTAAACAATATAAGCAATGCCAAAACGCTTAAAAGCCAACGAAAAGCTTTTAAACCATTATCAGATTATCTTATTTCAATTTTTTCGCAAATTAAAAACTTAGAATCAAAAGTTTTTGTACAACATTGTGATTGTGTAGATGATTTTACTGGAGGTAGTTGGTTAAGTTTAGATAGTAAAGTTTTAAATCCATATTTTGGAGATACCATGTTAAACTGTGGTAGAGTAGAGCACACTTTTAATTGATTACAAAAGTTAATCACAGATTCTTCATAAACAGGGGTTTTTATTATGCATGCATAATATTTATTATATTTGTATAAATCGATACTACACTATGCAAACCAAACTAACAACACTCTTAAATATTAAATATCCAATTATTCAAGCGCCTATGTTTTTAGTCTCTAATGTAGCTATGGTTAAAGAGGCTATGTATGGCGGTATAGCGGGATGTATTCCAGCTTTAAATTACAGAACTTTAGATGAACTAAAAGTAGCTTTACGAGAATTAAAGGCAGCAAAACCAGAAGGAGGCTCATTTGGATTTAATTTAATTGTAAACAAATCCAACGTAAAATATAAGGGGCAATTAGAAGTGATTTGTGAAGAAGGTTGCGATTTTATTATTACTTCTTTAGGTAGTCCAGAGGAAACTATAAATCAAGCGCATGCGGTTGGCATAAAAGTATTTTGTGATGTAACAGATTTAAAATTCGCAAAAAAAGTTGAAGGCTTAGGAGCTGATGCCATTATTGCAGTGAATAATGAAGCTGGAGGACACCGAGGAAATTTATCACCAGAAGATTTAATTAAAGAATTAAGTTCCAACTGTAATATTCCTGTTATTTCTGCTGGTGGCGTTGGTTGTAAAGCTGATATTGATAAGATGTTAAGTTATGGCGCTGAAGGTGTATCAGTAGGGAGTCCGTTTATAGCATCAGAGGAGGCCAATGTTACAGATGAATATAAGCAAGCCTGTGTGGATTATGGTGCTGATGATATTGTGATGACAGAACGTATTTCTGGAACACCGTGTACTGTAATTAACACGCCATATGTTCAAAAAATAGGCACAAAGCAAACTTGGTTAGAATCTGTTTTAAACAAGAATAAGAAACTAAAAAAGTGGGTAAAAATGATTCGTTTTTCTATTGGAATGAATGCTACTAAAAATGCAGCTACAAAAGCAACTTACAAAACCGTTTGGGTAGCTGGACCAAGTATAGAGCATACCACAAAAATTTTGCCTACAAAAGACATTATCAGACGTCTAGTTAGTTAACAATTGCAACATCTTTTCGTTTTTTACTTTTCTTTTTGCCAACAAATATTTGAAGTGTTGTACTTGCTGTTATACCGCCAAGGGAAGTAGCTATAAGTTCACCAGAATCAAACCTTCCCTCTATAATATAACCATCATAAATTTCTTTGGAAAGTCCAGCTAGAGTTGAAGCTGCAAAACTATACCAAAAGGCCTTCTTTTTATTTTTGGTTTTGGCATAAACTATTGCATAAGTACTACCAGATATTAAAAAACCAGTACCAAAATGTAGTTTATCATCATCAGATATAAACTGTGCACTACAAAAACATGTAAAAAATAAGGCAAATAAGACTATTAAATGCTTCAATTTAAAAAGAATTAAGATGTGTAATTTTAAATAATATTTATCATTTGATATATAAATACTTGATGAATAACCAATTTACAAGGTTTAAGACCTTATTAATTTATTAAATTTATAACCACAGTAACAACTTCAATATGAAAATTGAAAATGAGTCTCAACTTCGCGAATTATATGGCTATCCTAAAGGAAGAGCTAAAGATAAAGTTCTAGATCATTTAGAGAAACACGCCATTAATTTTATAAAAACCTCACCGTTTTTGGTAATGTCTACTTCAAGTCTAGAAGGAAATCAAGATGCCTCACCAAGAGGAGGGAACTCTGGATTTGTAAAAATTGTTGATGATAAAACTATTGTTATCCCTGATGCAAAGGGTAATAATAGGGTAGATAGTATATCAAATATTATTGAGACGAATAGCATTGGCTTACTGTTTTTAATTCCTGGGGTTGATGAAACACTTCGCATCAATGGGAGTGCTTTTTTATCCACTGACACCTCTTATTTAAAACTATTTATTGAAGAAAATAACCCGCCAAAAGCCTGTATTGTTATTTCTGTAAAAGAAGCTTTTTTACATTGTGCTAAAGCGTTTATGCGTTCAAAATTATGGGAAGCCTCAACTCAAATTGATCGAGATACGTTTCCCACGATGGGGCAAATGTTAAAAGATCAATTAGGTTCAAAAGAAGCTCCTGAAACTAGAGAAGCCATGATAGAGCGTTATAGGAAGGATTTGTAAGTTTTGCATAGTCAAAATTTAATTGATTATCTTTGAGTTATTATAAAGGTTTAGCTTTTGCTAGATAAAAAGGAATCGTGTTAAAATCACGAGCTGTCGCGCAACTGTAAGTAATGAAAATTACAAGCCAGACACTTCCTTTATAATCATAAAACCGTGCTTTCGCGATATAAAGCAAGTTAAGATTTATACTTAAGGCTATTATATTTAATAGTCAATCTAGCTTCTTTATATCTTTGCACTCAAAAAGAAGCAATGAAAACTACAGCTACACTAAGAGCACCTTTATTATGTTGGGACATCTACGGCATGTTCTTATCAGAACAAGCTAAAAACTTCAATAAACAAACCGAAATTGCATTTTTAAAAGATTGTAAGGCACAATTTGGCTGGACAAAAGATGTTGAAGAGCTACTCACCAAAAACAAATTTGAAGCTTTGGTTCTTACCGATGCTAATCAAGATATTAAATGGGTAAATAAAGGATTTAGTAAAATGACAGGGTATCCAGCTAAATATGCGGTTGGAAAAAAACCAAACTTTCTACAAGGTGAAAAATCATCTTCTAAAACTAGAAAATCAATTAGAACCCAATTACAATCAGGAATTCATTTTACAGAAGAAATCATCAATTACAAAAAAGATGGTGAACCCTATAAGTGTGAAATTACTATTTATCCGCTAAAAAATGATAGTAATAAAATCACTCACCTTTTAGCTCTAGAAAACGCTTTGGCTGTATAGGAAATATAACGTTTAATAAAACAGATGCTTTTTCTAACGGTTTTGTTTTAAACAATTTTTTGATTTTTTTTCGAATTATTATGTAACTTATAGCGACGCGTATCGTCACACTAAAAGAAACTAATAATCAATCAAAAAAATCATCTTATGCAATCAATTACAAATTTTAAATGGTTAAAAACAAGTGGACTATTATTTGCCTTATTAATTGTTTCAAGTCCTGTATTTTCACAATCAAAAGTCGATAAAATCAACGAACTCCTTAGTAAATATGCTGAGTATGGTAAATTTAACGGTTCAGCGTTAGTAGCAGATAACGGTAAAGTTATCTATAAAAAAGGCTTTGGTATGGCGAATATGGAATGGGATATTCCTAATGCTTCAGACACCAAACACCGATTGGGTTCTATTACTAAACAATTCACAGCCATGTTAATTTTACAACTGGCAGAAGCAGGTAAATTAGATTTGCAAGCACCCATTACAACCTATCTTCCTGATTATCCAAAAGCCAATGGCGATAAAATAACCACGCATCATCTATTAACACATACCTCAGGAATACCTAATTACACTTCGTTTCCAAGGTTTATGCAAGACGAAAGTCGTAACCCATTTACACCAGAAGAATTTATTAAGAAATTTCAGGATATGGATTTAGAATTTGCTCCAGGAGAGAAATTCAAGTATAGCAATTCAGGTTATTTTTTATTGGGTGTTTTAGCTGAAAAACTAAGCGGAAAGACTTATGAAGCATTGCTACACGAAAACATATTTAAGCCTTTAAAGATGGACAATACTGGTTACGACCATCACGGAGAGATTTTAAAGAAACGTGCCACAGGCTATGAGAAAAACGGAAGTGGTTATGAGAACTCAAGGTATTTAGATATGTCTATTCCATATGCAGCAGGTTCTATGTATTCCACCGTTGAAGATTTATACTTGTGGGATCAAGGGTTGTACACTAATAAATTGCTGACTAAAAAATACATGGATATGTATTTTAAACCTTATATCCCAGCTTGGGGAAATAGCCATTATGCATACGGTTGGGGTGTAGGTTATAACAAAATAGGAAAGTCTAAAGATAGCATTTATACCATTGGTCATGGTGGCGGAATTAACGGGTTTAATACCAATATTTCCAGAGCACCTTCAAACAAATCTTTGGTTGTACTTTTTAGTAATACAGGTGGTGCACCACTAAATTCAATAACTCGAGCTATTTATGGCATTTTAAATGGGAAAGATTATAGCATGCCTAAAAAATCGGTTGCAGATGCATTATATGCAGTTATTGAAGATAAAGGTATTGAAGCTGGATTAGCGCATTATAATGCAATTAAAGATTCAGAACTTTATCATACCGATGAAGGCGATATGAATGCTATGGGCTATAAGCTTATGGGCGCTGGTAAAACCGAAGCTGCAGCTGAAGTCTTTAAGTTGAATACTGAGGCATTTCCAAAATCCTCAAATACTTATGATAGTTATGGAGAAGCTTTAATGCATTTAGGTAAAACCGATTTGGCTATAAAAAACTATAGAAAATCTGTAGAGTTAGACCCAAATAACCAAAACGGTATTGAGTATTTAAAAAAGTTAGGTGATGATGTTAGCGATTTGCAAAAAGAAATTAAAGTATCAGAGGCTATTTTAGATACGTATTTAGGTAAATACGAACTGATGCCTGGGTTTATACTAACCATAACCAGAGAAGGCACCCAGTTAAAAACACAAGCTACAGGGCAACCCGTATTTGATGTTTTTCCTAAAAGCGAAACCGAGTTTTATTTAAAAGTGGTGCAAGCACAGTTAAAGTTTAATAAAAATGATGCTGGTAAAGTAGAAAGTGTAACACTTTTTCAAGGTGGGCGCGAGATTACTGGAAAAAAATTAAAGGAATAATAGCTTTAAAATGTTCTGAAAAAAGACCTCCCATTTGGGAGGTTTTTTTGTTTACAATTATATTTAAAAATACGTAGGATTACCTATTGATATTCTGGTAAGAAAATTCTAACTTCGCTTATCGACTGATATAAGTCATTAAAACGACGTCATATCATCAAAGATAAGCGTCACCTCCCAAAATCCAAAAAAATAAGCTTTTAGAGTATCCCATTGCTACTTCAAAATAATAAATCAAACCCATATTGCGTATAAAATATCAAGCCTTAATGCATATTTATAATACCTTTTAAGTTTATCAGCAATTACTTAAACTTCGTTACTCCAACAAATACCGTAATCGATATATTAATAGCTAAAGATTACCTACGCTTTTTGTATTTTTACAACTGCTTAAATAAAAAAGATTTCAATGAAATTATCCAAACAAGACATATTAAAAAGAGCCAATGCCATTACCAAAAACACGTTAATGGAAACCTTGGAGATAAAGATGGTCGATTTTGGTGATGATTTTGTAGTTGGAAGAATGCCAGTAAACAAAAGAGTATATCAACCAGATGGTGTGCTTCATGGTGGTGCTACTGTAGCATTAGCCGAAACTACTGGAAGTTTTGCAGCAGAATTACTTTTAGATTTAGAGCATACGTTTGTACGTGGTATAGAAATTAGTGCAAACCATGTAAAAAGTGTAAAAACAGGTTATGTTTATGCTACAGCAAGGTTTATCCATAAAGGAAGAACTACACAATTGTTTGAAATTAAGGTGACTGACGATGATGATAATCTAATTTCTTTATGTAAGCTAACAACCATTTCATTACCTAGAAAAAAATAAAGCATTGCAAGATTTTTTTGAGCGTATTAAAGCGCAATATAGCAACCAACGACCATTTGTAGCCTACAGGCAACCCAATAAAACAAACCTTATTGCGCGGTTACAAAATAACGACACCACATATTTTGTTGATGGTTTTACTGAAAAAGGTTTTGTGTTTTCTCCTTTTGATGATGTAAAAAAAACGGTGCTAATTCCAGATGAACTTTCTGAGCTTATAAGTTACTCTAAATATTCTGTCATTCCTGAGCAGGCGGGAATACACTCAATGCCCAAAAATATTTCTACTGATTCGAAACATATTCACATCACCCTCGTAAATCAAGGTGTAGAAACCTTAAGAACAACAGATTTAAAAAAAGTAGTTTTGTCCAGAAGTGAAACTGTAGCGCTTTCAGAACCAAATCCTATTTCAATTTTTAAAAAGCTTTTAAATACTTATAAATCCGCATTTGTATATTGTTGGTATCATCCAAAAATTGGTTTATGGCTTGGAGCTACACCCGAGACATTAATAAAAATTGAAGGCTCTCGATTTTCCATTATGGCATTAGCAGGCACACAAGATTACAAAGGCAGCTTGGATGTGGTTTGGCAAAATAAAGAAAAGCAAGAACAACAATTTGTTACCGATTTTATAATAGATAATTTAAAGCCTTCGGTTGAGAGTTTTAAAGTTTCGGATGTGGAAACGGTAAAAGCTGGAAATTTGGTACACTTAAAAACTATGATTTCTGCTAACTTAAAAGCGGGTACACCCTTAAAACAAGTTATTGAAGCATTGCATCCAACACCAGCGGTTTGCGGATTACCAAAGGAAGCTGCTAAACAATTTATATTAAAGCATGAAAACTACAACCGAGAATTCTACACCGGTTTTTTAGGCGAATTAAATTGCGAAACCACTATTTCACCGCGCTCTAGCAAGCGCAATATTGAAAATAGAGCTTACGCTGTAAAACGAGATAGCACCCAACTTTATGTGAATTTACGTTGTATGCAAATTAAAAATAACGAAGCTATTATTTATGTTGGAGGTGGTATTACTGAAAGCTCTGATGCTGAAAAAGAGTGGGACGAAACCGTATCAAAATCTTTAGTGATTAAAAGTATTTTGTAATTCGATAAATAACACGCTATTCCGTATTTTTGTATATCTATTAAAATTGCATGATATACCCTAAAATTCCG
Source organism: uncultured Algibacter sp. (assembly GCA_947502405.1). GTDB lineage: Bacteria > Bacteroidota > Bacteroidia > Flavobacteriales > Flavobacteriaceae > Algibacter_B. The sequence goes on along the minus strand of CANMZT010000006.1, from coordinate 28,495 downwards.
CTTGCCCAAACTGTTATTGAGCTGTGTAAAGCTAAAGGCATAACGCATATAGTAATCTCTCCAGGAAGTAGAAATGCCCCATTAACCATTGGTTTTACTCATGATGATTTTTTTAAATGCTACAGTATTGTAGATGAACGTTGTGCTGCTTTTTTTGCATTAGGCATTGCACAACAATTACAAGAACCAACAGCTGTAGTTTGCACATCGGGAAGTGCCTTACTCAATTATTACCCAGCGGTTTCGGAAGCGTTTTATAGTGATATTCCTTTGGTAGTTTTATCTGCCGATAGACCAAAACATTTGGTGGGTATTGGAGATGGACAAACCATAAATCAGAAAAACGTTTATGAGAATCATATTTTATATTCTGCTAATTTGAAGCTGGATTTAAAAGATGAAAAAAATGTGCCTGAGCACGAAGAATTACCTATTATGAAAAGTCTGGAGGATAAGTTTGAGCGCTTATTGGGCTTACAAAAGGATATTCAAACTCATAATGAAGAGGAAATTAATAAAGCTATAAACCTTGCTAAGTTTAAAAATGGGCCAGTACATATAAATATACCTTTTGATGAACCACTTTATGAAAGGGTAGATGCCTTAAGTGTTAATCCCAAAAATATAAACCCCAAAGTAAAGGAAACTGAAATTGAAGATTATGTTTTAAAGGCAGCCTTAGAAGACTGGAATTCGGCAACTAAAAAGATGGTTTTAGTAGGTGTAAATCAACCCAATCAAATAGAAAAAAAGTGGTTGGATGAGTTAGCTGAAGATGATAGTGTAATTGTTTTAACAGAAACCACATCAAATTTACACCATCCAAATTTTTTTCCGAGTATCGACCAGTTAATAGCGCCACTTTCAGAAGACCAAAAAAAGGAACTGCAGCCAGATATATTAGTAACTTTTGGTGGGTTAATAGTCTCCAAAAAGATTAAACAATTACTTAGGAAGTATAAACCCAAACATCATTGGCATATAGATCCAAAACAGGCCAACGACACGTTTTTTTGTCTAGACAATCATATTAAAAAAGTACCCAATACGTTTTTTGAAGAGTTTTTACCTAAGCTTACGCATGTTGTAAAGAGTCATTATCAATCAACCTGGACAACAATAAAACAGCGACGTTTAAAAAGCCATAAAGCGTATTTAGAAACCATTCCGTTTTCAGATTTTAAAGTGTTTAGTCATGTTTTAAAATTAATACCAAATAATTATATTTTACAATCAGGGAATAGTTCTACCATACGTTATACCCAATTGTTTAAAATAGATAAAAGCATAAAAGTATTTTGTAATCGTGGTACGAGTGGTATAGACGGAAGTACATCTACAGCCATAGGATGTGCTGTTGCCAATAAAAATCCAACGCTTTTTATTACAGGAGATTTAAGTTTTTTTTATGACAGTAATGCCCTTTGGAATAACTATATACCAGAGCATTTTAGAATAATTGTAGTAAATAATAGGGGTGGAGGTATTTTTAGAATTCTACCCGGACATAAAAACACCGAGAATTTTGATACGTATTTTGAAACGAATCATGATTTAACCGCGGCGCAATTATGTAAGATGTATGGTTTTGAATATGATTCAGTTTCAGATGAAGAAAAGCTAAATCTGTCTTTAAAATCGTTTTACTCAAAAGGAGAGAAGCCTAAGCTTTTGGAAGTCTTTACCCCAAAGCATGTTAATGATGAGGTGCTTTTAAACTACTTTGAGTTTATAAAATAGCCAAGTGACTTATTGGTTTTTTTTGTGTCTAAAAATTAGTACCTTTAGAACGGTTATCTATTAAATTATTAATTAACACATAAAACGAAATCATTATGAGTAAAAGAGACGAGCTTATTGCAAAATATGCTGCTGATTTAAAAGACAAATGCGGAGTAAGCGCAGACATGGATTTATTAACTAAAGTAACTATTGGATGTGGACCATCTATTTATAATGCAGATGCATCTACGGTTTCAGGATCGGATGAATCTGAGTTAGCTACTGTTAAAAACAACTTTTTAATTAAGAAGTTAGGATTAAGTGACGGACCGAAGTTAGATGAAGCTATAGCTTCTGTTATGGAAACTTATGGTAAATCTAACCGTAACAAATACAGAGCTGTAGTTTACTATTTGTTAACTAAGCATTTTGGAAAAGAGTCTGTTTACTAGAACTCGATTTATATAAATTAAAAAGCGTTACAATGTGTAACGCTTTTTTTATGTCTTGATTTTAAAATTAATAGATATTAATTCAATAAATCGTCAGTAAGAGTTAATGTATAACTATATCTATTGGTTACGGGCTCATTAAATGCCCACAAACTATCATCAATAGGATCTTGTTTATAAGCCAGAATAAAATTATCGTTATCTTTTTTATAAAATTTAATGCTATTAAATGTAAAAGATTCATTTGGAGAGATGGGGTTTGTTTCCTGATTTAAGTCTGTGGCAAGCGTTAAACTAGCCCCACTATCAATGGTTATTTGAAAATTACCTTCTTGAAGTAAAATTAAATCGATACTTGAATTATTCTCTATAATGTATTCGGTTTCAAAACCAGAACTTAAGTCGTCATCTTCACATGTTGTTGCTACAATTAGCGGTAGTAGTAGAATTAGAAATACTTTTTTCATTGCGGTATTGTTTTGATTAAAAAATAGTTTATTCAACATGGTATTCTATTAGATCTGAACATTCAGTGGTTCCCATTTTTCTATAGTAATACACAGCGCGTTTGTTATCTTGTATTTCTACTGAATGTGTATTATCACAGTGTATGGTAATATACCTTCTTTGAGTTAGTTTATTGTTTATAGGTGCCTCGTTTTGGATGTAATCAAAGTAAAAACGACCATCATCTAGAAGTCCCCAACTACCATTGGCTACTTCAACATCAGCATATCGATCTACAAATGTATTATCTGATTTAAATTCTAATATAATTTGAGAGTTTTCTCTTGTGTTTTGATACCACTCATCTTTAGTGGTACATTCTGTACCTGTCCATTCATCTATTACAGATTCTAGATTTTCATCACGATAAAGTTCCCAAGTTCCTAAAACTTTAGCTTCAATAAGGTTTTCTTCAGTGTTGTTTAATTCTTCTTTTTCACAGCTTGCAAATGAAAGCGTTAATACTAGTAATACGATTAGTTTTTTCATGATTATTGGTTTTTATTATATAACAATTCAATTTTTAAAACTCCTGAAATATCTGTTATAAATATTTTAAAAATAGCCTAAGTAGCTGTAAGTGAGATGTGTATTTTTATGCTTAATATAATTTGTTTAGGCGAGTTTTAGGCTGATTTTGTTAAAATTTTGAATTTAAAATTGACTTTAGCAAATAGGTGCGCAAGGGATAGTAGAGGAAAGCCCACAGTTACGCCCTAAGGCGTGACGAGGACTTGTAACGGATAGCCCGACCCTTGGGTTGCGCCATAACAATAAAATGTTACCTTTGCCGCATGATAAAACTAGGGGAAATAAACACGCTGGAAATACTAAGAGAAACCGACCATGGTGTGTATTTAATTGATGATGAAGATAATGAGGTTTTATTGCCTAACCGTTATGTGCCAGAGTCTTTTAAGATTTGGGAAAAGCTAGAGGTTTTTGTGTATCTAGATAATGAGGAACGGCCTGTTGCAACTACGGATATGCCTTATATTAAACGAGGCGAGTTTGCATTGTTGCGTTGTAACCAAGTAACGGATTATGGGGCATTTTTAGATTGGGGTTTAGTAAAGGAATTGTTTTGTCCGTTTAAAGAGCAGGCGTTTAAAATGAAACCTGGTGGTTGGTACTTGGTGCATTGCTATTTGGATGAAAAAACGGATAGATTAGTGGCGTCTAGTAAAACTAATAGGTTTTTAGATAATAGAGAGCTTACTGTTGAGGCTTTTGAAGAGGTTGATTTGATAGTTTCTCATCCTTCTGATATTGGCATGAATGTTATTGTAAATAAAAAACATATGGGGCTTATTTACAAAGACAATATTTTTAGAGATTTAAGTGTGGGGGATACCTTGAAGGGTATTGTAAAAAAGATTCGCCCTGGCAATAAATTGGATATAGCTCTTGGGCAGATTGGATATAGAAATATAGAGCCTAATGCTGACCGAATTATGCAAGAGTTAGATGATAATAGCGGTTTTTTAAATCTTACAGATAAGTCTAGCCCAGATTTGATTAAAGAGCAGTTACAAATGAGTAAAAAGAATTTTAAACGAGCAATAGGTACACTTTACAAAAAGCGGCTAATTGAAATAAAACCGGATGGTATTTATTTAGTTGAGGCTAAATAAGCCACTGTTTTTCAACTTGTTGTACACGTTATTTATAGCATCATAGATAGTATCATAATCTACTTTTTCTGAAACACAGAAATCGTTTTCTATCTCTGCATTCATTTTACTTGCAAGATCGTGACCAACTACTCCGTAAGCATATAAATTTTTTGCTTTTTCTCTGTATAAAGGGGTGTTTATTAAATCTACCGAATAGGAATTAATACGATTAGCTACAACGCCATAGGGCTGGCGTTCTCCAAAATAAGATTCTAATTCGTTAATGATAATTGGGGCATTTTCAATATCAAAATGAACACCTTCGTTAAGTTCAACAACCGCAATGTGATTGAAGAAGAAGATATTACCTAACCGGTTCTGTACGAACTTTAAAATTTGATTTGAAAAATCAGATTCTATAATTTTCATTTTATTGCAAATCTTTACCTCGTTTGCTTTAGGGGGATAAAAATTAGTACGCTTTGGTTATCAGAAAATATGACACAGGTATAAGCAATTGGTCACATATTTTTGTGATAATTTAAAATTAGCGCTTGCAAATATACTATGCTTGCATAGAATATTTTAGTTAAAATTTTGTAAATCAGATTATTATGTATTTGTTTGAAAGGAATAAAAAAAAATAAAAAATAATTCTATTTTACTGCGATACGTTATATAATCATCATTTTTATGCATGTTTTATTAAAGAATATGAAGTTGGGTATATGTTAAATTGAATTTTTTTATTGATTTCTCAGGTTAAGGCTGTCATATTTGAAAATTAATTTCATGTATTGATTTTAAAGTTTTAATGTATAGCATTTCAAATTTAGTATTTTTGCCGCATGATAAATCAAGACACAATTGTAGCTTTAGCAACGCCTTCAGGAGCTGGTGCTATTGCTGTAATTAGACTTTCTGGGAACGATGCTATTAAGATTGCTGATGCATGTTTTCAATCGGTTATTTCAAAGAAATCACTTGTAAACCAGAAAACGCATACCATTCACTTAGGCCATATTATTGATGCCGAAAAAACAATAGATGAAGTTTTAGTGTCTGTTTTTAAAAACCCTAACTCTTACACAGGGGAAGATGTTGTTGAGGTATCTTGCCACGGTTCAAATTACATTCAACAAGAAATTATTCAGTTATTTCTAAGAAAAGGCTGTAGAATGGCAACAGCAGGGGAGTTTACACTTCGTGCATTTTTAAATGGAAAATTAGATTTATCTCAAGCTGAGGCTGTTGCTGATTTAATATCTAGCGATAATGAAGCGTCTCATCAAATAGCTATGCAACAAATGCGTGGTGGTTTTTCTTCTGAAATAGCCAAACTAAGAGAAGAGCTTTTAAATTTTGCTTCTTTAATTGAGTTAGAATTAGATTTTGCAGAGGAAGATGTAGAATTTGCAGATCGCACCCAGTTTCAAGATTTGATAGCTAGAATTACATTTGTTTTAAAACGTTTAATAGATTCTTTTGCAGTTGGTAATGTGATTAAAAATGGAATTCCAGTAGCTATAGTTGGTGAGCCTAACGTTGGTAAATCCACTTTACTTAATGCGCTATTAAATGAAGATAGAGCTATAGTATCTGAAATTGCTGGTACTACCCGAGATACTATTGAAGATGAAATTTCTATTGGTGGTATAGGTTTTAGATTTATAGATACCGCAGGGATTAGAGAAACAAAAGATGTTGTTGAAAGTATTGGTATAAAAAAGACATTTGAAAAGATTGAACAATCTCAGGTTACCATCTATTTATTTGATGCACATAAAAATGTAGATAATCTTGAAGCGGTGCGTGTAGAGATTGAAAAAATAAGAAATAAATATCCACAAAAACCTTTATTAGTTATTGCTAATAAAATTGATACTTTAACAGACTCGCAATTAGCGAGCATCAATAAAACGATTGCAGATGTCCTTTTACTTTCTGCTAAAACCGGTTTTGGTGTTGAACAACTCACCAATTCACTTTTAAATCTTATTAATACTGGTGCGCTTAGAAATAATGAGACTATTGTAACTAACACACGTCATTATGATGCACTTCTAAAAGCTTTTGAGGAAATTGATAAAGTAAAGCATGGTCTAGAAACAGGTTTGTCAGGAGATTTATTAGCTATAGACATTCGTCAGGCTTTATATTATTTTGGAGAAATTACAGGAGAAATTACTAATGATGATTTGTTGGGTAATATTTTTGCTAATTTTTGTATTGGGAAGTAATCTACTTTCTTTTGTTTCGTAACTGCTTGTTATTGTTGATATTAATTAATAACTCTATCTCTTTTTTGTTGCCTTTTTGTTGTTTTTAGGATAAGTTTGTTTCCTATTTGTTGCCCACTATTGCGATTTGTTGCCCAAATCCAATGGCAACAAACAAAGGAGAAATGATGCACCATATTGCCCCACGTTGCACCATTTCGCTACATAACGCACCATTTATGAGCAGCAACTTATATATTCCTAAAAAATGCCAGCATTGCGGTAACGCCTTTGTTGCCCGAACTACAGTAACTAAGTACTGCGGTGATAAATGCGCTAAGTATGCTTATAAGGCACGCAAGCGTACTGAAAAAGTACAAACTACTCTCAAAGAAGAAATGCAACCAGAAGTTGCTATTCCTACAACTGCTATAGCAGTAAATCAAAAAGACTTTTTAAGTATTACTGAAGCTGCTCAATTAATTGGAGTAAGCAGATGGACCATACAAAGAATGATTAAACGCGGGCAGCTTAAAGCTGTACCCTTTGGAAGAAAACATATTGTTGCCCGATACCAAATAGAATCCTTATTTAACTAAAGCCGTACCAGATGAAAGTTACCTTAAGAAAACGCAAGAAAGGAAATAAAATAAGCTTATACCTCGATTATTATGAGAATGGAAATCGTAGTTATGAGTATTTAAAACTGTATTTATATCCAGAACCCCAGCAAGGAAAACTCACAAAAGCACAGAGAGACGAAAACAAGGCAACCTTAGAACTTGCTGAAAACATTCGTGCAAAAAAGCACGTTGCAATTCAGAGCGGTTTGTATGATTTTGAGGATAAAGAAAAAATGAAAGGCAGCTTCATTAGCTATTTAGAAGTTCTCGCAGAAAAAAGAAGTAGTAGTAAAGGTAATTATGGTAATTGGCTAAGTCTTATTAAACATATGAAAGCATTCAAGCCGATGGGTGTTTCTTTTAAGCAAATCAATAAAAAATTTGTAGAAGAATTTAAAGAGTACTTAGATAAAAAAGCCATAGGCAGAGCAAATAAAGAACTTTCACTAAATACAAAGTATTCTTACTTTGGCAAGTTTAATGCTGCGCTTAAACAAGCCGTAAAAGATGGTATTTTAAGACTTAATCCCGCAGAACAGGTAAAAGGGTTTAAACAAGGTGAACCAGAAAGAGAGTTTCTAACCTATGACGAATTGCAAGCAATCGTCAAGGTAGATTGTGAGCTTCCAGAACTCAAAAAGGCATTCATTTTTAGTTGTCTTACCGGTCTACGATGGAGTGATATTGAAAAATTAGTATGGTCAGAAATGCAACACTCTAAAGAGAACGGCAATTACATCAGATTTAGACAGAAGAAAACAAAAGGTTCTGAAACACTTAATATCTCAGAGCAAGCAAGAGAATTATTAGGTGAAGAAGGACAACCAGAAGAAACAGTTTTTAAAGGATTGCATTACAGTGCCTGGACAAATCTCAAATTACAACAATGGATGCTGAAAGCAGGTATTACAAAGACGATTACTTTTCATTGTGCCAGACATACTTATGCAACCCTACAGTTGACTTTAGGAACAGATATTTATACAGTTTCAAAGCTATTAGGCCATAAAGAACTAAAGACAACGCAGATATATGCAAAGGTAATTGACCAAAAGAAGAAAGAAGCCGCTAACCGTATTCAAATAGATTTATAGACTTATGGAAAAACCATTTATTGAAATTGATGCCAAAGAATTTATCTTACACCCATTTGAGATTCAGAAGCCTGAAGGGTACGAATTTGCAGAAAATTATCCTAACTGTTGTGCCCCACATAAACACAATTACAAATTACTCACAGATTATTTAGAACGTTTTCCTTTTTGTTGTGATAACCACGCTGACTTTTACAAGCGTTTTAAATTCGATAAAGAAAAAGTTTACGGTCAAATTCCAATTTGGGTTTTAAAAGCTGTTGATTACACGTGGCATACTATAGAGCAAAACATTGATAAAGAAGATTGGTTTGATGCTATTACAGAATATTTTGAACTATGTTTCTGGAGTATGGGTACGCCAGCTGTAGGGTCACATATATATTTAGAACTCGTTGAACTAAACCTTCAAAGAAATGACGGAAAGTTTCCTAAAGATAAATGTAAAGCATTATTAAAATACTTAACAGAAGTAAACAAGTATAAACCAGCAAAAGAGAAAACAGACCTTAATTTACTATATAGTACATATCAAAAATGGTTAAAAGCGTTTCCATTTGATTTACCTTTTTTTAGACCCTTAAAACCAAGACTTACGCAATCATTACCCTTTGTAAAAGAAGTAACACGTAAGAATCGCTATTTGGGTATGGTGTCTGCAAAATTAGTAACACCAACTGAGTTAGTGGCTTCGCTATATAGGCGCACACAACATATTTTATCATTAATAGATACAACCGAACTTCAAAAACAAGGCTTAATATCACAAGCCGAAAAATTAAATATTGATGTACTCAACGAAAACCACCGATTTAGACAGCGTACCTTAACAGAAGTATATAATAAAGGTGAAAAACAATATATAAAGACCATTAAAAAGTGGCTTGAAAATGAGAAGGACTATTTTAAGGAAATTGTACCAAAATTAAAACAAGCACCAGCACCAAAACCTAAAAACGAAAAGACACCAAAAAACTATTTTGGTTTTAAAGGGGATACTAATGCACTTTTAGCCGTAATAAAATCTTTGCAGTTAAGAATAGATATGCTGAAAGAAGATTTTACAACAGTCGATAATTTTCATAAGCTACTCACAGCAAAAGACTTTAGCAATTTAAATATCAAAGTTCATCTAAATTGTGATAATAAACAGTTTTATTACATTATTACAAAGTTACAGCCATACTTTACTAATCTTAAATGGGTTGCTATCGCAAATTCGATGTTGTTTTTATCCGAAGGTAATAGCTTGTTAAAGCAAACGCATTTAAGTTCTGCAAAGAATAATAATCCGAAATTAAAAACAGTTATTGACAACATTTTCAGAGATATGAAATAAAAAACAATGACATTATTGACAAATGTCAATGCCTTGTCAGACTTCAATTCCAATAGCCTTATAAAGGCAGTTTCTTGCTTCCAGAAATTTAAAATAATATGACAATGGAACAAGAAATCATTCTTCAAAAACTCGCAAACATCGAGACGATGTTGCAAGAGCAAAACTTGCTCAAAAAAGACGTATTAAATCTAAATGAGGCTGCTGCCTATTTAGATATAAGTGCCTCACATCTTTACAAACTAACCAGTCAAAAGCAAATACCACACTTTTGCCCACAGGGCAAGAAGTTGTATTTCAACCGTACTGAATTAGACCAGTGGCTACAGCGTAATCGTCAAATAACAAAAGATGAGATAGACGCACAAGCTACAGAGTACCTCATAAGAAATAGTTAGTGAGTTGTACGACACCATCCACATAGAAAAGCAGTTACAACAACTGCCTCATAAGGTTGCGCAAAAATCTATAGAGCCTTTTGAATGGTGTGGATTGCAGTGGTCACCTCATTACAGCACTCACGGTTACATAGTGTACTATAAATCAGCAATAAAGAATCTTTGGTTACAGCTTAAGGATGATAAACTGATTATTAAAAACTCATTACACAAGTTTTATTTAGGCAATAATTATGAAGAGTTCGCTTTCGCAAAAGCGCAACACGCCATACAGTTATTAGACAACCATTTCCCTTTCAGTATTTATGATGCTATAGTCAAACACATTGCCTGCGGTATTGTCATACAAGAAGACCCACAACCCATTTTTGAAAGTTGGGCAGATTATAAAGGCAAATTCCCTCAAGTAATGCGAAACGGCACTAAAATATACGGCGCACATTATAAAGCGACAGAGTACAATATTAAGGGCTATGATAAGACCTATGAGGTAAAGAACAATGAAAGACAGGAGTTAAAAGCACCTTATTTCAGATTTGAATTAGAAGCCAAAGCAAAATACTATTATGCCCGTAAAAAAGACCCTATACCTATCTACAAGGTACAGGATTTAGTCAATAAAGAAAATTTTAAAAGACTATCGGAACATCTTGCTACTGTGTATAAAGCGATTAAGAAAAAACCAATGATTCCCTATGCTGCGTTGCAGCCTAAGGAAATCAAACTCATAGCTGCTATGAATGATAAGGAAGTCGTTAAGGGCTTAAAAAAACATCATAAGCACAGCTATCTATTAGACCGAAAAAATTACTCTAAACTCTTAAAAACAATCGAAGAAAACCCCTTTAATAATCAAGTGATAGAAAAGATACAATCTCAAATAACTGAACATTTAAAATCATAAGGTTTTACAACTTGTAATATACCCTAAAACAAGGGTAAAAATAAAAGCTATGGAATTACAGCACCCACATAAAGAAAGGCTCAAAGCAATAGAGCAACGATTAGAAAAGCTTACAAAAGAATTAGCTACCATTAAAAAGACAGCATTAAAAGCACAACTCATCGATAATGCAGACTTTTTACAATTAATGAATATAAGTAGTAGTACAGCACAAAACTGGCGTAATAAGGGCATCATAGCCTACTCACAAATTGAGAATAAAATATACTATAAAGTGAGTGATATAGAACGGTTACTGGATATTCATTATAGACCTTTTAAGCGACAAGAAAAAGAATTATAATCGATTGTTATTTTTTGTGCTGTATTTGTCTATTTTTAACAAATCATTTATAGACAAGCATAAAATGAACAAATTCGGAGACTTAATACGGTCTAAAAGAGAAGAACAAGAAATGCTACTCAGACACTTATCTGCAAAGTTAGATATTGATACTGCGTATCTCAGTAAAATGGAAAGAGGCGAAAGACGAGCTAAAAGAGAACAAGTGCTACAGCTTATCAAAATCTTTAAACTCGACCACGATAGTACTATGGCACTATGGTTAGCAGACCAAGTTTTCGAATTAATAGCAAATGATAAGCAGGCTTTTCAAGCCTTGAAGTTGGCAGAAGAAGGATTGAAATACAAATCAGATTTTAAAAAGGACACAAAGTAAATGAACAATAATATCTTAAAACACGAACCTGACGTTTGGAAAACGGCAGACCTACTCATAGGTGCAGGGATAAAGCAATCCGACTTTCCAAAATATATGATGCCCTTTTTTGCTCTCGTAATGGTAGAGAGTAGGCTCATTCGTGAAGCCAATAGATTAGAAGAAGAAGTTGGCAGAGACAATATTGATGACTTTATTGAAATGTTCCGACTGGAAGGATTAGGTTATAATGACTATGCTATCCGAGAAGGAAAAACGTTAAAAACCATTTGTCAAAACGATAAAACCTTTGATGTTGATTTTTATGCCTATATCAGAGCATTTGACCCAGAGACCAGATATTTATTAGGCGTAGATAAGGGTACGGATGAAGAGAAGTTTTTAGATATATCAGGTATTTCAGGATTACTCAAAAAGAAAGACATACTATTTGATACCGTAAAGGCGTGGAGTGAAATAGACTTAACACCTTTTAATAACTCTGAGATAACCACACTTGAAGAACATATCAAGAGAAAGTGGGCAGATATTTCAGCAGAAACAGCAGGGGAACAATATACACCTGAAGACATTATCGACCTTATTACAGAAATCATTGCCGCCAAGATTGATGACAATGGTAAGTTCCTTACCATTTATGACCCCACTTGTGGTGGTGCAAACTTATTGTTTGGAGTAGAAGATAAAATACAGCAAAAATTCAACAGACCTACCAAAACCCACGGTGATGAATGGAATGATACTTTGTATGCCTTAGCTAAGATTGAAAGTAGGTTTAGAAACGATAGTGATATAAACCACGGCAATACCTTAACTCGAATCTTCCACATTGAAAAGAAATTTGATATTGTCGTAGCCAATCCACCTTACGGTGTAGATTGGAAAGGCTATCAAAAAGATATTAAAAACGATACCACAGAAAGGTTCGTTGCACTTCCTTCCATTTCTGATGGCCAGTTTTTATTTACCCAACACATATTGCACCATTTAGCAGATGATGGCTTATCGGTTGTAGTTCATAATGGCTCAACTTTGTTTAGTGGTGATGCAGGTAGTGGAGAAAGCAATATTCGTAAATACTTCTTTGAGCAAGATTGGGTAGAAGCCATTATTCAAATGCCAACAGATGAGTTCTTCAATACAGGAATCTATACGTATTTATGGATTTATAATAAGAATAAGCCAGCCGATAGACAAGATAAATTCATACTCATAGACGGTAGCGACCATTGGGAACAACTCAAAAAGAGTAAGGGCAAGAAACGTAGGCAAATGAATCAAGAACACAGAAACTTGATAGTAAATGCCTTCACCGCTTTTGAAGATAATGACTTTGCCAAAGTATTTGACAAATGGAACTTCTATTACAACAAACAAGCTATTATACTAACTAATGTAGATGAAGATGGCAAGTCTATTGAAATGCCAACCAAAACCAACAGAGCTGGTGATACCGTAGAAGCGAAATCCATAAAACTCAATCCGTCAAAAGTCAGCTATGAGATAGATGGGGAAACAAAGGAACTGACCGAATTTACCATTACCTCTTTTGATGATGAAAACTGCAATAATCTAAAAGAGTATTACGACAAAGTGCTAAAACCTCAAATTGCTGCCATAGACTACAAAGAATCCAATCTTAGAGTAGTGTCGGATGAAATTACTTACTACTACGATACTGACAAAAACACCATTATAGAAAATGATGGAAACGAAACTGCCTTAGGTTGTGGTAAAATCAATATAAAAGTGAGCTACAAAAAAGCCACTAAAACAAAAGGAGAGTCTATAGCCATAACAGCAGAGTTGACCAAAGACCTGGAGAAAGATTATGAGATAATACCATACAGCCCAGATGAAGCCACTAACTCACAAAACATAGCTGATTTTATGGCTAAGTATGTGAGCCGTCCTTTTGAATATTTAGATAATGTGATAGGTGTAGAACTCAACTTTAATAAAATATTCTACCAACCAGAGGGACTTAGAAGTGTGGCAAAAATCACAACTGATATAGAAGACTTGGAAAAAGATTTAAAACAACTGGAAGCCGAATTAGCCCTATGATGAATAATGAAAACATAGAATGGTCGTATGATTTACCAGACAATTGGCATTGGAATAGAATTAAATCATTTGGCGCTATCAGATATGGTTTAGGGCAACCACCAAAAGAACTCGAAAATGGTTTGCCAATTATAAGGGCAACGAACATTTTTAAAGGAAAAATATCGGAAAATAATTTAATTTACGTAGACCCAAATGACTTACCTTATGATAGAAATCCAATACTCAAAAAAAATGAAATAATAGTCGTGAGGAGTGGTGCTTATACAGGCGATAGTGCTATCATAACTTCAAAATATATCGGTTCTGTATCAGGTTATGATATGGTAATTACACCTAACGACAGGCTAATCAACCCTAAGTTTTTATCTTACGTATTACTTAGTAAGTATGTATTTAATGACCAACTGGTAGTTGATTCATTAAGAGCTGCCCAGCCACACTTGAATAAAGAAGAATTAGGAAGTACATTATTAATTTATCCTGAAAGCCTTAATGTACAAGAAACCATATCTCAATACTTAGATGCCAAGACTCAAGTTATAGATAAAAAAGTAAGTCTATTACAAAAGAAAATAGACTACTACACCGAGTTACGAAAATCTATAATCAATGATGCCGTTACCAAAGGCTTAAATAAAGATGCAGAGTTGAAAGATTCTGAAATAGGGATTGACATTCCTAAACATTGGACAAGACACAGATTAAAGGATATTGGTAATTTATATAGTGGTTTGTCTGGCAAGAGCGGTGATGATTTTAGACAAGACGACCACGAGCATAACAAAGGTTTTATTCCATTTACCAATATTGCTGCAAACACCTACATAGCAGAAGATAATTTAGGTACAGTTGTAGTTGAGCCAACCGAAAATCAAAATCAAGTCCGTAAAGGTGACGTATTCTTTTTAATGAGTTCGGAAGGCTATGAAGATATTGGCAAATCTTCTGTATTAGATAAGGAATTAGGCGAGACTTACTTGAATAGTTTTTGTAAGGGCTACAGATTGAAAACAGATAAGCACAACCCTCATTTTATCAATTACCTATTGTTGTCGGATAGTTATCGACAGTTGCTTATAGTTGAAGGCAAGGGCTTCACTCGTATCAATCTTAAAATGGAAAAGGTGAATGACTTCTTCATTCACATTCCGCAAACTAAAACTGAACAAACAGAAATAGCTCAATACTTAGATGATAAGACCAGTACTATAGATGCTATTATCACAAACATTGGAAAGCAAATAGACCACCTTAAAGAACTTCGTAAAACGGTAATCAATGATGTGGTTACGGGCAAAATAAAAGTAGTAGAATGAAAGAATTGGACTTACAAGATAAATATATAATCAACTTCCTTTGTAAAAGGGCTGATGGGCTTAAATATAATGAAGCCAAGGCAAATACTGTGTCGTCTAATTTCTTCGTCATAGAAGACTTGAAACACTTTCTATCAGAAACAGAGCTAAACAAATCAAATTACAAAAAGCTACTACGAAAGTTCGATTCAGAAAAAGAGCTATTAAAGTCATTTACTGAGTTTTTAGATGAGCGTATCAGTTCGTCTATGAATATGGCAATCTTTATCAATAACAATCAGTCGGTAACTTTTGAAGGCACTAAACTGCATTTGTTTTATCCAAGCGGAACAGAAACTCACGGAGACAAACTATTCAATCAAAATATTTTTTCAGTAGTTCAGGAGTTACCCTATACATTTAAGCATAGAGATAAACAACTGTTTTCATTCAGACCAGACCTTACCTTTTTTATCAATGGTATCTACCTTGGGTATAGTGAACTAAAGAGTAACTACAACAATCAAAATGCTCGTAAAAATGGAAGAAAGAAAGTAAGCAAAGACTATCTAACAGCAGCACAGGAATACTTGCAAATTGCTAAGGATAATGACCTAAACCAATCCATTAGAAAGAGTTTCTTAAAAATATTTGAAAAGGCAATTCATATTACCGCAACTGATATAAATGAGACATTTATAATCAGAACTATTGCCAATAATTTTGATGAGATAAAAAACACTGTAAATGCAGGTAGTTATGATTTTGAGACCTACGAGAAGAAGTTATTCAAAGACTTTAAGCCTTATCCGCTAAGAGAAAAACACGATACTAAACAAGGTCGCTTTGAAGAAATCTTCAAAGCTCTCTATGATAAAAGGATGATTGAAAAAGAAATCCTCTACTACAACTTTATCGAACGAGAGTTAATCAAAAAAGAAGGAAGCAGAACTAAAGAATACAAGCACAATGACGGTAGGCTCATAGCACCAAGACCGAAACAAAAATTCGGTACAGATAAGGTAATTGGTAAAATAGATGAATTTCTATTGCACGAGAATGACCCAGATTACTTCCTTAACAAATTAGAACAAGATTTACGAGCAAGGGGCTTAGGAGAAGAACAAATCAAAGAGTTAGTTCACAAAAGGAGTAAATACCAAAATAACAAAACCGTCTATTCATTGCTGTTGCAATATGCAGCAGGATTTGGAAAGAGCAATATCATAGGTTGGACAGCATTACAGCTCAAAGATTTAAGAAGAAATGATGCCTATGTCTATGATAAAATAATGTTGGTGGTAGATAGGCTACAACTACGTGACCAATTAGATAGTAAGATGCACAATATGAATATTCAAAAAGGAATGTTCATTGAAGCCTCAGACAAAAAGAGCTTTATTAAAGCATTGACCAGTGATAAAAGAATAGTTGTAGTCAACGTTCAAAAATTCTCTTCAATAAAAGAGATAATAGATTCTGATGAATCAAATATTTCCAATAAGTTATCCAAACTAAGAATTGCTTTTTTAATTGATGAGATACACAGAAGCCAAAGTGGTGTTCAGCATTCAGAAATGGTTAGTGTATTTGATGAATTACAATCGAGCTTTGATAATAGCAAATCATATAAGGAACAAGCGACTAAAAAGAACCTAATAGTAGGTTTTACAGCTACACCAAGCGACCACACATTAGCAAGGTTTGGTGAGTATAACAAGTATGCAGAAGCTGAAAAGATATGGATTCCTTTTGATAGTTATACAATGAAAGAAGCCATACAAGATGGCTACATTCTCAACCCAATCAAAGGTATAGTTCCAGTTTCGGCTAAGATGTTCTTTGAAATACCTGATAATGAATTAGAAGGTTTCGAAAATGATTATGGCTATGATGAGATTCCAGACAATACAGATACAGGCATTGATGAAGAAGGTAGAAAATATGCGATTAGAAAAAAGAAAATCTATGCTAATAAAGAACGTATTGAGGCAATATCAAAGTTTGTAGCTCAAAGATTAGTCACAGCGGTATATCCAAACATTAGAAGAAAAGCTAAAGCAATGTTAGCAGCTTCTTCAATATCAGCGGCTATCAAATACAAAGGCTTTATTCAGAAATATTTTAACGATTTAACACAACTAAAAAAGTATGAAGATTTTAAGAATGCACCTATTTATATTGTGTATTCAGATAGTCAAGAATATCAGAGCAGTTCCAGTCTAAATGATGGCTTGAGTGAAAAATCAGTACTTCAAAATTTCAAATTAGCTAAGAATGGATTGATAATAGTCGTAGATAAGCTACAGACAGGATTTGATGAACCCAAGTTACATACATTATTCCTCGACAAGGAAATCAAGGGTATCAATGCTATACAAACCATATCAAGAGTAAACAGAACAGCTAAATATAAGAATGATTGTAAGATTGTAGATTTCTCATACAAGAATGTCAATGTAAAGAATATAAAGTCAGCTTTTGAGCATTTCAGTAATGTAGTTGTTTCCGATTTTGACCCATTAGGTGATGAAGAAAAATTAGGGGTTTATTATACGGAGCTAAAAGACCATTCAATCTACAGTGACCATTTCAAAGACTTCAAGAAATATCAAAAAGGGAGCAATGATATTTCTATAGTTCTTAATATGGAAGAAGGCTTTGAGCGATACATAAATAATAACCCTAAAGAAGCAAAGCACTTAAAAAAGTCAATAGGCTCTTACTTCAAAATATTAAATCTAATTGAGTTCGTAATAGAACTGAACCCTAAGTTTAGTGAAGAAGCATTTCTACAGTTTTGGAGAAAGTACAATTTAATTTATAACACGATTAATCGTCCAGATGAAATAATTGATGATGTAGAGATTTACTTTGATAATCGTATTGGTATTGTAGCACCAGGAGAAGAAAAAGAGAAAAAGACCAAGACCAAAAATCCTAATCCTACAGACCCAGAACAACCGAATAAGTATAAATACAATATTCTTAAAGTCATTGAAAAAAGAAATCAGGAAGAAGAAGCCATTGCAGAGTTAATCAAGGATTTTGAAGATAAGATAGAGGGTTTCTTTAAGTATATAGAGTCAGATAATTTAGGCAAGAGATTGATTGCTAAGATTACTGATGATGGTTCGGCATTCACACAAGAAGAAATCTACTCAGATTTTGAAAGGCTTTACAGGAAGTATGTAATAATCAATAAAAACCTTGGAGACTTCTTTAAAAGAGAGACAAAAGACATTCTCAATCAGCTTTGTGATGATTTTGAAAGAACATTAATTGAACCAATAAACAATACTATTATGCAACCAGCACCTATTTTTGAACCAAGTGTCGTTGTATCCTTAATTCGAGGAGCAATGCAAGCAATTAACTTTTGGCAAAGTCAAAGAGATAGAATTAAAGCCAAAAAGGCATTAAAAGAAGCTAAAACAACCACAGAAAATAAAGCGGATATAGAGGAAGGAATCAAATTAAAAAGTTTAATTCCTCAATCTACCTTATCTAAAATGACGGATAGAGTTAATAAGTGTTTTATTAATTACGAAGATGTTTTAGATGACGAACAGTATTTACCTAAAGAAATAGACCAAGCGACTAACGCATTAATAGCCTGTATTTGTAGAGAATTAAGAAGAATTGAAAAACTAAACGGTAATATGCCTACCACTACGTTACAAGAGTACTGGAAACGTTATAAGTGTGAAATCAATTAAGATTTTTTAATTAAAGAGTATTTAATGAATTTATATAAAGTACATTCAAACGACATAAGTACAGTAAAGGAAAAGCCTTTTAAATTAGAAAAAGAGATACAATCACTTTTTGAAAGTAATTTGAGTGAACTAATGAATTTACAATTAGTAAAATCGGAGTTCTCTATAAAAAATAAACGTATTGACACTTTAGCTTACGATACACAATCAAATGCTTTTATAATTATTGAATATAAGCGTAGTAAAAATATTAGTGTTGTTGACCAAGGTTTTACCTATTTGAGTTTAATGCTCGAAAACAAAGCAGACTTTATTGTAGAGTATAACGAAACTTTAAAACAAAATTTAAAACGTACCGATGTTGATTGGAGTCAAACAAGAGTCGTTTTTGTTTCAACAGGTTTTACAGATAATCAAAAGACTGCAACTAACTTTAAAGATATTGCTATTGAGTTATGGGAAGTAAAGCGTTATGAGAATAATTTAATAAGCGTAAATCAAATAAAGAAAAGTAAGTCAGCAGAAAGTATAAAGCCTATTACCTCAAGTAATACAGAACTACAAGCTGTTACTAAAGAGATAAAAGTTTACACAGAAGAAGACCATACAGCCAATAAAACAGATGATATTGTTGAACTATATGAAACTTTTAGAGATACAATTTTAAACTTTAAAGAAGATATTGAAATAATACCTCGTAAGAAAAGAATAGCGTTTAAAGGTAACCGCATCATCTGTGATATATTAATTCAAAAAAGTGGTATTAAGCTATGGATAAACTTAAAAAGTGGTGAACTCGATGACTCTAAAAAATTGATGCGTGATGTTTCTAATATTGGTCATTGGGGAAATGGAGATTATGAATTGGTAATCAAGAATACAGACGATTTAGAATATATAATGAGTCTTATAAAACAAGCTATTTAGCTATTAAACATCAATGAATCTTATCAATTTAGAATGTAATAAAGCAACTGACTTAAATAGTTTTATTTCAGCTTGGTCAAAGTTATATTCTTTTTCAAATGAAGCTATTTACAATAAATCAATAGTTAAAGAAACACTTACCAATACAGATATTCAAAACTTATACAAGTGGAAGAATGGAATGAAATTGAGTGTATTAAAACAAAAGTCATTAGACACTAAAATTACAAGTAAACTTTCAATTATTAATGCTTTAAAGAATGATGCTAATTTAGATATAGAGTATTTTAAGAATGAGTTTCGAAATATATCAGCCGTTTGGAAGATATTTTTATTGCATATTATAAAACCAAATAAATACCCTATTTACGACCAGCATATACACAGAGCCTTTTTATTTATTCATAAAGAGAATTGGTCTAATATTTCAAATACATCAATTAATAATAAAGCTAAAGAGCAGTTTTATTTCGAGAGATATTTACCATTTATAGAATCACAGAATATCAAAGATTTAAAGAAATTAGATGAAGCCTTCTTTGCTTTTGGTCAGTTTCTAAATACAAGAGAATACAGTAAGATTTTGAATCAATAAAAAACTATTACTTTATCAACCCCACACTCTCGGCACTTACTCGTTCATTTGTTCCGCAAGCTACACGCATTCACTCGCAACAGCCTACCGTTCCGCACGGTACTCGCTATAACGCTTCCTCACCTTATTATCATAAGAAGCTACAGCATTATAGCCAGTACCTTTTGCCTTTGCGCGCACATTGTAGCAGGTAATAAGGTGTTCGTCAGTTGTTTCATTTAGTTCCATAAAACATAATCACAATAGCTTCCGTTGGTCGCTTTTGTGCTTACCATAAATAGCACCACTGTGGCGGCACGTCCTCGTTGGCACTATTTATTTGTTTTATTGCACACATTACACGCCTTCCTCACCCACAGCTACTTTTTACCCTTAATATCCAATAAGGATTTGCTACGCAAGTATATTTTTAAGGGTAAACCGCTGTTTAATAATTTGGCTCGCCTGCTGCTCGCTTCGGGCTAATCGGGCTGTCACTGTTTTTGATAATTGAAATTAAACAACATTTGAATACTGAAATAAACATTATAATCTCAACAAAACTACTACCGAATCAAAAACACCGCCAGCCCTGCGTGTACCACGTAGCTATGGCAGCGTTTCGCTATCGCTACACGCTATTTGCCATACCACCCTTGCTCAACTCGCTGGCGGCTCGCTTTATATCACAGCAATCCATTTCGCTGTGCTTCATTCCTTGCTGCGCTATAGCTGCGCGATTACCTGCTTTATACTATTTTAGGTAGTTTGTTCAATTCTTCTTTCAAAATATTTAATACTCTGCCTTTATCATACCTATCAGCAAACGCACAGTCTTCATATAATATTCGATTAATAAAATAGGCTACGTTTTGTTTAGTAAAAGAAAGCTTTAGATGATTGGCTACAAGGCTGAACATCTCTACAAAGTCTTGATGTTTTAATTTTGCCGCTAATTCGAATGTTTTTGTTTTAATCTCTTCCCAGCTATTATTTTCTATTATACATATGGTACATTCCTTATTACCATCATAATTAACCTCTTCGGTAGGTTCATACACTTTTTCCAAACCAAAAAAACTATGTTTCATTCCGTTTACCTGTGTTTTTTTATGATATTGAACAATTATATATTCATTTATTATAAAAAAATAAGGATTGACATACTTTGGTATACCTACTACAGTATTACTTGATAGTTTATTAACTGCATTAGAATTAAAAAAAATGGCAATTGGATATGGGCAATTTTTAGATATGTTGTTATCTGTATGTTCTATTAATTCAGCAACTGTATCTTTCAAGTTAATATTCAAATAGTTTCTTAGCGCATTCTCTTCCTTTTTTTTAAGCTTTTTTGGATTATGCTCTGCTATAGACATCCTGAAAATCACAGAATACCAAAAAAGAGAAATAAGCCCTAAATCATTATCAAATACAATTTTATGATTTTTATTCCCTTCGTCTTCACTAATCTTATTATGTATTTTTTCTGCATATACAGATTCGATATATCCCAATTTCTTCTCACAATTATCACAAAAGATATAGTCCTCTATAAACGGAATAAAGTTTTGTTCAATCTCTTCATCTTTTATTTCTCTGCCCATATATTCTTCTATCTTTTCAGGAGTAAGTTCACGGCCAATATGATTTTGTACAGCTTCATTACCAATTGACACAACAAATTCTTTGTTTCTTTCGAATAGAGTTTTGAGTATAAAGGCAGGTACAATATGAGACCCCTTTTTAGTAGCATCTTCTGTTAAACAAATTTTACACTTCATAGATTTTAATTTCGGTAATTAAAATAAACAAAAAAGGTCACAAATATAGATGGCTACCACACCAACCGCATAATGCCGAAAAGGTCAAGCCCTAAAGGGTTTTAGAAAAATTTTTGCAGCAGTCTTTTTGCTTTCGCTTCTAAGGTTCAAGTATTAAGCAATAATTTTCCTAAAAACCTTGTCGCCATTCCCCACGCCATCAAGAGTACTGTTTTCTTTTTTCTATTTTTCTTTTTAAAAATAATTAGTTGGGCTTTGTAGGGTAAAAAAGAACAATACAAAGCAAAAGAAACCACTACATAACAATCAATTGTAAATAAACCTATTATTGTCTTGAGTTTGTTTAAGCCGAATTAAGTCCGTACCAAGTCCAAACGTGTATTAATTTTTAAATAATAGAGTAATGGGTAAAATATCACAAGGAATCTTAGGAGGACTATCGGGAAAAGTAGGGAATATAGTCGGTGGAAACTGGAAAGGAATTGATTATATCAGAATTAAGCCTTCAAGTGTTGCTAATCCGAGAACAGAAGGGCAAGTTAACCAGCGGACTAAATTTGCAACCACGCTATCATTCTTGCAAGCCAATAAGGCTTTTATTAAAGTTGGTTACAAAAGCTTCGCTAACAAGCGTACAGAGTTCAATGCAGCAATGTCTTACATCTTAAACAATGCAATCACAGGAACAGCACCCAACTTTGTAATTGATTATACCAACGCATTAATAAGTCGTGGTTCATTATCAGGTGTTTTAAATGGTGCTACGGACTTAACAACGGCTGGAGAAGCTACATTTAGTTGGGGAGATAATTCAGCAGAAGGAAATGCTAATGCAACTGATAGAGCAATGGTATTAGTATATAATCCATCAAAAAAAGAATCTATTTACACCTTGACAGGCGCAAACAGAACAGTTGGTTCTCAAACTATCAGTTTACCAAACACCTATTCAGGAGACAATGTAGAGCTATTTATGGCATTTGTATCAGAAGATGATAGTCAGGTATCAAACAGTATCTATTTAGGCTCTGGTACGGCAGCTTAAACGCATCTAAATAGTAAATGAGAAACCGTTCCAAAAGGAGCGGTTTTTTTATAGGGATTACTTATTTTTGGAGAGGATATACTAACAAGAGGTTTTGTTAATATCTATTCTAAATATTCTCTTTATACTCTTGTATTTGTTTCCCATTTGTTGCCCAACACTACCAAACACCTATAAACAAACAATACTTACTTTTTGTATTGGCAAATAAGATTCACGCTAAAGCACTGCTATAGACTATATTTTATTAAAAAAATCGACAAAACGCTTGTTTTTGACGATAAATTACATACATTTGTAGCTCAAACCCTTAAATCTACAACATGAAAGTGAAGATTATTTTATTCAGTTTTAGCCTGCTATTCTTTACTGGCATTGGTTTTGCTCAAAAAAAGAAAGGACCAAAAAGCTTCATTAGTGAAAAAGCTACTATAAGTAAGTATCATAATAAAGCTGAATTAGAGCGCATGGCAAAAGGACAGTTAATTACCTTATATTCTGAACGAACTAAAGTATTAGCAAGAACGTTGCCTTATGTTGCATTTGCTACAAAACCTGGTATTACTATGGCTACTTTAGGCATACCTACAAATAATGATAATAAAAAAGCATTGGAAAATCAATTTGATGCTACTGATAATTATTTAGAAAATACAGACGAGTTTCACAGTGAATATTTGCCATATTCAGATACTGGTAATCTCATAGCTGGAATATTGTTTTACGAAGAAATTATGAAATCTCTTCATCAGTATAACGAGTTTCGTTAAAATTAAATTATTGGTTATTACAATAGCCATTTTGTTTATAATCGAATTTATTTTTTAGAGTTTTATCTAAAAAATAAATTCGATTTTTTTATGCAATAATCTTCATTTTTCATTAACAAAATTTACACTTAATCGATTAAATTTGTAGTCTTTTTCTTTTAATATATTGTATTTCAACGAAATAATTGGTATTTCATAGGTTTTTTTATATTTTTGATTAATATTATATCAAAGAATTATTTACTAAATATTTCATTATGAAAAACTTTACCCAAATCATTTTCATATTTCTTTTTGGAATAGCCAGTAGTTTTGCTCAGCAAGAGAAAGGTATTCTTGGAGAAGAAAACTGGCTAAACAATTGGACAGAGTTCAATTCCAGCCAAAGTGAATATGGAGAACCTACTAAAATCCTTACAGGAAATATAACTGAGCATACTACTTTGAACAAGAGGAATGTATATCTACTCTTAGGTAGTGTTTTTGTAACAGATAGTACAGAACTTACTATAGAACCGGGAACCGTAATTTTAGGAGATTTTAAGACTAATGGATCATTAACAATTTCACGTGGAGCAAAAATTTTTGCTAGAGGCACACAAACCGATCCAATTATATTTAGCTCAAACAGAGGTTTAAAAAGACCAGGCGACTGGGGTGGCCTTACGCTATTGGGTAATGCACCAGTTAATAAATTTGGAGCAGGTTCTATTGCTATGTTATATCCAAACATTGGTAATCGAGATTATGCTAATACCAACTATGGAGGTGATGATAAAGTGGATAGTTCTGGCATAATTGAATATGTAAGAATTGAGTATGCTGG
Organism: uncultured Algibacter sp.; assembly: GCA_947502405.1. Lineage (GTDB taxonomy): Bacteria > Bacteroidota > Bacteroidia > Flavobacteriales > Flavobacteriaceae > Algibacter_B. Next base: position 3,889 of record CANMZT010000006.1, on the reverse strand, counting down.
AAGAAGGGTATCCAAAGACATATACTTTAGCGGATTATTAATGGCTGGAATAGGGAAACAAACTAAATTATCTAATATCATGGTTAGCCACTCTGCAGGAAAAGGCTTTGAAGTATTAGGAGGTAAATTAGATTTGTTTAGAATGGTTTCCTTTAACAACGAAGGAAGCGATTATAAATTTAGTTATGGCTCTGAGTCCATTATAAAAAATTCACTAGCTGTAAGGTCTCCTTATGCATCAAACGGTAATGGCTCTAGGTGTTTAGAAGTCAAATCTTATGAAAGAAAGGAAGAGTTCGATTTTTCAAAAAGTATCACAAATATCAAGGCAGAAAACTTAACGCTCATAAATATTAGCAAAGATTTAAAAACTGATATTAAAATGAATTTGGTTGAAGAATCTGTGTTTGTGGGCAGTAATGCTAAAATTGAAATGGCTAAAAGTGTAATATCGGGATTTAATCCAGCTGTGATTTTAGATGAGAATATTTACATAAACCAAGAAAATTTAGAGAATATTGAGTTTAAAGCTATGTTATTTAATAATTGCAATGGAAACATCTTTCTTGAAAATAATTCCAACAATGATGATTTAGAAAATTGGTATGGTAATAGTGCTTTTTTTAATGTGTACTCTAAAGGTGATAATTACGAAACCTTTATTGATTCTGAAAATAGTAAACGACCAGATTTTAGGTTGAAAATAAACAAGATAATTGCGTCTAACGAGGTTGATCCTGATTTAAGGCAAGTAGTAGATTAAATATAAAATGGATAATAAAACTCTAGACCTATATACTCGAATGTTTATGCTTTCAAGATTTTGGATCATTAAATCCTAACTAAAAGTTCAGTTGTGTAGTATCGGTTTCTAGATGTTTTATTTTTTAAATGAAACTGTATGAGGAACTTTACTCTATTTTACATTATTGCTTTTTTCGTTTTATCATTAAACGTAAGGCTTCATGCGCAAATAGTAATAGGTAAACCTAGTTTTACAGATATAGTTACTCAGTTATGTGCAAGTTCTTCGTTTAATAACTTTAATGCTAGATTTACATTTTCACCTGAATCAAATTTAGAAGCATCTAATCAATTTATAGTAGAGCTTTCTGATGGAAATAGTAGTTTTTCTAATCCAACTCAAATATATGTTTCTAATCCAGGGGAAATTACAACTTCTCCTGTAGATTTTAGTTTTTCACTTCCTACAACAGCATCAGGAGAAAAATATGCCATGCGTGTAAGGAGTACTGCACCAGCATCAATTAGCGGAAGTTCAAATGTGTTTCCAGCCTATTATAAAGTTCATGATACAGATTTTTCGATTAATAACTTAATAGCTACAGCGGTATATTGTTCTGGTGGCAGTTACCTATTGAGTATAGACAATCCTAATAAATTTCCAGGTGATTCTCCTATTAAATATCCTAATTTAACTTATAACTGGTATAAAGAGACTAGTGAGACCACATCTGTTTTTATATCTGAAGGCGCTACATTATCAGTTAACCAACCAGGTACTTATTTTGTTAAAACTAATTACGGTTCATGTACATCAGAGTCTGAATCAAATCGAGTAACATTAAGTGAAGCAACAACAAATTCAACTACTAGTATTAATTCCAGTTTAGGAAATCCATATTGTTCTACAGATGGACCTACAGTTTTAAGTGCTATAAATGCCAATGCTTATCAGTGGTTTAAAGATGATGAAGTTATTCCTGGTGCTATAAACCAGATGTATGAAACTAATGAAGCTGGAAATTATTCAGTAAATATAGATTTAGGAAGTTGTATGGCGAGTGCTTCAATTAACCTTGATAATACAGGATTTTCAAGTAGTATTGATGTAAACGAAATTAATAATATTGATGAAAACGACACATTAATTGCTTCAATTACTACTACAGCAACTAATCCAGAATTTAAATGGTATCTAAACGATATTATGATAAGTGATGCTACAAACAGTAGCTACGAAATATCTCAAACTGGTAATTATAAAGCTGTGGTTACACAAACAACAGGTTGTAACGCTTCTGTTGAATTTCCTTTTGTGGTAAGAGATGCATTTCCAAATGTTGAAAAAATTCCAAATATAATAAGTCCTAACGGCGATGGTGCTAATGATACATGGGTAATTCCGCAAAAATATGTTAATGGTACAAATACTGAAGTTGTTATAATAAGTTCTATGGGTAAAGTTGAATTTAAAACAAACAACTATCAAAATAATTGGCCAGAAAACGAAATAATTTTTGCGGATGTAAATCCCGTGTATTATTACATCATAACGCCTGCAAATGGTAAACCCAAAAAGGGTACAATAACAGTAATTAAATAGCGTGAAAAAATATCTATTACATATAGTCTTATTTTTCTGTATAGCACAGTTGCTCTATTCTCAAGAGGATGGGGTTGTTGCGTTTAATATTCCCGCTAGAAATTCCTTAAAATTTAACAGACATTTTATAAATCCAACATTTAGTTTTGTTAGAGAGCAAAACAAATACATTAGTTTTAATAACAAACGTGAATGGGTACAATTTGATGATGCGCCCCAAACCTATTTGTTTGGATATTCCGGAAGATTCCAAGAAAATATTGGAGCAGGTGTTAGTTTGTTTCAACAAAATTATGGTGTTTTAACCACCTTTGGAGGAGTCGCAAATTTCGCTTACAATGCTGTTCTTAACCGGGACAGCAATTTAACTTTTGGGGTAAACCTTGGTTTTTACAAAAGCGGATTAAATGAGGGCAATGTTGTCACTAACGTTTCTGATAGTGCTCTAGATAATATAGCCTCAAATTCAGTTATTACGATAAATCCAGGAATAAATTATGGTATTGAGTTTTTAGACTTTGGTGTTTCTATCAATAATTTGGTTTCCTACAATCTTACATCTTCAAAAATGATTGAAGATAACCCAGAGCAAAGTTTTAAAGGGCATATTATGTATACAGGGTACATGAATGCTCGTGGCTTTTTTGATGAAAGTAAATTTACGGGACTAATAAGCTCTGAATTCAGAAAGGACCAAACTGTGCTTTCAGGTATGGTAATGTTAAATGTGCCTAAAGGTATTTGGGGGCAAATTGGTTATAATAGTTTATATGCTATATCTGCTGGTGTTGGCTTAAATGTTACTTCGCAAATAGCCATTGAATATAATTATGAAAAGGGTGTTGGAGGGTTTTCAAGTTTTGGTAACTCCCATGACTTTACTGTAGCGTTTAAGTTTAATAATCGTAACAGATATGATTATGCTGGAGATGATGAAGAGGAAGCTCTGTTAATTTCTCCAAATAGAAAAACAAGATCTATTGCTAAACGAAGAAAGACATCAAAAACTCAACCTAAAGGAGAAAGAAAACCTGTTGTAGCTAACAACGCCAAAAATAATACAGATAAAGTTGTAACGACTAAAACCGGTAATGAACCTGTTGATGAATTAAACAAAGAAGAGCAAGCACAAATAGCTGAAGCTGCAAGATTGAAAGCTGAAGAAGAAGCTAAGGCGAAATTAGCTGAAGAGGCAAGAGTAAAAGCAGAGCAAGAAGAACAAGCACGAATAGTTGAAGCTGCAAGATTGAAAGCTGAAGAAGTAGCTAAGGCAAAATTAGTTGAAGAAGCAAGAGTTAAAGCAGAGCAACATGAGCAAGCACGAATAGCTGAAGCTGTAAGATTGAAAGCTGAAGAAACCGCTAAGGCGAAATTAGCAGAAGAGACAAGAGTAAAAGCAGAGCAAGAAGAACAAGCACGAATAGCTGAAGCTGCAAGGTTGAAAGCTGAAGAAGCAGCTAAGGTAAAATTAGCAGAAGAGGCAAGAGTAAAAGCGGAACAAGAAGAGCAAGCACGAATAGCTGAAGCTGCAAGGTTGAAAGC
>CANMZT010000005.1 GCA_947502405.1 uncultured Algibacter sp. | reverse complement strand
GCGGATTACCTTATGATGAAAACTTTGTTTCAAAATTAGCTTAAAATTGCTTGTTTTTTAACTCAGTTCTTTGTTGTGCATAGTGCTTTTCACGTTCAGCTTGGTTTTTCGATGTTTGTTATTTAGTTCAAATGTGTGCGTTGGCAAGACATACTCTTTTGCAATTTTTGGTGTAGCTTTGGCTGATGCGAATTGCGAATGTGTGTGGCTTCAAGCGTTGGGGTTATTATTCCCATTTTCAAATTTCTCCAACTCCTCTTTATACCATTTTTCAATACTTAGTTTAGCTAAATGTGCTTGCTTTTTCGATATATCATCTAGTATTTCTTCGTTTGCTTTTAATTCAGCGTCACGCTTTTGGTCTTCAACTTGTAAGAATATTTGTCCATCAAGTTTCGAAGCTTCCTTAATTTTTTCTAGAATCGTATTTACTTTAGAATTCATTTTTGACATTGCTTCCTGCTGTTGAATAAAATACTCGTATTCAATTCTATCTAATATTTCATCATAAGGTCCTCTTTTAGTTAATAGTTTCACTATTACTGGTGCTGTCTCTAATGAAATAAACAATAATGTTATCAGTAAACTAGACCAATAGGCAGAGTTCTTTGAACCGTCTGTGTCTTTTTCACTCGTAATATTACCTAAAGCCTCTAATCGAGCAAGTAAATCAGTACTCCCTTTAACCTTGTTTTTCCAATCGGCTAGGTCAGTAGGATAACTATTATTTTTGCTTTCTATCTGGTCTAATAGTGGTTTTCTACTAGCATTATAGTTATCAGATATCTTGGATATAGCGTCTTTAAACTCTTTTTCAATTCCGCTCAATTCGTTTTTTATTTCGTTTTGCTCTGAAAATAATTTTGACTTACGCTTTCTTAATTCCTTGTTTTCTGCATCTTTGGCTCTTGCAGTCTGATTCTTAGACCAATATTTATAAGATTCTCTTGAATTGTAAGGTGTACCATCTGAATAATACCTTGTTACATTCCTGTAACCAGTTTTTAACTTGGTGTTTTTTTTAATAATACCTTCGTTCGTTTTTATTAACTTATCGATAGACTTTAACTCAGTATCTACCTTATTTCTTTGACTTAATTTGTTTTGATATACTGGGTTACCACTATAAATATCTTCTTTTTCTTTTGATTCCTTTTGGTTTAAAGAATTAATTTGCTCATTAATGGATTTAATTTCATTCTTGAATTTTGTTTCAAATGCAGTTATATCACTTTTCTCAATATTCCCTAACTCTTTGACAATACGTTTGTTAAAAAGCCTGAGTTCAATGGGTTTAGATACGGTGAATGCGATTATGATAGCAATAACAATTCTTGGTAGTGCCATCAATAATGTATTAGCAGTACTACTTATTTTGTCAGAAATCATCGATTTCTTTAAAGTTGGGTCAGTCTCTTTAATGATTGTAGAAATTTTTTCTGAATTTCCTTTACGTAAACTCATTACGATATACCTATCCAAGTTATAAATAACAATACCCCAAAAAACACCAAAAAGTATTGAAAGAAATGTACTTTCAAATACAAAATGAAAAGCATAACCACCACTTAAGCAAGCTAATATTGCGGTTAATAATATTGTAGCTCCTATACTGGCAAACTTGTTTCCTTCTTCTGGACAATATTTAAGGATATTAAAATTTGCACCAGAACTGAAAATTAGAAATTTTTTTATTGGATGTAATTTTAATTCACTATCAACTAAGTTGTGTGATTCTTTTTTTGATTGATTCATAAATAGTAGATAGTTTATACTTTAAGGTTTGTTGCTCAAGCTCTTTTTTAATTTTTTTGATTTCATTCAAAGGAATTATTTTACTATGAGCAAAATCAATTGTTTTAAGTTCTGGTTTATTGAGATTGATTGATGTGTTTAGGTTTATGTTATTATTATTTTGGTAATCAAAATTCGCAGTTTGAATCCTAAGTGTTACATTTCTTTTAAAATCTGGACTTGGAACTAACAATGACTTAATTACTGGCGTTGGAAATACTGTAATTGAGAATTTTTTACTAATATTTCCAAAGTAACCAACTGCTTTAATTTCTAATGTTGTATTGTCGTTTAGAAATAACTCTTTTTTACCTTTCAAAGGGACATTTCCAATACCATTATTAATTTCAACTTTATAAGCATTTAAAACTTCCCATTCTATGTTAATTGGTATTCCTTTTATAATTGAATTTCTATCTGATTTGAATACTGAAATTTGTGGCGGAACTTGTACTGACTTTAATACACTTTCCCATTCATTATAGGTTGTTCTGTTTGTCGGCTTATTATAACCGTAATTAATAGTTTTGGAAAGTTCATCTAATATAGGTTGCTGTAACGTTGTTTTTAACCAATTTTTAACTGGTACATAAATAGTTTTATTGTTATTGTTAAAATAATTTTCATTCTCACTTATTTCAGGCCATTTATACTTTGAAAAATATTTTTTCGTAACTCTAGGACTTAATTCTTTTAAATAGAATAGGGGATGAGTGGTAGTTAAAATGTAGTGAATACCAATAGTTACAGACCACAAATCGGAAAGTAGATTAACCTTTATTTTTTGTAGACCAGTTGAAGTTGTTTTTTTTAATTGTTCCCATATTTCGGGTGCAACCCAGTCATTTGGTGCACCCCAAGTATTTGGTTCATCATTTATGTTTTCAGTAATAGCACCACTATCAAAATCTATAATAGCACATTGATTGGTGTTTGTATTAATAAAAATGGCCTCAGGTTTTAAATCTGCGTGGATAAATAGCATTTTTTGTAAGATTTTAAAACCTGAAGCCAAATGGTAAGCTATTAGCATTTTTTTATCTATACTCAGCTTTTGATAAGATGAAAGTAGGTTTGGTTTTTCTAAAATATCAATAAATTCTTCAAAACCAATTTTCTTTAGATTGGTTGAAGAAAAACCTCTAACCGTCTTACCATTTAAAGTTCCAGTAAAGCTAAATTGAGGAACGCCTTTTAGAGAAGGATACTCATCTGTAATTAAGCTGTTAAGCTTTGAATTTTCAGCTATAAGTTTTTTCTGTAGCTTTTTAATTGTTTCATAATTATGGTCTTGTTTATTATTTTGGTCTTCTTTAAATATTTTGATTACTTGAGGTATTGGAACTGAATTTCCATTGACTGACAGACATAAATAAACTGCACCAAATGCTCCTTCTGCAATTGGATTATTTTCTATTTCAATAGACGAAATTTGGTCAAAGTAGTTATAAAATTTTGACGATAAAAAGCTATTTACTTGTATCTTTTTCATTTAATCTTTTTTGGTACTCAATAGCTTTTTGTGAATACATTATTCCGAAAGTGGTGTCATCGTCTAGCAACTTTTGTTCTTTAATATTTAAAGCATATTCCTCTAGTATTTCTTTAAAATTGCGCTCTGAGAGATTCTCATTCCCTGAAAACTCTTTTAATGTATTAAATAATAGTTCCATTTTCTTTTCTCCGCTTACCCATAATCCTCCATCTCGGTCTTTAGCAATAGGAATATGGTCAGAACTGTATAATCCGTCAGTAGAAGCGATTAATAAATCGCCATAAATTTCATTGTCTTTATAGATTTGTATTACAGAAGGGTTAATCTGTATTTCTTCTGTTTCAAGAGCAATAAATTTATAAAGAGCTTCTTTTCCATTTTCATCGACTGTATGTGGATTCAACAGGTTAAGAGCATTCCAAGGTAGATACCTTTGTTTATTTATAAGTGAATTGAAATTCCCTCTTAAATGCCAAATTGAACCATTACCTAAATATGCAACGATATATTTGTTTTCAAATTCTAAACAAGCTATGAGTGTTGTACCGTATGACCTTTTTGGGTTTTCTAAACCATCCTCATTATTTAAAAACTCCTGTTTTAAAGATGATGCTACCCTTTGAAAGATTTTTTTGAAATCTAATTCAGATATAGATTTTATATTGCTTACAATGTCACAAAGTCTTTTAACACAGAATTTCGAACCTATGTCTGGCTGATAGTGCGAGCCTATTCCATCAGCCAAGACAAAGCCTTTGAATTTTAAGGCTGGATTCACAAAATCTTGTGAGAAATCTTCATTAACCTTTTTCTCGCTAATTGAATGGGTACTAATTAAAGATTCAGTCATACCTATCCGATTTTTCCAATACCTGAAGATTGACTAATTGATTGCTCAAAGAACTTTCTTAAAGTTTCGCCATCATAAACTGTTGCATAGTAAGAAACTGGATTTGTAGCTACATCTTGCATAAGGTTTTTAGTCTCGTTTGCTTCTGAATCATTACTACCAACTTCTGCCAAGTAAGCGCAAGCAATATTTATACTATCATTTGTTTTAATATCGTTTGCAACGCTTTTAGTATTGTCAGGTTCAAAACACATTCCATCTGACATAAGTAGAATAATTACGCTGTGTTTAACACCATCTTTTGGGGCATTATTTAAAAAATCATCTGCGATTAATTTTGCTTCTTTTAGACCGTCAAAAATATGAGTTCCACCACCTTTTCCATTTAGTGGATTGAAATCCTCATTAAAGTAATCTAAATCCTTGAATGGTGTTTGATTAAGTGATGTTGTTGCTGTAGTATCGAATTTGACACAAGCAAAAGAAAAGTTATTTTTAACTCTACTTGCATCAAATCTTGAAAACATTTCTTTCATACCCATTTCGACTTCTTGTGCTTTAGTCAAACCTTGCCTTCCTGAAGCACTCATAGAACCACTTCCATCTAAAACTAAAATTCCTAGTTGGTGAAAAGTTTGTGGTACTTCTGGTTTGTCAATTACTAATCCTGTTTCTTCCATAATTTATTGTGTTTTAATTGTTTCAATTCTAGAAACCCAATCATATACATCATTTATTATCTTTCTTTTGTGATTTTCCGTACCATTTTTAAGGAAAGTTAAGTATAAGTTAGGCGTATTTAGGTTGTTTGTTTGAATTCTCAGTTTTAATGTATTAATCTTATTTATATGATTTTCTTTTGCGATGTGAACGGAAGCTTCGGCAGTTGACTCACTTCCCAAAGATTTTAATACCAAATATTTTCCCCAAGTTTTGATGAAATCTTTTTGATGATAAGTAGTTTCATCAATTAATATATCAGTATTTTGAATATTCTTTTTGCTCAAATAAAATGGTCTGTCAGATTCATCAATAACGCAAATTAACTTTTGATTGAAGCTGATTGCAATGGCTCCACTATAATTTACCATAATTTGGTAGTAGTCTGGTTGAAAATTATTTTTATTAGCCATTATACTTAAAGCCTTATTTATATAGTTTTTTTGCTTTTGCTTTTTAAATACAAAGTAACCTATTACTCCAATCAATATTAATATTATTCCTGTCATTCTTTATTCAGCGTTGGCAAAAAAAACAGCTCTTTTGGTTTTTTCAGCGTTGGATTATGTGTCGGCAAAAAACCAAATGTGCTGTTTGTGCGTTGGCGTTTTTAGTTCAAATGTTGAATTTTAGCACGATTTTCGCATTATGCACAACGTTATTGTATAAGATTAGTTGCGGTTTTGAATGCGAGGATTTTCCGCAGGAAAATCAGACGTAACAAAAGAGCAACGCCCTTTGTTTAAGCTTAAAAATAAGCAATTAATTTTATACTTTGTTGGCAACTGGTTTTATTATTTTTTAATCGCACGAGTTGAATTCCGACGTGTTTTTAAAATCCGTGTATTCTTTTTTCCTTAAAATCTCAAAAAAAATTCGGCTTTCATTCCGCTTTTTTTTTTCGCACGTTTTGCTATTCCAATATTCAGCACGAACCTTTGGTTTTCTAAATTTTCGATGTAAAGACCGAAAGCTGGGAAATCCTTTTTTTTATAAAGTTCAGCCGTAAAGTTTGTCTATCCAGCTATTCAGCAGAGACTTTTCGGCTAGCTAAATTTTCGATTTGAAAACTGGTTTTGGGCAAGTCCGAAATTCTGAGTTGTTTTTTACTTCCAACGTTTAGGAACAGATTTTTATTTTTTCTTTCTTAAAAATCTAAAAGCTTGAAATTTAGAAGGGTTTTTCTTGGTCTGCCAACTTGTTGCCAACGTGTTTGTGTATGGTTAGTTGCGTGTTTAAGCAACTAATTTAGTAAACAAAAACGGACGCGAGAAAATTCCGAAGGAATTTTCCAAATAAGCAACGACCAAAGCAATTAATTATACACGGTGTTACCACACGTTTTTAATTTGGATAAATTGATAATCTTATTTGATTATAAGAGCCTTTAGGGTTTCCAAAAGCAAATAAATATGCATTCATTCCGTTTTTATTCAGCCATTTTATTCCGTCTCGATAAGTTCCATCATCTTTTTGGTTTTCAGACTGTATTTCCGAAAAGATTGGTTCTCCGAACTTTTCAGTTAGCATTTCAGTCAATTCCGTAAATTTTTCCTTAAACGCTTTTTTTGTTTTCAAATTTTGTTTCTCCGTTTTGAAATTTTTCTTTTTTAAGTCATTCCACTCGTAAGTAGTAACTCGGATTGAACTGTCCTTTGTGAAATAGTAACCAACTTCGAGTGAGAAATTCGGTTTTATAATTCGCTTAAAATCTCGAGAAATTTCAAGTTCATAATTGTCCTTATTCGGATAAATATTTTCTCCAAGTCCAACTTTATGTGTTCGAGTAATATCTTCAGACTTTAGTTTTTTTTCAAGTTCTAGTGCGTAATTCAGATTCAGATTTTCATAATTAAAAATCCGTTCATTTTGGAATACTTTTTTTGAAGTTCCGCATCCAACTAATAATGTCAGAAAGATAATTGATATGACGATTGTTTTTCTCAAATGTGTGGTAACAATTGTATAACCGCAACTTTGAGTCTTTAAATTACAGTTATATTGTTTATAGTTATAGTTGCAATGTACTATTTTTCAACAATGAATCCAAAGGACTTGTAATCGTTTTTTTATTAATTTCTATGGTTTTTGTGTAAATTTCAGTAGTTTTTAATAAATACGTCATTACGAGAAGTGAGGCAAGAACAACGAAGTAATCTTAATAAACAAAAAAAAACAATTTTCCATCTTATAAGAATAAGACTGCTTCACTGTGTTGGGAATGGCGGTTTGCATGAAAAAAAAAAAAAAAATCAGCAGTAAAATGGTTCTTCATATGCTTTCTGAAAAAAAAGAAACAACTCCAACAAACATAACAAATGCTTTTGGTTGAAACACGAACCTATGCAGGTTTGCCCGCGCTAAGGATAGTAGTGGAAAGCCCACAGGGCTCCCGATAGTTATCGGGAGAGCGAGGACTTGTAACGGATAGCCTGACCCCTTGCGGGTAGCGCCCAAATTTAAGTATCTAAGAAATAGTTATGCTCGCTAATTTCGTTTTTGAGTTTGGAAACGTTTACAATGCCAATTTTTTTACCTTGTGCAGATATAAGATTTTCCTTTTTTAGTGCTGAGAATATACGAATAACCTGCTCCTCGGTTGTGCCAGCATAATCTGCATACTCTTTACGGCTTAACGGTAAGTTAAGAAACCCCTTTAAATCGCCAAATTTACGGTGGATGTATAACAGCGTATCGATTACACGCTCACGAACCGTCATTTGTGAAATAGACTTTACTTTATTTTCACTTCTATTAAGTTCATTGGCATAAAATAGCATCATATCATAAGTAAACTTAGGGTTTGCTATTAGAATTTCTTGCAAATGCTCTTTTGAAAAGTAATGTAGCTCCGTGTTTTGAAGTGCAATTGCACCAATAGAATAATACTCTTGAGTGCCAAAGCCTCTGTGACCGATAATCTCGCAGGCCTTAGCAAAACGAACAATCTGCTCGCGCCCATTAATACCTGTTCTAAAGACTTTTACGGTACCAGATTTTATAAAAAAAAGTCCGTTTACTGGTGCGCCTTCCATAATAAACTGTTGCCCTTTTTTACATTTTAATAGCGTGCTTTTCTGAGATAAATTAGAGTTAAAAAGATCTTTAGCATGATTATGAATTAGGCAATTTGGATTATTGCAAGTATCGCACAAACTATCTACTTTAATTTTATATGTTTCAGTATTGGAATTCAAAAAAGCGATTATATTACTTATTTATAGTCTCAAAATTAAGTAATAATACTTAGTTTTAAAATACTGAAAGTCACTTTTATGACCTTGATAAAAAAAGAATACGTTTTTTACCTATCCCAATAAATTAGTTATATAAAATTATGAATAGAATAAAACCAACAGTGTTTTAATATCCTTGACGATATGAATAAACCAAGAAGTTAGCGTACACGCTGCTTTTTATATTTGAAAGCTGCTAATACTGCTATAACAATCATTAGCGCTGCTAAAACATACACGAATTTTGGAATTGGTAACGGATCTCCTGCTGCATAACTATGCAATCCTGATAAATAGTAATTAACACCAAAAGAGGTCATGATAATGGACCAAAACGCAAACATACTGGCTACGTTAAGCACATAAATATTATTTAACTTAGGTATAAAACGTAAATGCAGTACAATAGCATACACAATAATACTAATTAACGCCCAAGTTTCTTTAGGGTCCCATGCCCAATAACGCCCCCAAGATTCGTTTGCCCAAATACCTCCTAAAAAAGTACCAACTGCTAATACAAAGAGTCCTATAGTCATTGCGATTTCGTTGATATACGACAACTCTTTTATTTTAATGTCTATAATCGTTTTTGTTTTATTGCTTTTAAAGATTAATAACAATAACGCCATAAGTCCTAAAATTGCTGATAAAGCTAGAGGCGCATAACTACTTACTATGGTAGCTACATGAATTTTTAACCAATAGGATTTTAATACAGGCATTAAATTGGTTATTTCTGGGCTTAACCAATCTAAATAACTCACAAACAACAAGGCGCCTGAGAATAAGGTTGCAAGTGGTAACGAAAAATCAGATTTTCTAAACGTTATAAGACCACACAGTACCAATACCCAAGCAACAAAAATAAGCATCTCATAACCATTACTCCAAGGTGCATGTTGAGAAACATACCAACGTAACAAGATGTTTCCTGTAAAGCATAAAAAGGCTATTAAAGTTAAAATAATGAAGCCATTATTTAAAAACTCAACCCATTTTTTATGTGAAAACATTTTAACTATGGCTAGAACCAGCAATACTAACCCAAGTGTGAAAAACACCTGAAACAACCAAAAGTTAATATTGGCTTTGTTATACCATAACTCAGCTTCAATGCGCTCTGGCGTAGGTATTACATCTGCTCCTAAAACTTCTTGATATTTTTTAATGTACATGAGTTTATCATGTGCATCGTTATAATTTTTACTAGCTACATCTTTAAAATATGTTGGGAGTATACTTTTTGAAAATTGCCCATCTTCATCAGGAAAATCTTTGAAATGGTGATTATAGCTAAACCACGTGTTGTTATCGTCATTTTTATTGGGAAAAATCTTTAGATAATTTCCTGAAAAGACATTATAAAGAATATTAAAGCGTTCATCTATTTTTAAAACTTCTTTATCAAATTCATTACGTTCTGCTGGTTTCTTCTTGTTAGCTTCTTCAACTTGGTTGGTAAGTATGTACTCGCCAGATGCATCTAATAAGCTAGAAAAGGCTAATAAGTTGTTTTTACCTTTTATTATATCTTCAAATAAATTACCTGTTTTTGCATAATCTGCTTTTATAATTGGTACATGTTGCCAAATTTGTGGCGACATGTGCATCGCCAAAAAGGTTTGGTTTGCATCTAGTGTTATTTTTTTATCTGATAAAGGATAACTGAATTTAGATTTTCTAGAAATTTTTCTAAGAAACTCTGATGCTAATGTATTGATTGGTTTAATACGTCCATCTAAATCTTGAACTAACAATCGCCCAAAAACCTCTGCATGATATTTATCTACTTCTTGATATTCTATTGATTTTTCGACAGCAACAGTTAACGAATCAGATTTATTTTGTGCGTAGCCACTATTAAAATTAAACAACAATAGTGCTAAAACTGCAACAGCAGATTTCTTTTTAAGCTGTCCCAATTTTTTATTTATTAATCGAAAACGCGATGTTTTTCCGAAGAGCGTAAAGAACATTCCAATCATCATTAGTAAATACCCCAAATAGGTAACAAAAGTCCCCACTCTATCATGGTTTACTGAAAGCACCGTACCTTTTTCATCAGTATCATAACTGGCCTGAAAAAAGCGATAGCCCCTATAATCCAACACATTATTCATGAAAATTCTAAAAGGCGTCTTTTCATCATTATCTAAAATAGTAACCTCGCTAGCATATGCAGATGGGCTTGACGACCCTGGATAACGCTCCAATTGAAAATCATCCAATTGAATTGAAAAGGGCGTTTGTATAGCTTCTGCACCATAAGATAGAATTACTTTTGTATCTCCAATTTGTGTTTGATGATGCATGGGTAGAAAACCTTGACGGTAAAGTATATTAACAGGTTCTGTTTTACCGTTAACGGATAAATTAACAATTAAAGCATCATCTTTTGTATTATCATTGTCTTTTAATTTTTCAGAATCACTTATTAATCGAAATTTTCCTTTTTCATGATACACCAATGGTACAAAGGATATATCTCCATCTCTGTACAATGTTCTTAAAGTAATTGCTTGCAAACTGTCTTTAGATACCTTTCCTGCTTGTTGTGAAGACATAATGAAGAAATCTAAATCGTGAGGTGTTTTTATACTGAATGCACCTTCTTTTTCTACAATGTTAATTATGCCTTCTTTATTAGAGTTAAAACCAATTTCGTGCTGGTGCTCTCCTATTTTTTCAATTTCACCTTTCTTTAAATACACTGTATTTCTTCCGTTTCCTGCAGTAACCACCATTTCTAAAAGAGGTTCTCCATGAGCTTCATCATGAACCACTTCTGGAATAGCATCAGCAATATAATTATTATAAGAAACACTTATAGGTTGGTTTTTAAAATCTGTTTTTATTGTAAAATCATTATTCTTTATTGGAGAAAACGACAGCTTCTTTTTTACTGTTTTTGTAGTTTCTCCATCAGTTATACTTAATGTTAAGTAATTAGTATCTGAAATAACAATATTTGAAGAAGCTCCTTCTCGAATTCGCATAATCCCACCATAAGATGCATATCGGGTAATGGCTGCTCCTAGAATAATAACAATAAATGCCAAATGGAATAATAAAGTGGCCCACTTTTCTTTTCTTAAAAGTTTGTACTTAAAAATATTAGCAGCAAAGGATATTGCTAAACCTAACATTACAACTTCAAACCACCATGAATCGTAAATGGCATCCCAAGCTGTAGCGGTTCCAAAATCATTTTCAATAAACGTGGCCGTAGCCATTGCTACTGCAAAGATTAATAAAAGTAGTAAGGCTAGACTTGAAGATGAAAAGAATTTATATAGTTTTTGCATGGTGTTGTTACGCTAAAAAAAGAAAAAGATAACATTGGCGATTTTTAACCACAAATGCTATCTTTTATTGGTTTATTATAAGAATACTAATCAGTTATTCATTGATACACTCTTAGTATCATAGGTAGCCTCCCTAGCTTTGGCCTCTTCTAACCATTTTGGAACCAGGTTTTCTTTGAATGCTTGTTTTTCTTTTTTCATTTTCTCAACATCCAAACCAATATATTCTTGAGCCTTTTCTTTAGTTGAAATGTCTGGCATATCCACAGGCTTATTATGTCCTAAATCAGATAATAAACGCGCTAACTTTAAACGCCCTTCTTGAATAATTGTAAATGCGCTTCCCATAACTCTTGCAGTCTCTACTGGTGAATGGAAAGATGCCCCATGGGCTGCTGCCGAATAGTCCCAACGCCATTGTGCATGACGAATATCCATTAATATATCTTTCATCTGCTCTTCTGTAGCACCTAAATCCCATGCCTTTTTAGCTTCAATATGTGCTTTAACAATGAAATTCTCAAGCTTCAATCTATTCTCAGTTGCTTTTTTCTGACGCTCATAAACATTTAGTTTTAATTTATCAGCATCTTCTCTGTGACAAACCTGACATGCATTTGCTACATTATTTAGTGGTGATTGTATGTGATGATCTGTAAATTTCTGTCCACCTTCACTCTTATAAGGCATGTGACAATCTGCACAAGATACACCTCTATCCGCATGTACGCCTGTTAAATATGTTTCATAACCTGGATGCTGCGCTTTAAGCATTGGCGCTCTGCTTAACTTATGAGTCCAATCTTTAAATTCTATAGCATCGTAATATTCCTCCATAGCTTCAGCAGACATTCCATTTTTCCAAGGGAATTTTAAATATGGTATGCCTTCTTTTCCTGGTTGCTTTTTATCAAAATAGTATTCAACATGACATTGTGCACAAACCAATGAACGCATTTCTTGATGTGTAGCTTGATTAATATCTTTTCCCATTTCTTGAAAAGCTTCTACTAAAGCAGGTCTAGAAATCTTCAATTTCATCGTTTTAGAATCATGACAATCTGCACAACCAATCGGGTTAACCACTTCAGCACCTTTATCTGCCCATTTACCAGAATAAAACTCTGCTATACCATTTTCATTCATTAAACGTGGCACATCAGGACTTTTACAAGTCCAACATGTGGCTGGCATAGGGCCATCGCCTTTTCCTTTTGGTCCACCAGTTCTTAAAGAATTCCTTAAATCTTCTATAGCATATTGGTGTCCTCTACCTTGATTGTAATCCTTTGCAAAACCATATCCAGCCCAAAGTACAACCAAACGAGAATCTTCATGCAAAACATCTCTCATAGCAGATCCGCCTTGTAAAGAAGCAAAATCAGTTTCTTCAGTTTGTAAAAATGACTGGTATTCAGCTGGGAAGTTTTTACCCCATTCTTCATTCCTTGGTTCATTTTCACTAATCTCAACTTTTGGTACATATTTGTACTTAGCTTCATTCTTTCTATTAACGATGCTAGATGCTAACATACCTAGTAGAAATACAACTACTGCGGTTACGATAAATAATACTTTGTTTTTCATTTTTTAGTTGTGGTTTATTTGTCTGCAATTTGTTCTTGTAACCAATCTGGAATAACGGTTTCCTGTGTATCCGTAGGTAATGGCGCAATATTACTTTTTATAGTAGATATACCATGTACTGTACCATGCGGTACTTCTTGGTGGCAACTCCAGCATTGGCGTTCTGTTCTATTTTTGGCATGGTCATCAATCCATCCATCATATTTAGTTTGTGTTACTTGTTGCACATGACATCTTATACAGTTATTCTGAACAACTTCCTGAGATTCTTCACGCATAAACATAACTTCAGGCTCTGCTCTTAATGTAAAAACCGAAGCATGAAATAAACCATCCTTCGCCTTAAAATAATATTTATTAAAAACGTTGTTATGTGGCACATGGCAATCATTACAATTAGCCCATTCTCTATGAGAACTATGCATCCAACTGTTGTAAACAGGTGTCATTACATGGCAATTAACACAAGCCTCTGGTTTGTCTGACATATACGAGACTAATTCTGCTTCTTTAGCCATAAAAAAACCTAACCCGGTAATTACAGCAATAAAAAAGATAGCGACTGGTCGCCATCTTGATTTTTTTTCTGGTAATATGTTTTTTTTAAGATTCACAAAATTAAATTTCTATCAGGATTTATAGCTAAAATTCAATCAGTCATTTTACGTCCTTTCAATATACAAATTTCAAATAATTATAATATAAATAACCTGACAATTATCATATAATAGCTTTTTAATAATTAAATTTTTACAAATAATAGTTACTAACTTGTTTTTTTCTTATACCTAAGTTTACCTAACTCAATTCCAATAGCTGTTTTTGCTAAAACGGTAAAAACAAAGGCACCCATTGCCCAAATACCTAAGGTTACACCCACTTCTATTTTGGTTGGTAAATATTCTATAATTTTACCATAAGGTCCAGGAATAAAACCAGGAACAATAAGCCCAAAACCTTTTTCTATCCAAATAGCAACAAAAAGTAAGGCGCAACAGAAATACAATACTTTTAAATTTTTCCTAAGCTTACCTATGGTTAAGATAGCTGTGGCAATAACATTCATGGTTATCGCTGTCCAAATCCAAGGAAGCAAAGCAGTTTTACCATCCAACCCAAAGAATAAATAATAAGCACTTTCACTATGGTGCGTTGGTGCATAAAACTCTTTAAACAACTCAGATACCAACATAATAATGTTTATCTGTGCCGCAACCGTAACAATCATGGCAATTTTGTTTAAGGTCTTATCTTCAATCTTAAAAGATGTAAAAGATCTAATTACAGCTAAAACTAAAATTATTAAAGCAGGTCCTGCTGCAAAAGCAGAGGCTAAAAACCGAGGTCCTAAAAGCGCATTATTCCAAAACGGACGTGCTTGTAAACCTTGGTACAAAAACGCAGTTACTAAGTGAATTGCAACAGCCCATAATACAGAAAGTATTGCTCCTGGTATATACACCTTAGGGTTAGGCACCTTCCCTTGATAGCGTCTAAAAAGGATATAAAACGGAATACTTAAATTCAAAAACAAATACCCATTTAAAACAATTACATCCCATGTTAACATGGAATTTGGAAAATTAAACACCCCAATCCCAGGTATCATATGCCAAAGTACAGATGGCCCGCCCATATCTGCAATTACAAAAGCCAAACACATAATAAGGGCAGCAACAGCTATCCCTTCGCCCATAATCACTGATTGTTTAAAGTCAATATCTTTAAGCACATAAGTAGGCATCACAAGCATCACAGCAGCTGCAGCTACACCAACCAAAAACGTAAAATTAGAAATATACAGACCCCAACTCACACGGTCAGACATTCCAGTAACACTCAATCCGTGTTGTAATTGCATCGAGTAGCAATACATACCAACCAACATTACAAACGTTAAAAACGCCATCCAAATATGGTATTTTCTCGATCCTTTTGTAATGGTATCCAAACTGTCAATCACTAAATTCTTAAAAACTTTAAATCGTCTCATCTGTATGTCAATTAAAACACTTCAATTTTATTTTTTTAGGCGTTACCCTAAAGGGTCGGGCTTTCACTAGTCGCTCCTCCTAGGGTCGGGAGCTCCACATGCCGTTCAATCCCTAACGCGGGGCACACTTGCCAATGCTCTTGCCAATCCTTACAATCACTTATACTTGCAATAAATATTTCTACTTTGTTTAATCGTTTATTTCTTCATACGTTTAACCGACTAAACGACTCAACGAATCAACAAATAAACACCCTACTACTAGTCCATAAAATACCAGAACTTAGGTTCGGTTCCCAGATCTTCTTTCAGTCTAAATACTTTCTTATTTTCTAAAACCCACCTAATGGTACTATTAGGGTCTAATAAATTTCCAAATATTCTAGCTCCCGTTGGGCAAGCTTCAACACAAGCAGGATTTTGTCCTTTTCTAGAGCGTTGTACACAAAATGTACATTTTTCCATCACGCCTTTTTTACGCATTCTATTCCCTAAATAATGCTGATTCTTATTAATTTCATTTTCTGGAACTTCAGGTTTACTCCAGTTAAAACGTCTGCCATCATAGGGACAAGCCGCCATACAATAGCGACATCCCACACACCAATCGTAATCAATCACTACTAAACCATCATCCTCTCTCCAAGTAGCTTGCACTGGGCAAACCTCAACACATGGTGGATTATCACAATGAAAGCACTGTGTACCCATGTAAAAATGTCCTTCAGCAGGCACTTCATGGTAATAATTATCATCAGCTTCATTAAAATTAAAGCCTTTGCCATCCTTCATCTCATGAATACGGATGTATTGCATTTGCGAATTTCTATCTTGATTATTTTCTTCAATACATGCATTCACACAATCCATATACCCTTGACACTTCGATATATTAAACGCATAACCAAACAAAACATCTTCCTCCGCATTCTCATGCGTCATACTAATATTTTTACCTGTTCTTAACTCATAAGAGCGCATTAATCTATCTACAGTTGCTTTCTTCTCTTCATCGTTCATTAATTTATAATTGCCCTTAAACTGCTCTTCCCAATCTATTTGTGCTTTTTCCTTAGTGTCATCGCCACTTATTACACTACAAGACGTACTTACAGCACCAGCACCTATTAATAAACTTGCAGTTAACTTTTTAAAAGCAGAACGTCTATCCATTTTCACATCAAAAACCTGCTCAAATCCATCTTTTCTAACCTCTTCTCCTATTGATGCATTAACGGCTGCTTCTAAAAAAGCATCGTCTGTCATTTCTGGTTTATGACTCCCGCAACCGCCTTCAGTTTTTCCACAACCACAGGCTGTGTCAGACTTTTTTCTGTTCAAACCTAAATCTAGCGAATACCATTTTTTCTTCTCACTCATACCTTAATTTTTAATGACCTGACTCTGCTTGAGGTGCTTCAACTTGTTCTGTATTATAGCGCGATGGCCATCGCGATTTAAAACTTGGATCGTGCGGATTATGACAATTTACACATGTATATGATGCTCTTGGTGGTGCCCAACCTGCAACTTTTTTACCATGTGCGCCACCTTTCCAATCTTCAAATTGTGAAGAATGACATTGCGAACAGAGCTTGTAACTTTTATTAAAATCAACCTTACTTCCTGTCAATGTGTTTAAGGAATTCATATCTGCTCCATTATGGCAAGTTGCACAATTCATCGTATTTTCATCAGCGTGTGCCAAGGTAATTTCCCAATGCGCTTTCTTGATATCTTTACTTTGTAATTTATCCAATCCTACATTATGACATTCAATACAAGCAAATGATTTTATTTGACTCTTCCGCTCTGGAATTAAAAAGGTATGCTCACCTTCAGTAATCTCTAGAGTTTTAATACCGTCAATTAATACTTCAGAAGATAAAGTCCCATGATAGGTTTTACTTACGGCTTTAATCTTATCATTCAAATTATGATATTCACCTTCATTATGTTTACAAGAAAAAAACACAACCAAAAACGTACATGTAAAAATGTATATATAGTACTTTCTATTCATTGCTATCTGTTTTAGTTCTTGAAAAAGGTGCTATTTCAGAAATAACTCTATCTGTTGGAACATGGCATTGACGACAATTAACACGCTCTGGATGCGTTACTCTAATCTCTTTTGGAGCTGCTGGTCCTGCATGACAAGACAAACAATTTTCTCGCATTTGTATTTGATGTGGAATCATTGGTGGTGTATCAATCAAGGCATTATTAACACCCACCTTTGGGGCTTGTACTTGTGCTATATTAGCTGCTTTAAAAAGCGTATTACTATTTTGAGCTACATGACATTGCCGACAATTAATCATCTCTGGATGAGGTGTAACCGGAGCATACGCTTTGTATTTATTTACAAATCCTCCATTTTGATGGCATTTTAAGCAGGTATTATCACCTAAATTCATTTCTTCAACAGGGTGTGGTATACTTGGTGGCGCGCCATGATAAGCCCTATTTTTATAATAATCTTTTAGTAATCTTTGATGGTTTTCATCTACAGGCATATTTTTATATTCTACGGCATATTCAGAGCGTTTGAAAACTCCAGATTCAGAAGGCAAGCTGTATTTAGAAACACCTTCCTCAACGGGAATATAGGCCTCTTCCAAACCTTGCTGATAGCTAAAATTCCAAATGGTAATAAAAGCTATAAAGAGCAGTACTAAAAGCGAAATAATTCCGAGTCGTTTTTTCATGTTTTATGCTTTTTCAACTTTAACAGCACACTTCTTGAAATCTGGTTCTTTGGAAATCGGACAGAACGCATCCAAAGTCACATCATTAATCATCATATTCTCATCAAAAAATGGAACAAACACCTGACCTCTAGTTGGCAACCCCCTTTTATTTATCGATGCAGGTAACACACAACTTCCTCTTCGAGAACTTACTTTCACGTTTTCATTATCTCTAATCCCTAATGCTTTTGCATCATCTGGATGAAACTCTATATATGCTTCTGGCATTGCTTTATGAAGTACAGGAATTCTACGCGTCATAGAACCCGTATGCCAATGTTCTATAACACGGCCCGTATTTAACCAAAATGGGTATTCAGCATCTGGAGCTTCAGCAGCAGGTTCATAAGGCCGTTGCCAAATCACAGCTTTTCCATCTGGTTTACCATAAAAATCAAAATCAGATCCTTCTTTACAAGCTGGGTCATACTTAGCGTTAAAACGCCATTGTGTAGATTTTCCATCTACATAAGGCCAAATAACTCCTGATTCTTTTTTCAGAACTTCTAAAGGTGCCATACCATGTTTTGCACCTTCATGGAATTGACGGTATTCGTTGTAAATTTCTTCTACATGATTTTCTTCGCTATATGGAAATAAATCGCCATAGCCCATACGTTTTGCAACTTCAATAGTCATCCACGCATCTGGTGTGGTTTCTCCTGGACCTTCAACCATTTTATCCCAATGCTGTGTTCTTCGTTCTGAATTTCCATATAAGCCACCTTTTTCAATATGCCATGATGCAGGTAAAATAACATCCGCAACATCCGAAGTTGGTGTAGGAAACACATCTGAAACCACTACAAAACAAGAATCTTTTTCCATAGCTGGACGGTAACGACTTGTTTTTGGTAAAGACACTAAAGGGTTGGTAACCTGAGTCCATATAAATTTAATATCCCCACGATCAACTGCTCTAAACATCTCAGTAGTATGGTATGTAGGTTTTGATGGAATACGCTCATATGGCACTTTCCATATTTTCGCAGCTAAACGGCGGTGTTTTTCATTCATCACCACACCTTTTGGCAACTTATGTGTGAATGTACCCACTTCTCTTGCTGTACCACAAGCAGAAGGCTGACCTGTTAATGAAAAAGGCCCATTTCCTGGTTGAGAAATTTTACCCGTAAGCAAATGCATATTATAAATTAAATTATTCATCCATGTCCCTCTGGTATGCTGGTTTACTCCCATACACCAATAGGATACCACTTTCTTATTCGGGTCGCCATAAATAGAAGCTAAATACTTAATATCTTTAGCGGAAACTTTAGAATATTTAGCAACTTTCTCAGGGGTATAATCGTTTAAAAATGTTTTAAAGGCTTCAAAATCTATCTTTTCTGGTTTGTCTTTAAAACTGTATTTATCCTCAGTTCCATAACCCATATTTGTAAGCCCTTTGCTAAAATTACAATGCTTTTCAACAAAGGATTTATTAACCCAACCGTTATTTATAATTTCATAACAAATGGCATTTGCAACAGCCAAATCGGTTTGAGGCTCAAATAAAATAGATTTATCTGATGCGGTACTAGATCGTGAAGTTCGTGTTGCAAAATCAATAATTTTAGCCCCACGATTTGTTTTCTGTTCTAACATTCTTGAGAATAGCACAGGATGCATTTCTGCCATATTATTTCCCCAGGTTATAAAATAGTCCGCGTGGTCTATATCTTCATAACAGCCCATAGGCTCATCAGCACCAAAAGT
Source organism: uncultured Algibacter sp. (assembly GCA_947502405.1). Taxonomy (GTDB): domain Bacteria; phylum Bacteroidota; class Bacteroidia; order Flavobacteriales; family Flavobacteriaceae; genus Algibacter_B. Next base: position 193,813 of record CANMZT010000005.1, on the reverse strand, counting down.
GGTTAAAAACCCAGCCACAGCACTTGCCATACATAAACGGGCATTACATTCTAGATTATTAGTACCAATAGCACCTTTCATTAACTTAGAAGCTACATAACCTTCAGGAATTGTAGATTGCCCAGAAGTATACATTGCCACAGCATCTTTACCATGAGCTTCAATTGTAGATTTCATTTTATCAGCCACAATATCTAAAGCCTCATTCAATGGTGTTTTTACATATCTCCCATTCTTTTTTACCAAGGCGTGTGTTAACCTATCTTTAGATTGTATGCACATAGTTTGGTGGTAACCTTTTACACAAAGCAAACCTTTATTAACTGAACAATTAGGATCTCCCTTTACAGCAACAGCTTTTCCATTCTCAGTACCCACCAGGATACCACAACCTACACCACAAAAACGGCAAGGTCCTTTTTTCCAATCTAAATTGGCACTATTTGGAATACCTTCCTCTTGTTCGCTAGCAAATATTATACCTGGAAACATGGCTGCTGCAGCTGTCATAGCAGACAATTGCGCCATCTTTTTTATAAAATTTCTTCTACTTGATATTGAATTATACATAATGCTAATTTTGTGGAGTATTAAAGCCAGAAACTAATGCTAATAGTTTTAGACTATTTATATGTTCTATTTTTTCTTTGAGAATAACATCAGAAGCGTCGTCTAATGTCTCAGTAACCAACACAACCACATCCTGATTGGTAGCTGGTATCACTTCACATCCATTCAATTCAGAAAGCGCATTAATAAGCGCTTGCTTCTCGCCTTTTTTTGGATGTGCTAGATAACTTTTTATAGGCATTCCTTTAATCGGTTTTTTATTTCGGACATAAAAGTCCTGTTTTTTTACAGGAAAAAATATGACAAATGTCATGTTGCGACAAAAAGCATAATCGTTATATTTGTGCAGATATAACGATTAATTCATGATTTCAATTAACGAAGCCATTTCCTTTATAAAAAATAACGTAAAAGCATTATCGCAATCCACTATAAAAAAGGTCGAAAAAGCTGGTGGTTATGAATTGTTTGAAGACGTTTTATCCCCTATTAACATGCCTCCTTTTAGGCAATCAGCTATGGACGGTTACGCGTTAAACTTACACGATAGCTTATCCTATAAACTAATTGGGGAAGTAAAAGCTGGGGATGAACATAAATTAGAATTAAAACAAGGGGAAGCCATTCGGATATTTACTGGTGCAGCAGTACCAGATTCTGCCAACGCTGTAATGATGCAAGAAAAGGTAGAGTTAAATGATAATACAATCACTATTGCACATCAAGTCACTCCAGAAATCAATATTCGTCCTTTAGGAGAACAGGTAAATACGGGAGATATCGCTCTAAAAAAAGGCACAAAACTAACACCCGCAGCCATTGGTTATTTACTGTCTTTAGGTATTACTGAAGTTTCAGTGTTTAAAAAACCAAATATTGCTATAGTTACTACAGGAAACGAACTCATATCACCTGGACAAGAACTTTCGCATGGAAAAATTTATGAAAGTAATTCCAAAATGTTGCTCAGTGCTTTGTACAATCTAAAGTTTTATGATGTAACGCTTTATAAGGTTGAAGATGATTACAATAAAACTGTTGAAACACTCAACACTGCTTTGAACAATAATGATTTAGTCTTAATTACCGGAGGTATCTCCGTTGGCGATTACGATTTTGTAGGGAAAGCACTAGGAGAATTAGAAGTTGAAGAACTATTTTATAAAGTGAAGCAAAAACCTGGAAAGCCTTTGTTTTTTGGCAAAAAAAACAACACGAATATTTTTGCATTGCCAGGAAATCCCGCTGCTGCACTATCTTGCTTTTACGTGTATGTGTATATTGCTTTACAGCAAATGATGCACCGTGATACTTTGGAATTACCAAGGATTACTGCTACTGCATCCAATTCCTTTCAAAAGAAAGGAGACAGACCGCAATTTTTAAAAGGTATTTATGGTAACGGAAAGGTTAAAATTTTAGACGGACAGAATTCATCAATGCTCCAAACATTTGCCTTAGCTAATGCCTTGGTATTTGCCCCAGAGGATATCACTGATATTAAACTAGGAGATGAGATAGAAGTGATTTTATTACCAAATTAAACAAAGCAATATGGGCTATAAAATAAAAAGTAGAATATGGATTGAATCTGAAGATAATGTGCTTCTAGGAGAAGGCAGAGTGCACTTACTAAAAGCTATTCAGGAAACAGGCTCATTATCAAAAGCTGCAAAATCCTTAAATATTTCCTACAAAAAAGCGTGGCAAATGCTAGACGCCGTAAATAAATCTGCTAAAAAGCCAGTAACAATAAATAGTATTGGCGGTAAAGGTGGCGGTGGTGCAGAATTAACTGAATATGGACAATCTTTAGTTAAGGCTTTTGATGACATTAATAGAAACTGTTGGAAGTTTTTGGATAATGAATTATCAAAGATTAAAAATTTATAAAAATAAAATGAAGTTTAGTCATTTCGAACAAAGTGAGAAATCACATAATCATTGAAGAAAACAACCATTATGTGATGTCTCATTCGTACCTCATTTCGACATGACAACAGATAAACAAATTAACAACGTGCTACAAACCGAAAACATATACATTTTTTTACTCATTCTTCCCATAGTTTCCTTTCTCTATGCAAGTGTGGGACATGGTGGAGCTAGTGGCTATTTAGCACTAATGGCATTGTTTTCGTTTGCACCAGAAACAATGAAACCTACAGCTTTATTGCTTAACATTTTTGTCGCGGGTATTTCATTTTACTATTATTTTAAGGCTGGACATTTTAATAAAAAACTATTCTTAGGCTTTGCTATAGCCTCTATTCCGTTAGCTTACGTAGGTGGTACTTTAGAAGTTGACGCATCCATCTACAAAAAAATATTAGCGGTATTATTAATCTTCGCCATACTAAAAATGCTCAATGTATTTGGTAAAGAAAGTGATAGGATTAAACCCATAAAACTATGGCAAGGATTGATTGTTGGTGGTGTTATAGGCTTCTTTTCTGGATTAATTGGTATTGGAGGTGGTATTATTCTAACGCCTGTAATTTTGTTATTGCATTGGGGTAAGATGAAAGAGGCTGCTGCCGTTTCAGCACTATTTATTTGGGTAAATTCTGCAGCAGGTTTGATAGGACAATTACAAAGTGGTGTGAATATTGAAAATGGCTCATTTGTTTTGGTTGGCATTGCATTAATTGGTGGTGTTTTAGGTGGATATTATGGCAGTAAAAAAATAAACAACCAAAGTTTGCGCTACCTATTAGCTTTTGTATTAATCATAGCCTGCGCTAAATTATTTTTCACCTAAAATGATAGAAAAGAAACATATAACAGGCATTATTTTAGCCGGAGGAAAAAGCTCTAGAATGGGCACAGATAAAGGGTTTTTACAGTTGAATAATAAATCGTTTGTACAGTACAGTATAGACGCTTTGAAACCTTTAGTCTTTGATATTATTATTGTTTCGGATAATTCTAATTATGATGTTTTTGGTCATCAACGCATTACTGATGATATAAAAGATGCTGGACCTGTTTCAGGAATTTATTCAGGATTACAGGCTTCGAAAACCGAATATAATTTGATTTTAAGTTGTGATGTTCCATTAATTTCTTCTGAAGTTTTACAACAACTAATTGAAGAAGTTGATGATACCGTCGAAATTATTCAAGCCGAAAGCAATGGCAAGTCCATGCCTTTAGTAGCGCTTTATAAGAGAGGTGTTAAAAGTTTGTTTTACAGGTTTTTACAAAACAACGAACGTCGATTACGAATAGCTATAAAAGCATGCAGCTATAAAAATGTGGTGTTAGATGAAACACATCAAAACGCCACATTAAACGTAAATACAAAAGAAGATTTTAAACAGATAGAAGATGCTTATAACAATTAAATATTTCGGACAAATTGCCGAGGTTACTCAGAAAGATGAGGAGCAGTTAGAAGTTTCTGAAAATACAGTATCAGAACTTTTAAGTTTACTAAACAGTAAATATTCTGATTTAAAGAACAAAGATTTTCAAATCGCACAACATCAAGAATTAGTGGCTTTAGATACAGAATTAACTGGAGCTGAAATCGCGTTATTACCACCATTTTCAGGAGGATGATTTTTGTTTAACCGTTTAAACAATTCAACGATTCAACAATTAATGAATAGATACAACAGACATATCATTTTATCAGAAATCGGACAAGCAGGTCAGGATAAAATTTCTAGCGCAAAAGTGTTAGTCATTGGTGCTGGCGGATTAGGCTGTCCAGTTTTACAATATCTAACCGCTGGTGGTGTTGGCACTATTGGTATTATCGATTTTGATGTAGTAGAGCTTTCTAATTTACAGCGTCAGGTACTTTTCGGCTCATCTTCCTTAGGAAAAAACAAAGCCATTGCAGCCAAAGAGCGTTTACAAGATTTAAATAATGCTATTATCATAAATGCATATCCTGAACCACTCAACTATAAAAATGCTTTAGAATTATTTCAGAAATACGATATCATTGTTGATGGTTCTGATAATTTTGAAACCCGCTACCTAGTAAATGATGCCTGTATCATTACAAACAAACCACTAGTTTTTGGCGCTATTTATAAGTTTGAAGGTCAGATTTCGGTTTTTAATTATCAAAACGGACCAAGTTACCGATGCCTCTTCCCAAACCCGCCTCAAAAAGACGCAGTTCCAAATTGCTCAGACATTGGTGTTTTAGGAGTGCTTCCTGGAATAATTGGTTGTATGCAAGCCAACGAAGTTTTAAAGCTCATTTTAGGTATTGGTAATGTGCTTTCAGGAAAATTGCTATGCTATAATGCATTGATTTCCCAAACTTCAACTTTAAAAATAAACAGAAACGAAGCTAGTATTCAATCTGTATTAAATGATCAAGATAGTTTTGAGAATAAGCAAATGAATATTGGCTGTAAAACCGAAGTCCTAGAAGTTCTAATATCCGAGGTAATTTCTAAAAAAAACATTCAATTTATTGATGTTAGAGAGCTACACGAACAACCTAAAGTAGACCATTTAAACGTTACCTATATCCCATTAAGTGAATTAGAAACTAGTTTACATAAAATTGATTTATCAAAAAAGAAAGCCCTTTTTTGTAAATCGGGAATGCGCAGTAAACACGCCGTAAAAGTATTACAAGGATTAAATATTAATGACTGTTTTAGTATACCTCAAGGTGCAAACGAAATAAACAATTATTTAAAAGAAAAACATAAAATAATAAAGTAAAGATTTCCGCCTTCGCGGAAATGACAAAAAACAATACATGAAAGATAAAAAACCAATGAAAAGTGTTTTTAAAGAAGGCGCGATAACTTCAGAGTTTATAGGGAACTCAATTTATAAACACCAAACCAAAACTAACATAGGTGCCCATAATATTTTCTTAGGACAAGTACGTGCCGATGAGATTGATGGAAAAACAGTTGCTGCAATCGAATATACAGCTTATGAAGACATGGCAAACCAAAAATTTCATGAGATAAGAGAATCAGCTTTTGAAAATTTTGATTTAACCTGTATGCACATTTACCATAGTTTAGGTACTGTAAAAGCAGGTGAAATTTGTCTTTTTGTGTTTGTGTCCTCACCAAGACGAAAAGTAGTTTTTGAAGCTTTAGAGTTTATAGTTGAAGCCATTAAAGCTGATGTTCCTGTATTTGGAAAGGAAATTTTTGAAGATGAAAGTCACCAATGGAAAGTAAATAGTTAGAAAAATGGTAGACATTACAAATAAGAGTACCACATTACGAACTGCAGTAGCCCAAGCAGTCGTAAAGGTCAGTAAACAAGAAACGATTACTGCCATTGAAAACGAAACCGTTCCTAAAGGCAATGTATTCGCTATGAGTAAAGCGGCAGGGTTATTAGGTGTAAAACGCACGCCAGATATTTTGCCAGATTGCCACCCCTTACCTATTGAATTTACTGGAATTGAATACCAAATTGATGGACTTGAAATCACTGTATTATTCACGGTAAAAACCATTTACAAAACAGGCGTTGAAGTTGAAGCGATGCATGGAGCAAGCGTAGTGGCTCTAAACATGTATGACATGCTAAAACCTATTGATAAAGGCATAGAAATACATGCGATAAAGTTATTAGAAAAGAAAGGCGGGAAATCTGATTTTAGAGATAAATTCAGAAAAGACTTAACAGCAGCAGTTGTAGTTTGTAGCGATACTATTTCAGCGGGTCATAAAGAAGATAAAGCAGGAAAAGCTATCATCAAAAAGCTTGAAGAGAGTGAAGTTAAAGTCAATGAATACGTGATTATTCCTGATGAAAAAGATATCATTCAACAAAAAGTAAAATCCTATCAAGAACAAGGTATTGATATGGTAATTTATACTGGAGGAACTGGGTTATCAGGGCGCGATGTTACTCCAGAAGCATTATTACCAATTATAGAGAGACGCATTCCTGGAATTGAGGAAGCCATTAGAAGCTACGGGCAAGGGCGCATGCCGTTTGCCATGTTATCACGAAGTGTTGCAGGCACTATTGGCGATACTTTGGTTTTAGCTTTACCAGGTTCAACAAATGGCGCAAAAGAATCTATGGATGCTATTTTTCCAGCGGTGTTACATAGTTTTAGAATACTTAAAGGTGCAAGACACGATTAAAAAAACGTTTATTCGTGTTAATTTGTTTAAACGGTTACACAATTCAACGATTCAACAAATAAACAAAGCGAAGCAATGAGCGAAGAAAAAAACATATTACAAGATTCACATGGTAGAGACCATGCTTACCTTCGTATCTCTTTAACAGAGCGTTGTAATTTACGTTGTACCTATTGCATGCCTGCTAATGGTGTACCTTTATCACCCAAAAGTCATTTAATGACTTATGAAGAAATATATGATATCGCTAAAACCTTTGTTGATCATGGTGTTACAAAAATTAGATTGACTGGTGGAGAGCCTTTAGTTAGAAAAGATATTCCTGTTATTTTAGAAAAACTAGCATCGCTTCCTGTGGAATTATCCATAACTTCAAACGCGGTGATTATTGATAAGTTTATTCCTGTTTTAAAGGCTAACGGCGTTAATAAAATTAATGTGAGTTTAGACTCTTTGGATAAAAACAAGTTTAAACATATTACCAGACGCCATGAATTTAGACGGGTTTATGATAATATTTTATTGCTTGTAAAAGAGGGTTTTACAGTAAAAGTGAATGCTGTTTTAATGAAAGGTTTTAATGATAATGAAATTATAGATTTCATCCACTTTACTAGAGATTTACCTGTGTCTGTTCGGTTTATAGAGTTTATGCCTTTTGATGGTAATAAATGGGATATGAGTAAAATGGTATCGTATGCTGAAGTTATGACTTATGTAAATAACGCTTTCGCGGAAGATAAAGTAGAACGTTTACAAGATGCGCCAAACGACACCTCTAAAAACTACAAAATAAAAGACTATAAAGGTAGTTTCGCTATTATAAGCTCTGTTACTAATCCGTTTTGCGATTCATGTAATAGATTGCGCTTAACAGCTAACGGTCAATTAAAAAATTGTTTATTTTCTGCTACAGAGTCTGATGTATTAACCACTTTAAGAGCAGGAAAACCAATTGAACCCATCATACAAAAAGCAGTACAAGCTAAATTTAAAGTGCGTGGTGGTATGGACACTTTGGAAAAACTACAAAAACCTGATTTACATTCTAAAAACAGAAGTATGATCACTATTGGTGGGTAATCTATAGAATATTTACTTTTGAAAGATGAATGACAACTTTGAAAACGAATTCTTCGGTATCGGCATACAAAACGGAAAAACACCTGAAAATTTAGGTGTGCTTTGGCGTTCTGCTCAAAATTTAGGCGCTAGTTTTATTTTTACCATTGGCAATCGTTATGCAAAACAAGCTTGCGACACGCATAATGCTGTGAAGTCTATGCCCTATTTTCATTATGAAACGTTTGATGAATTTTATAAAAACCTCCCTAAAGGTGCTAGACTAGTAAGTGTTGAACTTACCGATGATGCTGAAGATTTAGAAACCTTTAACCACCCCAGACGTTGCGTTTATTTATTAGGTGCAGAAGATCATGGACTTTCAAAAAAAGCGATTGAAAAAAGTCATTTTTTAGTAAAGTTTAAATCGCATTTAAGTTTAAACGTTTCTGTTGCTGGCAGTATTGTGATGTATGATAGAGGAATTGATAAGCCTCGGTCTTAATTATGAACCAGTAGATATTCACCAAAATCAGATAAAAATGCGCTACCCCCTATCACAAGAAGAACGTCTGCGTGTATCAATCAAATAAATAATTTTCCAAATATCACCATCTTTAAACATCTGAAATGAGTTAACACCACAATGGCTAAATTCTCCATTAAACCAAAACTCGTAAGGTGTCCAAGCATTCGCCATATTGCCATCCACTTGAATCCTGTAGTCTAACAAGCGTTCATCCCATTTTTGGTCGTCCGGTCTATCAGCAATAGCGTTAATAAGTTTTTTGGGATTATCGGTAACTAAAATATCTTTACCTTCTTTATTCCTGTAAGCTGTTTGCATTAAAATCTTATCCGCCATAACCGATTTCATCAAAGCCGTATCACCTTTATGAAAACCTTCAAAAAAAACATCCACCGTAGCTTTAACCTGAGTCTCTTCGTCTGTTTGACCAAATAAAGTCGTAGTTATTAAAAGTACTAAATAAAATATAATACGTGCCATGGCTTTCAGTTTTTAGCTAAAATAACTGATATCTAAGCATGTAGATTCCCTTTAAAGAAAAGTTTAACAGTATCTTCTTATTTTGTGTATTTTTACGTGCTAACTAATTTCAAAATAACATGTCTACTGCCAAAAAAGAATATAAACGCGTAACCGTAAAATCACTTGTTGATATGAAAGCTACGGGTGAAAAAATATCAATGCTTACAGCATACGATTATACCATGGCAAAAATTGTAGATAGCGCAGGTGTAGATGTTATTTTAGTAGGCGATTCTGCCAGTAACGTTATGGCTGGCCACGAAACTACCTTACCAATTACCTTAGACCAAATGATTTATCATGCATCTTCGGTTGTACGTGCTATTTATAGAGCACTTATTGTTGTAGACCTACCGTTTGGAAGTTACCAAAGTGACCCTAAAGAAGCGCTGCGTTCGGCAATAAGAATTATGAAAGAAAGTGGCGCACATTCTGTAAAGCTTGAAGGTGGTAAGGAAATCAAAGAATCCATAAAACGTATTTTAAACGCAGGAATTCCAGTTATGGGCCATTTAGGTTTAACACCACAATCTATTTATAAATTTGGAACATATACGGTTCGTGCCAAAGAAGAACAAGAAGCAGAACAATTATTAGAGGATGCAAAAATGCTAGAAAAATTAGGATGCTTTGCTATTGTTTTAGAAAAAATACCTGCAAAACTTGCTAAACAAGTTGCAGAGAGCGTAAGTATACCTATAATAGGTATAGGTGCTGGACCTGAAGTTGACGGACAAGTTTTAGTATTACATGATATGATTGGTATGACGCATGAGTTTAATCCTAGATTTTTAAGACGATACCTAAATTTATATGAAGAGATGTCTACTGCTATTTCTCAATATGTAGATGATGTAAAAACTCAAGATTTCCCTAACGAGAGTGAATCCTATTAATCTAGACTTCTTGGATTTTTAGATTAGTTAGGCTTATTATAATACTAAATACTTGACAATCGAACAAATTCAACAATCTAATAACCCAACAAATGCATCGTTTCAAAGACTTAGAAATTTGGAAAAAAAGTAGATTATTTTGTTCTGAAATTTATTCGATTACTTCAAAGTTTCCAGATTCAGAAAAATTTGGCTTAACCAATCAATTAAGACGAGCATCAGTATCGATACCTTCTAACATTGCCGAAGGTTCCTCCAGAAAATCAAACAAAGACTTTGCTCGTTTTTTACAGATAACACTTGGCTCTGCATACGAAGTTGAAACTCAATTATTAATAGCTTTCGATTTAAAATTTATAGATAATGATGAGTTAGATAAACTTTTAAAAAATTTAGATTCAATAATAAAAATGACCTCTAAGTTTAAATCAACATTAAAATAAATCTAACTTTCGAAAAATCGAGAAATCCAACATGTCAAAAGTTCTATCTAATAAAAGTAATCTTCAAGTCATATATGAAGACAACCACATTATTATTATAAACAAACGTGCTGGTGATATCGTTCAAGGTGATAAAACAGGAGATAAACCAATGAGTGATGTTGTTAAGGAATTTATTAAAGACAAATACAACAAGCCTGGAAACGTATATTTAGGAACTGTACACCGCTTAGACAGACCAACAACTGGTCTGGTGATTTTTGCAAAAACGAGTAAAGTACTTCCTAGACTAAACAAATTATTCCTTTCTAAAGACATAAAAAAAACCTATTGGGCCATCGTAAAAAAAGAACCGCCCAAGCATAAGGATACACTTATAAATTGGCTAGTCAAAAACCCTAAAAACAACAAATCTAAAGCTTACTCTAAAGAAGTTACTGGTAGTAAAAAAGCTATTCTACACTACCAAGTTATAAAAAAATTAGATAATTATTATTTACTAGAAGTTAATCTAGAAACGGGAAGACACCATCAAATTCGCGTTCAATTATCAAATATAGGGTGCCCTATTAAGGGTGATTTAAAATACGGTTTTGATAGAAGTAACAAAGATGCCAGCATAAGTTTACATGCCAGATATATTGAATTTATTCATCCTGTAAAAAAGGAATCTATTTCAATAGATGCCCCTTTACCAAATGATGCTATTTGGAATGCTTGTTTATTTTAAATTAGATACCTTTAGAAAAAGCTTTACTATTGAACACCGTACCTAACATAATAAAGAATCAACGAGTATTTTTCAAGTCTCAAAAAACAAAAGATATTACTTACAGGCTAAAGCTTTTAAAATCTTTAAAAAAAGAAATTTTAGAGCATGAACAAGATATACTGGATGCTTTAAAAAAAGATTTTAAAAAATCAGAATTCGAGTCTTATATTAGTGAGGTTGGACTGGTCATCTCAGGACTAAATCTGGCTATAAAAAACCTAAAGAAGTGGTCCAAACCAAAACGCGTCAAATCCTCATTTTTAACCTTTCCTTCAAAAGATTATATTTATAAAGACCCTTATGGAACTGTTTTAATTATTGCACCTTGGAATTATCCTTTTCTTCTAGCTATGGAACCATTAATTATGGCTATAGCAGCAGGAAACACTGTTGTTTTAAAACCAAGTGAACTTACAAAACATACATCAAAAGTAATTACTGAAATTATACAAAATACTTTTCCTGAGACAGTTGCCATTTCTATAGAAGGTGGTGTTGAGACTTCAACAATTTTATTAGCAGAAAAATGGGACTATATTTTTTTCACAGGGAGCACAAAAGTCGGAAAAATCATTGCAAAAGCAGCAGCAAAACATCTAACACCTGTAACATTAGAACTTGGAGGAAAATCACCATGTATTATTGATGACACCGTAAACTTAAAACTTGTAGCTAGAAGATTGGTTTGGGGAAAGCTCTTAAATGGTGGACAAACCTGTATTGCAGCAGATTATGTAATTGCTAAATCTAATATCAAGCATAAGCTGATTGACGCATTGAAAACAGAAATAATTCGACGTTATGGTAAAAACCCAAAACTATCACCAGATTTACCTCGAATAATTAATACAAAAAACACTAAAAGGCTAGCCAATTTATTAAAAGATATAAATATTGTTTTTGGTGGTGAAGTTGATATTGATGCGTGTTATGTTTCTCCAACAATTGTTGATTCACCAAGTTTAGATAGTAAAATCATGCAAGAAGAAATCTTCGGTCCTATTTTGCCTATACTAACTTATGAAACTAATGAAGAAATCGAGCAAATAATATGGAAACTAGAACGTCCACTATCACTTTATTTATTTTCTAACCAAAAGCCCTTTATAAAAGAAGTTATTGAAAAGTTTAATTATGGAGGCGGGGTTATTAATGATTTATTGATTCATTTTGGAAACCACCGATTACCTTTTGGGGGTATTGGCGCTAGCGGAATGGGTAAATACCACGGTAAGCATGGTTATGAAACCTTTTCGAATGCGAAACCAATTATTAAACGCGGTAATTGGTTTGATCCATCATTTAGATATGCTCCTTATAAAGGAAAAATGAGTTTATTAAAAAAGGTATTTAAGTACTTAGGATAATTAAGATAAAGGATAATTTAGCACTAATTCTACACCTTCACCTAATCTAGAATTCAAATTTAAATTGGCACCAATTAAAGCAGCTCTACTTTTCATATTAATTAAACCAGAACCCTGTTCAATTTCATTTATATCAAAGCCTTTACCATCATCGGTTGCAGTAATTATTATGCTTTCAGGTTTATAATCTAAAGTAATGGCTATGTTTTTGGCTTCTGAATATTTTACAGAATTGGATAAAAACTCCTGAAGAATTCTGAAAATAATAATTTCGTGTTTTCGGTCTATAAAATCAACTTTATCACCGATAATTTTAAGTTCAGCAGAGGTGAATTTCATTTTTTTCATTCTGTCTAACTCATTGGTTATAGACTTCTCAAAACCGATATTTAAAATCACATCATTATTTAATGTTTTTGAAAGCGCTCTAACCTCTTTTAAACCATTACTAAGCGCCTCGGAAGTATCTTTAAACTTGTCCCTAACATCATCCGCAACTTGCATTTTTAAAATACTTAACTGCATACTAGCAAAAGACAATAATTGCCCAACATTATCGTGCAATTCCCATCCTATATTTTTTAAGGTTTGCTCTTGTGCTTCAGTTTGCGCCTGAATAATTTCTGCCTCAAAAGCTTGCTGTTGTTTTATTTTATCTTGGAGTAGTTTATTTTTACGTCTTTGAAATACGATAAAGAATACTACAACCAAAGTGGTAATAATTACCAAAACTGCTAGCATATAAACGAGTAAATATCGTTCTGAGGCTGTACTTGTTAATTGTTCTCCGGTTTGCACCATATAAAAGCAAAAGTAAAAGTTAAATACATAAAAATATTTGAAAACAAAATGATTTGCCACCTTAAGTGTACAAAATCTAAATCAAAGAAATTCTTTCCTACTTCATAATTGAAATATACACTATAAAATGATAGAGGTGTAATGATAAGCCACCAAATAAAAATTGTAGCACTTATATAAAAATTTATAGAATTATAAAACTCCAAAATTTTATCACTTACCAAAATTTCAATAAAATATAGAATTGAGCATGTACATATAATGATAGCTCCTAACACATCAAAAACAGTAAAAAATTGGAAAAAAAACTTTTCCCAATGACAAGCTATATATATAGAAGAAAAAATTAAAAATCCATAAGAGATATATTTAATGATTTTCTTGTATAAATCTGTCTTTAATACTCTGTAAAAGTAAAATGAATAAAATAAAACAGCCCCAATAACCCAATACAAGGTAGCAAACCAATGATTCTTTTGAAATTTAGTACCAATCAAAAAATTTAAGAACCCGTCTGGTCTAACATAATTTGTATATGTACAAAGAGATTCACAAATAGCGATAAAAACCAAGAAAAAAATAAAATATTTAGCAGCTGTTCTTTGGTACTTTTTATAATATAAAATACCAGTTATAGCTGCTAAAAATTCTAATGAACGCGTTAAGGCCTCATAATGACTTAAAAGAAAATCAATCACTTAAATATTTATTGTGGGTAACCTCCGTTTCCACCACTACCATGATTTAAAGGTGGAGCTGGAATATCGTTATCTGTTGGAGGCAACATTATATTTAAACTACTTGCTTTTGATGTTTTTCTTGGTCCAGTAGGTACAATAAACATAGTGTTTCTATTTTGTATAGCTTGATTAGGGTTTTTACCATAGTTCCCTAGGTATACTCTAACACCTGTCATAGTATATCCCAATTTCTTAGATTCTACCTCAGCATAAGCCAAATACTCGTTAATCTCATCTAAAGACCACCAAACGGAGCGGATTTTCTTTTTGGAACCTTCAACCTCCAGAGTTGAATCTACTTCAATTGGATTTCTCTGTTCCCAGTTTTTACTTAAAATTTTGGCTTGTGCAACTGAGATTGTGTCTTTTGGGGCTTTTACCTCAACATCCATTGTATGCATAGCATCAGTTGGACGCGGGCAGAAATAATAAGTTAATACTGCTCCAATAATAAAGCCTAAGATAATTGGTCCTAATTTTTTCATGTCTTTTAATATTAATTAAAGGTTAGTAATAGCTCTCTAAAAATAGTAAAAGTTTTAATATAAGTAGTATATATGTTATTAATCATGTTGGAAACCCTAACATATCTCCCATACCAACAGTAAAAAGCCAACAACCGTAAATGGCATGCTCAATGGATACTAATAATGTAGACTCGGTTTTAACAAATGTTAATGCAAACAATAAGCCGCCCAAAAAAGTTAGTAATAAAACCAAGCCACTATTAAAAAACAGATGCGCCAAAGAAAATAGTATTGCATTAATAAAAATGAATAAATTTTCATTTTCAAACAACAACCTATATCGCTTAAAGAAAAATGTTCTATAAAGTAACTCTTGAGGATATACTGAAAAAAAACTATAAACAAATAGTAATACGAGCCACTTAATAGGTTTGCTTAATAGCACATTAAAAAGCTGAGTACTATCAGTAATCCAGACAAAACTAGTTGTAATAATTATTATAAGAGATAGTTTAATAACGGTAGTCTTCCAAAAAGCTTTCCAGTTTAAATACTTAGACATTTTAAACTTAAGTTTCTCTATTTTTATCAATATGTAAATTACATAAATAAACCCAATTACACCTATACCTAGCTTAAGCCAAGGTGAATAATTTATAGCAAAACTAACTGGTATTAAAACAAATACAATTAATAACTCTAAGCTTTTATATAGCGTGGATTGCATGCTAAAAATTTATTACTGTGGTGTGTTTAACTCTGTTAATTACAAACATACTGTGTGTACTCCCAATATGGTTGATGTTGGTTAATTTCTCTACCATAAAGGCTCTAAATTCTTGCATATCGGCAACAATAACTTTTAATAAATAGTCGTAATCGCCACTTAAATGATAACATTCTAATACTTCATTTAGTTGTTTGACTTCTTTTTCAAACCGAACTACAAAATCTTGACTATGTTGTACCAATTTTATATGGCAGAACACCACAAAATCTCGATTCACTTTTTCTTTATTAACTAATGCTATATATCCATCAATGAAACCTTGTTTTTCTAGTTTTTTTATTCGCTCGTAAACAGCTGTAACTGATAAACCGAGTTTGTTTGACAGTTCTTTATTTGTTTGTTTACTATCCTGTTGTAAGTACTCTAGTAATCTTTTATCTGTAGCATCAAAAGTCATAATTGAAATAATTTCTTTAGAATCTCAAAGACACATTAGTTTTTAAAATATAATTCTATGAATATACGCAATATTAGTTTTATTTTCTAAACTTAATATTAATCATTGTTTTTTAATCTTAATTTAATAAATTTTGTATATAGATAAAACATACTAAAAATGACTTTTAAACCCGCAAACAATATTCAGGACTTACAGTACTTTGGTGAATTTGGAGGTGTAAACCCTTCTATTTCAGATTCGTCTACTTATACCTTTCTATCTGCAAAAACCATGTTTGACACTTTTGAAGGTAATGCTGATGGTTGCTATTTGTATTCGCGACACTCATCACCATCAAATTTATATTTAGGTGAAGCTTTAGCAGCTATGGAAGGCACAGAAACAGCCAACGTTTCAGCTTCTGGGATGGGCGCCATAACACCTGTAATTATGCAATTATGTGGTGCGGGAGATCATATTATTTCCAGTAGAACGATATATGGCGGCACGTATGCATTTTTGAAAAATTTTACACCCAAATTTAATATTAAAACTAGCTTTGTTGACATCACTAAACTTAATTTAGTTGAGGCAGCCATAACTAAAAACACCAAAATTATTTATTGCGAATCTGTTAGTAATCCGCTTTTAGAAGTGGCAGATATTAAAGGTTTAGCAGAAATAGCACAAAAGCATAATTTAAAGTTAGTGGTTGATAATACCTTTTCTCCGTTATCCATTTCTCCAGCTATTCTGGGTGCAGATGTTGTTATACATAGTTTAACAAAATTTATTAATGGCTCTAGTGATACGGTTGGTGGCGTAGTTTGCGGTACACAAGAGTTTATAAACGATTTAAGAAATGTGAATGATGGTGCTTCCATGCTTTTAGGTTCTACCATGGATAGTTTACGTGCTGCTTCGGTTTTAAAGAACTTAAGAACTTTACATATAAGAATGCAACAACATAGTAAAAACGGCATGTTTTTGGCTAAAAAATTTGAAACTGATGGTTTAAAAACAGTTTATCCTGGGTTAGCCTCTCACCCTTCTCATGACTTATTTAAAAGTATGATGAACAAAACTTATGGCTTTGGTGGTATGTTAACTATTGATGTGGGCTCTTTAGAAAAAGCTAATGAACTTATGGAACTCATGCAAAATAGAAATTTAGGGTATTTAGCTGTGAGTTTAGGGTTTTACAAAACTTTATTTAGCGCACCTGGAAGTTCTACGTCTTCTGAAATTCCCGAGGATGAACAAAAAGAGATGGGTTTAAGTGATGGTTTGATTCGTTTTTCTATTGGTTTGGATGCTGATATTGAACGTACTTACCACATGATGCGAGATTGTATGATTAACATTGGTATTTTGGAGGATAAGTAACCTTATTGTACTGAAACTAATAAAAATTTTGGTTAGCTGACAGTATTAAACTTTTGATTTAGAATTGAAGTTAGCAGGATATTGCGCAAGGGATTGAACGGCATGTTGGAGCTCCCGACCTAAGGAGGAGCGACTAGTGAAAGCCCGACCCTTGGGTTGCGCCCTAATAAATTTAAATACCTTTAATACGCTCCCAAAGTTGAGAAATAATATCGCCAAGGCTATCAAATTTAGGTTTAAAAGGTTTCATGTTTAAACGATTACCATCTTTGTATAAGTTTAGGCTAAAAACAGACGTATTTGGATTATCTAAGTCTAATAACGGATATCGCAAATCATTATACAAATATTCGTTTTCATTTAGTTTATAAATGCTGTAATATTGATTGCTGAACCATGCTAAGTCTTTAATATCTTTATATACCGAGGATTTTAGGTCTCGTTGTTTGGGGACTTCCCTGAAATTTAAAAAACGGTTTTTAGTATCAAACAAAGAATAATCTGAGACATAATATGCAGTTTTGCTTTCTGCGATGGCATACCACAAAACATTATTAAAGATAGCGGGTTGGGTACTGAATCTAAATACATTTACATTGGCTTCTTTAAGAGATTTTCTGAAAATTGAATCTACATATAATTTATTGCCTAAGGTAAATAGCATGTATATAGAACTAATGCCTACACCTAATTTTAGCCATAAACGTCGTTTGTTTGAAGTTCTTTTAAAAAACATCAAAACAATTACACAGATTAAAAATGGAAATGTATATGCAGGGTCTGCAACGGCTATATTGTTTAGCGCGACACGATGGTTGCTAAAAGGCGCAAAAAGTTGTGTGCCATAAGGTGTAAAGCAATCCAATATAGGATGCGTAAATAGAGACCAGAAAAACAGTAAAATCCAATCTTTTAAGTTTGTAGAACCAAATCGATTTCCTGAATTGTATAATTTATAAACTATCCAACCCAATACAAAAGCTGCTATAACGGAAAACAAAATGGAGTGCATAAACCCTCTGTGAAACAACATGGCATCAATCTCGTTACCGTAGAGCCAACTTCCAACTAGTACATCCAAATCTGGAATAGTACCGCCAATTGCTCCAAATAACAAGGCTTTGTTTCCTATTTTTTTTCCAAGTACCGCTTCTCCGCAAGCTGCACCTAATACAATTTGAGTTAATGAATCCATTTAAGCTAGCGAAGTTACTAACTTTTTAGATATGAATATGAATTTAAGGGATACGCCTAAGCCATACAGCTACACGAGCACTATTAATATTCCCTGTCTCTGTTATAGATCTAAAACCTAATGTAGTTCCTGCTGGAATAGCCACAGGAGTTGTTAAAATTTCTGTGTAAGCCAAATTATCATTTGCGCCTGAAGCTGTAAATCTGAAAAATTCTGTAAACGCGCCGTTGCCTGATATATTTACAACAGCCATTAACATGGTGTTAGAACCATTGGACGTATTATCTGCATGAAAACTTACTGCATAAGCTTCCCAAGCTTCTGGTAGAGGAATTCCAATAAAACCTGTATCGCCATTAGCAAAACTCCATTCCATTTGATTATTAGCTAAATCTGATGCTTCTTCAGCCCAAATTACAATTTTTTCATAAGTAATTTTGCTTGTACTAATTTGTTCCCAATTGGTACCGTCGCTTTGAATGCTTATTGTTGTTTGACTATTTAGTGCAGTGGATGTATTTCCATTTAAATCATTGTATGATGAGATTGTAGGTGTATTTGCTGTTGGGTTTTTAATTATATATACTCTTCCCGCACAAGTATTTGCTACTGGCAAAGTAATATTATGATTTCCAGTAATCAAGATTGTATGGTGCGTATCATCTAATGTGAGATTTCCAGAAGTACTCGTGATACTTAAAGATAAGGAACCATTAACATCTAATGTGGAATCTGGCATAGTTGTACCAACACCAACTTGCGCAAATAAGTTTAGGCAGAAAAATAAAAGAAACTGAGAGAAAATTCTTTTCATTTTTTTTAAGACGTGTTTATCACGACTTCTTAACGGTAAAAGTAGAAAAAAATTATGTAATAAACCTCTTATAGTTATCATTTTATGAGCTTTTATTTACACACCCTTAACAAATCATCTTCTGTACCAATCAGAAAACCTAACTCGTCTGGCATCATAAATGATTTAAAGTTTAGCATTGGAGGGTTTTGATGAGTTTCCGATTGTTCGAACTCAATATAATTTTCCTTATCTGATATAGTAGTTGTTAAGTCTATTGATGGTTCTGATGTATATATCAAAAAATAAAGTACTGCGAACGCAAATAAAAATGATAAAATAAATAACACGGTTAAATTTTTTAAGGTTTGGTAATATTTAAGACCCAAAAACTCAAATAAGTCACATCATTTTGAAAGCTTTCAATAAAATCGTAACATTACGTAGCAAAAAAAACCTAGATGAAAAACGACCAAAACATATCTGAATTTAAAGCCAATGACCAAAATATTATAGAAAATAAGGAGCTTAATATCTGGGAAGCATTAATTCCTTTACTTGCCCTAATTATAATGTTGGCTTATAACGTATATGTTTTTGGAGATGATGCTTTAAGCGGCTCTAATCAATTTATACTTTTACTTGGAGCAGCTGTTGCAGCTATTGTTGGTTTTTACAACAAGGTACCCTATAAACTGATGCTAGAGGAAGTATCAGAAAGTATTAAATCCGCAACTGGAGCTATCCTCATTCTTTTAATGGTAGGTGCTTTAGCTGGGACTTGGCTAATTAGTGGTATTATTCCATCTATGATGTACTATGGCTTACAAATTTTAAACCCTAATATATTTTTAGCTGCGTGCGTTATAATTTGTTCCATAACCTCAATTGCAACAGGAAGTTCATGGACAACTGCCGCAACCGTGGGTATTGCACTGATTGGTATTGGGAATGCATTAGGAATTTCGCTTGGAATGACCGCCGGAGCAGTACTTTCAGGAGCCTATTTTGGAGATAAAATGTCACCACTTAGCGATACTACTAATTTAACGCCAATAATGGCTGGTGGCGAACTATTTTCTCATATTAAATACATGACATTAACTACTGTACCAACAGTTATTATTACGCTTATCGTTTTTATTATTATTGGGTTTACAATTGATACCAAAGGAGTAGCCGACACATCTGTTATTTTGCAAGCCATAAATTCATCATTCCTCATTAGTGGTTGGCTCTTTATCGTCCCAGTAGTTCTTATACTTTTAATTGTAAAAAAAACACCTCCGTTAGTAGCGCTTATAATAGGCACATTATTAGGTGGTATAGTTGCCGTTATTGCTCAACCAGAAGTTGTTAAAGATATTGCAGGAGCAGACTCACTAACATTTGAATCTGCATACAAAGGCATTATGAATGCTATGACAGTGGATACTGCAATTGAAACTTCAAATGATAGTTTAAATGAATTATTCTCATCAGGTGGAATGAGTGGTATGTTAGGTACCGTTTGGTTAATTATTTGCGCGGTAGTATTTGGAGGTGTTATGGATGCCATTGGTGCTTTATCAAAAATCAGTAAAGCCCTATTAAGTTTAGCCACTTCAACATTCGGATTATTTGCCAGTACTGTTATTAGTTGTTTAGCTATAAATATTACTGCATCAGATCAATATCTAGCCCTTGTTGTTCCTGGAAAAATGTTTAAAAAAGCCTATGAAGATAGAGGACTTGCTCCTGAAAATTTAAGTAGAACTCTTGAGGATTCAGGTACCGTAACATCTCCCTTAATACCTTGGAATACTTGTGGAGCCTACCACAGTAGCGTACTTGGTGTTAGTGTTTTTGACTACTTTTTTTATGCCATTTTTAATTGGCTAAGTCCGTTTATGACCCTACTTTTTGCTGCTTTCCATATCAAAATAAAGCAACTAAAATCTCAAGAATAACAACGTAATTCATTCATTTTCAATATCCATAAATAAATACTATTAATCAATAAGTATTTAAAATTTTATTGGGTTTACTGTTCTGTAGTTGCATACTATTTTTGCACACTGAAAAACGAATCTTAATTACAAAATTTTAAATAAAATGGCATTAGTAGGAAAAAAATTCCCAGATTTAAACGTAGACGCAATGAATGATATGGGCGATACTTTTAAAGTAAACGTTCTTGAAGAAGCGGTTAATAACAAGAAAAAAGTCGTATTGTTTTGGTACCCAAAAGATTTCACTTTTGTATGCCCAACAGAGTTGCACGCATTTCAAGCAGCTTTAGGTGAATTTGAAAAAAGAAATACCATAGTAATCGGAGCGTCTTGTGATACACCAGAGGTACATTTTGCATGGTTAAACACAGAAAAAGACAATGGAGGAATTGAAGGTGTAACTTACCCGCTTTTAGCAGATAGCAACAGAAACCTATCTAGTGTTTTAGGTATTTTAGATATTACTAATGAAACCTATGACGAAGAAACAGGAACAGTACAAGTTGAAGGTGATAATGTAACTTACAGAGCTACTTACATTATTGATGAAGATGGTGTGGTACAACATGAAAGTATAAACAATATGCCACTTGGTAGAAATGTCCAAGAATATTTACGCTTGGTTGATGCTTTAACGCATGTTCAAGAAAAAGGAGAAGTTTGTCCCGCAAACTGGGAAGAAGGAAAAGAAGCTATGAATGCAAACAGAAATGGTGTAGCCGAATATTTAGCAGCACACGCAAATTAATTAACAAATGGTTAAAGAATTAGAACAAGATAATTTACAGAATCTAGTAGCTGAAAACGATGCCGTTGTGGTACAATACTCTGCAACTTGGTGTGGTAATTGCCGTATCATGAAACCAAAAGTAAAGAAACTAGCATCAGAGTTAGAGGACGTTACTTTTATTATCGCTGACGCGGAAAAGTTTCCAGAAAGCAGAAAGTTAGCAACTGTTGATAATTTACCAACATTTGCCACTTTTAAAAATGGTGCATTTGTAAACCAAGTACAGACAAATAAGTTTGATGTTTTAAAAGATTTAGTAAATGAAGTTACCAGTAATTAAACACTTAACGAATTTTATTGAAGACAACGACGAAGATTTTGTTGTTGAAACCATTGAAACTCTAGAAGCCTTAACTGAAGTACCTTCTTTAAAAGATGAAGAGTTAGATGTTATAGGTGAATTAATCTCCAACATGTATGGTGCCATTGAAGTTAATAAAATGACTAAAGATGGTACACCTAAAAAAGAAGCTTTAAATAGTTTTATGGAACGTGTTATGGGTTCTATTGACACTTAATTGAAAGAGAGAAATAAGTATTAAAAACCACTTCAACTGAAGTGGTTTTTTTACTTAAACTTAATTTTATAAGAAAAATTACTGAAATTCGTTTAACGACAAGATATGAAACATTAAAACGATTTCATATCTAGTCGTTGTATGCAATTTGGCTACGCTACCAAGATTTGGTATATTTGAGCAAAAATATAGCAAAATGGGAAAAAACACATCAATATCACTCGGAAATCATTTTGAGGATTTCATAAGAGAAGAAGTAAATTCTGGAAGATATGGTTCAGTTAGCGAAGTAATTCGTTCTGCTTTACGCTTGTTAGAACGTGAAGAAAAAAAGGAAAGGGAACTGATTAAAGCTCTCGAAGTTGGTGAAAATAGTGGATTTGTTGAAAATTTTGACCCAAAACAACATCTGAAAGAATTACATCGTAAACACTTATGAGTAAAAACAAATATCGCATAAGTCAACAAGCGATTGAGGATTTAGATAAAATTTGGATTTATACGCTTAATAAATGGTCTAAAAAACAAGCTGACAGATATTACGACTTGATAATTACGGAAATTGAATTTATTGCTGACAACTTTATAACTGGAAAGTCAGCGGAGCAAACTCGAAAGAATTATCGAGTGACTAAAATAAAATCCCATTTGATTTTTTATAGAAAGGTGGAAAATGATATTGTAGAAATAGTTAGAGTTTTACACCAAAGAATGGATATTAAAAAACTACTGAAATAAAAAAAAACTGCACACAACAATGAACTAAGCAAAAATCCAAGTGTTTTTTAACAGTTAGGTGTGTACTTGCAAAATTTAGTGCTAAACCACGCAACTACTCATAGCCTTGACCGTTTGAGCCTATCAAAAAAATTACCCCAAAAACATAATAATCTCACTAAAGCCTTTTTCTTCAGCATAATCTAAAGCTATTTTACCTTCATTATCTTTTAAACTTTTATCGGCTTTGTGTTTTAACAACAAGTCAACCATAGCAACTTGATTATACATGGTTGCAAAAATTAATGGGGTTACACCATTTTTATTTTTTGCATTAATAGCTGCGCCATGTTTTATTAATAAATCGGCTAAACTCGTATTTCCTTTAAAGGCAACTCCAATTAACGCGGTATTACCTTGCCCATCAGTAGCATCAATTGCTGCTTTATGCGCCACTAAAGTTTTAACAATATCTGTTTTGTCAAAATAAGAAGCAAAGATTAAAGGTGTAAACCCTCTAGCATCTTTTGAGTTTACTAATTCTGGATTTCTATCAAGTTGCGCTTCAACATTATCCACTTTTCCTTGTTGTATTGAATTAAAAAACAATTCTGTTTCGTTCATCACTTTATTTTAAAAAAGAAAAAGGATGAGTATAAAAACTCATCCTTTTAGTTTACATATTCTATAATTTATTTCAAATCAAAACGATCTAAGTTCATAACCTTGTTCCAAGCTGAAACAAAGTCTCTTACAAACTTCTCTTGACCATCGTTAGCACCATAAACCTCGGCAACAGCTCTTAATTCTGTGTTAGAACCAAAAATTAGATCTGCACGAGTGCCTTTAAATTTAACTGCGCCTGTACGTCTGTCTCTACCTTCAAAAACAGTATCATCATCAGATGTTGCGCTCCAGGTGTATGTAAAGTCTAAAATATTAGTAAAGAAATCATTGGTTAAATGTCCTACATTATCTGTAAACACACCATAATCAGACCCATCATAGTTAGCACCTAAAACTCTCAAACCTCCAACTAAAGCAGTCATTTCTGGAATAGAAAGCGTTAATAAATTAGCTCTATCAACTAGTAAATCTTCAGCAGCTACTTTTAATTTTGGATTCATGTAATTTCTAAAACCATCAGCTAAAGGTTTTAAGTAACCAAACGACTCTAAATCAGTTTGTTCCTGAGTTGCATCACCACGTCCACCTGTAAAAGGTACAGATATATCGTGCCCTGCATTTTTAGCAGCTTGTTCTACTCCTGCGACACCACCCAATACAATTAAATCTGCAATAGAAACGGTTCCGTTAAATTCATTTTGAACACCTTCTAAAACATTCAATACCTTATTTAATTCATCTGGATTATTTACTTCCCAACTGCGTTGAGGTTCTAAACGTAAACGTCCGCCATTAGCACCACCACGCATATCAGAACCTCTAAAGGTTGAAGCCGATGCCCAAGCTGTTTTTACTAATTCAGATACTGATAAACCAGACGCTAAAATCATTTTCTTTAAAGATTCAATATCTGAATCACTTAAAGTATAATTCACAGCAGGAATTGGATCTTGCCATAACAACTCTTCTTTAGGCACTTCAGGACCTAAATAACGATTTATTGGTCCCATATCACGATGCGTTAATTTATACCATGCTCTAGCAAAAGCCTTCTCAAAGGCTTTATGATCTTTATGAAAACGCTTTGATATTTCTAAAAACCCTGGGTCTTTCTTTAAAGCCATATCTGCTGTAGACATCATTAAAGCTTGTGTACCGTTTCCACCTGCTGCTGGTGCTTGTTTTGCATCTGCATTTTTTGGTGTCCATTGATGCGCTCCTGCAGGACTTTTAGTTAATTCCCAATCATAATTTAGTAGTACATCAAAATACTCATCATCCCATCGTGTTGGGTTAGGTGTCCATGCGCCTTCTAATCCACTGGTAATTGTATCATCTAAAACCCCAGAATTGAAGGTGTTTTTCCAACCTGTACTCATCTCTTCAATAGAGGCACCGTGAGGTTCTGCACCAACATATTGATCTGGATTTGCTGCACCATGTGCTTTTCCAAATGTGTGCCCTCCAGCTACTAAAGCTACAGTTTCTTCATCATTCATAGCCATACGACCGAATGTAATTCTAATATCATGTGCTGATTTTAGTGGATCTGGTTCTCCATTTGGGCCTTCTGGGTTTACATAAATTAATCCCATGTGTACAGCTCCTAAATGACCTTCTAAATCACCATCACTTGTATCGTAGCGGTCATCATTATCTAACCAACCTGTTTCGCTCCCCCAATAAATATCTTGTTCTGGTTCCCATACATCTTCTCTTCCTCCTGCAAATCCAAATGTTGGAAAACCCATAGACTCCAATGCACAATTCCCTGCTAAAATCATTAAATCTGCCCAAGAAATTTTATTCCCATATTTCTTTTTTACTGGCCATAATAATAATCTGGCTTTATCTAAATTACCGTTATCTGGCCAACTATTTAAAGGTGCAAAACGGTGCGTACCTGTTCCTGCTCCTCCTCTACCATCACCAACGCGATATGTTCCTGCACTATGCCATGCCATACGAATCATGAATCCTCCATAATGCCCGTAATCTGCTGGCCACCAATCTTGTGAGTCTGTCATTAAATTAATTAAATCTTGCTTTAGCTCATCGTAATTAATACTATTAAACGCTTTAGCATAATCAAAATCTTCTCCTAAAGGATTAGATTTTGGTGCGTGTTGCCTTAAAATATTTAACTTTAATTCATTAGGCCACCAGTCTCTATTACTAGTTCCACGACCTGCGGTTTTCTTTTGATCTCCACTTAAAAAAGGGCATTTGCTAGCATCAGAGTTATTAATATCAAATGCTTCTCCATGTTGATTGTTGTTATCCATTTTTATACTTTATAATTTAGTGAGTTATTCTGTGTTATATTTTTACGAAATAAAATTAAGAATTATATACCCTCAAAAAACATGAATTATATTTTTTAAAGCTATATTTAGATTGATAAAACTTATCATTAATTATTTTTTAATAGTTTTTGAATATCATTAATTGAATTTTAACTGGTTTTAAAAAGTGAAAAAAGAACAAATGTTTGCGATAACACATTATTTTGCAGACTGATGCGTTAGAGATAGAAGTGAAAAGCCCACAACTTTTGTGCCTAAGCAAAGAAAAGAGGACTTGTAACGAATAGCCCTCCCGATAGCTATCGGGATTCTGGTAACTCCCAAAAGGTTTTAATTTTTACACCTCAATATTTTAGTAATGATTTATGAAATTTATTTAGTTATAATGAATGAATAAGATTAAATATTCCTATTTTAGAAGCTTAAATTTAAATACAAAAAAATGGCTGCAATTACATTAAAAGGAAACGCAATAAATACATCTGGTAGTTTGCCTGAAGTTGGCACTAAAGCTCCTGACTTTTTACTAACAACAACGGATTTGGATGTACACAGTTTAACGAATTATAAAGGAAGTAAAGTTGTTTTAAACGTATTTCCGAGTGTGGATACTGGAACTTGTGCACAATCTGTACGAACATTTAATCAAGAAGCCAGCGAATTGAAAAACACTAAAGTGCTTTGTATTTCAAGAGATTTACCATTTGCACAGGCTCGTTTTTGTGCTGCTGAAGGCTTAGAAAACGTGGTTAATTTATCAGATTTTAAAAATGGAAACTTTGGTAAAGACTATGGTTTAAATATTGTTGATGGGCCTTTAGAAGGTTTACACTCGCGTTGTATTTTTGTTTTAGATGAAAATGGTACCGTAAAATATACTGAACAAGTGGGTGAAATTGTTGATGAACCAAACTACAAAGCTGCTTTAGAAGCGCTACAAGATGCCTAAAAAAGACTCTTTTTTAGTAAACCGATTAAAAAGTGTTAATTATGCTTTTAAAGGTGCACTAATACTTTTAAAAACTGAGGCTAGTATAAAAACACAGCTTGTTATAGCTATAATTGTTACTATTGCTGGTTTTTACTTTAGAATTTCTAGTGGTGAATGGATAGTTCAAATTTTAGCAATTGGTTTAGTTATGAGCGTTGAGGGCGTTAATACAGCCATAGAAGAAATTGCTAATTTTATTCACCCTGAACGCCACCATAAAATTGGTTTAATAAAAGATATTGCTGCAGGGGCTGTTTTTATAGCCTCTGTTTTTGCTTGCATTATTGGACTTATTATATACCTACCTAAGGTTTTTTAAAATACTAATACCTTAGGATAAACGTTAGTAATTTGTATTTTTGTTGCATAGCTAAAACTATTCAATAACAATCTCATTTTTAGATTATTTTTTGAAACAACAAACCGTTAATGGCTAAAAGCAAACCCAAAGCTAAAAAAGCACCTAGAAAAAAAATAAAAGCGCCTAGTTTTAAATTATCTAGCCAGCAAAAGTTGGTATTAGGTAGTTTTCTTGTTATTGCTGGCTTGCTGCTATTTATTGCTTTTATTTCCTATCTTTTTACTGGAGAAGCAGACCAGAGCACACTGTCTGATTTCACATCAAGAGACGTAAAAACACAGAATTGGTTAAGTAAATCTGGAGCTTGGTTAAGCGATTTTTTTATTAAACGCGGATTTGGTGTTGCATCTTTTATTTTTTCTGGTTTAACCTTTTTATCTGGCGTTTATGTTTTAATGAACATCAGTAAAGCAAAACTGAGAAAGCACTGGTTTTGGGGTGTTTTAATAATTATTTGGTTATCTATCCTCTTAGGTTTTTTTGGAAACAAAAACGATATTTTAGGTGGCACTATAGGGTTTGAGGTTAATAGTTTTCTTCAAGATTATATTGGTAAAATTGGTACTGTTTTATTACTTGTATTTGGCCTTATAACGTATTTAGCGATTCGTTTTAAAGTAACTTTTGAAGGTATTGCCAATATTTTTAAGTCGGCTAAAAAGGATATTAAAGATGAGCTTACTGAAATAAAAGAAGATATTGTTGTGCCTTTTGACAATAATTTATCTGAAGAAGCTGAAGCTATAAAATCAGCGCATGAATTATCTTTAGAGCAAACAAAAGCCGCCCCTAAAAAACCTGTTGAGTCTAAATTGGAAACAGCACCTTTAGAGGTAAAAATTCCTGAACCTGAAATTGAAGAAGAAGCTGAATTGGAGATAAAAGTTGAAGACGTTAAAGAAGAAAAGTCCGAAACTGATAATCTCGCTGATAAACTTGTTGAAGATTTTGGACAGTTTGACCCTACTTTAGAACTGGCAAAATATCAATTTCCAACCCTTGATTTATTAAAGAAATACGATACTGAGGGCATCACTATAAATCAAGAAGAATTAGAAGAAAATAAAAATAGAATTGTTGATACTTTAAACAATTACAAAATTGGAATTTCAAGCATTAAAGCCACTATTGGCCCAACAGTAACACTTTATGAAATTGTACCTGATGCAGGAATTAGAATTTCAAAAATCAAAAATCTTGAGGATGATATAGCTTTATCACTTTCTGCATTAGGGATTAGAATTATTGCTCCCATACCCGGAAAAGGTACTATTGGTATAGAAGTACCAAATAAAAATTCAACCATCGTTTCCATGCGTTCTGTGATTTCTTCAAAGAAATTTCAAAACTCAGAGATGCAATTACCAATAGCTTTAGGAAAAACCATCAGTAATGAAACCTTTGTAGTTGATTTAGCAAAAATGCCTCACTTACTTATGGCAGGTGCTACTGGCCAAGGTAAATCAGTTGGTTTAAATGCGGTTTTAACATCACTACTTTATAAAAAACACCCAGCCGAAGTGAAATTTATTTTGGTTGACCCCAAAAAAGTTGAATTAACACTTTTTAATAAAATAGAACGCCATTATTTGGCAAAACTACCTGATAGTGAAGATGCTATAATAACTGACAATACTAAAGTTATCAATACATTAAATTCATTATGTATTGAAATGGATAACCGCTATGAGCTTCTTAAAAATGCATTTTGTAGAAATATTGCTGAATACAACGCGAAGTTTAAAGCCAGAAAATTAAATCCAAATGACGGACATCAATTTTTACCATACATTGTTTTGGTTGTTGATGAGTTTGCAGATTTAATTATGACGGCGGGTAAAGAGGTAGAAACACCTATTGCGCGTTTAGCTCAATTAGCACGTGCTATAGGTATTCATTTAATTATTGCTACACAACGCCCTTCTGTAAATGTAATTACCGGTATTATTAAAGCAAATTTCCCTGCTCGTATTGCGTTTAGAGTAACTTCAAAAATAGATTCTAGAACTATTTTAGATGGATCTGGAGCTGACCAACTTATTGGTAGAGGTGATATGCTATATACTCAAGGGAATGATTTAATACGTGTACAATGTGCTTTTGTAGACACACCCGAGGTAGAAAAAATTACAGACTATATTGGTTCTCAAAAAGCATATCCCGAAGCCTATATGCTACCTGAATATGTTGGCGAAGAAAGTGGCACAAGTCTTGATGTAGACATATCAGACAGAGATAAACTATTTAAAGATGCTGCAATAGTTATTGTAACAGCGCAACAAGGTTCTGCCTCGTTATTACAACGAAAATTGAAACTAGGTTACAATAGAGCTGGTAGACTAATTGACCAGCTAGAAGCCGCAGGAATAGTTGGTCCTTTTGAGGGTAGTAAAGCAAGACAAGTTTTAGTCCCAGATTTAACTGCTCTGGATAAACTTTTAGAAGATGAATTATTATAAATTATAACCATGAAAAGATTAATTGCAGTAATATTAATAACCCTATCAGTAAGTACTTTTGCCCAGAATAAGGCTAAAAGCTTATTAAATGAAGTTTCGGAACAAGTAAAAAGCTACGATAATATTTCTTTGGATTTCAAATATGCTTTAGAAAATCAATCTGAAAATATAAAGCAAGAAACCAAAGGTGATGTTGTTATGCAAGGTGATAAATACAGATTAAATATCCTTGGTGTTACGCGTTTATTTGATGGAAATAAGCTTTACACAATTAGCACTGAAGATGAAGAAGTTACTATTTCATCTGATAGTGAAGATGAAGTTGATGCTATTACACCTAGCAAAATGTTATCATTTTACGAGGATGGATACACTTACAAACTTGATATTACCCAAAATATTAATGGGAGAAAAATTCAATATGTAAAATTAACACCTATTGATTCAAATTCTGAAATCAAAAGCATTCTTTTAGGTATTGATGCACAAACTAAAAATATTTACAACTTAATTCAAACAGGTAAAAACGATACAAAAACAACGCTTACTGTTAATTCTTTTAAAACTAATACGCCGTTATCAAAAACCTTATTTACCTTTGATGCCAATAAATTTAAAGATTATTACATCAATAAATTAGATTAGGTTCTCGTTTGAAACGATTATTAACAAATTTTAAAAACATCTTTTTAAAGATTTTTAATATGAGAACGCAGTGGTTGCACACGTTCTTAATTTTATAATTAATTTGTTTTCAAATAATTAGAAAAATTTAAACGTGTGAAAATACTAGACCGATACATATTAACAACTTACCTTAAAACTTTTCTCAGCGTGTTTGTTATACTCATGCTGATTTTTGTTTTACAAACTATTTGGCTTTATATAAAAGAGCTTGCTGGTAAAGACCTTGATATTATTGTAATTGTAAAGTTTTTGGCGTATTTCATGCCTAAACTTATCCCATTAGTACTGCCACTTACTATTCTTCTGGCATCTATTATGGTTTTTGGTAGTTTTGCAGAAAACTATGAGTTTGCAGCAATGAAATCTACAGGTATTTCATTGCAACGTGCCATGTCTGGATTAAGCGTTTTTATAGTTATACTTGGAATTACTACGTTTTTCTTTTCTAATAATGTTATTCCTTGGGCAGAATTAAATTCATATAATCTCAGAAGAAACATAGCAAAATTAAAACCTGCAATGTTACTCGCTGAAGGGCAGTTTAATCCCGTAGGGACTTACAATATTAAATTTACTGATAAATACGGTGATAGAGACCAATATTTAAAAGATGTTACCATTCATGTTAAAGGAAAAAATGGTAGAACTAATGCTACAGTAATCAAGTCTAAAACTGGAGAATTAGCAAGCGAGAAAGATTCAAATGTCCTAAGACTTATTCTGAATGACGGACACTATTATAGTGATGTTTCACCACAAGACGTAAAAGCTAGAAAAAGAAAACCTTTTGCTAAAAGCAAGTTTGAAACTAAAATAATAAATATTGATTTATCTAAATTAAATAATGTTGATTTTGATGAGCAATCCCAAACCGACAAATACAACATGTTAGATGTTGGCGGGTTAAACAAAACAATTGATTCTCTTGTTGGTCAGTACAATGATGAACATAAAACATTTTCTGAAAATTTACACTTAAGATCAGGATTAAACAGGAATCGTGAGCCAAAGAAAAAGGCAGTAGATACAACAAACTACATAGGCCCAGTACTAGACCTATTTGACACAAAAAAGAAGCTAGAAATGGTTGATATTGCCCATAAATCTATGATAAGCTCAAAGCAATTAATTATTTCTAAAGATAAAACCATGACATACTCTAGAACGTGGTTAAATAGGCATGTCATATCACTTCATGAAAAATTTGCTTTAGGCTTTGCTTGTGTAATTTTGTTTTTTGTTGGAGCGCCGTTAGGAGCCTTAATTAGAAAAGGTGGCATAGGCTTGCCCATGGTTATTGCTATTCTGTTATTTTTAACCTATCACTTTATAGGTATTTTTGCTACAAACAGTGCTAAAAATGGAGGTTTCAACCCAATTATAGCACCTTGGTTTTCAACATTAATAATGCTTCCTCTTGGAATATTCTTAACTAGAAGAGCTACAGCAGATAAAGGTTTATTTGAATTTGATAATGTTTTAGAACCTTTAAAACGCGCTTTTAGAATTAAAGGCAAAAATAATGATACTAATTATAAATTTTTAACTGACTATAATAATGAAGAACTTATAGATTTAGTTAATAATTATGAAAGTTTAGGCCACAATGAAGAAGTAAGCTTTAATGCTATTGAATTATTGCATTCAAGAGGGTTATCAACTTCAGATTTAAGAGAAAGCGGTTTAAACATCCATGAAAGTTATGATATTGCTGAAACAATAAAAAAAGATTACAACGAACACTCTAAATTTGCTTGGATAATGTATATTATCGGAGTCGTACTATTCATTTTGTTCTTTGTATTTAAAAATAATAAATTAAATTCCTTAATGTCGCCTGCCATACAATTAAGTATCGTGTCGTTAATACTATATCTAATTTATTATATAAAATCTATCGTTAACGCATTTCAATTTTACACTCATATTGGAAAAAGTCAAAAAAAACCAAACATATTACTTTTAATTCTTGGTCTTCCTTTTTACTTCATCACCTATTTATTTTTAAATGAAAAGATGAAAGGCGACTTAAAAGTAAATTGTTTAGAATCTTTAAAATAAGCCATATCTTTGCAATATGATGGCGAATACTATGACACAAAAGACCAAACAAGCATTTAAGCTTAATACCATTCATGAAGCAATAGATGACATTAGAAACGGCAAGGTTATTATTGTTGTTGATGATGAAAATCGTGAAAATGAAGGTGATTTTTTGGCTGCAGCCGATAAAGTGACTCCAGAAATGGTGAATTTTATGGCAACTCATGGTAGAGGTTTAATTTGTGCTCCATTAACTGAAGGTAGATGTAAAGAGCTTGAACTTAACATGATGGTTAGAAATAATACTGACCCCATGGAAACTGCATTTACAGTATCTGTAGATTTAAGGGGGAACGGAGTAACCACTGGGATTTCAGCGAGTGATAGAGCTAAAACAATAAAGGCTTTAATTGATAACAATACAAAACCTTTTGAGTTAGCAAGACCTGGCCATATTTTTCCGTTAGTGGCTAAAGACGGTGGTGTTTTGCGTAGAACAGGACATACTGAAGCGGCTATTGATTTTGCCAGATTAGCTGGATTAAATCCCGCTGGTGTGATTGTAGAAATAATGAATGAAGATGGGTCTATGGCGCGCTTGCCGCAACTTTTTGAAGTCGCAAAAAAATTAGACCTAAAAATAGTTTCCATTGAGGACTTAGTGGCCTACAGAATGCAACACGACTCTTTAATTGAGAAAAAAGAAGATTTTCAAATAGAAACACGTTTTGGAAGTTTTAGATTAAGAGCGTACAAACAAACCACTAATAATCAGGTACATATTGCGTTAACTAAAGGACAATGGACTGATCAAGAAGAAGTGCTTACTAGAATTAATTCTACTTTATTTAATAATGATATTTTAGGAACACTTACAAACAATGCTGATAAGCAACTAGACGATATGTTTAAGGTTATTAATGATGCTGGTAAAGGTGCTATTATCTTTATTAATCAAGAGTCTCAATCAATGAATATCTTAAATCGCTTATCTTTTTTGAAAGACAATCAGGAAAAGGGTAAAGTCGCCAGAGCACCAAGAGTAAATATGGATACTAGAGATTTTGGTATTGGCGCTCAAATACTACATGATTTGAATATTCACAAACTACGATTGATTTCAAACACTAAACAAACTAAACGCGTTGGTTTAATTGGTTATGGGTTGGAAATTGTTGATTATGTAAATTATTAATCAGTTAAAAGCCTTTTAAAAACCGCTCTAATAATTCTACTTTATTACGATTCTTTTTGTAATAAACTGTTTTCTACTGTAGACTTTTAAAATATATAAACCAGATTTTAGTGACGAAACATCTATTGCAGTTTGAGGATTAATTGCTGTTAAAACTTTTTTACCAGAAATATCAAAAACTTCTACTTTATCAAGGCTGTGAGTAGTTTCAATGTACATCGTATCAAGAGCTGGACTTGGATAGAATAATATGTTTTTTAAATCGTTATCAGATACACTTAAAGTTGTATTCTGATATACTCTTACATAATCAATAACCATTGCACTTTCAGTAAAACCTGAATCTATAGCACCAGAAATACCTCCCATAGCTACATTAAATATTAGGTATTGTGCTAAGTCAAACGGCCAAGTACTAGCATCTTTAACCGCTGGATTATAAGTGTAATAACCAACACCATCTACCATAAACGTAATTTGGTTGGGTGACCAGTTTACGGAGTAAACATAAAAATTATTAGCCACATCATTTAGAACTTGAGATTCTGTATTTACTGTGTTACCTGAACTGGAAGGTGTATGTATTGCACTTGATGTATGATTAATAGCTCCTAAACCATGCTCCATAATGTCAATCTCTCCACAGGCAGGCCAACTTGTTGTACCAAAGCCTTGTGTTTGCCAATAAGCCCCCGTTTCACTAACATTTTTTCCTAGTGTCCATATAGCTGGCCATGTTCCATTTCCAAAAGGTAATTTAGCTCTAACATCAACTCTACCATAAGTAAATGCAAATTTAGAATTTAACCTTGCAGATGTATAATCTAAAACAACTCCATTTTGCTCAAAACCTTCTTCTTTTTTGGCTACAATATTTAAAAAACCATTTTCAACAAAAGAATTATCCAAACTGTTTGTGTAATGTTGTTCTTCACCATTATACCATCGTCCACCATTAGGCCCAATAGTTTGGTGATGCCATTTAGTATTATCTACAGCGGTCTTTCCCGATGTATTAAATTCATCAGACCATACTAAATCTGAATATATTACATCCAATGCATTAGGGTCCGTTGCTATATTGCCATCATTAATATCATCAATTCGAAAGGCTCCTGGTGTTGAACTGCCATCGTCAATTCTAATTGTTAATCTGCTATATTGACCTGTTCCACCAACTGTTGCAAAATCAAAACTCAGATCTGACCATGCATTTTGATTTGAAGGCGCTGTTACAAGTACTTCAATGTTCGAATGGGTTCCATTCTCAAGTTTAACTACTACATCGTGAGAATTTGTGTCAAATGCTAAAAATCTTAAGGTAATCTCATCTTCAGTATCCAAATCTATGGGTCTGCTCAAATCTATATAATTCCCTTGTTCTAATGCTGAACTACTGCGAAAAAATTGTCCAGTATCATTATTTGAATCTATTGGCCCTGGAAGGTTTACAAATGTACTGCCACCCCAAGAGTTAAAACTATGAGAGGTGTCTGAAAAATCTATAGGTGTTTGCTGCGAAAAGCTGTAAAGCGTGATTAACAGCATTATTAAGGTATAATATATTTTATTTTTTGGCATGGGTTTTTATTTATCATAAAATTAGCCATCAAAACCCTAAGAAAAGAATTTTTAACCCATACAAAAACAATACAAACCTTAAACTATAAATGCTCTTTAATGATTTTAGCCATTTTTAAAGCTCTTGATTTAACTTCATCTTCAGTCCAAGAGAGTTTTATTAAACAGGATATATTTCTACCAATATGGTAATCTGATATAGAAAAATCTTGTGTTTTTAAATTTGACAATCCTCTTCTTATATCCTCAGATATGGGGTAAAGTGAGTTTAAATCTTTTAGATGATCCCATCTGCGAATGTAATGCCAGCTGTTATTATAATAATTCCAACATACATCTACACCTTTTTCTTTGAAAGCTTCAGAAACTGTAGTCGCAATTTCTAGATTTGGAAGCGAAAAGTTTAAAAACGCACAACTTTCTTCGCCTCCTTCTGGTACTTTTCTAAAGGTGACTTCTGGAATTTCTGCTAAAGCTTTTCTAATTATATTGAAGTTACGCTTTTGAATTTCTAAGAATTCTGGTAAACGCTTTACTTGCGCCAAACCAACAGCGGCATGCAATTCTGATATTCTAAAATTATAGCCTAAAAATGGATGAGACTCTGCTCCCCTATCGTTGCCAACGTGATCATGCCCATGGTCGCTGTAATGGTCTGCATTTATATAGTAATCTTTATTGTTTGTTACTACTGCTCCGCCTTCACCACAGGTGATGGTTTTTACAAAATCGAATGAGAAACAGCCTAAATCGCCGATGCTTCCTAGTGGTTGGCCTTTGTAAGTGCCGCCAATAGCTTGACATGCATCTTCTACTAAGATTAGATTATGTTCTGTAGCAATAGTTTTTAATGCGCCCATATCTGCCATACTACCGCACATTTGTACTACCATAATAGCTTTTGTTTTTGGTGTAATGGCTTTTTCCACGGCTTCAGGGTTTAAACAAAGTGTATCATCAATATCTACTAAAACGGGTATGGCGCCTAACATCATAATAGCTTCAAAGCTTGCTACAAATGTAAACGTAGGCATGATGACTTCATCGCCTGCGCCAACACCTGCTGCTGCTAGTGCTACGGATACTGCTGCGGTTCCGCTTGATACTAATTGCACATGTTTAGATTGAAAAGTGTTTTGAAGTTCGGATTCTAACTCTTTAGCTTTCCAATAGCCTTTACGCATACCATCGAATCCATAGCGCATAAGCACGCCATTATCAAGCACATCGTTTACTTCTTTTCGTTCTAAATCTCCAAATAATTCAAATCCTGGCATATTGTATGTTCTTTAATGTTGAAATGGACCTACACTTTGCGTTAGGGATTGAGGTTTTGTTGAAGCTCTTTTTGTGTTGTTGCACCTATGCAACACAAAAAAGCGACTACCGAAAGCCCGACCCTTGTGGTAACGCCCAAATGCTTTATATTTTAATTACTGCTTCTTCTATTGGTTTTCTAACTTTTGCGAATTTAGAAAATATGTCGTCTCCGGCACGATAACCTATTGGAAGAAGTAATACTGACTTTAATCCTTTTTTGTCTAATTTAAGAATTTCGTCGTATTTGTTTGGTAAAAATCCTTCCATGGGGCATGCATCTACACCTTCGATAGCACAAACGGTCATTAAATTTCCTAGGGCAATATAGGCTTGGTTGGTTGACCATTGCTGACGTTCTTTTACCGTTTTACCTTGCATCATTTTAATTAAATCTTCTCGGTAAGGTTTTAATATAGACTCTGGAGTATTGCGTATGGATTTAATGCTGTTATAATAGTTTGTTACATCTTTATCTTCGATATTTTTTTGGACACAAATTACTAGTAAATGTGATGCGTCTTGAACTTGTTTTTGTCCGAATGCGGGTGCTACCAAAGACGCTCTAATATCCTTATTTTCTATAACAACCAGCTTTATGGTTTGCAAGCCAAACGATGTAGCTGTAAGGTTAAATGCTTGTGTAATAATATCTAACTTAGCTTTTGATAGTGTTTTAGTGGTATCAAATTTTTTTGTTGCATACCGCCACTTAAGCTGTTTTATTGTATCCATTTATGGTATAATGTGTTTTTGCAAAAATAAGGCTTGTAGTTATTTTTTTAGCCTATTAAGGGATAAAATATATGCTTATGATAATACTTGAAATTTATTGTGAAAAAGTTAGATTTTTATTTGATAGAATGAAAAAGGACATTATATTTGCACCCGCATTCAGGCATCCCGATAGTTATCGAGACTTGATGAGGCACTCAAGGAGAAATGGCAGAGTGGTCGAATGCGGCAGTCTTGAAAACTGTTGAGGGTCACACCTCCGGGGGTTCGAATCCCTCTTTCTCCGCCAAGATTTATTCAAAATCGACGAAAGTCCTGTAAACTCAATGTTTATGGGACTTTTTATTTTACCCAAAACATCAAAATATGTATTAAATACCATTCTGTTGGTGACCTATTAAGTGACCTTTTTTAAACCTTAATCAGGTCACCTAATTGTTTATAACTGTTTATAAATCAGCAATATAAATTAATTAAAAGACCTCGATATTTTGTAAATTAATGTATAATTAAAGGTCACCAGAATGAACAAAACATTTGGATTATTATTCTACTTAAAAAAGAGTAAAGTAGATGCACAGGGCAAATGCCCTATTTACCTACGTATTACCATAGATGGTAAGCGTACAGAGATTAGTACAAAACGTACCATTGAGATTGAGAAATGGAGCGTTGAAGCCAATAAAGCTATTGGAAGAACAGAAGATATACGAGAACTAAATGCCTATTTAGATTCGCTAACTACAAAAGTATATCAAAGCCAAAGAGACTTAATTCAAGATAACAAAGAGGTTACAACTGAAACCCTTAAAAACAAGTTTTTAGGCGTTGAGGAAAAACAAAGAACACTAATAACCATCTTTAACAATCACAACAAGCAAGTTAAAAAATTAGTTGGTAGAGAGTTTTCGGCAGGCACTTTAGAGCGTTATAAAACAGTATGTAAGCATCTGCAAGAGTTTATGCAACATCAATACAATGTAAGTGATATACCAGTAAACAGAATAGACCACAAGTATATTACAGATTTTGAGTTCTATTTAAAAACCGTTAGAAACTGCGGACATAACAGTACAATCAAGTACATCAAGAATTTTAAAAAGATAGTACGTATTGCAATAGCCAATGATTGGATTAAAAAAGACCCATTTCTAAATTATAAAGTGCGTTTAAAAGAAGTAGAACGTCAATTTCTTTCAGAAGAAGAAATACAAACAATGCTCGAAAAAGAATTACACACTAATCGTTTAGAGCAAGTAAGAGATATTTTTATATTCTGTTGTTTTACAGGTTTAGCATATAGCGACGTTAAGAAGCTCTCGAAAGATAATTTGGTATTTGGTATTGATGGTGATAAATGGATAAAGACAAAGCGTACTAAAACCGATACACGCAGTAATATTCCACTACTTCCAACTGCTTTAGAGATTATAAAGAAATACGAGAGCCATCCAGAGGCAGTTACAAAAGATGTTTTACTTCCTGTATTAAGCAATCAAAAGTCTAATGCCTATTTAAAAGAGATAGCAGACTTGTGTGGTATCAATAAAAACTTAACCACCCATTTAGCTCGTCATACGTTTGCAACTACTGTAACATTGTCTAATGGTGTACCAATGGAATCAGTAAGCAAAATGTTAGGTCATAAATCACTTAAAACGACACAGCATTATGCTAAAATATTGGATAGAAAAGTAAGTGATGATATGGCAATTTTAAAACAAAAGTTTGCTGATAAAAATACTCGACCAAACACCAATAAGATAGCCCAATAACAATTTAATCTAAAAATAGTGATTTATACGTGAAACTGCCTGTAATACAGGTAGTTTCTTGTTAAAAAGTTCATCTATTTCGTTAATAACTGTCAATAACTTTTCATTTAAAAAAGGTGATTTTGGCGTATATTGTATGTTAGAAATCAGGTAGTTAATACCTATTAATATTTTTTATATAGAATGACATTTGAAGTAATTACAAAGGATGATTTAAAGACTCTAAAACAGGAAATCATTACAGAACTTAAGACAATTTTAGGAAGCCAAAACGAG
Organism: uncultured Algibacter sp.; assembly: GCA_947502405.1. Classification (GTDB taxonomy): domain Bacteria; phylum Bacteroidota; class Bacteroidia; order Flavobacteriales; family Flavobacteriaceae; genus Algibacter_B. The sequence continues at coordinate 154,637 of CANMZT010000005.1, read as the reverse complement.
CAAAAAAAGTGGTTAAAATCAGCAGACGTACGTGAACTATTAAATATTTCAGCAGGTACGTTGCAGAACTTACGAATCAACGGAACATTACCTTATACCAAAATGGGTAAAACTATGTACTATGAGTATGATGATGTAATCGGAATTTTAACCCAAAACAAAAGTGCATAATGAGATTATACATACCAGAGAATTTGGATGTCGACCAATTGATGTATGATAATCCACCGAATTTTAAAAAATACGGATGCAAAAGAGATAAGCTACTTTATATTATTCACTTAATAAATGCGCTACCTCTTTATAACAAAGATTTAATGTTTGATGGCTTTGTACCATTAAACTCTAAACTCTTACAAGACAAAATATCCAATTATAAGGAGTACATAGATTATCTATTGCACGACTTAAAAATAATTGAGACTGATGGACAATATATACCAGGCTTTAAATCCAAAGGGTATCGTTTAGTAGATGACTACAATACAGCAATTACTTCCACAGCTGTAACAGATTTTACGTTTTATAGAAAACTAAAAGTAGAACGAAACAATAGAGACGCATCTGTTAAGCACCTTGACTATTTAACAAAGTGGTTTAATGACAAGTTAGAAATTGATATTGATTACGTCAATGAATTTTTAGCACAAGAATTTGAATTAAAAGATAATAACGAGCAGTTAAAAGACTATGACAGAAGTCGAAAAAAATTCAAAGAACCTATATCACAATTAAACCACGCAAAAATTAGCGCAGAAAAAATTAGTCGTGAAGAATACTATTTGTTGCACGATGATAATGTGTATCGCTTTCATTCAAACCTTACTAATATGCGAAGTGTCATCAGAAATGCGGTAACGTATGATAGCCAAAAGTTAATTTCGATTGATATAAAAAATAGTCAACCTTATTTAAGCACTATATTGTTGAGTCGCTCGTTTTGGATTGAGCAAAAAAATGAGCCAAATACACCAAGAGAGTTATCAATCACATTCGATAAGCCCAAAAAGTCGCTATTTTCTTCTTATAATAATATAAATGATAATATTTATAAGGTTGATGGTAGGATTGATGATAGATTAAACATATCACATATCAAAATCCACGATACTGATTCTTACATTATGTTAGGAGATATTGATAAAGCACTTATGAGTAGTGGGTTTAGTCAGTATATAAATCTTGTGGTGAGTGGTACGCTTTATGAGTTTTTAGAGCACCGTTTTGGTGTGGAATTGGGAGAAACATTTGCTAACCGTAAAGAGGTTAAAACAGCAGTATTCCAAGTGCTATTTACAGATAATAGATTCTTGGGTCAAGAAGATGCAAAACCAAAGAAGATGTTTAAGGAGATGTTCCCATACGTATATGAGGTGTTTAGACAACTTAAAAGTAAAGACAAAACATTACTTCCAAGATTATTGCAGAGTATTGAAAGTTACTTAATGATTAATATTATAGCAAAGCGTATATCAGAAGAATATCCAGATGTACCTATATTTACAATCCACGATAGTATTTCTACAACAGAAGAATATGTGGATGTAGTCGAAGCTATTATGGAAGAGGAGCTATCTAAAGCGATAGGACACCCACCAAAATTAGCAAGAGAGTTATGGTGTAAAAGCAATATGGTAAAGCATCTTGAAACTTTAAAGGAGAAAGCTAAAGTTGTGGCTTAAATAAAATAATTGCACAACCATTGCATCATTAAATTTTTATCTTTGTAATCGTGAAATTTTTAACAATCATATTATCCTTAATAATACTATTGCTTTCAGCAAAGCCTTGTTCTGATGGTCAAAACATAGAAGACAAGCATCAAGACGAAATAAGTGTTAATCACAACCATCAAGAAGATAGCGACGATTCTTGTCCTGTAACTTGTATTTGCAATTGTTGCGGTATGACAATTACTTACGTACCAATCAAGACATTTGATTTAAAACTCAATATTGAAATTTCAACAGAGTTAATTTCTACATATCAATCTATCTATAGGTACAATTTCCTTTCCAACATTTGGCAACCGCCACAAGTAATAAGCTAAAGTAATACGATTTAAATCAATTATTTAGTTAATTACAATTATAATTCAATGAATAAATACATATTGAGCATTAAGCTCATTTTAATACTTTGCCTATCGCTAAAGGCACAAACATCAGATATACAAATAAAAGTTATTACAGAGGCTGAAAACGAGCCTTTAATGGGGGCTACGGTTTACTTTGAAGCATTAGAAAAAGGTGCTGTAACTAATTTTGATGGTATTGCAGAATTTACAGAAATACCAGACGGTCAGCATCAAATAATAATTTCCTTTTTAGGTTTTGAAACATTTGAGACAACAATTCAAATTCCAAGTAATAATAAATTAGTGTTTAAACTAAAAGAGGGCGGAAATCAATTAGATGCTGTAGTACTGCAATCTACAAGAAGCACAAGAACAGTACGAAAAATACCTACACGTATCGAGTTTATCGGTGCAGAGGAATTAGGAGAAAAAGCAATAATGAACCCTACTAATATTTCTATGGTGCTTCGTGAAAGTACAGGAATACAGATGCAACAAACATCATTAAGTAGTGGGAGTACCAATATTCGTATTCAAGGATTGGATGGTAGGTATACACAGCTCTTAAGAGATGGATTTCCATTATATGGTGGTTTTTCAAGTGGATTAAGTATTTTACAAATACCACCTTTAGACTTACAACAATTTGAGATTATTAAAGGAAGTTCATCAACACTTTACGGTGGAGGTGCTATTGCAGGATTAGTAAATATGGTATCTAAAACACCAGACGAAGAACCTGCATTAGATATAATGCTTACGCAGACACAAGCGTTAGGAAGTACAGCCAATATCTTTTACAGTAAACGAAATGAAAAATTTGGTGTTTCACTTTATGGTTCTAGTCATTATCAAAAAGCATACGACCCAGAAGATGATGGTTTTAGCAACCTACCAAAAACAACATCAATTTCTTTTAATCCTAAACTGTTTTATTATCCATCAGATAAAACAACACTTTGGTTTGGATTAAACGGAACGTACGACGATAGAATTGGTGGAGATATTACCAAAATTGAAAGTGGAGAAAATGGCATACATCAATATACTGAAGAAAACAATTCAAAACGATTAAGTAGTCAATTGGTGTATCAAACGCAATTAGATTCTATTAGCTCGTTACAATTTAAAAATAGTATTTCATTTTTCGATAGAAACTTAACTGTTCCTGATTTTAATTTTGATGGTCAGCAAACAAACACGTTTACTGAAATCACATATACCAAAGCATCAGAAAAAACGGATTGGATAATTGGAGCTAATCTATATACATCAAACTTTGATGAAAACGATAATGCACCGCTACAACGTGACCAAAAAGATGTGACCTTTGGAGCTTTTGCAAATAATATCTACGATATTTCAGATAATTGGATATTAGAAACAGGGTTAAGAGCAGATTATAATAACGATTTCGGATTCTTCCCATTACCAAGAATTTCATTATTATATAAGAATAATAGTGGATTTTCAAGTAGAATTGGTGGAGGTTTAGGGTATAAAATTCCAGATATTTTCACAGAGGAAGCAGAGTATATCAATTTTGAAAATGTACTTGCAATAGATAAATCTACAGTAGATGCAGAACGTTCTTATGGTGTTAATTTCGATGTAAACTATCAAACCCGCTTATCTGATGAGATTGGTTTTTCTGTAAATCAATTATTCTATGTTACTGCTATTAATGATGGATTGCTTTTAAATTCAACAGATAACGGATTATTTCAGTTTGAAAATGCACCAGATGAAATTTTTAGTAAAGGAGCAGAAACAAATATAAAATTTACATACAAAGGCTTTAGATGGTTTTTAAACTATGCGCTTATTGATACCAAACTAAATTATTTACCTGGTAATCCACAGAAGCCATTAACCGCAAAACATAATGCAGGTAGTGTTTTAATGTACGAATCTGATAAGTGGAGAATAGGTTATGAAACCTACTATACAGGAAAACAGTTTTTATCTAATGGTACTGAAACCACAGATTTTGTAACTATGGGTTTATTGGTTATGCGTAACTTTAAATTAGGAAGTGTATTTGTAAATTTTGAAAACTTTACAGACAGAAGACAAAGCAGGTTTTCACCTTTGGTTTTACCACCACACGAAAATCCTGTTTTTCCAGAGATTTATGCACCTACAGATGGTTTTATATTTAGTGTAGGACTAATTATTAAACCATTTGGAAACGAAGACGACGATTAGTTATGGAAACTATAGTACAAGTATTAGAGTCAAAAAATATTCGTGTTACAGCAATGCGTATGTTAATTTATAAGTTTCTTGCAGAAAAAGAGATAGCGGTAACATTAAGTGATATTGAAAACGCTTTTGAAAAAGCAGATAGAACTACCTTATACAGAACTATTAAAACTTTCGAGGAAAAGGATATTGTGCATCAAATAGACGATGGTACAGGGATTACAAAATATGCGTTATGCGAAAAGGGATGTAATTGTGATATAAAAACTGATTTACACTTACATTTCCATTGCAACAATTGCAATGAAACCATTTGCTTAACAGACCATAAAATACCTCAAATTAAAGTGCCTGATGGCTTTGTTTCAGAGAATGTAAACTTGGTAGTAAAAGGTATTTGTGATAAATGTAGTGGATAACAAATGCACTTCCATTGCACTTACTATTAACCTACTTTTATCTGAAATTAGTGGATATGAAGTTTAATACTAAAATACCTAAACCTCTTAAACAGGCTTATGAGGAAGAATTAAAACAATACAGATTATATTTAGAAAATAAGCAGTATAGTAATGCTTGGTATCATTTAGAGCGTAGTCATATAATAGGTCAATCTTACCCAATAGAACATACCTATTCACATTGGTTAATGCTAAAATTTGGATTTAGACAAAAAGATACTAAAGAAGTAATAGGTCAAATCACAAGGTTGCTTGTGGGTGGCTGGAAATCATTTATAAACCACGTTCCACTTGGGAATACAGGTGGAGCAAACGTGCCACCATTAAAACGAATGCCTATTCCAAATGAGATTGAAAAATTATTAGATATTAAATGAAAAAAAAGAAAGTCAATTTAAGAGATTTAAAACCAAATTCAGAAGAACAACATTCTCACGATGATGGTCACGACCACGGAGATGGTAGTGCATTCAAAACATACATTCCTGCCATCATAAGTTTTACAATCCTTATTGTAGGTATTGCTGTAGATTATTTTGATGCAATTCCTCAATTTAAAGGATGGGTTCGCGTAGTTTGGTACACTATAGCATATATTCCAGTTGGGTTTCCAGTTATCAAAGAAGGATGGAGAAGCCTTATAAAAGGCGATGTTTTCACAGAGTTCTTTTTAATGTCTATTGCTACAATTGGTGCATTTATTATTGGTGAATATCCAGAAGGTGTGGCAGTAATGCTATTTTATGCAGTAGGAGAATTATTTCAGAATGCAGCAGTAAACAGAGCAAAAGGAAATATAAAAGCATTGCTTGATGTACGACCAAATGAAGCTTTGGTTTATCGTAACAATGATTATGTATCTGTAAGTCCTGAAAATGTCGAAATTGGAGAAAAAGTACAAGTCCGTGTGGGAGAAAAAATTCCATTGGATGGTATTCTACTTTCCGACAAAGGTTCATTTAATACAGCTGCATTAACAGGCGAAAGTAAACCTGATACGCTTGCAAAAGGTGAAAAAGTTTTTGCGGGCAGCATTAATTTGGAAGGTGTAATTGAAATAGAAACTACCAAAGAATTTAAAGATAGTTCCATTGCTCGGATTTTGGATATGGTTCAGAATGCAACAGCACGTAAATCTAAAACAGAATTATTCATCAGACAGTTTGCTCGTATATACACACCAATCGTTGTATTCTTGGCTATTGGTGTAACATTCATTCCTTACTTTTTTGTAGATGATTATGTCTTTAGAGATTGGTTATACAGAGCCTTAATATTCTTGGTAATATCTTGTCCTTGTGCGTTGGTGATTTCAATTCCATTAGGTTATTTCGGTGGATTGGGAGCAGCTTCAAAAAACGGAATATTGTTTAAAGGCGCATCATTTCTCGATGCAATGACCAAAATAAATACTTTGGTAATGGACAAAACAGGTACGGTTACCAAAGGTGTTTTTAAAATCAAAGAAGTGAAAGCAATTGGTTGGAATGAAACCGAATTTATGCAATACTTAATGGCGATGGAAGAGCAATCCACGCATCCAATTGCAAAAGCAATTTTAGAGTATAAAGCAGATGGTGAAGAGTTTGAAGCACAAGATGTTTCTGAAATTGCAGGTAAAGGCTTAAAGGGTATTATAAATGGTAAAACAGTTTTAGTAGGTAATAAAGCCTTAATGACTGCCAATAATATTGAAGTACCAACGGAAACGGAATCTATTGTAGAATCTATCGTTTTAGTTGCAATCGATAATCAATTTGCAGGTTATGTAGTGATAGCAGATGAATTAAAGGAAGATGCAAAAGAATCAATTACAGCATTACACAAAGTAGGTATTAAAAATTTAATGATGCTTTCCGGTGATAAAGATTCCATTACGCAACAAGTTGCAAAAGAATTGAATATTGAAAATGCTAAAGGTGGTTTACTACCAGAAGATAAATTAAACGAAGTAGAAATTTTAAAGAAGAATCCTGAAAATAAAGTAGCTTTTATAGGCGATGGTATTAATGATGCACCAGTTTTAGCAGCAAGTAATGTTGGTATTGCAATGGGTGGTTTAGGAAGTGATGTCGCAATAGAAACAGCAGATGTTATTATTCAAACCGACCAACCTTCAAGAGTAGTTAGAGCTATCAAAATAAGTCGTTCTACACGAAAAATAGTTTGGCAGAATATCATTTTAGCTTTTGGTGTTAAAGTGATAGTATTGATTCTGGGAGCAGGTGGTTTAGCTACAATGTGGGAAGCTGTATTTGCTGATGTTGGAGTAGCATTATTGGCAATCTTAAATGCTGTTAGATTACAGCGAATGAAATGGAGTTAAATAGCTAACCTTCTGTTAAACAAAATTAGTAGTTGTTAAAATTTTATACCTTTGTATTTAGTATGAAGCAAGTATTACATAAAATAATGTCTTTGTTGATGGCTTTCGTAGTGTTATTTTCTACATTGTCGTTTACTGTAAATATGCATTATTGTGGAGATACTTTAGTGGAAACTGCTATTTTCCATAAAGCAAAAGGTTGCGGAATGGAAATGGAAAAACCATCTACTGAAGGTTGCAGTATCACAAAGAAGAATTGTTGTGATGACAAGCAATTAGCTATTGAAGGTCAAGACGAACTACAACTACAATTCGATAAAATTACGTTTGAGCAACAAGTATTCATAGCTTCATTTGTTCATACCTATATTAACCTCTTCGAAGGGTTAGATAACAATGTATCTTCTTACGAAGAATACAAACCACCACTCGTAGTCAGGCAAATCTTCAAGATTGACGAGACTTATTTAATTTGATTTTTAAACAATAGACTGTGTTATCCTATGGCTGTATGTCGTAAGGATAATTTGCTGTATTCGGTGTTTTCGTAACACCATTGTCTAATTGTTTAATTATCAAAGCCAATGCTAAATAAAAGCATCAAATTTTTAATAGAAAATAAACTCGTTGCAGTTTTAATGCTTGTCCTTTTTATAGGATGGGGAACAGTAAACGCACCTTTTAATTGGGATATAGGATTTTTACCAAGTAATCCTGTTGCAGTAGATGCTATTCCAGATATAGGTGAAAATCAACAAATTGTTTTTACCAAGTGGGATGGTCGTTCACCACAGGATATAGAAGACCAAATCACCTATCCATTGACAACATCTTTATTGGGTATTCCAGGAGTAAAAACCATTCGTAGCTCGTCAATGTTTGGCTTTTCAAGCATCTATATCATTTTTGAAGAAGATGTAGAGTTTTATTGGAGTCGTAGTAGAATATTAGAAAAGCTCAATTCATTACCAAGTGGCTTATTACCTGATGGTGTTAAACCTGCTTTGGGTCCAGATGCAACAGGTTTAGGACAAATATTTTGGTACACATTAGAAGGTCGTGATGAAAGCGGTAATGTAACTGGTGGTTGGGATTTACACGAATTACGAAGCATACAAGATTACTATGTAAAGTATGCCTTATCATCTGCAAGCGGTGTATCGGAAGTAGCGTCTATTGGTGGTTACGTACAAGAATATCAAGTAGATGTAAATCCTGAATTAATGCGACAATACAATATTGGCTTACATCATATTGTAAAAGCGGTTAGGGAAAGTAATAAAGACATCGGTGCGCAAACTTTAGAAATTAATCAAGCCGAATATTTAGTACGTGGTTTGGGTTATGTAAAATCCATTTCAGATATAGAAAATGCTGTAGTTACTTCAGAAGACTATACAGCTATCAGAATTAAAGATATAGGTAAAGTATCATTAGGTCCTGCAACACGAAGAGGTCTTTTAGATAAGGAAGGTGCAGAAGTTGTTGGTGCTGTTGTGGTGGCTCGTTATGGTGCGAATCCAATGGAAGTCATCAATAACGTTAAAGAGAAAATTAATGAATTAAGCGCAGGATTACCTTCAAAAGTATTGGCAGATGGAAGAACGTCACAAGTAACTATTGTTCCTTTTTATGATAGAACGGAATTGATTCAAGAAACTTTAGGTACACTTAATGAAGCCCTAACGTTAGAAATACTAATTACCATTTTAGTCATTATCATTATGGTATTTAATTTACGTGCTTCTGTATTAATCTCTGGCTTATTACCTGTTGCGGTTTTAATGGTATTTATAGCAATGAAACTCTTTGGTGTCGATGCGAATATTGTGGCTTTATCTGGTATCGCTATTGCTATTGGTACTATGGTAGATGTTGGTGTTATTCTTTCAGAAAACATCATTAGGCATTTAGATGAAAATAAAGAAAAGCTGCCTATAAATAATGTGGTTTACAATGCAACAGCCGAAGTTTCAGGCGCAATCGTAACAGCTGTGATGACAACCATTATCAGTTTTATTCCTGTTTTTACAATGATTGGTGCTGAAGGAAAATTATTTCGACCATTAGCATTTACCAAAACATTCGCTTTAACAGCTTCTATAATTGTAGCCTTATTTTTAATACCACCATTCGCAGCATTTTTATTCAGAAAAAAATCCATTAAAAGTAATTTTAAATATGTTTTAAATGGTGTTTTAATAGCATTAGGTATCGTTGCTATAATTTATGGTTATTGGTTAGGATTGATATTAATTGCTTTTGGAATTACAGCATTGCTTAACCAACAAAATAAGTTAACAGATAAACAAGCTAATCTTATTAACATCATCATTTCAGCATCGGCAATCGTATTCCTGTTAGCTGAATATTGGCGACCATTAGGTGTAGATAAAAGTATCTTTTGGAATCTCATTTTTGTAAGTATTATTTGCTTTGGCTTATTAGGTGTTTTCTCATTATTCATTAAATATTATACAAGAATTTTAAGATGGTGTTTAGATAATAAACTATTGTTTTTATCTGTACCAACAACTATTGTTATTGCTGGGTTTTTTATTATGAAAAACACAGGTAAAGAGTTTATGCCATCATTAAATGAAGGTTCTTTTTTGTTGATGCCAACCTCAATGCCACATTCAGGAGTAGAAGAAAATAAAAGGGTTTTACAACAATTAGATATGGCTGTAGCAAGTATTCCAGAGATAAAAACAGTAGTTGGTAAAGCAGGTCGTACAGAATCGGCTTTAGACCCAGCACCACTATCAATGTATGAGAATGTCATTCAGTACAAACCAGAATATATGCTTAATGAAAACGGAGAACGTCAACGTTATAAAGTCAATGAAGATGGTTTGTTTGAATTGAAAGATGGAAGATTCATCACAAATCCAAATAATACTAAAAATGTCACCTTGAGCGCAGTCGAAAGCTCTCAATTAATCCCAGACGATAATGGCGAGTTCTACCGTAATTGGCGACCAGAAATACAATCACCAGACGATATTTGGAACGAAATAGTAAAAGTCACCAAGTTACCTGGAGTCACTTCTGCACCAAAACTACAACCTATTGAAACACGATTGGTAATGCTTCAAACTGGTATGCGTGCACCTATGGGAATAAAGGTTAAAGGTCAAGACTTAAAACAAATTGAAGCGTTTGGTGTACAGTTAGAGGATATTTTAAAACAAGCCGAAGGTGTAAAAGATGAAGCTGTTTTTGCAGACCGTATTGTAGGGAAACCTTATTTGCTTATTGATATTGATAGAGAAAAGATTGCACGTTATGGTATTTCAATACAAGATGTACAAGATGTACTTAAAGTTGCAGTTGGCGGAATGGTATTAACCCAAACCGTTGAAGGTAGAGAGCGTTATGGAGTACGTGTGCGCTACCCAAGAGAATTAAGGGCTAATCCAACCGATTTAAAACAGATTTATGTACCAGTAGAAAAAGGCAATCCAGTTCCTTTAAGCGAATTGGCAACAATAAAATACGAACAAGGTCCACAAGTCATTAAAAGTGAAGATACCTTTTTAGTAGGCTATGTATTATTTGATAAAATGGATGGCTTTGCGGAAGTAAGCGTTGTAGAAAATGCGCAAGCCTTAATTCAAGAAAAAATTGATAATGGCGAATTAGTAGTACCAAAAGGTATTAACTATCAATTTACAGGAACATACGAAAATCAATTAAGAGCAGAAAAAACCTTATCGGTTGTTGTGCCTTTAGCATTAGCAATCATTTTCTTAATTCTATATTTTCAATTCCGTTCTGTAGGTACATCATTAATGGTTTTTACAGGTATTGCAGTAGCATTTGCAGGCGGATTTCTAATGATATGGCTCTATGGTCAAGATTGGTTTTTAAACTTCAATTTCTTTGGCGAAAACCTACGTGATTTATTTCAGATGCATCCAATTAATTTAAGTGTTGCTGTTTGGGTGGGCTTTATTGCACTTTTTGGAATTGCAACCGATGACGGTGTGGTAATGGCAACGTATTTAACACAAACGTTCGATAGAAATGCACCAGATAATAAGAAGGAAGTAAGAGCATCTGTTGTAGAAGCAGGAGAAAAACGAATAAGACCTTGCTTAATGACAACAGCTACAACCATATTAGCATTATTACCAATACTAACCTCAACAGGTCGTGGTAGCGATATTATGATTCCTATGGCAATACCAAGTTTTGGCGGAATGTTAATTGCCTTAATAACCTTATTTGTAGTACCAGTTTTATACAGCTGGAAAGCAGAAGTTCAACTAAAAAGAGCATCAAAATGAAACATATAAAAACAATCTTTTTTCTTTTTTCTATTCTCTTTGCTCTCAAAGGAAATGCGCAACAATTAGAAACTTTAATTGACGAAGCATTAGCTAATAATCCAGAGATTCAAAAGTTCGATTTACAGTACAAAAGAGTTTCAGAAAAAGTAAATGAGGTCAATACAATTCCTAATACCGAATTTGGTGTAGGTTACTTTATAAGTGAGCCAGAAACACGAACAGGAGCGCAACGTTTTAAGGTGTCTGCAAAACAAATGTTGCCTTGGTTTGGTACAATTACATCAAGAGAAAATTATGTGAGTGCATTGGCAGATGCTAAATACGAAGATATAGTTATTGCCAAACGAAAATTAATGGCATCGGTATCACAATCCTATTACAAGTTATACGCAAATAAAGCAAAACAAGAGGTTTTAAGCGAGAATATAAAACTACTTGAAACATACGAAACATTGGCACTAACCTCTGTTGAGGTTGGAAAAGCATCAGCGGTAGATGTGTTACGATTGCAAATGCGCCAAAACGAGTTGCAACAACTAAAAGATATATTGCAACAGCAATTTTTAGCAGAACAGACTATGCTAAATAATCTATTAAATAGAGAAAATGATATTGAAGTAAATGTGGTTGAAGACCTATTGATTCCAAAAGAAGATTTTGAAACTACTACTGAAAATTTAGCATTGCACCCAGAGTTATTAAAATATGATAAACTCTTTACATCTATTGAACAATCTGAATTATTGAACCAAAAAGAAAGCAGTCCTATGATTGGTTTCGGTTTAGATTATATCAATGTTGCTGAACGTCCAAATATGAATTTTAGTGATAACGGAAAGGATATTATAATGCCAATGGTTTCGGTATCCATTCCAATTTTTAATAAAAAGTACAAATCTATTTCAAAGCAAAATGAATTGGAACAACAAGAAATTCTATCTCAAAAACAAGAAATACTAAATACTTTGGAAACATTGTTAGACAAGGCAGTAAATGAGCGTATATCAGCAAGAATAAGTCATAAAACAGCAATCAAGAACATAAAACAAGTTAAAGACGCAGAACAAATACTGATAAAAAGCTATGAAACTGGCACGATTGACTTTAATGATGTTTTAGACATACAAGAATTACAACTAAAGTTTCAAATGAGCCAAATAGAATCAATTAAGAACTATTATGTTCAAAGTACAATCATCAATTATTTAACCAATTAAGCAATGAATAAATCAAAATATATAGCAACACTATTTCTGTTAACGCTTTTTATCTTCTCGTGTCAAGAGAAAAGTAAAGAGAAGAATCCAGTAGAGGTACAATATGCAGGAGCATTGAGAACTATTATGTTTGGTAATATTCAACCAGTAATTAGTTTAGATACACTTTCAGAAAAAAAGTATCTATACGCTCTTGGTGCTGTAGATAATCTTAAAGGTGAAATACAAATATTTAACAGTAAGCCGATTAACAGTTTTGTGGTTGATAGTAGTTTGCAATTCAGAGACGCTTACAATCTAAAAGCATCTTTATTAGTGTATGCTGAAGTTGAAGAATGGGTTACATTTCCAATCAGAAACATAAAGACAAAAAAGGATTTAGAAGAACTAATTTATGAGTTAGCTGGGAGTAATGGAATTAATACAGATATGCCATTTCCATTTTTGTTAGAAGGTTCAATAGCCTCATTAGATTGGCACGTCATTAATTGGAAAGATGGTGATACTATACATAATCATAAAAAGCATAAAGAGTCGGGTTTAAATGGAACTTTACAAAATCAAGAAGTTCAAATTATAGGGTTCTATTCTACAAAACATAAAGCAATTTTCACACATCATACTACCAATATGCATATGCACTTCAAAACAGATGATAATGCTTTTGCTGGTCATATTGATGATTTACTTTTTAATAATAATATAACATTAAAACTACCAAAACAATGAAACATACATACAAAATAACAGGAATGACTTGCAATAACTGTAAGGCTTCCGTAGAAAAGAATTTAGGCGCATTAGAACACGTTACAAATGTTTCTGTAAACCTTGAAAAAAGTGAAGCAGAAGTAACAATGAAGCAACATATTGAAACCGAAACTCTAAAAAACGCATTGCCAGAAAAATATACTTTATCTGAAAAGCAAGAACGTAATGTATTTTCATCTTCAACAATTGCTACTGAAACCGTAGAAGAAAAAAGCAAATTCCAACAGCTAAAACCACTTTTGCTTATCATCTTTTATATAGCAACAGCAAGTGTGTTATTACATTATAAAAATTGGAGTTGGAACGAATTTATGCTTGATTTTATGGGCTTATTCTATATCGTGTTTAGCTTCTTTAAGATGTTAGATTTAAAAGGATTTCCTGATTCTTTTAGAATGTATGACCCATTAGCAAAAAGAGTACCTGTTTATGGTTGGGTTTATCCATTTATTGAAACAGCTTTAGGATTAATGTTCTTAATGCGTTTTGAAGTCAATATAGCTTTAATAATAACACTTGTTGTATTAGGTATTACAACTATTGGAGTAACAAAAACACTCTTGGATAAAAAGTCAATACGATGTGCTTGTTTAGGTACTGCTCTAAAGTTGCCTATGACAGAAGCTACATTTATAGAAAATGCCATTATGATTGTTATGGCTTGTATTATGTTAATTAATTAAACAATTATAACCACTAAAATTAAATATTATGAACACGCAAAAACACAAAAACAAAGAAAACGGAATGAGCAATTACACTAAATTCTTTTTAATGTTAGGCTCATCATTTGTTGCAATGTATATCACAATGTACTTAAACACCTATGAATTTGACCACGTATGGTTTAGTTTAACACGATTTTATATGGTTTGTTTAGGTATCTCAACAATGGCTTTAATTATGTTTTTCTTTATGAAGAATATGTATAAAGACAAAAAGAAAAATATGGGTATTGTGATAGGAAGTATAGCACTTTTTGCTATTGCTTTAGGATTAGTACGTGACCAAAAATCTACAGTTGGTGATGTACTTTGGATGAAAGCGATGATACCACATCATTCTATTGCCATTTTAACAAGTGAAAGAGCAGATATAAAAGACCCAGAAGTAAAACAATTAGCGGAGGATATTATTAAAGCACAAAAAAAGGAAATAGAAGAAATGAAAGCTATGATTAATCGTTTGCAAAATGAAGAATAAGAAGGGAATAATATATTTAGGGTTATTAGCAGTAGGTATCTTAATAGGATGGCTACTGTTTGGTAACTCTTCAAAGGAACATATAGAACATAATCACAATGAGGTTGCAGAAACCAATCAAATGTGGACCTGTTCTATGCATCCGCAGATAATGCAACCAGAAGCTGGCGATTGCCCAATTTGTGGGATGGATTTAATACCTGCGGAAAGTGGTAGTGATGGATTGTTGGCAGAGCAATTCAAGTTAACGGAGAATGCTATGGCATTGGCAAATATTCAAACAACCATAGTAGGTAAAGGAAATGTTGATGGTAACACGATTAAATTATCTGGTAAAATTGCTGAAAATGAAGAAGCTAATGCAGTACAAGTCAGTTATTTTTCAGGAAGAATAGAACGTTTGAATATCAGTTTTACAGGCGAAGAAGTTCGTAAAGGTCAATTATTGGCAACCATTTATTCACCCGAATTGTATGCAGCACAACAAGAATTAATTACAGCAGCATCTTTAAAAGAATCTCAACCCGCATTATACAAAGCTGTACGTAATAAATTAAAATTATGGAAACTCTCTGACAATCAAATCAATCAAATAGAATCTACAGGAAAAGTAAAAGAAAACTTTCCAGTTTATGCTACGGTTTCAGGAACAGTTACCGAAAAATTAGTAGAGAAAGGCGATTATATCAAACAAGGCCAATCATTGCTTAAAATTGCAAATCTAAATACCGTTTGGGCAAACTTTGATGTTTATGAAAATCAAATCGATTTATTTAAAAAAGGGCAAGACGTTTCTGTAACTACCAATGCATATTCAAATAAGGTATTTAAAGGGAAAGTTGATTTTATTGACCCAATTTTAAACACTAAAACAAGAACGGTAACCCTGCGTGTAGTACTAAATAATAAAAATGATGTATTTAAACCAGGAATGTTTGTGTCTGCAAATATTGATGGTGTTAAGAATGAAAATAAAGAAACCTTATCGATTCCTGCATCTGCTGTGCTTTGGACAGGTGAACGCTCTGTGGTTTATTTAAAAACCAATTCAGACCAACCAATTTTTGAAATGCGTGAAGTTACATTAGGCAATCAAATGGGTAATGAATATGAAGTTATAGAGGGTTTATTTATTGGAAATGAAATAGTAACTAACGGAACATTTACAGTTGATGCAGCAGCACAATTACAAGGCAAAAAATCTATGATGAATAAAGATGGTGGTAAAGTAGTGACTGGTCACGAAGGTCACTTAGGTATGGATAATAATGCATCAAATAAAGATAATGACCATACCAATATGACAGAACGTTTGGAAGTACCTAAAGCATTTCAACAACAATTAAATAGTGTTTATGAAAGCTATATTAATTTAAAAAATGCGTTAGTTGAAGATAATACAAACAAAGTATCTCAAGATGCTAATACTTTACTGGATAATTTGAGTCAAGTAGATATGAAATTAGTAAAAGATAAAACTCATAACCATTGGATGTCATTGGCAAAAGAGATAAAATCTTCTGCTACTTCTATCTCAAAAACAACAGATTTGAAGCAACAAAGAAGCCACTTCAAACACCTATCATCACATTTAATTAATACAGTACAATTGTTTGGTGTCAACGAAAAAGTCTATGTAGAGTTTTGTCCTATGGCAGATAACAACAATGGTGCATATTGGTTGAGTAAAGAAGAAAAAGTAATCAACCCATATTTTGGCGAAGCAATGCTAACCTGTGGTGAAGTAAAACAAATAATAGAATAATAATAAATTAAGTAATAACAATTAAATTTTAAAAAAATGAAGAAAGTAATTTTAAGTGTAGCTGTAATAGCAGCAGTAGTTTTTTCATGTTGTAAAAACGAAACCAAAAAAGAAACAGAAACAACAACTACTGAAGTTTCAAAAGATATAGTAATGACTGACTTGTCTTTTGGAGTAAGAGGTAATTGCGGTATGTGCAAAAACACTATCGAAAAAGCAGCTAACGGTGTTGAAGGTGTTGCAAGTGCCAATTGGGATGTCGATAAAAAGAAGATTGATGTGTCTTTTGATGATACAAAAACCGATGCAATGGCAATCCATAATGCTATCGCAGCATCAGGTTATGATACTGAAAAAGTTGCAGGAAGTGAAGAAGCCTATAAAGATTTACCAGGTTGTTGTCAATACGACCACGAAATGATGATGAATCAGTCTGGTGAAACTAAAAGTGATGACCATTCAAATCACGACCACTAAATTATAATTAAAGAGTCTTTTTCGGAAGGCTCTTTTTTATTCCCCACAACCCAAAACCCAGTTTTTTCGTACCTCAAAATCCTCTGTCTTTTGTGTTGTTCCGCTTACCACACAAGTTTAGCGTTTTTTTGTCTTTAAGGTAATAGCATATTACAGCTTTGCTTTTCATAAAATCAAACCAAACTGCAATAAGCTATTCTGTTATTATTCTATCATAAAACCCTAAACTCACCCAAGCTATGTTACATAATACAAGTTATAGTAGCAAAAATCCTTTCAAGGGTTTGCTATCGCAGTATTCTTATATTTTCGTAGCTATAACTGGTATTATGTAAAATATCCGCTTATCCCACGCTCACATTGGAACATATAACCACATTTAGAACTATATTGGAACAATACTAAGATAACATAGGTTAGAATATTAGTTATCTCATTCATCTGCACAAAACCATCGTTAAGTCCAAGTATTCCTTACCTCAAGTCTTTGTTTGTTTCATTTCGTTAACAAATATCAATAAACATAGTACTATAATTGAAGGTCTTTAGATTGAGCTAAACTTGAAAATGAAGTGCATAAAAAATAAAAAAGAAAGCAAATATAGGTAGCTTCATTCAGCCAACGCTCAATACTGTAAAGGTCAAGCCCTACGGGTTTTGAATAAAACTTTTTTAAGTAGCAATCGTAACAGGTTTCAAGATTTTAGAGTAAAAAACTTTTACCCAAAAACCTTGACAGCATCATCCAGGCTACCTTTAACATTGGCTGTCTTTTTTCTTTTCTTCAAAAAAATTATGGCAAAAGAAAAAGCCCTACAATAAAAATTATAGGACTCTTTCAGCTTCAAAGGTCAGAATGAAACTTTTATGCTACTTCTACGATATTTAAAACGTTATATGCACCATTTTTAAGCGGATACTGAACACCGTTAATCTCTTGGAAGAACTCAACCAATAAAACGAATATATCGTTTCCTGTGCCTGTTGGAACACCTGCAGGAGTTAGTGTTTGCGTTGCAGAGGTTGAATCAATCGGAATATTTACAATTGGACTGTATTCGATGGCGTTATCTGTAGTATCAAAGTCAATTTTTAAAAATGCCGAACTTAAACTTACGTGTGTTGCGCCACTTGGATATGCAATATCATTTGCAGGCGTTAAATTTGGAATAGTAATTTCACCAGTTGCACCATCTACAGTAAAAGGAGCAAATAAAACAGCACTTAAAATGGCTCTATTATTAAAATCCAAGCCTTTTAATGTGGCTTTACCTTCTGGTGTTGCTAATCCTGTAGCTACATTTCTTTGTCCTCTTACAGAGGTTGTATCAAAGTTTTTAATTTGAGTCATTTTTTGAGTAACACGACTTGAAACTCGATTGTCTTTTGCTCTAATCATTAAGTTTCTTACTGCTGTTCTCAATAACTTACCAGAAGATGCAGAACTTCCAAATTCTGAACCGTTTTCACGAGTTCGTTCAAACGCTGGGTCATTTTGAATACGCTCTTTAGAAACACCGCCTTTAGTTTTTACTAAATAACCCTCTTTTGCTTTGTAAAAAGTTAGATTGTCTAATGTTCCTTCTAACTTAATAATACCTTTCAATTTTGCCATAACTAATACATTTTTTGATGATGAATATCAAATATACGAGCTATTGACTGTCAATGTATTAGAGTGCTTCCGTAGTGTTTATAAGTTGCCAAAACTTCCGATTTAGTTAGTTTTTTCAATGGGATATTAGTCGTATATTGTATATAAGTGCTTTATAGCAACGGTATAGATAAAGTATAGTTAGAGTATTAATTTTAAATTTAAAGTGAATGAGTAGAATCTGTATTTACCCTAAAGACGTGCAAGTGGTAACAGGAAAGAGTGAGCGTTATGGCAGAACAATAATCAAAGCGATTAAAGAACGCCTTAACAAAGAAGCTCATCAGTTAGTTACTATCGAAGAATTTTGCGACTTTATGGGCTTTGAAATCAGTAAAGTACAAGGATTAATCAAGTAAATTCCTTATCTTTACTACAAGGTATAAAGGTGACCTATTAGGTGACCCAACAATGGTACAGGACTGAAACAGTAATAAATAAAGGCACTACGAAAGAGGTTCACTTACCTCTTTCTCCGCAAAAAACCCGATATTAATTAATATCGGGTTTTATTTTTTTATATAATTCACAAAATTTAAACCAATAGCTCTGTATCAAACACTACTTCACTAGCGACTGTTTTGTGCACAGGGCATTTTGAAGCAATTTCTTTTAAGCGTTGCTTTTGCTTATCATCAAGATTACCAATAAACTTAAGTTGCTTTGAAATATGGTCTAAGTACCTTGGTGCTTCTACATCAACCATCAGTTCATCGCTATGCTTTCGGGCATGAGATATATAGACATAAACTTCTTGTAAGTCCCATTTTTTTCGTTCTGCATATAACTTTAAAGTCATAGCTGTACATGTTGCTATAGCTGCATTTAGATATTCGTAGGGTGAGGGTCCAAAATCATCTCCACCAAAACTAACTGGCTCATCTCCTATAAAGGTGTGCGTTTTTGTTTGAAGTTGTGTAGTAAAATTATTTTCTAATAAATCAAGATGAGCCACCAATTGTTCCCCCTTAGTGCTTAACATCTCGTTTTCTAACTTAGGAAAATAGAGTTTTGCCCATTCTCCAATCATTTTTCCTGCATATTCACTGTGCTTAGATTCTCTTAGTAAATGATCTGCATCATGCAGGCTAACAAAACTCTTTGGATGCATCGCATTATGATACAGCTCTTGTGCATTTTCTATACCAACTATACTATCAAATGGTGCATGCATTATTAAAATTGGCTTCCGCAACTTTTTTGTTATAGCTGGTAAATCAGTTTTATCAAAATCATTTACAAATTCTTGGTTAATTTTAAATGGTCTTCCTCCTATATTAACCTCAACTTCACCTTTATCTTTAACTTCCTGAATGGCATGCGAAAAAAGATGTGTTACGTGATCTACCGTTGCTGGTGCTCCTATAGTAGCTACTGCTTTAATATTATCTAATTTAGATGCTGCAACTATTACGGCTGCTCCTCCTAGAGAGTGTCCAACTAGTAAACATGGTGCTTTATATTTATCTGTAACATGGTTATTAACGGCAATCAAATCTTCAACATTTGCAGAAAAGTGACTTTCGGCAAATTCGCCTTCGCTCCTACCTAAGCCCGTAAAATCAAATCGGACTACACCAAAACCTTGAGATGTTAAAGCTCTTGATATATTTTTGGTTGCATTTAAATTACTACTACAAGAAAAACAATGTGCAAAAATTGCGTAATAGTTGGGCTTTTGATTTGCAGGTAATTCTATATATGCAGCAAGCGAATATCCTTTTTTATTCTTAATTTCAATTCTTTCAGTTCTCATATTTCGTTAGCTTTTAGATGTAGTATTCTGTTACTGGTATACTTGTTAAACTTTTCTAATAATAGTTTCAGTTTAGGGTTTATAAAGGTTTCACAAAAAGGTTTTTTCGGATTCTTATAATAGTAATTTGTTATTTCCGCTCTCGAAGCCTTAAATTTTGAATAATAAAGTACTTGTGTTATAAGTTTATCATTAAATTTTAATTGTAATTTATCAAGTATCCTTCTAGTTTGAGACTCTTCATTTTTATTGAAAATATAAATTGCAGAACGATACTTTTTACGCATACTATGTGCTGATGTACTCTTATGGGTATGAAGGTGGATTTCAATAAGCACTTCTAAAGGAATTAATTTTGGATTATAATCAATTATTACAGCTTCAGAAAAAGTATTGTTTTCTTCATACGATGCTATCCAACCTTGTTGCACTTTTTCAACACCAACCAATGATTGAAAAACAGCTTCTGTACACCAATGGCATCCTCCTCCAAAACCTATCCGTTTTAAATGATTCAATTATAATTCCTTAATTTAAGTTCTAATTCCATCCCAATTGCTTTCTTTCATTCCAATATGAAATACTGGGTATTTTAAATGCCTGTAGTTGTTCTATTTCTGATTCAGTAAACGAAAATTGACTTGCTTTTAGATTTCCTAGTAAATGATTACTATTATTCGCTCCACTTAAAACCAATGCATTAGGAAAAACCTCCATACAATAGCGCAACGCAATAGCATCAGCCCCCACATTATATTTTTTAGCTAAACGTTGCATCAAATCGTATAACTTTCTATAATTAGGAAAACTATAATTAGGTATAAGTCTACCGTTGGCCATAGCCTCTTTTATTATAAAATGTCCTGATAAGTCTTGCAATTCATTTACGTATTTAGAAATACTTTGATCCAATATATTATAGGTACATTGAAAGGACTGGAATAGTTTTTCATTGTCTATTTCAATAGATAGCCCTTTTTCTAAAACATCTATTTGATTTTCTCCAGTTGTGGTTAAACCTATAATGATGTTATTTTCTTTTTTTAACTCATGCAATCGTTTTAAAACTTCACTATTATCCAATACACCAGTTTCTAAGGTAGCCGAATGTATTTGATAAATTTTTAAGTAAGGCAAAAGATTTTTAGAAAATGCCCATTGTTCATTCAACTTACTCAATGAGTGTTCCTTGATTTCGTGTTGCAACGCATTAGGATTAAAGTTAGCAGCATAAGTGTAACCCCATTTTGTTGAAACTTGAATACTGGAATCGTTTTTACTTTTCAGCCATGTTTCTAATATCTCTTCTGCAATTCCATAACCTGGTGCCGTATCAAAATGCCTAACACCACTATTATAAGCTTCTTCTAAAACTTTAATCCCCTTTTCTTTAAACTTGGATAAAGAGAATGGCTCGGTACCTATTTCTTCTTTAATATTAATATATTGGGGTCTGCCTATTGCTGCTGTACCAAATCCTATGTTATCTTGATTTTTCAAATATTCAATATTTATTATACTTCTTCCTTAAGAAAACTATCTTCAAATCGTAAAAAATGACAGGTATATCCATTGGGATTTTTAACTAAATAATCTTGATGATACGCTTCTGCTTTCCAAAATGTAGCGTATGGCTCAAGTGTGGTTACAACTTTTCCATCCCATTTTCCAGAGGCGTCAACTATATTAATCATCTCTTGCGCTATTGTTTTTTCTTCTTCATTTTGATAAAAAATAGCAGAACGATAACTAGACCCTCTATCATTACCTTGTTGATTAATGGTTGTAGGGTTATGCATTCTAAAAAAATAATCTAAAATTTCTTTAAAAGATGTTTCATTAGGGTCATATGTCAATTCTATACCTTCGGCATGTCCTGGATGATTTTTGTAAGTCGGATTATCATTTTCACCACCTTGATATCCAACTTCAGTATCTTTAATCCCTGGGCGGGTTCTAAACAAATCTTCCATTCCCCAAAAGCAACCTCCTGCTATATAAGCTTTTTTATAATTAGTCATATTTTTAATCTATTGTTTTATAATTCTTAAAAAAATCTAATACTTTTTTCTCGGGCATTTCGCAAGGTTTCAATAACTCCTTTTTAGACGTTACATAGTAGTTTAGACTTACAAAGTCCTTTCCCTTTAATTCTTCCGCATAAATCTTAAAACTTTTACCCTGATTAAAATCAGTTCTAGTTACTCCGTATTTTTTGTTTTTGTACTTTACTTCTGAGTAGCCAACTGGTAGCTGTTTTATTTTTTCCAAAACATCCATTACGAGCTACAAGATAACATGGAACACCCTACTTTATGCCTTGCCCAATCTGGCCGTTTTACAAACCATTTTTGATATTCTGGCTGCTCATCATAAGGTTTTTTAAGCATTTGAAATAATTCATCAATTAAATTGTAATCTCCTCTATCCGCATCATCAATTGCCAATTGCGCCATATAGTTTCTTAAAACATATTTGGGATTAACTTTATTCATTTTTACTTTTCGCTGTTCATCACTTAAAGTTTCTTTTTGAAGCCTTTCAGAGTATTTTCCAAACCATAGTTGCCACCTCATTTTAATATTCTCAACAACCTCATCAGGTTTATAAAATGCTTTTTCAATAGCTTCAATACCTTTTGAAGTACTTTCTTTTTTATAATTAGCCAAATTTCTATAGAAAATTGTCATATCTGTTTCAGTAAGGTGCATATTATCTTCAAGTTCATTAATCAATTTTTGATCATTTTCATCTTCAACTTCTAAACCTAATTTGGAACGCATCATGTTAAGAGAACCCTTTTCAAAATCCAATTTATATTCATTTAAAATAGTCTCTAAAGGTTCTGCTTCTTCAATAAGCGGATATAGTGCATTTGCTAATTGAAGTAAATTCCATAAACCAATATTTGGTTGATTTCCATATCTGTAACGCTTGTGCTGCCTATCAGTTGTGTTTGGTGTCCATCCGTAATCGTAGCCTTCTAACCATCCGTAGGGACCATAATCAATGGTTAAACCAAGAATAGACATGTTATCAGTATTCATAACCCCATGAACAAAACCTACACGTTGCCAGTGGATAATCATTTCCAAAGTACGACTAGCAACTTCCTTAAAAAATTTAATATAAACTTCTTTTGAAGGTACCCCTATATATGGAAAATGATGCTTTATCGTATAATCAACCAATCTTTTAAGATTTTGTAAATCTTGTCTTGCTGCAAAAATTTGATAGTTCCCAAACCGCAAAAAGGATTCTGCTATTCTGCATACAATAGCTCCTTTTTCATACGCTGAATTTCCATCGTACATAACATCTCTTAGCACTTTATCACCAGAAAGAGCCAATGACAACGCTCTAGTAGTTCGTACTCCCAAATGAAACATGGCTTCGCTACATAAATACTCGCGAATAGAGGAACGCAAAACTGCTAAACCATCTGCAGTTCTAGAATATGGTGTTTCACCTGCTCCTTTTAACTGCAGTGCCCAATTTTTGTTATTGTGTTCAATCTCACATAAGTTAATTGCACGACCATCACCTAATTGTCCAGCCCAATTCCCAAATTGGTGTCCGCCATAACACATGGCATACGGTTTTGTGTTTTCTAAAACTTTATTTCCAGTAAATACATTTAAAAACTCTTCACGTTTTGCATCATCTTCTGTCACACCTAAATTTTCTAACATTTCTGGTGATACATGAAGCAGCTCTGGCTTAGCCGTTTGCTTGGGTGTTACATACGAAAAACATGCTCCAGAAACCTGCCTTCTAGAATTATCTAAAATTGGATCTGCAGGTAATTCTTTATTAAATTTATCTTCAATTTTGAGTTTCATAGTAATTTCTTAATCCACTTTTTTAAATCAGTATCAGAAGGATTTCTGAGCTTTTTACATCCAATAGTAATCGTTGGAAAGTTAAGCTTTCTGTTTTCATATAAATTACGCAATGCTTCTGCGTTAGTTTCATTCATTTCTACATCCAAAAACTCATAATTCAAATTTAAGTCTTCTAAAAACCTCTTGTAATATTGTGTTTTATGACATCTATCTGCACCATATAGTTTAATTTCTTGAAGTGTGGTATCTGAAAAACTACAGCTACTGTGAGTAGCGGTATGTAATTTTTTTGTTTTCATTTATAACCCTTTCTCTAATTGCATAGATTCAGAGTTTATACAATACCTGAGTCCACTTGGTTCTGGTCCATCAGGAAACACATGTCCTAAATGCGCATCACATGTATTACACATAACCTCTACACGCACCATACCAAAGGTAGTGTCGCGTTCGTACTTAATAGCGTTCTCTTTAATAGGTTGAGTAAAACTAGGCCAACCAGTACCAGATTCAAACTTAATAGTGGAATCAAATAACGGTGTATCACAACACACACAGTTATATTTACCTGCTTCGTGAATGCTACAAAGTGCTCCACTATGAGGTCGTTCTGTACCTTTAAGTCTAGTTATTCTAAATTGTTCTGGGGTTAATAAAGCCTTCCATTCTGCTTCAGTTTTTTCGACACGCTTGTCTGGGGTTGGATTTCCATTTACGGAAAAGTTGATAACTTCTTTCCAAGTAAGCATAATACAGTCCTTTCTTTTTTAATTAATTATAATATGCTTTTAAGTGTAAAGATAGTCGAAATTTAATTCAAAAACTTATAATTTAAAGGTTCTTGAATTTAGTTAAAAATCCTAAAACTTTCTATCGGGATGAAATGCAAAAATATCGAGGGTTGTTTTCTTTTCTGAGATAAAGTCTGAAACCAGTTTCCCAGTCGCTGGCCCTAAACTCCATCCCATCATAGCATGACCTGTTGCGATAGTAAGGTTTTTACATTTTGAAGATCTTCCAATATAGGGCAATCCGTCAGGGCTACATGGACGCAAACCACATTTAGCTTCTAATTTTTCTTTGGAAGTGATATTGAGATTATTATAATATGAAGTGCTCGCATCAGCTATAGCATTTACACGTACAGGATTTATCTTATGATTTACGCCTGCTAATTCCATAGTTCCTGCAAAACGTGTAAAACCATCCATAGGTGTAATGGCTACTTTTGCTTCGCATAAAATTGAAGGGATAGTGATTTTAGTATCACTTTTTACATTAATACTATATCCCTTTCCAGCTTGGAGCAATAGCTTTAAGCCCAATTTTTTATTAAGTTGTGGACTCCAACTGCCTGCGGCCAATACTACTTCATCACATTTTAAATGTTGTTTGTTTGTAATAACTTTTGAAATGGTTTGATTAGTATTCGTAACATCAACAACAGTTTCATTTTTTAAAATTGATACACCTTTTTTCTTTAGAAATGACAGCATGTCTTGCATGAAATTGTTTGGTGTCATATGTGCATCAGAATGATAATAGACCGCACCTTTAATGTTTAAGTCTGCATCGGGTTCTAATTTTGAAACTGCTTCGGCTGATAAATGCTCAACCTTCAATCCCTCTTCTATACCACGTTTACCAACTTCCCACTCTTCTTCGCCTACCTTATCGGTTTTGTAGCACATTAAAAGTCCTTTTTTTTTATAATGAAAGTTGAAGTCTTTGGACTTTTTTAAATCCTCATATAAATCTCTACTTAACAAATTAATATCTAGTAAAGGTTTAATTGATTGTTCTACTTTTGAAGCTATAGCCGATTTTTTAAAAGCCCAAGCCCATTTCATAAAATCCACATCCAATCTTGGCTTTATGTAAAGTGGACTCTTAGGATTGAACATCCATTTAACACCTTTTGATAACATTCCCGGAGCAGCTAAAGCAATGAAATGACTAGGCGTGATGTAACCTGCATTTACATAAGATGCTCCTGAATCCATATTGGATTTATCAACAACAGTAACCTGATGACCTTCTTTTTGAAGATAGTAAGCGGAACATAATCCAATAATTCCACCACCAATAATGATTACATGCTTACTCATATCACAATTAAATTACTTGAAAACCGTGTGCATAAGGATCGTCTTCATCATCAATAATTATGGTGTTATACCCATAAATTTTTGCCCAACCTTGAATACTTGGGATAATCGCTGGTTTACCCGATATAGACGTTTCCGCGGTTACACGCCCAATAAATTTACTACCTATAAAACTCTCATGAATAAATGCTTCTCCAATCTTTAATTTTCCTTTAGCATAAAGTTGTGCCATTCTTGCAGATGTTCCTGTACCACAGGGACTTCTGTCTATAGCTTTATCGCCATAAAACACAGCGTTTCTACCAGAAGATTTTGAATCCAATGGTGTTCCTGTCCATAAGATATGAGATACATTGCGAATGGTATCATCTTCTGGATGAATAAATCTATCAGGATATTTTTGATTGATAGCTTGTCTTAATACTTGTGAATATTGAATCAGTTTACTTGCTGAAAAATCTTGAAGACCTGAGAAGTTTTTTTGCGGGTCGATAATAGCATAAAAATTACCGCCATAGGACACATCAAAAGTTAACTCACCTAATTCTGGACACTCTATGGTTAAACCTGCTTCGGCTAAATAGCTTTTTACATTGGTTAATCGCACCCAATCTACTTTATTACCAGTTTGCTGATACTCAATTTCAACTAAACCTGCTGGTGTTTCCATTCTAATTTTCCCAGATGTTTTGGGCTGTATCAAACCTTCTTCAATAGCAATAGTTATAGTACCAATAGTACCATGACCGCACATAGGTAAACATCCTGAAGTTTCAATAAATAAAATGGCAAAATCGTTTTCGGGGTTATGCGGTGGGTATAAAATACTGCCACTCATCATATCATGACCACGAGGTTCAAACATCAAGCCTTTACGAATCCAATCGAATTCCTTCAAAAAATGCTGGCGCTTTTCACTCATGTTGGCACCTATCAATTCAGGTCCGCCATGTTTTATAACACGAACTGGGTTTCCGCAAGTATGCCCATCTATACAAACAAAAGTGTTTCTTGCCATTTTAATAAAATTTAGCGCATCATTTTATAGCTTCTGGTAATAATTCCTTTGGAAAAGACTGGTAACTTACTGGACGCACCCAACGTTTAATAGAGTTTGTTCCAACAGCTGTAAACCTAGAATCTGTTGATGCGGGATATGGTCCACCATGTTGCATGGATGGACATACTTCAACGCCTGTTGGCACACCGTTAAAAATTAGGCGTCCTACTCTATCTTCAAGTGCATCTACAATATCATGAAGTTGCGCATATTCAGATTCTTCTGCGATAATAGTTCCTGTTAGCTGACCTTCTAAACCGTTGATGACATCTATTAATTCTGCTTCATCTTTTGCTTTCACTACCAATGAAAATGGCCCAAATACCTCTTGTTGAAATTTTGGATTTTTCAAGAAGTCTTTTCCTGAAACACTTACGATTTGCGAATGTGCGAAATTTGGCGCAACTTCATCTTCAATTTTAGCAACGGTCTCTGCACCACTTTGAGAAGACACCGTTTTTCCATGAGATACATAACCTGCTTTAATTTTAGGATGCAACATGCATTGCGCTTCAATAGCAACTGTTTTATCCGCTAAATCATTTATAAACTTTTGAGTTTTATCACCATCAATCGTTAAAAGCAATCCAGGATTTGTACAAAACTGTCCAGTACCCAAAGTAATAGAACCTGCGTATTGTGAAGCTAAGGCTTCGGATCTATTTTCAATAGCCTTAGGTGTAATAATTACAGGGTTTATACTTCCCATTTCGGCAAAAACTGGGATGGGTTCTTCACGTTGTGCCGCCAGATTGAATAATGCTCTACCGCCACCTACACTTCCTGTAAAGCCAACTGCTTTAACCTTTGGATGTTTTACTAAAGCTGTTCCAACGTCAACACCGTTACCGTTTAAATTTGAAAATACACCGTTTGGCATACCAGTATCTTTTGCCGCTTTAATAACTGCGCTTGCTACCAACTCGCCCGTACCCGAATGCATAGGATGCGACTTGACAATTACAGGACAACCTGCTGCTAAAGCACTCGCTGTATCACCTCCAGCTGTTGAGAATGCCAAAGGAAAATTACTGGCTCCTAACACCACTACAGGCCCTAAGGGAATGGATGTTTTTCTTAAATCTGCTTTGGGTAAAGGTTCTCTGTCTGGTTGCGCTGCATCAAAAACATTGTCTCGCCAATCTTCGTTCTGAATTAACTCTGCAAAAGAGCGTAACTGAAAAATAGTTCTACCACGCTCTCCATTAGCTCTTCCTTCAGGTAAGCTAGATTCCATCGTATACATATCAATCAATTCTTGATCTAATGCTAAAATCTCATCAGCAATGGCATTTAAAAAAGCAGCACGTTTTTCTCCTGATACTTTTCTGTATACTTTAAAAGCATTCCAAGCTAAGTTTACAGCCTCATTTACTTCAGCTTCCGTAGCATCAAAAAACGATGTTGGATTCTCAATATTTAGTTTTGGGTTTACGGTTTTATAAGTACTATTTCCTGCGGCTTTAAGCGTTTGCCCGATATAGTTTTTTCCTGTAGTCATCGTTACTTATTTTTTAAATGTTTTTTTAATTTACTCGTTTGTAAGCTACTTTTTTGATACTAGGTGTTTTTGCCATCAACACCTTAAGATAAAAACTTTTTCTCACAACCATTTCTAGAATTATGAGAAACGTGTTATAAAGTATTCATTTTACCTTTTGTAAAAACGAAGCTTTCTCATTTTTGAATGTTTGAAAGCATCAAGTTACTAAGTCCAGAACTTCAAGTCTTTCTTTTGTCAGAATATATCTCGCATGTACATCATCAATTTGCTGTTTAGTTAATTTCTTACCAAAGGTACGCAGCCCTCCTGCAACATCATTATGGTGAATCCCCATAGCAAGTTTAAGATATTCCAAAAGCAGCGGTTGAGCATCCAAATACGATATGGAATTTAAAGCCTGAGAAATTTTGTTAGCTTTAGCCCATTCCCCATTTGAAACATACTCCTGCATGGTAACACTTGCTTTTGGGAAGATACAACCTACACCTGTAATCCCACCACATGCTCCAGCAAGTCCTGCATGAACAGTAACTGTGTCTACTCCTGCCAAAACTTTTAAATCTTTGTTCTCTAACATCAGCGTTTCAATAATTGAAACATCTATAGTCGATATTTTAAGCGCAGTTACTTTAGGAAGCAGAGAAAGTCTTAAAAGAAGATCAGTTGAAAGCGAATGATAACCAGCTGCATCAGGATTATTATAAGGCATCATTGTTATACCCATTTCCGTTGCAGTTGCTTCCGAAAGCGCATAATAGTCATACATTTCTTTTTCAGAAGGAACCGCCTTAGTTTTTGGCGGCATAACCATAACTGTATCAACTCCTACTGAGGCAAGCCCTTCAATAATTTCAGTAAGTTCCTCCTTAGTTTCTGCTGAAGCTCCGCTGATTAACGGAACATTGTATTCTTTAGCAACCTCAGAAAGAGATTTCAATAAAGAAAGGCGCTGTGTGTTACTCAAGTAGCTATTCTCACCCAGAGTACCAGAACCAACAAGTCCGCTCATTCTGCTTCCGCCCTTTCCTTGAGCGTTTAAAATACCTGCGGCCTGTTTTTGTGTTGTATCAAAGTCAATTTCAAGAGTACCAGATTTTGACTCTTTCAACCAGGTAAACACTGCAGGCATGACACCATCCCAATTGGATTTCATTTTTTTATTCTTTTTAATGAGATATAAAACTATATAAATACTACCATCAACAATGCTACTAAATTATTCTGTTTTAATATTATATTATCCATTTATTTAAATTACGCTTATATTTTGAGTATTTTTGTATTAATGAAAGTGCACCCTTTTAAAATACCAAAGCCAGAAAATAGCGCATTAATTTATCAAGAAGATATTGAAGCTGTTTTTTATGATAAGTTGCATCAACATAATGAAATTCAGATTAGTTTTATAGAAAAAGGAAACGGAACGCTATTGGTAGGCGATCATATTTCTAGTTATATAGAAAATGATATTTTTATTATTGGCAGCAATTTACCACACGCTTTTAAAAGTGATAAACAAGGTGTAACTGAATCTAAAATGCTGAGTTTGTTTTTTACTGAATCTTCTTTTGGTGATACGTTTTTTGAATTGAGTGAATTTAAAGAGCTTAACCGTTTTTTCGTGAAATCTACAAAAGGGTTGGTTGTAAAAAGTAATAAAAGTGACATTATTGAATGCTTTAAAAAACTAAAAAAAGCCTCTAAATTAGAACGATTCATTTTGTTTTTAGAAATTTTAAAACGCATTGCTACTGCTAAATCTGAAACACTTTCCACTTTTATATATGAAAAAAAATATTCTGATAACGAGGGTAATCGTATGCGTCATGTTTTTGAATACACGATGACTAACTATCAAAAAGACATTTCATTAAAAACTATTGCAAATGAGGCGAATATGACTAAAAATGCATTTTGTAAATATTTTAAAAAACGAACTAACAAAACGTACGTTACCTTTTTAAATGAAATACGAGTTGAGCATGCCACAAGACTTTTAGAACAACAGGTAGATTTACCTATTATTGCAATAGCTGAATTATCTGGATTTAATAATTTATCGAATTTTAACAGACAGTACAAAAAGGTAAAAGGACACATTCCTTCCTTTGTTAGGAAGCGTAGTTAGCACTACTTAGTATTATAATTAAAAAATGGCTTATTAAACATAATTAACCGTTTTTAGTGTCATAAAGACACAAATAAAACCATTATTTACTTAGTTATTTCCTTAATGAGTTAGTTATTGTTTTAATAAGATAAATGCACTTATTTTAAAATACTGTTCAAACTAAGTTCGATATAATAAAAACGGTAGTATGTTGATTCTTTATTTGATAAAACATGTGTTTGTTTGTACTTAGTTGAAAACCTATAAAAACATCTAAACTTTGAAGTCTTTCGACTATATTCAAGGTGACAAACGAAAATATTATTGACTTTTACTTCCTGAAACAAGCATACTTTCTCAGAAACAAACAAAGCAACAACTCAGTATACCCAAATTGTTGCCCGCTCACTAACCAAACAAAACAAGCACTTTATGTAAAAAACTAACCAACCAAAATTTTCTAAAAAAATGACTCTAGAATTGTATAACTTGTTAAGAATTGGATAAATTTAAGTTAAGAAACCAAGCTAGTTTAGCGCAATCCATTATTTCTTTAACTCTAAAATCTCATCGTATATAATGAGGTAGAACATTTAATAATACGTACCTTTATAACTCAAATAATACCTGTTATGAATAATATTTGCAGTGTGTCTGGATATACTGCTAAGAGTTCTATTGAAAACTTAGCAGAATGTTTAAATACGGAATATACTACCGAAGATGCAGAATATTGTTGTGATATTCCTGAAGCTTACGGTTCAGGCTATTTTAAGGGCAGACAATTTTCACATGGCATATTTGTAATGGAGTTTGATGTGTTTTTACATAAACCACTTTATATATCTTTTGAAAAAGATGACATCAATCCACTTCGCTTATTATTCAATTCCGATTCTAAAATAAGGCATACTAGCGATCCTACTAACAATCAAGAATCCAACACCGTTAATAAACTCCAACGCATTATATTTTGTAATGGTGTATCTACAACACACAGCATAAGATTTGACAAGCGTAAACATATCAACGTCTTTATAATAAACATCAACCGCAAAGATTTTGAAGAGAAAATTGATATGTTTTCTAATGATATTTCTGAGGAGCTAGCAATTATCTTCAAGGACTTGAATGGTGTAAATCATGTATATGAACAAGACTATTTTTCGTTAGATATTTCTAAAATAATAGAAGAATATAAAGCATGTGAACTTGAAGAATTTATGAAACCCGTGTTTTTAGAAGGTAAAACCTATGAAATTTTAACCTTACAAATTCAAAGTTACTCAGATCATCATAAAGAAAAGCATGATGATAAAATTTTGCGCAGATCTACTATAGAAAAAATAGAAAAAGCAGTAGATATTATTAAAGATGAACTAGAGTTAAGAATAAATGTGCACAAACTAGCGAAGCGCGTAGGCCTCAATCAGAATACACTACAATCTGGTTTTCAAACACTATTTAAAACTTCAGTAAACGATTACATTAGAGACAACAGGTTAGAATTAGCCAAAACACTACTTGAAAAATCCGATTTAAATGTTACCGAAATCACCTACAAAATAGGCATTAATAGTAGAAGTTACTTCTCAAAACTGTTTAAAGAGCGTTATGGTATTTCACCTAAAGAGTATCTTACTCAAATACGCAAAACCAAATCTGCTTAATTCCAAATTCACATATAATTGATTGATTTTCAGTTATTTGTATTAAAAAAAGTGTCTTAAAATTTAGTTAAATAGACTAATATTGTTAATTAAAGTTTCAATTCTGTTAAATAAGAGGATGTTTATTCTCTTTTTTTGTACCACCAAAGTGTTAATTAATCTTCTAGCCAACCAACTTTTTGATCAAATCAAAGTACAAGTTGAATTTTAATTAGTAGCAAAAATGACAATAATAGAAATTGAAAACAAAAAACATCTCTCCGTTATAGAGCAGCTTAATATGAGCTTGAACGGAACTGTTACTAAAACATATGGAGAGGAAATTTTAGAGTTTAATAATAGTTTAGGGTACGGAAGTATCAGGAACATATCTTTCGATTGGGGAATTTCTCTTTTGGATTATAACGTATACTTTAATGAAGATTTAAAAATTGTATATAAGATAACCAAGGAAACCCCGATTGAGTTTCTTTTTGTTTCAAAAGGTAACTTGAAATATTCAAATTCAGATGATGGTAATTATGTAGAATTGGAGCGTTTTCAAAATGTGATTATCTCAAATGAAATCGATTCTAAAAATGTGTATTTTTTTCCTAGCAAGGTTAATGTACAACTCAATGTTATTCAAGTAATTACTGACGAATACAGGAAAAAGAAAAATAATAATATAGGTAGTTTACAAGACACCCTTTTATCTATATTTAGAGGGCAATCCGACGAGTTACCTTATAAGCATTTAGGAGGTTTCAACTTAAAGATTGCTAGTGTAATAAACGACTTAAATTCTACTGAAGGTTCAGGGATTTTAAAATCACTTTCGATTGAAGGACAGTTAAACTTAATTTTGGCTATGCAAATCGCTGAGCACAAAAAGTTTATTAATAAGGAGGTATTACCTGATTCTTTGTCAAAAATAGATATCAAGAAAATACATGAGGCCTCTAATTATATTGTAGATAATGTTTCTAAAGATGTTTCGATAAAAACACTATCACAAATATTTGGTATATCACCTAAGAAACTACAATCTGGCTTTAAGTTGTTATACTCTAAATCTGTAAATGAATACATAAGACAAATAAAACTAGAGATTGGTAGGGATCTTATAAAGAATACCGAACTATCAATTTCTGAGATAGTTTACAGTATTGGTTATAGAAGTAGAAGTTACTTCTCTAAAATATTTTATGAAAAATATGATATTCTACCAACAGATTACAGGGAATCTTTAAGGAGAAGTCTTAAGTCGAAAACGGAATAGCCAAAGATTCGTAGTCAGCTGGATCTAAAAAAGATTCAAAAAGAATTTCATTTTTGTAAAATTCTCTTGCAATTGGATGTGTTTTAAACCCTTGCTGATCATAAATTTCACCAGGTTTGTTAAGACATAAGTAATAATCATTACCTAACCAAGTGTCATAACTTTCAGTAGGTAAAACTATGGGCATTCTTTTGCTGACATTATGATATTTGGCCACCTCAGGGCTAATATTTGTCAATAACATCGTAAAGGTTATAAAGCCATCGTGAGTAATATTATATATCCCGGCAATAGCAAAAGGTTTTCTAGATTTAGGATATGCATAAAATGGATATATCTCTCCTTTATAGATATAAGTTAGAAAAAAACCAGATACCAGAATGGCGCACCTTCTATCCAGAGAAAATTTGTTGGAGTGTTTTAGATCACTCACAGAAGTATTTAATGTATTCTGCGTTTTCTGAAAAACTTTCCAATCTTCCTTATAGCCTTCTGGTAAAATTCCCCATATACCATATTGAATTTGCTCTAAATTGGTATCTGTAATAATAGGAAGTATTTCTTCATCTAATCCATTTATAAGTGGATTTCTCGAATAGATGTCTGGGTACTTGAAAGTTAGACCAAATACGCTTTCCATATCATCCACATTTGCGGTATTTGATAATTTATAAAACATAACTCTTTTTTGTTAATGCAAGTACGGAATTTTTATTGAAATCTTATGCTTTAAAACATCATAAACATAACTCAAATCATTCATTTTGTGTTAAATAGAACAAAAAAAAAGTGAAATTGCTAATTAGCCACTATAATGGCACACAAAAACCTTATAGTGTTAATCGCATGTATGATATATAAGTACATTTACTAAACAAAATATCAGAAATTTAAATTAATTCTGAACCCCTAACTATGATTACTTCAAATAAAAATAACATTTTAAGCACTGTAGGAATGTCTCCTCAAATGATAGAGATAAAAATGCTACTAGATGCATCGGTTAGAACCGATTCTGGAGTTGAAACATTAGTTGTCGGGACGAAGTGTGGTAAAGGTACCGTAGAAAATATTAATTTTAAAAATGGTATATCTGTAACACAATACGATTTACTGTTATTTAATGACTGTACTTTAAAATTATTCCATTCAAATGAGGATCATTTATTATTTTTTTATGGTTTAGAGGGCACGTGTTATCATAACTTTTTAAATAAAGAGAAAATAACAATTATTGAAGAGTTAAGAACTGCAATTGTTGGAGCATCAAAACATCAAACGAGTGAAATTACTATAAAAAAAGGAATGCCGTTTTCATTTAGTATAATAAGTATTGACAAAAGTAAATACTTACAAACCCTTAAAGACTACTATAATACGCCATTAGAAAGTATTAAAAGTTTAAATAAAGCTTTTAAAGTTTTAAATAGCTATGTGTATCAATGCTCGCACAATCTTAAGATAGCTAAACAATTAAGAATTTTAAAAAGTACAAGTCATGAATTTGGTATTACTAGTTTAGTACATTTAGAAAGTCATTTTCAAATTATATTATCTATTCACATTGAGCAATTCTATAAAGAAGTATTTGAGGAACGGGTACAAACTAACTTATCAAAAACTGAACTTCAGAAAATAAGAAAGATTACTGAATTTATTATAGACAAGCCTATGCTTCAACATAGTATAAAAAGCTTGTGCGAAAAAGCAATCTTATCGCCGGTTAAACTTCAAGAGGGTTTCAGGTGTATGCATGGTACTACCGTATCTAACTACATTAAAAATGTGAGGGTAGAAAAGTCAAGAGAATTACTAATGTATTCAGACTATAATGTTTCTGAAATTGCATATATGGTTGGATTTACAAGTAGAAGCTATTTCTGTAAGATATTTAAGGAAAAATATGGCAGCAATGCTACAGCGTATCGCAGCAAGTTTAAGAATAAGTACGTTAGCTTAGAGAAAGCCTAACTCTATTCTATATAATATAAAAGTAACAATTAATAGCAAAGTAGAATTAGCCAAAGAGAATTGATAACGTAGCTCCAAACTAGTATTCTTTTCTTTTAAGGCGAAAAAGACAGGGTCCCTCACCTGTCTTTTTTTATATATAATCTTAAGCATCAGCACCTATATATCATTACTTAGATTGCTAAATATGGTTTAAATAAAAGGCACCACCCTAATAGGATGGTGCCGTTTATTTTTTAATATTTATCAACTTAGTCCATACTAAATCTTAGCACTACCTTTTCTAATTAATGAAATTATAAATAGAACAAGAAATACAAAAAATAAGATTTTTGCTATTCCTGCGGCAGCTCCTGCAATTCCTCCGAATCCTAAAACAGCAGCTATAAGTGCTAATACTACAAATGTGATTGTCCAACGTAACATAATATTTTGGTTTTTAATTAATACTAATTTTGTAAACTTTTTACATTGTAAATATCGTCACAAATGAGGTGATTTATTAATTGAATCAATTTTATAATTAGCTCATACACCATAGATTAACAATATGTTTTAAGATATTCCATCCT
This sequence comes from uncultured Algibacter sp., assembly GCA_947502405.1. Classification (GTDB taxonomy): domain Bacteria; phylum Bacteroidota; class Bacteroidia; order Flavobacteriales; family Flavobacteriaceae; genus Algibacter_B. The sequence continues at coordinate 118,329 of CANMZT010000005.1, read as the reverse complement.
ATTGATATCTCTTTCAATATTCATGTGTTGGTGGATGAGCAGTTGGTATAACTCTGGTGGCATATTTACTTGATGTTTTAACACTGAAGCATATGATAGCAATAGGGATTCTTCAAAATATGTTGCTTTTGTAAGGGCTACCTGGTCGTCATCATTTTCAAAAATGGTTTTTACTTTAGTGTGTAACAATGAAAAGGCACCTGAGACAGTGCCTTTTTTATTCTTTTTAATATTTAAATCATTAAAATACTCTGTGAGATTTAATTGGTATTGCCTCCTATCGTAAAACCTTTGTTTATAAAACGAAACCAACTGGTAAGATTTAGCAACTTTAGATAATAACAAAAATCGTTTAGTAGCATCGCCTAATTCCTTTTCTAATTCTTTTAGTTTAAGACTTAATATATCATCAAATGTCCATTGCTTTTTCAATTTCATGTTCCCTAGAAGTTTCTATGTATTGATTGTATTCTGCTCCCAAATTAATTTTTTCCTTATCGTTCAAAACTTTTCCTGCAAGCTGAAAAAATGTATGTTCTTCATCCTCTAAATGATGCTCTACTTTTTCTTTTAATTTTTTTGCATATTTTAACCATGCTGAAGAATCCATCTCTGTTTCTTCTAACTGCGCTATAATCTCATCAATTTCATGATGCTCTGCGATACCATGTCTCGCATGATCTTGAGTTTTATCAATATCAATCAATGGGCTATAAAAATGACGTTCCTCTCCATCTTCATGAATCTTTAACTCATGCTTAAGTGCTTTAAAAGTTTCTTCTCGTTTTTTAGTGTTACCAGAGGTATCTACCAAAACTTCTAACAACTTTCTTTGTATATCGTGATCTTTTCGTAAGGCTTCAAATATGTTCATAACTTATATATTTTTATAATGAAAAAAAGGTTTTAGCATAATGCTAAAACCTTTTTGTAAAATTTACTAATTATTAGTCTGAGTAAATTACTCTATAGCCTTCTAACTTATCTTTTAAATCAGCCTCATTGGCAATATATTTATAAGAATCATTAAAAACTCTGTTTGGTTTCTCTCCAATAACATAATGTTTTATATTCAAATCTGGTGCATTCATCTTAATTTGGTCAGAAACTCTCATTTTTTGATCTCCAAGAGATTTTGATCCTTTAACCAGTTCTGATACTACTACTAAGTTTGTACCATTAGCATATACTTTATCAATTTCAATATTATGCTCTACACCATCAATTTCAGCCTCAACCATTATAGTACGTTCTTCTTTATCTCCATATTCTTCTGGCATATCAACATCAAGATAAGGCACCTCTACATCTACTTCTTCCATTACAACAACAACCTTTGGTATCTTAACCGTTTCAGTTTTTGTTCCTACATTAATATCTGCCCAATCTACATCAAATGCAGGTAATTGCCCCTCTTCTACACTAGCATCAACATCAATATCTAAATCTGGTAATTTTGTTTCTTTAGTTTGATCTAACTTACAACTTGTAGCCAATAATAAAGTGAATGCTAAAGCTGTCATGAATATTTTCCTCATAATATATATTTTATTTAAATTTTGTTATTCTAATCGTTTTTCGATCAGTTATGACAAAATTAATTTAAACATATGGATGCTGTTTGCTCTATAAAAACTAAGATTGACTGGATAAAAGGAGCTTAGAGCAACGGACTAAATATTCTTGCCATACCTTCTAGTAATTTTTCCTTTAATGCTCTCTCTTTAAAAGACTTGTAGTTTAAATGTTCTGATGACTCACAAAGTTTGTTATAATCATCTGCTAATTCTTTTGATAAACTTTCATCATAAATTAATGTATTTAGTTCGTAATTGTGCTCGAAACTCCTATAATCAAAATTACCTGAGCCTATGGAAGCAATACTCCCATCTACAATAATTAATTTACTATGAAAAAAATTATCCTTTACAATACATATTTGTACACCGTCTTTTAAAAGTTCTTCAAAATTTGATTGCATACTGTATTTTGCAACGTTACTATCAATCTCTTTTGGAACCATTACTCTAACATCAACACCTCTTAAAGAAGCCATTTTAAGTGCCTCAAGTAACATCTTATTAGGAATAAAATATGGGTTTTGTATACTAATTGATGTTTTAGCACTATGAATCATTTTAACATATTGATGTAGAATAGACAAATGATTTAAATCTGGCCCACCTGATACTATTTGCACTACATGATTGCCAGTACTTTTTTGTTCTGGTAAATATTTAGGGTCTTCTAATAACGTTTCGTTACTTGCAAAGAAGTAATCTTTAATAAATATTCTGTGTAAATGATCTACACTCCCCCCTTCAATCTTAAGATGCAAATCTCCCCATATACCTAAATTAGATTTTTCCTCACAAATATATTTATCTGTTATATTTACACCTCCTGTAAAAGCAACATGACCATCTATTATTATTAATTTCCTGTGATTACGATAATTTATAGTAGACAATATGTTTCTAATTTTAAACGGTAAGATGGGGTATAACTTTGCGCCTTTTGAACTTAAATCCTTAATGGTTTCGGTTTTCCAACCAAAGCTACCAAGTGCATCATAAATTATTCTTACCTCAACACCCTCTTCTAATTTTGCATATAGTAATTTACAAAGTTTATCTAAAATCTTTCCTCCTGAAATAATATAATATTGAAGGTGTATAAAAGATTTAGCTTCATTTATAGCATCAAAAATTTCATTAAAAGTTTCATCTCCGCTTTTTAAAACATTAACTCTATTACCATCTATAGCTGGAAAACCACAACTTTCAAGAATTAGCTTCCCAAGATCTTCAAATTGATGCCCATCAAAATTGTACCTGAACTCACTTACAATTTCATTCTTATTGTTAATATCATAAAGTCGCCTTTTAGCTAAGTTATTAAGTGTAAAAAATTTAAATCGTTTTCTATTAATTCCAAAAATCATATATAGTAAAACCCCAAAAATTGGAATTATTACTACAACAAATAACCATGCAATTGATCTCGATGGTCTGTTTCCATAAAGAAAAATACTTAATACAGCCCATAGACTCGCCAATACATATATACTTAATACAAAATAAATCATAATTACAATAAACATTAAGTGCACAACATAACCTTACTTATTACAAATTTTATTTAACTCAATTACTAATCAAGGTTTAGAGTTAATGACTTTTCCATTAGAGCAAGAGCCAAAACCTCCTCCTCTATATCTTTGTAAATAATATTATTTGTAAACTCATTGAATCTAAAAAATAGAAGAGCAAAAGTAAGTCTAGACGCAATTAGTTTTATGAATAGTAAAGTTTTAAATAGGAACAAAAAAAGAAGGGTAAAAATTTTATCCTTCTTTTTTCCTAAGCATTTTCAAGTAAATGGACAATCAAGTATTGCGCATATTAAAAAACAATCCCAGTGAAATAATTTCTGCTTTTGATTTGGTATACACTACTCCCAATATACTTTTAATTTCAAGAAAAAATTCGTCTAAAACTTTTGAATACTTCTTAAATTACAAAAAGATTAAAAATAAGAAAAAAGTACAGGCTTTAAACGATTTAAAAATACCGCCGGCTTGGTCTAATGTCAAAATCTCCTATGTAGATAATGCCCATATACTTGCTACGGGTTATGATGAAAAAAAACGAAAACAATACATTTACAACCCCAAATGGTCCAAAATTAAAAACCAAACTAAGTTCTATAAAATGTTAGGCTTTGCAAACGCTTTACCAAAATTAAGAACACGAGTGCTTAAAGATTTACAGCAAGAAAAGTTTACAAAATCTAAAGTTCTAGCTATAGTAATTAGGCTTTTAGAAGAATCTCATATTCGTATAGGAAACACCTATTATGAAAGGCGAAATAAAACTTATGGATTATCTACCTTAAGAACTCGACATGTAGAGCTTTTTAAAAATAAATTCAAATTGGAGTTTACGGGTAAAAGAGGTAAAACACATAAGATTACCATCAAAAACAAAAAGCTATTAAGGCTTATAAATAAATGTGAAGAAATCCCTGGCTGGGAGCTATTTCAATATTTTGATGATAATGGTTACAAGCATTCCATAGATAGTACGATGATAAATGATTATATACATGAAACCTGTGGCGATATTTATTCTGCCAAAGACTTTAGAACATGGGCAGCTTCTTTAATTACTTTTGAAACCTTATTAAATTTTAACAACATTAAAAGTTCTAAGCAAAAAGAAAAAAACATTATCAAAGCTATTGACGAAGCATCTAAAGCATTAAATAATACTAGATCTGTTTGTAGAACCTATTACGTTCATCCTCAAATTATTGAAAGCTATAGAAAAGATAAAATTAAACCGTATTTTGAAATGGTAGAGCGTATAACCGAAACTTCAGAACAAGATTTGCAGCCTAACGAAAAAGCATTAAAGGCATTAATAAAAACGTATCAACCCAACATTAACACAACATTTTATGAAGCTTAAATATATATTATATCTATTAACAATCTTAGTAATATTTTCATGCGCTACAGTAAAATCGCAGTATAGTAACGGTGGATTTACACCAATGCAATTACCTAATAAACCGGTTGAAAATAAGTTTTATTTAGTAGGAGATGCAGGAAAATCTTATAATAATCTAGAGGCAAATGGTCTTAAAGCCTTTAAAGCTTATATACAAGGAAAAGACACTAAAGACGATTTTGTAATTTATTTAGGAGACAATATTTATCCTTCTGGATTGCCAGACAAAGATTCCCCTAAGCGAGCCCAAGCCAAGATTGATTTAAATCTTCAAATTAACGCTGTTGCAAATTTTAAAGGTCAAACTGTTTTTATTCCTGGAAATCATGATTGGTATTCCAAAGGTGTAAAAGGTTTAAAAAATCAAGAAAAATATGTTGAGGAAGCGCTTGGTAAAAATTCTTTTTTACCAGAAAATGGATGCCCATTAGAACGCGTGGAAATTAGCGATACTGTAGAGCTTATTATTATTGATACACAATGGTATTTAGAAAATTGGAACCGACATCCTACTATTAATGATGAGTGTGAAATAAAAACACGAGAACGCTTTTTTATGGAAGTTGAAGGTGCTTTAAAAAAAGCACAAAATAAAACCGTGGTATTCGCCATGCATCACCCTATGTACACAAACGGTACTCACGGTGGTTTTTATGGTGCTTCAAAACATTTATATCCGTTTCAAGGGAAAATACCAATGCCTGGACTAGCCACTTTAATTACACAAATTCGCACTCAAGGCGGTGTTTCTATTCAAGATAGATACAACGAAAGATACAACGAATTAATGAGCAGGTTAGAACCTCTATTGGTAGATTATAATAATGTAATTGTAGTATCTGGTCATGAACACTCTTTACAATACATTGAAGATGAGTACATAAAACAAATTGTTTCTGGATCTGCCTCTAAACATTCCAATGCAAGTTTAAGCAACAACGGGCTATTTTCTTATGGGAAAGAAGGTTTTGCTGAATTTATAATTTATGAAGACGGCAGTTCTTGGGTACAATTTTTTGGCTATGAGAATGAAGCACCTAAACTATTATATCAAAAAGAAGTATTTCCACCTAAAAAAGTGTATGATGTTTCAACGCTACCAGACACTTTTCCTAAAGAAATTCGAACATCCATATATACTGATGAACAAACAGATCGTACAGGTTTTTTTGAAACAGTTTGGGGCAAGCATTATCGTCAACTATACAGTACAGATATAAATGTTAAAGTAGCTACATTAGACACGTTGTATGGAGGGTTAGAGATTGTACGTAAAGGTGGTGGGCACCAAACTCGATCTTTACGTTTAAAAACTAAAGATGGCAGAGAATTAAATATGCGAGCTCTAAAAAAGAGCGCTACACAATATTTACAAACTGTGCTTTTTAAAGACAAATATATTGAGGATGATTTTGAGCGTACTAAAGTTGAAGGTTTAATTTTAGACTTTTATACCTCTGCGCATCCTTATGCATTTTTAGCAGTTCCAAAACTCTCAGATGCTATCAACGTATTACACACAAACCCTAAACTATACTACATTCCTAAACACAAACATCTAGGTAAATACAATGATGAGTATGGTAACGAACTTTACATGATAGAAGAACGTCCAGAAGATAATTATGAAGGCAATACTTTTAACAATCCTGACGACATTGAAAGTACACACGATATTATTCAAAAAATAAGAAAAGACGAAAAATATAAAATTGATGAGAATGCTTTTATTAGAGCTCGTTTATTTGACATGCTTCTAGGAGATTGGGACAGACACCAAGATCAATGGCGTTGGGCACAATTTGATCAACCTAATGGCGATAAGCTCTATAAGCCTATCCCCAGAGACCGCGACCAAGTATTTTCTAATTTTGATGGTGGTTTGCTAGATGTTATGCGCTTTATTTCTAGCTCCTCAAAACAATTACAAGTTTATGATGATGATGTAGATGAAGGCGATATAGCATGGATGAATAACGCTGGTGTTAAATTAGATCGAATATTAATTCAACAAGCTAATCTAGAAGATTGGATTGCTGAAGCCAAATACATTCAAAATAATATAAACGAAACGGTAGTTAATAGTGCTTTTTCAGCATTACCAGACGAAGTAAAAGATGAAAGCCTTAAAGACATTAAAACGCATTTTACAAACAGAAAACAAAACCTTGTAAAAATTGCAGAACGCTATTACAAGTTTTTAAATAACCTTGTAATTCTAACTGGAACTGACAAAGATGACTTTATCGATATTGAAAGACAAAAAAACAACAAAACTCGAATAGTTATTACACGAAATAAAGACGGAAAACGTGCTGATGTACTTGTTGATAAAACTTTTAATCGCAATCTCACAAAGGAATTGTGGATTTATGGTTTGGATGACAAAGATACCTTTACCGTAACTGGCAGGGTAAAAAACCCCATTAAAATAAGGTTAATTGGTGGACAGGAAAACGACACCTATTCAGTTGCAAAAGGAAATCGTATTAAAATCTACGATCATAAAACAAAACCAAATACTGTTTTACAAAAAAATGGTGCAGATGTACATTTTACAAACTTTTACAATTTCAATGTTTTTGATTATAAGAAATATAACTCTTCCTCTGGAATCTTTTCGCCAATATTAGGATTCAACCCTGATGATGGTTTACTTACAGGGTTATCTGTAACAAAAACAAATTATGGATTTGAACGTAACCCTTTTACGTCTAAACATAATTTTAAAATAGGCTATTATTTTGCGACTGAAGGATTTGATTTACGTTACAATGGCGAATATAATGTTGTTGAGCAATGGAATATGCATGTAGAAGGCCTTTTTACTTCCAATAATTTTGCTCAGAACTTTTTTGGATTTGGCAATGAAAGTCTAAATAATGATGACGATTTAGACTTTGATTATAATCGTGTTAGGACTAGTATTTATAGATTTAAAGTTGGTGTTTTAAAAAAGGGGGCTTTTGGAAGCGATTTCGGATTTAGAGGCATTTTTGAAGGTATTGAAATAGACGATACCGATAATAGATTTATTACAGATTTAATAGATGAAACCAATACAGATTTTTATGAGCGACGCTATTTTGCTGGTCTTGAAGGTATCTTTAAATATCAAAGTTATGATGAGGCCATTAACCCAACTAGAGGTATGCTATTTAATATCGATTTAGGAGCTAAAACAGAAATTGATAATAGTAAACAAACATTTGGTTACTTAAATTCCCATTTAGGGTTCTACAATAGTATCTCTAAAAACAGAAAACTAGTTTTAAAAACTGATATGCGCACACAACTTAGATTTGGCAATGATATTGTTTTTTATCAAGCTGCAAACATTGGTGGCAGTACAGGTTTAAGAGGCTATAGACTACAGCGTTTTACAGGACAAAATGCCTTAGTTGGAAATGCTGATTTAAGGTATAGCTTTAACTCATTTAAAACCAAAACCTTACCACTACAAATTGGAATTTTTGGAGGTTATGATATTGGGCGAGTTTGGGTTAATGATGAGACCTCAAACACATGGCATCAATCGTACGGAGGTGGTTTTTGGGTATCATCAGCAGAGTCTATTTCGGGTACTTTTAATTTATTTAATAGCGTAGATGGATTAAGATTTTCGTTTGGTTTTAATTTCAATTTATAACAAAGTGATTTTTTAATAGCATTGAATACATATTTTCTACTTCTGGTTAGTCTAGGTTTGGCAATTTCATTAATGTCATTTATACCTATTTATGCAGATAAATTAAAAATTAGCCATGTTATACCTATGCTGTTTTTTGGTATGTTACTATACCTTTTTAAAGCTCCCCTACCGTGGCCAGATCCTTTATGGAATTTCCAGTCTGCCAAAATAATTACCGAGATTATTGTAATTATAAGCTTAATGGTTGCTGGCTTAAAAGTAGGTACACGCTTTACTTTTAAACATTGGAAAATCCCATTTAGGCTCGTTAGCGTTACCATGTTATTATCTATGGTATCCGTTTATTTAATAGCATTTTATTGGCTTAATTTAAATGGGGCGGTTAGTCTACTATTAGCATCAGTTTTAGCGCCTACTGATCCAGTGCTAGCTTCTGAACTTCAGTTAGAAAATCATCAAAACATCAATAAAGAAAAAGAAACAAGTTTACGTTTTGCACTAACTGGAGAGGCAGGAATAAATGATGGGTTAGCGTTTCCTTTTGTTTATGTAGCTATACTTTGGTCACAATCATCACATTTTCAAAACTTAGATTTCGTAAAAATTTTGAGCTATTATTTTATGTATAAAATTATAGTGGGTATTTTAATTGGTGGATGTTTAGGGCTATTAATAAGCTACATATTATCTAAACACACCAAGCACCAACAAAAACAAATTACTAATGGATTCTTAGCTTTAGCATTAACTTTTTTTAGTTATGGTTTGGCAGAATTAGCATCATCATATGGTTTTCTTTCTGTTTTTGCTACTGGTGTAGCTTTACAATATTTTGAGCGTCATGCGCATACAAAACCTAAAAGTTCCTTGCTTAATTTTATAGAAAGCACCGAAAAGCTAACATCTTTATTATGGATTATCTTCTTTGGTGGTGCTATAGTCTCTGGTATTCTGAGTTATACAGATTGGAAAGGTATACTGTTTAGCTTAGTTTTTGTATTATTGGTAAGACCACTTACAGGCATGCTAGCACTTTTAAAAACTAAATTACAATGGAAGAAGAGGCTTGCTATTTCGTTTTTTGGAATTAAAGGAATAGGATCTTTTTTCTACTTAAGCTTTGCTATTATAAATGGACATTTTAAAGGATATGAATCACTTTTTGGCATTGTATCTTACACTGTTCTATTTAGCATTATTATTCACGGCATGTTTAGTATTCGCGCCGTAGCATATTTCAATAAAAAAATGTAACGCTTGCTTATTGCATATTGCTATAGCTTAAAAACATACAGGTTGCTACCTTCATCATCATTTTGCTCATCAGATAATATAAGCGTATCATCTAATTTAAAATAAACACCTTCTTTTTGAGAATCATGATTTAAATCCATTTTTTTAACACTTCCTTCAAAAAAATCATCATTTTTATAGTCGGTTAAAAGCCAAATTTTATCATGGTTTAATAAAACTACTCGCTTTCCATTAGGGCTTATATCTGCTGAAGTAACTTTATTATGCTTACCTTTAAGCTTAATTTTTTTTTCAAAACTTGCGGTATGCGAACCTATTTTATTAGGCACTTTGTAAACTACTGTTCTATTGTTTTCTTTACTAAACATGTAAAAATTATTATTAAATAAGAAGAAAGCTTCAAAGTCTTTAGATTTATTCTTTTTAGGCAGCTTAAACTCAATTTTCTGAGATGTCGCTTTTTCTGAATTTAAATCTGAATTATTAATCTTATAAATTAAAAAGGTTTTACGTTTTTTGGAGTTGTTTCCAAAATCACCAATATAGATATTACCATTTTCATCTGAAGTTAAATCTTCCCAATCATCATTTGTAGCGTTTACAACTTCTATTGTATTTACTATGTTTCCATTTCCATTAATGCGATATAAAATATTATCATTTCCAGAATCCTGGATTACCCAGAATTTAGAATCATTGGATATTTGTTCTACAGCAGATACTTCATCCAAATCTTCATCTATTGGAGTTATTTTCTGTAACTCTTGAGACTGCGCATTTAAAATTAAACTGAAAAATAAAATAATTATATATTTCATAAATGATAGTATAAATTGTAGCCTGATGAGATATCATCAAGCTATTAAACTGAATATTAAGACACTTAAATTAAGCGTTAAGTTTTATGATGAGTAGGTTTAAAATAATAATAAAAATTACCGATGCCGTAAGCACACCCAATAAGAAATAAAAATTTGGTTTTTTTAGTGTTCTGTTTTTTTTGTAGGCATTATTATTGTTTACTCTGTTAATTTGAGGGGTTTTCATTTTTTGAGAGGGGTTTTAAACGTTAATAAGATTGATTCCAAGAAAACTAACCAACTAGTTTAGGCATAAATATGACAGCTAAAATTAATACAACAAGAACTATTGCTACAAATACAAATCCTTTTTTGGTTATACCATCTTTCTGAAAAATATAGTTGCCTTTACTTTCATTATTGTCTTTTACAAATTCAAAATCTTCTTTTCCTTGTTTCATATTAATTAAGTGTAATTATTTCGTTCTCTAATTTTAAAACATGCTTTCCATTATTACATTTAATAAGTACGGCGTGCTTATGTTTCTTATAATACTTTTTTGTTTTAAACTGGTAGAAGTCTATAATCAAACCCTCATTATGATTACTATCTTCTATCCATGCCACATGCATTCCTACATCTAACATTACATTGCTCTTTTTAATCCAGTTGTATCTTTATGATTAGCATACTTAATTGCAGTAGGACTCTTATCAAAATTTGCACCTGTGGTGTTGTATACTGAAAATATTTCTCGTTTTTCTTTAATTATCTTTGCTGTAGTACCGTTTATAGCAATTGGGTTTTGAAGTATTGATGGCGTTTTATCTATAATCTTCAACCAATCGGCTACATTAAATTCGCTATTACTATTCATGCTACTACTATTTAGATAATCTGTATCAAATAAATCTCCAATATCTTTATTAAGCATAGCGGCTATTTCTAGCCAAATAGTATCTGCAATACGCTCTTTATTTATATTAATAAGTCTTACTGCTTTATCTGCATTTTGCACATAAGGTAAAAGGCGCTTACCTAAGTTTGATTCTTCTGAATAAATAAATATTAGTTGCTTATTATCTGTAGCTAATTGTCCCATGTTGTTTTTTTGTTAAAATTAGACTAAGAATTTGAGCGAGATTGATGCATATAATTAAAGGTTTAACTCTTTTACATAACAGCTAAAGCGTTAATACTAATGTTTTTAGAGTTAAAAACACCTTAAAACAGATGGTACATTAGATGAAAATTTTATTTTATGAAAGACTTTGAAATAGTTTATGAATACGTTAACGTTAGTGCAAGCGATGCACTAGAAACCTTTATTAAAGACAAACTAGCTACCATAAAAAACAGATATGATTTTGTAATAAGAGCAGATGTGTTTTTGAAGTTAGACAATAAGGATATTGGCTCTCAGCACCACTGTGGTATCAGGCTGAGTGCTCCTGGACCTCGAATTTATGCTTCATCTGACGAATCTGATTTTGAGCAAGCTATTAGTGAAACTATAAGAGACTTAAAAGACCAATTAGAAAAGCGAAAAGCAAAAATGTCAAACTACTAAACCATGAAGCTTAAAGTTTATGTAAAGCGAATAATTCTAGCAGGTTTCATAGCGCTTATAATTTTAGCAGCTGGCGCTTACGCCATAGGAGATTTAAGTGGTTATGAAGCTAAAGAGTTGTTTAAAAAGTCTATATCAGGTATTAATATGCTATCTAATACCATAATACTGGCATCTACCACCATACTAGCTCTATTATTAACTGTACTTGGTATTAGTAACGATTTGAATAATAAATTAAATGATGACTATTATAAGAATATCTTACTAGTAGCCAAATTTGATACGGTAGTTTTAATTTCAGCAATTTTGAGTTTTATTTTACTTAATTTACCAATTGCAGAAGGGGATAATGTACCAGAGCGCTGGTATAGCATAATTTATTACATAACTCTAGGCATTACCAGCATATTAGGTGCTTCATTAACAGTTGTTGTTTTAATGTTATATAACACTGTGGTAAATATGATTAAATCCATAGGTTTGGGTAATGATAAAATTTTTGCCGAAACTGATGATTGTGATAGCGATAAAAAAAAGGATTAGTATTTAGAACTAATCCTTTTTAAAAATTATTTTTCTTTTTCTTTATCTTCAGGATCTTCATTAATTCTCCATGATTTTCCGTCCATGTTTTCTTCCTCTTTACCTTTTGTTTTGTCTTCTTCTTTTTCCATAATATTTTATTTTACTGTAAAATTAATAATGCTGTTATTACTTCATTGACGCTATCCATTTTAAAAATAGAACAATTAGCTAATGCTAATTATGTGATGGTTAACCCTCTACGTCGTTTAATATAACATCGTCAATATCTTTTTCATCATCACAGTGTAATACGGATACATCTCCAGTAGATTCAAGAACAACCGCTTTTACTTCATTAAAACTAAACACATTAGCTTCTCGCAATTTAGCAATCAAATCACTTTTGCTCAGGTTTGTCTTTTTGAGATTATCATAAAGTATCTCTCCATCCTTCATTAGTAACTTTGGAGTATTTACAAAAACGGATTGTATTAGTTTAGATTTTCTAGTTCCGTAAGAAAACAAAAATTGAAACCCTACAATGCATAATAAAACCAAGCCTCCCTTTACTAACGATTGATTAGAATTAAGTATTACACTCGCAAGTACAGAACCAATGGCGATGGTAGACGCAAAATCTATACTAGACATTTTTGCAAAGGTTCGCAGCCCAAATAATCGGGTAATTAGTATGATGCAACTAAAAATCACTACTAATGATATTAAAGATTTTGCTATGGTATCTTGGCTATTATAAATAAAATCACTCATGTTCTCTGTTATGTTATTTCTGTTAAAATAAACAATCAATTGATAAAACATTAACTCAATTAACTATGCTTTTTAGCTTATATCAAGATTCTTTTTTTTGAGATTTCCTTTGAGTCAATCTCAATTTTAATAGCACTAATTAAAACAATAGTTTACCTGTAAATTTGTGATATATAAGAAGATGCAGAGCAGTAAGCATCATTTTTTACTGCACTTAAATAAAATATTTACTATGGGAATTTTTTCAGAAAATACAGAGAGTAAGTTAAATAGTCTACTAGAAAAATCATACGATGCCGAGAAAGGTTTCGAAAAAGCATGCGAAAACGTAGAGTCTTCTGCAATAAAAAGCTTTTTTAAAGAGAAAGCTGAAGAACGTCGTAAGTTTAGAACGGAATTAAGAAAAGAACTATTAGATAATGGTTGTGAAATTAATGAAGATAGCGGAAGCATAAAAGGTGCCATACACAGAACTTGGATGGATACTAAAGCGTTGTTCTCTTCAGATGATGAAGAATCTATGTTAGAAGAAGTTAGAAACGGAGAAAAAGCAGCATTAAACGATTACAATGATGTTTTAGAAGATAACCAGCTACCTCCAACAACTGAGAACATTTTAAAATTACAACGAAATGCTATTGAAAGTAGCTACAATAAAGCAGATTATTTAGAAGAAGTTCTATAATTTGTTTTTGGTTGATTTGATAAGAAGGGCACTATTTGACGTGCCCTTTTTCTATAAAACTAAGTATTAATTCTATAAAATTTAAACACATGAAAGCACAAGCATATTTAGCCTTTAAAGGCAACTGTGAAAACGCATTAAATTTTTATTCAAAACTGTTTGATGCTACAATTGAAAACAAGCAAACCTATAAGGACTCCAAGCGCGATATTCCCGAAAACTACAGACATAATTTACAACATGCAGAGTTAAAGGGCAATGGCATACATATTATGGCCTATGATGCAGCACCAGACACGCCACTTACTAGTGGTAATAATATACAAATGAGTGTTGAAATTAATGATAAAGACCAAGCGCAAACTATCTTTAATAAACTGTCTGAAAACGGTATTGTACATCATGAATTTAGGGAACGCGAATGGGATGCGCTATTTGGAAGATGTACCGACCAATTTAACATCCAATGGATGGTAAACTGCCCTTTAAACTAAACTTATAAATACCTTAAAATTTTTATTAATACAAAATATAAACTATGAAATTGAACACAAAAAATGTAGCTATTTTGGCTACCAACGGATTTGAACAATCAGAATTATTTGAACCTCTACAAGCATTAAAAAATGAAGGTGCTACTGTAGATATTGTATCATTAGAGTCTGGCGAAATAAAAGGATGGAAAGATGGTAACTGGGGAAAATCTATAGCTGTAGATAAAACTTTAGATCAAGTAAATGTATCCGATTATAATGCCTTAATGTTACCTGGAGGTGTTATTAACCCTGATCTGTTACGCGCAAATGAAACTGCTGTAGATTTTGTAAAATCTTTCGCAGAAGCGAAGAAACCTATAGGAGCTATATGTCACGCACCTTGGCTACTAGCAAGTGCCGATGTGGTTAAAGACCGAGAGATTACATCTTACAACAGTATTAAAAAAGACATGATAAACGCAGGCGCAAAATGGAAAGACCAGAGCGTTGTTGTAGATCAAGGATTGGTAACAAGTAGAAATCCCGACGATTTACCAGATTTTAATGCTAAACTTATTGAAGAAATTTATGAAGGACAGCACTAATAACAACTATCTAAGTACTGAATGGCATTCAGTACTTAGATGTTTTAAGCTTATCTAAAAATTGGTTTCCAAAATAAAATGAAAAAAACATGGCACTCTAAATCATCATTAATGTGTTTGTTTTTTATTATATTTTTAAAAAACTACACTAGTAATCGTAACATGAGTCAAACATACAACAAGACAATAAAGAAAACCATATATAATAAAACAATACCTAATAGTATTGAAGATGAAATTGTTGTAGCGCTCTCTCACTTTCCTAAACTAAAATACACACCGATACACTTCGCATTTAAGGAAAAAATAAAAAAATCTACAATGCAAGCACAGCCAAAATTTAAAACATTATTAAGGCCAAAGTCTAAAAGAGAATACTTCATTTATATAAACAGACAGTTTAATGTAGGAGAAACATCAATGGCAATAGAAGATTTACCATCAGATGTTTTAATAGGATGGTTAGGTCATGAGCTTGGACACATTATGGATTATGAAACTATGACCAATATACAACTTATGCGTTTTGGTATTAAGTATCTTTTTAATGAAACATCTATTAAAACTGCAGAACGTGCAGCAGATAGTTACGCGGTACAAAATGGCATGAGATCATATATTTTAAAAACTAAAAATTTTATTCTTAACCATGCAGATATTCCAGAAACCTATAAAGCGCGTATTAAAAAGTTTTATTTGTCCCCAGAAGAGGTTATGGAATTGGTAGATTAGTCTATAATTTTAGATTTTACTTTAAGCATTTTAGCGGCTGTACTATACCCACCTTCATTACCGTCAAGAAGTTGCACGAAACCACCTTTAGGTGCTGCAACGTAACAGCTTAAAACAGTACTATCTGTAACATGGTATCCGTAAGTTATAGCACCACTTACTTCTAAAGCATCCATAAATTTTATGAATTCCTCAATCTGCTGTTTCGATCCTGTAATAATATCACTGTATGCCCCATCTATTAACATAGCTAATGCAGATGCCCTAAACTCGGCAATAAACGCTTTTCCCATATCTGTACTATTATAAATTGAATTTGATATACTACTTACGTTTAATATCAAAGCATCTAGCATAGATGAATCATCAAATACATCGCTTAGCTCTTCATGTATATCTTGAATTGCATCATAATTTTTTAAGGCCTCAAATTGTAATGGCAAACGTTTAGTATAATTACCAAAAATGGTATCAAGTGTCTTACTAATCGCATGCAAAACCTCTAAGTTTTTGGCATCATCTGTAATATTTGCTATAAAACATAACACTTTGTTAGATGCTTCTACAGGCGCAATACGATCCCATCTGCATTTGCAGCCTTTAGTAGTTACATACATGTTTTGTCTTGCTTCAGAAACATCATTAGTTAATTTCTTCTTTATAATCTTTTCTGCATTTTGCAACCCATTCCCTGTGACTATAGGAACAATTAGTGTGTCTGTAAGTTGTAGTTTGGAAATTTGAAGTGAAGCTGGCTCTACCTTATTTAATTCTGCAATTTGTATAGTACCAACTCTTAGTGTAAGAAAGTTATTCTTATACACATCATCTTTTACGTTTTCTAAAATTAGCATTAAACGCTGCACGCATGAATGAGGTACTAAAAACGTTGTGCCATCCCCACCAAAAAAATAAGGTATTTCAATTTTAGGATCAATGCTTTGTAACTCATTTAAAATTGCCACAATACTTATTGATGCCGCGTAGTTTACTGGATGGTGTAATTTATGTTTTACCGCTTGTGTAGAACTTTCAATATCAATAACAACAATATACCAGTCTTTAGGTACGGTTTTAAAATGCGTCTTAGAGCTTAAAAGTTCAGTGAGATTAAGTTTGTGTATAGGTAGCTCAGTATAGAAATATTCATCACTAGACATACTATGTATTATGCTTATTTTTTAGTGAATTTACCTCTTCCTCAAGTCTTTCAATTTTAATAGTTTGAGCTTGCAACTTTATATCTTTCTCCTTTATTTCTTCGAGCTTCTCGTTTTGAGATTCTTTAAGTTTATTAATGGTTTCAGCTAAATTAGCACTGGCATTATGAAGCTCTTTACGGGTTTCAATTATTTCAGAAAATACAGGGTATACCTCTCTGTAAATTTTAATAAGGCAATACACCACAAGTAAGGCCGATAATATAGCTAAGATAATAGATGTTAGACGCCAATTTTTGTAATTTTGAATTCTATTCTCTAACTGCTGTTCCTCTCGCTCAAACATTTCCACACTTACCTTCCGGATACTATCCATGTATTTTTTACCAAGGTCTGTTTTAATAAGGGCAACCACATCCATATCATTTCCCTCTTCAACCAAATCAATGTTCTCTTCAAGTTGATTGAATTTTAGGTTAATAAACTTATCTATACGCTTAATATTTTCTTGCTGAATAGTATCCTCTTTAGTTAATTCTTTTAAGTTTTCGATACCTAAATCGGACTGTGTTAAAGCTAAGTGATAGGGTGCTAAATAATCCGTTTCCGAGGTGATGACATATCCTCTTTGGCCTGTTTCAGCATCTTTAATTGAGCTTATTAAATTTGAAATCACATTTTTAACCTCCCATGTATGGGTTAATGCCCTTGTAGATCTGGATTGTTTAAAAAATGAAATCCCTATCAATCCCAATAAGATCAATAGGGCTATGGCAAGCCAAACAAAATTTCTAACTCTAAGCTTTTTTTCTGCTTTCATTAAATTAATCTAAAGTATACAAGTAGTAAGTTCTATTTAACAAAAGTACTTAATTACTAATCAATTTTAGATGTTTCAATAAATTTACGCCACTCTTTAAATTTCTCTTCACTCATTACGCGTTCCATTTTTACTTGTCCGCCCTTCTTTTTATTTGAAGCGTTCCACTCATAAAAATAGTCTGCATCTATACAATCTACCTTTATACCCTTAAGTGCCTTACCCCTTGCTACAGCGTAATTTTTATTGGCATCCTTAAGAAAACTATCTAGTGTTTTAGTTACGTTATCAGCATCCGTATTCAAATCTGTGCCTAAGTACCAATGGTGGTAAAATTCATCATCCTCTCCCCTAACTGCTGCTATAGTATATTCTTTTATTTTTGTATCAAATTCAGCTTCTAAATGACGCATAGCATCGTCCATTTTGTTTACAGATAATTGAGAACCAACAGTATTCAAGAAAAATTTGGTACGCCCCGTAATTTTAATTTCGGCACGTTCTATATCCGTAAATTCAATAGTATCTCCTATTAAATAACGCCATGCGCCGCTTACTGTACTTATTATTAAAGCGTAATCTACTCCTAATTCTACTTGCTCTAACGTTAAAGTTGGAGCGCTGTGTTTTAAAGAACCATCCTCATTGATATATTCTGGTTGAAACGGTACAAATTCAAAATAGATGCCATGATTGGTATTTAATTGCATTGCATCAGTTTCTGGTCTTGTTTGTGTGGCTATGTAACCTTCAGATGCCAAATAAGTGTCTATTACGGTTACGGGTTTACCCATTAAAGCATTAAAACTTTTTTCGTAAGGACCAAATGCAACACCTCCAGAGGTATAGACTTCAAGGTTTGGCCAAATATCATGAATTGTATTTAGATTATTGTATGCTATAACTTCTTCTAGCATGAGTTCAATCCACGATGGAATACCACTTAAAGCGCCAACATCCCAGTTTTTGGCATTTTTGGCAATACGCTTTACGCGTTTATCCCAATCGTCTATTTCTGCAATTTCCTTCCCTGGTTTATAGTAAGGCCTAAACCAAAATGGTATATTGCTTGCACTAATTCCTGAGATTTCGCCTTCTAGTTTTTCATCCACACGTTCGTTTAAATCTGTAGAACTACCGAGCATCATAATATCTTTCTCAAAAAACTCAGGGGATAAATCAAAATTATTTAAGGATAACACCTGTTTAATTCCAGCACTTTTAATGGCGGTTAACATATCATTTGTTACAGGGATACGCTTGCTTGTTTTTCCCGTTGTACCAGAGCTTAAAGCAAAATAATCGGGTTCACCAGGCCATGTTACATCTCTTTCACCCTGTTGAATTTTAGACCACCACATTTCGTGAATCTTGCTATAATCGTGGTAAGGGACTTCTTTTGAAAAAGCTTTCTTAATATTTCCTGACTTTAAAATCGTTTCAAACTTGTAATGTTTACCAAATTGAGTAGTTTTTGCTGTTTCCAGTAAATCATTTAAAACCCTAGTTTGGTCTTCAATATGATTACTATCTGATTTTAACTTGTCAGCTAAATTAATAGCCCCTTTTATTGCGTGTCCTATAATTGCCATGTACTTTATTATTTACTCAAATATAAACGAAACTTGAACACCAATGCGCTACTAAAGGGTTATGAGTCAATCAAAAAAGGAATCTAGTCAATCCAAACGCTACATCCATTTTATATTTGTATCAAGTAAATTATTAATTATAAAAACATATAGAAAATGAGTCAAGGAAACAATACATTAGGAATTATTCTAGGTACTGCAGTAGGTGTTGGAATAGGCATGTTATTTGCCCCAGATAAAGGTAGTGAAACCAGAAAAAAAATAGCAAAAAACGCAAATGACGCTAAGGATACTATTTTAACAGAAGCCGAAAAACTAAAAGTGAAAGCATCTACAAGTGCAGATCAAATACGAAACTCTGTAGCTGACACGCTTGCTTCTAAGAAGGCAACCTTAGATAATCAATTAGACGCTATAGTAACTGATGCTTCTTATAAAGCTGATGATGTAATTTCTTCATTAGAGCATAGATTAAAAACTTTAAAAGCTAAAAACAAAAAGTATCAGGCTAAAGCAGCTATGAATGGTCATGTAGAAACCTCAAAATAATGGCAATATTAGATTCTTTAGATCAAACTACTGATACAGCAATAAGTAAGAGTGAAGAATTTGTTAGAAATACGGAAGCATATTATGAGCTTAAACTATTTCAAATGCTATCTTCTTCGCTTTCACTTCTTATCAAAGCTACGCTAATAGGTGCTTTAAGCCTTATTGCGTTGGTATTACTAGCTATTGCATTAGCTACTAGTATTGGTAATGTTTTAGATAGTGATATACTAGGCTATGTTATAACGGCTTCCCTTTTTTTTGTTTTGGGAGCTTTAGTATATGCTGTAAGAAGTAAAATTGAAAACAAAATTATTAAAACACTTTCTACAACAATATTTAAATAAGCAAGCTATGAGAATTTATGAAAATCCGCAGCAAATAAAGCGCGACTTAGAACTCCTTAAACTTAAACGCGATATTTCTATTGAAGAATTAAAGCTAGTAAAAGAAGACTTTAAGGAAGATTTATCTATGTCTAGTTGGATGCAAGCAGCATTAAAAACAGTTGCCAAAGTAGGTTTATTTAGAGTTGCTCGAAAAATTATTTAATGATGATAAGAGAGGGTACAACAGTGAAATGGAACTGGGCAAATGGAACTGCCCAAGGCAAAGTAGTTGAAACTTATACATCGTCCGTTACTAAAGAATTGAAAGGAAACTCCGTAACACGACATGGAAAACAAAACAATAAAGTGTTATTTATTGAACAAGATGACGGCTGCAATGTCTTAAAGCTAGAAAGTGAAGTTGATAGAGCAGATTAGTAGCTAATAATATTACAAAATAAAAAAAGAGAGTCCTTGAAGGTTCTCTTTTTTTATGCATTGAGTCTTTCTATAGCTGCTTTTGCCCATACTTGTGATCGATTCCCAAAACATTCTAAAATAGCATCTACACCTACTAGTGTACCTTGAGCTAATCTCCCTAATAAAGCAATAGGTATTTGCCTATCGATTGCATTAGTTTTTGCTAAACCATTTTCACAGGTTGCAATACCGAGGTTATCATGAATAGGTAAAACAAAACCCTTTTGTAAAAGCGTTTTAATTAAAGGTGTATCAACCTCTAATATTTTTGATGCATCTAGTACCGAATTTATCATAATGGAAGCCGTAAATTCATCATTACCTTCTTCTAGCGTCCATCCGCTATCCGTACATTCTATATCTGGATCATCAATAACTTTTACCGTCATTCTGCCAGATTTTAGTATAGCAAGCATTTGCTGAAGGCTCGCTAATGGCGGTCCGAAGGTAAGGCGTTTTAAACGTTCATCTAAAGTTATCATTTCCAAAACAACTTCAGAATTTAAATTAGAATAAGACAATATTTTGTAAAGCGTAGGATGACAATGCCTCCATACCTGACCAATACAATAATCCAAACGAATTGCACTAACTCCAGAGGCCATATTAATATATAACTGTAGCGAATCATCTGCTGTTAATTTATCAGATGTAAATAACGGATTATCCTCAGCTTCGCCATTTATCCACAATATTACCAGTTGCTTAATTTGATATTCACTTAAATTATGAGAAACCGTTTTGTCTTTTATTAGTAAAAATTGCTTAGCGATTAATTGAGCCATCGTTTCAATTAAAAAATCCATAGAGGTTACATTTTCTGGATTCTTAAGCGTATTAGAAATAGTAGTTTCTATATGTTTTAAATCGTTACTTGATGGTGTAAAATAATCATCAATTTGCTTATTTAGTGGTTTTGGATGCATAGGCAAACCGTCTAAAGAAAACGGCATAATTTTTTTAGGAAATGTGTTTCCCGGATGAAACACCATGCTTTGAGTGGCTTCATCTATAATTTCAAATTTGCTATTTGTAGCTACCGCAATAGCTCTAATGATATCTATGGCGGCCAAACCAAAACCTCTTATGGCTACATTCTTAGATGAACTGGTTTGAAGCTTGCTTAATAATCGCTCTATAGGATAAGGATTTTCTATAAGTTGAGCTTCTTCAACCGTATTACTAAACGTCTTCCACTTCTTAATTTGTTGCGATGTATAAGTTGGCTGGTGCCCTACTGTTAGTAACACCTCATCTGCGTTTAGATGCAAACCACTTTTTGTAGAAAGTTTAAATTGCGTATCGTTATAATCCAATGCGGTAACCAGCTCCTGATGTAACTCCAAAATAGTATGAGCCATCAAGGTATTTGCTATACTTTTAAAACGTTCTTCCAAATAGGTTCCAACATAGCCCCTTGTAGGAAACACATCAGTATGAATGGCTTCTGTAGAAGTATATGATGCCCAGTCGTGATACGAAGGAAACCCCTCTAGAAGCAACTCTCCTACCCTAATAGGCTTACGCTCAGAAATCGTTAAACTCCGTTCGCTAATATTCATCCAATTACATAAGTTTTGATGTGGTGCATATACCTGCCCTGAACCAAATAATCCAGTACGTTCAAAAACTATAATTTTAAGATTAAAATTTTTACTAGATTTTGAATAGGCTAAACATAAGTTTTCCAGAGCATGTAACCCTCTTGGGCCACAGCCAATAATTGCAACTGTTTTTTTATTTGTACGATTCATTTTAAAATTATAATATGCGATTAAATTAAAACCAGTAAAGGCATCAGTTTAACGCAAAAGCTATTATTATGTTCTTATATGGTTAGATAGCCATTTAAGTTAGAATAATAATTAAACAAAACGACACTTTAAAATAACAAATACTTAAATTTGTTAATTACATAACAACCACTATTGAAATTACTTGTTACATACGATCAAAGAAGGTTATTTGAAACCCTGTTAAAAGAAAAGCTAGATCTCTTAGATGTAGACTACAAAATAATGGGTAACAATGAAATAGTTTTTGAAGATGACTTATCTACTGAACTTCAAAACCAAATATCTCAGCTTTTAAACCCTTATGGCATTGAGGTAACAGAACAGCAAAATCTGGCAATTGTAGATCGCATAAAATCTGCTATTAATGATATGTTGACAAGTGAAGATGCTCAAATTGTAAATACTTCAGATTTTCTTTCTGAAAAACTCAATTACTCGTACTCCTATCTCTCTAATTTATTTTCTGAAACTACATATACCTCTATAGAAAACTATATTATACTTTGTAAAGTAGACAAAGCTAAAGAGTTATTATTGCAAACAGATTTAACCCTTACAGAGATTGCTTTTAAATTGCATTATAGTAGTGTTGCCCACTTATCGCGCCAATTTAAAAAAACTACGGGATTAACACCTTCGATGTTTCAAAACATCATACAAAAACGAAAACAACTAAAATAATTGTAGCTTTAGAATATGCTTAATGTATTTTTAACCGATGACGATGAAGACGACCGCTTGTTTTTTCAAGAAGCGATTGAGGATATCGATATTGATACCAAACTCACTTTGTTTAATGATGGCGCGCAGCTAATGGACTATCTTAATGCGCCCAATGCAAAATTACCTCATCTTATATTTCTGGACTTGAATATGCCCATAAAAAATGGTATGGAATGCTTAGCCGAAATTAAGGCTTCAGAAAAGTTAAAGGATATTGTCGTTGCTATTTATTCTACATCATCATCAGATGAAGATGTAGAAAACACGTTTATAAATGGAGCAAACATCTACATTAATAAACCAAATAACTTTAAAGCACTAAAAAAAGCCATCAAAAAAGTGATCAAAATTAACTGGCAGTATCATACATCAAATCTTAATCGTTCTACTTTTTTGTTAAGAATTTAATTATTTATGAATCCTAAACAGCCGAATAATAAAAAGAACTATAAGGTTTCGTTAATCTTATCGGCAACTGTATTGTTCGTGATTTTTGCTATAATCATCTTTCAAATTTTAAGATTACAATCTTCAGGTAACTTGATAGTTTCAAATTTAAAGGAATCGAAAGATTTAAATTCTTCGGTATTACATCTTGATTCTATTGAAGAAAAATTAGAAATGGGCAGTTTGTCCGTTAGGTTTTTAGATTCCATAGAAAATAAAAATCAAAAAATTATAGCTCGATTCGATGTACAACAACCAAATTTTAAAACTTTTAAAGTTCGACATAACAAACTCTATCAAGATTTAGGGCAGCTTATAGCACAAGCAGATACTACGCGTAATAATATCTCTAAAATTAAAAATTTAATTAATGAAGGGAGGACTCTAAAAAAACAGCTCATGTCTTGGCATAATGAAGAGATTGAAGCCAATTCGAGCATTTTTGCAGAAAAAAATTCATTATACCCTAAACTGTTTGTAATCTCTACACTAATAGGATTTATTATACTCATTATATCGCTCAACAAAATTTTTGGAGCTCAAAAAGAGATAGATGAAAAGTCTAGTATCTTGGATTCAATTTTAGAAAACACCAACGATATTGCAAATTTTTATGAACCTGTTTATAATAATAAAAAAGAAGTAATAGATTTTAAAATTACGTATGCAAGTAAAGCCAACATCTCTCTAACAGATGTACCTTATGATAATTTAGTTGGAGAACTGGTAAGTACAACCTTTCCCTTTTTAAAAGCCTCTGGATTATTTAAACAATTAGTAAACGCTTATGTAAACCAGGAATATTTTGAAAAAACTTTAGAGATTCCAATAGAAAATGATACACGTTATTTTAAAGCAAGGTACATACCAGTAAAAACAGGTTTACAGGTTATGGTAACCGAGCTTACCAAACTCTATGACAAACAAGAAGAGTTAGAAGAATCAAATTTAGCGCTCTCGCTTCAAAATAGATTATTCCAGGAGGCTGAAGAAGTAGCGTTACTGGGAAGCTATGTTTGGTACATGCGAGAGGACCGCTCTGAGATGTCTGATAATGTGTTTAGAATTTTAGGTTTTGAGCCGCAATCGTTCCCCATGTCTGCCTCAAAATTTAGAGATTTCACACATCCAAGTGACCTTGAAGCTTATGATAACGCCATTAGATTAGCTTATGAAAATAATACACCTATAGAGTTTACATTTAGAATTATAGATAAAAACAAGAAGATAAAATACATTTATACGAAAGGTAACTTTGGAGAGCGTGATGGCGAACAAATAATGGTAGGTATTATACAAGATGTAAGCAAGCTAATGGCAGACCAAAATCAGCTTAAAGAACAAAACATTGAATTGATAAGTAGAAACACCGAGCTAGATTCTTTTAACCATGCAGTAAGTCATGATTTACAAGAACCACTTCGTAAAATACAGATGTTTATTTCTAGAATTAGTGATTTGGAAGAAGATACATTAAGCGAACGCAGCACAACGTATTTCAATAAAATTGAGACGGCCGCTACACGTATGCGCCGCCTTATTGATAATTTGCTTGCTTTTTCCAGAATTGATAGTAAGGATTACGATTTTGAAACTGTAGATCTAAACGATACATTTAATGATGTTTTAGATACATTCTCAGAATCCATCTCCCAACTAAAGGCAGAAATTAAAGTGGATACCCTACCAACAATAAACGCTATTCCATTTTTAATGGAACAACTTTTTACCAACATAATAGGTAACGCTCTTAAGTATAGTGCAAAAGACAGAGTTACTAGAGTTGTTATAGAAAGTTCAAAAATCCATAGCAAACAAATTCCACAAGAGTTTATAAAAACACATGCTTACTATCATATTATAAAAGTTATGGATAACGGCATTGGGTTTAACCAAGATGAAGTTGAAAAGATCTTTCAGCTTTTTCAACGTCTTCATGGTAAAGGCGAATATTCTGGGACAGGTTTAGGATTAGCCATTTGCCAAAAAATTGTTTTAAAACATCACGGGCACATCTACGCAACAAGTATCCCTGATAAAGGCTCTATTTTTACGATTTATTTACCTAGTGGAAAGTTAAAAATGCTGCCCAAAATATAGGTTTTCCAAAGACTAGATTACTATTATAGTTACATTCTTTTTATGGTTTTCATAAAACTATGCAACACAATCCAAAAATTGTGTAACGCAAAACATGCACTTGTATTAGAACTTTGCATCATCAAGTTTAACCAATAGAAAGATACATGAAAACAATACAAATTACAGCTACAGATTTAAAAACATCATTACACCAAATACAAAACCATATTGGTGGATTAATTCATACTGATGTAAAAGAACATTGTTTAAAAGTTGATTCTGAAACAGCTTATGGTTTTATAAGAGGTATGAAACTTAAAGGTGGTATTTCTTTCATTCAATTTGATATTTGTTTTAATGATGACATTAAAATTGTATTTAATACACCAAAACAATCATTGGTTAACTTTACATATTGTTCTGAAGGTAAGATTTCACACACTTTTGATAAAAGAGAAAACAGAGTAGAACTTGAAACATTTCAAACAGGTATTCTTTCTAATATAACTCAGGAACAAAATGCTATTTATTTCAGTAGAGATGTACAAACATCAGCATCTATAATTAGCGTAAACACGTTATATGGTAATTCTGAGAAATATGTAATAAATACCCAATTAAGAAGACGTTTTATTTTAGATAGAACAGAAGATGTGGCTTTTATAAGTTCTCCCAATTTAAAAATTGCGCAACGCATGAAGCAGTTAAGAGCTATTAAACAAGAAGGTGTTGTAAAGACTTTATTAATAGAAGGTTTAGTACACGTAATTTTAGCTTTAGAAATAGAGCAGCATAAAAAAGACATATACAAAATTGAAAATAATACGGGCTCGTTAACAAGCAAAGAAATGTCTAAAATTAAAGACTTATCTGAGTTTATAAATAACTTCCCTGAAACATCATTAACCGTTACAGAACTATCTAATAAAATTGGATTAACACCATCTAAACTTCAAGAAGGTTTTAAATTAATGCATGGAAAAACTGTAAACGAGTTTGTGAGAGATGTACGTGTTATAAAATCTGAAGAGTTAATTACTACCACGGATATGAATATTTCTCAAATTCTTTACACCTTAGGATTTTCTAGTAGAAGTTATTTCTCTAAAATATTTAAGGAAAAATACAACTGCTCGCCGAGTCAGTATAAAGCAAAAAATAAGTTAGCTGTTTCAGCATAATATAAATAGCGTTAGTAAAACGTAATAAAACCTCTAGGAATAATTACTTTCTTTAGAGGTTTTATTATGCTCTAAATTGAAATTAGCAAGCTATTTACCTAAGTAACGAAAAAACTCCTTTTAATCATTTTAAAAGGAGTTTTACAAGTCTTAGGGGAAAATTGATATTATAAATTTCTTATCGCACGTTCATCTGATTGATCATTATTTAAACGACCTAATCTATCAATTATATTATACGTATGATTAGCCAATATTTGTAATTCGGAATGTATACTTGGGTGATTTACTTCTTTCGCAAATCTGACAGCACTATTATAAATAGCAGATTTATAGTTGTTGATACGCTCAATGTGACTTAAAATACCCGCATCATTTACTGGCCCTTTATCTAAATATTGTTTTGCTTTGCCTACTACAACTTTTAAATCATCACAATCATCAATTGTGACATCCATTTCCGCTAACAAACAAACTTTTTCTAGTTGTTCTATATTTGAGTTTGATGTGATAAGTTGAGCTTCTAAAGTACGCTCCAGGTTTGCATCTGTAGCTGCCTCTTGCAATTTGGGAAGTATTTTTTTACTCTCACACTCCATACAATAAGCATCAGAGAGTTGTGCTTCCAAGAGTGGTTTAAATTCGTTCTCTTTCATAATCTTTTCCATATTTAATTTATACCAAATATAGAAAAAACGCCTGCAAACCTTGACTCTAAAGCTTTTATAAATGACTCATTTAGGCTCAATTGTATGAAACCTCTTTCATTTGAGTTTTAAAAATATATCTTATTTTTTCTTCTAAATCTCGAACTCTAGAGCTACCTACTAAATCTGATTTTATGAGTGGCTCTTCTTCTGAAATGGATTTAGATTTCTTTGCAACAATATCCTCAAATGGCTTAGAATTATAACTCTTAAACACCTCATCTATCATATGTTTGTTTGGAATATCGTTGGGGTTAGAATTTAAGTATGAAAAATCGAAAACTTTTAAAAAGTTAAATTCTACCAACACCTCAAGAGGCCACGAAATAATTTCATCTTGCATTATTACAGAACTGTATATTAATTGCTGATCGCTAGTTCTAACCAAATTTGTTTTTTCATTATCATGCTTCACACTTATAAAACCATTCTGTAAGTAAATAAAGTTTAAAGCGGGCTGTTTAGCATTATAAAATTTAATATCCAATGGTTCATATAGAATGCCTTTAAAATAAATATTGAGTTTATCATTATCTAACGTAACAATACTAAAAGTACCTTCGCCTATTTCATTTTTAAAATTTAATACCGTTTCAGTATCATCTGATATAATATAGGGGTTAAAAATTTCTCGTAACCGCTTTATTAAATAATCTGTTTGTAACCTATCTATTATTATTTCAGTCATTACCAAAATCCATTTGATAACAAAGTTATTTTTAAATTACCTTTTTGATTTGCTCTATAAGTAAAATGATGTATACATTTGAAGACAATCTAGATTAGAAGAGGTTTAAATATTTTTAGGTATCAGTATCTTTAAGAATATCTTCTACGTAAGCTTTCTTTATAACAACCAAAATTACGGCTACTAACGGAACAGCCAATATTAAGCCTAAATATCCTGTAAACATTCCCAATAACACCTGAGCTATAAGTACCATGGCCATAGGCATAGCAATCATTCTTTTATGAATTAAAGGTGTTATTATATTACTTTCTACTGCTTGTATTAACAAATATACTATAAGGGTATATAATGCTAAATCGTTACTGATGCTAAAAGCAATTAACAAGGCTGGTATTAATGATATTAACGGACCAATGTTTGGAATAAAGGCTAGTATGGCAGTTAAAACACCCAAAGTTAGTGCATTTGGGACACCTAAAATATACAAGCCAATGGTTACTAAACTGCCAACGATAACCATAGACATTAACTTACCCAGAAGCCAATTTCTTAGGGTGTAACCTATATATTCTAAAATTTCAAAAACACGTTTCCTACGATGTTTAGGGAATAACTTAGTAATACCTATTGTATAAGATTTAGCATTTGCTATAAAGAAAAAACCTAAAAACACAATGATATACACATCGCCAAAAACGCCAAAAACTGAACTAAAAAATGTTTTGATATAGCCTCCTTCGTCTTTTTTTCCAATTTCAATACTCTTTCTAATGGGTTTAGCGAGAAAATTTAGAGCTTCATTACGAGAGATAGCGGCATTAGTTTTCTCTAATGCTTCTGGTAATGTTTGTTGAAGTTCGATAACCTGACGCGAAATATTTGGAGATAATTTATAAACTAACAATCCAATAAAACTAAATGTTATTATAATTGTTAATACTAATGCAATATTGGTTTTTAAACCAATTTTAGTATTTACATATTTTGCAATACCCAAAAAATAGGCTGCAAATAAAACACTAGCTAAAATAAGTAAGATTACCTTAAACCCCTTTAGCAGCATAAGAATGAGAAGTACAATTAAAGTAACGATAAGTACCGAATTTGTGAATTTTTTATAATAATCTAAACCTTGTGTAGTCATAATTCTTAACACTCAAAACATTGTATTGAAGCACCCTTAGTATCATTGCTATCAGAACCTTTTAATGGTTTGTTTAATAGTGGTTTTTTATCTAATGCTTGTTTAAATCTTCTGGCAATTTCTTCTAATTTATCGCGTCTTGATTTAATCTTTTCAGTTATAGATTCAGCGTCTAAATCATAAATTTCTTTATTCCATGCTCTAAAAGCTCTCTCTATACTTTTGTTGGTTAACTGTGTTTTAATGTATCTAGCTTCAGCTATAAATTCATCTAGCGTTGTATTCTGAAGAAAATAAACATCAAAATCATATACTAAACCTTCTATATAGTTAACATCTGTCTCGAACGACCTTAAGTGTGGCGTTATTGATTCATCTGATATGAGTTTATTTATAATGCCTTCAACATTAAAAAAAGCGTTATCCCTATCTGCCGGTAAAGGAATGGCTTTATATAAACCATCTGTTTTCGTCACAATCCAACCCCATTGTTTCGCGTGTCTATCCCAATCGCCAATAACTATATCAAATAACCTTGCTCTAATAAGTTTATGCTTATCGACTGCCAATTTATCCTTTAACTCCCCTTTTAACTTCTGTAAATTGTCTGTATCTACAATTTCGCTAACCTTATCATATGTAGTCCAATTAAAGCGCCCTTTGTTTTCATACTCTAGCAGATATAGCTTATTACCATATTTGCTATTGAAATAATTACCCATAGAATTTTGCTTAGGTAGAAATACAACCCTTGGGTGGGTATGCATGATATTTATAGCTTCTGCTAGGTTTGAAACAACCAGAGTAGCATAGGGATGTTGTCCAGATATACCATCCATCACAATATTTTCTAATCCTAGATTTTTTAGGTAGTCTGGCACAAGCGCATTTGGGTTTTTATTTACACTTCTTAAGGTTAGTAATAAACTATCCTTAGTCCGTAACCTTAATGAATTCGTTTGTTTACCTCCGCCCTCTTTAACAATCTCTACACCTCCGTAAAGCGTATCTAAATAAATAATAGGTGCTTTTATTTTAGCTTCCCAACTTCTTCTGTAATTATTTCCTTGTAGGACGTTTTTTAATAGATCGCCTTTGTACGCGTAAGTTGCGCTAAGGGTAACACTATCAAAATTTCGAAAATTTATAGCGTTAATATCAGTATCTGTATGGATTATGCAATTGTGAGGCGGGATTGTATCTGATGATAATTTAAGGTAAGTAATAAACAATAAAGCAAAACCCACTAAAATAATACTATAAATTATTCTCTTGACGGTCATGCTTTATTGTTTATATCTGCCTTTTATTTATTTACTATAAATGCATGAATTACACCTGGTAACCAAGCTAATAATGTAAGTAAAATATTTACGAGAAGTGTTCCACTAAATCCGTGTCTTAATCCTACGGCTAATGGTGGAAATACGATATTTAAAATAATAATTAATATTGACATAACTTTATCCTTTTTGTTTTACACAAAGTTATGTATAGGGATTAAACTGTATTGATGCTAGTCAGATTTTCATTAACCCATAAGCATTAAATTGTTATAGAATCTCTGTATATGAACGCAATCGCAAAAACCAATACTGATATAATAATACCAGACATAAAAACAAGATACGTGTAGCGTAATAATTTATATTTTGAATCTAACACTGAACCCAAAAAATAAAGGTCTTTAGTTAGAGTGTCGTAGACGTCTTCCTTTTTTTTAATTAAATTACTAAAAGCAGATTGGTACTTCTCCAACTCCATTTTATGAAAGTTTCCAAAAAATGCCAGATTAACATTCTTATTTTTTAAATCTTCTTGGGTAAACTCTCCGCGTGTTACATTAGGTTGTGTTGCTTTGATAGACATTATCATAGAAATGATAGAAAATGTAACAAAAATTATTGTTGGCAAAATCATGAATCTATTTGAAGGATTATCTAATTGAGGTATAATATTTGCTAGTACTAATGATATAATAATAGCATTAACTGAGAGTAAAATATTAGCCTTAGTATCGGCAATATCACTAAGTTTAATATGGTTTCTTAAAGCAACTCGATATAAAGTTTGAATACCACGTTCTGGACTTTCATTTTTATATTTTGTCTTATACTTAGCTTTCAATCGCTCTTTTTCATCTACTTTTTCTAATTTAGATTTTGCTTTTAAAAGAGACGCAAGGTTTTTGCGCTTGGTAGGTTGCCAATTCATTATCGCATAATCAGAATAATACTTATGATTTGTTAATAGTCCTATTTGATATGCTATCCATTCATATTCTGATAATTTCTCATTTGAAAAAGCATTTATTTCATAACGCAATAAACTATTTCTTTTAAGAAACTTTTTTCTACCAAAATCAGAAAAATAAATATCTAAAAATGCTTTCTCTAAATCGGTTGCAGGTGTTTTAGTCAAAAGTACTTGAAGGCAACCGCTTATATCTTCTTTTAACTCTTTATGCTCAGATTCATTAACAAAATACTCCTCTAATATTTCTATGTTTTTTTCGAAAGGGTTTTTATAGTCTAAATTATACCCTAGATTCGAAAAAAGTAATGCCATTTGTAAAACTACAGTTTCAGAGGTATTGAAATCTGATTTCTTAATCAACTTATTAGCAGACTTTACCAACTCTAAGGTATGCTGATACGTATGATATGTAATTTTCTCCGAATTTTTGGTTTTATAAAAATCGAGTACGAATGTATTTACCTTTTTGATAGATTTAATCATGATTATAAATTTGATAACAAACTACGGTTTGTGATTAAAAATCTTGATTCTAAACAGTTAAAAACTGACTTATTTAATAAAGGTGTATTTTAAGTCTAAAAATTTGTTTGTTAATAAAATGACATTCTAGTTGTTCAATCTTAAAGCTTCTCCTTGATAAAAAAGTTAGTTAAGAAAATTTAACGTTATATAAAATTATCTGTAAATAATCATTCATTCTGGTTTAACAGCTAAGGTTTATCATTTTTTTAAACTGTTCAAAATGTTTCATCGCAACATTATTGGATAATATTATTTGCTTTAGGTAAATATCATTTGTCTTTATATAACGCTTCGAAATTTTCTAGAGAAGAAAATGATTAAAAACGTACTATTTCTCTACATTTTATAAGCCTCTAATTGAACAAATGTGATATAAAAAAAGTCCAATTACTCTTAAAAGTTCTTTAAAATCAGGACAATTCTGTGAAGAAAGTGTACACCTAATTGCACACCTTTTATTTAATATTATATAATATCAAACAAAAAAAACACTGATAATTATACAATTAACAGTGTTTTGAATTTACCTATTTATAGGTTTGTCGGGGTGGCAGGATTCGAACCTGCGACCTCCGCGTCCCAAACGCGGCGCGATAACCGGGCTACGCTACACCCCGAAATGGTTATCACTTTTCTTTTTATATAAAGAAAATTTGCGGAGAGACAGGGATTCGAACCCTGGGTACCTATTTCTAGGTACGACGATTTAGCAAACCGCTCCTTTCGGCCACTCAGGCACCTCTCCAAATTTATATGAACTTCACATTTTATTTAAATGCGGATGCAAATTTAGTTTTTCATCTGAAAGAACACAAACATTTTCTTTCTTTTTTTTAGTTTTTATTCTGGGTATTCTATTCGCAAATGATAAATATTTGCAAGCTTGTATTTTAACACTTTTTTTATGGATTGAATCTCCTTAAAAGTAATGTTGGCATTAAGAAACTGCCCTTCTTCAATTTGTTTGTTAATTATATTTTCTACAAATGCATCAATTTTTGTAGAAGTTGGTTCTTTTAAACTTTTAGATGCAGCTTCAACACTATCACACATCATCAAAATAGCCGTTTCTTTACTAAAAGGTTTAGGCCCAGGATAACTATAATCTACTTTACTAATTTCTGCATCAGGAAAATCTTTTTGCGCTTTCATGAAAAAATAATACACCACACTAGTGCCATGATGTGTTCTTATAAAATCAATAACCCTATCTGGTAAATTATTCTTTTTAGCTATTTCAATGCCATCAATAACATGATCTGTAATGATTTTTGCGCTTTCTTTTGAAGACAGTTCATCATGCGGGTTTATTCCTGTAGATTGATTCTCAGTAAAAAATGTTGGGTTTTTCATTTTCCCAATATCATGGTAAAGCGCCCCTACACGAACCAACATGGCATTAGCTCCAATCTCATTAGCTGAAGCTTCAGCTAAATTAGCAACGTTTAAAGAATGATGAAAGGTTCCTGGAGCTTTATTAGATAACTCCTTTAATAATTTAGTATTCGTATCTGAAAGCTCTAACAATGAAACATCTGAAACCAAACCAAAAAGTTTTTCATAGGCATAGATTAATGGCTGAACAAATAGCGTTGCTAGCCCGCAGAGAATAAACCATATAAAGGTTTCCCAATTAAGTGTATCAATACTGCCTTCATGAATTACAAAAAAGGCAAAATAAGCTATGATGTAAATAAGTGTAATCTGACCTACAGATATAAAAAGATTAGCTCGTTTATACAACTCAGAAACTGTTAAAATAGTAACTATTCCCGCAATTATTTGAAGAAACATATACTCGTAGCTATTAGGCACAATAAAACCTAACAATAATACTGTAAGTACATGCGCAAATAAGCCTAATCGAGCATCAAAAAATGCTTTGAATACCAATGGTAAAATACAGATAGGTACAATATAAATGTACTTTGAATCATAATTAACAACCAAAGTTGTGATAAAGATCATCAAAGAAATATTAAAGAAAATAAAAGTAACTTTAGTATTATTTTCAAAGACCTTTACTCTATACTTTCTTAAAAACAAAAGCAACATCAATAATGCCAAGGCAACTAGTAAGGTATATGCAAATAAAACCCAATTGTAATTTGCTTCATTCCAAACTTGAGATTCATATTCAGCTTGTAACGATTTTAAAATCTGATATTTATCACCTTCTACTACCTCTCCTTTTGAAACAATTAAGGTTTCTTTAGCAACACTTCCTCTGGTGAAAGAAATTTGACTTAAATCATCTTTAATAACCTTATCGGTAAATGACTTATTGAATACCAAATTAGGTTCAACTACATCAAAAAACAATGACACAAATTCAGTTTCAAAACTTGATAGATTATTTTTGATTAGGGTATTGTTGATAATTTTTTTAACATCATTCTGCTGTATTAAGCTTGAATAAAAACCTTCTTTTTTATTTTCTCGTCCATCCAGTATAACAATAGATTTATCTTCAGCGAAATCATAATTTTCATTTAAAACACCATAAGCATAGAGTTCTGTAATAATATTTTGACCTGCATTAAACAGCTTATCATTTATATCTCTTGGTAAAGTATCAGAAAACACTGTTTTAAATGAAGTTTCATATGAAGCTTTAACTTTATCTTTTATTGAATTATCAATATCGAAATAAAGCGTAGCATTATCAACTATGTTCTTTTTTTCAGAAGCTACTTCCTTATCTGTTTTTTTTATCGCAAAATTGAATGGTGCTTGAAGGCTTTCAGATTGCCAAGGCTTACCTTTTTCAAAATTATATTTAAATTTTCCACTTTTAGGAAATAAATACACGATTAAAAAGGTTGTACATATAAATAACAACCCTTTATAAATTAAAGAATGGTTTTTGTATAGTTTATTTATGAAGTCTTTCATCTAGAAATCAAATGTAATAAAATTATAAGCTTATACCAGATTTTATAATGCTGTTATCATTCAAAATTCTACCAAAAAAATCGTTATTTTCGCAAGTACTAAACTAAAACGTTAGGATAATGAATAAAGAAGTCGTTATTGTTTCTGCAGCAAGAACTCCCATAGGCAGTTTTTTAGGAGCTTTATCAACTGTTCCTGCTCCAAAATTAGGTGCTATTGCTATACAAGGCGCTTTAAATAAGATTAAACTTAAACCTGAACTTGTTGAGGAAGTTTTAATGGGTAATGTGGTTCAAGCTGGTACAGGTCAAGCACCTGCTAGACAAGCTGCAATATATGCAGGTATTCCAAATACTGTTCCTTGTACTACTGTTAACAAAGTTTGTGCTTCGGGAATGAAAACCGTAATGCAAGCAGCTCAATCGATTGCTTTAGGAGACACTAACATTGTCGTTGCTGGTGGTATGGAAAACATGAGCCAAATTCCGCATTATTTACATGCAAGAAGTGCAACAAAATTTGGGCCAGCAACTTTAATTGATGGCATGCAAAAAGATGGTTTAGTAGACGCATATGACCAAAATGCTATGGGTGTATGTGCAGATGCTTGTGCCACTAAATATGAGTTTTCAAGAGAAGATCAAGATGCTTACGCCATTCAATCTTACAAACGATCTAAACAAGCATGGGAAACAGGTAAATTTGACAATGAAGTAGTGCCTGTAGAAGTTCCGCAACGTAGAGGTGAACCTGTAGTTGTATCTAAAGATGAAGAGTATACCAATGTTAGAATGGAAAAAATTCCGCAATTGCGTCCTGCTTTTACCAAAGAAGGTACAGTAACTGCTGCAAATGCATCAACCATTAATGACGGTGCTGGCGCTATGGTTTTAATGAGTAGAGAAAAAGCAGACGAGCTGGGTTTAAAACCCTTAGCTACTATAAAAAGTTATGCTGATGCTGCACATGAGCCTGAATGGTTTACTACCGCACCTGCAAAAGCCTTACCTAAAGCATTAGATAAAGCTGGAATTTCAATAAATGACGTTGATTATTTTGAATTTAATGAAGCATTTTCTGTTGTTGGATTAGCTAACATGAAGATTCTTGGACTTACAGATAGTAATGTTAATGTAAATGGAGGCGCTGTTTCATTAGGACATCCTCTTGGATGCTCAGGTGTTAGAATTCTTATTACCTTATTAAATGTTTTAGAACAAAATAATGCTAAAATTGGAGCCGCAGCTATTTGTAATGGCGGTGGTGGTGCATCTGCATTAATTATTGAACGAAACTAAAAAATTTAATGCTATACGGTATTTGTAATTTGAGTATTGTTCCGCTTCGAAATGAGCCTGCAGACACAAGTGAATTAGTCTCACAGGTGATTTATGGTGATTTTTTCAAAATACTAGATAAACGTAAAAAATGGAGCAAAATAAGGCTAGCTTTTGATAAATATGAAGGCTGGATAGATAACAAGCAGTATGTTGAAATTAATGAGAGTGAATACAAGACTCTATCTAAAGAACCTCTAAAACTATCTACAGATTTAGTTGAATTTATTGAAGATGAAAATCATCAACTTTTCCCAATTACTATTGGAACTCAATTAAATGGCTTATCACTTTTAAACCATAGTTTTGAAGGGAATTTTATTAATAAAAAAACAAACAAACCAAATATAGTTAAAATCGCCTTTACTTTCTTGAATGCCCCTTATCTATGGGGTGGAAAAACACCTTTTGGTATAGACTGCTCAGGTTTTACACAAATGGTATATAAATTAAATGGTTACAAGCTATTGCGCGATGCATCACAACAAGCTACACAAGGAGAGGCATTGAGCTTTATTGAGGAAAGTGAACCTGGGGATTTAGCATTTTTTGATAATAACGAAGGTGCTATAATTCATGTTGGCATTATAATGAAAGACAATTATATTATCCATGCACATGGCAAAGTACGAATTGACCGTTTAGACCATTCTGGTATTTATAATGTAGACAAAAACATCCATACTCATAAACTAAGGGTTATTAAAAAAATTATATAAAAAAAAGCCACTAATTAGTGGCTTTTTTTATTACAAAGTTAGAAGAAAACTATTGTCCTCCAGACATAGCTTCAATCTTAGCTGCTACTTCTTTAGATTTTTCAACCTCTCCAAGAGCACTATATATATTTTTCAATTGAGTCAAAATATCAATGTTAGCTTCAGGATTAGCAGCAATAAAATCAGTTAAAACCTTAGCTCCTTTTTCAAATAAAGCATTTTTCTCAACTTTAAATTTTTCATACTTTATATCATCGGCCTTACTCATACCTAATTTACCCATTTCCTCTATTACTACATTCCCTTTCTGAATGTATATGTTTGATAAATTTAATGCAGCATCAGAATAGTCAGGTTCTAAA
This sequence comes from uncultured Algibacter sp., assembly GCA_947502405.1. GTDB lineage: Bacteria > Bacteroidota > Bacteroidia > Flavobacteriales > Flavobacteriaceae > Algibacter_B. The sequence goes on along the minus strand of CANMZT010000005.1, from coordinate 80,946 downwards.
CTTAACACTTTTTCGAAAGATGTTTTAGCGTTATCGATATCACCTTTATTCATGTTAACAACACCAACATTGTAATGTAGAGCCGCGTTATTAGGATCTTTGGTTAATGCCTCTTCAATCAATTCCTTGAACTTATCTTTGTCATCAAGTTGCAAATAAATATTAGCTTCATTAATAATTAAGTCAACATTATCAGGATTTTCAGCTCTAGCATCTTTAATAGCTGTTAAAGCTTTTTCATTATCTCCATTAGTTACATAAATAAGAGCAATATTTTTAACTATTTCAGGCTTTTTTGACTCTGTTAAACGTTCTCCAGGTTTAATATGACTTCCAGCTTTAACATAAAGATCTCTAGTTGCTTTATCTACAACTACTTCCTTACCTGTTGCTTTTTCAGTAGCAAAATATTCTTTTGTAATACCTGTATATCCAATATCTTTTAACTTTTCATACAGCACTAATGCTCTGTCATATTTCTTAGAATTGACTGCTGTATAAGCGGCATAGTACAATAAAATAGAATCTGATGGCTTCACTCTATTAGCGTGCTCAAAGTGAAATGAAGCTGCATCAAAATTTTTATCACTGTATGCCTTATTTCCTTTTGTTAAAAAAGTATTGTACATAGTAGATTCAATATTTTTAACCTCAGACTTGTACTTTCCTTCTTTAGCTTTATCAAAATTTTCAAAAGCCTTACTAACTTCTTCAAAACTACCTTTCCCATCAGCATAAAGCGCTACTCCATTTAAATAATAGTATTTAGATTTCATGTCATCATCCATGGAACCCAACAATCCTTCAGCACTCTTTAAAGCATCTTTAGCAGCAGCATAATTTTTGCTTTTGATAGCTTTCTCTACTGTTTTCAGCTCTTTCTTTTGAGCAAATGAAAACGCACTTATAGATAGTGCTAAAGCTATAATAATTTGTTTTTTCATTTTTAATTAATATTTAAGTTTAACTTCTAGTGTTATTTATCGTTAGTATCGTTATCAAGAGTTGTGCCATCTTCTGAAGTATTAGTGTTTTCAACATCTTCAACACCTTCAATATCATCTACTTCGTCTTCGTCATGCATCACCTTTGCAACAGCCGCTATAGAATCTTTACCTTTTAGATTTATTAGTTTAACGCCTTGTGTAGCTCTTCCCATAACTCTTAAATCTTTAACCGCCATTCTGATAGCGATTCCAGATTTGTTGATGATCATTAAATCATCATCATCTGTTACATTTTTTATAGAAACTAAGTTTCCTGTTTTTTCAGTTATGGAGATGGTTTTCACACCTTTTCCTCCTCGATTAGTAATACGATAGTCTTCTAAACTTGAGCGTTTACCATATCCATTCTCAGAAACCACAAGTACATTGCTTTCCATATCATCAACTGCAATCATACCAATAACCTCATCTGTTTTTTCATCCTGTAAACGAATACCGCGAACTCCTGATGCTCCACGTCCCATTGGTCTTGTTTTAGCTTCTTCAAAACGAATAGCTTTACCAGATTTTAATGCTAACATAACTTGACTCTCACCTGTAGTTAACTTAGCTTCTAATAAAACATCATCATCTTTAATAGTTATAGCATTTATACCATTTGTTCTTGGACGAGAATATTGCTCTAGAGAGGTTTTCTTAACCTGCCCCTTCTTAGTAGCCATAATTACATAGTGACTGTTAATGTAATCTTCATCTTTTAAATCTTGAGTACAAATGAAAGCCATCACCTTATCGTCTTGCTCAATATTTATAAGATTTTGAATAGCACGCCCTTTTGAAGTCTTACTTCCTTCTGGAATTTCATAAACACGCATCCAGAAACATTTACCTTTTTGTGTAAAGAACAACATATACTGATGGTTAGTACCAACAAACAAATGTTCTAAGAAATCTTCATTACGCGTGGTAGATGCTTTTTGACCAACACCACCTCTATTTTGGGTTTTGTATTCTGTTAGTGAAGTACGCTTAATATATCCAGCATGTGAAATTGTGATTACAACTTTTTCATCAGGAATCATATCCTCTATACTTAAATCACCTCCAGCATATTCGATAGTTGATCGACGCTCATCCCCATATTTGTCCTTGACTACTTCTAACTCTTCTTTAATGATATCCATTCTACGATCTTTTTTGTCTAGGATATCTTTCAAGTCTTCAATAGTTTTCATCAAATCTTCATATTCTGCACGAAGCTTATCTTGCTCTAAACCAGTAAGCTGACGTAATCGCATTTCAACTATTGCTTTAGCTTGAATTTCTGATAGTTTGAAGCGTTCAATTAACTTCTCTCTAGCTTCGTCAGCATTTGCAGAAGCTCTAATTAAAGCAATAACTTCATCAATATTATCTGAAGCTATAATTAAACCTTCTAGAATATGCGCTCTTTCTTCCGCTTTGCGCAATTCATAAGTAGTTCTTCTAACAACAACTTCATGTCTATGCTCAACAAAATAATGAATCAAATCTTTTAGATTCAATAATTGAGGTCTTCCATCAACTAATGCTATGTTATTTACACTAAATGAGGATTGTAGCGCTGTGTATTTAAATAATTTATTTAATACTATATTAGGAATAGCATCACGCTTTAAAACGTATACAATACGCATTCCGTTTCTGTCTGACTCATCACGAATCGTAGCAATTCCTTCTAATTTTTTATCGTTTACCAAGTCAGCAGTTTTCTTAATCATATCTGCTTTATTAACCTGATAAGGAATCTCATCAACTATAATACATTCACGACCATTAACCTCTTCAATATTTGCTTTTCCTCGCATAACGATTCTCCCTCTACCCGTTTGAAAAGCTTCCTTAACACCATCATAACCATAAATAGTTCCTCCTGTTGGGAAATCTGGCGCTTTAACATGTTTAATAAGCTCATCAATCTCAATATCGTTATTTTCAATGTATGCTATAGTTCCATCAACTACTTCAGCTAAGTTGTGAGGCGGCATATTGGTTGCCATACCTACAGCTATACCTGATGCTCCGTTAACCAAAAGCCCTGGTATACGCGTAGGCAATACAGTAGGCTCCTTTAGAGTATCATCAAAATTTAGTTTATGATCTACAGTTTCTTTTTCGATATCTGCCAACATGTCTTCTGATATCTTTCGCATTCGCGCTTCTGTATAACGCATTGCTGCAGGACTATCTCCATCTATAGAACCAAAATTCCCCTGCCCATCTACGAGCATGTATCGCAAACTCCACTCTTGAGCCATACGAACCATTGCATCATAAACTGAAGTATCACCATGAGGGTGGTATTTACCTAAAACTTCTCCAACTATTCTTGCGGATTTTTTATGTGCTGAATTTGCTCTAACACCCAGTTCATGCATACCATATAATACACGTCTATGTACTGGTTTTAAACCATCTCTTACATCTGGTAAAGCACGTGACACAATGACTGACATTGAATAATCAATGTAGGCCGATTTCATCTCATCCTCAATATTAATAGGGATCAATTTTTCTCCTTCTGCCATAAATAATTTAATTTAGTTTTATGTGATTTTCAAAACATGCTAATATAAGAATTTCGACAGTCATAGTAAGACTAGCAGCTTTCCTTTTTCATGTAATTTATTAACAATTTTAGCGACTTATTTAGTTAATAAGTATGATATCAAAAATTTTGATTTTATAAAGTTTTTTTTGTCAATTAGCATTTTACAGACAATTTAAGGTACAGTTTTTGTCTTACGTAAAATGTTTTAGTATTTTTAATGCAGAAAGGATAAAGAATATGGATGATAATTTTTCACCAAGAGTAAAAGATGTTATTGCTTACAGCAAAGAAGAAGCTTTGCGTTTAGGCCATGATTTTATTGGCACTGAACACCTTATGCTCGGACTCTTACGAGATGGAAACGGAAAGGCAATAAACATATTAAACGCTTTAGATATAGATTTAAACCACTTAAGACGAAAAGTTGAAATATTGAGTCCTGCTAACCCCAACATCACAGTAGCGTCTAATCAAAAAAAGAACCTACACCTTACCAGGCAAGCAGAACGCGCTTTAAAAACTACTTTTTTAGAAGCTAAGCTTTTTCAAAGCACTTCTATAAACACAGCGCATTTGTTACTGTGTATTTTAAGAAATGAAAACGACCCAACTACTAAGCTTTTAAATAAATTAAAAGTTGACTATGATAATGTTAAAGAACAATTTAAACTTATGATTACAAACGACAGTGATTACATAGAACCTAAGTCTGAATTTCAAGACGATGAGAACACACCTGAGGAGGAATCTTCAAAAGGTGATATTTTTAACTCCCCAACTGGAAAGACCAATAAAAAGTCTAAAACCCCTGTTTTAGATAATTTTGGACGTGATTTAACAGCTTTAGCTGAAGAAGGTAAGCTTGATCCTGTTGTGGGTAGAGAAAAGGAAATTCAGCGTGTTTCTCAGGTTTTAAGTAGAAGAAAGAAAAACAACCCACTTTTAATAGGCGAACCAGGTGTTGGTAAATCTGCCATTGCTGAAGGTTTAGCGCTTAGAATTGTAAAACGAAAAGTCTCTCGTATTTTATTCAATAAACGTGTAGTTACTTTAGACTTAGCAAGCTTAGTTGCTGGAACAAAGTATCGTGGACAATTTGAAGAACGCATGAAAGCCGTTATGAATGAGCTTGAAAAGAACGACGATGTTATTTTATTCATTGATGAGATACATACCATTGTTGGTGCTGGTGGAGCCACAGGAAGTTTAGATGCTTCAAATATGTTTAAACCTGCTCTAGCTAGGGGTGAAATTCAATGTATAGGCGCTACTACTTTAGATGAGTATAGACAATACATAGAAAAAGATGGTGCTTTAGAACGTCGTTTTCAAAAAGTAATTGTTGAGCCTACCACGGTTGAAGAAACCATCGAAATCCTTAATAATATCAAAGGAAAATACGAAGACCATCATAATGTTGACTATACTCCAGGTGCCATTGAAGCTTGTGTAAAGTTAACTAACAGGTATATGACTGAACGTTTTCTACCAGATAAAGCTATTGATGCTTTAGATGAAGCCGGGTCAAGGGTACACATCACTAATATTGATGTTCCTAAACAAGTTATTGAGCTTGAAAAACAGCTAGAGGCCATTAAAGAATCTAAGAATGCTGTTGTTAGAAAGCAAAAATATGAAGAGGCTGCTAAACTTAGAGATGACGAAAAACGTCTTGAAAAGGAACTTGCTGTAGCTCAAGAAAAATGGGAAGAAGAAACAAAACAACATCGCGAAATTGTTACAGAAGACAACGTTGCTGATGTGGTTTCCATGATGACCGGAGTTCCTGTAAACAGAATTGCTCAAACTGAAATTAATAAATTGGCTGAGTTACCAAACCTTATTAAAGGAAAAGTTATTGGTCAAGATGATGCTGTAGCTAAAGTAGTTAAAGCCATTCAGCGTAATCGTGCAGGGCTTAAAGACCCTAATAAACCAATTGGCTCGTTTATATTTTTAGGTCAAACAGGGGTTGGTAAAACTCAGTTAGCCAAGGTTTTATCTCGTGAGTTATTTGATAGCGAAGATTCACTAGTTAGAATTGATATGAGTGAATACATGGAGAAATTTGCTATTTCTAGATTAATAGGAGCACCTCCAGGATATGTTGGTTATGAAGAAGGCGGGCAACTTACTGAGAAAGTAAGACGTAAACCTTATGCCGTTATTCTTTTAGATGAAATTGAAAAAGCGCATCCAGATGTATTTAACATGTTGCTTCAAGTGCTTGACGATGGATACTTAACTGATAGCTTAGGTAGAAAGATTGATTTTAGAAATACGATTATTATCATGACATCTAATATTGGCGCACGTAAACTTAAAGATTTTGGAACCGGAATTGGTTTTGGTACTGCTTCTCAAAAAGCTCAAGAGGATGCTAATGCAAGAAGTGTTATAGAAAACGCACTTAAAAAATCATTTGCTCCAGAGTTTTTAAACAGAATAGATGATGTTATTGTATTTAATGCCCTTGAAAAAGAAGATATTAATAAAATTATTGATATTGAATTACAAAAGCTATTAGCCAGAATTAAAGGTTTAGGCTATAATTTAACTTTAACAGAGAGTGCTAAAGACTTTATTGCTGAAAAAGGTTTTGATAAGCAATATGGCGCTAGACCACTAAAAAGAGCCATTCAGAAATATGTAGAAGATGCTCTAGCTGAAGAGATTGTTGCTTCGAACCTTCAAGATGGTGACAATATCAAAATAGATTTAGATAAAAAGACAGAAGAATTAAGTATTACCATAGATAAAGCTGAAAAGCCCACGGAATCTTAATTCCACTGAATTAGATAACTATTAAAATCCTGCTTTAAAAACTAAAGCGGGATTTTTTTTTAAAAAACTGTAACAAACAGAATAAACAGCCATCTATAATTTAAAGATTTTTTTGTGAAGCTAACCAAACTAAACACAGAACAACTTATTACCCTTTGTAAAAACCAAAACCAATCTGCGCAATTGGAAATTTACAACAGGTATTATAAAGCTATGTACAATGTTTCATTACGTATTGTAAAAAACAACTATGAAGCTGAAGATATAATGCAAGATTCGTTTTTAACAGCATTTACAAAATTAAACCACTTAAAAAACGCATCTACTTTTGGCCCATGGCTAAAGCGCATTGTAGTGAACAATAGTATATATCAGTACAAAAAAAACATAAAGAATCATGAAACATCAATTGATGACATACTCTATAAAGTTGAAGATAACTCACAAGGAATTAACAGCAACTATGAATTTACAAACTTAAAAGCGCAACAAGTTATAAGCACTATGGAAAAGCTGAAAGACAACTATAGAATAGCATTAACTCTCAATTTAATTGAAGGCTATGATTATGAAGAAATTAGTGAGATTATGAAGATTACTAATGCCAATTGCAGAACAACTATATCCAGAGCAAAGGAAAGCTTAAGACAAAAATTACAATTAGTTACCTCTTAAAAAAAGATTATGAACAAAGATAATATAGATAGTTTATTCAAAAATCTTGAAAACAATTTTGATACTGAAAATCCAGAATTAGGACATGAATCACGTTTTTTACAAAAACTCAATACTCAAAATTCAATTGCTAATCATCAAAATAAAAATATTTGGAAACCATTTCTTGGTATTGCTGCATCAATTGCTTTATTAGTGTCTCTTTTTGTTTTTGCACCTAAAGAAGACACCTCTATTAAACTTGCAGACATTTCTCCTGAAATGGCTAAAACTGAAACGCTATTTATGGCTTCCCTTAAAAAGGAATTAGAAAACTTAAATAGCGAAGACATGCCAGAATACCAAGAAATAATTGTAGATGCCTTATTTCAAATTAAAATTTTAGAAGAAGATTACAATCAATTAATCTTAGGCTTAAAAGAGCAACCTAATAACCAATTAGTGCTTGATGCCATGATACTTAACTTTCAAAGTAGAATCAATGTTATTCAAGATACGAAAGACAAAATAGAAGAATTAAAAAAATCTAATACTCAAATAACAATCATTTAAATTTAAAACATCATGAGAAAAACAATTACACTAACAGTCATGTCACTAATGCTAGCAAGCATTACAAACGCTCAATTATGGGGCAATAAAAAGATTAAAGGAAACGGAAATGTCATCAAGGAAACCCGAACAACTGGAGATTATGATGGTATTAAATGTGCCGGATCTATGGACTTTATTCTTGAAGTTGGAGAGGAAGGGAAAATAACTCTTGAAGGAGACTCAAACCTTTTAGAATATATTATTACTGAAGTAAAAGGCGACCATTTAGTTGTTAAAACTAAAAAAGGAATCAACATGAGTTACAAAAACAATACTATAAAAGTTTATATCCCATTTAAAGATATAAGCACTGTATCACTTGCTGGATCTGGAGATTTATATAACAAAGACGTTGTTAAATCAGATAACTTAAGTGTTTCTCTAGCAGGATCTGGAGATGTTAAACTTGAAGTTGAAACTGATTTTGTAAAAGGTGCTATTGCTGGTTCTGGAGATTTGACTCTTCTAGGGAAAACTAATACACTAGAAGCCAGAGTTGCTGGATCTGGAGATTTTCATGGGTTTGATTTACAATCTAATGATACAGATGTGGCTGTTGCAGGTTCAGGAGATGCCGAAGTGTTTAGTAATAAAACTTTAAAAGCAAGAGTAGCTGGCTCTGGAGACATCACTTACCGAGGTGATGCAGAAGTTGATAAAAAGGTTTCAGGTTCTGGCTCTATAAAGCAAAAATAAACTTATAAAAAAAGCGGTGGACTATACTACCGCTTTTAATTAAAAATAGGTTACATCAAAACTACCTTCAGTAATTTCGTATTTCTCTTCTGGGTTTAGAAAAGATGATGCTGTAAATTCAAAAGTACCAACTATTCTTTTATTAGCTTTATCATGGAGTGTAATTATAACTTCACCTGATTCTGAAGAAAAGAATTCTGAACGAGATTTATTATACAATGCCGTTGGAGAAGAAAAAGCCTTCAACTCATAGCTACCTGGAACTACATCTGGATCTAAATTCAAACTAATTACCCGTGAATCATTGTTCATGGTTGCAACAATTCCTAAATTAGATATACCTCCTCCACTCGCAGCAATAGCATTAATTTTTTCTTCTTTAAATTCAACTCCATCTACCTTAGCAAAAAACTCATTATTACTAGAAGTTGGAGCCACTTCAGATTTAAACGAGACTTTATCAAAAACACCATTTGTAAATTCTTTTGACTCTAATTCAGTATGATGACCCGTAAAGAAAAAAGTTCCAGAAATAGTTTCATTTTGATTATCTATTTCTGTTATAGTAATCTCTCCTTGACTGTCTGCAAAATTTGTAACACCTATCCATGTGTCACCAGTTCCATCTTTAGAATTTGTATTGTATGCAGCACCGTTTATTTCAGTTATACCATTAGCAACACCTATACTATAAGTACCCACTTCGCTTGCAAATATGGTAAGTGATACCATTTCTTGATTAGCCCCTCTTAGCCCTGTAATATTAATTATGTCTCCAGATATTGAAGCTGTGGCAATATCTGCAATATAAGTTTGAGAATCAAAATCTACTTTAAAAACCCCTGGAACATCATCATCACCTTCTGAAATTTCTCCTTCTGGAATTTCACCCTCAAAAGGCTCAATATTACAAGAGGTTATAAATAATAAAGCGAAAAAAATCGAAAAGAAGTAACGGAATTTGATAGTAGTTTTCATTTGTTTATTGTAAAGTTGTACAAACATAAGAATTCAATTTATTAAACTGCCATTTCTAACTTTTAAATGAAGATTTTTTAGATAAACGAAACTTAAACATCTTGTGAGGCATTTTTAGGTACTCTTAACAGCAAAAGAATTCCAGCTAAAAAGAATACAAATAAAAACAAAATACCGTTACGCATGCTACCAGTTATCTGGTCGATAAATGCAAAAACGACCATACCAATTACAATTCCAATTTTTTCAGCTACATCATAAAAACTAAAATATGAGGTAGTATCTTCTGTTTCTGGCAGAAATTTTGAATATGTAGAACGCGCTAAAGATTGTACACCACCCATAACCAAACCCACAAACCCAGCTGCTATATAAAATTGTATAGGAGACACCATAAAGTATGCATAAAAACACAAGGCCATCCATATAAAATTAATAACTATTAAAGTTTTGATATTTCCATATTTTGAAGATGCTCGTGAGGTTAAAAAAGCACCTAGAACTGCAACGAGCTGAATGATTAAAATACTCCCAATTAAACCGAAAGTTTTAGCTTCATCATCTCCCCAGGCTATTTCCTCCTCTCCAAAATACACAGCTATTAACATGATGGTTTGAACCGCCATACTAAACACAAAGAAAGCATATAAATAGCGTTTTAATCGTAAGTTTTGCTTTAGCTGTTTCCAAACTAACTTTAATTCTTTAAATCCATTAAAAATAATAGCTTTAGTAACTTTATGACCCGTAGAAGCTCCTTTAGGCAACCAATAAAAAGAATACTGACTAAACAATGCCCACCATATACCAACTGTTACAAACGAAATCTTCATAGCAACTTGAGAGGCAGTTTCATTTTCATTAGCTTCAATAAAAAAGAAAGAAGGAAACATAACCATTGCCAAATTCAAAACCAATAACAAAACACTACCTATATATCCTAAAGAAAACCCTTTCGCACTAATACTATCTTGCTGTTCTGGAAATGCTATATCAGGTAAATAGGAGTTGTAAAATACTAAACTCCCCCAATACCCTATTAAACCCATAAAATAAAAAAGTAAGCTTAGATGAATTTTATCTGGAGTTATATCAAACCAATATAGGCCTATACACCCTATACTACCTACATAACAAAAGAACTTAAGAAAGTTCTTTTTATTTCCTACATAATCTGCAATACCAGAAAGAATTGGAGATGTTAATGCTACCACTAAAAAAGTAAAAGCAGTTACAAATGTAATTAACGCAGTACTCTTAAACTCAAACCCAAACGCCCAAACCGTTTTAATTTCTGAAGTACTATTAATAAATAATGCCGAATAGAAAATAGGGAATATTGAAGATGCAATAGTTAATGTATAAACCGAGTTTGCCCAATCGTAAAATGCCCAAGCGTTTAAAAGTTTTTTACTTCCTTTTTCCAATACTGCCATAATAAAAAAGCTGCCCATTTATGAGCAGCTTCTAAAGTAATCAAATATTTTATATATGTAAACCTATTGTCTAAATGTTGTTACTCCAAATTTTTGAGCCTCAGCTCTAGCCTTTGGCGCCCACTTAGTTAGGTTAGCAATTCTTGTATCATTTGCAGGATGAGTACTCATAAACTCTGGTGGCGCTTGTCCTCCACTATTTGCTTTCATACGCTTCCAAAGTTCTGCAGCTTCATCAGGGTTATAACCTGCTATAGCCATTAAGTATATCCCTATTTGGTCTGACTCTGTTTCATGACTTCTACTAAAAGGCAACATAACTCCCAATTGAGAGCCAATACCATAATATTGATTAAAAGCATTTCTAGTTTGCTCATCTTTAATTGCAATATTACCAGCTACAGCACCAAATTGTTGTAACATACCAGCACTCATTCTTTGTTGCCCGTGGTTTGCTAAAGCATGAGCCACCTCGTGACCCATAATTGCTGCTACACCTGCCTCATTTTTTGCAATTGGTAATATACCTGTATAAAACACAATTTTTCCTCCTGGCATACACCAAGCGTTTACTGTTTTATCATCAACTAAGTTATACTCCCATTTATAATCTTTTAAGTACCCTTGATGTCCATTAGAATTTAACCAACGCTCCGCTGCAACAGCAATTTTTTGACCAACACGAGTAATCATTTCTGCATCTTTAGTACCAGTAACAACTTTATTTTCATTTAAAAACTGATTATACTGAGCAAAGGCTGTTGGAAACAATTGAGAGTTGGGCACTAATGCCATTGTCTTTTTTCCCGTAAATGGATTTGTAGCACATGCCACAACAATAGCAGCAATAGCTAATAAAACGAACGTATTCTTTATTTTCATCGCACTTAAATTTATCTAATTAATAGAAATACAAAAACTGTACCTTTGATATTGTGACACCAAATTCACTTGTAAGTCACATCCATTCAAAAATAAAAAATATCTAATACTTTAAATAACATAATACCTATTAAATTTATAACAAATGTATTTTTGTTAAGTTTGAAAGAAGCCAACGACTCAAATACTATAAAAGATTTTAACTATGCATAAATTATTGTTTGTTGCAATTCTTGTACTTCTTGTTAACTGCAACTCTTCGGCTCAAAAAAAGTCAGATAAAAAATCTAAATCTTATAAAGTAGAAAAAACTGAAGTTGAGTGGAAAGCACAATTATCCCCTGAAGCATTTTATGTGTTAAGGCAAGCTGGCACTGAGCGTCCTTTCTCGAGCCCATTAAATAAAAATTATGAAGACGGTATTTATATCTGCAAAGGTTGTGATACACCTCTTTTTAAAAGCAAACATAAGTTTGATTCTGGTACAGGATGGCCCAGTTTTGATAGAGAAATAAAGGGTAATGTTGCTTTTTCTACTGATTATAATTTAGGGTATGCCAGAACTGAAGAACATTGTACCACTTGCGGTGGCCACCTAGGGCATGTTTTTAATGATGGTCCAAGACAAACTACCGGAAAGCGTCATTGTATAAATGGTGTTGCTTTAAAATTTCAAAAAAACGAATAACACTAAATATGTTTTATGGAGAGCTATTTAAATGGTGTGATTAAACAATTTGAATATTATAAAAGCCTTGGTGATAAAACTTTTAAACAGCTCACTTTAGATGAGATTAAGTGGCAGAGTAATGAAGATTCTAACAGCGTTTCTATTATAGTAAAGCACATAGTGGGTAACATGCTAAGTAGATGGACTAATTTTCTAACTGAGGATGGTGAAAAAGAATGGCGCAATAGAGATGATGAGTTTATAGACAGTTTTAACTCTAAGGAAGAACTTGTTGCTGCATGGGAAAGCGGCTGGCACTGTTTATTTAAAGCTATTAAACCATTAAAAACAGAAGATTTAGAGCGCATTATTTATATTAGAAATGGTGGGCATACAGTAACCGAAGCTATTAATAGGCAATTGGCCCATTATACCTACCACATTGGACAAATTGTGTTTTTAGGAAAGCTTTTAAAAGGAGAAAAATGGATGTCTTTATCTATTCCGAAAGGGGATTCTATCAATTATAATAAAGATAAGTTTAATAAAGAAAAAGAGAAACGTCATTTTACAGATGATTTATGATTTTCTTTAAGAATAAAAAACCCTCCAAAATTAAATTTGGAGGGTTTAAATAATAAACTAAAATTTTTTATTTTGCTGATAATGCTTGTAATGTATAATACCCATTTTCACCCGTTATTTTTCCTTCATCATTAAAATCATGAGTTAACATCAATGGTAATTTTACTTTTTTTCCATCAGATTTTCTTTTCATTCTAACAATCCACCAAGACTGAACAACTTTACCATTTCCAAGCTCATATTCCAAATAATCTGGATAACCTTGAACATCAATACTTTCTATAGTCCATTTTTCAAGCATTCCTAAAAACCCTTCTTTTTCTTCTGTTAAAGTTACCCTTTCACCTTGAGCCATATCTAAATTACTAAAAGTAGCATCTTCAGTAAAATAGCTAAACCCTTTGTCTGCATCACCGTTCTCTAATGCTCCCATCATTAGTCTGACCGTATTAATATTATCATGATTATTATAAATTGTACCGTTTGTTCTAGGCGCAAAACTTCTTCTTCTTTCTGCCCAAGGCAAATCATTATCATAAGTGATTATGTTTTTAATCTTATTATCACTTGTCATTTGATAAAGACGATGTATTGGCATATCTAGCCTAACACCTGTTTTATTATCAAGAGCTTTCAAATGATTCCAAGTTTGTACCCACACTCCGGAATCATCCTTATAATCGATGGCATCAGGATATGCCCCTTTTGTTCTCTTATAGGTAGTATAAGACCAATTTTCCTTTACCCATTTTACACCCTTTAAAAAGTTCTCCTTGTTTGTACCTTTTGCATCTTTATTAAGACTGGTTCCTTGATAAGACTTAAAATCATCAGCTAAATAACTGGCAACTTTGTCTTCGTCTCCATCAAAATAGGCTTGCATCATAGATTCAACAGCTGTGATTGCAGGGTGCTCTGAGTAAACTGTTCCGTTTTTTTTCTTTTGAGAGTACATGATTACTGTAAAAAGCATCATGAAAATAATGACATGTTTTTTCATTTTGAGTTAATTTTGGTTAATTAATTTTATCAATTTAACCAAAATAGCTGATAAACAATATTTTAAATGCTTATATTTTTAAAAAAGCTGACAATTTAGAATTCCAACTTAACTCTAGCAAGTATACCCGCGAGAAGGATTGAACGGCATGTTTGAAATCCCCGACGAAGGAGGGATTGAGTAGTGAAAGCCTGTTTGCCATTTTTCTTGGCAACTCGCCCAAATAATTTAATGCTTTAATTTGTTTTTAAACGGACGAATAATTAAGCGTGCTTCTCTATCAAAACGGATATAATTATATACCCAGTTTACGAATACCACCATGCGGTTTCTGAAACCTATCAGAAAGAAAAGATGGACAAACATCCAAACATACCAAGCAAAAACGCCTTGAAACTTCCATTTTTCTAAATCTACAACTGCTTTATTTCTGCCTATAGTTGCCATGGCTCCTTTATCCTTATAAGCAAAAGGTTTCATAGGTTTGCTTTCTAAAAGTTCTAGAATATTATCGCCCAATTGATCGCCTTGTTGTATGGCTGGTTGCGCCATCATAGGGTGACCATAAGGAAATTCATCTGATGCCATACAAGCGATGTCTCCTATGGCAAAAATATGCTCGTAACCTTTTACTTGGTTGAATTCGTTAACCAATAATCGATTACCGCGAGTAACAAAATCTTCGGCATCAAGCCCCTTTATGGTTGCTCCTTTAACACCAGCTGCCCATACTACGGTGGCGGTTTCAAAAGTTAAATCGGTATTAGTAGTTACTGTTTTACCATTATAATTGGTTACGCGAACGTTTTTCCAAATATTAACACCTAATTTTTCTAAAAAGTCTTCTGCTTTTTGAGAGGCTTTTTCACTCATTCCTTTAAGGATACAATCACTAGATTGAATAATATGAATTTGCGCTAAGCGCGTATCTAAATCTGGATAATCTTTTGGGAGAATGCCTTTTTTAATTTCTGCCAATGCACCTGCAAGCTCAACACCTGTTGGTCCTCCCCCAACTATAACAAAATTCATCAAGGCATTACGCTCGTTTAAATCTGACGTTAGCAATGCTTCCTCAAAATTTTCAAGAATTAAGCTTCTTAAGTTTAAAGATTGAGGTATGGTTTTCATCGCCATACTATGCTTTTCAACCTCTGTGTTTCCAAAAAAGTTGGTTGTTGAGCCTGAGGCAACAACCAGATAATCAAACTTTAAATTACCTATATTAGTTTTTATCTTGTTTTTGTTTGCATCTATTTCCTGTACATCTGCTAACCTAAAATAAAAATTAGGGAAATCTTTTAAAATTTTCCTGATAGGATAAGCAATAGAATCTGGCTCTAAACCTCCTGTAGAGACTTGATATAATAAGGGCTGAAATGTGTGGTAGTTATTCTTATCTAAAAGCACTACTTGCACCTCTTGTTTTGATAGTTTTTTTGCTAAAGCAACGCCTGCAAAACCTCCGCCAATAATTACAATTCTTGGAAAACTTGTTCTGGGTATGTTCATAAATAAATACTTGCATTGCAAAGGTACTATAAAGATGTAAAATTATAAGCTCTAAATTCTTTATTCAAATTCGATTTCGTAAATTCGCAGCTTAAACTTTAACAAATGAGTAAATACGATATTATTGTTCTTGGAAGTGGTCCTGGTGGTTATGTAACGGCTATTAGAGCATCACAATTAGGTTTTAAAACCGCTATTGTTGAAAAAGAAAATCTTGGTGGTGTATGCTTAAATTGGGGTTGTATTCCAACAAAAGCCTTATTAAAATCTGCTCAAGTTTTTGAATATTTGAAGCATGCTGAAGATTATGGTTTAAAAGTTAAGGATGCTGATTATGATTTTGATGCTGTAGTTAATCGTAGCCGTGGTGTTGCTGATGGTATGAGTAAAGGTGTTCAGTTTTTGATGAAAAAGAATAAAATTGATGTTATTGAAGGGTACGGTAAAATTAAACCTGGAAAAAAGGTTGATGTAGACGGTACTGAATATAGCGCAGACCATATTATCATAGCTACTGGTGCACGCTCACGTGAGTTACCTAGCTTACCTCAAGATGGTGAAAAAGTGATTGGATACAGACAAGCCATGACTTTAAAGAAACAACCAAAGAAAATGATTGTTGTTGGTTCTGGTGCTATTGGTGTGGAGTTTGCTTACTTCTACAACTCTATGGGTACTGAAGTTACTATTGTTGAATATTTACCTGGTATTGTTCCCGTTGAAGATGAGGAAGTTTCTAAGCAATTAGAACGCTCATTTAAGAAGTCTGGAATTAATATTATGACTTCTGCTGAAGTAACTTCTGTTGACACCTCTGGTAAAGGTGTAAAAGCTACAGTAAAAACTAAAAAAGGCGAAGAAGTTCTTGAAGCTGACGTTATTTTAAGCGCTGTTGGTATTAAAACAAATATTGAAAATATTGGTTTAGAAGATGTTGGTATTGTAGTGGATCGAGACAAAATAATTGTAAATGATTATTATCAAACTAACTTACCTGGTTATTATGCTATTGGAGATGTTACTCCTGGTCAAGCTTTAGCACATGTTGCTTCCGCGGAAGGTATTTTATGTGTTGAAAAGTTAGCAGGTCATGATGTGGAGCCTATCGATTATGGTAACATTCCAGGATGCACGTATTGTTCTCCTGAAATCGCATCGGTTGGTTTAACTGAAAAACAAGCAAAAGATAAAGGCTTAGACATTAAAGTTGGGAAATTCCCATTCTCAGCTTCTGGTAAAGCTAGTGCTGGTGGAAACAAAGAAGGCTTTGTAAAAGTAATTTTTGATGCCAAATATGGCGAATGGTTAGGTTGCCACATGATTGGTGCTGGAGTAACGGATATGATTGCTGAAGCAGTTTTAGGTAGAAAACTTGAAACTACAGGTCATGAGGTATTAAAAGCAATACACCCACACCCAACTATGAGTGAAGCGGTTATGGAAGCGGTTGCTGATGCTTATGATGAGGTGATACATTTGTAGATGTTAGACGTTAGATGTTAGATGTTAGATGTTAGATGTTAGATGTTAGATGTTAGATGTTAGATGTTAGAAATATAAAAAAATGCGATTCATAATTGAATCGCATTTTTTTATAAATTATTTCTAGTTAGAATTTCTATTACTTTCTTTTTGAGACTATATATTGCTTTTTCTACAAAAAACTCTGGATAGCCAACTCATAACTCTGCAACCCAAAACCAAGAATAACACCTTTTGCATTTGGAGAAATATAAGATTGATGTCTGAATTCTTCTCTTCCAAATGTATTTGAAATATGAACTTCTATTACAGGTGTTTCAATAGCTTTTATCGCATCTCCAATACCAACAGAAGTATGCGTATATGCTGCAGCATTTAATATTATACCATCATAACTAAAACCAACCTCTTGTAGTTTATCAATCAGTTCGCCTTCAATGTTAGATTGAAAATAATCAATTGCTACTTTAGGATATTTTCCTTTCACCTCATCCAGAAACTCTGTAAAGGTTAAACTACCATAAATATTAGGCTCTCTTTTTCCTAAAAGATTAAGGTTAGGTCCGTTGATGATAATTAGTTTTTTCATGCTGTAAATATATTTAAAAATTGGGCACAAAAAAACCGAAGCATCATACTTCGGTTTTTTTATGATTTTCTTTGTTATTTAGAAATATAGTGCAAAACCAATATTCACTTGAAATACACCTTCGTCAGTAAAATCTTCATTTAAAGAATGATTATAACGAATACCCGGTTCAATTGAAACGTTATCACCTAAAAACCAAGCATAACCAGCTCCTATTCCTAACCATAGCGGGTTCTCGTCTAAATCTTTAATAGAAGCACCTGTTAAATCTAAAGTTACAGGAATCATACTATTTACATAGTACTTACCACCTAAACGGTAAGATATTGTATTAGTGTCAAAATCTCCTTGCGATTGAGAGCCATAACCTAAACCAGCTTTGATTGCTAAATCATCCATAATGAAATAACCACCATCTAGACCAAGATTAAAAGAAGAATCTCCATCACTTGAAGAAAACATTATACCAGTTGAACCTATCATGGCATTTCCAGTATTTGCTTCAATTAAAATTTTACCCTCAGCAGTTTGCCCACCTTCACCTTGAGCATTTAGACCTGTAATTCCGAATACTGCAATAATTGATAATAAAAATAATTTTTTCATAATTTAAAATGTTTTTAGTTTGATATTCACAAATTAAGTTCAATTTTTTGGAAAATCCTACAAAACCAACTAGGTTATTAACAATTTTATTAACAAAATATTTTAAAATACTGATTATTAGATGTTTGTATTTTTGGTTATTAACAAATTTTAGTGAAAATACGAATAAATACGTAGGTGTTAATTTATCTTTTCAATGGATATTTAGTTATTTTTACAATCATGAAATGGCAAAATGCACTAAAAGACTATCAGCTATACTTAAAAATTGAGCGTGGGTTATCAGGTAACTCAATTGAGAATTATGCACTCGATGTAAAAAAACTTATTAAGTTTCTTGAACAAAACAATATTAACAAGTCGCCAATTCATATAGCTTCAGAAACTATTCAGCAATTCATTTATGAAACGGCTAAAATTGTGAATGCTAGATCTCAATCTAGACTAATATCAGGCTTAAGAAGCTTTTTTAACTACCTGATATTTGAAGACTACAGAACAGACAACCCTCTGGAACTCATAGAATCGCCAAAAATAGGCAGAAAGCTTCCAGACACGCTTTCGGAAGAAGAAATAGACGCCTTAATTAAAGCCATAGACTTAAGTAAACCAGAAGGCGAACGCAACAGAGCGATGCTAGAAACTCTTTATGGATGTGGACTCCGAGTGAGTGAACTTATAAACCTTAAAATATCTGATTTGTTTTTTGATGAAGGTTTTATTAAGGTTACTGGAAAAGGTGACAAACAACGTTTTGTACCTATTATAGATGTCACCCAGAAATACATTAATATTTATAGGAATCAAATAAGACTTCATTTAAATATACAAGCAGGTCATGAAGACACCTTGTTTTTAAATAGACGCGGCAAACAACTAACACGCGCCATGATTTTTACAATTATAAAACAACTTGCTGAAAAAATAGGCCTTAAGAAAAATATATCTCCGCATACGTTTAGACATTCGTTTGCTACACACCTACTAGAAAATAATGCTGATTTACGCTCAATTCAACTCATGCTCGGACATGAGAGTATTACAACAACTGAAATTTATGTACATTTAGATAAAAGCCATTTAACTCAGGTTGTTGAAAAATTTCACCCTAGGAAATAAATATTCGGTTGGTAGTCTCAGTCTCAGCTAATAAAATAATTTAATTTCTAAAAGTTACGCTTCAATAAAAACTTTACGTCTTAGCGCATTTAGTTTGAAATTGACAGCGTATTCTGTTATCAAAAATTGTTAATCGTAATACGTTAATCTTTTCCAGTAAAAAATAAAAAAAATCCAGTTAAAAACATAACTGGATTATAATTTATAAATTGAATTCCTGTCTTTACAGGATTTTATTACTTAGCAATATTTACTGCTCTAGTTTCTCTAATTACAGTTACTTTCACTTGCCCTGGATAGGTCATATCTGTCTGTACTTTTTGAGAAATATTAAACGATAATTCAGCAGCTTTTTCATCATTCACTTTCTCGCTCTCTACAATAACTCTCAATTCTCTACCTGCTTGAATCGCATAAGCCTTTTTAACCCCATTAAACCCAAAGGCAATATCTTCTAAGTCTTTCAAACGTTGAATATAACTATCTAAAACTTGTCGTCTAGCTCCTGGTCGAGCACCAGAAATAGCATCACAAACTTGAATGATTGGCGCCAATAATGATTTCATTTCTACTTCATCGTGGTGAGCACCTATAGCGTTGCAAACATCTGGTTTTTCCCCAAATTTCTCTGCCCATTGCATACCTAAAATAGCGTGAGGCGTTTCCATATCTGCTTCTGCATCTGGCACCTTACCTATATCATGTAAAAGACCCGCACGTTTTGCCATTTTAGGATTAAGCCCTAACTCAGCTGCCATAACACCACAAAGTTTAGCCACTTCACGCGAGTGCTGTAATAGGTTTTGACCATAAGATGAACGGTACTTCATTCTACCTACCATTTTAATAAGCTCAGGGTTCAAATTATGAATTCCTAAATCTATAACGGTACGCTTACCAACTTCAATTATTTCTTGCTCTATTTGTTTTTGGGTTTTTCTAACAATCTCTTCAATTCGTGCTGGATGAATTCTACCATCTGTAACCAGCTTGTGCAGAGACAAACGCGCTACTTCTCTACGCACAGAATCAAAACAAGACAAAATGATAGCTTCAGGAGTATCATCAACAATAATTTCTACACCCGTTGCAGCTTCAATTGCTCTAATGTTACGACCTTCACGACCAATTATACGTCCTTTAACATCATCAGATTCTATATTAAAAACAGATACACAATTATCAACCGCTTCTTCTGTACCAATTCGTTGTATTGTGTTTATTATGATTTTCTTAGCATCTTGTTCAGCAGTAAGTTTAGCTTCTTCAAGAGAACTTTGCACGTAAGCCATAGCATCATTTTTAGCCTCTCCTTTTAAGGACTCCACCAATTGCTCTTTAGCTTCTTCAGCAGAAAGACTAGAAATCACCTCTAATTGTTGTACTTGGCTTTTATGTAGCTTATCTACTTCTTCTTGTTTTTTCTCAAGAACATCCAATCTATGGTCGTAATTTTTAATTTTACTTGCAAGACTCTCGTTTAACTTTTTATTCTTTGATAATTCATTAGAAATCTGAGACTCCTTATCGCGAGTACGCTTTTCAGCTTCAGCCATCTTTTTATCACGTCCTAAAATAACCTTCTCATGTTCTGCTTTAAGTTCAATAAACTTTTCCTTAGCCTGAAGTATTTTATCTTTTTTAAGTGACTCCCCTTCACTTTTTGCTTCTTTAAGAATTAAAGCTGCGTTCTTCTTCGCTTCTTTAACAAGTTTTGAAGCATTATTTTTTTCGAGTGTTTTTGCTATTATAAAGCCTATTACAGCTCCTAATACAACTCCGCCTACTGCAAATATAATTGAGTTATCCATCGTTTGTTTAGTTGATTTGTGTATTAAATTCAATTAAAATATTAACTATCATATTTAAATTGATATATAAAAAAAGCCTACACCAGTATAAAGTTTTGTATAAACTCCTTAAAAACAAGTTTAGGGCTAACAAGCTGATCAAGGGTCTGCTCGAGATACTGAAAATAAATTCAGCACTAGCAGCATGCTTTTACAACTTAAACTCACCCTTTTTAAAGAATTAACGTTGAGTTTATCAAAAAAAATAACCAATGTAGGCAGTAACTTTTATGTATTTTAAAGAACGTTAAGAAACTAAATGCTCATGCAACAACGCGTTCAAAGCATTAAGCTTTTCCTCAACGTGTTCATTAACATTTGCTTTATCAATAGACTTCTGTTCTACTTGAGAAGCAAATTGTAAGGCACACATAGCCAAAACATCTTGCTTATCTCTAACAGAATAACTTTGCTCAAATTGCTTTATCATCGCCTCAATGTTTTTAGCCGCTTTACGCAATCCTTCTTCTTGACTTGACTCAATTGTTAAAGGATATACTCTATTAGCTATAGACAGCTTTATTTTAAGCTTTTCAGACATTGAGTTTCATTAGCTTTAATCAGCGAGTTGAGCAATACAATGATCAATATCTCTAATTAAGGCGTTTATTTTAAGCTTAGTTTCTTTTTTGTTATTGTCACTACCCAGTATTGTATTTGCCATTTTTAGGGCTTCATACTTTTCTTCCCAATCAGCTATGTGCTTTTTTTGAGTTAAATTTTCTTGCTTTGAAACCTCTAATTCTTCATTTAATTTCAAATTAGCAAGTTTTAAAAGCTCTAATTTGTGTAATACTTTACTAATCTTGTTTTCTAAAGAATCTACAATATCTTCAATATTACCCATTTACAAAATTCAATACTTATCTCACAAAGTTAATATACCTAAGCATAAATTACAATTGTTTTTTCATAAAATTTCAATATCAAGTTCTATATACAATTATTTGGGCGTTACCCAAAAGGGTCGGGCTTTCCGTTACAAGTCCTCGCACTTCCTTCGTCAGGCTGTGGGCTTTACTCTTCAATCCCTAACGCGGGTAAATCTGTCAACATATAGACCTCAACAAATCCAACAGCATTTTTGCCAAAACATAATTCACATATAACTCAAGTTATTTGTACCAAAGATCCCGAAATAAATTCGGGATTAGTTCAACTTACAATTTTGTATTCGCCTTTCAGGCTTTTAAAAATTGAGTCTAAAAATAACCAAAATTAAAAATGAGTCCAATAACATATTATTCTAGGTTTACACCTAAAGATCCCGAAGTAAATTCGGGATTAGTTCAACTAACAATTTTGAATTCGCCTTTCAGGCTTTTAAAAATTGAGTTTCACTAACATGGCTTGATTTTTGTTTTACACTTTGCGATTTAACAGCAAATTGATATTTTAGCCATAATTCTTACTTATGCGATTTATATTCCCCCTATTTCTAATTTCAGCTTTATTTTTAAACGCTCAAAATAACTATCCTCAAGATTATTTTAGCAACCCTCTGGATATTACCTTAGTACTATCTGGTACATTTGCAGAGTTACGCTCAAATCATTTTCATTCAGGTTTAGATATTAAAACCCAACAACGCACAGGATTAAAAGTTAAAGCTTCTGCAAGCGGTTTTGTTAGTCGTATTAAAGTTTCGCACTACGGTTATGGTAAAGCGCTTTATATAACGCACCCTAATGGATACACAACCGTTTATGCGCATTTAAGTAAGTTTTCCCCAGATATTGAAGCCTATGTAAAACAACATCAATACAATAAAGAATCGTATGAAATTGAATTATTTCCCAAAGCAGAAGACTTACCCGTTATTAAAGACAATCTTGTAGCTTACAGCGGAAATTCTGGTGGTTCAGGCGGTCCACATCTACATTTCGAAATTAGAGATAAGCAAGAACGCCCTATAAACCCCATGCTTTTTGGAATTGATATTAAAGATACCACTAACCCAATAATCAAATCGGTTTATGTATATCCTTTGGACCAAAACGCGTTTATAAATTCAAAAAATACAAAACAAAAATTAAGACTCACTCCCTTAAAAAATGGAGATTACAATGCTGAAAATATTGAAGCTATAGGAAATATTGGATTTGCTGTTGGAACTTACGATAGGCAAGATTTAGCTGCCAACTCCAATGGAGTTTATAATATACAAACCTTTGTAAATGGAAGTAGAAATTTTGAATTAGATTTTAAGCGTTTTTCATTCGATGAAACAAAGCATATTAATCAGCTCATTGATTATGAACATTTTTCAACAAAAAAACAACGTATTCAAAAATTATTCAGAAAAAACAACCCACTAAGCATCTTTAAATCAACACGTAATGAAGGTGTAATTAAAGTAGAAGATAGCACCTATTCTGTTTACAAAATTAGAGTTGCTGATTATAAAAACAATGAATCTTGGGTAACAATTCATATAAAAGGCACTAAAAAAATAGCTACGCAACCTGAAGAAGAAAAAGTAACACCATACTTTATTAAGGCAGACCAAACAACTAATTTAAAAAAAGGAATTGTTTCCGTAGATTTTTATAAAGATACTTTTTACGAAGATTTTTATATAGATTTTGAGGTTAATAACGACACTTTAAAACTGCATAAAGATATAAAGGCAGCCAAAAAGAGCTTTAACATTACTTACGATGTAAGCAAGTTTTCAAATGAAGACAAAAACAAACTTTACATAGCCAGATTAATTGGTTACAAAAATTACCCTGCGTACACCTCCACAAAAAGAAAAGGCCAATTTCTAACAGCTAGAACAAAAAAATTAGGCACCTATGCATTAACTATGGATACCGTAAAACCCACTATATCTGCTCGAAACTTTAAAAGTAAACAGTGGTTAAGCAAGTATAGATACCTGAAAGTGAAGATTGATGATGAAGAATCTGGAATATCTAATTACAGAGCAACTATTAATGGTAAATGGATTTTAATGGAGTATGATTACAAAACTAAAACACTAACTTATGATTTTAATGATGGTGTTATTAACGATACTAAAAACAATTTAAAAGTAATTGTTACTGATAATGTTGGAAATAATTCTACTTTTGATGCGTTATTTTACAGAAAATAAACTTTTTACACTTTTGAAGGCTAAACAACTACTAACCACCATACTATTTTTTTCAATTTTCACCTTAAGTTTTGCTCAAAACGCAACCATTAAAGGTATTATTCTCGATGAGAATAATCAACCTATTGAAAAAGTAAACATAAAAACAGGAGATACCGGGACCGAAACAAACAGTAATGGTTTTTTTATTCTCTCTATTCCATCAAATCAAGATGTAATTATTGAGTTCACTCATCTTTCACATAAAAAGATAGTAAGTACTTTCAATTTAAAAAACGGTGAAGAGTATGAGTTTAATCCAGTGATGAGTAACTCGGTGGAACAAATCTCTGCTGTTATAGTAACTGGCAATAGAAAAAAAGAGGTTGAAGGCATCATAACCATAAAACCTGCTGTAATAAGAAAAATACCTGGAGCTAATGCTGGTGTTGAAAACTTACTTTTAACACTTCCTGGAGTTAGCAATAACAACGAGTTAAGTACACAATATAATGTTCGAGGTGGAAATTATGATGAGAACTTAGTTTATGTAAACGGTATTGAAGTGTATCGCCCTTTTTTAGTGCGTTCTGGACAGCAAGAAGGTTTAAGTTTTGTAAATACAAATTTAGTACAAAATGTAGATTTTTCTGCTGGTGGTTTTCAAGCTAAATACGGAGACAAGTTGTCCTCTGTCTTAGATATTACTTACAAGAATCCTTATCAATTTGAAGTGAATGCTGATGCTAGTTTACTTGGAGGAAGTCTTTCTGTTGAAAATATTAGCAAGGATTCAAAATTTACAGGGATTGTTGGCCTTCGCTACAGAGACAACAGCTTACTTGTAAATGCTAAAGAAACAGAAACTAACTTTAGACCTACTTTTGCTGATGCACAAGGGTATTTTACTTATAAATTCACTAATAAATTCCATCTAAGCTTTTTAGGAAGTGCATCCATTAATAAATACGATTTTGAACCACAAACCCGTCAAACTAATTTTGGAACACTAAGCGATCCAGTTGCTTTATTGGTGTTTTATGATGGACAGGAAAAAGATCGTTACCAAACGCTTTTTGGTGCTTTTAAAGGATCTTATTTTGCGAATGATGATTTAACATTGCATTTAATAGCTTCAACTTATCATACTACTGAAGAAGAGTATTTTGATATTTTGGCGCAATATAGATTAGGTGAAGTTAACAGCAATATTGGTGATGAAAATCTAGGTGAAGTTGAGTTTAGCCAAGGAATTGGAAGCCAACTTAATCATGGTAGAAATGATTTAGATGCACTTATTACTAACATTGAACATAAAGGCGATTTTAAAGTTGATGACAACCGGTTTGAATGGTCTGTAAAATACACCAACGAAGATATAAGAGACCGATTGGTGGAATGGGAAGTTATTGATTCTGCTGGGTTTTCTGTTCGCCCACCAAGAACAGCTCCAAACGAACAACCTTACGAGCCATTTGTTGGCCCATTGGAGCCTTTTCAAAATGTTAGAGCTACAAACAACACCCAAATTAATAGAATACAAGCCTACGGACAATGGAGTAAGCGAAGTACTTTAGGTGAAAGTGATGTTTGGTACAATGCTGGTGTTCGTTTACATAACTGGTCTGTTAGTGGGGATGGCATTGCTTCATCAAATCAAACGGTTTTTAGTCCGCGTGCTCAATTTGCAATAAAACCAAATTGGAAAAAAGACATGCTCTTTAGAGTTGCTGGAGGTTTGTATTATCAACCCCCTTTTTACAGAGAACTTAGAGATAGAAATGGTATGGTTCAACCCGATGTAAAAGCTCAAAAATCATTTCACTTAGTTTTAGGAAATGATTACAGTTTCAAAATGTGGGACCGCCCTTTTAAACTAACCTCTGAAGTATTCTATAAAAACCTATCTGATGTTAATGCATATACACTTGAAAATGTACGTATTAGATATAGAGCTGATAATAATGCAGAAGCCTATGCATACGGCTTAGATATGCGTTTAAATGGTGAGTTTGTTCCAGGTACAGAATCTTGGTTTAGCTTTGGGTACTTAAAAACAGAAGAAAATATTAACAATAGAGGCTATATTTCACGACCTACAGACCAACGCTTAAAATTTGCAGCGCTTTTTCAAGATTATGTGCCAAATATGCCTAATTTAAAAATGTACTTAAATTTAGTTTTTAACACAGGCTTACCAGGAGGTTCCCCTAGTTATGCTGACCCTTATGAATTTCAAAATAGATTACCTTCCTACAAACGTGCAGATTTTGGATTGCAATATGTTCTAGTAGATTCAAAAAAACAATTTAATCGAGGTTGGAAAAAACCATTTAAAGAATTGTCTTTTGGATTTGAAATATTCAATGTGTTTGATGTTCAAAATTCAATTACCAATACTTGGGTAAGAGATGTGA
This sequence comes from uncultured Algibacter sp., assembly GCA_947502405.1. Taxonomy (GTDB): domain Bacteria; phylum Bacteroidota; class Bacteroidia; order Flavobacteriales; family Flavobacteriaceae; genus Algibacter_B. Next base: position 54,455 of record CANMZT010000005.1, on the reverse strand, counting down.
GTACAAAGAGACAAATTGCTATTCCTAATTTTTTAACGCCACGTGTTTTTAATGTGAGGACGACTATGAAGTTTTAGTTTTGCAATTAACTAAATGTTTTTAAAACACCAATAACATAATCAACCTCCTCTTTAGTATTGAACTTACTAAATGAAAACCGAATTGAGGGCTTCTGTAAATCTTCTTCATTTAAAATCTCAGTTAAAACATGTGATTTTTTAGAACTACCGCTCTGACATGCACTACCTGATGAGCAAGCAATTCCCTTTAAATCTAACTGAAATAACAACATTGCTGCATTTTGTGGAGGTATAGGCATACAAACATTAACGAGTGTATACGTACTTTTTTCTGTGTCTGATGACAAACCATTAAACTTAACTTCTGGTATTGCGTTTAATAACGCTTCAATAAAATAGTGCTTTAGTGCTTTTATATAATTTACTTCTTCTTCTAAATTATCATAAGCCTTTATTAAAGCTGTTTCCATACCAACAATATTATGAATACTCTCCGTACCAGCTCTAAGTCCACGCTCCTGCTCTCCCCCTATAATTAAAGGTTTTAACCCAGAATTCTTCCTGATAAATGCAAAACCTACACCTTTTGGCCCATGAAACTTATGGGCAGATGCGGCTAAAAAGTCAATTTTAACATCTTGCAAATCAATATTATAGTGCCCAACAGATTGTACCGCATCCGTATGGAACAGTACATCGTAATCCTTACATAAATCAGCTACACGTTTAATATCAAGTATATTACCTATTTCATTATTAATGTGCATCAGACTAACAAGTGTTTTCTTATCGCTTTTTAATAATTCCTCAAAATGATTATAATTTAGTTCTCCATTGGTTTTTAAATCAACAAAACTCAAAGCTATATTACATGCATTCTGTAATTTTTCAACAGTATGTAAAACAGCGTGATGCTCTATTTTAGTAGTTATTATATGAGTTACACCTAAATCTTTAACGGCACTATTTAACACCAGGTTATCAGCTTCAGTACCACCAGATGTAAAAATAATTTCACCTGCTGAGACATTTAAACGACTTGCGATTGTTTTTCTAGATTTTTCAACTAAAGCCTTTGAAGACCTCCCATAACTATGAGAAGATGAAGGGTTTCCAAAATTACTTTTCATAACCTCAGAAACAACCTTAACAACCTCATCTCGCATGGGTGTAGTTGCTGCATTATCAAAATAAACAGATTTCATTTTATAGTCTTCTATTATTTAATACCCACCTAGTAATTTAATGAGCTTTAGGCTCCAAAAATACTTGAAATAAAATTATTATCAATTATACCAAACAAAGTTTAAAATGATCGATAATAAATTTGAATTATATTTTCTTTAGATAAAAGAAAAAATATAAGCATAGCAGTAGTTATGGTTCTATTTTATATTGAAAGATAAAGGAAATAGAAACGAATTTAATTGGTTATTTTAAACTTTATTTGGTATTACTACGTTATAATTATCAATTCTATTATTTTTGCCTAAAACCCAAATGCAATGCGTAAGTTATTTTTTGTTGTTTTTTCCTTAATCTTGATACCTCTTAGTTCTTGTGATGATGGAGATGTTATTGATTTTGAACTAGATTTTGAAGACACATTTCAGGTATGTGAAGGTGAATCATCTATAGTTTTTTATAAAACCAAAAACGATCCATCAGAATCCATATCCATAAAAATTAATAATTTAGATTTAGAGGATATTTTTGAAGTTGATGAAAATTTACAATACGAAGAAACATTTAATATATCCACATCCGCTCCACTTAATTATAGAACTTATAGCAACTCAACATTACCTTCTGATTTATTTTGTAATGTTATCCCTAATTCTGAGGTTAATATAAAAAATGACGATGAAAGCACTAGTGGAACAGTTACAATAAATACTGTTTTAGTTGAAGATGATAATGATGGTATACCTGCTGAACTTGAAAGTACAAATGGAATAAATCCTATTGAAGATGATGATAATGATGGTATATTAAATTATCTTGATGATGCCCCTAATGATAACTCAATAGGCGATGAAAACGGAAATATAGAGTTAGGATTTGATACCGATGGTGATGGCTTACCTAACTATCTAGACGCAGATGATGATGGCGATAATGTTTTAACTAAAGATGAAGACCCAGATCCAAACGGTGATGGTGATCTTAGTGATGCTTTAAACACTAATAGTGATGAAGATGACCTACCTAATTATCTTGACCCTGATGATGATGGTGATGGTATAATTACTCGAAATGAAGAGAATGATAGTGAAGACCTAAACCCTGCAAATGATATTACCAGTGATGGAATTGCTGACTATTTAAATAAAGACGTTGCTAATATAGGCGGACCTATAGCTACCGCTTACAGAGAACATACAATAATAGAAACTTACACGGTTACCTTAACAGTATCTAATTTTGATTTGAATTTGATTTCTTTGGATACTTATGATTTTGGAACTTTAAATAATGGTGCAACATCAAGTTCTAGAACAGAAACACCAGATTTTCCCTAGTCGCTAGTAGTATTTTGGTAAATATAAACTTCTGTGGCTCCTAAACCATATTTTTGGTAATTGGCATCATAGAATTTTATATTACTGTATCTACCAAACAGGTATTCTAATTCCATTTTTAGTACCCCCTCGCCTACACCATGGATAAAAACTATCTTCTGTATACGCTTAGAAATAGCAAATTCTAATTTACGTTTTGCAGTATCAAGTTGAAGCGTAAGCATATCATGATTACTCATGCCTTTAGCAGATTTGACGAGTTGATTGATATGTAAATCTACCTCTATAGTAGGCTCATACCGCTCTTTAAATCGTTTTTTTATTTGCTGTTTTCTCTTTGGAGCTTCTTTTTCAGTAATAACATCATTAATGCTTGAGCTTGAAAAAATATCAGATTTAATTGCCTCCTTTTTATCTTTCAGTACCAATTCATTGCTATCAAAATCAATTTCAAAACCATCATCAGTTTCAATAGAAACAGTATTACCTTCAATGCGTTTTATAACTCCAGATAAATCTTCATCTAAAACTAAAACTATATCACCTAATTTAAATTTCATAGCTAATTATTTTCCGAATCACTATCCGCTTCATTATTAGTTCTACTTGGTATAGTTTTTGAAATCCTATAAATACCAATCATTAACATTACAATACCAACTATGAGTAAATACTGATTTTGATCTGCACCTGTTTTAGCATACATAGCCACAAAGGCTCCAATAATTATTAAAATATAGTTTAAATATTTCATAACAAAAGAAACAAAATTATGCAGGCAAATTACACTAAAATTTAATTATATCAATTCAATTACTAATTAATATTAATTTGAAAAACATCGATAAAATACACTTAATGACGTTTAAATACATTTATATTCAAAAAAATGGTATATTTGCTGGACTTAAAGCCCCAAACTTTATGCAAAAAAAGTTATTACTTGTATTAGTACTTATATCTAACTTGAGTTTTTCACAACTATCTGTTAGGAATAGCGCATACATTTTTATTAATGATGAAGTTGTTTTTGTTGAAGACGACATTAACCTTAACGAGGCTGCTAGTACTATCTATTTAAGAAATGAAGCTCAAGTAATACAAGGCACTGGAACTACAGGAAATTCTGGTATTGGAGAATTAAGTGTTTATCAAGAAGCAAATGGTGGCGAACATGAATATAATTATTGGTGTTCTCCAATTGGAAGTAAAACTAACAACTCTGTAAATAATCCCTTTGGAATTTCATTTTTAAACGACGCAACAGGTTTAATTACTGCTACTCCAGCTACGTTTGTTAGTACAGCTTCTTTTAATGGAACATCTAGTCCTTTAAATATTGAGCCTTATTGGGTTTGGAAATTTATAGCCTCTGACAATTATGCGGAATGGATTCATGTTGAAGGTAACACTTCAATTAACCCAGGCGAAGGTTTTACCATGAAAGGCACTATTGGATCTGGAGATGCACAGCGTTATGATTTTAGAGGGAAACCCAACAATGGTACCATAGCCGTTAGTGTTTTAACTAACCAGTATTCTTTGGTAGGAAACCCTTACCCTTCTGCAATGGATGCCGCAGCTTATATTCATGATACCCAAAATGCAGCTACAATTACAGGAACACTTTACTATTGGGAACAAGACCCAACTACAAACTCGCACTTTATAAATGAGTATAACGGCGGTTATGCAACATATACTATTAATGCTGCAGGAACCGTAGAGACATTTGTTTCTGCTGTTTTTAACACTTATAATGGAGATGGCTCCATCAATGTTGCAAATACCGGAACTGGAACTAAAACAGCTAGACGTTACATACCAATAGGACAAGGTTTTATGGTAGAAGGTGCAGCAGATGATGTGGTAAGAGCCAAAAACTCACATCGTACCTTTACCAGAGAAACCGATGTAAATAGTGAATTTTTTAAAGGAACACGTACTAAAAAATCAAAAACTGAAAGTCCGTTTTCAGAAATACCAGAAGATTATAAACGTTTTAGACTTAATATTGATTTTAATAATGCATATACCAGACAGCTAGTACAGACATTTCATGATAGTGCCACTAAAGGTTTTGATTATGGTTTAGAATCAAAAATAAGTGAAAGTGATATTATAAGCTCTGATGCTTTTTGGATTGTTGATGGCAACTCGCATATTGCTGAAGCCTTACCTTATAATGAAAACTCAGCTATCCCACTTACAATTATATTAGCTCAAAGTCAACCAATTGCTGTAAGAGTTGCAGATATTCAACATTTTGATGATTCTAACCCTATTTATTTACATGATAAACAAACTGATGCATATTTAAATTTAAGAAACCAAAATTTTGAAATTAATTTAGATAAAGGTGAATACACAAATCGTTTTGAAATTACATTCACTAAAAATACTCTTAGTACTTCTGAAAACACATTTGAAGGGCTAAAAATCTTTCAAAATAATAATGCTTCTCAAATAAAATTAATAAACAAAAACAACTTTGAGATCACTTCTTTAAGCGTATATGATGTAACAGGTAAGGAAGTATTAAGCAAGCGCATTAAGTCTACAAAGAGAAGACACGCATTATCTACAAAGCCATTAAGCTCTGGTGTTTATGTTGTTAAAGTTGAATTAGCTAATCAAGGGGTTTTCTCAAAGAAAGTTGTTGTTAGTAATAAAAAATAGCAAACACACTTTACTCACTTAATAAGCTTTTAGTATTTTAGCTTTTCATCAAGACTTGCTATTATATCTTATGGAAGATTACATGCTACCTTGTTTAAACAAAAAACTACTAGGGATAGAATGTATGGGTTGTGGTATGCAACGTGCCATTTCCTTAATATTTCAAGGTGAGTTTATTGCAGCATTCCAGATGTATCCAGCTATTTACAGTTTAATAGCGCTTTTTATAAGCATTGGTGTCAATATTTTCTTTAAATTTAAGCATGCAAATAAAGTTATTACAGCACTTGCTATCTTAACTGTTGCTACAATTATTATAAGTTTTATAATCAAATTAATCAATTAAAATTTACACATGGAACAAAAACTCAACCCAACACTCGTATATGTATTAGCAATTTTAGGACTTTTATGTTGCTGCTTCGGAGGACTCGGATTTATCTTAGCTGGTATCGCATTTTTTATAGCTCAAAGTAAACTAAAAGAAGCTAAACTGAATCCAGAAAATTATGACCACTCTAGTATTAAAGCTATGGATACTGCTAAAATAGTAGCATTAGTAATTCTAATTATCAACATTCTTTATTTAATAATGACTATATATAGAATATCTACAGTTGGTTGGGATGAGTTAATGAGGCAATCTCAAGAAATGATGGAGCAAATGCAAAATCAATAATAGCATACATTTTAAATAAAAAAAAGGGTACCGATTGGTATCCTTTTTTATTTTTAACTGTTTTTCTTCTTCTGTTAACTTAAAAAAACGAAGCACCTAATACAGCTCCAAATAGTATCAGAATATATAACCCTATTATGGCTATAGTGAAAATACCAATGAATTTATAATGCGACTTTAAATTTAAAAAAGCACTTTTAAAATTATCATTATTTTCAGAACTCAGTGCCGTTTTCATGTTTTTTGCAAATTTGAATAAATATAGTATTGGAAAAAAGTAGATTAATGCAAAGATTATGTAAAATAATCCAACTCCAGCTGAATATCCTAAACCGAATGCAGTAGTGCCTCCAAATTGATTCATTCCAGAAAATAAACTAAAACCAATACCGCCCAAAACCATTAATCCAATTCCTATAAAACCTAGTATTGATAAAAAGTATGCCCATTTAGATGTTTCTTTTAAGAAGCCTTTAATCTCACTATTAACTTCTAATTCAAAACTTTCAAAAGCTGATTTTTGTTCCATATTATCTATTTTCAAATTGTTTAAGTGTTTTTTTAATAATGTTTATACAGTCCAATAACTGTTCTTTTGTCATTACCAAAGGTGGCGCAAAACGTATAATATTTCCATGCGTAGGTTTTGCTAATAAGCCGTTATCTCTTAAAGCTAAACAAACATCCCAAGCCGTATTGCTATCTTCATCATCATTAATAACTATGGCATTTAATAATCCTTTACCACGAACTAATTTAACAATGTTACTCGTTTCTATGTATTTATTTAATTCACTTCTAAACAGATTACCAAGTACAAAAGCATTATCTGCTAGATTTTCGTCCCTTATAACTTCTAATGCTGCCATAGCTACTGCACCTGCTATTGGGTTACCTCCAAAAGTACTACCATGATTTCCTGGTTTAATAACCTTCATTACACTATCATTAGCTAAAACAGCAGAAACAGGATATACCCCTCCACTTATAGCTTTACCGAGAATAAGCACGTCGGGTTTAACATCTGGTGTGTTAGAGCAATTTTTATTCTCGCAATTACAATTACCACAAGTTGCCAATAATCGTCCTGTTCTGGCAATTCCTGTTTGTACTTCATCAGCAATAAATAATACATTATATTGCTGGCAGAGTGCTTTTGCCTTTATTAAATAATCTTCACTAGGTACGTAAACACCAGCTTCACCTTGAATAGGTTCTACAAGAAAACCTGCTACATTTGGGTTGTTTTTTAATACTTCTTCTAATGCATTTAAATTATCATATTCAATCTTTATAAACCCTTTTGTGTAAGGGCCAAAGTTTTTTCTCGCTACAGGATCATTTGAAAAAGATATAATGGTAGTTGTACGCCCATGAAAATTGTTTTCACACACAATAATATCAGCTTCGTTTTCATCAATACCTTTTACTTCATAGGCCCATTTTCTACAAAGCTTTAAAGCTGTCTCTACAGCTTCGGCTCCCGTATTCATAGGCAAGAGTTTATCAAACCCAAAAAATTCACAAGCAAATTTTTCGTAGCGTCCTAAAACATCATTGTGAAACGCCCTAGATGTTAAGGTTAATGTTTGTGCTTGCTGTACCATAGCATTTACTATTTTAAGGTGACAATGCCCTTGGTTTACAGCAGAATACGCCGATAAAAAATCGTAATACTTCTTACCTTCTACATCCCAGACGTATACTCCTTCTCCTCTAGTTAATACTACAGGTAATGGATGGTAATTGTGTGCGCCATACTTGTTTTCTAAATCAATCGCTTGTTGCGATGTTAATTGGTCTAAAACAGCCATTTTGTAAATAATTTTAGGTTTAATGCCCACATTGAGACACCGTTTAACACTGTTTAAGTGCAAACTTTAATAATTAATCTCGCTTTGCGAGTAAAATAACCATTCCTTATCTACCTTTATCCTTTCGAAAGTGTCGAAAATTCAGCGTGGGAAAGAAATCATCCCTAGGAGTAACAAAACTAAATAAAAAAAACAAATATTCTATATTTTAAAATTTAATGTGTCTTTACCATTTTTTTTGGGTCATAAACCTAACTATAACAATTAAAATTAAAAAATTATGGACTATTTATCAAATCTTTTAGATACATTATCTCAATCAATTGGAGGAAATCTATCAAGTGCAATAGCTGCTATACTTATCATTATTATTGGATGGTTTGTAGCTGGATTGTTAAAACGTATTGTTTCAAAACTTATTAAAAAAACAGGTGTTGACGAAAAACTGAGTAATTCAAAAATAACATTATCAAAATTTATTAGTAAGTTAATCTACTTCCTAGTAATGATTTTTGTTTTCATATTAGCTCTAGAAAAACTAGGGATGAGTAATGTTCTAGATCCTGTTAAAAATATGTTAAATGGATTTACTAGCTTTTTACCAAATATAATTGGCGCTGGATTAGTGGGTTACGTTGGTTATATGTTAGCTACCATAGTATCAGAATTGGTTGAGCTATCTGGTAATTCCATTAAAAATTTAGCACCTAAACTTAAGCTTCCAGAAAATCTTGACTTAGTAAAAATCATAAAAAAAATTGTATTCATTTTTGTTTTTATTCCTTTACTAATTTCTGCATTTAACATTCTAAATATGCATGCTATATCAGAACCTGCTACAACTATGTTAAAAGATTTTTTTAGTGCCATTCCAAAAGTACTCGTTGCAGTGTGTATTCTGATACTTTTTATTGTTGGTGGCCGCTTTTTAAGCGAACTGATAAAAGACTTATTAAACAGTATGAATTTAAATAATTTTCTTAATAAATCTGGGTTAGATAATATTACAGGTAACTCTAATATGGTTAAGATTATTGGTAATTTAGTGTATTTCTTTATTGTTTTGTTTGGAATTACCACTGCAGTTGAAAAATTAGAGTTTGCGAAACTATCTGAAGTTTTATATACTATAACAAACTACTCAGGAAAAATACTATTTGGTCTTGTTATTTTAGCCATTGGAAATTGGATTTCTACAGTCGCAGCTAACAATTTCTCAAAAAATGAGAATAATAATTTTGTTACTTCTATTATCAGAATAGCAATTTTATCTATTTTCTTAGCCATTGGATTAAAAACTATGGGTATTGCAGATGAAATTATTAACCTTGCTTTTGGTATTACTTTAGGGACTGTAGCCTTAACTGTTGTCTTATCATTTGGTTTGGGAGGTCGTGAAGCGGCTGGTAAACAAATGGATAAAATACTCACTAAGTTTAATAAAAAATAACACACTTAACCTTTATTAATGTTAAGCTGCTTAGTTTTAAATACTAAGCAGCTTTTTTTAATTACTCTCTGTTTTACTAGATAATGAAGAAATTTGTATCTCTAATCGTTTCATTTCTCTTAACAAAGCATTCTTATCCATTTGCATCCAAGCAAAAACTTTTAACATACTTACGCCTAGTAAAAAAAGAACACTACCTGTAGCCCATTTAATCATATCAAAAGTAATTTCAGCTTTAAAAAATTCAATCAAACAATAAATAAAAAGTCCAAAGAAAATCAAGGTCATAACATTCATCATATACATAATCCATTTGTTTTTGCCTTTAAACATACCCCATATCATTTGTAGCACATTTTGTTCGTCTAATTCATCATAAAACTTAGCTTCTTCAGCTGTTAAGGTTTCTTTAATCAATTTATCAATGTCTTCCATATTAGTTTTCATAATCGTTATGTTTTAAAATTTGCTTTAATTTTTCTCTCGCATGAAATAAGCGCGATTTAGCCGTCCCAACAGATATGTTTAAAGTTTTAGCTATATCTTTTAATGAATAATCTTCTACATAAAACAGCTGAATAACTTGCTGCTGCTGTTTAGAAAGCGTTCTTATGGTTATTATTAATTTAGTTTTTATTGCTTCATTATCAAATGACTCTAGGTTATCAATCTCTTGCTTATATTTATAATCCGCAAGGTTATATTGTTTTCGTTTATTTACCTTTAACCAATCCAACGATTTAGTATAAACAATGCGTAAAGCCCAACTCCCAAAGCTCTCAGGATTCTTTAAATTATTTATTTTCAATACAACAATGCTCCAACTATCCTGTGCTATATCTTTTGCCACATCAACATCTTTTACTAACCAGTAAGCCTTCTCACAAAATGTTTTATGCCATCGTTTTACCAATAGAGCCATAGCTTTATTGTCTCCCGATTGAAACCGAGTTACCAAAACACCATCAATAATTGTCTTTTTATTCACTTATTTTAGAATATATCTCCAAATACGCACCCAAAAACTCCATGTTGTAAATTTCTTCGTCTCTAAAAAATTGTTCTCAATAGTATCAAAAGCATTTTCAATTAAAGCATCATGCAGCCATAGTATCACGAAAACCCATTTTAATGTTGCTAATCCTTCGGTTTTCATAATAATACTGTGCTTTACTTCAGTTGATTTTGCATCCATCGCTTTAATTTCAAATTTATGAATTCCATTAAAGCCCTCAGGTTTCAAAAATCTAAACACTACTCCTTCTTCAATATCTATAGCTTCAACTGAATATCTTATTATACCGTGCCCTCCTTTGGCTCCTACTTTCAATCCGTTTTTAAATCGCATTGCGGGCCAATTGTCTTTAGGCCAAACTTTATCGTGTTTTGTTGAAAGTGTTTTTAACAAATTAACGACTTTGGGTTTGGGCTGATTAATGATTCGTTTATGGATATTTATAACCTGCATATTACTCTAAAGACAATAAAAAATTAAAAAGGTTCATTTTATTTTGAAGTTTTTTAAAGATAATTCTATTTACCTACATTTAATTTGTTGCTATTATTATTTTTGCAGCATGTCTAGAAGAAGAAAACAGAGAAAGCAAATTTTTGAAAATGTAGAAGTAATTGATGCTGGTGCAAAAGGAAAAACCATAGCTAAGGCTCCAGATGGTAAAGTGATTTTTTTACCAAATGCAGTACCTGGAGATGTGGTGGATGTACAAACGTTTAAAAAGCGTAAAGCTTATTACGAAGGTAAAGCCACAATTTTTCATAAACTTTCTGAAAAAAGAACAGAACCAGCTTGTGAACATTTTGGTACCTGTGGTGGTTGCAAATGGCAAGATATGGCCTATGAACATCAGTTATTTTATAAACAAAAAGAAGTTACTAATAACTTAACACGAATTGGACACATAGAACTCCCTGAGGTAACCCCTATTTTAGGTTCTGCAGAACAGTATTTTTACAGAAATAAAATGGAATTCTCTTTTAGTGATAGCCGTTGGTTAACCCTTGAAGAAATTCAATCTGATAAAGATTTAGGCGATAAAAATGCTTTAGGTTTCCATATTCCTGGAATGTGGGATAAAATTTTAGATATAAAAAAATGTCATTTACAAGCTAATCCTTCAAACGCTATCAGAAACGCGGTTAAAACTTTTGCTATTGAAAACGGTTTAGAGTTCTTCAACACCAGAAATCAAACAGGGCTGTTACGAACTATGATGATTCGCACCTCAAGTACGGGAGATATAATGGTAATGATTCAGTTTTTTAAAGACGATAAAGTAAAACGCGAATTATTACTTGATTTTATTGCTAAAACTTTCCCTGAAATTACTTCTTTGCAATATGTTATTAACGGAAAAGCTAATGATACTATTTACGACCAAGACGTAATTTGCTACAAAGGAACCGACCATATTTTTGAAGAGATGGAAGGTTTAAAGTTTAAGATTAATGCAAAATCATTTTACCAAACCAACTCTAACCAAGCTTTTGAGCTTTATAAAATCACACGAGATTTTGCTGGTTTAACTGGAGATGAATTAGTTTATGATTTATATACAGGCACTGGTACTATTGCACAATTTGTTTCAAAACAAGCTAAAAAAGTTGTTGGTGTTGAATCTGTTCCTGATGCGATAACTGCAGCTAAAGAAAATGCACAATTAAACAACATAAATAACGTTGAATTCTTTGTTGGCGATATGAAACAGGTTTTTAATACCGAATTTATTGAAACCCATGGACAACCTGATGTTATTATTACCGATCCACCTCGTGATGGTATGCATAAAGATGTGGTACAACAAATTTTAAATATTGCACCAAAGCGTGTAGTTTATGTGAGTTGTAATAGCGCAACTCAAGCTAGAGATTTAGCATTAATGGATGCTACTTATAAAATTATAAAAACCCAAGCAGTAGATATGTTTCCACAAACATTTCATGTGGAAAATGTTGTACTTTTGGAAAAGCGATAATAAAATTCATGAAAAAAATTAGCCTGCTTATTTTAATTTTAATTGTGATTGGAAACTACAGTTGCGAGCGTGATGATATCTGTCCTGCTTCAACACCAACCACACCCCGATTATTAATAAATCTATTTGATGCTGCAAATCAAGATAACCCAAAAAATGTATTTGATTTAGTAGTAGTTGGTGTTGAAAACGATACGCTTTTGGATGACCCATTACCCAATTATGTTTTTGCAGATACGGATGACCTTATTTTACCACTTAAAACAACTGATAATACCACAGAATATATTCTTATACAAGGCGCTAGTAATAATGACAATGGTACTCCAGACAACCCTGACGATGATAGAATTGATGGTAATTACGACAGAATTATAATTAATTATACAAGAGAGCAAGTTTTTGTATCTCGAGCATGTGGCTTTAAAACCGTTTTTAGAAATGTAACCCTTACCATTGAAGATGTTAATAATGATGGGAGATGGATGCTTTCCAGAACACCTTTAACTGATAACCAATCTATAGAAAATGAGACAGCAGCACACTTTAGTATTGCGCATTAGTAGTTTTTTATCTCTGTTTCTTTTTTGTGTGTTTGTAAATGCACAAAATGATAGCATTGTAAGTACTACAAAGGATTCAACTAAAATTCAACTAAAATACGGACTTCGTATTGGTGGAGATATAGGTAAGCTTATAAGATCATCTTTTGATGATGATTACTCTGGCTTTGAAGTTATGGCAGATTACCGCTTAAAAGAAAAATTATATATCGCTGGAGAAATTGGTTTTGAAGAAAAAAATACAATAACAGATTTTTTAGATATTACAACCAAAGGAAGCTATATAAAAGGGGGTATAGACATCAATATGTATCAAAACTGGTTAGATATGGACAACATGATATATGCTGGTTTTCGAGTTGGAGCCAGTACCTTTAGTCATGATTTAAATAGTTTTACAGTATACAGCACAGACCAATATTGGGCACCACAACTAACCTCTGAAGACAAACAAGAACTTACAGGACTTACCGCGTTTTGGGCAGAAATCATATTAGGTATTAAGGCTGAATTACTCAACAATCTTTATATAGGCTTAAACGTACAGTTAAAAATATCAGCTTCGCAAACTATCCCTGATAACTTTGATAATGTTTACATTCCTGGTTTTGGAAAAACTTATGATAGTAGCCGTATTGGCGCTGGATACAGTTATTTTTTATCTTACAGGATTCCGCTTTATAAAAAGGCTAAATAACAGTTTATATTTAAAAAAGAGGGATATGAATTGGCTTTTATCAATTTAATACAGATTATTAATTAAACAATTCAACTTTTAATTAGTGAGGGCTTGCACAACCTATATTAATTAATTTTTTGAGCTATGCATTTTGTATATCAAAATTGGAATATGTTGAATATTGATATACAAAATACACACTATTAAAAACTTTGTAACGTTTAAAATCGGCTATTAATCTTATACGCTAGCGTTAAACGAGAAAAACAGATTTCAAAATAAAACGGGAAAGCCGACAACCGACCAAAGTAGGCATTAAACAATTAAGATTATGAAAAAAATAACCAACCGACTGACTTTACTAGCAACACTCTGTATATTGACTTTTGGATTACAAAGCTGTGAACAAAAACAAAAGGAAGAAACTCAAAAAGTTGAAAAAGAGGTAATAGTTGAATCAGAGAAACCTGAATATTTTCTCTTGAGACCAGAAGTGGAAAAAGCTTACGGATATTCCCACGCCGTGAAAATTGGAAATAGTATTAAAATTTCTGGAGCAGTAAGTATGGACGATGAAGGAAATCCAACCGCTGTTGGTGATATAGAACAACAGATGAAAAACTGTTATACTGATTTGGAAAGAATATTAAAACATTTTGGTTGCACATTTGACGATGTAGTTAAAGAAGACGTTTTCACAACTGATATGGTACAAATGCTAGAAAAATCAGCATATAGAGCTGAAGTTTATAAAAACGGATTCCCAACTGGAACTTGGCTTGAAGTAAAGGGTTTAGCATTACCTGAATTTATGATAGAAATTGAACTTGAAGTACATAAATCTGAATAAAAAGTACAAACGCACAACAAAGGATTGATTTAAAAAACAAGTAATTTTAAGCTAATTGAAACAAAGTTTTCATAATATGAAAAAACTATTCTATATACTCTTGCCTCTCTTTATTGTCAGCATTTTTATTCAATCTTGTTCTTCGGGTGACGCTGGCAACGCAACACCAGAAGATTTAGGAAGAACCATTCTTTATGCGTTGAAAGAAAATGATAAAGCTCTATATCACAACTATCTCTACAGTGAAAATGAAGTTGATTATTTGGTCGCTAATGGTAAACGTATGCCTTATGACAAAAACCAACAGATGCAATCCTTTAATGAGTATAAACCTAATCGACTGGAGTCCTTTGATAAAATTTTAAAAAAGGCATCCGCAAAAGGTTTAACCGATTGGAGCAGTGCTAAATTTTCAAAAATCACATACAAAACTTTTGAGGATGGCATTCAACTTAATAAAGTTCGTCTTGAATTTACCACCGATGAGCATGTGGGGCAAATCAATCTATGGGCTCTGAATAAATCAGACAATGGTTGGTTTATTTCTGCTGTACCTGAATTTATAAGCTATCACAGAATTCCAAACTTTTAAAGCAAATACTAAACCTAAAATTTAAAATCCATGAAAACGCTATTATTCAGTTACAAATTCTTATTTATAACCCTATTGTACTTACCTCTAGCCCTATGCTCTAGTGATAACGATAATGAGAGTGAGAGTGAGACTCCTTTCTCTCCGGTAAACATTGATTTAACGACAGGAGTAAACATAGAGGTAGATGATACCTCATTTTCCAAACAAGGATATAATTTCACTACATATCGAGTTACATCAAATGAACAGGGAATTGATGGTATTTCAATTGCCTATCCAGACAGTGGTAATAACCCTAGCTCGATTGTACTTAATCTAGATGCTATTAATGGCATTTCCAGTATAACTGTTTCTTTATTCAACAATTGTGGCAATGGTTGTACCTCTTTTCAAATTATTAATGACGGAAATGTTATTGAAGAACTAAATACTAATGATGAAATTCCGACTGGTATAGCAGAGGTAACTATTGATGTATCAGAACTTCAAATTGATGCACTAAGGCTATCATCATTTGAAGCTATTCTTTACTCAATAGCTTTAGAATAACTCCTCTATATCACTAGTTTATAACTAAGTGGCGTCTAACAATTATTTATAAAACAGCACTTTACATTTAAAACTAAAAACATATCACCAAACAACACCTAAAATAGACACAACATCTAAGTACATGGTATTACCAAATTCGTACCTTGCAATAACGTTTTGATGGATGGAATTCCTGTGTTCTCAGGAATTACTTCATGTACTTCCCTTTTTTACTACCCTCGTACATCACGTACTTTACTAAACGTGATTCTAATTTAGCGTTATAGAGTTGTATTTTTCTTGAGGGGCGTAAGCCTACATGTTTTAATGCATCAAGGTTTGATGTGATGAACCAAGCATCAGTGCCTGGGTAGTTTTGTTTGAGCGTATCGCCAATGTTGGCATAAAACTCTTCCATATCGATATTTAAACGCTCGCCGTATGGTGGGTTAAATACCATGTGGAGTTTTTCATCGCCGCCTTTTTGGGTTTTAAAAAAATCTTCATGCTTAACCTCAATAAAATCATCTAATTGGGCGTTTTTTACATTATCTCTGGCTTTAGCTACGGCACTTGGTGCTTTATCGTAACCTATAATTTTATGATGAAAGTCTCGAGTTTTTCCGAGTAGCGATTCTTCTATTTTTTCAAATAAATCGACATCCCAATCTTGCCATCGCTCGAATGCGAATTCTTTTCGCATTAGGTTTGGTGGTATGTTACAGGCTATCATTGCTGCTTCTATAAGCATGGTTCCCGAACCACACATGGGGTCCATAAAATTGGATTGTCCGTCCCAACCAGAAAGCATAATAAGTCCTGCTGCCAACACTTCGTTTATGGGTGCAATATTAGTAGCGGTTTTGTATCCGCGTTTATGTAGAGAATCTCCTGAGGAGTCTAAAGATATAGTACATTTACGCCTATCGATATGGACATTTATTTTAAGATCTGGAAATTTTAAATCTACGTTTGGACGTTGGCCATCAGTATCTCTAAATTTATCGACTATAGCATCTTTGGTTTTTTGGGCAATGTAAAGGGAATGTGAAAACAAATCTGAATGGATTGTAGCATCTATAGCCAAAGATCCTGTTGGTTTTAAATATGTACTCCAATCCATAGCATAGATTTTTTTGTATAAATCTTGCTCGCTATTAACGTTAAATGTGTGAATAGGTTTCAATATTTTAATGGCTGTACGCAAACCCAAATTGGCTTTATACATAAAGCCTTTATCGCCTGAAAAAGACAC
Source organism: uncultured Algibacter sp. (assembly GCA_947502405.1). GTDB lineage: Bacteria > Bacteroidota > Bacteroidia > Flavobacteriales > Flavobacteriaceae > Algibacter_B. Next base: position 37,825 of record CANMZT010000005.1, on the reverse strand, counting down.
ATTACGCACCCCTTTTTTTACATGTTGTGCACCGAGTTGGGTAAGTTCTTTTTCTAAGAGTTCTTCAAAGCCAAACAACGTTTTGGCTACCATATTGAAATTTTCTTCCATTTTTTTCGTCTGATAGGTTGCAAAAATAATGTAATTTTGCGCAAATTAACTAGCATTAGCAGATAATGGGTTAAGGATTGCAGTGGAAAGCCCACAGCTCTCCCGATATTTATCGGGAGAGCGAGGACTTGTAACGGAAAGCCTGACCACGCTTTTGGGCGTGGTAACCCCCAAAAAAACATATGACGAACGATACTTCTAAATGGTTTACTTCTTGGTTTGACACACCATTTTACCATATTTTATATAAGGATAGAGATGATACTGAAGCGCATGCTTTTATGGACACGCTTACCGCCTATTTAAACATCCCTGAGCATGGAACAATTTTGGATTTAGCTTGTGGTAAAGGCAGACACGCGCGGTATTTAAATAAAATTGGATATGATGTTACTGGGGTAGATTTAAGCGAAAATAGTATAGATTTTGCTAAACAATTTGAAAACCACCGTTTGAAATTTGATGTACATAATATGTGCAAGCCTTACCATAAACAATTTGATGCGGTTTTTAATTTATTTACCAGCTTTGGTTATTTTGAAGATGATGCAGATAACTTGAAAACAATTAAAGCTATAAAGGCTAACTTAAATACTTTGGGGTTTGGGGTTATTGATTTTATGAATAGTGAGTTTGTAATAGATAATTTAGTGCCTGAGGAAGTAAAAACGGTTGATAATATTGAGTTTAACTTAAAACGTTATGTGGATGCTGGTTATATTATAAAAGATATTACTTTTACAGCAGAGGGAACATTATACAATTTTCAGGAGCGTGTACGCGGGTTTACTTTGGCTGATTTTGAGATGCTTTTTGAAGAGGCTGGCGTACATTTATTAGATGTTTTTGGCGATTATAAATTGAATAAATTTAGTGCAAAAACCTCGGAACGCTTAGTTATGATTTTCAAATAATTTGATGATGGGTATTTGATTATGCTCATGTTAATTTGTTACTATTATTAAGAATTTGAATCGTTTTTATTTTAAATGAATAAATTTATTTTACCCTTTCTTGCTGTTGCCCTTGGTTTTGCTTTAGCTTTTTTTACAAAAAAGCAAAAGTCTTGGAATACCAAGCTCCTACTCTCTTTTAGTGGTGCTTTTTTATTGGCACTTACACTTTTTGAGTTGCTTCCGGAAGTTTATAATCATTTAGAGACTAAAAAAACAGGTCTTTTAATTATGTGCGGTATTATGCTGCAAATTGTTTTGGAGTTATTCTCTAAAGGTGCTGAACATGGGCATGTACATATACACAAAAACGAAACGTCTTTCCCCTGGTTATTGTTTATTAGTTTGTGTATTCATAGCTTTTTAGAAGGGTTTTCTATTCATGACCATAATGATATGGTTTATGGTGTTTTGGTTCATAAAATCCCTATTGCTACATTGATTACTATGTTTTTAATACAATCTAATTACTCTAAACTTCAAATAGCAAGTTTTTTAATTGTATTTGCTTTAATGACGCCTTTGGGCACCTGGATTTCGCATACCTTTAGCATAATTGCAAATTATACACACGCCATTAATGCGTTGGTTATTGGTGTATTTTTTCATATTTCGACTACCATTTTATTTGAAAGTGGTGAGGGACACAAGTTTAACATGTCTAAATTTGTAGCAATTATTTTAGGAGTTGGAATTGCTTATTTGATATAATATAACATTCCTGCGAAGGCAGGAACCTCATCAATTGAAACTAAAATATATTAAAATGGATTCCTGCCTTCGCAGGAATGAAAAAATTGAAGATTTTAAATGTTCAGTAAAGAAGAATCTAGACGCTTACGGCAAGAGTTTTGGACAAGCTTTGGAAAATCCTTTCCAAGGAAATGGATCTTGTATGATACTAAACTTAAATGCTTAAGTTTTAAATTTCATTTTGATAATAAGAAAGCTCTTGTGGCTTTAGACCTTGAAAATGATTTGGAATATCGTATTAAATACTGGGAAAAACTTCTTGCTTTAAAATCGATTCTGCTAGATGAATATTTACCTGATGCTATTTATGATGAGGAATATATTTTGGAGAACCACAAAGAGATTTCTAGAATTTACTTGCCTATAGAGCAAAAGGTATCTATACATAATAAGAATTCGTGGCGTGATGTTATGGAATTCTTTAATGAAAAAATGCTGCGTTTTGAGGCTTTTTTTGAGGAGTATAAAGATGTTATTGAGGGGTGATTTAGTAAATTGAAATACTACGCTTTTATCTTTTAACTAATTTTACCATCTCATAATCATCCATTACAAATCCATTTCCAATATCTGCTACTAAAGGCCCCATATTTTTAAAGCCTAATTTCTCGTAGGCTTTTATAGAGTTTGTATTGTTAACATTTACGGTTAATCTTATCTTTTTAAATTGATAAGCCTTCGCCTTTTCTTCTATAAATTGCATTGCTAACTTCCCAATTTTCTTTCCCCTATGGCTACTTAAAACATATATTTTACTCAAAAACAGGGCATACATTTCTGGCTTAATTGAAATGTAACCCACAGACTTGCCATCAAAATAAATTAGATAATATTCAAAACCTACTTCAATCTGTTCTTTAATAGCTCTTGCAGACTGAAACTTTTTAAGCATATAATCGATTTGAGGTTTACCAACAATTGGGATATAATGCTCTCGCCAAATAATATCTGCCAGTTTCTCTATTTCAATAAAATTTTGAGTTGTATTTGCTCCTTTTATTTTTACCATGTATTCCTTAAAATGTTCAAATTAAACAATAAAACTCTATTTATGATGTTAATATAAAGTGAATTTACCATTCATCGAAAAAATATGCTAATTGACTGGTTTTTAACTATATTTGAATCGTTACCTGTTAAAAAAACCTACATATTTAATAGTTAACATTAAAAAAAATTGCATGAAACACCTCATACTCTACCTGTTTTTATGTTTACCCATTTGTTTCTTTTCGCAACAATACAGTGATTATTTAGGTGCTGGCCATAGCAATGGCATAAAAGTAACTTCAAGCAGTCAAGAAAATCGTGCTGGCTGGAATGAAATGGCTAGTGATGATAATACTATAAATGGTTCTGGGTTAGATGGACGCTTACTTGAAACCTCTCGGTTTTTAGCGCAAGCCACTTTTGGTACTGATTTAGATTATATTAAAACAGTAGCTGAAGGCACATATGAAGATTGGATTGACCAGCAGTTTGATTTGAATTCGCAATCTATGGGTACATTGACTCAAACTGTTTATGATAAAGCTTTAAATAGGTTTGTTGCTAATGGTGGTAATGAAGATGATTATTTTGGGCCATATTGGGTTCATTTTCAATATGCTTGGTGGGAAAGCAACATTGGAAATGAAGATTTACTCAGACAACGAATTGCTCTTGCCTTAAGTGAAATTTTAGTTATCTCTAGGGAGTCTAATATTGGTGATTATGGTGTTGGATTAGGAGATTATTATGATGTATTAAAAGACAATGCTTTTGGAAATTTCAAGAATTTGTTACGAGAAGTGACACTACATCCCATGATGGGAATTTATCTGAGTCATTATAACAACCCTAGAAGTAACCCAAAAGAAAATATTCATCCTGATGAAAATTTTGCTAGAGAAATCATGCAATTATTCACTATCGGTCTTTATGAAATGAATCAAGATGGTAGTTATGCTTTAGATGGTAACGGCGACCGAATTCCTACTTATAACAACAACGATATAAAAGAGTTTGCAAAAATATTCACAGGACTTGGTCCTGCTGATGTTATAGAAAACCCATGGGGCGTAACACCTCGCTTTGGTGTAAATCACTATCTAGCTATTAAAGATATACCTATGGTTATGTATGATGAATTTCATGAACCTGGTGAAAAACGTTTACTAAATGGACAAGTAATACCTAGTGGGCAATCTGGTATGCAAGATATTGATGATGCCATTAACAATTTATTCAACCATCAAAATGTAGGGCCATTTATAGCAACACGCCTTATTCAACAACTTGTTAAATCCAACCCATCGCCAGCTTACATATCAAGAGTCAGTGCTGCTTTTAATAATACTAAAGGTGTTAGAGGTGATATGAAAGCTGTAATTAAAACTATTTTATTAGATGAAGAAGCTAGAAGCTGTAGTTGGATTGATAATCCAAAAAACGGAAAATTAGTTGAACCTATGATTCGCTATTTTAATGTAGCCAGACAACTTGACTTGAATAACGACAATAGTGAAAATTGGAATGTTGCCTATAATTTTTATGAAGCTACAGGGCAATCTCCACTTGCTGCACCGCATGTATTTAACTTTTATTTACCTGCCTATGTACCTAATTCAGAGTTTGATAATGCAAAAATGGTAGGTCCAGAGTTTGAAATTCATAATTCTGCAACCAGTATAGATTTTATAAATGAGGTAGACTTCTGGACTTTTCCACAATACTACTCTATCTTAAGAACTTGGGATATAGATATGGAAGGGCGCTCTTTAGACTTTGAAGCCTTAAAATACTATGCTAAAGACAGCGAAGTCTTAGTTAATCAATTAGACAAATTGTTTACTCATGGACAATTATCAAGAGAAACTAAAAACCTTATTAAAGATGCTATTGACCCCATTGTTAACGATTGGAACGACGATTTTCAATATACAGACTTACGTGTAAAAATGGCACTATATCTATTACTAATAAGCCCTGATTATGCCATTCTTAAATAGCCTTAAAAAATGACAAAACACAAACATATATCAAGAAGAAAGTTTATTGGAGATTCCTGTGCTGCATTGGGTTATACTACCCTGTTTTCTTCTTTAATCAACCTTAAAGCTATGGCAGCTTCAGCAATGGATAATTCATCACGAATTACGCTTGGTGGCGATTATAAAGCACTTGTCTGTGTATTGCTAGGTGGTGGTAACGATTCATTTAATATGCTTATACCTAAAGGCGATAATGAATACAACGAATACGCAACGACGCGATCTAACTTAGCCATACCGCAGAATGATATTCTACAAATAAACCCTAATACTTCAGACGGACGTATTTATGGCTTGCATCCCACAATGCCACATATGCAACAACTTTTTGAAAGTGGCAACTTAGCCTTTCTTTCTAACGTTGGAACACTTATAGAACCTTCTAGTAAAACTGATATTTTAAATGGCATTGTTAAAACACCTTTAGGCTTGTTTTCGCATGCAGATCAGCAACAACAATGGCAAACAGGACGCCCACATGAAAGAACCAATACAGGTTGGGGCGGACGAATTGCAGACTTAGTTCAATCCATGAACTCCAATCAAAACATCTCGATGAATATTTCTTTACGAGGTAGTAACATCTTCCAACGTGGTAATCAAATTATCCCTTATGCCATTAGTAACAATGGCAGTATTGGCATAAATGGCTATGGTGAATCTGGACAGTTTAATGAATTAAAAACGGCTGCTTTAAATACCATGCTAGAAAGAGATTATCAAGATATTTTTAAAAACGCCTATAAGAACACCATAAAAACCTCTAATGATGCCAATTTAGAATTTCAAGCAGCTGTTGATGCCATATCAGATTTTAGCACCCAGCTGCCTGAATATAATGACCTCGCAGCGCAATTAAACATGGTTGCTAAAACCATAGCTTCCAGAGATACTCTAGGCTTTTCAAGACAAATATTTTTTGTGCAAATTGGTGGTTGGGATCATCATGACGAACTTTTAATAAACCACAGCAATAAATTAACTGAAGTAAACGACGCCTTAAAATATTTTAACGATGTAATGACCGAACTTAATGTGAATGATTGTGTAACAACATTTAGTGTTTCAGATTTTGCTAGAACCCTTACTTCTAATGGAAATGGTACAGACCATGCTTGGGGCGGAAATGCATTTATGATGGGTGGCGCTGTAAATGGGAAAGACATCTATGGAGACTATCCAACTTTAGCCTTAAATAGTAATTTAAATATAAATGATAGTGTTATTATACCAACAACTGCAGCCGATAGCTATATGGCAGAATTAGCCTTGTGGTTTGGTGTTCCAGCATCAGAGTTACCAACTATTTTTCCAAATATTTCTAATTTTTACGATACTGCTTCCAATACACAACCAATAGGTTTTATGAATATGCAATAATGAAAACAAAGAGTTTATACATATCGTTAATTGTTTTATTAAGTTTTCAACTTACAAAAGCACAATGTTATCCTGATAGGCATAGCACAACTTGGTACGATGGTTGGGTATCTTGCGACCCATCTCCAAACCCAATTGCTTCTTATGGTGAAACCCATTGGATTATGTACGACCTAGGTTATGACTATGTTTTAAATGAAACTAAATTTTGGAATGCTAACGAACCTAAACATTTGGATTACGGCATCAATGAATTCAATATAGACTACTCGCTAGATGGTGTTACATGGACCAATTTAGGAGCATTTAATATGGAACAAGCCTCAGGTTTATCTACTTATGAAGGTGATGAAGGCCCCGATTTTGATGCAGTTAAAGCACGCTACGTTTTAATTACACCCAACTCCAATTATGGTGGCAATTGCTATGGATTAAGTGAATTGAAAATTTCTATTACTGATCCATTTTTAGTTATCGAGGAAGAAGATGGATTTAATGCTTCTGTTTACCCAAATCCATTTGTAGACAATGTATCGTTAAGAATCGTTTCTTTAGATGAAAATGCTCCAATTGAATATACTTTGTATGATATTTTAGGACGCTCTGTTATAAAAAACAGCCTGTCCATGACAGAAAGCAACGATACATACTCATTGCCGTTACTCGGAAACACACTCTCATTTGGTATTTATATTCTAAAAATTAAACAAGGCGATAAAGAGCGTACTTTTAAGTTGATTAAAAGAGAGTAACTTTTTTTTAAATAACGTACAGGTAAATCATAAAAAAGTGAAAAATTGCGCCTGCTAATACAAACAAATGCCAAATGACATGATTATATGGTATTTTTTGAATAGCATAAAACACAATACCAACGGTATAAGCTAACCCTCCTGCAAATAGAAATAGAACACCATAATCTGTAATAGCATCTGATAAGTTTGAAAAATCAAACACAATGAGCCATCCCATAACTAAATAGAGTAAGGTAGAAAAGAGCTCGAATTTACCAGTAAAAAACAGTTTTAAAATCACACCAAAAGCAGCAATTCCCCAAACGGAATAAAAAAGGGTCCATCCCAGAGTTTGCTCTAAAGCTATTAAGCAAACAGGTGTATACGTTCCAGCAATTAAAAAATAAATACTAATGTGGTCTACAACTCTAAAATAGTGCTTGCGCTTCTCCCCTTTTACTGCATGATACAATGTTGAAGCTGTAAACAAAATAATGATTGAAACACCATAAACAATAACACTAAAAAGGCTCCAATCTGTTTTATTAGAGTCATAGGTAATTAGTAATATTAAAGCAGCAATACCAAATACAGCACCAATAGCATGAGAAATGGCATTTAACTTTTCTTCAAATGGTGTTTGAATACGCATTTATTCTGGTGGCTTATTATAAATCCACTTGTTTGTTAAATCATAGAAATCAATATCCAAGGCTGATTTTTGACGCTCTAAACGCCCACTTTGGAAGTTACGCTGCAACACATCTTCAATTAGATAATCTTCTTTTTCGTTCATAGGGTCATACTCCCGCTTTAAAGAAATATCAAACATACTTGCTGTAGTATTGTACCAAAAGGCACGCCATCCATTACGAAGTTCTTTTATAAGATTAAAGGCCGTTTTTCCTGTTTGTCTATGAATCAATTTTACTAAAATTTGCCCTTCAGTTCGGGTGAGTTTTTTTAGCTCATCTGAAAATTCACCTTCAATATATTTTTGTACTCGTTTGGTGTAACGTTTTTTTTCTCTGTTTTTGGTTAAGGTTGCCATACGAGCATTCATAGAGTCTAAACGTTCTGCTGCCATTTTTGCATAAGGATATACTTTTATGGTTTTTCTTCTGAGAATTAAATAACGTATACGGTCTTTTCTACTATCGAATTTTAACTTATGAAGCAGCATCACTTCATCCAAATCGATAGACACTCTAGGAACCGAATCGCCTTCAATAATAATATACTCTGTGGGTATGGTATCCTGCTTAATCTCATTTACCTGAGCAAAGAGTAGCATAGGAAAAATAACAAGTATGTATTTTAAGTAGTTCATTTAATAAATTAAGGGCATTTATTATGCCAAAAATACTGAATTTTTGAAAACTGTATTACTTATCTATCTAATTATATTAACGCTTGATTTTGTAAAAAATTTCAGCTACTTTCGTTTAACTTATGGATGATTTCGTAAAAAAGGAATTGTATCCATAAGATACTTAGACAAATAATAAAAATGAGTGAATCAATAAAAGAATACACATTAATTAGACCAAGTTATGAGATATTTCAAAACAAATTAACTGAGTTACTCAAAGAATTAATCAGAGAATCTAACATTGAAATTGTATCAATCGAAAGTAGAACAAAATCTATTGAAAGTTTTAAGGAAAAAATAAACCGTCCGGAAAAAAACTACAATAATCCTATTAATGATATAACTGATTTATGTGGTATAAGAATAATTACATATTATACAGAAGACATTTATAAAATAGCACAATTAATTGAAGATGAATTCAAAATTGATTCAGATAAAAGTATTGATAAAACAAAAATTAATATTCCCGATAAATTTGGATATCAATCATTACACTATATACTTAGAATAGGAAAAAAAAGGGACAAACTGGTTGAATGGAAATCATTCAAAATGTACACTGCTGAAATTCAAATAAGAACTATACTTCAACATTCCTGGGCAGCAATCGATCACAAATTACGTTATAAGACTAAAAAAGAAATTCCTAGCCTACTAAAGAGAAAAATTTATAGATTGAGTGCTTTATTAGAACTTGCTGATGAGCAGTTTTTGTCTATAAAAAAAGAAACTTCTAAATTGAATAATGAAATCGAAGATTCTATTGACAAAGGTGAATTGAATCTTGAATTTAACAGATTATCGCTTAGATCATATTTATACGATAATTCAGAAATTAATGAAATAATAAAAATAGCAGAAAACTTTAATTATCTTCATTATAACGATCCATATTTTAATCTTAATGATTACTATGATGAAATTCAATGGGAGCTTTATTCAAGATTAATAGAGACTTTAAATCAATCCTCTTTAAAAACAATTAAAGATTTAGACAATTTTATTAAAAACAATAAAGAATCGTTTATCCGTAATTTAAAACAATTCAAATTACACTTTGATTCTATTTCTGACTCAAAAATATATGCCATTTCTACAGATTTACTTGTTATACTTTTAATTATGGGAGACAAAAGTATAAATATTTCAAATCAAAATTTGAGAAGTGTTATAGATTGGGAACCAATGTGGCAAACATTAGAAGCTTTATTGAAATAGATTTGCTTAACAAACGAACGCTAGTATACAACAAAAGGTAAGCTGAATTTTATGATTCAAATGTACTTAACGGATATGTACTTTAGGGATTGTAGCAGCATCCTTTTTAAAAACTTGAGAAACATATAATTTACTTAAACTATAATTTAGCAGATTGCTACGTCGTTCACTCCTCACAATGACATTCTAAAAATATATAGCGTAAAGCCCTCCCGATAGCTATCGGGATTGTGGTAACGCCCAAAAAACTTTTAAGAATAGCAGCAGTTTAAACTATTGGTTTACATTTTATATTATTATTTTAGTGCAAAACTTTTTATAAATGGCAAAAAAGAGCATACTTAACAAAAAGTCGATGGACTTTTTAGAGAAATATTTGAATAATGCAGCACCTACGGGCTATGAATGGGACGGACAAAAAATTTGGATGGATTATTTAAAACCTTATGTGGATGAGTTTATTACGGATACCTACGGGACTGCAGTTGGAGTTATTAATCCAAAGGCGAAATATAAGGTAGTTATTGAAGGGCATGCAGATGAGATTTCGTGGTACGTGAATTATATTTCAGATAACGGCCTAATTTACGTGATTAGAAATGGTGGTAGTGACCACCAAATTGCGCCAAGTAAAGTGGTAAACATACATACCAAAAAGGGTATTGTAAAAGGTGTTTTTGGATGGCCAGCGATACATACACGAAACAAGTCGAAGGAAGAGCCTCCAAAACCTGATAATATTTTTATTGATTGTGGGTGTGCTACTAAAGATGAGGTTGAAAAACTTGGGGTGCATGTCGGTTGCGTGATTACTTACCCTGATGAATTCCATATTTTAAATAACGATAAGTTTGTGTGTAGAGCTATTGATAATCGCATGGGTGGTTTTATGATTGCTGAAGTGGCACGATTGCTTAAAGAGAACAAAAAGACATTACCTTTTGGACTTTATATTACCAATGCAGTACAAGAAGAAATTGGTTTGCGTGGTGCGGAAATGATTACCCAAACTATTAAACCAAACGTTGCGATTGTTACAGATGTAACGCATGACACCACTACCCCGATGATTGAAAAGAAAAAGGCGGGACATTTGGAAATTGGCAAAGGTCCTGTAGTGGCTTATGCGCCTGCTGTACAACAGAAACTTCGTGATTTAATTACAGATACGGCTGAGGCTAAAAAGATTCCGTTTCAGCGTTCTGCACTTTCTAGAGCTACAGGAACAGATACAGATGCCTTTGCTTACAGTAATGGCGGTGTTGCTTCTGCTTTAATTTCGTTACCGCTACGTTATATGCACACGACTGTAGAAATGGTGCATAAAGAAGATGTTGAAAATGTGATTAGATTGATTTATGAATCGTTATTAAACATTAAAGACGGCGAAACATTCAGTTATTTTAAGTAAATTACTGTTGCTTTAATACCATAGAATTAAGCCGGTATTTTTATAATTATCGGCTTAATTTTTTAAATAATTGCTATCGCTTTTGGGTAAATATATTTTACATACAAATACATTCCCATTAACCAAACAGACTTTATTTGTTCTATTTATTGGCTTGTTTGGTTGTTCTCCTTACGTTTCTGCCCAAATACAACAAGAATTTTTACCCAGATTTAACGAAATGGTTCGTGGTGATTTTACTACCATAGCCAATACCGTTTTATCTAGAACAGCTACCGAATCTTATAACGCCGAGGGAGACAACCACGATTTTGTTGATAACGTTTACGTTGATATTGATAATGATGCTAGCACTTTTAACTCTAGTAGTGCTAATTTTACAAACCCTGAGCCACAAGTAGCTTGTTTAAACATTAGAAAAGCCTATTTATATTGGGCTGCTGCCGATAAGGAAAATGATGATGGTACAGATAACCAACCCAATTGGAATTTTAACGATGTAAAACTAATGCTACCAGGGGAAACCAATTACAACACCATTACTGCAGATGCCATTTTGTACCGTGGTAGAGATACACACTTTAGTAACGATCCCTACATTTGTTTTAAAGATATTACTGATTTAGTTTTAGATTTAGAAAGCCCCTATGGCACTTATCAACTAGCCAATATTGAAGCCCAAACTGGATTTTTATTTCAGCATACTGGAGGCAATACGGGCACTTCTGGAGGTTGGCAAATTGTTTTTATTTATGAAAGCCCAAAGCTTGTTTCTAAAAACATTAGCATATTTGATGGTTATGCACATATAACCAGAGATTTTAATAATTATGATGTGGGGTTTTCTGGCTTTAGAACCATCCCAAACGGCTCTGTTAATGTAAATACCTTAATTGGTGCTTTGGAGGGTGATAGAGGCTTAATAGGTGATTGGTTTCAAATACAAAATACTTTGGGTAATTATGTTGATATTTCTACACCTCTAAGAGATTCTGGAAATTTTTTTAATAGCAAAATTACCATAAACGGTACTAATTTTACGGATAGAAACCCTGCTAGTTTAAATACTCTAGGGTTTGATGCAGCTGTTTTTCCTTTAGATAACGCTAACAATAATATTATTGGCAACAACCAATCTTCTGCCTCCATTCGGCTTGCTTCTAACCAAGAAACTTATGGCTTGTTTTTAATTGGTTTATCTGTTGAAGTTTGGGTTCCTGATTTGTACCCAATACTTGTGAGTTCGTCTGCTACAGATAATACAACCAATTTTTCAGACACCTTAACGTATAGTTTTAACGTGTCTAATACAGGAAATGATAATGCTTTGAACGTGCTGCTTTCTGAAACGCTACCAGAAAACATAAAGTTTATTTCGGCTGATAATTTACCTATAGGCGTTACTTTTAATTATGATACTGATACCAGAATTTTAGAGTTTTTTGTTGAAGATGGCTTAGTAGATGTAGGAGATACTCCATTGAATATTTCGTTTGATGTTATAGTAAAAGACGCTTGCTATTTTTTAGAAGACCAATGTGATTTGGATTTTGATATTCAATTTGAAGCGAGCTATAGCGGGGAACAGAATCTTGATAATTTTACAACTTCTAGTTCTAGCGTTTTGGATGATTGTGAGCTTGGAAATCCTTTAAATACCATCATTAACCAACCTATCCCGCAATGGGAGACTCCTATTGGAAGTTTAGATAGACATCTTTCCAATAATGATGTTAATGCTTTGAACGATGCACAATCACTTTTTCCTGTTACTGATATTTGTAACTTTAGTATTATTAAAACTACTGGTGATTTTGTTCAAAATAGTGATTGTGACTACAACGGCACTTATACCAATACATGGACATTTACAGATGCTTGCGGGCGCACTATTGAAGACTTTGTACAAGTAATATCTGTGAGTTCTAATAGACTTTTTGACGGTAAAGACATTACCATATCAAAAGTAGTGACACCCAATCAAGACCCTTGGAACGAGTATTTTACTATAAATCAAATAAAAGGTTGCGGATTTACTGTAGATTTGAAAATTTTTAACCGCTGGGGAGCCATTGTTTATCAATCTGAAGATTACCAAAACAACTGGAACGGAACCGCATCTAGAAGCGCTATTGGGTCTGCTAACCAAGCACCATCAGGCACCTATTTTTATGTTATAAATATGAGAAATAGCGGGTTAGATCCTATTGCTGGAACCATTTATCTAGGCACAAAATAAGACAAAATTAAAATGGAATATATAGACATTGTAACCAAAGAAGGCAAACCAACTGGAAAATCTGAATTAAAATCTATAATACACCAAAAAGGGTATTATCATCATACAGCACACCTCTGGTTATATAATGATGAAGGTGAAATTTTATTATCACAACGTTCAGCAAAAAAAACAATTTGTCCGTTGATGTGGGACGTCTCAGTTGCGGGTCATATTGATGCTGGCGAAACGCCTATGCAGGGAATTATCAGAGAAACCCAAGAGGAAATTGGTTTGAAAATTTCAGAAATAGAGTTAAAAAAAATAGGTGTTTTTGAGTGTTTTCAATCTTATAAAAATGGTATTATTGACAATGAATTCCATAACACATTTATTGCGAAACTAAATGTACCACTATCCCAATTAGTGCCTCAAGAATCTGAAGTTGAAGCTTTAAAACTGGTTACTTTTAAAGATTTTGAGACTTTAATAAATACTATCGAAAATAACGATAATCATTTTGTACCTTCAAATAAATCATATTATCAATTTGTACTTAATCAAATAAAAAACAGTTGTAATTTGTACTAATACTTCTATTTGATACTTGAATAATTGAAAACCCTATATTTTTATTAATAAAAAACCACTTTACCATTGGCATCTTTAAAAGACCAATAATAAAGTGGCTCTATCAAACTTTAAAGTTGTTTAAAGTTATATAAAATTAGTTTCAAATTTTAAAAAAATCTCGTCTTTTGCTTTAACAACACCTAACATACCAGTTGGAGGCGCTATATTAAACTCCGTTAATTTTAATTTTACTTTACCCTTAAGACTTACGCTTTCATCATTAATTTTAACATCAAAATTTAGAGGAACGGTCTTTTTTGTGCCAGCGATAACTAAATCGCCTATAGTTTCTAATTCAAAAACCCCATTCCCTTTATCAGTAATACTTTTAACTTCTAAAAGTGTAAACAAAATACTCTTATACTCATTGGATTTTAAAGCTAGAGCAGCCGTTTTAGTTATGCCTGGTTTTGCACCTTCTAAACTCTCGGTAAGTACAGCAACAGATAAAGACTCAATTTGACAAGATTCAAGACTATTAAAACTTATCAAACCATTTTGCGTTTTTGCATCAACTTTCCAACCATGGAGGTTAGAAGAACCAAAAACAGTTAATAACGAGTTTTCATTTTCTAATTGTAACATTTGTGCATGGGTTTGATTAAACACAAAACCGATTAAAGCGATAAGTACAATTAATTTTTTTAAGACATTTTTTTTAGTTTTCATGACATTATGCGGTTAAATTATGTTACAAATTTCAACCAACATATATTGAATAAAAATGATAAATATCATGTTTAAAATATATTATTCGTAATTTTTGTGTTTTTCAAACCCTTATTTTATCATATTCTCAATTTCAAAGCAAAATAGACAACAATTACTGTTAGCTATAATCACTTTAAATTATAAATTAATTCGTTTTAAAATGAATTAAATTGATGCTTTAAAATCATTATATTTACTACAGTTAACTTTTCTAATTATGAATAAGCCTTTTAAAGCTCAAGTCAATGATAATATTGATTTTGATATTTCTGAAACCGATGTTTTAAAACTTGATGCGTTTCAAGTTTCTGAAGGAAAGTATCACGTTTTAAACAACAATAGTTCTTTCAAAGCAGAAATTGTTCAAGCAAACTTTAATAAAAAACAATACACGGTTAAGATTAACAACAATATATATTCAGTTGCTATTTCCAACCCCTTGGACTTACTTATTAAGGATATGGGATTCTCCATTGGAGCAAGTAAACAAATTGATGCTATACAAGCTCCAATGCCCGGATTAATTTTAGAAATTAATGTAAAAACTGGTCAGGAAGTTCATGAAAATGATAACCTTTTGATTTTAGAAGCTATGAAAATGGAAAATATGATTACATCTCCAAGAGACGGTGTGATAAAATCTATTTCTGTAAAAAATGGAGATGCTGTTGAGAAAAATCAACTTTTAATTGAATTTGAATAAACCTTTTGAATATCCTGCAAAGTTTTAAAATCTTGTAGGCCTAAAATAAAGACTCCCCCCTTCGAGGGAATGACAAAAAAATTATAAATGAAAAAAATACTTGTTGCTAATCGAGGAGAAATAGCCATTAGAGTGATGAAAACGGCTCAAAAAATGGGTATTAAAACTGTGGCTGTTTTTTCTACTGTAGATAGAAATGCACCACATGTTAAATTTGCTGATGAAGCGGTTTGCATTGGAGAAGCACCTTCAAGTGAATCTTACTTAAAAGGCAATAAAATTATTAAAGTTGCAAAAGATTTAAATGTTGATGCCATTCACCCTGGTTATGGATTTTTAAGTGAGAATCCAGCTTTTGCCGAATTATGTGAAGAAAACAATATCACGTTTATAGGTCCAAGATCAAAAGCCATAAAAATTATGGGAAGCAAATTAGCCGCCAAAGAAGCTGTTAAAGCTTATGATATTCCCATGGTACCAGGTATTGATGAAGCCATTACCGATGCAAAAAAAGCAAAAGCTATTGCTAATGATATTGGATACCCTATCCTTATTAAAGCCTCAGCAGGTGGTGGTGGAAAAGGCATGCGTATTGTTAATAAAGAAGGGGATTTAGAATCTCAAATGAATCGTGCTATTAGTGAAGCGACTTCTGCTTTTGGTGATGGTTCTGTGTTTATTGAAAAATATGTAACCTCTCCGAGACATATTGAAATCCAAGTGATGGCTGATAGTCATGGTAATATTTTACATTTTTTTGAACGTGAGTGTAGTATTCAGCGTCGTCATCAAAAAGTGGTTGAAGAAGCACCATCGTCGGTTCTTAGTCCTGAATTAAGAGAAAAAATGGGACATGCTGCAATAAAAGTGGCGCGCTCGTGTGATTATCTTGGAGCAGGTACCGTAGAATTTTTATTGGATGCAGACCACAATTTTTATTTCCTTGAAATGAACACAAGACTTCAAGTTGAACATCCTGTAACAGAATTAATTTCTGGGGTTGATTTAGTAGAACTTCAAATTAAAGTAGCTCGTGGTGAAGCACTTCAAATAAAGCAAGACGATTTAAAAATTAATGGACATGCATTAGAATTACGTGTTTATGCTGAAGATCCTTTAAATGACTTTTTACCAAGTGTGGGAAACTTGGAAACCTATGAGCTACCAAAAGGAAAAGGGATTCGTGTTGATAATGGTTTTGAAGAAGGTATGAATATCCCAATTTACTATGACCCTATGCTTTCAAAATTAATTACCTATGGAGATACTCGAGAAGAAGCTATACAGCTTATGATCAAGGCTATTGATGATTATATCGTAAAAGGTGTGGAAACTACACTACTCTTTGGAAAATATGTCTGCGAACATGAAGCCTTTAGTTCAGGCAATTTCGACACACATTTTGTAAAAAACTTTTATGCACCAGAACATTTAAAAGCTGAAACAGAAAATGAAGCCAAAATTGCTGCTTTAATAGCTGTTAAACAATACATAGAAGATCAAAATTTATTGCGCTTACCAAATAACTAAATATGGATTCTAAACAAGATAAAATTAATAAACTTAATGAAGCTTTAGCGCTTTCAAAATTGGGTGGTGGACAAAAACGTATTGTAAAGCAACATGCCAATAAAAAACTTACTGCTAGAGAGCGTATTGAATATTTGTTTGATGAAGGCTCTTTTGAAGAGATTGGTGCTTTAGTAACCCATAGAACAACCGATTTTGGGATGGAAGACCAAGTCTTTTATGGCGATGGTGTTATTACTGGATATGGTACTATAGACAACCGACTAGTTTATGCATACGCTCAAGATTTTACGGTTTTTGGTGGCTCATTATCAGAAACTCATGCCGAAAAAATCTGTAAAATTATGGATATGGCTGTTAAAGTTGGTTGTCCATTAATTGGTCTTAATGATTCTGGTGGTGCTAGAATACAAGAAGGCGTAAGGTCCTTAGGAGGTTATGCCGATATCTTTTACAGAAACGTTCAAGCCTCTGGGGTCATTCCTCAGATATCAGCGATAATGGGCCCCTGTGCAGGGGGTGCAGTTTACTCACCAGCGATGACAGATTTTACCCTTATGGTAGAAAACACAAGTTATATGTTTGTTACTGGCCCTAATGTAGTTAAAACAGTAACTAATGAGGAAGTAACTAGTGAGGAGCTGGGAGGTGCACAAACACATGCTTCCAAATCTGGTGTAGCACACAAAACCTCAGAGAACGATATTGCCTGTCTTGAAGATGTAAAAAAGCTGTTAAGCTATTTACCTCAAAACAACACAGAAAAACCTGAAAATTTAGATATTAAAATTGCAAGCGAGGTTCGCGATGTTTTGTCTGACATTGTTCCAGACAACCCGAACAAACCCTATGACATGCATGATGTTATTTCAGGTATTATAGATGATGATTCTTTTTATGAAATTCATAAAGATTATGCTGAAAGTATTATTGTAGGTTTTGCAAGATTAGGTGGTAGAAGCATTGGCATTATAGCAAATCAACCTATGGCTTTTGCAGGTGTTTTAGGTGTTAATAGTTCCAGAAAAGCAGCGCGATTTACACGCTTTTGTGATTGTTTTAATATTCCTTTATTAGTTTTGGTTGATGTCCCAGGTTTTTTACCAGGAACCGATCAAGAATGGAATGGTATCATTGTGCATGGTGCAAAATTATTATATGCTTTAAGTGAAGCTACTGTACCAAGGGTAACCGTTATTACCAGAAAAGCCTATGGTGGCGCTTATGATGTTATGAACTCTAAACATATAGGTGCAGATTTTAACTATGCATGGCCAGGAGCAGAAATTGCTGTTATGGGGGCTAAAGGTGCCAGTGAGATTATTTTTAGAAAAGAAATTGCTGCTGCCGATAACCCTGAAAAGAAGCTAGCCGAAAAAGAAGCAGAATACGCTGAGAAATTTGCAAACCCATACAGAGCCGCAAAACGTGGTTTTATAGATGAAGTTGTTTTACCAAAAAACACCAGAAGAAAGCTTCTTAAAGCTTTCGCAATGTTAGAAAATAAAACAGTAGACAGACCGAAACGAAAACACGGTAATATTCCTTTATAAAAAAAGGAGCCTATCTCTAGACTCCTGATTTTACTTCAATTTACAGAATCCACAAAGGACTCTCAATTAATCACCAATTTTACTTGTTTCGATAATTTAAACTAATTTGAAACACAACCAACCTAGTATATCAAAATAGAACTAAATAAAACCTTAAAAAACAACAAGTAATTAAACTTGGTGAATTAATTTATTGATAATAACAATACTCAAATATCAAAAAGTTTTACAAACCCTCATAATAATTGACTACGCATTCAATACGCATCAGTTATAAATCATAAAAAATCAGTTAATTACCATTTTTTAAAGTGTAAGAAAACGTGTTTTGCAAATACTCAAGAAGCGTGGTGTCTGTATTTACTAAGTGAATTTTTTTAGAAATCCTATAACGTCTACTCTCAACAGATCTAATAGTCGTATTTAGAAACACAGCTATTTCTTTATTTGTAAAGCCCATAAATAAATAATAACATATTATAATTTCAGACTTGTTTAATTCAGGATGTACTTCTTCAATTTTCTTAAAAAACTCAATATTCAACTCATTCATTATATCCAAATGATTCTCACTTTTATCTAATAAGGTTGAAGAATTAATATGCAAGTTTTTATATAAGTCTTTAATCTGCTCTTTTTGGTGATTGATACATTCAGTTCTGGAAATTTGCTTAACTTCTTTTTTAAGGTTCTTTATAAACGCTTCTAATCCATGAACTTTTACTGCTAGTTGTTCATTATTTGTCTTTAAATAAGTTAAGCTAGAACTGGTTTCCTGATTATAATTAACTAGTTTATTTTTTTGCCTCTTAAAATAAATATATAGTAACAAAGAAAGTAATACTAAAAAAACAACTATAGCTATTGCTAAAAACCGGTTAAAAGTCTTCTTTCTATTTTGAGCAATTAATTCTGATTCAGCTTTATCCAAAGAATCGCTTACATCAAAACTAGCCTCTATTGTCTTGCTATGTATTTTATTATTTAACAAAACCATAGAATCAATATAAATTTTTGACTTTTCGATGTTACCTAGGTACTTATTAATATCTGCATGTAGTCCGTAATAATCCTCTAATGCATCTTCCGACATGTATTTTGTTAACTTAGAAGATGATTCTAAATAAAAATTTGTGGAGTCAATATCCTTATGCTTAAAATATATATCAGCAAAACAAGTTTGTATTGCGCCTTCAAAAGAGAAATAATTATATTTCGTTATAGTAGTATCGTTCTTTAAAGTTTTGAATTCATGATAATATTTATGAGCATTTTTAAAATCTTCTAAATATATATAGTTAGAAGAGAGCATGTATAAGGCGAACATGTAATAGTATGCATCATCTTTTATACTCTTATAATTTTTTAATTCTTTAAGTAAGAATGTATTGCAACCTAAGTAATCGCCATCAAGAAATTTTGCATAGGCATCCACCTGTTGCACTTCAACCTCACCATATTTATAGTTGCATTTTTTATAATAATCCCTGGCTTTATTTAAATATTTATAAGCATCATCAATATTTCCTATAAAATATAAATTTGAAAAAAGTCCAACACTAGCTTCACCTGCAATACAAAATGCATTTTCCTTTTCCGCATATTTAATAGCTAAAATACAGCATTGGTGATATTTGGTATATTCATCAAAATCGTCATGAACTAGAGCTTTAAGAGAATAATATTCCGCAACTCTTCCTGGAATAAATTCTTCAAGTGGTTTTGGAATAGCTTCGAGAAAGGAAAGCGTTTTTTTAGAGTCCGTATCAATATGAATATCTGCTGAGTCAATAAGCCTGAAATAGTCGTTATTTGTTTGACTATAACCTATTAAACAAAAAAAACAAAAATACAAGCACAGGCTTATAATTCTTAGAGAGAAATTAATTTTAAGCATGATTTTTTAACTCTTAATAGTTGTCAATAACGGAGTAAAAATATACAAATAAAAATTAATACGTAAAGGATTACAAAGTAAAATTAAAATAAAACAAGTAGTTAACCTTTGCTAATTAATCATTATCAAAATAATTATAACAACTAAATTTAGCAAACCTTAAATATATTGGCTATTTATTAAAACTTACACCTAACAAATCATTAGAAAATTATTTTTATCCACTTTTTAGAGTAAAAGAAAATGTGTCTTGCAAATAATCAAGAAGTGTAGTATCTGTTTTAACAAGATTCATTTTTTTAGAGATTCTATACCGTCTACTCTCAACTGATCTGATTGTTGTATTTAAAAATACCGCTATTTCTTTATTTGTAAAGCCCATAAATAAATAATAACAAATTATGATTTCTGATTTATTTAATTTTGGATGAGCTTCTTCAATATTTTTAAAAAATTCAATATTTAAATCGTTTACCAATTCCAAATGGCTTTCGCTCTTATCTAAAATAGTAGATGAATTTACATGAAGTCTTACATATAATTCTTTTATTCTTGTTTTTTGCACATCTAAAGATTTTAGAGAAGAGATATCTTTTACTTCATGCTTTAAGTGTGTTAAATACTCTTCAAATCCTCGCATTTTTAAAGCTAATTGCTCATTGGTAGATTTAACATACGATAGAGAGTCAACTACTTTTGATGTTTCTTTAAGTCGATTACTCTTCTTCTTATAAAAGAAATAATAAAAAAAACTAGAAATGAGAACAACGGTTATTAATAAAAAAATTAATATTTTTTGTCTCTCAGTAATTCTATTTTCATGCTTTAACTGAGATTCTACATCATTTATACTTTGTGTAATTGAATGTGAGGCATCACGATTAATCTTTAACATATTGAATTGAAAATATTTTAAAGAATCTAAATATACCTCAACTAAATCAATATCTTTTTTATGCTTATACAAATCAATATTAAGCTCATAGTAATTAGCAATATAACTATCGTCTAAATAATTTATCCTTTTCTTAGCCCTAGCTAAATAGTTTTTACATGAATCTAATTGTTTTTTTCTAAAAAAATACTCAGCCATCTCAAAATCTATAGACGCAAGAAATGACTTATAATTATTAGTACTTATTGTAGGGTTACCTTCTGTGGTTTTAAACTTTTTAAAATACGTTTTTGCCTTAGATAAGCTATCAAGAGCTAGATAACTAAGTGTAATTTGTGCGGTTGCATCCATATAAATATATCCATCTTCATTAAGCACCGCTTTGTACTTTTCAAGATTTGGAAGTAACTTTAAAATGCATACATAATAATCCTGTTTTAAATATTGCATATAAGATTTTATAAGGTCAACCTCATATAATCCATAAATATCATTACTAAGTTGAAAATAATGCTCAGCTTGACTTAAATAGTTTGAAGAAATACTATCATTAACATCAGGATAAACACATCTAAATAATTGAATATTTGCATCGCCAGCATTAAGATAATCTTTATCTATTTCAGAATATTTTAGAGCTCTTAGAAAGGATTGAAAAGCTTTGGCATCTTCATTTTTCAAACCATAAATATGTCCCTGAGTGATATAAAATTCGTCTAAATGCCCACTTATATAATTTTCATACGGTTTGGGAATAGAATCAAGATAAGTTTGTGCATCATTCAGACTTAAATCTATAATGTCTTCAGCAGCCTCAATATAACGTAAATAAGGACTAACATTTTGACCTATACAGTACTGTGATAAAAACCACATTAAAAAAAACACGTATATAATTTTATTAGTCTTAATAATTAAAAGCTTAAGAAATTATTTAATTAAAATTATAAAAATCAATACAACTCTGATTCTTTTTAAAATCAATTTATATCATCATTTAAAACTCAAAGTATAGTAACAAAAATAAACCTTTTTAAATATCTAGTAATACTGAGAATTCCATATTGGTTGTATTATGGCCACCATTAGGTTGCTGAAATTCAAGGTTAGAAGTATGTCTTACAGAATATCGTAAATCAAACTGAAGTTTATTTATCTCATAAGACAAACCCAGTCCAAAAATATCTGAAAACGCAAAACCTTTTGCGAGTCTTTCAGTAGCTTTATCAGCATACATGGGACCTACACTAATAATAGCGTAAGTACTTACATTTTTATATATTTTATATCTAGTAATAAATCCTAAATTTAATACGTATTCCTTTATGGTTCTTCTTTGCATATATAACTCTGTTAATTCCATATAATTATCAGAATCACTTGGTTTTATATAAAACCTATTTAAAAGTTGGTGCTCAACTACATTAAAACTAGGCTCTAAATTTACCTCAAAAGCCCATTTACGTTTATCTTTAAATCTGTAATTAATTTGGATTTTATAAAAATCCACTTCATGTGTATAATCATCTGCATTAAACGGAAATTTATCTTGCGCACCTGTACCGTAGGTAAAACCTAATTTTATATTTTCCTTTTTAATTTGAGCATTGATACTTCTTGTATTAAAAAAAAGTAATCCTGCAGATAATAAAAAGATACTAAAATTTAATCTCATTTAAATGTTAATAATTTTGACGTTGTAACTAATATGAATAAATCTATCGGTAAATATACTGTTAAAAAGTTTAGATAAAATTCCCTAGAAAAATAAACATATAGTTTATCAATGCTAATATTGTATTAATAGATTGATGATGTATTTATTTTGATTTTAATTGAAGTACTTTTGCTTCATGGAAAAACCCCAAGAGTTTAGACTAGAATTTGTAGCATTAATGGCATCTTTAATGTCTATTGTAGCACTATCAATTGATGCTTTACTACCTGCTTTACCAGAAATTAGTTCCACACTTGGAGTAACAAACCCAAATGATAATCAGTTATTAATTACCATGATTTTTCTTGGTCTAGGTTTTGGGCAACTTTTATTTGGCCCATTATCTGATAGTTTTGGAAGAAAACCTATGGTATACATTGGTTTTGGGGTGTTTATCATTGCTAGTATTGTCTGCGTAACTACTAAGAGTTTTGAAGTTATGATAATTGGTAGGATACTACAAGGCTTTGGTTTATCCTCTCCCCGAAGTATAGCGCTTTCTATGATACGCGATTCTTACAGCGGTAATTACATGGCAAAAATAATTTCTATAGTAGTCATGTTTTTTATCCTAGTTCCTGTAGTTGCCCCTACACTTGGGCAATTAATCTTAAACTTTTATGATTGGAAAACTATTTTCTATTTTAATTTATTTGCTGGCGTATTAATAATGATTTGGTTTTGGCGCAGACAAAAAGAAACTTTGGCCTTAGAAAACCGTATAAAGTTCAGTTCTACTCTATTCATAGATGGAACTAAAGCATTTTTTAAACATAAGCAAGCAGTTGCCTTTACGTTTGTCTCTGGCTTTATTACAGGCTCGTTTATGGTATACTTGAGTACCTCTCAGCAAATTTTTCAAGAGCAGTATAATTTAGCTGAAATGTTCCCCTATATCTTTGCAAGTTTAGCTATATCAGTTGGTTTAGCTACATATTTAAACAGCCGTTTAGTTGTTAAATATGGCATGCTTAAAATAGCATATATAGCCTGTATTGCTTATGCAATTATATCCTTATTATATGTGATTTTATTTTGGAACGGTAATAACCCTAGTATTTTTATTTTACTTACTTTTTTTGCGCTTCAGTTTTTTGCTGTTGGATTTTTGTTCGGGAATTTACGCGCATTAGCAATGCAACCATTAGGCCATATTGCAGGTATTGGCGCTGCTATAAATGGTTTTATATCAACCGTTATGGCTGTACCAATTGCAAATTATATTGGCGAATTTGTAAACACCTCTGTACTGCCTTTGTTTATTGGTTTTTCAATTTTTGGAGTATTATCACTCCTCGTTTTTTTAACCATGAAAAACAAAGTTGTTGTTGCTAAAAGTTAAGTATTTTGCTATTTAATAAATAATTTGGGCGTTACCCTAAAGGGTCGGGCTATCCGTTACAAGTCCTCGTCACGCCTTAGGGCGAGACTGTGGGCTTTCCACTTCTATCCCTAACGCGGGCTAATCTGCTAAAGCCAGTATATAAAACTTAGTTTACAGGTAACGTGCTTTTATAACTTCGATATGATGAATTTCATGACCAAGTATTATAAACGCTGCTGCTCTTGCAGAAAGCGGATATCCGCTAGCATGTCCTTTAAACATCAAATCTTTATCACTTAGGCTTTTTAATAATACTATAAAACTCTTTCTTACTATTTTATATTCTTCAAGCAAATTATTTAAAGATTTATTATCCGCATTTGAAGGGTTAACATAATCATCTTGTTCATATCCAGCCAAAGGTGTTGTATCATGTCTACCAATTCTAAAACAGCGGTACATAAAAACACGCTCGGTATCAATTATGTGCTGAAACACATCTTTTATACTCCATTTATCTGAAGCATACCTATAATCCAATTTATTCTCAGGAATGGATTTAAAAAAATCAACAACATCCTTATCTGCTTTAATAAAACCATCAATTAAGTTTATGTTTTTTGAAACTTTACTAATGTAAGTTTCATAATATGAGTTGTATTCTGATGCATTTAAATCTGTTACTTTCATAGGTTTCTAAATTTTTGCTTGATACGTATACAAATCAAAATATCTGCCATTTAAGGCAATGAGTTCATCATGCGTACCACGCTCCACAATGCGTCCAGTTTCTATTACTAAAATTTGATCTGCTTTTCTAATAGTACTTAAACGGTGTGCAATTACAATAGTGGTTCTATCTTTAACCAATTCGTTTAAACTTTTTTGAATCAGCGCTTCACTTTCAGTATCCAGATTAGAAGTGGCTTCATCTAAAATAATAATTTTTGGGTTTGCTAAAATAGCACGCGCAATAGCTAATCGTTGGCGTTGACCCCCAGACAGTTTTACACCACGCTCCCCTATTAAGGTTTCTAAACCATCCTCAAAACGGTCTGTAAATTCATTTACATAAGCAGCTTTTACAGCATTTTGTAATTCGGCTTCTGTAGCATTTGGTCTTGGAAACATGATATTTTCTTTGATGGTGCCTTCAAACAGAAATTCGTCTTGTAAAACCACGCCTAAATATTGGCGGTAACTATTCAATTTTACTTTTGATAAATCTTGATTATCAATAGTTACTGTTCCAGATTTTGGATTTAAAAAGGTAGCCGATAAACCCGCAATAGTCGATTTCCCGGAACCAGAACTCCCCACCAAAGCAGTTACAGAACCTGCAGGTGCATTGAAACTAATATTATGAAGTACTTCTTTATCTGCTTCGTAAGCAAAAGACACATCGTTAAAAGCAATGTCCCCTTTAAAAGTATTTAGTTTAATAGTGCGATTTCCATCATCTTCTTCAGCTGCTGTATTCATAAGTTCTTCTGTTCTGTCTAAGCCAGCTAAAGCCTCGGTTAATTGGCTCCCTATGTTACTCATTTGGACAATGGGCGCAATCATAAAACCTAAAACCAACGTAAAGAATAAAAAGTCTCCCGTAGTCATTTGTTCTTGAATCATGTAATACCCACCAATACCCATAATTCCTGTGGTTGCAACACCAATTAAAAAAGTTGATGAACTCGTCATTAACGCTGTTGCAGTTAAACTCTTTTTTACATTTTGAAATAACTTATCCACGCCTTTTTCAAAAATCTTATTTTCTTGGTCTTCAGCATTAAATGCTTTTATAACTCTAACACCTGCCAAGGTTTCTGTTAATCGCCCTTTTACTTCTGCGTTTATTTTTCCTCGGGTTCTAAAAATTGGTCGGATGTATTTGAAAGCTCTTAGCGCAATATACCCAAATATAGAAATTGGAATAAATACAAAAAGTGTCATCCAAGGATTTAGTTTTATTAAGATTATTAAAGATACTATAGCTGTGAATGTTCCTCCAACCAACTGAACCAAACCTGTTCCTATTAAGTTTCTTACACCTTCAACATCACTCATTATTCGTGACACTAAAGCACCAGACTTTGTGTTATCGAAAAAACTAATGGGTAACGACAGTACTTTTTTCTGAACCTGTGCACGTAATTCGCTTATTAAATATTGAGCTTGTACACTTAAAATTCTTGTTAAAGCAAATGAGGTTATGGCTTGAATGGTTATTGCTGTAATTACAATTGCTATTAAGGTGTAAATTTGAGAAACATCTTTACTTGGTACAACCTCATCAAGCAAAACTTTACTTTGCCATGGCAATACCAATCCTGCTAAACTGCGAATAACAATTAGTACTAAACCAATAAACACCAAATTTCGCCTTGGCCAAATAATGGTTTTAAAGGCTTGCGCCATGGTTACTTTTGGTTTGGTTTTATCTTTAGATTTTGAGGTTTCTTTAAAGTGTTTCATGCGTACTTTTTTCAAGTTTGAAAGGTAAGTTTTTCTTGAAAACTATTTTGTTAATCTTGTGTTCAAATTATAAATGGGAGTTGCATTAGTGATTGAAACGGCATCCTTTTGCTTTTCGCAAAAGATATAGTGAAAAGCACGACCCCTTTATGGGGTAATGCCCAAAAAACATAAAAAAAATAGAGCCTAAATTTGGTTTATTGATTATTTTTGAACTCTACAAATTAAGCTATTTAACAGATGAAAATAATTGGTATTGGTAAAAATTATGTAAATAATAAAAGTGAAATTGCTGCTTTAAAAACGGGGGCGCAACTTATATTTATTAAAGCTGAAAGCACGTTAGTAACTGATAATAAAGATGTTGTTTTTCCGAAGATTACAAATGAGTTGATTTATGAGGTGGAATTGGTTGCCAAAATAGGTAAGACTGGTAAAGACATTGCAGAAAGCGAGGCGGCGTCTTATATTAGCGAAATTGGTGTTGGTATTGATTATACCGCCAAAGATGTTTTAGGTGCAAGTAGAGACAATAAAGGGCCTTGGGCTTTAGCTAAGGGTTTTGATGGTGCATCGCCTGTTAATGGGTTTAAACCTGTTTCTAGCTTTGCTGACATTAATAGCATTAACTTTAGCTTGAAGATAAATAATAAAGAAGTACAAAACGGAAATTCAAGCCATATGATTTACAATTTTGCAGAAATTATTGCTTATGTTTCGAAATATATGACCTTAGAGCCTGGAGACTTAGTTTTTACTGGAACTCCCGCTACTGGCGCTGGTAAAAATGTAAAAGGTGACCATTTACAGGCTTTTGTTGAAGGGGAATTACTTTTGGATTTTAGGTTGGTTTAACCACTTTATCAATATAAACTAAAAATCGCAACTGTAAATAGTTGCGATTTTTTGTTATTTACCTTTTTCTTTAGGCTTAATTACTGCTGGTTTTAAACTACTTGAGGGTTTAGAAGTAATTCTACCTAAATTGACTGAGTTTTTAGCTGGATTAATCTTAGGTTTTTTTGACATATATCTATTTTTTAGGTTTAATTGAAGGTTTCACGGGAGGTTTAGGAGTAATTCTACCTTTATTACCTCCGTGTCTTGGTTCAGAAGAAGGTCTAGTTTTTGGTTTAGTTGTTGGATTTATTTTTTTAGCCATTATATGCGTTTATTGTTGTAAATATTAAAATACATAGTATTCCAAAACCTAATAGTATTATTGAGGTCAAGTTTAAATTTGAAATAATTTTATTTCTTTTATCTATATTATTTGTTAACTCATCATAAGGTATATTATCATCAACATCCTGTACTGTCTTGGTATTATTAATACTCGATATATAATGAGAAAGTAAGTTTATGAATAAAGTTATTCCAAGGCTAAACCACCCTAAAACTATAACCCATTTAAAAATAGATTTGTCTAATGGACTAATTTTATCAATAAAAGTTAAAGTTAAACCCAAAGAACCTGAAGCAATAAATGTTATATATTTTTCAAAGTCATCATCACTCTTACTTTTTTCTTCTAAAATCGATTTACGGTACTCATTCATACCATTATTACTTTCACTCATTTGATACTGACTTCAATTACTTTGAAAATAAAACTTATACTACAAATATAATTAAGAGTTAACTCATTTAAAAACAGAGTTATAAACAGTTATAAACAAACAAAAAACAACCATAAAGGTTGCTTTTTTGTTTTTTATTAGGGATTGAGCGATTGTTGGAGCTCCTCGCAGAGAGCGACTCGTGAAAGCCCGACCCTTGTGGTAATGCCCAAATAATTCTACAACACATTATCCATAATATCCTGAACCACTTCAGGATTCAGTAGTGTACTGGTATCTCCCAAATTACTAGTGTCTTTATGAGCAATTTTTCGTAAAATACGTCTCATAATTTTTCCTGAACGCGTTTTTGGCAAACCACTTGTAAATTGAATTTTGTCTAGTTTAGCTATAGGTCCGATATGCTCTGTGATAATCTGGTTAATTTCTTTTCTCAAATTATCGTGGTTTCTGCTCTCTCCTGTATCTTTTAAGATAACATAGCCATAAAGTGCATTCCCCTTAACATCATGTGGAAAACCTACAATAGCTGATTCTGCAACTGCTGGATGCTCGTTAACGGCATCTTCAATTGGTGCGGTTCCCAGATTGTGTCCAGAAACAATAATCACATCATCTACTCTACCTGTAATTCTGTAATACCCCACTTCGTCTCTTAGAGCGCCGTCGCCAGTAAAATATTTGTTTTCAAAAGCTGAAAAATAAGTATCCTTGTAGCGCTGATGATTACCCCAAATAGTTCGTGCCATACTTGGCCATGGGAATTTTATACATAATCTTCCTTCTACTTGATTGCCTCTTAGTTCATTACCATTTTCATCCATTAAAGCTGGCTGTATACCAATAAACGGCAAGGTTGCATAGGTTGGTTTTGTTGGTGTTACAAACGGAATTGGCGTTATCATAATACCCCCTGTTTCGGTTTGCCACCAGGTATCTACTATTGGGCTTTTCTTTTTTCCAACATTGTCATTGTACCAATGCCACGCTTCTTCGTTAATAGGTTCGCCAACTGACCCTAAAACTTTAAGTGATGATAAATCGTGTTTTTCAACGAGTTCTAATCCTTCTTTTGCTAGAGCTCTAATGGCTGTTGGAGCTGTGTAAAATTGGTTTACTTTATGTTTATCTACAATCTCCCAAAAACGCCCAAAATCTGGATAACTTGGTACACCTTCAAACATCACTGTGGTTGCTCCGTTCGCTAATGGGCCGTAAACTATATAACTATGTCCTGTAATCCAACCAACATCTGCGGTACACCAATACACATCATTTTCTCTGTATTGGAATACGTTTTTAAATGTGTAAGCGGTATGCACCATATAACCTGCTGTGGTATGCACCATACCTTTTGGTTTTCCTGTGGAGCCTGATGTGTATAGAATAAATAATGGATCCTCAGCATTCATGACTTCAGCTTCGCAGTCTACTGAAGCAGTATCTAAAAGCGGTTGTAACCATTTATCACGACCATCTTTCATTTCTATTTCTGAATTAATTCGCTTTACTACTAAAACGGTTTCTACATTACAATCTTCCAAAGCATCATCTACGATACCTTTTAAATCAATGGTTTTTGCACCTCTGTATGAACCATCACTTGTAATAACCATTTTGCAGTCAGAATCGTTAATACGAGTTGATAATGCTGTTGCTGAAAAGCCTGCGAATACCACAGAGTGAATGGCACCAATTCTTGCACATGCTAAAACAGAAATGGCTAATTCAGGAATCATGGGTAAATAAATACAAACTCGGTCTCCCTTTTTTATGCCTTGGTTTTTTAAAACATTAGCGAATTGATTGACTCTTTCGTGCAGCTGATTGTATGTGATATGTTCTGCAGCTTCTTTTGGGTCGTTTGGTTCAAAAAGAATGGCCGTTTTATTACCTCTAGTTGATAAATGTCTATCTATACAGTTTTCTGTAATGTTAAGTTGCGCACCTTCAAACCATTTTACTTCTGGCTTTGAAAAATCCCAACTCAATACATTATCCCATTTGCGTTGCCACATAAAATGTTCTTCGGCTATTTCTTCCCAAAAATTTTCAGGTTCTCTAACCGATTTCCTATAAACTTGGTAGTATTCTTCTAGATGTTTTATGTGGTAATTACTCATTGGACAGCTTTAAATAATTGATGTTTTAATATGCGTTCTAAAATAGCAAAATATTAAATATTTATTGAGTTTTTTCTACTAACAACATTAATACTTACACAGAAAACACTACAAGCACATTAATGTGTCGCCTCTCCTGCTCCACTTGGAATTCTAATATTTTCTACAATCTCTTGAACATCCTGCGGTGGTGCTGGTGTAAATTTCATAATTAAGATTGAAACTATAAAATTTAAAAGCATTGCAATACTACCAAAGCCTTCAGGTGATATACCAAACCACCACTCGCTTTTATCAGGAAGCGTTTCATCAAACCATCCTAACTTGTATTTTATCATGTAAAGTAACATAGCAGTAATACCTACCACCATACCAGCAATGGCGCCTTCTTTGTTCATGCGTTTATAAAAAATACCTAAGATAATAGCCGGAAAAAAGGATGCTGCGGCAAGCCCAAACGCCAATGCCACAACGGCGGCGACAAACCCTGGCGGATTTATACCAAAATAACCAGCAACACAAACAGCTCCAACTGCCGATAAACGTGCAGTAATTAGCTCCCCTTTTTCAGAGATTTTTGGGTTGACTATTTTTTTGATTAAATCGTGAGATACAGATGCTGAAATTACTAAGAGTAATCCAGCTGCAGTTGATAATGCTGCTGCTAATCCACCTGCTGCAACCAGAGCTATAACCCAATCTGGTAGGTTTGCAATTTCTGGATTTGCGAGCACCATAATATCTCTATCAACAACTAATTCGTTTTGCTCTTTATTGGCCACGTATTTAATTAATCCGTCGTTATTTTTGTCGGTAAAACTTATTAAACCCGTGGTTTCCCATTTTGTAAACCAATCTGGTACATCAGCATACGGTTTATTAGAAACTGTTTCAATCATATTTGTTCTAGCAAACACCGCAACTGCCGGAGCTGTTGAATATAACAATACAATTAACAACAAGGCTATTCCTGCAGATTTACGGGCATCTTTAACACGCTTTACAGTAAAAAACCTAACAATTACATGTGGCAAACCTGCTGTACCAACCATTAGCGCTAGAGTTATAGCAAAAATATCTATCATAGATTTTGAACCTTCAGTATATTCAGCAAAACCTAATTCGGTACTTAAACCATCAAGTTTATCTAATAAATACGTTCCAGAGCCATCAGTTAATTCACCACCAAAACCAAGTTGCGGAATTGGGTTCCCCGTGATCTGAATAGATATAAAAATAGCTGGCACCATAAATGCAAAAATTAGCACGCAATATTGTGCTACTTGAGTATATGTAATACCTTTCATACCGCCTAGTACTGCATAAAATAGAACGATTAGCATACCAATAATTACACCTGTATTTATATCTACTTCTAAAAAACGCGAAAATACAATACCAACGCCACGCATTTGTCCTGCTACATAGGTAAATGATACCAATAATGCACAAAATACAGCTACTATTCGGGCGGTTTTGGAGTAATATCTATCGCCTATAAAGTCGGGTACAGTAAACTTTCCAAACTTTCGCAAATAAGGCGCTAATAGTAAAGCTAATAGCACATAGCCACCAGTCCACCCCATTAAATATACCGCGCCATCGTACCCCGCAAAAGATATGATTCCTGCCATGGAAATAAACGATGCAGCACTCATCCAATCCGCAGCCGTTGCCATCCCATTGGCTAACGGAGACACGCCACCTCCAGCAACATAAAACTCTTTGGTAGATCCTGCTCTAGACCATATCGCAATTCCGATGTATAGTGTAAATGTTATCCCTACTAAAATGTACGTCCAGTTTTGCACACCCATGCCTTCCACCAATAAACTATGCATCATATCCGTATTTTTTATCCAATTTATTCATCAAACGCACATACACAAAAATCAAAATCACAAATACGTACATAGACCCTTGTTGTGCAAACCAAAACCCCAGTTTAAAACCTCCGATTTTAACCGAATTAAGCGCATCTTTAAACAATATTCCAGCGCCAAAAGACACTATAAACCATATCGCCATTAAAATCAGAACATACCTAATATTCTCTTTCCAATAAGCCTTTGCATTTTTTTTATCTGTCATAATTTTATCTTTTTGGGCGTTACCACAAATCCCGATAGCTATCGGGACTAACGCAACCCACCCCTAACCCCTCCAAAGAGGGGAATTCGGAAATCAATTAATATTTTAAGTTTTATTTAATCTTTCTAAGTATGCCTTAATTTCTTTAACCACTTTAGGTGCTAGAATTATAGTTGCTAGCATCGTAGGAATTGCCATGAGCGCAAAAACACCATCAATTAAATTCAACATCACACTAAACGGTGTGGTGGCAGCAAGTATAATACTCAGGATATAAATGTAATTATAATAATGCTTTCTATCAGCTCCAATTAAAAAAGACAAACATTTAGACCCGTAATACGCATACGAAAACAATGATGAAATACTAAAAATAGCCACACAGACCATGAGTAAATATTTACCATAAACAGGCATTACATGATTAAAAGCTGAAGCTGTTAAACTAACACCGTTATCCGAAGTGGTTTGCCATACACCTGTAACTAAAATAGCCAAAGCAGTTAACGTACAAACAATTAAAGTATCTATAGCTGGCCCTAACATGGCCACTAAGCCTTCTCGAACGGGTTCGTCTGTTTTTGCTGCACCATGTGCCATGGGAGCAGTTCCAATTCCAGCTTCATTTGAGAATGCGCCTCTTCTAATTCCCAGTAAAATCAAAGCGCCTAAAACACCTCCCATAAAGGCATCACCTTCATAATAATCTGCTGAAAAAGCATCTGTAAAAATCATCACAAAATATTTCGGTACCACTTCATAATTAGAAATCAAAATAAACAACACCAATACAAAATATAACAATACCATAGAAGGCACCATTTTAGATGCTGCATTACTGATGCGTTTTAACCCTCCAAGTATAATTACTGAAGTTAAGGCAACCAAAATAAAAGCTAAAATTAAATTCGATTTTAAACCAACTTCAACACCATTCGGAATTAATATAATATCATTTATAGCTTGTGTTAATTGATTCACGTTTACAACTGGCAATGCGCCAACCATTCCAAAAATGCTAAACATAACCGCTAAAGGTTTCCAAGATTTTCCTAAACCTTCGGTTATAAAATACATAGGGCCACCTTGCAATTCACCTGCACTATCTTTTCCTCGATACATAATCGCTAAAGTGGATGTGAAAAATTTAGTTGACATACCTACAATAGCACTCACCCACATCCAAAACATGGCTCCTGGTCCTCCAACCGAAATAGCAACAGCAACACCTGCTATATTTCCCATACCAATTGTAGAAGACAATGCTGTAGTTAAAGCTTTAAAGTGTGAGATTTGACCAGGATCATTAGGGTCATCATATTTACCTCTAAGTACATCAATCGCATGGCCTAAGTATCGAAATGGTAAAAACTTAGATAAGACTAATAAATACAACCCGCCACCTATTAACAAAATTACTAAGGGTAAGCCCCAAGCATAATTTGAAAAATCTTTAATGAGTTGCTCCATGAAAAAGTTTTATATTTTATAAATATATCACTTTACAAACATTTCAATTAATTAAAGGTATATTTAGCATGATAATCCAGTCTATGGCGCAACCTAATCGCTTATATTTTATTGATGCTGTTAGAGCATTTGCTATTTTAATGATGTTGCAAGGTCATTTTATAGACACATTACTATCTCCTGCCTATAGAGATAATTCTAACACTCTATATAATATCTGGTCTTACTTTAGAGGTATTACTGCTCCTACCTTTTTTACTATTTCAGGACTAGTTTTTGCTTATTTATTATTACGCGCCTATGAAAAAGGCAATGATAAACCCAGAATAAAAAAAGGCCTATTTAGAGGATTATTACTCTTAGCTATTGGGTATAGTTTACGTATTAATATTTTCAGTTGGTTATCTGGATATTTTAATTCTTACTTTTTTGTGATTGATGTATTACAATGCATCGGATTGTCTTTGATTTTCTTAGTGGGTTTACACACTATTTTTAAGAAGCATAGTTATCTTTTTTCTATTGTATTGTTTGTGATTGGTTTTGTCTGCTTTGTTTCTGAACCACTATATAGAACTATAACTTTAGAAAACATCCCCGTGTTTATTGCAAACTATTTAACAAAAACAAACGGTTCCGTATTTACCATTTTACCTTGGTTTGGCTACTCAGCTTTTGGAGCTTTTATTTCAACCGTATTTTTCAGGCATGTACACCGTGATAAATTTAAACTCTCAACCATTATTACTTTTTTTGCAGTTGGTGTTTTTCTTATTTATTTCTCTTCATTATTCCTAACAAAACTTAGCTATTTAACGACTATTGAACTGTTTAAAATGAGTGCCGACTATAATTATCTTTTTACTAGACTTGGAAATGTACTTATTCTATTTGGTCTCTTTTATGCTTTAGAGCAATTCTTAAAACAATCAATTATTGCTCGGATTGGCGAGAAAACACTATCCATTTACGTTATACACTTCATTTTACTTTACGGAAGTTTCACAGGTTATGGTCTCAAAAAATTTTTAAGTAAATCCTTAGAACCCACTACAGCAATATTCGGAGCCGTTTTATTTATGTTAGCTGTTTGTTTTATATCTTTTCACTATGCTAAAACCAATACTTTTGTTTATAATCTAATACGAAAGTTGGTAGATACTTTTAAAACCAAAAGAAATGGCTTACGATGAATATTTAGCAGATAGAATCCGGCAACAACTCAAAGAAAAACATATTAGTTTTTCGGAACTTAAAATGATGGGTGGTTTGTGCTTTAAAGTAGATAACAAAATGCTGTGTGGCATACATATCGATAAAAAATTTGGAGACAGTTTACTAATGGCTAGAATTGGTGAAGACACTTACTTAAAAGAACTCAAAAAACCCGAATGCTTACCTATGGATTTTACAGGGCGCCCGATGAAAGGCTATATTTTTGTAACTCCAGATGGTTTTGATAATGAAGAAGATTTATCTTATTGGTTAGATTTATGTCTTAAATTTAACCCATTAGCAAAAGCTAGTAAATCCCGAAAACGAAATAGTTAAAAACTTCTTATATTTCTTATATAAAACTGACAAAAGTAAGTTTTTGTAGATTTCAATATGTGTAGTTTTGCCTTATATTTCAATATAAGAATTTATGAAAACTAACTTAATCTGTTTTACTCTATTACTACTAATTTTTTCTTGTGTGCAATATGATAAAGAAAAGCATAAGTCACATTTAGCACATGCGCATTGGAGTTATTCTGGAGAAACATCACCAGAGCATTGGATTGAAATTGAAAAAAACTCAGATTGTGATGGTAATAAACAATCTCCTATAAATATAATTCATAGGCGAGTTGACTCAATAAAACTTCAAGGTGATTTAAAAATACAATATACCCCTACAACGCTCATTAAGGAAGTAGAAAATAACGGACATTCTATTCAATTTGATTTTGAAGCTGGTGATTCTATAAACTATAAAAATGAAACCTATTATTTAAAACAAATTCATTTTCACGAACCATCAGAACACAAAATTAATGGATTAATTTATCCTGTTGAAATGCATCTTGTACATGTAAGTAAATCTGGAAAAATTACCGTACTTGGTCTACTTGGGGAAGAAGGCGAAGAAAGTCAATTATTTGAGTTTTTAGAAAGTTTTTTACCATTAGAAAATGGTGCTGTAAAAGATATTCACCAAAAAATAGATTTGTCTAGCTTATTACTTGAGGATAAACATTATTACTCATATGGTGGCTCATTAACAACGCCCCCCTGTAGCGAAGGTGTTAATTGGATAGTTTTTAAAGAACCTATAGTTTTGTCAGTTGAAGAAGTGATAAAATTAAGAAATAATATGCCCTTAAATAATTATAGAAATGAGCAACCTATAAATGAACGAAAAGTAACTTATCATTATTAAAAAGTAACTATGACATACAAAGCAATTATTTTTGATTTAGATGGCACATTAGTAAACTCCATTGGAGATATTGCTGATGCTATGAATACTGTTTTGGCGAAGCGCCATTACCCAACTTATGATTATGACACCTATAAAACATTTGTAGGTAGTGGCGTTAAGAGTTTGGTAATAAAAGCACTTCCAGATACCGCCCCTAAACAAAGTGAAATTGATGAATGTCTGATCAACATGATGGAAGTTTACAGTAAAAATTGCACTAATAAAACCATGCCCTATGATGGGATTCTTGAACTTTTAGATACACTAAACACTAAAAAATTAAAGCTAGCTGTACTTTCTAATAAAGAAGATAGCTTAACCAAAAAAGTTGCCAAAGCCCTATTGCCTGATTACTTGAATCCCGTTTATGGATTAAAAGAAGAAGCTCTAAAAAAACCAAATCCACAAGTACTTTTGCAACTTTGTAAAAATCTAAATGTAAACCCTGAAGAAGCCATTTACGTTGGTGATACTGACGTTGATATTTTAGTTGCGAAAAACGCCAATATGCTTGCCGTTGGTGTATCATGGGGATTTAGAGACCCGCAAGAATTAATAGCTCAAGGTGCAGACTTTATATTGCAAACGCCTAAGGATTTGCTTAAAGTAGTTTAAGTACAATTAGCTTATTGAGGATCAAAATATTTCTAAAAAGGATTAAAATATTGCTTTGAAATAGGTAGTTGTGCTTATTGATTTTTGAATGAGAAAAGTATAACTTCGCTTATCGAACGATATAGTTCATTAAAACGAAACCATATCTAAACGTTGTAAACAATTGCCCAAACAAACTCAATAAATGGAAATAACCCAAAATCAGAATAAAGCAACAGGAGAAATAGTTGACCTAATTGCAAGTGCGATTGGAAAAAATAGAGAAGTTCATTCTGCAACTGCAATTGCAACTTCCGCAAGATTATCAGGTTCATTCTTATTTAAATCATTCGGACTGAATATCGATGACGCTAAACCTGGAACGGCAGTACTTTCACAACAGGCGAA
Source organism: uncultured Algibacter sp. (assembly GCA_947502405.1). Classification (GTDB taxonomy): domain Bacteria; phylum Bacteroidota; class Bacteroidia; order Flavobacteriales; family Flavobacteriaceae; genus Algibacter_B. The sequence goes on along the minus strand of CANMZT010000005.1, from coordinate 478 downwards.
TGAACAAGGGCCTGAACTGATTAATGTAATTGGAGCTATCTTATCGAATATGGGAGTAACTGTTGACAATGATAAAATGGAATCGGCTGAAATACAAAAAACTGAACTTGACTTTTTGCAATCATTAAACTCGACTCAAGCAAAAGCAAACGAAATAATGAAAAAGCACAAGTTGACCGAAAAAGAAATGGCTGTGGCTTGTGCAATGTCAACTGCATTTATAATCCAACAATGCCAAAACGACGTAGATGTAGAATCTGGATTTAATACAGCAGTTTACGGATTGATTGAGGGTTCGAAAACTGTTCCACCAGAAATGACTGAACTACCGACTGAACAAAAAAAGTGGTATAAATTCTGGTAATCGGAATTTTAAAACAAAGTGAAAAAACAACTGTTTCAACAAAGAACTGAGGTAAAAAACAAGTAAAAATTATTATTTTATTACCAATGTACTTCTAAACTCAGAACTATAAGG
>CANMZT010000004.1 GCA_947502405.1 uncultured Algibacter sp. | reverse complement strand
TTTCTTCTTTCTGTCCAATTAGATTAAATTCATATTTTTTAGTTGGGAAAAAGTTCATTTCTCAAATTAGGCACAACGGTCTCGTATAAGAATAGTTGCGGGTTTGCGTTCGAGGATTTTCCGAAGGAAAATCAGACGTAGCAAACACGCAACGACTTTTGATTTAGCAGTAAACCGCAATTATTTTTATACATTGTTGTGGTGTCGTTTTTTATTCTTGATGTCTAATAAATTCAATCTTGTAACTTAAAGATTCAAGATTTTCTTTGGTTTGGTTTATAACTTTTTCTTTATCCACGTGGTCAAAATCGTCTCTAACTCTAGTCCTTAAAATCCAACCAAAATCTGGTCTTTTAGGATATTGCAAAACACCGTTTTCATCTTCATTCGGTTCTATTTCAATGTATAATCCGTTTGCTTTTTCAAAGTCGAAATAAAAGTATTTAAATTCAAAAGGAAGTCTTGCTTCTAACATCGTTTTACTTGTTGATTTCGATAATGAACGTCCAAAGACTGCTTTAAAATTCTCAATAAATTTTTTGTCATCCGACTTGCTAATCAAAACACCATATTCACTATTTAATTGCATATTCTTTAGTTTTTCTTTGTCAGATTCCGAGTTTTGTCCATAACCAATGAAGCACGAAATCATTAAAATCAATCTTATAATTTTCATATAAATACGTATTTCTCAAATGCACCACAACGTTTATGTATAAGGAAAGTTGCGTGTTTGTGAGCGAGGATTTTCCGAAGGAAAATCAGAAGCTAGCAAACGAGCAACTACCTTTGGTTTGGCTAAAACTAGCAATTTTTTTTATACGGTGTTGTAAACCGTTTTTTTATTAAAGTCTTAATCTTTTGTAAATGTTTCTGTTAAAGTTCCTATTGGTGTTCCTTCCACGCTATCCAAATTATCCCATTTTAGAGAGTTTTCAGTTAATTCAGTTATGGTTAAAATATATTTTTCAAGACCCGGGTCAGCTTCGTCCCAAGTTATGGTTAGAGTATTTCCTTTTTTTGACCAGTTTCCAAATTCAGAAATATCTTCTCCATTAATTCCATATTCTTTATAAATAAATTCAGTTCTTTGGTCAGACGTGAATTTTACAATATTGTAGCCTGGACTATAATTGTAACCTGGAATTTCAGAAGAGTTCCAATCAAAGGTTCTTGTAGTTACAATCCAAGTTCCGATTAATTTTTCGTTGGTTTCTTCATTACTATTTTTATCATCACTTGAACAAGAAGTTAAAATTGTTAAAATAATTAATAATCTGTAAGTTAATTTCATTTTATTCATTTGTGTTTTTTTAAATGGTTTACAACACATATATATGTGCAGTTAATGCTAATATAAATAAAATCAAAAAAACGTAGTAATTTATTTACTAATAATACATTACAAAGTTTTCAACAGTGTGCATTTTGTATATCAATATTCAACATATTTTAATATTGATATACAAAATGCGCTACTTATTAATGAGGTAATTGTAGTTTTTAAAATGTAAATTGAAGTGCATTAAAATTTACATAAGAAGAGCAATTTAATTATAAGTGATAATTATTTCTGAATCTATACTTTTTTAAAGCTTACGGATATAAACTTTAATTCATTTGTACATCTGAAAGTGCTAAAACATTAAATAGATTAGCTTTTGTTTTAAAGAAATCGTTTTCAATTTCTATAGCTTTTAGTTTTGCATCGATTAATTTGGATTCACGCGAGTTTACAAGAAACAAAGAGCTTTCTCCTAAAAAGAATTTGCGTTCCTCAGCGGTTAACATTTTAGAATAATCGTTTACAATGGTTTCAGTATAATCATTTTGTAATACATAAGAATCTAATTCTTGATTAATCGCATCAATTTTATTTTTAAGACTCACTCTCGTGTTTTGAATATCAAACCTTGTGTCTTGTAGTTTAAGTTTTGCTAGCTTTAAATCTCCACGTTCCTTTCTTAAAAATAATGGAAAGCTAATATTTACCCCACTTTTGTAAGCTGCTGTGCTAAACGTACGTGCTATTTCTGGAGTTTCAGATAAAAAGTTATACTGCAAATCAATTTGTGGTAATAAATTATTGGCTTTCAATCGTTTTTCTATATTCAAGCTCCTGTATTTATAATCTAAAGATTGTAGTTTTGGGTGGCTTTCAATATCAAAATTCTCAATATCTAAGCCTGAGGTATTCAGAGTTGTATCAATAGATGTATAGGTGTTTACATCTGGAACAACATTATCTTGAATTTCAATAGGTGTATTATCATTCAACCATAAAAAATTAGATAATTCCAAAGAAGATTTTATAAACTTAATCCTTGATTTTTCTAAATTTAATCTTCTGTTATTCAAAGTAATTCTAGCTTCAAGTGTATCTATGGCTGGTTTATCTCCAACCTCATAGCTTTTTACAATACCATCAAAACGGATTTTAGCGTTATCTAAAAAATCTTCATAAACACGTTTTTCGTTGTATCGTCTTAACCAATTAAAATAACTAACCGTAGCTTCATAAAGAATATTATTGACTAAAAGTTGTCTATCAGCTTGCGCTTGTTTAACATATAAACGAGACTGCCTTAGCATAGCCATACGTTTGTTAGTTAATAAGCCACGAGCAACAGGTACAGAAACACCTGCACTATATAAACCATCTTCAGGAACAAAAGCCTGAGGGTTTAAAAAATCACCAGTATTTTCTTCAAAGTTTCCTTTTATTTCTACACCAAACCAGGTTGGGATTTTAAATGTAGCGTTTAGTCTATCAAAATACTCGGTGTTTTTAAACTTCTTTCTATCATAATCAACTTCTAGCTTTGGGTCAAAGGCACCTCGAGCTTTCATGAGTTTTGCTTCACTTTCATTAATAACCAAATTGGCTTGTTTAACTATGGGGTGAAATGATTTTACGTACCCTAAATATTCTGATAGCGTTATAATAGAGGTTGAGTCTTGCGCAGAAACTAAACTACTAAAAACAAGAAATATGTTTAATAAGATGACTCTCATTTTTTATCTTTTTTAGTGAAACTCAATTTTGAGAAGTTTTTTACGAACTCAAAATTGTAAGTTTAACTAATCCCGATTTTATATCGGGATATAGTATAAGTTATTTTTTATCTTTCTTAGCCGTTTTTCCACCCTCAGGTTGATAATAGTTAGGAGGGAAACTGTTAATTTGTCGCCATAATTCAAACCAAATAGGCACGTCTTCTAACAATGCAATAGTTCGGGCTCCTGAACCTGCTCTAATAGCTTCAGGCCATTCATGGTCAGTTTCATCTGGTGCTAAAAGAATTCTATATTTGCCATTTTCACTTATAAAACGTTCAATAGCAACAACTTTTGCTCCATAAGTACCATAAGATACATTGGGCCATCCGCTAAATACAATAGCGGGCCATCCATCAAACTGAACGCGTACTTCTTCACCTATATGAAGTAGTGGTAAATCAATAGGTCTTACAAAAGTTTCAACTGCTAAATCAATTTGTGCAGGCATAATACCAACTAATTCAGCCCCTTCTTTAAATGTAACACCAATACCACCTCTTAATACTCTGTTAATATATCCATTTTGAGGTGCAGTAACATATAATAAATCATTACGTCGTTTGTAATTAGTAGAGGCATTTTCAAGTTTTGAAACTTGCGCTTGTGTATCAAAACCACTGGATTGTGCTGTAAACATATCACTTTGTGCTTTTGAAATTTTATCAGCAAAAGAAGCATTTGTTCTAGAGAGTTCTAACTGTGCATTAATCACTTCATTTTGGCTTGCTAAGTATTTGTTCTCTTGAGAAATGAATTTAGCCTGAGTTTCTTGAAGTTTTAAGCGTTTCTCTTCTACATCTTTTACAGCCTTTAAACCTTCAGCTTGCAATGTTTGAATACGATTAAATTGGGTTTCAGCTATTTTTAAATTTGTTTTTGCGGCTTCTAAATCAATACTATCACTTTTTACTTTTAATCGTGATTGCATTAACTTATTTTTAGTTTGTGCTAGTTTTAATTTTTGCTCGTTTCTTAAAGCAGAAATTTGCCTATTTAAAGCGCTAACTTTAGCTTCGTAAGCAGTAACTGAAGATGATTTAGCTTGGATTTGTTCATTGGTTCTTTCCACCAACTTATCATCAAAGTAATCACTTTTTACTTCAGAAATTCTTAAAATAGTATCGCCTGTCTTTACATAGTCTCCTTCCTGTACAAACCACTCTTCAATACGACCGGGTATTTGAGACTGAATAGATTGAGGACGTTGATTAGGTTTTAAAGTGGTTACAAGACCTTGGCCAGTAATATTCTGTGTCCATGGTAAAAACAATACAATAACCAGTATTATTGCTGCTGCCATTAAAAACCTGTTGAAGTATTTATAATACTTAACATTCATTATTTTTTTTCCAGATTTATACTTTGATAAATCTATGGTTTTATTCAGCTGATTATTAGTTATATTAAGCATAACTTTTTAGTTTTTTGATTTGATTAGACCTTTTTCTAATGTGATGATTTCAGTACACTTGTTTAACCATACATCACTACTACTAACTACAACAAGTGCCCAAGGTCTGTCTTTATGACTTAAATAATCTACTATAGATTTTGTTTCTGTTTGATTGAATCTATCTAGTGCATCTTCAAGAATTAAAACTTTAGGTGCTTTTAAAATGGCACGGGCTAAAACCAATTTTTTAGATAGTGTGTAAGACATTTGTTTCCCATCTGGATAAAGAATGGTGTTTAATGCATCAGCTTGCTCTTTTATAAAATCTTTTAGACCTACAATGTCTAGTACTTCATAAATTCTTTCATCAGAGATAGCTTTGTTTGCAAAAGTTAAGTTATCTCTAATGGTGCCTTCAAAAGGATTTTCATCTGATAAGGATAAACCTAATTGCGCCCTATAAAAGTTTAAATGCAGGCTACTAATAGACATATCATTGACGTATACATGACCAGATGTAGCTTCAATAATACCTGAGATTAATCGTAATAAAGTAGATTTTCCAGAGCCACTCTCTCCTTTTATTAATATTCGACTTTGAGCATTTATTTTTAAAGAAATGTCTTTTAAAATATGTTTATCTCTATTTTCAACACCGTAAGCAACATTTTCTAGTTCAATATGAATTCCTTTACTAAATTGTGGTGTGTCTCCTGTCTGACTTTCTAATTCTTTATCAACAATTTGTCCTAGTTTCTCTAGAGATGTTAGTGTGTCATAAAAGGATTCTAAGCCTAAAATTAGTTTTTCAACAGATGCAATTACTAATAATATAATTATTTCTGCTGCTACAAACTGTCCGATATTCATTTCTTGATTAAGTACAAGTGCCCCACCAATTAATAATAAACTTGCAGTTACAATAACTTTAAAGCTTATCATTTGGATAAATTGAAGCATCAAGATTTTAAAGTGATTTTCTCTAGCTTTTAAATAGCCGTTTACTAAGTTGTCATTTTTAGTGATACCTAAGTTTGTACTTCCTGAAGATTTAAAGCTAATTACAGAACGCGCAATTTCTTGTATCCAATGCGCTACTTTATACTTGTTTTTAGATTCGTATAAACTGGTTTCTAGTCCTTTTTTTGCTGTAAATTTAAATACCACGAAGATGAGTATCAAGAGTAACAAACCAAATATGATAAAAAACGGGTGATAAAACGATAAGAGAATTAAAGCAAATAAAATTTGTAAAACTGCTGTAGGAACATCAATTAAAATTTTAGATAAGCTCTTTTGAATGGTTAAGGTATCAAAAAATCGATTTGCTAATTCTGGAGGATAGTAATTTCGTAATTCAGCCATTTTTATTTTTGGAAAGCGGTATGCCAATTCAAATGATGATCTCATGAAGATACGTTGTTGAATGGTTTCAATGATTCTTAGCTGCATTAATTGTAACCCACCAGAGAATGCAACTCCCAGAGTTACTATTACCACAAGTACAACCCAAGAAGTTGATATCTGTGCACCTTGAATTAAGTTAATAATAGCTTGAATACCTAATGGTAAGGATAAGGCTACTATACCTGCAAAAATAGCGTAGTAAAAGATTTGTAAAATGTCTCTCTTTTCTAATTGTAGCAAACCCACTAAACGTTGCCAAGGGGTCATTTTATTGTTTTCCATAATTAGGATTTCAAAGTGTTAAGTACAAGGTTTTTCATAAAATGAGTTGGGGTTATATCATCACCACAATCTGTAATAGAAGTAAAATGATCTTTTAAAAAGTGCTGATGCAAACTACCTTCAATAATAGTACTTGCTAAACTTGAAGCAAACTTATAATTAGGGTTATTGGCTTTTATCATGTCACGTAGTCTATGTACAATTCGTTTGTATATAATAAAATACCCCTCTTTATTTTCTTGATCTACTTCTTTTGTTAAAAAAGATTTAGAATTTTCATTAACCATTATACGGTTTAAAACCACCTCGTTAATATGCGAGAAGTTAGAATCTTCTTTAATAGCTCTAGTTACAATTTCTATGGCTTTTTCAAGTTTATTATCAGCACTTAAAGTGTGAGTTTCAAAAACGAGTTGATACTCAATCCAAGCCCAATACCAAGAGGATAAATAGAGTAGAAGTTTGTGTTTATTTTCAAAATACCTATATATAGAGCTTTCGTTTGATCCTATTAAACTTCCCAGTTTCTTAAATGTAAAACTGTCAAAACCTATCTCATCAATTAAAATAATACTGTGTTCTACAATACGCTTGCCTAAATCAGAAGACTCAGGGTCTTTAACATAGATTTTTTCTGGAACCGAAATCTTTAAATTTGAAAGTAATGAATCCATAATTGATAAATTTATTTTCAAAAGTAATAGTATTACTATTATTTTTGAAAATAAAACTATTGTTTTTGTTGATAATGATTATAAAGAAATCTTATAGATTAAATCAAATAAAATAATTTATCTTAATAAAACTATGTGTTTTAAATTAGTAACTCATTAAGATTAATCAGGTATTAGTCTCAATCCAAGTAATAACTTACTTAAGTACCCATCAAAAGAATTTTAATGGCAATCTATACTATTGGAAACCATATCGTAAACAGGAGCAGGAGAGAGGTAAGGAATGCCTAAGCCCAAACCACGAAGAATAAATAGGGCGCCAATAAGCACCACAAAAACTGGAATAATTTTTTGAATGCGTTGTCTGGCTGTACCTTTTAAAAAATGACTAAAATAAATAGCAGTAGTCATTAACGGAATGGTACCCAAACCAAAAACAGCCATATATAAACTGCCGTTTGCAGCATTTCCACCAGCCATAGCAGCAAAAAGTGCCATGTAAACCAAGCCGCAAGGTAAAAAACCGTTTAAAAAACCAATGGTTAAGAAGGTATCCATGGTTTTTTTCTTGAGTGCAGAACCCAGAGCCGATTTTACTTTTGAAATTAACTTATAAATAGGTTTAGAAAAATTGTATTTATTAAATGTTTTTTGCGGAATAACCACAATCAAAATCATAAATACTCCAATAATTATAGAAAGTTGTTGCTGGTAACCAAAAATATAAAGGCTTTTGCCAATAAGCCCAAAAATGAGTCCTATAATACTGTAAGCCAATAATCTACCGAAATGATAAATGGCAATTTGAGATATTTTTTTAACAGAATTACTTCTATCTACAGGCAACATAAAAGCTATGGGACCGCACATGCCTATGCAATGAAAACTACCCAATAAGCCTAATATGAATGCAGATGCAAGCATGTTAATAATTTATAGATTCTTTAAATAAATAAGATTTTCCTTTATATTGCCAATCTATATTAATGTTCCAACGGCCATCTACCAAACGTTTGTCAGGTATGAGCAAATAAGGTTTAGACAATGAAATAGCAGTATCAAAGTCTAATTGTTTGTTAGATGGCCTATATAGGAACAATTTTCCAGTAATGTCTTTATAATCAATATTTTCAGGGAATTTTATAAGCAGTCCCTCAGCGGTTTTTTCGTAGCTTAAATTAGTATCTAATGCTTTAGCGTTTTTAAGCTTGTTAATGTCGTTTTGATATTTCAATTCATCAGCATAGTAGTCCTCACTTACCAAGTCGTGGTCGTATTTATTATCCACATTCATGGTAATAATAAAGTACATGATAAAGCTAATAAACCCAATAAACGCTAATACTATTCCGGTACCCCAATTAAATTTCATAACTCAATATTTTTGTCATCCTAAACCTGTTTCAGGATCTTATTTTATCTCACTGTTTACTGCAACTAATCACTTTAAACTTTTTATGGCATTCCCTTATCGGGTCGGGCTTTCACTACTCAATCCCTCCTGCGTCGGGGATTTCAAACATGCCGTTCAATCCCTAATGCACCTATCCGCCAAAGTCATTCACTTCTCTTAATAGTTAGTACTGTCTAACTTCGACTTCGACTTAAAACTTATTTATAACCACAAGAGTAAGTACTTCCGTCTGCTGTTTTCAAACCTCTGTCTTATTTATAACTTCTAGGGCCTAAAAAATTAGCCGTAGTGGTTTCAATCAATTCCTCGCCTTTATAAACACCAATTTTAATTTTATTTCTATCTCCAGACAATGCTGAATTATTTATCTCTATAAACAAAGTCCCTTCAGCAATACCTTGGCTTGGTACTACAAACTCTTTACTTGTAGATACCAACTTTAATTCTCCCTTATGAGACATTAACTTAAAACTCACATCTTCAATATCTACAGAGGTTTTATTTACCAATTTATAAGTAAATACATTGCTAATAATATTTCCTTCTTTATGTTCGTATAGCTGTCCTGGTAATCTTAAAACATTGGCCTCAACATCATTTCTTAAAAATAGCATCCCAATCAAAATCCCAATCATTATGGCTAATACCGCAATGTAGCCTTTCATTCTCGGGGTTAATTCAAATTTTGTTTTCTTCTCTATATTCTCTTCGCTCGCATACCTAATCAATCCTTTTGGTAGGTTGATGCTTTCCATAATATGGTCGCATTCATCAATACAAGCTGTACAATTAACACACTCTAGTTGTGTTCCGTTTCTGATATCAATACCTGTAGGGCAAACATGTACACACTGTAAGCAATCAATACAATCACCGTGTCCTAATGCGGCTCTGTCTTCATTTTTTCTAAACTTTTTTCTACCACTTTCACCTTCACCACGCTTGTGATCGTAAGCCACAACAATGGATTTGGTATCAAGTAAAACCCCTTGAAGCCTACCATAGGGGCATGCAATTACACAAACTTGTTCTCTAAACCATGCAAATACAAAGTAAAAAACAGCTGTAAAAATGAGCAAGGATATTAGAGTGCTTATGTTTTTTAAAGGCCCTTCAGTTATATGCTCTATAAGCTTATCGCTACCAATTAAATAGGCTAAAAACACGTTAGCTATTACAAATGAAATGATAGCGAAAATGGCAAACTTTAAACTTTTTTTCCTAATCTTTTCAGCATCCCATTTTTGTCTTGCTAGTTTGCGCTGTTTATTTCTATCACCTTCAATCCAGTATTCAATTCTGCGGAATACCATTTCCATAAAAATAGTTTGCGGACAAATCCACCCACAAAAAATTCTACCAAACGCTACTGTAAATAGTGTGATAAAAACCACACCAATTATCATAGAAAAAACAAATAAATGAAAATCTTGTGGCCAAAATGGGAAACCGAAAATATTAAAGCGACGTTCTAAAACATTAAACATCAAAAACTGGTTGCCGTTTATTTTTATGAAAGGTGATAGTAATAAGATTGCTAATAAAAAGTAGCTTACATATTTTCTGTATTCATAAAATTTTCCACTAGGTTTTTTTGGAAATACCCAAGCACGCTTCCCATCTTCAGTAATGGTGCCAATTGAATCTCTGAATATTTCGTTTTCTGGGGTTTCCACAGCTTTTTTTTGATTTAGACCTGTTAAGTTTTAAATCTTAACAGGTCATCAGTGTTTAGCTTAGTTTGATCTTGCTAAAAATTTATTCTGCACTTATTGAGTCTGTTACAACTTCTGTAGTTTCTGTTGGAACGTTTTCAGCTGGTGCGTTTTCATCAACCCAAATATCGCCCTCTGCGGCTTTAGGATTAGCAGGAGTAGTACCTTGTAAGCTTAAAACATAACTAGAAACTTGCGCCATTTCAGATGGTTTTAATTGTGCTTTCCAAGCAATCATTCCTTTTCCAGAACGACCACCTTCAGAAACGGTTTTAAAAACATTTTTAATGCCGCCACCTAATATCCAATGGTTATCGGTTAGGTTAGGGCCAATACCACCGCCACCATCTGCCATATGGCAAGCAACACAGTTGGCTTGAAAAATAGCTTTACCAGATGATAAATCTGATGCATCCGATAATAGTGTTACGGTATTAATATCTACTAAATCTTTAGCAGTTTTTTTGTATTGCTCAATAGCAAGTCGGGCATCAGCTAATTCTGTTTCTAATTCGTCAAACTGATTTTCACCATCAAAAATATGATACCTTACAAGATATATGGCTGCAAAAACTATAGTTGCGTAGAACCCATATAACCACCATGGCGGTAAGTTATTATCTAACTCTTTAATACCATCGTAATTGTGGTCTAAAATAATTTCACCTTCTTCTTCAATAGGTTTTTGCCCAAGAAGTTTTTTGTACGTTTCTTTTAACCAAGTAAATTTAAACGACTTTTCTTTTTCAGCTAAAAATCGCGCTTTAGCTGCTTCATCTAGTTTATGAAGCATCACGTTTTCTAATGCTCCAACAATAGCTTCAATAGCTATTAAGATTAAAAGCACTAAGAGTAAGAAGAGCATCACTGCAGGATATTCGATAAATGCAGGTTTTTCTCCAGAATCAATAAAGAATTCAACGGCTCCAAAAATGATAAAGAATACTACTGGAACACGAATCCAGGATGGGATTAAATTTCGCATGATATATCGTCGTTTTGGTTGTCTAAAGGAATGTTACTAACAGTTTTTATATAGTCTTTTTTTGCGGTTGCAACCCACCAAAAAAGCGCTACAAAAAAGATAAAAAATATAAGTAAGGAGATAATCGGGTATATTTCAATCCCGGTGATACTCTCCATATGGTTTTTTACAAATTTTAACATGATGTTTATTTTGATGGTTAGTTTTGAGCTGTATCTACATTAATATCTGTTCCTAATCGTTGCAGGTAAGCAATAAGTGCTACAATCTCACGGTTTTTCATTTCTATAAAGTCTTCACCGTTATCTGCAGCATATTTTTTATCTGCTTCATAATTTTTAGCAAAGTCAGGATCGCTATATAGGTTTTGCTCAATTTGGGCACCTTGTTCTAACATACTTTGTTGTGCATTTGCAATGTCTTCTTCAGAATACGGAACACCTAAGGTTACCATAACCTCCATTTTTGCCTCGGTTTGCGTTTTATCCAGCTCACTACTGCTACCAGTAATTAACCATGGGTAACGTGGCATAATAGAACCAGATGAGGTACTTTGTGGGTCATACATATGGTTAAAGTGCCAGTTGTCTGAATACTTACCGCCAACACGGTGTAAGTCTGGTCCAGTACGTTTACTACCCCAAAGGAATGGGTGGTCATAAACATATTCACCAGCTTTTGAATATTCGCCATAGCGTTCTACTTCACTTCTAAACGGACGAATCATTTGCGAGTGACAACCCACGCAGCCTTCTCGAATGTAAATATCTCTACCTTCTAGTTCTAAAGGTGAATATGGTTTAACACTTGCTATTGTCGGAATATTAGATTTTACCATAATGGTTGGTACAATCTGAATAATACCACCAATTAAAATAGCTACAGTAGCTAAAAGTGTTAACTGAATTGGTCTTCTTTCTAACCAAGTGTGCCAACCTTCGCTAGCTGTACGTTTCTTAGTAACACGTTCTAAAGCTGGTGCTTCTGCTAATTCATCTTGTACACTACTTCCGTTTCTTACAGTCGCAATCACATTATAAACAAGAATCAGCATACCAACAATATAAAGGGTACCACCAATAGCACGCATCCAATACATTGGCATAATTTCAGTAACCGTTTCTAAAAAGTTACCATAAACTAATGTCCCGTCTGGGTTAAACTGTTTCCACATACTAGCTTGAGTAAACCCAGCTACATACATTGGTAAAGCGTATATAATAATACCCAAAGTACCTAGCCAAAAGTGCAAGTTAGCTAAAGGTAAAGAGTGTAATTTTGTTTTAAATAACCTTGGAATCAAGTAGTAAATAATACCAAAAGCCATAAACCCATTCCAAGCTAAAGCACCAACGTGCACGTGTGCAATAATCCAATCGGTAAAGTGCGCAATAGCGTTTACATTTTTCAGCGATAGGGTAGGGCCTTCAAAAGTTGCCATACCATAACCGGTAATAGCTACTACCATAAATTTTAAAACCGGGTCAGTTCGTACTTTATCCCAAGCGCCTCGCAAGGTTAAAAGTCCGTTTATCATACCACCCCAAGACGGCATTAATAGCATCACTGAGAATGCAACCCCTAAATTCTGAGCCCATTCTGGTAAAGCAGTATATAATAAATGATGGGGTCCAGCCCAGATATAAATAAATATTAAAGACCAGAAATGCACTATAGACAGTCTATAAGAATACACAGGCCTATTCGCAGCTTTAGGTACAAAGTAGTACATTAAACCTAAAAATGGCGTTGTTAAAAAGAATGCTACCGCATTATGCCCATACCACCATTGTACTAAGGCATCCTGTACACCAGCATAAACTGAGTAACTTTTCATGCCACTTACAGGGAGTTCTAAACTATTAAAAATATGAAGTACCGCAACAGTAATAAACGTAGCTAAGTAAAACCAAACAGCAACATATAAATGACGCTGTCTACGCTTTAAAATCGTCCAAATCATATTCACACCAAACACCACCCAAATCAATGCAATGGCAATATCAATAGGCCATTCCAATTCGGCATATTCTTTTGATGTGGTGTAACCCAATGGCAATGAAATTGCAGCAGCAACAATAATTAATTGCCAACCCCAAAAGTTAATATTACTTAACAGGTCGCTAGCCATACGTGTTTTTAATAAACGTTGCAGCGAATAGTAAATCCCAGCAAACATAGCATTTCCCACAAAGGCAAAAATTACAGCATTAGTGTGTAAAGGTCTTAACCGACCAAAACTAAGCCACGAAATCCCATCTGTAAGGTTTGGGAATAAAAACATAAAGGCCAAAATAAGGCCAACAAGCATACCCACAACCCCAAAAATTATGGTAGCGTAGAGGAATTTAGTAACGATTTTATTATCGTAATGAAACTGTTGCATTTCCATAGTTATAATTATTAATCTTTCTTGGTTAGTATCGTTTTATTTGGTTTGTCTTTAATCAATTCATCCTCAAAAAGCATGCGTACTGATGGCGTGTAACTATCGTCAAATTGTCCACGTTTAACAGCAACAATAAAGGCTACAAAAAAACCAATAGCCACTATTATGCTAATAGCAAGTAAAATATATATAACACTCATACCTAATTGAAGTTACGGTTCAAAAATACTTTCATAGTCCTTTTTAAAAGATGACATTTGTCATGTTTCATTCTTTATTTTCATTTTTATTTGGGCGTTACCTATACCCTGAATTTAGTTCAGGGCCTAGGTCGGGCTTTCCGTTCCAAGTCCTCGCACTTCCTTCGTCAGGCTGTGGGCTATCCACTTCAATCCCTAACGCATCTATCCGCCAAAATCAGTCCCAGTTCCTACTTCAATTTCCGTCCCAAAATGTTCGTGCAAATCGTAGTAAAAACCACAATACTAATTGAGCTCAAAGGCATCAAAATAGCAGCAACCACTGGCGCTAATTGTCCTGTAATAGCAAAATAAAGTCCGATACAGTTATAAATAAGCGACAGTAAAAAACTCCACTTTATAATTTTTATAGCCGATTTGGAAGCCTTAATAAAACTGTATAATTTGTTGAATTTTGTAGCATCCAAAATAGCATCACAAGCAGGAGAAAACACATTGACATTCTCCGAAATAGCAATACCAACATTACTTTGCGCTAAGGCTCCTGCATCGTTTAAACCATCACCAATCATAAGTACTTTTGCACCAGAGTTTTGATGGTGTTTTATATATTCCAGTTTATCCTCAGGTTTCTGATTAAAAAACAACTTTGTTTTAGCGGGTAATAGCTTAGTTAGGTTTTCTTTTTCTCCAGCATTATCCCCAGATAGGATGACCAAATCATAATGTTTTTTAAGCCTATTAAATAACTTTGAAAGTCCTTTTCTATACTTATTATAAAACGTAAATTTTCCTTTGTAGCTATTATTCGTACTCACATGAACCGCCGTATTTAAAGTCGCACTTTCAGAAGTGTAGCCCACAAAAGGAGCAGAACCAATTTTTATAGAATCTTGGTTATGTTGAGCTTCAATGCCTTTGCCAACATGCTCTTCATAAGTATCCAACGTCACAATATCATTATCATTCAAAAGCGAGTATAAAGACCTACTTAAAGGATGATTAGAATTCCGCAATGTGCTTTTTAATAAGGCTTCCTCATCTCCCGAAAGTTCCAATCCATCATAAGCAATAGATGTTTCTTTATTAGCAGTAATCGTCCCTGTTTTATCAAAAATAATGGTGTCAATAGCAGCCAATTGTTCAATTACCGAAGCGTTTTTAGCGTAAAACTTAAGCTTCCCAAAAATGCGTAACAAGTTGCCAAAAGTAAAAGGTGCAGCCAAAGCAATAGCACACGGGCAAGCAATTATTAGCACTGATGTAAATACATTTAATGCTTTAGACGAATCTGTAAACATCCAAAACGAAGTCGCTATAATGGCAATGCTCAAAACAGCAATGGTAAAACGTTTGCTAATAGCATTAGTTAAAGTTGTAAAACCATCCTCTTTGTTTTTACTAAACACATCGTTACTCCATAATTGCGTTAGGTAACTTTGTTCTACGGTTTTTAAAACATCAACCTCTATACTGCCATCTAATTGTTTTCCACCGGCAAATAATTTATCGCCAGATTTTTTGGAAACTGCTTCAGATTCACCTGTAACAAAACTATAATCAATTCGAGCTTTCCCTTTAATTAAAATGCAATCTACAGGAATCAACTCTTCATTTCTAATTAAAAGTCTGTCGCCTTTTTCAATATCATAAACTTGAATGGAGCTTTCAGAATTATCAGGAGAAATTTTGGTGATTCCAATAGGGAAATAAGATTTATAATCGCGCTCAAAAGATAAAAACGTATAGGTTTTTTGCTGAAAAAACTTCCCAAGTAATAAAAAGAAAATTAGACCAGAAAGGCTATCAAAAAAGCCAGTGCCTAAATTCAGAACTATTTCAGCAGTACTTCTTATAAATAAAACCGCAGCACCTAGAGCAATAGGTACATCAATATTTAGAATTTTAGAGCGTAATCCTTTAAAAGCCGAAATAAAATAATCTTGTGCAGAGTAAAAAACAACAGGTAATGAAAATGCAAACATCAACCATCTAAAAACAGGTGCGTATTTTTCAATCCAAAACCCACTCACTTGAAAATACTCAGGAAAGGATAAAAACATAATATTTCCAAAAGCAAATCCAGCAACACCTAGTTTGTAAATTAAAGAGCGGTCAACATTCTTTTTTCCAACACTATAATCATCTAAACTTATAAAAGGTTCATAACCAATACTGCTTAGAAGTTTTACTAAATCTTTCAGAGAAAAGTGTTCCGTATGATAATTTACCCGAACCGTTTTCTTTCCAAAATTCACAATTGATGAACTTACCGAAGGATGTAATTTATTTAGATTTTCTAAAATCCAAATACAAGAACTACAATGAATATGAGGAATATATAGAGTAACAATTTGAGTTTTTTCGTCATTAAATTCCAGTAAACTTTCAACAATTTTAGGGTTGTCTAAAAAGTTGTATTTGCCTTCAATCTCTTTTGGTGTTGCGCCTGGGGCGTTTTGTAAGTCGTAGTAACATGTTAAATCGTTTGCAGAAAATATCTCGTAAACAGTCTTACAACCGTTACAACAAAACGATTTTTCATCATAAATAATTTCGGAAGTTGTAGAATCTAATCCACAATGGAAACATGTTTTATGTTCCATAATTTTTTTATTTGCTCATTTATACCTGAGACAAAAGTCATAAAACAACTGAATTTTAAATATGATATCTGTCATGTTTTATTTATTTTTACAATACAATCAAACTAATAGTAATGGGAAAATGTGAACAATGTATCATCAAGCAATTTAATTCACTTAAGTCATTGACTAAAGATGAGTTAATAAGAATTTCTGGTTGTAAAACATCCAAGACAATAAAAAAGGGAGAAGTAATTTTTGAAGAAGGTGAAACGCTTCACGGAGTATATTGTGTTAAAGATGGTATATGTAAGCTTTCTAAATTAAGTGAAAACGGTAAAGATCAAATTGTAAAAATGGTTGTTAAGGGTCAGTTACTTGGGCAACGCTCTTTAATAAGTGATGAAAGTTCAAATTTACAAGCAACTGCACTTAATGATATGGAAGTTTGTTTTATTCCTAAAAGTGAAATTATATCAGACTTACAAAAAAATCCAAAATTCTCATTTGATGTGCTTAAAGATATGGCTCATGATTTGAAAGAAGCCGACGATGTTATTGTTAATATGGCACAAAAATCGGTGCGCCAACGTTTAGCTGAAACTTTAATTTATATTCATGATAGTTTTGGTGTAAACCCGGATGGAACTATGAGTATTTTGCTTTCTCGAGAAGATTATGCAAATATCGTTGGAACCGCTACAGAATCCGCGATAAGAGTATTGTCTCAATTTAAAAAGGATGGGTTGATTTCTACAATTGGCAAATACATTAAACTAGAGGATATTAATGGTTTGAAACGTATTGAATAATGGCCATAACCAAAAACTTGTTAAAGAATAGATAAATCTGATAGTTGGCATTTAAAAGTTATGTAAAAATATAGTATTTTTATATAGCTATGAATAAAAATAAAACAATCAGAAAAGGTTTCGTTTTTAAGAAATACGAAGCGCTTAATAAATCTCCTTTTGATACACTTTTTGAGGTTTTTAAAGAACTTATCACACACACTTCTGGGGATTTTGATGAGGCCATAGATTGGTTACGTGAGTTAGATAAAGAATACAAGCTTACAACTCCAGAATATACCATTGAAGATTTTATTGAAGATCTAAAGAAAAAAGGCTATTTGCGTGAAGAAATAGATCCTGATGGGAATGGTTCTTTGGAAATTACAGCCAAAACTGAACGGGCAATTCGCCAGCAAGCTTTAGATCAAATTTTTGGAAAGATAAAACGAAGTGGTCAAGGCAATCATAAAAGTAAAAGCCCTGGCATAGGAGATGAACATACTGGAGATTTTAGAGCCTATCAGTTTGGAGATGCTTTGGATAAAGTTTCCATGACTGAGAGTTTAAAAAATGCACAGATAAATCATGGTATTGGAGATTTTACCCTTTCAGAAGATGATTTAGTAGTTGAGGAAGCACTGCATAAATCTCAAATGAGTACGGTTTTGATGATTGATATTAGCCACAGTATGATTCTATATGGTGAAGATCGAATAACGCCTGCCAAAAAAGTTGCCATGGCTTTAGCAGAATTAATTACAACGCGATACCCAAAAGATACCCTAGATATTTTGGTGTTTGGTAATGATGCTTGGCAAATAGAAATTAAAGATTTGCCGTATTTAAAAGTTGGTCCTTATCATACCAACACCGTAGCAGGGTTACAATTAGCCATGGATTTACTTAGAAGAAAGCGAAATACAAACAAGCAAATCTTTATGATTACTGATGGTAAACCAAGTTGTTTGCGTTTGCCAGATGGACAATATTATAAAAATAGTAATGGGTTAGATACGCATATTGTAAACAAGTGCTATATGATGGCGCAGCAAGCAAGAAAATTACATATTCCAATAACAACCTTTATGATTGCACAAGATAATTATCTGATGCAGTTTGTTAGAGAGTTTACTTATGCAAATCAAGGTAAAGCATTTTATACGGGACTTAAAGGCTTGGGAGAAATGATTTTTGAGGATTACGAAACAAATAGAAAAAAAAGAATTAGAGGATAAAAAATGCTTATGGCCATTGGCTGTTAGCTGTTAGAAAAAACATAAGAGTAAGTGCTAAAGGCAAAAAGCTAATAGCCAAAAGCAAAAAATATGAAAATAGAAAATATAAAAACATTAGAAGAACTGAAAAAGTCAGGTTACAAAAGCAAGTCTATTAAAGATGAGTTGAGAGATAACTTGATAAAAAAAATAAAAGAAAAGGAAACCACTTTTGAAGGCGTTCATGGGTATGAAAACACCGTGATTCCTGAGCTGGAAAGAGCTATTTTATCTCGACACAATATCAATTTATTGGGATTGCGTGGGCAAGCAAAAACACGTTTAGCACGTTTAATGTTGAATCTATTAGATGAATACATTCCAATTGTTGAAGGCTCTGAAATCAACGACGATCCATTTAATCCAATATCCAGATACGCCTCCGAATTAATTCAAGAAAAAGGAGGTGATACTCCAATTTCTTGGTTACATAGAAGCGAACGTTTTGCTGAAAAATTAGCAACTCCAGACGTTACAGTTGCTGATATTATTGGGGATGTAGACCCTATAAAAGCTGCAAACCTAAAATTAAGTTATGCTGATGACCGCGTCATTCATTACGGTATGATTCCAAGAGCGAATCGATGCATTTTTGTAATTAACGAATTACCAGATTTACAAGCTAGAATTCAGGTAGCTCTATTTAATATTTTACAAGAAGGCGATATACAAATACGAGGGTTTAAGTTAAGGTTGCCATTAGACATGCAGTTTGTATTTACAGCAAACCCTGAAGATTATACAAATAGAGGAAGTATCGTAACCCCTTTAAAAGATAGAATAGGTTCTCAGATATTAACGCATTATCCAGAGAACATTGAAACGGCACGACAAATTACAGAACAGGAAGCTAGATTAGTAGAGAGTCAAAAAGCATCTGTTATCGTGCCAGACCTTGCTAGAGATTTGTTAGAACAAATTGTTTTTGAAGCACGTGAAAGCGAATTTATTGATGCTAAAAGTGGTGTTAGTGCACGTTTGAGTATAACGGCGTTGGAAAATTTATTAAGTACCGCAGAACGTCGCGCTTTAATAAGTGGCGATGGTCAAACCACCCTTAGATTGTCTGATTTTGTTGGTATTATTCCAGCTATAACTGGTAAAGTAGAGTTAGTATATGAAGGAGAGCAAGAAGGTGCTGCAGTTGTAGCTTATAATTTAATTGGTGAAGCAGTTAAGAGTTTGTTTGTTGAATTTTTTCCAAAGATCGAAAAGTTACAAAAGCAAGATGAAGAAAGCCCTTATGATGATATTGTATCTTGGTTTTTTAATCAAAAAGATGGATTTGAATTATTGGATGATTTAAGAGATAAAGAGTATAAAAGCCTATTAAATGCGATATCTCCATTAGATGATTTACTAGGAGAATATCAACCCAATTTAACAAAACAAGACAGTTACTTTGTTAAAGAGTTTGTACTATGGGCTTTGGTTGAGTTTAAACAATTAAGTAAACATCGTTTTACAGAAGGGGTTCAATTTAAAGATCCGTATGGGAGTTTTATAAACGGAATTTAAATTACCAAGCATCCCTACTTTTAATATTATTAGCGCATAATTCAATAATTTGAGTTATGCGTTTTTTTCTTGTAGCATCACGTTTAGCACTATGTAACCAAGATAAATATCCTTTTCTATAGCCTTTTGTAAAATTTTGATAGTTTTCAAAAGCACGTGAATTTTTATTAAAAGCGTTTTGCAAATCTTCAGGAATAATTCCGTTTTCAACATCATCCATAGCAGACCAAGTTCCTGTTTTCTTTGCCAAATCAATGAGTTTATAACCAGATTCATGAATTAATCCATTCGATTCTAAAGCTTCAACATATTTTTTATTAAGAGCGCTCCAAGTACTTTTTGGGTTTCTGGGGCAGAAGTATTGTCGTCTTTTACCATTACCTAAACTTTTTACTGTAGAATCAATCCAACCGAAACAAATAGCAACCTTTACGGCTTCTTCCCAGCGCATAGTTTGGATATTCATTCCAAGCTTATAAAAGATGAGATATACACCTCTTTCCGTATTATGATTATTTAATAACCAGTCGTACCAGTCTATATCACGCTCAAAATAAAGTTCTGGCAAATCTTTCAAAACTTATAGCTTTTTTGACTCAACATAAAAATCAGGATCTATTTTAAAAGTATTTATTTTAGATTCTACAGATTCTTCTTTCCATTCAGCTTTTGGAAATAACCATTTTTCTTCATCATTAATTTTTACTTGAATAGGCATATCAAAGCCATCAATAATATTTGTCCACCTATATTTTAGGGTTTTCTTTTTAATCTGGTATTCTAACGTTGGTACTTTGATTGTTCTTAAATATTGATTAAAAAACTCGGTTAAATCATAGCCAGTTTCTCTACTTATAAAGTTTTCAATTTGTTCAGATCTAACTGTTTGATGATGAAATTCAACATTCATTTTACGTAAAATTTTTCGCCATTTTTCATCATCCTCAATAAGTTGTCTTAGCGTGTGAAGCATGTTTGCTCCTTTATAATACATATCACTTGAGCCCTCTTTGTTAACATTATAATACCCGATTAGTGGTCTATCATTTTGTATATTTTTGCGTGTTCCAATAACATATTCCGCTGAAGCTTCTTTTCCAAAATGATAATCTAAATATAAGTTCTCCGAGTAGGCTGTAAACCCTTCATGTATCCACATATCAGCTACATCTTTATTCGTTATATTATTAGCAAACCATTCGTGACCAGCTTCGTGGATTATGATAAAATCAAATTTCAATCCCCAGCCAGTACCAGATAAATCGTTACCCAAATACCCATTTTGATAACCATTACCATAGGTTACAGAACTTTGGTGCTCCATACCCAAGTATGGCACTTCTACAAGTTTAAAACTATCTGCATAAAACGGATATTGTCCAAACCAATGTTCAAAAGCTTTCATCATCAATGGGGCTTGTTTAAACTGCTCTTTAGCTTTTTCAAGATTATAACTCAGCACATAGTAATCCATATCAAGATTTCCAGCCATACCATCATACACCTCTGAAAAGTTTACATAATCTCCAATATTTATATTCACACCGTAATTATTAATAGGGTTTTTTACAACCCAATGGTAAGTTTTAGTATCGCCTATACGCTCTACAAGTTGTAATCTACCATTTGAGACGTTTATTAATTTATCAGGTACATTTACACTAATCTTCATACTATCTACTTCATCGTACATGTGGTCTTTACAAGGCCACCAAACACTGGCACCTAAGCCCTGACAAGAAGATGCTATGAAGTGATTCTCGTTTTTATCTTTTTTCCATGAAATACCTCCATCCCAAGGTGCTCTTACAGCTTCTCTTGGATGCCCTTCGTAGTAAACTATTAAGTCGTTTATATCACCAATATTTTGATTATCCGTTAATGCAACAAAATGTGCATTTCCATCATGTTTGATTTTTAACTCCTTACCATTTTGTGTGGCTTTTAAAAGCTTCATTGGTGGTTGTAAATCAACCTGCATCACAGAATTTTCTTTTAAAACCTTATACTTAATGATGTTTTTACCAGAAATGAATTTGTTATCAGGATCTACTTTAATATCTAAATGATAATAGGTTAAATCCCACCATTCACGCTCTGGGGTGATACTACCTCTAAGGGTATCTTGTCTTGTGAAACTCGTTTTTTCAGATAATAAACCTTGTGCGTTTAAAAAAGACATTGGTATCATAAATAATGCCAGAAGAAGGGTATATTGATTTTTCATTTAAGGAATGTTTTGTATAAATTTAATTAAAAGGTTGGTGTTTTTCTATGAATTTTTATCAATAAAATGTGGGTGCTCTTTTTTGAATCTTACAGCATGAAAATAGCACAAAGGACCCAAAAAAACATAAACAAATCCTGGTACTCCAAATATGACACCTATTTTAAAAATTGCTAGTAAAATAGAGACTATAGCTACTGTTACAAAAACTAAAAAATGTCTGTAATAAAACAAAAGTGTAATGGAGTTATTTTCTGTTTTTTTATAAGCTCTATTATACATTAAGGAAAAGCACAAAAAAATTAATAAAAAACCAGAACTATATAAAATAAATAGTGAAGCCAAATCATTAACGGTAACAGCAGATTGTTTTAACCAAGTACTAGTTAAAGATTTTAATGGAAAAACAAAATATAGAACCACAAAAAGTAATATTGAATTGTATACTATAATTTTATTATCTAAATAATCGTTTCTTCTAAAGTAATTGTAATGTAATTTCCATAAGGCTATTAAAACAAAAAAACTAATACCAAAACTGATTAAGTTTTTAAAATTACTTTTGAGTTCTAAAAGTGTATCTCCAGAGCCTAAAGAGACTACCATTAAAGTAGCAGCAAAAGCAAAAACAGCATCACTAAATGCTTCAACTCTATTTGTATTGTGATTAATTTTCATGGCTTTAGCTTCTACAATTATTGAATGAATGTAACTTTCGAGATTTTTCCATCATTTACCTCATATATAGCAATGGCGTAAAAAATATTGCCATTATAAAGTACCTTTTCTTTGTCAATCACTTTATTTCCTAGTACCATTCTATTTACTATTTCAGCATTTAAATCAAGTATAGTTTCAAACATAGTGCCATATTGCTTACGCATAGTATCATGGCCTTCTGAAATTAATTGATTTGGAAAGAAGTAAAGTTTTACGTCTTTAGAATACGTTTTAACAAAGTTATCAAGTTCTCTGTTGTTGTAAGCTAGAAGTTGTTGATTTACAATGGACTCTGGGTTAGATGAGGTTTTGGTATTACCAACAAACGTCATCGATTTTATTTTTTCGTCACTTGTAGTATAAACAGTTACGTGTCTATTCGTTGAGTTATTTACCGTTCCTAACTCTTCATCTATAACCCAGTTTTTAAGGGTCATTCTGTTTAGAACTGATACATGAGATTTCTGATTTTTTTCAAAGAATTTTTTATAGTTTTTTATAAGCTGTTCTTTTCCAGTATAAAGCGTGTCACTTGGAAAACGTTTTACTACAACTTTTTTGTGGAACACATCTGAAAATGTGTTTAAATCTCTATTATTAAAAGGGGTAATATGCTTTTGAACAATTTTAGCAGATGGGTTTTCAATTAATGAAATTGAATCGGATTGTGGAAAAACTTGAATTACAAAAACAAAGCAAAGAGTTTTAAATAAAAATTTCATTATAAATCAATTGATGTTATAAAGATAGTGAAATAAAAAAACGCTTCGAAAATCATATACGAAGCGTTTTTTAGAAATTGAGTTAGTCACTCTATATACCTAGATGCTTTAAAAGCAATACTTATTTTCTTTAATTACTTTTTCAGCTATTATATGTCTTAATTCTATGATGTTAGGCATATTTACGTATTTGATATAACGTTTTAATCCCATGAGCATCATACGCTGTTCATCTCCAGTAGAAAACGAAATTATAGAATGTTTACCAGCAGTTTCAATAACATCAATAGCATGGAACAAATTTAATTTTGCCATAGCAATTTGTTCTTTAACCTTTTCTTCACCTTCTTTCTTTGCCATTTTTTCTGCACGAAGAATAGCAGATTCTGCAAGATAAATTTGAATTAAAATATCTGAGGCTGCCAACATTAATTGTTGTTGCTCTTCAATTTTTTCTCCATATTTTTTCAATGCAGCTCCAGCAACCATTAAAAATAATTTTTTAAGGTTTTTAATAATGCTTTTTTCTTCAGAAAATAATTCAGAGAAATCAGGCGCATCAAAAGATGGAATTCCAACAAGTTCTTCTGCTACAGCTTGTGCTGGTGTTAATAAATCTACATGGCCTTTCATGGCTTTTTTGATGAGCATACCAATAGAAAGCATTCTGTTTATTTCGTTTGTGCCCTCATAAATTCTTGCAATTCTAGCATCTCTCCAAGCAGATTCTATTGGTGTTTCTTCAGAGAAGCCCATACCTCCATATATTTGTATACCTTCATCAGAACAATTTTGGATGAATTCAGAAACAGCTACTTTAAGGATGGAGCACTCAATAGCGTATTCTTCAACACCTTTTAATTCGGCTTCTTGATGTGTGTCTTTACCGTTATTCTTTCTTATTTCAATACGGTCTTCAATATTTTTTGAAGCTCGATATGTTGCAGCTTCACCAACCCAACAATTGGTTGCCATTTCTGCTATTTTTTGACGAATAGCACCAAAACTAGAGATAGGAGTTTTAAATTGAATACGCTCATTAGCATAGTTAACAGACTCAGAAATCACACGTCTTTGAGCATCTAAACATGCAGCAGCAAGTTTAATTCTACCTACATTTAAGGCATTCATGGCTATTTTGAACCCATTACCTCTATCTGATAGCATATTTTCAACAGGAACTACCGTTTCATTGAAAAACACTTGCCTTGTCGATGATGCACGAATACCTAATTTATGTTCTTCTTCACCCATAGTAATACCATTCGGGTTTTCAGGGTCGTATTCAACTATAAATCCAGTAATATTTTTATCATCTTCAATACGGGCAAAAACAATCATCAAGCTACAGAAACCTGCGTTTGAAATCCACATTTTCTGTCCTGTAATTTTATAAGTTTTACCATCTTCAGAAAGAACAGCTTTTGTTCTTCCAGAATTAGCATCACTACCAGCAGTAGGTTCAGTTAGACAATAAGATCCAAACCATTCACCAGAGGCTAACTTAGGAACATATTTTTGTTTTTGTTCTTCATTTCCATATAGAGTAATAGGCATAGTCCCAATACCAGTATGCGCACCAAACGCTGTACTGAATGATCCTGTAGCACCAGAAATATAATCGCATACTAAAACAGTATCGACAAAGCCCATACCCATGCCGCCATATTCCTCAGGTACAGATACACTTAAGAAACCTAGTTCTCCAGCTTGACGCATACATGATTCGGTTAAAGCATAGTCTTTTTTCTCAAACTGTGCTTTTTTAGCCCAAATTTCTCTATCAACAAATTCAGTTACAGCTTCTTTCATCATTTCCTGATCTTCATTGAAATCTTCAGGGGTGAAAATATCTTCACAACCGATTTCTTTGACTAAGAATTGACCACCACGTAAAATGTTTTTTTCTTCCATATCTTTTTTTATTAGAATAGAGAAAATAGAGAATAGAAAAGAGATATTAGCTATTTAAGCCATTTTGAAATCCCATTGTCATTCTTTGAAATTCTTCTATTTTGTTTTCAAGTATTTTTAAATTTTCTTTATTTATATATTTTCTTTGATGCGTAATTAATAATTGAGTACCTAATTCAAAAGAAGATCCTAGTGAAATATCTAAATAATTATTAAATGATTTATTAGTTTTAGCAGAACCCTCAGCAATATTACTTGGAACAGATATTGAACATCTACTCATTTGAGAAGATAAGTCATAACGCTCGTGTTTAGGGAAATCAACTAATAAGTCAGAAATATTATTAGCAATTTCTAAAGCTAAGTTCCATATTTTTAAATTTTTATAATTATGACGTTTTCTAAGACTCATTTTTAAAATCTTATTTCTTTTCTCTTTATTCTAATGTCTTTAGGACAAAAATTCAAAAATTCCACAAGCACCTTGACCAGTACCTACACACATAGTCACAGCTCCATATTTACCTGTCATATCTTGCTTACGCATTTCATCAAATAGTTGAACTGAGAGTTTTGCTCCCGTACAACCCAAAGGATGACCAAGTGCTATAGCACCACCATTTACATTCACTATATCTGGATTTAATCCGAGTTCTCGAATTACTGCTAAGGATTGTGAAGCGAAAGCCTCGTTAAGTTCTATTAAGCTTAAGTCGTTTTGGTTTAATCCTGCTTGTTTTAGTGCTTTTGGAATGGCTTTAACCGGACCGATACCCATAATTCTTGGCTCAACACCCGCAGCAGCATAACTTACTAATCTTGCAACAGGTTCAAGATTTAGCTCTTTAACCATATCTTCACTCATCACCATCACAAATGCAGCACCATCACTCATTTGAGAAGAATTACCAGCAGTAACACTTCCGCCTTGAGCAAAAACAGCTCTTAATTTAGAAAGTACTTCAATACTGGTTCCAGCTCGGGGGCCTTCATCTTTAGTAACGGTATATTTTCTTGTGGCCTTTTTTCCATTAGAATCTATATAGGTTTGTTCTACATCAATAGGAACGATTTGATCTTGAAAGCGATTTTCAGCTTGCGCTTTTAGAGCTTTCATATGCGAGTTGTATGCAAATTCATCTTGATCTTCACGAGAGACCTTAAATTGATTTGCAACTGCTTCAGCAGTATTTCCCATGCCCCAATAATATTCTTCATGGCCAGCTTTTACGGTATCATAATTTAATTCGGGCTTAAATCCAGTCATGGGGACAGAACTCATGCTTTCAGCGCCTCCAGCTATAATACAATCTGCCATTCCAGCTTGAATTTTTGCAGTGGCTATACCTATGGTTTCAATTCCAGAAGAACAAAAACGGTTTACGGTAACACCCGGAACGTCAACGCTATTTAAACCTATTAAGGAAATAAATCTTGCCATATTTAGTCCTTGAGAGCCCTCAGGCATGGCATTACCAACAATAACATCATCAATTCTTGAAACATCAAGATTTGGTAGTTCTTTCATCATGTATTGGATGGTTTCGGCACCCAATTCATCAGCTCTTTTAAATCTGAAAACACCTTTCGGGGCTTTTCCAACTGCGGTTCTATACGCTTTAACTATATATGCTTGTTTCATTATTTTAGTTTCTTAATGGTTTCCCAGTTTTTAACATATGCTGAATTCGCTCTAATGTTTTTCGCTCTGTGCATAAACTTAAAAAAGCTTCACGCTCTAAGTCTAGTAAATATTGTTCGCTGACTAAAGTAGGTTCTGATAAGTCTCCTCCTGCCATAACATAAGCTAATTTATTGGCGATTTTATGGTCGTGTTCACTTATATAATTACTAGCTTCCATAGCATCTGTTCCTACCAAGAACATACCTAATGCTTGTTTCCCGAGGACTTTTACATCCTTGCGCTTAACAGGTTGTGTATATCCAGCTTCAGAAAGTAATTTTGCATGTGCTTTTGCGGTTGCTATTTGTCTATCTTTATTAACTACAACAATATCTTTTCCTTTTTGTAGTAAGCCCAAATCAAAAGCTTCATAAGCTGAGGTTGATACTTTTGCCATACCTATGGTTAGGAAATATTCTTGTAATACATTTAATTCTACATCACCTTTCCTAAATGTGTCTGATGCTCTAAGTGCCATTTCTTTTGAACCTGCACCGCCAGGAATAACTCCCACACCAAACTCAACTAACCCCATGTAAGTTTCAGCAGCTGCTACAACTTTATCGGCATGCATCGACAACTCACAGGCACCACCTAGAGACATACCGTGTGGTGCGGAAACTGTTGGTATTGAGGAATATCGCATACGCATCATAGTATCTTGAAAATATTTGATAGCGCCATTTAATTCTTCATACTCTTGTTCTACAGCCATCATGAAAATCATACCGATATTTGCTCCAACAGAGAAATTAGCCCCTTGATTTCCAATAACTAAACCTTCAAAATCTTTTTCAGCTAAATCAACGGCTTTATTTAAACCTGCTAAAACATCGCCTCCAATAGTGTTCATTTTAGATTGGAATTCGCAGTTTAAAATACCATCACCTAAATCTTCGATAACTACTCCAGAGTTTTTGAATACCTCATTTGACTTTCTGATATTATCTAAAATGATAAAAGCATCTTGTCCAGGAATTTTTTGTTGTGATTTAGATGAAATATCGTAAAAATATGTTGCGCCGTCTTTAATAGTATAGAAAGAATCATTTTTAGAAGACAACATATCATTAACCCAATCTGCAGCTTGTAAACCTTCAGCTTCTATTAATTCTAAACCTTTTTTAACACCAATTGCATCCCAGATTTGAAAAGGACCGTGGCCCCATCCAAAACCAGCTTTCATAGCATCATCTATTTTATATAACTCATCTGAAATATCTGGAATTCTATGCGAAACATAAGCAAACAAAGCAGCAAATGTTTTTCTGTAAAATTCTCCTGCTTTGTCTTTACCATTAATTAGTATTTCAAAGCGGTCTATCACATTATCTACTGTTTTAGTAAGCTCTAAAGTGGCAAATTTTGCTTTTTTAGAAGATCTATATTCTAGTGTGTTTAAGTCTAATGCTAAAATCTCCTTTTTGCCATCTTTAACTTGTTTTTTATAAAACCCTTGACCTGTTTTGCTACCCAACCACTTGTTTTCAACCATGGTACTGATAAAACCTGGAAGCTTAAATAACTTCACGCGTTCATCATCTTTACAATTATCAGCGATACCATTTGCTACATGTACCAAAGTATCTAAGCCAACAACATCTACGGTTCTAAAAGTAGCCGATTTGGGTCTACCAATAACAGGGCCGGTAAGTTTATCTACTTCTTCAACTGTTAAATCCATGTCTTTAACAGCATGAAACAAACTCATAATACTAAAAATACCGATTCTATTACCAATAAAAGCCGGTGTGTCTTTAGCGATTACTGATGTTTTTCCAAGAAATTGTTCCCCATAGCCGTTTAAAAAATCTAAAACAGACTGATCTGTTTTTGGACCAGGAATAATTTCGAATAGTTTAAGATATCTTGCAGGATTAAAAAAGTGCGTACCACAGAAGTGTTTTTGAAAGTCTTCTGAACGTCCTTCACTCATAAATTTTATAGGAATCCCCGATGTGTTACTTGTTATGAGTGTTCCAGGGGTTCTGTGTTTTTCGAGTTTTTCAAAGACTTGTTGTTTGATATCTAAACGTTCTACAACAACTTCCATAATCCAATCTACATGGGCAACTTTGGCAATATCGTCTTCTAAATTTCCAGTAGTAATTCTATTGGCAAATTTTTGATGATAAATAGGAGCGGGTTTAGATTTTAATGAAGCTTTTAGAGCATCATTAACTAATCGGTTCCTGACCACATTATCTTCTAAGGTTAAACCTTTAGCTTTTTCTTTTTCATTAAGTTCTCTTGGAACGATGTCTAAAAGTAAAACATCAACACCTATATTGGCAAAATGGCAAGCAATGCCACTTCCCATAATTCCAGAACCTATAATAGCTATTTTTTTAATTCGTCTTTTGCTCATTGTGTTTTAACTATCAGATTGATTGTATATTTTTTTATTGCAAACCATATCGTTAATTACTTCAGCTACTTTATAAAAGCTTATTAACTGTTCTTCGGTAACATTATCCCTAATGGCCTCGTTAAAGAGTAAAACTTTTTCTCTAGAGTAGTCTCTTTTTTCTATACCAAAATCGGTTAAACAAATAATAACCCCTCTTCCGTCTTTTGGATTTGGTTTTCTTGTTATTAAACCTTTTTCTTCCATAGTTTTTAAGATTCTTGATAAGCTTGTTGCTTCCATTCCCATTTTTGGGCCTAAAGCTGTTGAAGGTGTTCCTTTTTCTGGATCTATACTTAACAGTGTGAAGCCTGTAGCCATGGTACTTCCAAATTTAGAAGCTTCTTCATTGTACATTTTCTGAACCGTTAACCACGTGGTTCTTAGTACATAATCAATGGTTTTGTCTTTCATGTTTGTTGATTGGAGACCAAATATAACAAAAAAATACTATGCACGCATAGTATTTTTTAATAAATTATAGTATGTAATCTTTAAAAAAAGTTAGAACAAAGGCTATTTGAGCCTGCTATAAAAGTTCAACTATCCTAATTTTCCATTTACTGCTCCAATAACACCTCCAATAACCGCAGTCATGACCACAGAAATACCAACATCTAGAGCAGCAAGTTCCATAGTGGAAGTTGTATTCATTGCCAAATTGAAAAAGTTATAATAAATACCAACAAACAGACCTATTATAGCGCCTGCTTTAAGACCAGTCATAAATGTTGTTATTTGTGCCCACTTGGTATATATGTATGCAATAAACAACCCAAAAAATAAGCAACCCAAGAATATAAAAATCATGGTGTTTGAACTTTCTTCAGGCTGAGGAAAAGTGTTTGCGAAAATAATCCCATAAAAAAGCCACCCTAGAAGAAAATCAACTATACCTCCAACAATACCTGATACTAAAAAATTTTTTGTTTTCATGTGTTTGTGTTTTAATTGGTTAGACTTTTAAAGTATTAAAAGAATGTGAAAACATCAAAAAAACATGCTTGAAATTATTTAATTATTAATTTATATTGGTTTTTGATGTAAAATATTCATAAAAAAGCAAAAAATAGATATTAAAAAGTATTTATGTAAGAAGAATTATGGACGATAAATTCTTTCAATTAAGCTGGCGTACATCTTTTTTATAACATCTCTTTTCATCTTCATAGTAGGCGTAAGATGTCCAGCATCAATAGACCATTCTTCAGGAGTAATTTCAAACTTCTTAATTTGTTCCCATTTACCAAACTTTTTATTACACTTATCAACTTCTTTTTGAATGCGTTTCTGAACAGTCTCAGAATTTGCAATATCTTCAAAACTTGTTCCTACAGCATGGTTTTTCCTCTCAATCCATTCTTGTACAAATTCAAAATTAGGCTGAATTAAAGCTGCAGGCATTTTTTCGCCTTCACCAATAACCATAATTTGCTCAATAAAGCGGGATTGCTTTAAGTCGTTTTCAAGAAGTGTAGGGATGATATATTTTCCGCCAGAAGTTTTAAACATTTCCTTTTTGCGACCAGTGATTTTGAGGAAACCATCATCGTCAATTTCACCTTTATCACCAGTATGGAAATAATCTCCAGTCATCACACTCGCTGTCTTTTCAGAATCTTTGTAGTAGCCCATCATAACATTAGGACCTTTAATTAGAATCTCACCGTCCTCTGCAATTTTTACTTCAACATTTGGTATAGGTATGCCCACAGTACCAACTTTGTACATGTTGTTTGCATATTTACCAACAGATACAACAGGTGAGGTTTCTGTTAATCCATAGCCTTCCATAACTTGCATTCCTGCTGCTCCAAACATTCTAGCAAGCCTAGGTTGTAAAGCAGCACTTCCAGACACCATAGTGTGTAATTCGCCACCCAACGCAGCACGCCATTTACTAAAAATAAGCTTGCTGGCAATACTTAGTTTAAACTCATACCAAGCACCATTTTCTCTGTAAGGCTTCCATTCTTCCCCTAAACTTACTGCCCAATAAAACAAAGCTTTTTTTATGCCTGTTAAGTCTTCAGCTTTATCCATAATTTTATCATAAACTTTTTCTAAAAGCCTAGGTACAACACTCATCATATTGGGTTTGATCTCTTTAGCATTATCGCCAATTTTATCAAGAGCTTCTGCAAAATAAATTGAAGTACCCGCATGCTGGTAGATATAAATTAAAACACGCTCAAAAACATGACATATAGGAAGGAAACTTAAAACTCTTGTTTCTCCTTTTCTTAAAGGTACTCTGGATGCACTGTCTAATACATTTGTTGTTATATTTGAATGCGAAAGCATAACACCTTTTGGTTTTCCAGTAGTTCCAGAGGTATAAATAATAGTTGCTAAATCTGAAGGTTTTACTTCATTTTTTCTAGTTTCTACTTCTTCTTGGTTTGTTGTTTCTTTTCCAAGTTCCAACAATTCTGAATAATGCTTGCATCCTTTTATATGATCAAAAGAATAAACGTCTTTAATATTTGTATTCTTTTTTATTTTATTAACTTTTTTTAGCACTTCCTCATCAGAAACAAAACAATATATGGATTCGCTATGATTGATAACGTATTCATAATCCTCGGCACAAATTGTTGGGTATATAGGTATATTTTGAGCGCCAAGTTGCAAAACACCAATATCAACAATATTCCATTCTGTTCTATTGGTAGAAGAAATTACAGCAATTTTGTCATTCTTCTTTACACCGAGTTTTAATAACGCTCTGCTTAAAGCATTTGCTTTGTCAAGATATTCTTGGGTTGAGGTTTTTACCCACTCACCATCATATTTAGTTACTAAAGCAGCGTCATTAGGTTTGTTTTCTAATTGGTAATACGGAAAATCAAATAGTCTTGTAATCTCTTTCATAGGGAATCTTTAAAAAGCATTAATGCAAAATAGGGAATAAATAATGATTTTCAAATAATACACTTTAATGGGTGTTCAGTTTATTTAAAAAATAAAGTATATAATAAATTTTTTTTACGAATAAATAGTGAAAATTATAAAACAAGAATACTTTTTTATAGAGAAAAAGCTTTTTTGATGTTTAAAACATATGGTTTGAAACTAAATGTTGAATAATTCTTAATATCAAGATGAAAACTCAAACGTTTTCGCTAAAATAATTTTTCTTAAATGTCTGATTTGTTGTGTTTAATGACAATTGTCATCTTTTTTGAGAATGTCCGTTTTTACCTTTGAAGAGTAAATTAGAAAAATAGAGTTCACAAAATATAAATACAATTAGAGATGGAAGTAAAACAGTTTAAACCAGGAATTTGGAATGATGAGATTAACGTTAGAGATTTTGTATACAATAACGTTACTCCTTATTATGGAACAGATGAATTTTTAGTAGGCCCAAGCACAAAAACAGAGCGCTTATGGGATATTTGTAAAGAAGCAACTAAAGAAGAACGACAAAATAATGGTGTTCGTGCTTTAGATACGGAAACTATTTCAACGGTTAGCGCATTTAATGCTGGATACATCGACAAAGAAAATGAGGTAATTGTTGGGTTACAAACCGATGAGTTATTGAAAAGAACTATGAAACCTTTTGGAGGTTTTAAAGTGGTTCAAAAAGCCTTAGCTGAACAAGGTGTAAAACCAAATGATAACCTAACTGAGTTGTTTTCTAAATATGTAAAAACACATAACGATGGTGTATTTTCAGCTTATAATGCTGAAATTAAAAAATTCCGTTCTTTAGGATTTTTAACAGGATTGCCAGATAACTATGCAAGAGGTAGAGTAATTGGAGATTACCGTCGTGTGGCTCTTTATGGTATTGATGCTTTAATTGAAGCTAAGAAAGAAGATTTAGCGAATATTGAAGGACCAATGACAGATGCTGTAATTCGTTTGCGTGAGGAAGTTTCAGATCAAATCAAAGCACTAAAAGATATGATTATTTTAGGTGCTAAATATGATTTAGACCTAAGTAGACCAGCTGAAAATGCTAGAGAAGCCGTACAATGGACTTATATGGGATATCTCGCTGCTGTAAAAGAGCAAGATGGTGCTGCTATGTCTTTGGGTAACGTGTCTACATTTTTAGATATATATATTGAAGAAGATTTACAAGAAGGTTTAATTACTGAAGAAGAAGCTCAAGAATATATTGATCAATTCGTAATGAAGTTGAGAATGGTACGCCACTTAAGAATGAGTGCTTATGATGAAATTTTTGCTGGAGACCCAACATGGGTAACCGAAGCTATAGGTGGTATGTTTGATGATGGAAGAACAAAAGTTACTAAATCTTCATTCCGTTTCTTAAATACACTTTATAATTTAGGACCTTCACCAGAACCAAATATGACGATTCTTTGGTCTCAGAAATTGCCACAAAACTTTAAGGATTTCTGTTCTAAAGTTGCAATCGATACCTCTTCAATTCAATTTGAAAATGATGAATTAATGCGTGAGAATAGAGGGTCAGATGATTATGGTATTGCATGTTGTGTGTCTTATCAATCTCTGGGTAAAGCTATTCAATTCTTCGGTGCACGTACCAACTTAGCTAAAACATTATTATTAGCAATAAATGGTGGTAAATGTGAAATTACCGGAACCCAAATGGTAGATGGTATTGAGCCTTGTAATTGCGAAGTTTTAGATTTTGATAAAGTCATGGCAAACTTTAAAATAGCCATGAAGGAAGTTGCTAGAGTGTATAACGATTCTATGAATATTATTCACTACATGCACGATAAATATTATTATGAAAAAGCACAAATGGCTTTAATTGATACTAACCCTGAAATTAATATTGCTTATGGTATTGCAGGATTATCAATTGTGGCAGATTCACTATCAGCTATTAAATATGCTGAGGTAAAACCAATTAGAAATGAGGAAGGTTTAACAGTAGATTTTAAAATTGAAGGTGAGTTCCCTTGCTATGGTAATGATGATGACAGAGTTGATATACTAGCTGCAAATGCAGTTGCTGATTTT
Source organism: uncultured Algibacter sp. (assembly GCA_947502405.1). GTDB lineage: Bacteria > Bacteroidota > Bacteroidia > Flavobacteriales > Flavobacteriaceae > Algibacter_B. The sequence goes on along the minus strand of CANMZT010000004.1, from coordinate 295,670 downwards.
AATGATGAATTGAAAAAATTACCAGTTTATAAAAATGCGGAGCCTACAATGTCTGTTTTAACCATTACATCAAATGTAGTGTACGGTAAGAAAACGGGAGCTACACCAGATGGTAGAGCTAAAGGTATTCCTTTCGCACCTGGTGCAAACCCAATGCATGGTAGAGATTCTCATGGTGCTATTGCTTCTTTAAACTCTGTTGCTAAAATAGATTATAAAGATTCTCAAGATGGTATTTCAAATACATTCTCAATAGTTCCTAAATCATTAGGAACCAATGAAGAGGAACGTATTGAAAATCTAGCATGTATTTTGGATGGCTATTTTTCTAAAAACGCACAACACGTTAATGTGAATGTTTTAGATAAAGAAACCTTACTTGATGCTATGGAGCACCCAGAAGAGTATCCGCAATTAACTATTAGAGTTTCTGGTTATGCTGTAAACTTTGTTAGGTTAACTAAGGAGCAACAAATGGAAGTGATTACCAGATCATTCCACGAATCTATCTAAATTAAACTCTATTTATATTTTGTAAGCATCTGAAAAATGAAGTGTTATCCCCTTCTTTTTCAGATGCTAATTTTAAATCCTAAAGTTATCCAACACATAGACAACATATTACGAGTGCACTCTATAGAATCCTTTGGTACACATGATGGACCAGGAGTACGAATGATTATTTTTTTACAAGGCTGTAAATTAAAATGTTTGTATTGCCATAACCCAGATACTATAGATACCCATGGCGGTAAAGAATACCAGATTGAAGAATTGGTGCAAATGGCAGTAAAAGAGAAACCTTATTTCGGAAAAAAAGGCGGTGTTACTGTTTCAGGAGGAGAACCTTTATTACAATCAAAAGAATTACTTGCTCTTTTTAAACGCTTAAAAGAAGAAGGTATTCATACCAATATTGATACTAACGGTAGAATTTTAAATCATTTTACAGAAGAATTATTGAATGACTATACCGATTTGGTGATGTTGGATATTAAGCACATTACAGAAAAAGGGTATAAGTATATCACTGGACAAAAAAATAAGGAAACTACATTCAACTTGGCTAAGTTTAGAGAGGCATCAGGTAAACCTATGTGGTTGCGTTATGTATTGATTCCTGAAATTACTAATAAACCAGAGCTGTTGCATCAAATGGGAGAATATTTCAAAGACTATAAAACTATAGAGAAAATTGAGTTACAGCCATATCATAAACTTGGTGTTCATAAATGGGATGCCTTAGGGTGGGAGTATCAATTAAAAGATGCCAGAGAAAACAAGCCTGAGGAAATTGATGCTGCTGTAGAAATTTTGAAGCAATATTTTAAAGAAGTAAGAGTAAATTAATGAGTATAGTTTTTATACTCAAACCATAATAATCATGAAAACACAAAAACTAAAAAATCGTTGGTTAATAGCTGCATCAGCAGTAGGAATACATATTTCAATAGGGTCTGTATATGCATATTCTGTAATGACTAACCCTGTTAAAGATATTTTTGATGTTGATGGCAGTGTAATAAAATGGGCCTTTAAAATTGCTATTTTATTATTGGGTTTATCAGCAGCATTTTTAGGAAGATGGGTAGAAAAAGTTGGACCTAAAGTAAGTGGAACAACAGCAGGGTTATTTTACGGCATAGGTATCTTAGGTTCTGGATTAGCAGTACAATTAGAGTCGCTATGGTTGTTTTATTTATGCTATGGAGTTATTGGAGGTATTGGTCTTGGGCTTGGTTATATTACTCCAGTAAGCACCTTGGTAAAATGGTTTCCAGACCGTCGTGGTTTAGCAACAGGAATGGCAATAATGGGCTTTGGTTTTGCAGCATTAATTTTTGGACCTGTAATGCAATCACTTTTTGATGCTGTTGGTGTTTCAAATGCGTTTTACATTTTAGGATTAATTTATATGGTACTTATTTTATCTTCTGCAAGATATATTGAAAGACCACCAGAAGGCTATCTTCCAGATGGGTTTAAACCAGGCGAAGGTAAAACCATTAAAAAGGATATGGCAAATATTACGGCCAATGCATCACTAAAAACCCCACGCTTTTATTACATCTGGATTATGATGTTTATAAACATTGCTTGTGGTATTGCTATTATTTCGGCAGCAAGCCCCATGATGCAAGAAAAGTTAAATTATACTCCAATGGAAGCTGCAGGAATTGTTGGTTTAATAGGTGTATTTAATGGTTTGGGTAGAATTATGTGGTCTACATTATCTGATTACTTAGGGCGTGCAAACACCTATATTATTTTCTTCGGATTCCAAATTTTAGCATTCTATTTCTTACCGCAAATTGGAATGGAAATGTTATTCTTAATCGTATTATTTACTGTAATAACCATGTATGGTGGTGGTTTTGCCACTTTACCAGCATTTTTAGGTGATTTATTTGGTACAAAACAATTAGGAGCCATTCATGGTATGGTACTAGCAGCATGGGGATTAGCCGGTGTTGTAGGACCAACAATTTATGATATGGTTAAAACAGCAACAGGTTCTTTAGATACAACCTTAAAAGTATTTGCAGGACTATTTGTAATCGCGTTTTTTGTTTCGTTATTAATGAAAAGAACAGTAGTTAAAGCTTATAGAAAAGAGGAAAAAAAAGCTAAGGCGAAAGACTTAAAGTTAGCAGTTTAAAACTAAATCGAAAAAATAACTAAAGTAGAATTCATTATTATAATTATTTGTTAGTCAAAAAAACCTTGAAATAAATGATTTATTTCAAGGTTTTTTTATTTTTTGAAATTTGTAAAAATTAGTGATTCTCAATCCACTTTCTTGCATTCACAAAAGCCTTTAGCCAAGGCGAAACCTCATCTTTTCTGTCTTCTGGATAGTTCGCCCAATTCCATTGGAATATAGAACGTTCAATGTGCGGCATGGTCACTAAATGACGCCCTGTTTTATCAGTCATCATAGCTGTATTAAAGTCCGAACCATTTGGGTTGTGAGGATAGCCTTCATAGCCATATTTTCCAACAATATGGTATTTGTCTTCAGAATATGGTAAACTAAATTTACCTTCACCATGAGAAATCCAAACCCCTAGAGTTGTGCCAGCAAGCGTTGATAACATCACAGAATTATTCTCTTGAATTTTTACTGAAGTAAAAGAACTTTCGTGCTTATGAGAATCATTATGATGCATCTTTCCATGAACCTCATGCTCTGGGTTGATAAGGTCTAGCTCCATCCAAAGCTGACAACCGTTACATATCCCAACAGATAACGTGTCTTCTCTTTTGAAGAAATTATCAATAACCGCTTTTGCTTTTTCGTTATATTTAATAGCACCAGCCCAACCTTTCGCAGAACCTAAAACATCAGAGTTAGAAAAACCGCCCACAGCTCCTAAAAACTGAATATCTTCTAGAGTTTCACGACCAGAAATTAAATCGGTCATGTGAACATCTTTCACATCAAAACCAGCTAAATACATGGCATTAGCCATTTCACGTTCTGAGTTACTTCCTTTTTCTCGAAGTATGGCTGCTTTTGGTCTGTCATTGCGATGAGTATGCGACGCGGCAATCTTTTCATTTGTATGAGATTGCTTCGTTTCACTCGCAATGACGTCTTTTAGTTTTCCTGTAAAGTGTTTTGGGAATGTATATTGTAAAGGCTGCTTTTTATAATTATCAAACCTGTCTTGTGCTAAACCGTTTGCTGTTTGCTTTTGGTCTAAAAGAAAAGAAGTTTTATACCAAACATCACGCAATCTTGAAACGGTTAATGTGAAAACGTCAGTATTGTTAATAATACTTAAGGTATCACTTTCAGTAACGTTTCCTATATTGAAGAACTCTATATTCGCATTAGTTAAAACCTGCTCTATCGAAGCATCTTTCGCCTGAATTACAATACCTGCGTTTTCAGCAAATAATAATTTAAGAGCATCATTTTCTGCCAAAGCAGAAAGGTCTAATTCAGCACCTAAATTCGTATCCGCAAAACATAATTCTAAAAGTGTTGTAATCAATCCACCAGAAGCCACATCATGTCCTGCAACAATGTGTTCGTTTCTAATTAAATCTTGAATGGTGTTGAATACGTTTTTCACATATCCAGCATCTTTTACGTTTGGAGCATCATTTCCTATTTTATTTAGAACTTGAGCAAAAGAGCTTCCTCCTAATTTAAAATCATCTTGAGATATATTGATATAATAGATGCTTCCTGCGTTCTTTTTAAATACAGGCTCTACTACTTTAGAAATATCATTGCAGTTTGCCGCAGCCGAAATAATTACCGTACCAGGAGAAATTACATCCTCATTAGGGTATTTCTGTTTCATAGAAAGGGAATCCTTTCCAGTAGGGACATTGATTCCTAAATCAATCGAGAATTCTGAAATCGCTTCAACCGCTTCATATAAACGTGCATCTTCACCTTCATTTTTACATGGCCACATCCAGTTTGCCGATAGTGATACATTTTTAAGACCATCTTTTAAAGGTGCCCAAATAATATTCGTCAAGGCTTCAGTAATTGAATTCCTGCTTCCCGCTACAGGATTAATTAAACCCGAAATAGGCGAGTGTCCAATTGAGGTAGCAATACCTTCTTTTCCTTTAAAGTCCAGCGCCATTACACCAACATTATTCAATGGAATTTGCAGCGCACCAACACATTGTTGTTTGGCAACTTTACCACCAACACAACGGTCTACTTTGTTTGTTAGCCAATCTTTACAAGCAACGGCTTCTAGTTGTAATACTTGTTCAAGATAGTCATGGAAATTATCAGAGTTATAAGTTACATCAGCATAATTTCTTTTAACCGTATTATCAGTCATTACTGTTTTTGGCGAACTGCCAAACATGTCTTCCATAGCTAAATCCATAGGTGTATTACCTTTGGTTTTAGATTTGAATGTAAAACGGTCATCACCTGTAACATCTCCAACAGTATACATTGGCGAACGCTCACGGTCTGCTATTTTGTTTAGGGTATCAATATGTTTTTCTGAAATAACTAACCCCATACGTTCTTGAGATTCGTTACCAATAATTTCTTTATCCGAAAGGGTAGGGTCTCCAACAGGTAAAGCATCTAAATCGATTTTTCCACCGGTGTCTTCAACCAATTCTGATAAGCAGTTTAAATGACCACCAGCACCGTGATCGTGAATAGAAACAATAAAGTTTTCATCGCTTTCCACCATACCACGCACCGCATTAGCAGCACGTTTTTGCATTTCTGGGTTAGAACGTTGTACCGCATTTAATTCTATACCAGATGCAAATTCTCCAGTATCAGCACTTGATACTGCAGCGCCACCCATACCTATGCGGTAGTTCTCACCACCAAGAATTACTATTTTGTCGCCAGTTTTAGGTGTGTCCTTTAGCGCTTGGTCTGCTTTACCATAGCCAATACCACCAGCTTGCATAATTACTTTATCGAAACCTAATTTGCGGGCTTCTTCTTCGTGCTCAAATGTTAACACTGATCCACAAATTAAAGGTTGCCCAAATTTGTTACCAAAATCAGAAGCTCCGTTAGACGCTTTTATCAAAATATCCATAGGTGTTTGGTACAACCAATCGCGTTCGGCAACACCCTTTTCCCAAGGTCTGTTTTCCTCTAAACGAGAATAAGAGGTCATATATACTGCAGTTCCAGCCAATGGTAAAGACCCTTTTCCACCTGCTAGTCTATCTCTAATTTCGCCACCCGAACCTGTAGCAGCGCCGTTAAAAGGCTCTACAGTTGTTGGGAAATTGTGAGTTTCAGCTTTAAGGGAAATTACAGAATCAAAATCTTCAGTAGTATAAAAATCAGGAACATCAGCACGTTTTGGTGCAAACTGTTCCACTTTCGGGCCTTTAATAAACGCCACATTATCTTTATATGCCGAAACAATATCATTTGGATTTTGCTTCGATGTTTCCTTTATCAATTTAAATAGCGATGTTGGCTTCTCCTCACCATCAATCACAAATGTGCCATTAAAAATTTTATGGCGACAATGCTCTGAGTTTACTTGTGAAAACCCAAACACTTCAGAGTCTGTTAGCGACCTGCCAATTTTCTTAGCAACACCTTCCAAATACGCCACTTCCTCGTCGCTTAATGATAACCCTTCTTGTATGTTGAAAGCTGCAATATCTTCAACATTCAAAATAGGTTCAGGTTCAATATCAATAGTAAATGACTCTTGATTCAAACCATTAAATTTCTCCGAAATCATCGGGTCAAAATCCTTAAAATCGTCTGAAACTGCTTGAAACGCTTCAATACGTATAATATCGGAAATCCCCATGTTTTGAGTGATTTCCACCGCATTGGTACTCCAAGGCGTAATCATCGCAGCGCGCGGACCAACAAAAAAAGCATCCAAAGATGCTTGCTCAATTTTAGGCTGGTTCCCAAAAAGCCACGTTAATTTCGAGATGGTTTCAGTTGATAATTCTTTTGTGGTTTGAACAGCAAATACTTTGCTGGTTACGTTTCCAAAGAAATGAATCATTATGTTCGGTTTGTGTGTTTAAAGAAAGTGCAAAAATACACATTTTTAACGATTTGATGTTGCTTTTTTTACCGAAGCAGGAGGGGTTATTAACAGGATTTTCAACAGTTAATTTTTATGTTTTGGGCGTTACCCACAAGGGGTCAGGCTTTCCGCTGCAAGTCCTCGCACCTCCTGCGTCGGGCTGTGGGCTTTCCACTACAATCCTTAACGCGGGCTGGTTTGCTAGCTTTTAGTTCTCCCAAAATTGGTTTTTTGCGTGGTATGTCATTTCAAATTATATCGACAGTCTGGTATATAATTGCGTTGCGTGGTTTAGCACTTAACTTTTCAAATACACAACAAACTGAAAATTCCGCAGGAATTTTCAGAAGTAGGCGAGAAGCCAGCAATTACTTATAGCTATAGTTATTATTCCAAATATTCTGTAATTATTCTCAATCTTTCTTTAATATTTGATACATCATTCGTTCCGTGTTGTGATAGTCTGTCGTATTCTAAGTAATCATAATCAGCTTCTTCGTAGCTTTTTTCAGCTAGTTTTCTGTTGTCTTTTATTGTTTTTTCAAATTTAATAAGCTTGGAACGTTTTATATTTTTATTTTCTGATGTAGCCCATTTAAATAATAAATAATACATAACCATACTTCCTTGTGCTCTCAATAAATTGTCATTATCGGCAAAAAGAGTTACCATTTCGTCTAATACAGAATTGACTTTTTGACTAACATCTTTAACTATTTTTTTGTTTTCAGTCTTATAGTTTTTAGCCATTGCATCTAGGTAAACTTTCTTCGTGTCGATTAACTTGTTGACTTCAATTTTCGAAATTTCTACAAGTAAAAATCTAGCTGCAACTTCTAAATGCTGATATCTCGTGTTTTTAAATTTTACTTTATCAACAAAAAAGGAGTGATTTGCTATTTCTCTAATAGCTTTTACCATATTACCTCCAAAAGCATTTCTTTTCTCCGCAGAATTTAATGGAACTGCTTCATTTAATCTGAAGAACATATCTTCAATTAAGTCTATGTCATCTGTCATAACACCAACAATTGGTAAAACAAAAGAATCAAATCGAATTTTTATTTTAGGGTATTCTTTTCCTAAATCATCATAACTTAATCCACCAAGCTTTATATCTGGATTATCTTGAAATTCAATGTCATTTGATAGACAGAAATCTCCGTTTATAAAACCCCAAATCGTTTCAAGTCTTTGTTTACCATCAATAATGGCAAAGGATTTTCCACTTTCTTTTCTTTCCTTTCTGTCAAATTGATGAAAATAAATTTTTGGGATATCATACTTATTTAAAATTGAATCTATTAATAACTGTTTTTTTTCCGTAGTCCAAACACCACCTTTTCTTTGATATTCAGGATTTACGATGATTTCATCTCTTTCAGAATATGTACTCATTATTGTTGAGTGCTGAACTGGAAATGTTTCTATATAACTCATATAAATTTCTTTTTAATAATTTCACCAATACTTGATAATTCAGGAAATAAAGCAAATTTATTTACTTCAAGTAGCGATAATTCTTCTCTGATTTTTGCTTTAGATTTAGCTGGAATTTTGAATTTAATAACTTCTTTATTTTGACAAAATTGCTCAATTGGTTTGGTGTCCAAATGATGAATTGTGAATACACCCAATTGTGCTTGAATTCTTGGGCTGTTTCTTGTCGCAATTGTTGCAATTGGTGCAAGTTGATGTCTTGGATTTGAGCTTAAAGATTTAACGGAATAATTTGCTAAAATTTCATCGTCAAAAGAAGGAATGAAGTTTTTTTCTAAAGCTCCAATATTTGCTATTTCATTTAACTCTGTAGGTTTTAATAGCCATAGAGCACCATCAATATTGTCTTTTTCTTCATCATTTACTGCAAAATATAATGCAGTCAATGGACTTTCACTCCAATCCAATAATCTAGTTGGTAATCCATAATGTTGCATTAAAAATAGCCAATCAAAATCATCTGTCGTTTTGTTTTCAATTAGCATTGCTGCTGACTGTTTAAATCTTGAAAGTAGTGAACTCTCTGATGTAGTATTAGATATTCTTAAAATTCCTGGTGATAACTCCCAACCAAAATCAGATTGACCTCTAAACCAAATATCCTCTTTACATTTTTTGGTTTCTTTTTTTAATTGAGAAATTAATTTACTAATTGAGTTTATTTCAATTTCCATTATTATTGTTTTCTGTTGGTTGGTCTTTAATTATAGCCAACTACTTATATACCGATTTTTATTAAGGATATCCTGCAAATAAGTCAGGATATGGTAACTTTTTTATTATCGATACTCTGTAAATATAACCAATATTTCCTACAAATAGAACCAAAAAAACCTGATAGTTTTCTATCAGGTTTTTTTAAAAGCTCTTAATTAAAGTTTTATAGTATTAAGTGCTAAAAAAAGTAACCAACAGTAAGTTGAAACACACCATTTTTATTTGTTGTGCCACCCACATCGTTAATATTAGATAGCCCTAGAACATAGCGTGCTCCAAAATTAAGACCGCTATCCAGCTTATAACCAATACCAAAATTTGCACCAAAATCTGTTGTTTTAAAAAGGTCTTTATAATCTTGAGTACCACCTTTAGTAGAGAGTAAAAACCCAATTTGAGGACCGGCTTCAAGGCTCAACTTTTTTGTAACATAATATTTTCCTATTACAGGAATATTCAAATAGTTTAGCGCTATGTTACCCTCAGTGGCAATGCCAGTATCATAGCCTTGACCAGAATATAACAATTCAGGTTGCAAAGAGAATTTTTCTGAAATTTTAATTTCTGCCATAGCGCCTAAATTAAAAGCAGTTACAGTTTGATCTTTTGAGGTATTGTCTCCAATAAGCCTCGCAAAGTTTAAACCACCTTTAATTCCAAATTCAACGTCTTGCGCATTAACCTGCGCTAAACTTAAAATGGTAATAGCTGTTACTAATAATAGTTTTTTCATTTGTTTAAAGTTTTTTGATTATTAAAGCAAGCAAATCAAATACTTTTAAATGTGTAAAGTTTTGTTTATAATAGCTTTAACGTTTTTAACCTTAATTAACAGAAGGTATCTTAATTTTAACAGAATAGTTTCATAAAATTTAGGGTTACCAAAACCAAAAAATCCTGATAGTTTGCTATCAGGATTTTTTAATATTCTTATTGTATGATATTACAATCAATCGGCATCCATTTCCATAATTAAATTGGCAATTAGTGCTGTCCAACCAGTTTGGTGCGACGCTCCTAAACCTTTACCATTATCACCATCAAAAAATTCATAAAACAAGTGTAAATCTTTAAAATGTTCATCTTTAGTAAAATGCTTATCTGTATTGTCGGCATGGTACTGAAACTTACCATCTTCATTCACTTCAAAAAGTTTCACCAATCTTTTAGTAAGCTCGTTTGCAATTTCTTTTAGGTTTAGTTTGTTTCCAGACCCAGTAGGGAATTCATATTGGTATTCAGGTCCGTAAAATGTATAGTATTTTCTCAAAGATTGAATAATCATATAATTTAAAGGCATCCAAATAGGACCTCGCCAATTGGAGTTACCTCCAAACATGTTAGAACGACTCTCGCCAGATTCATATTGAATTTGATGGTGCCCGTGGTGTTTAAATACAAATGGATATTTTTCATGGTATTTTGATAACGATCGGATACCAAAATCAGATAAGAATTCATCTTCGTCTAACAAGCGTTTTAATAAATGCTCTAGCCTGAAACCACGCATAATGGCAAATAGATAATTGCCGTCTTCATTGGCTTCATCTAAATTGGTAATTAAAGATGCTAAATCTGGTCGTGTCTCCATGATTTTGTTTGCTCTACGTCTGAAATCTTTAAGTTCTTCAAACAAATCTTTATGCATAATCTCTACAGCAAACATAGGAATTACCCCTACTAATGAGCGTACTTTTAGTCTGTCCGTAACACCAGAATCCATTTCAACAACATCATAATAAAAATTATCCACATCATCCCAAAGTGAGATATCCTTTTTACCAATATGATGCATAGCCCAAGCGATATTTAGAAAGTGTCTGAAAAATTTAGCAGCTACTTCTTCGTATATTTTATTAGTTTTTGATAGCTCTAAAGACATGCGCAACATGTTTAGCGTAAACATGGCCATCCAACTTGTAGCATCGGCCTGTTGCATTCTGGTAATTCCTGGCGGCATATGATTACGATCAAAAACCCCAATATTATCAAGTCCTAAAAACCCACCTTCAAATAAATCTGTACCATTTTTATCTTTTTGGTTTACCCACCACGTAAAATTCATGAGTAGTTTTTGAAAAGCTTTTTCTAAAAATTCGGTATCTCCATGCCCCGTGTAGTTTTTATCCTTTTCATAAACATTCCAAACGGCATAAGAATGCACAGGCGGATTAACATCGCTAAAATTCCACTCGTAAGCAGGAATCTGTCCATTAGGATGCATGTAATTCTCTTTTAAAACTAATAGCAATTGTTCTTTGGCAAAGAACGGATCAATTTCAACAAAAGAAGCCATATGAAAAGCCAAATCCCATGCAGCATACCAAGGGTATTCCCATTTATCGGGCATAGAGATAATATCCCTATTGGTTAGATGTTGCCAACTATAATTCCGCATATTGGATCTATGCGGCTTACCTTCTCCAGGACCCCCAAAAAGCCATTTAAATACATCGTTGTAATAAAACTGTTTAGTCCATAATAACCCAGAAAAAGCGCTTTTTGCAATGGCTTGATGGGTTTCTGGAATTTCAGATTTTATAGTTTCATTGTAAAACTCCTCGCATTCTGTAATTCTATCATGAAATACCGTATCAAAATCACTCCAAGGGTCTTCCAATTTATTTTTGCTAAGTCGTACTCTTACTGTTTTTTCTTCTCCAGCTTTTAGTTCAAATTTATGCCAAATAGCCATTTTTGAACCATTCTTCTTTGGGTTTACAGTTGGTTTTCCTTCAACAACATGGTCGTTAATACCATCTTTCACATATTTTACATCGTTTTTAAAATTGTAAATACGCTCATTATTGGTTTCGTTTTCACAAAATAGTTGATTACCTCCATCATTATAAAAATAATAATTCCCATTTCGTTTGCTCTTTGTTAGTACAGAATCATCAGAAGTAGATTTTATACTCGGACGGTTATGTCGTTTGTTGTGTTTCCAGAAATTGCGAAACCAAAGGTGTGGTAATACGTGAATGGTAGCTGCTTTAGCACCTCTATTTATCACCGTAACTTTCATTAAAATATCATCAATATCTGCTTTTGCGTATTCAATATAGCAATCAAAGTAAGCATTGTCTTTAAAGGCATTTGTGTCTAAAATTTCATATTCAAATTGATCTCTACCAATTTGATTTTTTCTAACCAATTCACCGTACGGAAATTCATTATGTGGGTATTTATAAAGGTATTTACTGTAGGAATGTGTTGGAGAAGAGACTTGATGAAAATAAAGCTCTTTTACATCCTCTCCATGATTTCCTTGATTGTTGGTTAATCCAAATAAGCGTTCTTTTAAAATAGCATCTTTCCCATTCCAAAAGGCAGGTGCCATACACAAAATTTCTCTGGCATCAGTAAATCCTCCAATACCTTCTTCACCCCAACGGTAAGCATTACTTCTTGCTTTTTCATGGTCTATAAACTCCCATGATTCCCCATGTTCGCTATAGTCTTCCCTAACAGTTCCCCATTGGCGTTCCGCTAAATAAGGGCCCCATTTTTTCCAATTTTTATAGTTATCTGCTACTGCTAACCGTTGTGCTTCTATGCCTTTTTGAATCATATAAGTATTATATAAAAATGTGCAATTTATAATTTAAACTATAAGAATATCGCGCTGATCTAAGTGCTTGTTTTTATAGCGTTTAGATGCAAAAATAATGTTAATTGTTAAGAAGCGGGATACTATTCTTGAAGTATTAGCTGATTGATTTTTTTGAAGCCTAATTTTGTGATTTCTATCAAAAAAAGTAATAAAAAATTAAGAATCGCACAGCTTTAAAAATGTTTTTTACATTGAAAAAGTCTAATGATTTTATTTTTTTGGGCGTTACTACAAGGGTCGGGCTTTCGGCAGTCGCTTTTTTGTGTTGCATAGGTGCAACAACACAAAAAGAGCTTCAACAAATACCTCAATCCCTAACACACTTATCCGCCTAGGTTTGTTTTTAACCAAACTTTTTATCATGTCGAAATTAGGGATGATTGATACATCACACTAATTAACTAAAAAGGAAAAGACTTGATGCGATTTCTACTTTCTTCATTTTTGTATTATCTCCATCAATATTTAATTTTTGATTTTTGAATTTAAAAATGAGTTTTAGTATTTAATAATAGACTTTGTATTTCCATTATAACGAAGAAAGTATACTCCTTCTTCTTGGGTAGATAAATCAATTGTTTTTCCTTTTCCAGAAAGAATTAATCTACCTGTAATATCATAAATTGAATATTTAATATTCTCAGAAATTTTAAATAAACCAGAAGAAGGGTTGGGATATACCAACAGATTATCCTTTTTATTAGTAACATCTTTTACAGACAAAACAATATTTTCCCAACCTGGGTTTTGAGGAAAACCTTCAGGATATTTTATTCGAAATGGGCGAAAAGGTAACCAATAATGTTTTGGATATTCGCATACCCTTTCTACTAATACAGATTCGTTAAAGAATGTCCAATTCTCGTCAAAATTTAATTCTGTTTTTATTCTATACTTATCTTCATGAGCAATACCCCAACGACGAATATCTACCCATCTGTGTCCTTCATATGACATTTCTACAGCTCTTTCTCTTCTTAATTCATCCATAAACTTGTTGTTATCTGAAACTATATTGGGGTTTACATTAGGAATACCCGCTCTAGCACGAAATAAATTAATAGCGGTTTCTGCTGTTAAGTTATAAGAAGCTGGAGCTGTTGTTGCTCCATTAGATGCATGTAATGCTTCTGCATACATTAGGTAAACATCTGTAAGTCTCATATGCATTCGCATACCATAATATTGGCCTATAATATTATTCCATCTGCTATGGTATCTACCATCAATTTTAGGGTAGAATTTAGTACGTATATATCCTGTTGTATTTAATATTTTTACATTTTCATTACCATTACTACGATGAACACCTTTGTTATCTGAAGATACATACCAAAGTTGTGCTGTTTTATGCGGATCGCCAGCTTCAGAATCTATAACTTGTCCATCAATAATATGCCATTTATAAAAACGTGGGTCACGATTCTCGAAAGGCTTATTAGGATTATAAGTTGGTGTGCCAAAATTACCAGAAAGATCATCTTCTATAGAAAGCCCATTAGCCATTCCAAAATTGGAATGAATATAATTATGTGTAGGACTAACAACTTCATTCCCAGAAGAGGCAGTATGAATGGCTCTAGGTACACCAGATGTCATAAATCTTTGGACTTGCAACTTATTACTTGAAATTGCTGAAAAGATGAATTCGGTACTACCTGGCAAAGTGTTTATAAAAGGCGTCTTCCAGAAAACTTCATCGTAATTTTCCCAAGAAGTTAAAGAATAATAACCTTCATCTTTTAATTTAAGAATTTCTGCAAAAGCATCAACAGCCATATTGCATAATTCAATATCGTAGTTATAGGTATTAATACCAGAACTATTATTATAAAACATTAATGGGCTTGCAGCTAGAAGTAGGTTTTTACCTTGAAAAGCATACGCTATTCCTTTAGTAAGTTTATTTTTATTCTCTCCGATTGTAGCCTGTCCATAAGCTTCTTCATCCCAATCTTTAGGTAGTAATTCTGCAGCTTTCCTATAGTCTTCATTAGCCAGCAAAGCAACTTCCTTGTATGTTTCTGGACGTGGTGTAGATATTTCTATGTCATCAGCATCAAAAACTTCCATAATATAAGGAAAGCGTCCCCAAAACTTCATTATTTCATTATGAAAAAATGCTCTAAAAAAATACGCTTGCCCAAGAATAACGTCTTTTTCTGCTTGCGTAGCATTTACCAATAGGTCTATATTTTGTATTACAGTATTGGCTTTATTAATACCATGTATACTACCATCCCATAAACCAGGTCTTTGTCCAAAAAGACTGTTAGGGTTTTCTAGATTTGCTGATGCTGATCCAAATTCAGAATTACGAAGATTATTAAAGTAGGTAAAGTTATCTACTATAACTAAATCTAAATTTCCTGCATCAATATCTCTACTTACTTTCCAAGCAGTATCTATAAAGCCATCATCACCCAAAAGATATTCTTGCCAAGTATACGATTGTAGTTCATAAGATACTACCAAGGCATACATCTCTTCTACAAATTCTTGCGAACTTTCGAAAGAGGCAAATATAGTTTCTAAATCAGGCCCTGATTGACCAAGGTTAGAAGAATTACTTGTAGTTGTTTGACCAAAAAGGAAAGGAGAAATAACTAAACCAAAAAATAAAAGTAGAGACTTTTTCATAGTTATAAAATAAAAAAGGTGTTTTGTAAGTAAAGTTATAAATATAGTTAAAAAAATGTAACTATTCAGCCAAATTAGGAGGAAAGAAAATACAAAAAAAGCCTGATACAGCAAGCTTTAAAGAATTATACACAGTGGTTTTTAAAACTTAATTTAAAAGTATAAACTATAAATTTCTTTCCAATAACGCCATATAAAACCCATCATAACCATTTTCGTGGGCTAGAATTTTTTTGTCTTTTATCAACTCAAAATTTGCACCAACTTCAGATTTTAAAAAGGCTTTTACTTGATCTTGATTTTCTGATGGTAATACAGAACAAGTGGCGTAAACTAATTTACCGCCTTCTTTTACCATTCTAGAATATTGTTGCAAAACCTCTTGTTGGGTAACTCTAATTCTATCTATAAACTCAGGTTCAAGTTTCCATTTAGCGTCTGGATTTCTACGTAGTACCCCTAACCCCGAACATGGAGCGTCTATTAACACACGGTCTGCTTTATTATATAATTTTTTTATTGGTTTTGTAGAATCTATTACTTTTAAATCTACGTTGTGTACACCGTTTCTGCGAGCTCTTATTTTTAACTTTTTTAGCTTGCTTTCGTAAATGTCCATAGCCACAATTTGCCCTTTGTTTTCCATTAAGGAAGCTATGTGTAATGTTTTTCCGCCTGCGCCTGCACAGGTATCTACCACTTTCATGCCAGGTGCTACATCTAGAAAATCGGCCACTAATTGTGAGGAGGCATCTTGCACCTCAAAATACCCTTTTTTAAAAGCATCGGTTACAAATACATTAGCACGCTCAACTAATTTTAATGCAACGTCATAGCCTTTTATGAATTCGGTTTCTATACCTGCATCAGCTAAAATGTTTTGTAAATTTTCTTTGGTGGTTTTAAGAGTGTTGGTTCTTAAAATAACTTCTGCTTGTTGGTTTTGCATTGCTATTTCTTTGGTCCACTTGGTTTCTCCTAATTCGGCTAAACCTATTTCGTCCATCCAATCTGGAATGGATTCTCTTAATTTTCTAATTTTCGAGAGCTCATCAAAACGACCTTTGATTTTACGTACTGGTGTGTTTTCAAAATATTTCCAGTCTGGTAACTTGATCCCTTTTAGGGTTGCCCAAACGGCAAACATGCGCCATAGATTATCACGATCAAAAGGTTCTTTTACTTCTGCTATTTCTGCGTATAGACGTTTCCAACGTACGATGTCGTATGTGGTTTCGGCTACAAAGCCTCTATCACGAGAACCCCAACGTTTGTCTCGCTTTAGGAGTTGTTGGATAACTTTATCGGCGTATTTGTCTTCGTTAAAGATTTGAGTTAACCCGTCTATAACGGCGAAGCAAAGGTTTCTGTGTAAGCGCATTTTTGTTAGTACTCAGTGTTCAGTGGCAGTTTGCAGTACGCACGCTAACCGAAATTGAACTGGTTAAAAATTTGACGGCAAAGGTACGGTTAAAATTGTTTAATTTTGGATTTGATTCTTGTTTCTATTTTAACTTCTAAAATATATCTCATTTAAGTTTTCCCTGTTTGGAGGGGATTAAGTGGGTGGGTAATTTAAGTGCTTATGATTTATTTCTGTAAATTGCTTAGTCTTGCGGAATGGATCTTTGCTTGGGTTGAAAAACTGCTTTAGCGGACTTGCCAGCGTTAAGGATTGTAGTGGATAGCCCACAGCCCGACAAAGGAGGTGCGAGGACTTGGAACGGAAAGCCTGACCCTTTAGGGGAACGCCCAAATAAAAATTTTGCAAAAAGCGCAAGTTTTAATTTTTTTAAGCATCTAAACCTATAGAGGTTTAATTTAGGTATTTGACGGAAAACGAATTTATAGTGGAATTACGTAACCATAGCGCTAATGCTTATGGTAAGTTGCTGGATGATTTTCAGCAGAAGGTTTTTGCCACGTGTATTTCGTTTGTGCCAAATAAAGAAGATGCCGAAGATATTGCGCAAGAGGTGTTTGTGGAGGTGTTTAACTCTATAGGGAAGTTTAAGGGGAATTCTAAATTATCGACTTGGATTTATAGAATTACAACCAATAAATGTTTGGAATTTATTAGGAAACGCAATACGAAAAAGCGGTTTGGATTTATGCAATCGATTTTAGGAAATGAGATTCCAGTAGATAAAACTAGTTATTTTACAGAGATGAATCATCCTGGGATTATTTTAGAGAATAAAGAAAAAAGTGAGACGCTGTTTTATGCCATAAATCAATTGCCTGAATCGCAAAAAGTGGTGTTTACTTTGCATAAAGTGGACGGAAAAAGTTACCAAGAGATTAGTGATATTACTGAGAAAAGTGTGAGTTCTGTGGAGTCTTTAATGTTTCGTGCAAAAAAGAATTTACAGAAGCTTTTAGAGAATTTTTATAAAAACAATTATTAGCGCAAGTTTTTAAAATTTGTTGCATCTAAATATTTGATATGGACAGAGATAGAAACATACAAAACAAAATTGACGAAACTTTAAATGTTTTAGAAAGTATAGAAAAGGTTAACGTATCGCCTTTTTTTAAGGATAAAACTATGAATGTTTTATTTACTGAAAAAGAGGAGGTGCAAACTGTATGGTCTTGGTTTACGCCAAAACTACAACTAGCAACTTTGCTGTGTGTTGTGGTTTTAAATGTTATTGCATTTACTAAACTTGAAGAGACATCTGCTTATGAAGCCAATATTAGTGAGTTTGCAGAGTCTTATGGTTTATCTGTTAGTGATGATGATACTTCTATTTTAAATAATTAATTATGCGTAAAAATTTACCCTTATACATTTTGCTTCTTTTTTTGATTATGGTGAATGCTTTTTTTCTCTATAATTATTTAGGAAGCGGCGAAAACAAACAAGAACTGAAAGAGAGAAAACCTCCTGGAGTTTTTTTGGTTAAAGCGCTTGGTTTTGATGATAATCAAAAAGAACAATTTAGAGCAATAACTAGAGAGCACCGTAGGACGATGCGAGGTATTTCGGATGATATTCGATCCTTAAAAGATGAGTTGTTTAAAGGGTTATCTAATGATTCTTTTGAGAATGCTAATATTGATTCTATTGCTTCATTGATTGGAGAAAAAGAGAAATTGAAGGATTTAGAAGTTTATAGACATTTTAAGAGCGTTCAGGAATTATGTAATGCCGAACAAAAAGAAATTTTTGGTAAAATTATAAATGATGCACTACACAAGGGTCCAGGAAATCAAAGAGGTCCTCGTGGGGATAGACCAAATGCAGATCGTTCACCACCAGATAGACCGCTTAGGGATGGCCCACCACGAGAGCAACCTTAATTAATAGTATTTAGACCTTCAAAAATATTGAGGGTCTTTTTTTTGTGAATTTTTTAACATGGCGCATCACAAGTTTAAAAAAATACATGCATCTAAACATTCATAACAATAAAAACTAATGATATGAAGATGGTTAATTTATTTAAAGTAATGGTAAAAACATCGTTACTAGTATTTTGTTTAGTAGCGCTTATAGCATGTAGTAAAGAAGATGCTACAACAGAAGAAATTATTGTTGAGGTAGAGGAGGAGGAAGAAGAGGAAGAAGTTGAAATTGACGATAAAGACTTTGAAGCTACAGATTGGACTACAGAAACACACACTAAAGATGTAGATCCTAATTTTGATGAAGTATTTGAAGATAATACGGTTAAAAGGCTAGATATAGTAATTACAGAAGCGCGTTGGAAAAGCATGTTAGACGATATGACAGATAATTACGGAACTTTTGGTTCTGGTGGTGGAAGACCAGGAGGTGGAGGTTTAACCGAAATTGATGAAGATCCAATATTTGTTCCTGCTGAAGTGTTTTACGGAGGTAAACAATGGTATCGAGTTGGAGTTCGTTTTAAAGGAAACTCTAGTTTGCAATCTAGTTGGAGAAACGGTATTTTGAAATTATCATTTAAATTGGATTTTGATGAGTTTGAAGATGATTATCCGCAGATAGACAACCAACGCTTTTATGGTTTTAAGAAGTTTAGCCTAAAAAATAACTTTGACGATAGATCTATGTTACGTGAAAAAGTAGCTGGTGATGTGTTTAGGAATTCTGGATTAGTGGGTTCTCATACAGCATTTTACACACTTTACGTGGATTATGGAGAAGGTCCTAAGTACTTTGGGCTTTATACATTAGTTGAAGAGGTAGATGGTAGTGTTTTAGATACACAATTTATAAATGATGATGGGAATTTATACAAACCAGATGGTGATGCAGCGAGTTTTGCCACTGGAACTTATAACGAAGATGAATATGTGAAGAAAACCAATGAGGATGAAGCAGACTTCTCGGATGTAAAGGCATTATTAGCTGCAATACATGATGATATCAGGACAACTGATGCGGCTACCTGGAGAACTAACTTGGAAGCTGTTTTTGATACCGATGTATTTTTAAAATATTTAGCGGTTAATACGGTTATTCAAAACTGGGATACTTATGGACGTATGACACATAATTATTATTTATACAATAATCCTGAATCTAACAAACTAACATGGATTCCATGGGACAATAATGAGGCGCTTCAAGAAGGAAAAAGACAGGGTTCTGCCAATTTGGATTTTTCAAATATTTCATCGTCTCAATGGCCATTGATTGGATATTTATATCAAGATGAGGTTTATAAGGCAAAGTATGATGCATATTTACAAGAAGTGATTGATGGTCCTTTTAATGCTATTAGTATACAAACACTTTATGATTCATATGCCGCTTTAATTGAGCAGTATGCCACATCAGAAATAGATGGTTACACATTTTTGAATTCTAGTGCTGATTTTCAAACAGCTATAAATCAGTTAAAGAATCATGTGGTTTCTCGTAATTCTGCAGTGAACACATATTTGAATCAATAAGTAAAGATTTGAATGAGTTGTTTTTTAAGCTTCGTGTACAAACGAAGCTTTTTTGTTTAAAAACACAAGTTTTTCTCTAATAATGCATCTTAATATATATAGCTAAAAATTTTAATAATGAAATATACATATATAGTTATCTGTTTGCTTGCTATTAGTTGCAATAGCAATAAAAATTTGGCTCACCATAGTCATCATAATCATAATCATAATGAGATTAATTCAAATCACCACACGGGTTATTTTGCGGATTATATTCTAAATGATGAAAATTATGGAACAAATACATCAGTCAAAATAAAAGATAATACAAGAATAATGGTAACTAATGCTTTACCAAATCATAAAACAGGACAGTTTCCTGGTCCCGGAAATCCGAATACAATTTCTGCTCAAAAACGAACGTACAATTTTCCTGTAAATCCAAAATATACCGGGAATCCTCAATGGGTTCGAGAACCGGGAGTCGCTTTAAACGGTGTTAAGTTTGAACCCGGAACAGCAGAGGTTGTAGCATGTGATACGGGTGAAAACTATCGTGTAGAAGCTTTTCAGGAGCTAGTAAATTTAGGCTTAGACTTTAATAATGCTCATGTACAACCAACAGGGGCTTATCATTATCATGGAAGCCCAACTTCCGTTATTGAAAAATTTGATTCAGGTGATGATTTAGTGCATGTAGGTTTTGCGCATGATGGATTCCCGATGTATTATTCAAAAAGTGGAAGATATAAACCAAGTTACAAATTAATCGATGGTAATCGTGAAGGAGAGGATTGTACTTATGAAACCAGACGAAATACTCGAGACATATCTGTTGGAGGGCATCATGATGGTACATATACTTCAGATTTTGAATATATTGAAGGTTTGGGTGATTTAGATGAATGTAATGGAATCACCATTAATAATAAATACATGTATTTGGTAACTAATGAGTTTCCGTATGTAAGTAGGTGTTTAATGGGAGAAGCAGCAATAAATGAACGACGAGGTAGACCAAATTTAACCCAACTATTTGAGCGTATGGATTCCAATAATGACGGGAAAATTTCTAAAGTTGAAGCTAAAGGACCTTTAGCTTTTAGGTTTTCTGAGCTTGATAAAAATAATGATGAGTTTTTAGTTGAGTCTGAACTAAAGAATTTGCCTCGACCAAATCGAAACCAAAGGCATAGGGAATAATTTTTTAAACCAAGCGCAAGTTTTAGGTTAAAAAAACATCTATATATACAGTTATTAATATTGGGCCTCATGAAAATCAAGAAAAAACCTTTGGTTGTAATTATCTTAATAATAGTAATTATTATACTCATATTAAATGTAGTTTTAATTTGTAATTTGTGTAATTAACCAAAAGTTTATCTATTTTAAATCAAAAGCTATGAAAAATCTATTTACAATACCAACTGCAACTATTTGTATTTTACTTCTATTCTCAATAACGCTTCATTCTTGTAGTAGTGATGATTCTGATGAAACTATTCTAGAAGAGGAACAAGAACAAGAAGAAATGGAGGAACAAACTGATACAGATTATGATATCAGTAATATCTTATCAAAGTTTGAAGGCACAGGATTGTCTTATGCTGTAAACGGTAATACAGTAACATTTACAACGCAAGATTTACCGAATCATAAAAGTCCGTATTGGCCAACAGATAACCCTTTGTATGAAGCCTATAATGGTACCAATTCAAACTTTAGAATAAACCCTAATAGAATTTCTGCTCAAAATATCGTGTTTACAATATCCTTAAATCCAGAAGAAGCCGCTAATAAAGAGGCTACTCCAATGGGGCCTATTGGTATTTCTAGAAATGGTGTTGTGTTTTTTAATCAGTATGCTGCTGGGGGTTCGCCATTAACTAGGGAAATTAACTCTTTCGATCAGTATTTAGGGCATCCAGCAGGACAAGGAAACTATCATTATCATATAGAGCCTACTTTTTTAACAGAACAATTTGGTGAAGATGTTTTTTTAGGTTTGTTGGCAGATGGCTTTCCGGTGTATGGACCTCAAGAAAATGGTAACACAATAACAAATAGCGATTTAGATGATTATCATGGCCATACTGGAGCAACTGCAGATTTTCCTGATGGTATTTATCATTACCATATTACCAGTGAAGACCCGTATTTGAATGGTAATGGCTTTTTTGGTACACCTGGAAATATTTCTCGCTAGTTGAGGTTTTTAGTTGCTCTAAATATCGTTCTCCTATTTTTAATTGCTGCCTCATGCGAAAAGCAAGAGACTATAACTTTAGATATTTCTAATAAACAACTAAATTTAAATAATGGTGTTTTAGAATTTAAAGAAAAACCTTTTACTGGTAAGGTAGTAAGTTCATTTTCTGATGGCAAATTACAATCTGAAGTATTTTACAAAAGTGGTTTAAAAGAAGGCAAAGAAAAACAGTGGAATATAGATGGAATATTAGTTGTTGAAAGATTTTATACTGAAGGAATTAAAACAGGAATACATAAAGCTTGGTGGGACAATGGTAATCTGAAATTTGAATACCATTTTAATAATAAAGGCGAATTTCATGGCAATGTAAAGGAATGGTATTTAGATGGACTTCTATTTAGGGATTTTAATTATGAAAATGGAAAGGAAGTAGGAAGCCAACGCTTATGGAAACCAGATGGAAGTATTAAGGCCAATTATGAGGTTGTTAATGGCGAACGATTTGGGTTAATTGGTTTAAAAAAATGTTATACAGTAACGGTTGATAAAGATGAAATTGAATAATCCTGTCATTCCTGCGAAGGAAGGAAGCAATATATTGGTTAAAATGAAATTTATTTTCATTGTTTTGATTGCCATATCATTTTTTTCATGTAAAAGCAAATCAAAAGAATCAGCTTCTGCTGAAATCACAAAACTGCCATATTTTAATTCGGCTGAATTTACTCCAGAATGGAATACACCAAGGCATAAGATTCCTGAGTTTTCATTTATAAATCAAAATGAAGAAGAAGTCAACAATAGTACATTTAAAGGTAAAATATATATAGCAGATTTCTTTTTTACAAGTTGCCCTGGTATTTGTCCGAAACTCACTAAAAACATGCAAGCTATTCAAGAAGCCTATAAAAAGAAGCATGATATTATGTTGCTTTCTCATACAGTTATGCCCTGGAGAGATTCAATTCCTTTATTAAAAAAGTATGCTGAAAAATACCATGTAAATTCTGAGAAATGGCATTTGGTAACTGGTGATAAAGATGAACTTTATGATATTGCAAGGAAAGGATATTTTGCAGATGAGGATTTTACTAAAACTCAAGATGAAAGTAATTTTATTCATACTGAAAACTTTATTTTAGTTGATAAACAAGGGTATATAAGGGGTGTTTATAATGGTACGTTGCCAGTAGATGTAGAGCGATTGAAGCGACACGTAGAGATATTAATGAAAGAGGTTTGATTTGATTAATAGTTCTATTTTTTTCTTTATTGAAAAATATTGAGAACATTTTGATGAAAAGCTTCATGATTTATTCATGAAGCTTTTCTATTTTTAAGGAAATTTAAGATTATGAAACAGTTTATTTTATTAGTATTCTCCTTAATATTTTTATTTTCAGCAGTAAATGAAGATAAAGTTTCATCAAAAGGATTTAATAAAGTTGAAATAGAAACACTTGTTCAAGATTCTACTCTAAATGTTCGTGCCCTAGAAATTATTGAATCTGAATTTTCTGCTCCAGCATATTTAACATCAACAGGCGAATTTGGAATCATCTTTCCGAATTCTATTTTTAAGCATGTAGATTCGTTAAAAGGAAAAGCATTTTATAATCATAAAATAAACTTATCGAATGATACTTTGAAACTAAATTTTAGAGCGCTTGGTGTCACTAAAAAGGCAGGGTTTGGTATTACTATTGGATCCCCAGCTTTACTTTATAAACTTGACGCAGACTTAAAAAAGAATAAAGTGGTATATAAAGAATCACATCCTAATGTTTTTTACGATTCGATGGAATTCTGGAATGAAGACGAAGGAATAGCAATTGGAGATTCAACTGATGGGTGTTTAAGTGTTATTATTACCCGAGATGGAGGAAATACTTGGGAAAAATTATCATGTAATGATTTACCAAAAGGTTTAGAAAATGAAGGTGCATTTGCTGCAAGCGATACTAATATTGCAATAGTTGGTAATAATACTTGGGTAGCTACTACTGCAGGAAGAGTTTATTATTCGCCAGATAAAGGAAAAACTTGGGAAGTCTTTGATACGCCAATAGTTAAAGAAAAAGATACTGAGGGCATTTATTCCATTGACTTTTATGATGAATTAAACGGATTTGCTATTGGAGGAGATTATACCAAGCCAGATGATAATTTTGCTAATAAGATAAGAACAAAAGATGGTGGTAAAACTTGGGAGTTAGTGGCTGAAAATCAAAACCCAGGATATAGAAGTTGCGTGCAATATATTCCTAACAGAAACGGAAAAGAATTGGTGGCTATTGGTTTTAAAGGCATCGATTATAGTAGTGATTCTGGAACTACATGGAAACATTTAAGTGATCAAGGTTTTTATACCATTCGGTTTTTAAATGATTCTGTGGCTTATTCCGCTGGAGCAGGAAAAATATCAAAATTACTTTTTAAATAATCACTTCATCTAAAAAAACAACACTTAACTGCTTGTTTTTTAATATGGTAGGTATTTTTTATACATTTAAGTTAGTTAATTAATCAAATTAAAAACCTTAAATATTATGAAAAAAATTACAATACTGTGTTTATTAACGCTCTCTGCTATCTGTTATGGTCAAAACCAACTCTTATCCTCTATTGAAGAAGTAGATATTGGTGGAGGTACTTGGATGAACAGTTCAGGTTCTAACTACGAATATGAAAATGGTAATTTAAAAACCGAAACAGATTTTTTTTGGAATGGCTTAAATTGGGAAGCATTTGGAAAAACTATTTATACCTATAACGGAAGTAATAAGGTAACTGTTGAGATTTATCAGAGTTATAATTCATCAACTGGTATGTATGAAAACTTAGAAAGAACTGTATACACTTATAATGGGAATGATGATTTGTCTTTAATTGAAAGTTATACTTGGGATACTGGGGCTTGGGTTGCGGAGTCAAGATCAACAATTTCATATTCTGGTACAACATTAACAGGGGGTTTTTCTGAGGATTACGACGGTTCTGTTTGGACAAATACGTTTCAATCTACCATATCCTATAATGGTAATGGCACAATTGATGAAATTATTGAAGAAGAGTGGAATGGGTCTACTTGGGTTTTGGAAGGTAGAGATAGTTTTACCTACGATGGTAATAATAGAATAGCATCTGTGAAATACGATATTAGAAACGGTATGGCTTGGGAAGAGGCATTTACTACTACATATGCGGTAGATGGTAATGGAAATAGAATATCTGAGACTGATACATTTGTTGGAGGAGGTGGTGGAGATGAAACAATTACTTATGCTTATGACATGACAGCTTTAATGAGTGGTTTTGATAATCCTTTCGCCGATAAATATGGATTGGAATATCTATACGAAGATTATCCGTACTTTAATAAAATACTTTCTGAAACTAGCACAAACAATTACAGAACGACATATGATTACAATAATGTATTAAGCTTGAATAAGGCTTTAAAGAAGGAGATTTCTATGGATATATATCCTAATCCATCAACGGATTTTGTAAATATTAAATCTTCAGAAGCTATTCGGAAAATAGATGTATTTGATGCTACAGGTAGTAAAATACTAACAACATCTGATTTGATGATAGATGTTAGTAATTTATCAAAAGGACTTTATTTAATGAGTATTAAACTCGATTCAGGGGGAATTGTTTCAAAAAAAATAATTAAAGACTAATTTTAAATTAGTTTTAAAAAAAGAGAGAGGTTAGCTAACCTCTCTCTTTTTTACGTTTTTTTAACTCATTGAGCATTTTCTTTTTAAAATCTTCCTCTGCAACTTTGAGTTTAATTATTTTCTTTGCTGGTATAATATTAGATAGTTTTTTAGGTAATTCCATCCTTAAATTATGCATGCTGTTTTCTGCTTTATTTAATCGTTCAATAAGCGCATTAGCTTCAACATCAGTCATAGTATCTAGGTTTTCTTTGATTTCTTTTCTGATGGCTCTCATTTCTTTAAACCTAATATTATTCTTTTCTTGTTCAAAAGCGTTGTAAACTGGCCAGAATGCTTGTGATTCTTTCTCAGATAAATTGAGCTGTTCTGTAATAAAGGCTATTTTTAAGGCTTTTATTTGTTCTCTTTTATCTTTTTGAGCCATCACAGTAAACGACACAAAACATATTGCTATAAGTATTATCTTTTTCATTTTTTTAAGTGTTATTCTAACATTAAAGCCTCAATATCAGCATTATTTAATAGATATTCTTTTAGATTTTCCTCATCAAATTCATGTTCAATGAAATCGCTCTCATGAAGTTGATCAGTACTAAATAAAGATGCCATTTCATAAGAACTTATATTTTCGTCTAAGATATAATTTTCAACAGTTTCGGTTTCTAAATTATCAAAAGATGGATTATTATCAAAAATAGAAAGATTGAACAAAATCAAAATAGCAGCAGCTATGCTTGAAATATAAATAACCGTTTTTTTGTTGATTAGTGAAATTACTTTGGTTTCCTGCACTTCTTCTGATATCCTTTCGGTAATTCGCGTTTCAATACTATCAAAATAATTTTCTGGTACTTTAAAGCTTGTAGATTTGATATTATTTAAGCTATGAGCCTCATCGATATTGTTAAGAATCTTTTTCTCAAAAGTATCAAAATAGGCATTAGGAACTTTAAACCCTGATGATTTAATATTATGTAGATTCTTGTTTTTCATTCTGTATGCTCTTGTTTATTTGACTTATAAATTTTTGAAAGGTTTAATTCTCAATTAAATACGCTTCTATTTTTTTTACTGCAATATGGTATGATGCTTTAAGAGCTCCTTCGCTAGTTTCTAAAATTTCAGACATATCTTTGTACTTTATATCTTCAAAATATTTCATATTAAACACCAATTGTTGTTTTTCTGGTAATGTAGATATAGCCTTCTGGAGTTTTAATTGAATGGCGTCACCTTCAAAATAGACATCTGATGCTAAATTGTTTATTGCTAATTGCTGAATCTCTTCGTTTGTTATCTGTAACTGTTTTGCTTTTTTGTTAATGAAGGTAATAGATTCATTAGTAGCAATTCTATACATCCAAGAAAATAATTTGCTATCTCCTTTAAATTTGTCAATGTTTCTAAAGATTTTGATGAATGTATTCTGAAGCACATCATCTGCGTCATCATGCGATTTTACAATATTTCTAATATGCCAATATAATCGTTCCTTGTAAAGACTTAAGAGTTCTTTAAAGGCTTCGTTTTTATTAGTTTTAGATTGTAGTTGAGTTATAAGTTGAGCTTCGTCAATCACAAACAATTGTTTGGTTTTTAGACTACTAAATATACTAAAAGTTTAATGGTGTTTTTTAATTATTTTACAACACTGAAAATCAAGGATTTAAAATATATATAATCGATAAAGTGTATATAATATACGATAAAATACATTTTTTCTTGTAAGATAAGTTTTTATGTTTTATGTTTGTATCAGAAACCTACTTATGTGTTAGTCTTCCCCAAGTCTAACAGAAACGGAAAAGGATAGACGCCCCCAAATCTCTATCCTTTTTTTTATTTATATAAATTATTGGCTAAGGTCGTTTAATCTAAGCTTTGCATGTCAACAAGCTTTTTGTAGACTCCTTTTTTGGTAATAAGCTCGTCATGTTTTCCTTGTTCTACAATTTCGCCTTTATTTAATACCACAATATTATCAGCGTTTTGGATGGTTGATAGTCTATGTGCTATAACTATTGATGTTCTGTTTTTCATCATGTTTTCTAAAGCCAATTGAACGACGCGTTCACTTTCTGTATCCAGAGCTGAGGTTGCCTCATCTAAAATCATAATGGGTGGGCTTTTCAATACTGCTCTGGCAATACTTAAACGTTGTTTTTGCCCTCCAGATAGTTTGCTACCAGCGTCTCCTATATTCGTTTCAATACCTTGAGGTAAATCTTTAACAAATTCCCAGGCGTTAGCAATTTTTAAAGCTTCAATAACATCTTCATCAGTGGCATCTTGTTTTCCAAGTTTTAGATTATTGACTATGGTGTCATTAAAAAGAATAGCATCTTGCGTAACTATACCGAGTTGATTTCTTAGAGAACTCGTGGTTAAATCATTAATATTTAAGCCATCAATTAAAATTTCTCCTTCATTAACATGGTAAAAACGCGTTATGAGGTTAGCGATCGTTGATTTACCGCTACCAGACTGCCCCACTAAAGCCACTGTTTTACCTTTTGGAATAGTTAATGAGAAGTTTTTTAAAACATATTCATCTTCATATTTGAAAGAGATGTTTTTGAATTCTATATTTTTTTCAAATCCAGATTTTTCAACTGCATTTGGTTTGTCTTTTATGGGATTTGGAGAATCTATGATTTCTTGAATACGTTCTGCAGCGGCACCTCCCTTTTTTATATTATAGATACCCCGAGTGATTGCTTTTGCAGGTGTTAAAATTTGATAGGAAAGCCCAAGGTAAACTAAAAACATACTACCATCTAGAACAGATTTTTGATCTCCACTAAGTATTAAATTTCCACCGTACCACAAGATCCCAGAAATCATTAAAATACCAAGAATCTCACTAGTAGGTGATGCTAGGTTTTGTCGATTTAATAATTTATTTCTAAAATGATAAGAGCGATTTGTTGACTCTTGAAACTTATCATTAAATGTCTTTTCTGCATTAAAGCCTTTTATAATACGTAAACCCGTTAAAGTTTCTTCGAGTGTAGATAAGAAAATACCCTGCTCCCTTTGAACACGAGTAGATTTACGTTTTAAGCTTTTTCCAATTCTTGAAATAATAAAACTCATTATTGGTATAAAGATAAAAACGAATAATGTTAATTGCGGGCTTATAATTAGCATTGCAATTATTGTAAATATGATGGTGAGGGGTTCTCTGACAATAAGTTCTAAAACGGGCAAAAAGGAATACTGCAAATCATTAACATCACCAGTAACTCGTGCAATTATATCGCCTTTGCGTTGCTCTGAAAAGAAGGATAATGGCAAATCAACAGTTTTTTTATAGACTTTATTTCTTATATCTCTAATAACACCATTACGTAAAAATACCATGAAGTAGTTTGCTAAATACCCTGCAATATTTTTAAGTAAAAACATAGAGATAATTAATCCAATTACAAAAACTAGGGCTTTAGATTTATCGCCACCAGTAAAATCATCCATGTAGTAGATTAGAGCATCCTCTGCATAATCTTTTATATTATTTAAACCTTTAAATTCAGGAAAGGATTTTGGAGCCAATGTTTTTTTGTCAAAAATGACATCTAACATAGGCTTTAAAGCAATAAATGATAAGGTGCCAAATAATGCATAAAATACATTTGAAATAACATGCCCTAAGGCATATTTTTTATAAGGTTTGGCATATTTTAATATGTTGGTAAAATGCCCCACTAAACGAGATTCATATCTTTAAGGATAGTTTCGGCTTTGGAATCTAATTGTGCTTCTAATGCTTTAAAATCACTAGTACTAGTCAATTCTGAATTAACACTCACATAGAATTTGATTTTAGGTTCTGTTCCACTAGGTCTTAATGCTATTTGGCTACCATCTTCAGTGTAATAAATAATTACATTTGATTTTGGGATATCAATTGAAGTGGTTTCACCTGATATTAAGTTTTTAGAAGTTGCTGATTCATAATCTTCTATTTTAATAACTTTTGATCCGTTTACTACTGTTAATGGGTTTTGACGCGCATCAACCATCATTTGTTTAATTTTTTCAGCACCTTCAATGCCTTTTTTAGTTAACGAAATTAGTTTTTCCTTATAGCAACCATGCTCAACATAAAGCTTTATTAATTCTTCAAAGAAAGAGCTACCATTAGCTTTTGTAATAGCTGCAATTTCACAAGCTAAAAGGGTAGAGGTTACAGCATCTTTATCCCTAACAAAATCGCCAACCATAAAACCAAAACTTTCTTCTCCACCTCCCACAAAATTTAGATCTGGATAGTCTTTTATAAGTTTTGCAATCCATTTAAAGCCTGTAAGTACAATTTTATTCTCAACACCATAAGCATCGGCAAGTTTATTAAGCATAGGAGTTGAAACAATGGTAGTGGCAATAAATTCATTACCTTTAATTTTGTTTTCGGATTTCCATTTTTTCAATAGGAAATCTACCATCATAATCATGGTTTGGTTACCGTTTAATAATTGTAGTTCTCCTTCAGTATTTCTAACAGCTACACCTAATCTGTCACAATCAGGATCTGTTCCTATAACAATATCAGCACCTTGTTTCTCCGCAAGTTCTAGAGCCATTTTTAAAGCAGCAGGCTCTTCTGGATTAGGAGATTTTACAGTTGGAAATCCACCATCTGGTACCTCTTGTTCTTTTACTATAGATACATTTTTATATCCAGCACGCTTTAGTGTTTCAGGAACTGCTGTTATAGATGTACCATGAAGCGATGTAAATACAATTTTTAAATTATCTTTTGCATCTTGAGAAGCACCTACTGAGCCATTATCTACAGAGTTATCAATAAATACATCATCTACATCTTTTCCAATATAATTTATTAAGTTAGTATTGGCTTCAAACTTAACATCAGCATAATTTAAGTTATTTATCATATTAATTACTGCACCATCATGTGGCGGAACCATTTGTCCTCCATCTCCCCAATATACCTTATACCCATTATACTCTGGTGGATTATGGGATGCTGTTAAAACTATACCACAGTGGCAATTTAAATGACGAACCGCAAAAGACAACTCTGGAGTTGCCCGTAAGTCTTCAAATAAAAATACTTCAACACCATTAGCTGAAAATACATCTGCTACTACTTTGGCAAGAGTTTTACTATTATGTCTACAATCAAAAGCTATAACGGCTTTTGGAGTTTCATTTGGAAACTGTTCATGAAGATAATTACTTAAACCTTGCGTGCTTTTACCTAAAGTATATTTATTAATACGATTAGTGCCAACACCCATTATACCACGCATTCCTCCAGTTCCAAACTCTAAGTCTTTATAAAAGCTTTCCTGAATGTCTTTGGGGTTATTGGCTATACTTTCTTTTATAGTTTTTTGTGTCTCCTCATCAAAAGTTGGAGTTAGCCAAGTATTAATACGCTCTAAAATTTTTGGTTCAATGTGTATCATATTAGTATTAGTTGTATAGTTAAACAAAAGTACGCATTTGCTTGAAGATAATGCTTTAAAGTATTGGTTTAGATTTAATTTTTAAAGTAAAACTAAAATTACTAATTTATTTTTAAAATGTTTATTGAAGTTACGAATTGTATTAAGGATTATTCAGTATTTAAACTAATGAAATCGTGATGATGTAACATTTGAGCTTATTCAAGTTCTTTTGCGCTACACATAAACTTAAAACTAAAAAAGCAACTAGAGAAAGGCTAACCTTGGGTAGTAGCTAATTAATTTAACTCGTCTTTAATTAAATAACGTTTTTTGTCGGTTCTATTTCTAAGAATTAGTTCACCCAAAAAACCTGCTACAAAAAATTGAGTGCCAATAATCATAGTTACCAAAGCAATATAGAATTGAGGACGTTGCGTAATAAGTCTACCTGTTGGGTTAAGGAATAATTTATCAATACCAAGATAAGCTGCAAATGCAAAGCCAATAGCAAACATAATAAAACCAAGTGCACCAAATAAATGCATAGGGCGTTTTCCAAAGTGTGATAAAAACCAAATGGTAATTAAATCTAAAAATCCATGTATAAATCGATTCATTCCAAATTTAGTTTGGCCATATTTTCTGGCTTGATGCTGTACCACTTTTTCACCAATGTTATCAAACCCAGCATTTTTTGATAATAATGGGATGTAACGGTGCATTTCACCATTTACATCAATATTTTTTACAACTACTTTTTTATAGGCTTTAAGTCCGCAATTAAAATCATGGAGTTTAACCCCAGATGTGCGTCTTGCAGCCCAATTAAATAATTTTGAAGGTAAATTTTTAGCTATAATAGAATCGTAACGCTTCTTTTTCCATCCAGAGATTAAATCGTAACCCTCTTTAGCAATCATGTTGTAAAGTTCAGGAATTTCGTCTGGATTATCTTGTAAATCGGCATCCATGGTTATAATCACATCACCTTGCGCTTTAGCAAAACCAGCATGCAATGCTTGTGATTTGCCAAAATTCTTTAAAAATTGAATGCCTTTAACATTTGAATTTTCATTGGAGAGTTTAGATATGGTATTCCAGGAATCATCTATACTTCCATCGTCTATAAAAATGATTTCATAAGAAAAATGATTGGATTGCATAACCTTTGCAATCCAATCATGTAATTCTTTTAAAGATTCTTCTTCGTTTAGTAGTGGTATAACTACAGATATCTGCATTTAGAATAATTTCGAAATAATATTCAAAAATACAGAATTTATGCTTCGTCTGGGTTATTTTTTTTCATAGCAGCAGCAACAATTAGTCCAATAATACTAAAAAGGACTAATTGAAAAGCTAAACTCTTTAATATACCTACAATCCCAAATTGATTTTGAGATTCCATTTGCTCTACAGTTTTGTCAATAGCTTCAACAGGCGTGTTAAAGCCTTCCATCATTTGAACTGTTTGTTCAATAGTTTTTTGTTTTAAAGTTTCTGCTGCTTCAGTATCAACAACATTAAAAATTAAAAAAGAAACTACAGTACTAATTAATAAGCCTATAAGTACAGTTATAAAGAAAGATGTAAAGGATTCTTTAAAAGAAGCAAATCCATTTTGAGCTTGTTTTACTTTAGCAACAGATATAATACCAAACACAATAATAACAAGTAATAAAACTATACCTAACCACATATTGGTTAGAAGTTCTAAGTTAACAGCATAAGCTATTACAGTAATTAGTGCTAAAAATATACCTAAATATAAACCGTAATTGGTAGCAATAGATTTTAAAGATTTTTCCATGATATTTTAATTAATTTGTTAGTTGTATAGTTAGTAATCAAAGATAGTAAAACGTTACATTTTATTGAAAAAGAATTCTTCAAGGCTTAGTCTTAAGGATTCCAGTGTAATTGTCATTCCCATGCAAATGGAAATCAAAATAAAAAATAATAAAAAGTATTGTTCATTTATAAAAAATACTTAAATTTGCACTTCCAAAATTGAAAGTAATAAAAGTATTTAGCGATGAGAAAAGGAATACATCCAGAGAATTATAGATTAGTAGCATTCAAAGACATGTCAAACGACGATGTGTTTTTAACAAAGTCTACTGCAGAGACTAATGAGACTTTAGAGGTTGATGGTGTAGAGTACCCACTTGTAAAAATGGAGATTTCAAGAACATCACATCCATATTACACTGGTAAATCTAAATTAGTAGATACAGCTGGTCGTATTGATAAGTTCAAAACTAAATACGCTAAATTCAAAAAATAAGTTTAGTCAAAAAAGATATTTATAAAAAGCCTTTCTACTGTAGAGAGGCTTTTTTACTTTTACAACAATCTATATATTGTTTAAACAATCAGTTTTAAGTTTAATGTAATAAAACTTCAGACTTTTAGATTTTAATTTCAAGCTTAATTATGAATTACATTCTATTTGATGGTCCTTCACGAAATAATTTGTTACCATTTACATTCACAAGGCCAGTAGCCGATATTAGAGTTGGTATTTTAACCATAAGAGAAAAATGGGAAGCCTATTTAAAAACCACAACTACTACTGTTACAGAAGATTATTTATCCGATAAGTATCCAATGGTAGAAATGGATGAGAACATTATGGTAAATGCATCTTATTTGCCTAATTTAGAGTTGATTGAGATGGTTAAGGATTTAAAAGAAAATCAAGCCATTTTCAAAGGCGAAGATGTAATTGCATTTTTTACCAAAGAAGCTCAAAACGATATAAGTTTTGATGCTTATGATGCCATAGAGTTTACTCAGGATATTCTTAAAATAGAAAACACCTGGGATATTTTTTCTAAAAATGCAGAAGCCATTCAAGAAGATTTTGCATTAATCACTAAGGGTAAAACATCGCAGCCTATTCCAGCAAGTAATAATATAATAGCACCAGAAAATATTTTCCTAGAAGAAGGTGCTAAACTAGAATTTACAACGCTTAATGCAAGTAGCGGTCCAATTTACATTGGTAAAAATGCCGAAATCATGGAAGGTGCAGTAGTTCGAGGGCCACTGGCACTTTGCGAAGGCGCAGGTATAAAATTAAGTGCAAAAATATATGGACCAACTACTGTTGGACCTTACAGTAAAGTTGGAGGTGAGGTAAATAACTCAGTTATTTTTGGTTATTCCAACAAAGGGCACGACGGCTTCTTAGGAAATTCTGTTTTGGGCGAGTGGTGTAATTTAGGAGCAGATACCAATAACTCTAATTTAAAAAATAATTATGCCGAGGTAAGGCTTTGGGATTATCAAACCGAAGGGTTTGCTAAAACGGGCTTGCAATTTTGCGGTCTCATGATGGGTGATCATAGCAAATGCGGTATAAATACCATGTTTAACACAGGTACTGTGGTTGGTGTAAGTGCCAATATTTTTGGTAGCGGCTTCCCGCGTAACTTTGTACCTAGTTTTAGTTGGGGTGGTAGCAGTGGTTTTACAACGTACCTAACTAAAAAAGCCTTTGAGGTAGCAAAAGTGGTAATGGCAAGACGTAAGGTTGAGTTTTCTGACCAAGACAAAGCTATACTTGAACATGTATTTGAAGAAACAAAAAAATACCGCAGAACTTAAAATTTTGGCGTTACCGCAAGGGTCGGGCTTTACGTTGCAATCTTTTTGCTCGTGCCTCCCAAAAAGGATTTTCACTACAATCCCTAACGCACATATCTGCTAACCCATAGAAAAAAATAAATGCAGTTCTTACCAGCATAAGTCAGTATAAAAAGAATATATATGTTAGGAATATTATTAATCTACTTTATAGGAAAACGATTTTATGATTTATCCATTGAATACAATAAAAGTAAGTGGCTTTTTGCTATTTTAAGTGTTGTTGTATACTATGCTTCAGGTATTGTTTTCGGTGTAGTAGTAGCATTGCTTGATCTTTATATCTTTAATTGGGGTATAGATTATGAAAATAATATGGGTTTTAATTTGCTTGGAATCCCTGTAGGTTTATTGTCAGTTTGGGGTTTTTATGTCTTACTAGAGAATAAATGGAAAAAATCGGTTTCATTAGTAAAAGATGAAATCAGCGATATTGGGAAATCCAGTCAGGAGGATTAATCCTTCCTAACATATCTCAAATCCAATAAATTAATGGGGTTAGTTCCTAAGCCTTTTACATTTTTTTGGGTAAACCTAATAACTTCGTCATAAAACAAAGGCACCATAATGGCTTTATCCATAGCCAAAGAATCCATGGTAGTGTATAGTTTTTTTCGGTTTTCAATATCGGTTATTGTAAAGGCCTTATTATATAAATTATCAAATAGCTTGCTTTTGTAATGAAAATAATTTGAGCCGCCAGGTGCAAAGTTCTTACTATAAAAAATAGATAAATAATTCTCGGCATCTAAATAATCAGCTACCCAAGAGCTTCTAAACATATCAACCTTTCCGTTTGATCTGGCAGATCTTAAAGTGGCTTCGGGCATTACATCTACATTTATTTTTAAACCAGTTTTCTCTAATTCACGTTGTATAAATTCACAAAAACTTAAATAATTACTAGAGGTTACTAAAGTAATTTCAGGATTAGCAATACCATTTTCAGCTTTAAATTGTTCAACTAAACGTTTAGCTTTTTCTGGTTGATAAGAAAAACCAATGGATGAATCGTGTCCGGGAAGGCCTTTTGGAATAAAACCACCATTTGCAGGATTGCCTACTCCATTACGCAAATAAACCATCATTTTCTTTCGGTCAAAACCATAATTAATGGCTTTTCTTATTAATTCAGATTGTATTTCAGGTGTTTCAGAATCAAGGTAAAACCCTAAATACTCCGTATTTAAATATGGGCCACGAATTAAGTCTACAGCATCGCTATATTTTGCTCTTAATTTACCATCAGCAGTTAATAATTCATCTTTATACGAGGCATCTAAACTTTGTAAATAATCAATATTACCTTGTGCAAATTGTAAAAATTCACTTTGTTTATCGGGTAAAAAGGTTAAAGCTACGGCTTCTAAATAAGGGAGTTGATTTCCATTCTTATCGGTTTCAAAGTAATTTTCATGTCTTCTAAAAACAAGTTTAATATTTTCTTCCCATCTTTTAAACTTAAATGGACCTGTACCAATGGGGTGCGACCTAAACTCTGAGCCATAATGCTGTACAATTTCTTTAGGAACCACCGAGCAATACTTCATGGTTAGCAAACCAATAAAAGCGGGGAATGGTTGGTTAAGAGAAATCTGAAAAATAGTGTCGTTAATAGCCCTAAAACCATCAACTTTGTTTAGCACCCAACTTCCTGGTGCAGCAAGTTTTTCGTCTTTTAAACGGTTCAGACTATACTTAAAGTCATGAGCAGTAACGGTTCGTGTAGAGTCTTTTCCAAACAATTTATGCTTATGGAAATAGACATCATTTCTAAGATTAAAAGTATAGGTTATACCATCATCTGAAACTGTCCAGTTTTTAGCAATACACGGTAAAATATTTAACTCATTATCTAATTGCACTAAGCCATTAAAAAGCTGATTACAAACCGAATTATCTTGTAGGGTTCTAGAGAAAGCGGGATCTAATGTGTTTATATTGGCATGTTCGTTATACCGAAAAACAAGATGGTCTCTGTTTGAATTTGAATTGTTTCCGCAGGAAAAAAGAAAAAACAGAGCGCAACTAATTGATAAATAGTAGATTATTTGACTTAAAAATGGTTTTATCATCTAACTTATTAGTTGTAAATTTGCGCGCTAATACTAACTTAATTGTCACACTGAGCGCAGTAGAAGTGCAAGTATTAATTCTTCATCTTTTTGAATGAGGAATGTAAATATAATCAGATTTCCTTTTTTAAGGAAATGAAAATATGATGAATAAAAAAGTAGCATTTTATACCTTAGGTTGTAAACTGAATTTTTCAGAAACCTCTACCATTGCCCGAAACTTTAATGATGAAGGTTTTGATCGCGTAGATTTCTCTGAGAAAGCAGATATTTATGTCATAAACACCTGTTCGGTTACCGAAAATGCAGACAAACGTTTTAAAACTATTGTAAAGCAAGCACAAAAAGTGAATCCAGAGGCTTTTGTTGCAGCTGTTGGTTGTTATGCTCAATTAAAACCACAAGAGCTGGCTGATGTTAATGGTGTAGATTTAGTACTTGGAGCAACAGAAAAATTCAAAATAACAGATTACCTAAACGATCTTTCTAAAAACGATTTAGGAGAAGTGCATTCCTGCGAAATTGAAGATGCCGATTTTTATGTTGGAAGTTATTCTACAGGGGATAGAACCCGTGCGTTTTTAAAAGTGCAAGATGGCTGTGATTACAAATGCACCTATTGTACAATTCCTTTGGCGCGTGGTATTTCTAGAAGTGATACCATGGACAATGTTTTGAAAAATGCTAGAGATATTTCAAAGCAAAATATAAAAGAAATCGTTTTAACAGGCGTTAATATTGGTGATTACGGTAAAGGTGAGTTTGGTAACAAAAAACATGAGCATACGTTTTTAGATTTAGTTTCAGAATTAGATAAAGTTGAAGGGATTGAGCGTTTACGTATTTCTTCAATAGAACCAAATCTTCTTAAAAACGAAACGATAGATTTAGTTTCAAAATCAAGAGCATTTGTGCCTCATTTTCATATACCACTACAATCAGGAAGTAATGAGATTCTAAAGAAAATGAAGCGTCGTTACATGCGAGAATTGTATGTAGATCGTGTTTCGAAAATAAAAGAAGTGATGCCTCATGCTTGTATAGGTGTAGATGTTATTGTTGGGTTTCCTGGGGAAACAGACGAGCATTTTTTAGAGACTTATAACTTCTTAAATGAATTAGATGTTTCTTATTTACACGTTTTTACTTATTCTGAAAGAGATAATACAGAGGCGGCAGAAATGAGTGGTGTAGTACTAGGTAATGTTAGAAGCAAACGCAGTAAAATGTTAAGAGGTTTATCTGTAAAAAAGCGTCGCGCATTTTACGAAAACCAATTAGGAACTTCAAGAACTGTTTTGTTTGAAAGTGAAAACAAGTCTGGATATATCCATGGATTTACAGAGAACTATGTGAAAGTAAAAACACCTTGGAATCCTGAGCTAGTAAATACTTTACATCAAGTGGAACTCACTAAAATTGATGATGATGGCATAGTAAGATTTGAGTTTTTAGAGGTCTTTTCAAATTAAAATTCATTGCTTTTTGACAAGTAAACCCTGAAAATAAGTTATTTAGCTTGTTTTTTGTGTAAATCTTTTTTCTACGTATACTTTTACTTGTAATTAATCATGTCCCAAATATGAAAAAATTACTTTTAAACCTATGTTACGCAATACTTCTGGTTTGTTTTACCAGTTGTTCTACAGATGACACACAAGATTCTAATGATCCACCTATTGTTGGTGTTTGGACACTAAATGCTTGGAATATTGAAGATGGATTAGATATGAATAATGATGGTGTAGCAAGCACAAATCTTTTAGATGAGATTGATTGCTCTAGAAACGAGACATTGTTTTTTGATAAAAATGGTGTGGTTTCCTTGAATACAACATTTAATCCTGATTTAAATATTTCATTGTTAAATAATGAAACTAATACATATAATTTTGATGTTACATGTGATACTGAAGGTATTGTAAGTTTAGCAACTGAGTACACTATTGAAAATTCAATGATTACTATTGGAGAAAGTGTAGCAGAGATTGAAGATGGGCAGATATTTTTGGTATTTGAAGATAGAATAAAAATTTACAATGAAGATTTTACTGAAGTAGTTGACACCAAAGATTTAACTTTGGTGTACATAAAATTATAAATAAATTATATCAAAATATAAAAGCCGAAACTATTAAGTTTCGGCTTTTTTTATTTCAAAAGAATAAATTATATTCTTACGCCTACAGGAAGCATACGTTTATACTTTCTATTACTTCTTACAAATTTTGCAATGGATGGGCAAGTAGGCATAACACTTAAATTACGTGATGCTACCTCTTCAAAAACAAGAGATAAAAATTCTTTCTTGAAATCTTCATCTTGTATACTTTCTGGAATAATTAGTTTGGTTAAAAAAATCTTTCGCTCTTGTAATGAGTATTCAATTTTTGCTAAATCATTATCAACTTTAATTTCAAATTGACGTAAAAAATCATTGTCAATTAATTCTGCAGCTTCAACCATATTGTATATTTTTAGTTCTAGGAAAAATAAAATAGTGAGTACTATTTCTCTAACTTTGTGCAAAATTACGAAAAAAAATCATTAAACGAAAGTAAATTAAAGGTTAATCCCTTATGGTTCAGCAGATAATACATGTATATTTAATGCCCGGAATGGCAGCAAGCCCTAAAATTTTTGAGCATATAATATTACCTAAAAATCAATTTAAATTACATTACTTAGAATGGAGTATACCTCTTAGTAATGAAAGTTTAACTGATTATGCTGAAAGATTATCTAGAAACATTAGTCATGATAATATTGTTTTACTTGGTGTGTCGTTTGGTGGTGTTTTGGTGCAAGAAATGAGAAAGTTTGTATCAATTAGAAAACTCATCATTGTATCTAGTGTAAAAAGTATGCATGAACTGCCCAAAAAAATGCTTATTGTAAAAGCAACCAAGGCGTATCTTTTAGCGCCTACACAGTTAGCTAGTAAAATTGATGTTTTCGAGAAATATGCATTTGGTAAAAATATTCAAAAGCGTTTAGAGCTTTACAAAAAGTATTTATCGGTTAACGATAGTGGCTATTTAAGTTGGGCCATTAAACAGATGGTTTGTTGGGAGCAGAAAGTGGCTATCCCAGATATTATTCATATTCATGGTGATAGCGACCCCGTATTTCCTATTAAACACATTAAAGATTGTATAGTGATAAAGGGTGGTACACATATTGCAATTATTAATAAATACAAATGGTTTAATGAAAATTTACCTCGTCTTATTTTAGGAGGCTAAACTATTTTTT
Organism: uncultured Algibacter sp.; assembly: GCA_947502405.1. GTDB lineage: Bacteria > Bacteroidota > Bacteroidia > Flavobacteriales > Flavobacteriaceae > Algibacter_B. Next base: position 255,511 of record CANMZT010000004.1, on the reverse strand, counting down.
TTAATTTTATGAAAAACTTATTACAATGAAGATTATACAGAAAGCTCTAGCGTTTGTGGGATTATTAAGTTTATGTGCGTTGTTTATTTATGCCCTTCAAGATGCACCTACCGATGAAAATTTTGAAACAAAACTGATAAATGATTACAATGTTTATGCCTTACAAGTTCCGGATGATTTAAATTTTGCAGGTGAACCCATGCCGCTTGATAACCCAGATATTTTAGAGCGTATGGATAGAGAACTGCTAGTAAATACCTACTGGCAATCCAATGGACTATTAATGTTTAAACGTGCTAAGAAATACTTCCCAGTAATAGAACCCATTTTAGCAAGAAACGGTGTGCCAGATGATTTTAAATATTTAGCGGTTATTGAAAGTGGGTTAACTAATGCTGTTTCTCCTGCTGGAGCAAGAGGTGTATGGCAAATTATGCCAGCTACAGGAAGAGAAAATGGCTTAGAAGTAAATAAAAATGTAGATGAACGTTATCATCTAGAAAAGGCAACTGAGGTAGCTTGCAAATATTTATTGGAAGCAAAAAATAAATTAGGGTCTTGGACTTTGTCGGCTGCAGCTTATAATGCTGGTAAAGCAGGAATATCAAAACGCTTAAAAGAGCAAGGTGTTTCAGACTACTACGATTTACTTTTAGGTGAAGAAACTGGGCGTTATTTATTCAGAATAGTAGCGCTGAAAGAAATATTGTCTAACCCTAAAAAATATGGATTTAATTTTAGAGATAAAGACTTGTATGCTAACATCCCAACTTATAAAGTAGAGGTTGATACAGCTGTAACTGATTTTACTCAATTTGCAGCACGTTTCGGTATAAATTATAAACTTCTAAAATTACATAACCCATGGTTACGTGAACCACATCTTAATAATAAATCTCGTAAACAGTACTATGTTGAGATTCCTAAAGATGGATATTATTCCTTAAACTAAAATAAGTTTTTAAGAAGAAAAAAGTATAAGAGCGAGGATTATTACCTCGCTCTTCTTTTTTGAGATCTTATAGAGCCACTTGCACCAAAATGTTGGTTAGGGCCAACAGCTTGTTTCATGTTTTGCTTCATCATTTTTATTTGATCTGTTAGCATACCTTGTTTATCAAGCTTTTGTGCTTCAGCAAGTAATTTTTGAGCCTCTTGTTTTCTACGCTTAGAAAAGGCAATACCTGCTAAGTTTAATTTGGCCATTGCTAAATCATGATCCATAGATAAACCTAAAGAAATGGCCTTTTTGAAATATTTTTCAGCTTCATTCATATTATCTTGAGAAACCATGATACCGTGTAAATAATTGTAATAACCTTGTTGCTTTTTAACAAGAGCAGCTTCAGGGTTCTTAATTTTGCTCAACCACTTTTTAGCTCCAGGAAAGTCTTGCTTTCGTAATCTTAAAAAGGCTAATAAAATAAATTCATTCTTAAAGTATAAGAACACAAAGATTAAGGCTAGAAAAATTAATGCAATACCATTACCAATGTAGCTTTCAGTAAATTGATACACTGCAAAAGCAATAATACCAACCGCAATGATAAGTTTTATGTTTTTATTGAACATGACGTATTTTTAATATAATAAAAAGCATCTTGGTTTATAATACAAACTGCTTTCGAGTTTTAAGACTGCAAAGAAACTAAATTTTTATCAAAATAGGCGTATTGATAATTTATAAAATGTAAGCTAACCCCAAATAAATAAAGGTTTAGCAGCGTGTTTTAAGCGAATAAAAATATTTCTAATTTTTTTTAAAAAATGATTTGCAAAGTAATAAAGGCTTTGTATATTTGCCCTCGGTTTTGACAAAGCCACATATTTTAGAAATTACAATCAGTTTTAAAGATACAAGATAATGAGTAAAAGAACATTTCAGCCTTCTAAAAGAAAGAGAAGAAACAAGCACGGTTTCAGAGAAAGAATGGCTTCTGCTAACGGTAGAAAGGTATTAGCGCGTAGAAGAGCTAAAGGTAGAAAAAGATTATCTGTGTCATCTGAAACTAGACATAAGAAATAATGATTAACAATTGTTGATAATTTAAAGGTGTTACTTAAGTGTAATGCCTTTTTTTATATCTACTGATTACTATTTTTGCAACACATTAAAAACAACAATATATAACCTCTAAAAAATGCCGAAAAATCCTAAATTAAAATCGATATTAATTATTGGCTCAGGACCTATTGTAATAGGACAAGCATGTGAGTTTGATTATTCAGGATCTCAATCTTTAAGATCTTTAAGAGAAGATGGAATTGAAACGATACTTATCAATTCAAATCCAGCAACCATTATGACAGACCCTTCCATGGCTGATCATGTATATTTATTGCCTCTTAATACAAAATCGATTATTAAAATTTTGAAGGATCACCCTCAAATTGATGCTGTTTTACCAACTATGGGAGGACAAACAGCATTAAATTTATGTATTGAAGCAGACGAAAAAGGTATCTGGGAAGATTTTGGAGTAGAACTTATAGGTGTAGATATTAATGCCATCAATATTACTGAAGATAGAGAGCAGTTTAGAGAGCTCATGGGGAAGATAGGAGTAGGTATGGCGCCACAGGCTACCGCAACATCTTTCTTAAAAGGAAAAGAAATTGCTCAAGAGTTTGGGTTTCCTTTATGTATTCGTTCGTCTTTTACTTTAGGAGGTGCTGGAGCAGCGATTGTTTATGAGGAAAAAGACTTTGATAAATTATTGCGTCACGGATTAGAGGTTTCTCCGATTCATGAAGTGATGATTGATAAAGCAATGATGGGTTGGAAAGAATATGAACTGGAATTGCTTAGAGATAGAAATGATAATGTTGTGATTATCTGTTCTATTGAAAATATGGACCCAATGGGTATTCATACAGGAGATTCTATAACTGTAGCTCCTGCAATGACGCTAAGTGATAGAACATATCAAAAAATGCGTGATATGGCTATTAAAATGATGCGTAGTATTGGTGATTTTGAAGGAGGATGTAACGTGCAATTTGCTGTAAGCCCTGATGAAAAAGAAGACATTATTGCCATTGAAATTAATCCGCGTGTATCTCGTTCTTCTGCATTAGCTAGTAAAGCTACAGGTTATCCAATTGCAAAAATAGCAACAAAATTAGCTATAGGTTACACTCTTGATGAATTAGATAACCAAATAACAAAATCTACTTCAGCCTTATTCGAGCCAACTTTAGATTACGTAATCGTAAAAATACCACGTTGGAATTTTGATAAGTTTGAAGGGTCAGATAGAACTCTAGGACTTCAAATGAAAGCTGTTGGGGAGGTTATGGGAATTGGACGTTCTTTTCAAGAAGCACTTCATAAAGCAACCCAATCTTTAGAGATTAAAAGAAATGGTTTAGGAGCTGATGGTAAAGGGTTTAGTGATTATAACCAAATTATTGACAAGTTAACTCATGCTAGTTGGGATCGTGTTTTTGTTATATACGATGCTATTGCCATGGGAATTCCGTTAAGTCAGATTTATGATATCACAAAAATAGATATGTGGTATTTAAAGCAATACGAGGAGCTATTCCAGTTAGAAAAAGAGATTTCAACATATACTATCGATACATTAGATAGAGACTTATTACTTGAAGCTAAGCAAAAAGGTTATGGAGACCGTCAGATTGCACACATGCTAGGGTGTTTAGAAAGTCAGGTATATAATAAAAGAGATGAATTTAATATTCAACGTGTATTTAAATTAGTTGATACATGTGCTGCTGAATTTACAGCAAAAACACCATATTACTACTCAACTTTCGAAAACACCATAGAAACTCCAGAGGGAGAAACTTATGTGCATAACGAAAGTATTGTAACTGATAAAAAGAAAATAGTAGTTCTTGGTTCTGGGCCAAATAGAATTGGGCAAGGTATAGAATTTGATTATTGTTGTGTACATGGTGTTTTAGCGGCAGCTGAATGTGGTTATGAAACCATAATGATTAACTGTAACCCAGAAACGGTATCTACAGATTTTGATACAGCAGATAAGCTATATTTTGAGCCCGTATTCTGGGAACATATTTACGATATTATTCGTCATGAAAAGCCAGAAGGTGTTATTGTACAACTAGGAGGGCAAACGGCACTTAAGCTTGCCGAAAAATTAACCAAGTATGGTGTTAAGATTATTGGTACTAGTTTTGAATCATTAGATTTAGCAGAAGACAGAGGGAGCTTTTCTAAATTATTAAAAGAAAATAATATTCCTTACCCAGAATTTGGAGTTGCAGAAAATGCTGATGAAGCTTTAGCTTTAGCTGATGAATTAGATTTTCCTATTCTAGTAAGGCCATCTTATGTATTAGGAGGGCAAGGGATGAAAATTGTTATTAATAAGGAAGAATTGGTAGAGCATGTTGTTGATTTACTTAGAAAAATCCCTAATAACAAACTTTTATTAGATCACTATTTAGATGGCGCTATAGAAGCAGAAGCAGATGCTATTTGTGATGCTGATGGAAATGTTTACATCATAGGAATTATGGAGCATATTGAGCCTTGTGGTGTTCACTCAGGAGATTCAAATGCTACACTACCAGCCTTTAATTTAGGAGATTTGGTGATGCAACAAATTATTGATCATACACATACTATAGCAAGATCGTTAAATACGGTGGGTTTAATCAATATACAATTTGCTATAAAAGATGATACGGTTTACATTATTGAAGCTAACCCTAGAGCTTCTAGAACGGTACCTTTCATAGCAAAAGCCTATAAAGAACCTTACGTAAATTATGCGACTAAAGTGATGCTAGGTGAGAAGAAGGTAACTGACTTTGACTTTAAACCACGATTAGAAGGATATGCTATAAAGCAACCAGTTTTTTCATTTAATAAATTCCCGAATGTAGATAAACGTCTAGGGCCTGAAATGAAGAGTACTGGAGAAAGTATCTTGTTTATAGATAGCTTAAAAGATGATGAGTTCTACGATTTATACTCACGTAGAAAAATGTATTTGAGTAAGTAATATTAGTATTTAAATAAATAAAAAGCCGCTTTAAGCGGCTTTTTTTATGCTAGTAAGATAGAATTATTGAGGCTACCTTTTTTTCAAATCAAACTTATAAGTAATTTGTACCTCTTCAGATACCTTATCCCTAACTATTCTGGGAATTTTTATATCAAAATCAGATACAAGAACTTTAAAGTTTCCTGAAGCAGATATTAAATCATCTTGCTTATTTAGGCTGATAACCATATCATTAATTTGTTTCGTTTTCCCATGAAATGTTAATGTACCATCCAACTTAAATTCCAATTTAGAATTCAACATATCCTTGGAAAAGTTTTTAATTTTTCCTTTAAACGTGGCCTTAGGATAAGTGTCGGATTCAGCATAGTTTTCATTAAAATGCTCTTCCATTAAAGCGTTTTTAAAACGGAAACCTTTTATAAAAACCAAAGCTGCAAATTCGCCATTATCAGAGTTTAGTATAGCCGTAACTGAATTGTTTTCAGCTTTAACCTCTTCAACAGAAGGCACTGATGCTTCAAAATTTATAGTACCAGTTTTAGTTAAATATTTTGATTGAGCAAAAATATTTATACTAATTAAGACTATGAGATAGACTATTTTTTTCATACCAATTTTATTGATTTACAGCAAATTACTTGCCAATATTTATAACGATTAGTTTTCTAATAAACCATCATCTTTCCATTGCTTAATCATGTTTCTTAATTCAATATTCATTAAACCAGCACGAGGCATTGGATTTGATGCGTTATTTGTGCGGGCTATAATACGATCTATTCTACCACTTACCTGACTGTAAGTTGTTAAAGAAAATGGAGCCCCATTTGTAGTTGTACTTCCATGACATTGATTACAGTTGTTAGTCATAATACTTCTTATATCACCATTATAGGTAATAGGTGTTGGATTTGGATCCATTTCTTCTTGTTGTTCCTCTTGTTGTTGTTCCTCTTCTTGTAAATCGTCGTTACTATCGCTAGAACAGTTGAAAATTATTAGACATAATGCTAAAACATAAATTAATTTTGTAGATTTCATAGTTATTGTTTTTACTGTTATTATTTTTTATTAGAATCTCCTGCTTAGGTTAAATCCAAAATATACGTCTCCATCTGACCAATCACCAGTTCCTTGTCCTAAAAAACCATTGGTATTCATAGCTTGAGCATTTGAAAAATGCATTTGGAAAACGTGCCCACCTGTTTCTAAATCAAAACCAATAGATAACGGATTTTTAAAAGGTGAGTTATTAGCTCTATTTAAGTGTAAACCGTAATCAGCATTCACAGACCATCGCTTACCTAATTTGTAACGTCCGCCAAATCCTAAAGCAAATTGAGAATTACTTTGTTCATCAACTTGAACATAATTATCATGAAAAAAAGTTGGAGCAAGTTCAACTGAAAAGTCGGTGTTTATTTTTCTTGAAATTAATATCTGAGCTGTATATCCTAATCTGTGTTTAAATTTTAATAAAGGTAGGTTTTCTTTATCCAATGCTGTATTAATTAATACGGCATTAAAACCAACTATTGTAAAAGGAAAACCATTTTCTTCTTGCCTTAACAATCGGTATTTAGTAGTAATATCGTAAACTTTTAAAAAAGAACTTCTTGAAACACCAATATTTATAGCATCACTAATTCCATAAACAAAATGGATTCGTGTTACAGCTTCATCTAATCCAAAAAAGGTGTCAATGCCATTTTTAACGCTCCCAAACCTATGGGATACTATAAAAGTAAGTTCGTCTTTTGCTACTAATTTTGTGGATTCAAAATTTACAATTTTCAGACCTTTAAAAGCGGCAGTTGCATATTGTCCTTCTGTTTGATATGTATCTATTTCATCAAGTAAATCATTTTGGGTGTTCACTAAAAACGGTAATATCAATACTATTAAAAGTAAGCGCTTCATATAATTTTAGTGTTTTAAATTATAATTTTATTAATCGTTTAGTTTTTGTCATACCTTTTGAGGAAACTTCTAATAAATAAACCCCGCTGTCCAAGTCTGAAATGTCGATACGTTCTTGATTAGATATACTTTTATTTTTTACCTGTTTACCCAATACGTCATAAATACTTAATTGGGCTTTAGATATATGTTTTGGAAGCCTTAAACTAACTTGATTATTTGTTGGATTTGGAAACATGGAAAAATTTATAGTTGTAAATCTATTTGTGCTAAGTGTGGTATAACTAATACTAAGTTGCGGGACATTTGTACCTTCTCTACTATCAAAACGTCTAGCGCTTCTAGCAACATTTTCATCTCCAATAAGTATTAATCCGTTATTGGAATTAGGTGTGTCTATCCAGTTTTGAACTGTAGCTACAAAATTTGCATTAGATGTAAATGTGTAACTCCCAATTCCTGTAACTGCTAATGAAGCCATAGGAGAAGCAGAGAAATCACCACCTGGGTTTGTCCACGTACTTGTACCTTGCATGGCATCATTCCATGTTGCATCATTAGTTGTTGCTGTACTACCAGTACCACCACCGTTTGAAGTGCCTTCTCCCCAATCTCTTGAAAGTTGGTGTATAGTATAAGTTTGCGTTCCTGCACCTCCTGTAGGTACTCGGTTTACATTAACTGTTAAGCTTACACTATTTATAGTAGAACCAGCCGGAATTGAAGATAAATCAAATTTGATTAAAGCTCTTCTATTGTTACCATTATTAGTTCTACCTGAAAATAAATTTCCTAATGCGTTGGAATTGTTGTTTTCGCTATATATAGAATTGTCTTTTTCAGGACTGAGATTTACTGTTTGACTAGGTAGATTTATACCATAGCATAATACTAGCGTAAAAAATAATTTTAGTAGTGTTGTTTTCATAGCATTTTTTTTGGTTTAATTAATTATGTAACATTGATCGAGTTTAACTTGTTCTAATAAATCATCATAACCAATACAACGCCCTTTAATTTTAATATTAGCGTTTAATGTAGTCTCATGATTTTCTGAAAACTGACAAAAAACTATGTGGTTTAATGTTAAATCTTTGTTGTTTGATTCCGTTACACTTCCAGTTAATTCTATAGTCTGATTAAGAAATTTTTTTTCTGAATCTCTTGTATTAGTCTTAAATGCATTTACAATTTGTTCTGGTGAAATTGAAAATTTTGCTTCCTCTGAAGCAATATCTCTATGGTCTTGATATAAGTAATTATATGCAAGAAGGGCAATAACTAAAAGCGCAATAATAATTAGGATTTTATTTTTCATATTTTAGCTTGAAATGCTTTTAAAGCACCATGTTTTTTAAACTGCTCCGGTTAATTAAAACCGAAGCAGTTTTTAGCTAGTTCCAAGGATTTAGGTAAAACTTGGGTGACATTTTTCTTTTTCATAGAAGCAAATCACTAGCTCAATATTATTTAATCACAAATATTATTATATCGGAGTCTATCATGTTCATCAACTCTAAAATCAACTCTCTTCTTAGTGTATTCAGACATTTCATGTAATCTCCAAACATTATTACATAATGGTAATCCAGGAATGTTTATAGTAACACTGATGTTGTTTTTTTCACCTGAAGCTACCCAAGTGCCATAAGCACTAGTGCTGCCCCAATAAACGCCCACACGTCCATCTGCCGTAAAATTAAATCTGTAGCCCTCATAGGCATTGTCATAATTTGTATTATCACGATCTAATTGATCTACCAACCACCCATTACAATTTGTTAAAGTGTTTGTTAATTCTTCAATATTACATGAGTCACAATCATCATCGTTATAATCAAAATCATCATCTTCATCACAATCATTTTTATAATTATTAATGCTATTTTCAAGTTCAATTAAATTGTTTAGCATTAGTTCTGTACCATCAGAAAGTGTGACATCAATAGGAAAGTTAATTGTAGTAATTAGGTTTTGAGTTAGATTTTTTAAAAATTGGTTTAGCTCATAATCTGATGTTATTGATGCAGTTTCTATAGCTTCATTTTCCTTATTAAAAGTTGAAGTTGTTATTGGGTATTTAAAATCTAAGCATTCAATGTCATTATCAAATTCATTTTCACCATTACAATCAATAGAGTAACTATTAAGTTCAGTATCATTATATATTATGATTTCAGAAAAGTCTTCGGAAACTATGGTTATAGGGTAGGAGATTTCCAAAATATCAACATCATCGTCTTCATCATCAAAAATGTATTCAATAATTTTATAAGCATCAGGAGAATTTACAAGAATGTTCTCTCCGTTTACGTTAACATTCAAAGGAAATTTAATATTAAAACAATTAGATTTATCTATTATATTGTCATTGGAGCCATCATTACTAGAAACATTCTTCATTAAAAGCGCAACAGATGAATCTGCAATTAAAGTCTCATCTGCGGGTGATTCAATAAGTTCCATATCTTCTTTTCTGCATGATGATACCATGATGCATAACAAGAAAAAATAGAATATCGAAATGTTGTAATCTGCTTTCATATTCAATCAGATAAAATGTCTGCTTTATTATATAACAACTTCATCTTTAAAATTCCTGAAAAGTTTTTAAAATATATATATATTTAAGAAAATTATAAAAAGAGCTTGCCAGAAGATTCTAGTAAAAATATTTGTGAAACCCAGGTTTTTGAGGGTGTATATAATGCATACTCAAAAGATTTACATAATTTTTTATACTACAAATATGGTTCGCAGATTAATCCAGAAGATAAAACCCAAGAAGCTTTTATTAAGCTTTGGGATAGTTGTAAAACAGTTAATTTGGCAAAAGCAAAATCATTTTTGTTTACAGTAGCTAATAATTTGGTCTTAAATGATATTAAGCATCAAAAAGTAGTTCTAAATTATCAGAAGAAACCCCAAAAATCACATACCAATGAAACCCCTGAGTTTATTTTTGAGCAGAAACAATTTATGGAAAAATATAAAAAAGCTTTGCAAAATTTAAGTAAAGAGCAGCGTGTAGCTTTTTTATTGAATAAAGTTGAAGGTAAAAGACATGCTGAAATTGCAGAACAATTAGGTGTTACAAAAAAGGTTGTTGAATATAGAATTTATACAGCTTTTGGTAAACTAAAAGACGCGTTAGAAAATTTTAACATAAAGTAGTCAGGAATTTTAAAGATGAAGTTGTTATATAATAAAGTGCTTTAGCATGGACAAAGAGTATTTGATAAAAAAATGGCTTAATGATGATTTAACAGATGCTGAAAAAGCTGCATTTGATAATCTTGACGACTCCAAGCTTAATGTTGCTATCATTGAAACTTCAAAGCAGTTTAAGGCGTCTGGATTTTCAGATATTAAAGATTTTAACACCTTCAAAAAGCATTATAATTCCCGTAAAAAGCCTATTTTAAAACTGCAATGGATTAAACCAATACTACAAATGGCAGCAGCTTTTATTATTGGTTTTGGGATTTATTATTTTGCTTTTTACAATAGTTCATCATCATACAAAACATCTATAAGTCAAAATATGGATGTGGTACTTCCCGATAATTCTAAGGTGAAATTGAATGCTAATTCGCAATTGCAATTTGATGATGATAACTGGAAGGATAATAGGCAGGTGAAACTTAAAGGTGAAGCCTATTTTATTGTAGAAAAAGGAAATAAGTTTGATGTTATTACTAACGATGGTAAGGTAACTGTTGTTGGAACAGAGTTTAATGTTAAGCAACGAAATAATTATTTTGAGGTTAAATGTTTTGAAGGTATAGTAAAAGTAACATCAAATACAATTGAGAGGACTTTACATGCAGGAGATACATTCCAGTTTTTAAACGATGCTTTAGTTGAAGAAAAGACGCCTTTAAAAAAGCCATTTTGGGTTGCTGGTGTTAGTAGTTTTAAATCAGTGCCTTTTCATCTTGTTGTAGAAGAGTTAAAAAGGCAATACAACATTAGTGTATCATTTGAAAATGTTGATTTAACTAGACAGTTTACAGGCGGATTTAACCATAAGAATCTAGAACATGCACTTTTATCTATCACCAAGCCCATGGGTTTGTCTTATGAACTAAGTTCATCGAACCATGTAATAATCCATGAAAATAAAGAGTAGCCATTATCTTATTTTAAACTTATTGTTATTTGTAGGCACTTTTGCAGTTAGCGCTCAAAAGCATGATGAAAAAATGCCGTTATCCTCTGTTCTAACAACTATTCAAAATCAATACGGATATCAATTTAATTATGCCAAAGATGTTGTAGAGGTATATAAAATAAGTTTACCACCAAAGGACCTTACATTCGACGAAGTTATAAAGTTTTTAAAAGATCATACAGATTTAAAATATACCGTTATCGGTAGTAATTTTGTTTTGGTAACACCATCTAATAAAACTGCAAAAGACAACTTACAACAACTACCAGAAGTTATTGTTCCAAGTTATATCATCAAAGGAATTAGTAAGTTGAATACGGGTGCTTTTAAAATTGATTTTTCAAAATTTACAATGTTACCGGGTTTAATTGAAGCAGATGTATTACAGTCTATTCAAGCATTTCCTGGAATACAGAGTATAAATGAAAATGTATCAAATATTAGTATTAGAGGCGGAAGCCACGATCAAAATCTAATCTTATGGGATGGTATTAAAATGTATCAATCAGGGCATTTTTTTGGATTAATTTCGATGTATAACCCACAAATAACTGAAGATGTATTATTGTACAAAAACGGTTCTGATGTTAGTTATACAGATGGTGTTTCAGGAACTATTTTGATGAAAACCGATAATCAAATTAATTCTCAGTTTAAAGGGAATATAGGTGTTAATTTTATTGACGCTAATGGTTTTGCGGATATTCCGATAAACAAAAAATCTTCTATTCAATTAGCGTTGAGAAAGTCGATTAGCGATTTTATTCAAACACCAGCTTACAATAGTTTTTTTGATAAAATTTCTGAAGATACCGAAGTGGAAAACGCTATGAATACTGTTATGAATTCTGATAAGGAGTTTGATTTTTATGATGTGTCTTTAAGATGGATATATAAAATTAGTGATAAAGATGAGTTGCGTGTTAATTTTATTAATGTAGCTAATGAGTTAGTTTTTAATGAAAACACAGAGGATGAATCCAGACAGAGTAACGTAAATCAAAATAGTATTGCAGGGGCTATTCATTACAATAAAATTTGGAATTCTAAATGGCAAACTGCTTTAGAAATTTATGAAACGGATTATAAATTGAAGGCAATAAACGCTAATATTGTTGATTCACAGCGGTTTTTACAGGAAAATATTGTTTCTGAAACCAGTTTCAAATTAAAGAATCAGTATCGGTTTTCTGATAATATAAACTTTCTTGGAGGCTATCATTTTGTAGAAACAGAGGTGACTAACTTAGACGATGTGGATTTACCAAGATTTAGGTCACTAGTTTCAGAGGTTGTTCGTACCCATGGTCTGTTTTCTCAATTAAATTATAAATCTTTTGATAAGCGAACAGTACTTAATGCGGGATTAAGATTCAATTATATTGGTAAATTTAAAAAGCAAATATGGGAGCCACGTTTAAACTTTACTCATAAATTTCTTGATAATTTTAATGTTGAATTTTTAGGAGAAATGAAGCATCAAAATACATCGCAGGTAATCAATTTTCAAAATGATTTTTTAGGTGTTGAAAAGCGGAGGTGGCAATTATCTAACGATGAAGATATTCCTGTAATTAGAAGCCAACAAGTTTCTGTTGGTCTAAATTACAGTAAGCGGGGGTGGCAACTAAGTGCCGATGCCTATTACAAAAAGGTTAAGAATATTACGGCACAAAGTCAAGGATTTCAAAATCAATTTGAATTCGTTCAGGCAATAGGCAATTATACGGCTAATGGCTTTGATTTTATATTGAGAAAGCAAGTAAATAATTTTAATGTTTGGTTAAGCTATGCTTTTTTGAATAGCGATTATCAATTTGAAACCTTCTCAGAAAATGAATTCCCAAGTAATTATAATATAAGACATGCTACAACTTTGGGGGCCACTTATACTAATAGAAATTTTAGGATTTCAACAGGTTTAAACTGGTTTTCTGGTAACCCAACTACGTTTCCAGTTTCTGGAAATGAAATTGTTGATAACAGTATTAATTTTGAAGCTAGTAATAGTAGCGAATTAAAAGATTATTTAAAGTTAGATATTTCTGCATTATACCATTTTAATTTAGGATTAAAAACTAAAGCTGATATTGGAGCATCCGTTTGGAATCTTTTTAATAGAAACAACCAAATAAATAACTTTTTTAGAGTTAATAATGGACAAGTAGATGAGACATTACAAACATCTCTAGGATTTTATCCTAACCTTTTAATGCGTATTTATTTTTAAGTTTATAAAGTTAATGAAGCTCAATTTTTGCATTCTGAGTTTTAATAAACTCTAGATGTTCATCCATTTTAAACGTAGAAGCATTAAATTTATTAGACCGTTTTCTTGCCTGCTCTTGTCTAGCAATACTTCTAGCAAAACGACGAACACTTTGCTCAGTATCTAAAATTAAACCTGGAACTTTGGCATTTTTACCATGCTCATCTTTAGCAACCATGGTGAAATATGAAGAGTTACAATGTTTAACTTCTCCAGTTCTAATATTTTCTGACTCTACTCGAAGTCCAACTACCATAGAAGTTCTTCCTGTATAATTTATAGAAGCTTTTAGTGTAACCAATTCGCCTACATCAATAGGGTTTAAAAAATCTACTTTGTTTACAGAAGCCGTTACACAATAATGATTGGAATGTTTTGAAGCACATGCAAAAGCTATTTGATCCATAAGATTTAAAATGTGCCCACCATGTATTTTTCCACTAAAATTTGAATGTGATGGTAACATGAGTTCGGTAATTGAAACTTGTGATTCTTTTGCGTGCTTGAACATAAATGAATTAATCTTTAATTGAAGGATGTCTCAAAATAACAATATAAATTGATAAACATCAAGACCAGGTTTTATTTTTACTAAGTTGTAAATGATTTAGAAGTTAAAAAATGATTTTAATAGATTATGAGAGATGAGGTTATTAAAATCATAATTCACCTAAAAAAAACCAATTATTGAGCAAGTTAATAGTTATTCATCTTCCTCAGCACGTTTTATAATTGCTTCAGGTAATGATTTTTTTGCCTTAGCACCCATTTTTTTTAGTTTTTCAACACTAGTTATGAGATTGCCTCTACCTTCAACCAACTTATTCATAGCTGAAGAATAATCGTTTTTAGCAGCATCAATCTTTTTTCCAACACCAGTTAAATCACCCACCAATCCTTCAAACTTATCATAAAGCGCTCCAGCTTGTCGTGCTATTTCTATAGCGTTTCGTTGCTGTTTTTCATTATTCCACATGGTGTCAATGGTACGGAGTGTAGCCAATAGCGTAGAAGGTGTAACAATAACAATGTTCTTTTCAAAAGCCTTGTTGTATATGGAGTTGTCCTCATTAACAACAATGGCAAATGCAGGTTCAATAGGTATAAACATCAAAACAAAATCTGGAGATTCTATATCGTATAAATCTTGATAATTCTTTGCTGAGAGTTGTTCTACATGTTTTCTTATAGAGTTTACATGGGCTTTTAAGTGGGCATTTCTATCGTCATCCTCTGCGTTTACTAACCGCTCGTAATCAGTTAAAGATACCTTTGAGTCAATTATCATTTTTTTACCATCAGGTAAATGTAATACCACATCTGGCATTACACGAGAGTTATCATCTCTTGTGAAACTTTGTTGTACAAAATACTCACGGTCTTTCTCTAGCCCCGATTTTTCTAAAACACGTTCTAACACCAATTCACCCCAATTTCCTTGCATTTTACTATCACCTTTTAAGGCTCTAGTTAAATTGGTAGCTTCTTTAGTCATTTGTTGGTTAAGGTCTTTTAAACCTAATAATTGCTCTTTTAAAGCGGAATGCATGCTGATACTTTCTTTTTGAGAAGCTTCTACTTTTTTCTCAAACCCTTGTATTTTTTCTTGTAGCGGATTTAAAATGTTTTTAATATTTTCTTTGTTCTGCTCGGTAAACTTATTCGATTTTTCTTCTAGTATTTTATTAGCTAATAATTCAAAATCTTTTCGCAATTGCTCTTGGCGTTCTTCAAGCTCCTTATCACGTTTTAAGTTTTGCTCTTGCAGGTTTTCGTATTCTGAATTTTTTCTAGCGAGTTCGGTGTTTAAAAATTCTTTTTCACGACGAATCTCTTCGCGTTCATTTTCAATCTTGCTAAGGTTTTGTCTTAGCTCGTCAATGGTACTTTGCATTTGATTTTGACGCTCTTCTAAAGTACTTTGTTCACTTTTGTTTTTAAGTTTTGAGAAGTAGTTTCCTAAGAAAAAGCCAATTGCTGCAAAAAGTATAGCAGCTAGAATTATGATTACATTATCGTTCATGTAACAAATATCAAATAACAAAAACCAAATTCCAAAAAGTAGTGAAGTTATATTTTATAAATACTCCTTTATAGCTAATGAATATTATTTTTTAACCCGAAAACTTCCCGTAGTTTCATCAAAAGCAATTAAATCTTTTGGAAACAAGTTTTCAAAAATACCTTCAGTAATTAAATTACAGGGTTCATCTGAAACCACTTCTTTCTCTGTCATTACAATTAGATTATCACAGAGTTGAATAGCCAAATCTATTTCATGAGAAGAAAATAAGATGGTTTTTCCAGTGTCTTTAGTTAATTTTTGAAGCAACTTTAAAGTATAGGCTTTATGGTACATATCTAGATGCGTGGTTGGTTCATCTAGAATAATTAAATCGGTATCTTGAGCTAAAGCTCGTGCTATCATCACTTTTTGTAATTGACCATCACTAAGCTCATAACATTTTTTGTCTTTTAAATTTTCAATATTTACTTGCGAAATAGCTCCATAAGTTGCTTTAATATCTTTTTCTGATAGGTTTCCAATCCAGTTTGTGTAAGGTTGCCTTCCTAAGGAAACAAGCTCAAAAACAGATAAATTTTTAGATGCAATAGGTTCCGTTAAAACTAAACTCATCACCTTTGCTAAATCAATTTCTGAGTAGTTTTCAAGGGGAACATTATTAATATCAATACTTCCTTTGAGTGGGTTTTGAACTTTAGTAAGGGTTCTTAGAAGTGTTGATTTTCCAATACCATTGGCACCTATTAAACCAACTAATTTTCCTTTTTCTAATTCAATATTTATATTAGAAGCAACAATAGTTTTTTCCTTTTTTGAAACATAACCTACCTCTAGGTTTTTGGTTTTTAAGATGATATTTTTATCTAAACTATTCATTAAAAAACCATTTTTCGTTTTCTTATCAATAACCAAATAACCACTGGAGCGCCAACTAAAGATGTTATGGCATTAATGGGTAAAGTAAAATCACTGTTAGGTAGTTGTGCAATACTATCACAAATAAGCATAACAATAGCACCAAATATAAATACTGCCAGCAACAATATTTTATGATTAGAGGTATTAAATACTTGCCTTGTAATATGCGGGATAGCTAAACCAATAAAGGCAATAGGGCCTGTAAAAGCAGTTATTGTTCCAGCCAATAAACTTGCAGATATTATAATCGTAAGACGACTTTTTTTGATATTTAAGCCTAAACTTTTGGCATAATTTTCTCCTAAAAGCAAGGTATTTAATGACTTTATAGATAGGATAGCTAATAAAACTCCAATGCTATAAACCATTAAAAGCACCGAAACATCTTCCCATGATAAGTTACCTAAACTACCAAAACCCCAGAAAATATATTGTTGTAATTGTTCTGCTGATCCAAAGTAGGAGAGCACGCTTACAATGGCTGCAGTAATACTTGCAAACATTAATCCAATTATAAGAATTGCCATGGTATCTCTAACTTTAAGCGATACAATTAAAACGGCAAGTAATACTAAAAAACTGCCTAAACTCGCGGCAATTACTAAACCCCATTTTGAGATAAAAAGAGATGCTAAAACACCACCAAAAACACCAGAGCCTAGAATAACTAAGGCAACTCCCAAACTCGCTCCTGAGCTAATACCTAATACAAAGGGACCAGCCAATGGGTTTCTAAATAAGGTTTGCATTAATAAACCAGAGATTCCCAAACCAGAACCCACAATGATTGCAGTTAGTGCTTTTGGTAATCTGTAGTTTTGAATGATATATTGCCAGGTTTCTTGTTCTGTTGTGTTACCTATTAGGCTGTTAAATATGTCTTTAATAGGTATAGATACTGAACCTAAACTAATATTAATAATAAAACATAGCAGAAGAATAACTGTTAAAATAATAAAGGTAACTTGATATGTATTTCTATTTGGCAACTATTCTAAGGGTTTGAAAAAATAAGGTTCATAGCTTTCTAGAAGTTCTGGGTGGCAAATTTTTATAATATCTTTTAAAACCAAATCGGGCCTAGTCATCCCCAATTCATAATAAATTACGCCGCCTTTATCTCCAGTTGTATTACTAAATGTATAAATGTTTTTGCTTTTAAAAGCATCAAAAAGCCCGTGATTTTCGTTACTATTTTTAAGGCTTTCCATACTTGAATAATTTGAGGGACTCAACCAGATATCTGCGTTTTTAGCTTTTATTAAAACCGACTCAAAATTTAACTTTAAGCTTCCAGAGCCTTCAGTATCACTCCAAAGATAGTTAACATTGGCATCTTTTAAAAGTTGACCTTCAGTGCTAGAACCATTCGGTAAATACCATACATCATTATGCATAGCACCGCTCAAAACTGTTGGTTTAGATTTTACTTTTTTTGCTAATGTTTTAGCTTCTAAGTAATCATTCTCTATTTGATTGAAAATAGAATCTGCCGCTTTCTCTTTGTTGTACAGCGTACCAAAAAGCTTAATCCATTCGGCTTTTGCCAAAGGAGAATGCTCCACCCAATCGCCATTATAAATAACAGGAATTCCTGATTTTTTAATAGTTTCTAAGGATTTATTTCCGCCATCTATACCAAAACCAACGACTATATTTGGATTTAACTCTAAAATAACTTCAGTATTTAAACCCTCATTTTTACCTAGTTCTCTAATATTTCCATTATCTACTTGTTGTCTAATTGATTTAGAAGATATGTAATCTGTTCCTGGGAAACCCACAAGCGTTTTTTGAACCTCCAATAGTTCCAATGCAGGAAGATGTGTTGTTGATGTAACCACTGATTTTTCAATTGGCGTAATAATAATACCATCATAAGCATCCTTCATGAAAGAAGTTTTTGCTAAATACTCTTTTGATACAACCACATATTTATAACTTTTTTCAGCTTTAGGCCATGGTTTTAACACTTCAACTAAAGTAAAATGGTCATGTTTCGTTATTGAAAACCCTTTAGCGTATTTAAGTTTAATATGTTCTCTATTGGTATTAGGCAGTATGGAGTTAACTGCTTTTTCTTCTTTACAAGAAAAAAGTATAGCTAAAACAAAAAATAAGACGAGCGTTCTCAAAATTCAATATTTAATGTTTTCAAAAGTAATATTATTAAATGTTTTTAGTAATAGATTAAACATAATGTTTACTTTTGTTTCGAATTTGGTTTCTTTCGTGATTTTTTCGAAATGAATTAAAAGGGAATCTGGTTAAAATCCAGAACTGTTCCCGCAACTGTAAGCTATAAAGCTTCATGTTATACTTCTATGTCACTGTCAATTTGATGGGAAGACCAACATGAAGACGCAAGTCAGGAGACCTGCCATTTTCATCATCTAATAGAAACTCTCGGGTAAAGGGTTTTACAGATTATGAGACACAATATTTTTACACTATTATTATTTTCTACAGGTTTTTGCAATCTTGCTCAAGCACAACTAGATGCTATCCAAAAATTAGATGAAATTGTTTTAAGTGATGCCAAATTAGTGCAATACACTACGGGAATTAAAGTTGAAAAGCTTAATGATTCTATAATTAATAAAAACTCTGTTTCTCTTACTGGATTACTTGGGTTTAATTCAAACTTATATTTTAAGGAAAATGGTTTTGGGATGGTCTCATCTCCTTCTTTTAGAGGTACAAATGCCTCTCAAACAGCTGTGGTTTGGAATGGTATAAACATTAATTCGCAACTTAACGGACAAACCGATTTTAATACCATAAACGCCACCAATTTTGATGCTATAGATATACGAAGCGGTGGTGGTAGTGTGCAATACGGAAGCGGCGCCATTGGTGGCAGTATTCATTTGAATAATAATTTAGAATTTAAACCTCATTTTGATACACAGCTTAGGTTGGCATATGGCAGTTTTGATACAAGAATGACCGATGTGTCTTCATCTTACGGCAATTCAAAATTCACTGTAAACGCAGGATTTGCCTATGTAGATTCTGATAATGACTATAAGTATTTAGGAGCAGATAGGGTGAATGAAAATGGTGCTTTTAACAATGTAAACTTCAATTTGAATTTAGGATATTTTATATCTGAAAAAGATGTTTTAAAACTATACCATCAAAGTTATAATGGTGAAAGGGAGTTTTCGGGTACTTTGGTAGCGCCTTCTAACAGTAAGTATGTGGATGAAAATTATAGAACCATGTTGGAGTGGACGCGTATTTCCGGGGCGTTTAGTTCTAAATTAAAAGTTGTACATCTTAACGAACGTTTTAAGTTTTTTGAAAATAAGGTGAACGATTTCTTTTCTTTTGGAAAGGTAAATACATGGCTTTTTAACCATAATTTAAATTATCGGGTATCAAATACATTACAGTTTAGGAATATTTTAGAATTTAGCCATTTTGATGGTGGTGGCAGTAGTTTTGGGAATCCTAAACGCAATGCTTTTTCTGCCACAATATTAATGAACCATAAGCCTACAGACCGTTTTGAGTATAATTTGAATCTTAGAAAGGATGTTACATCCGATTTTGAAAATCCGTTTTTGTTTTCGGTAGATGGCGCTTATCAGGTATCCAATACATACGCCATTCAATTTAATGCCTCTAAAAACTTTAGAATTCCAACATTTAATGATTTGTACTGGCAACCAGGAGGTAATTTGGATTTAAGTCCTGAGCAGTCTTATCAGTTAGATTTAGGGCATACTTTAAACTTGAAAGCTTTTAATTTTAAATTAAACACCTATTACATATCTACTGAGGATTTAATACAATGGCGGCCTGATAATTCTGGGGATTGGACGCCAATTAATGTTGCTAAATCTCAGAGTTATGGTGCAGAAATAGAAGCGTTTTCTAAGGTTAAATTAAAATTAAATCACCTTAGTTTTAGCGGGCGTTATTCCTATACAGTTTCAGAAAATATTGAGACAAAAAAACAACTCATTTATGTGCCGTTTCATAAAGGAAATGTATCGGTTGCTTATAGTCATGCCGTATTTTCTATGTTTTACCAACACCAATTTAATGGAGAAGTTTTAACTATAGGGGATAGGTTAAGTGGCTATAATGTGGGTAATATAGGCTTTGGATGTCTTATAAATAAAAACGGAAAGGTACACTATGATATTAATCTTAGAGTAAATAATTTTCGTGATAGAGAATATCAAAATGTGGCGTTACGGCCCATGCCAAATAGAAATTATCAAATAATAACAACAATTAAATTTTAAAAAATGAAACTTAACAAATTATTACTTTTAGCCCTTTTAATGGGTTTGTTTTTTGCCTCATGTACTACAGACGACGATGATACGCCACCAGAACCAAGAGGCGATTACGAAAACGGATTATTAATTTCTCATGAAGGGAGTTTTACTGACGGTGTTGGAACAGTTTCTTTTATATCAGATGATTTTACAACTGTAGAACACAATATTTTTTCAAACGTGAACGGTAGAACTTTGGGTACAGTTGTACAAAGTATGGCATTTAATGGTGACTTAGCTTATATCATTTCAAACGTGTCTAACCGAATAGATATAGTTAACAGATACACTTTTGAATCTGTTGCTACTATTGATACAGGTCTAAATAACCCAAGGTATATAGCTTTTGCTAATGGTAAAGGTTATGTTACTAATTGGGGTGATGGTAGTAATGCGATGGATGATTATTTAGCAATATTAGATTTGGATACTAACACAATAAGTAATACAACTATTCCTGTTGAAGAGGGGCCAGAAGAAATATTAGCGGTATCTAATTTTGTTTATGTAGCTCATCAAGGAGGGTTTAGTCAAAATAATAAGATTTCAGTAATAAATGCTTCTACTGATGACATTACTGAAACCATTACTGTTGGTGATGTTCCAAATTCTTTGGAATTAGATAATTCTGGAAATTTATGGGTTTTATGTGGTGGAAAACCTTCATGGACTGGAAGTGAAACAGGAGGAAAACTTTTTAAAGTAAATACAACAGACAATTCTACAACATCAATAGATTTTGCTACTACCGAACACCCTAACTATTTAGCTTTTGAAAATGGTAATTTATATTACTACTTGGGAGGTAGTGTTCATAAAATGTCAAGTTCATCAAATACTTTACCTAGTAATGCTGAAATTACTGGACTTAGTTTTTATAATATGACAGTAAAAAATGATTTTCTATATGGTGTTGATGCTAAAGATTTTGCTAGTAATGGAGAATTGAAAGTCTATGATTTGTCTACGAATACTGAGATTAATACTACAACATTAAGAATTATACCAGGAGAGGTTTACTTTAATTAATGTGAAGGTCTTTTAGATTTTTAAACCAGATAGGTATATTTTAAAACTAAGATTTACATATTTACAAACCTATAAGGTCTTTAAGACTTTATAGGTTTTTTATTTCTAAACAATTTTGAAATAGCTTTTTTATGAAATTAACTTGATAAATGAAAGTTTTATATTTAATGCCGACTACACTAGTTAAATTACTACTTATGAAAACACTTGAATACTTAACAGGCCAAGGCGGCATGATGATTTTAGGCTTAATTGTTATAACTGTATTTGTTTTTAGGAAATATAAAGAAAGACGCTATTTTAAAGATGTTGAAAAGCGCATGAGTGATAAACAAAAAAAGTAGCTTGATAAATAATGCGTTATTCATTGAACCCATTTAGGTTAAAAATAAAAAGTCAAGCTGAGTTGATTATTCTGGAATTAAATCACAATACCAAACCCCATATTTTTCAGAATCACTTCGGCAAACCGAATCATCATCAGTTTTAGGTGTATCGTATTCTCTAAATACTTTTTCTCCAATGCTAAAAGGAATGGGGTTTTTAAATATAGGTCCATCAAAACAAAAGGTATGAAACTCCCCATTTTCCCCACATGGGTCAACGTTTTCAGGTAAATTATTTATAAAGTTTTTGTCTATAATGGTTCCAACAAAGTCTTCATCAAAATATTTAGAATTTGCACAAACAATTACGGTTTTAAAACCCAAATCTAGAAATTCGTTTAAGAGTGCTCTGGTATCTCGTTTCCATAGAGGATAAATAGATTTTATGCTTTGTTTCGCCAGTTGTGTATCTCGGTAATCTCTTAAATCTTCAAGAAAGATATCTCCAAAAGCAGCATGTGTAAATCCATCATCTTTTAATCTAGAAACTGTTTCAATCATTTTTTGCTCATATACTTCCATTGAGGGCATCTCAGGAAGTTCAATTATACTAGCAGGAATATCTAATACATTGGTTTGAGTAATTAGCAATTCTTTTCTTAAACCGTGCATGGAAACACGATTGTAATGACTGTTTACGGTAGTTATCAATTCATCAACAGCATAGCGTTCATCTTGTAGTAGGTGATACAATGCTAAAGCAGAGTCTTTACCAGAGCTCCAATTGAAGTAGGTTTTGTGTTTTTTCAAGATTAATAAGTTTAATCCACTATCATACCACCTTCAAAAGAAATTAAATCATTACTATCAATTAGCATTTTTAATGGTTTTTCTGATTTTGCTTTAATGTCAGATATTTTACCACTAGAGTTTGCAATATCTGCAAGTGCTATTGCCAACATCGGTTCATTAACATCGCCTAAAATTCCATAATTCAGTGGGTTTTCATCATATTCAAAACCAATTGAAGGCGGTAAACCTGAACTAGGTACAGCAACATCATTTTTGTTAACACCATTTGCAATTAAAGGCAGCATCGCATACCTATGCTTTGGGTTAGCACCTTCCCTTAAAAAGTTAGGAGGTGAAGAATCATAAACTATTCTTGATGCTTGTGTTTTACCTGTTGTATTAACACCTATTTGTATAACTTGAATGTAAGGGGCTAATCCGTTTATTAAACCTTCACTAGCGGAAGCAGACCGTTGGGAGGTTAAAACATATAACTTGCTTAAACCTAAACTATTTATTGTACTCCCGTTATCTAATTTGGAAGAAAAATTAAAATCCGTGTTATTACTTTGTAAAGTACTATTGTAAATAAGTTTTTGAAAAAGTTCTCCAGAATATTGACCTGTAATCATACTAGCCAAAGAAGTTTCAACACTAATTCTGCCACCTGGGTTATACCTTAAATCTAAAACTAATTGTTGTATGTTATTAGATTTAAATTCACCAAATACATCATTTAACTCATTCTCTGAATCAGCTATAAAACCATTATACATCAAATAACCAACATTTTCACCACCAACATTAATTATTTCAGTTTTAAAAACTGGGTTTTCTGAATATAGAACTTTGTTTAAAGTTACATCTTCATTAAGGGGGTCTATACTATCATCATCAGTCTCGAGTGTGCCCTTATCGTTGTAAAAACCAAGATTTAATGTATAAGAATCCTGATTTAATAATTGATTAAGATTATCATTTGTAAGCCTATTACCGTCAATACCATAAAAAATATCTCCCCGTTTTAACCCCATATTATCAGCTGGACTATTAGGTAATACTAAGCGTATAATTCCGATACCTTCAGTAGTGCTGTTGGGTGCCAAAAACACGCTAAACTCCATCCCATTGGTGTTTGAATTGCCTTGGAATGATTGCTCTAAAGCAATATAATCTTCAAAAATCCTACTAAATCTATCGACAGTTTGAGGTTCGAATCTCAGGGATTCAAACAAGTCACTAGGTGTTGAAAAATCATTTAAATAAGAGGCATATTCCGAATCACTAGAAAAGCGATCGTTTGCTAAATCTGGGACATCATCTTTATATAAGTAAATAAAGTTCATGCCTTTCCAAACAAAATCATTGATTTCATTTGCAGAAACAGCAACATCGTCATTATCTTCAAAACAACTAATGGTATTAAATGAAATAATAAATAGTAGAAATAGGGCCTTGTAATTTTTCATAGCTTATGTTCTTTTCAAGGGTTAGTCCTTAAAACCCTAAATTTACTTACATTATTGTATAATAAAAAATATGTGCTATTAATTTCGGTGAATGTAAGCCTAAGTCTTAAATAAATTAAGATTTTAGTTAGTGTTTTGCTATACTTTAGCGGATTTGCCCGCGTAAGGGATTGTAGTGGATAGCTTTTGGCGAGGCGAGCATCGAGCCAAAACTTGTAACGGAAAGCCCGACCCCTTGTGGGTTACGCCCAAATTTTTAATTTTTTTTATATGTTGGTGTAACAAAATAAATAGATGGTCGTCGTAATTATAAATAGCCGTAACTAAGCTGTTTTTAACCATACTAATACAACCGAAAAATGACTCAGAAAGAGTTTTTAAATATTGTAATGCCGTTTAAGGATAAGGTGTTTCGTTTAGCAAAGCGATTGCTGGTGTCTACAGAAGAGGCTGAAGATGCTACGCAAGAGGTGTTGTTGAAGTTATGGAATAATAAAAAGAAGATTGCTGAGTATAGGAATGTGGAGGCTTTTTCGATGACGATGACTAAGAATTACTGTTTTGATAAATTGAAATCTAAACAGGCACAGAATTTGAAAATTGTACATAGCAATTACGAGGAAAAAAATACGCCATTACAAAAACAAGTTGAATTAAATGATAGTGTAAGTTGGGTAGCCAAAATTATTGAGGACTTGCCAGAACAACAAAAAATGATAATTCAGCTTAGAGATATAGAAGAATATGATTTTGATGAGATTGCTAAAATGCTGGAAATGAATAATACAGCGGTTAGAGTAGCCTTATCTAGAGCAAGAAAAACAATACGAGAGAAATTAACTAATACACATAATTATGGTATTAAATAATATAGAAAAGTTACTAGAAAAGTACGAAAACGGAGAAACTAGCCTGAAAGAGGAGCAAGTGTTAAAAAACTATTTTGCAAGTGACACTGTGGCACCACATTTAGAAATGTATAAACCGATGTTTGCGTATTTTTTGGGAAACCAACAAGAACAATTTACTAAAGACGTTCCATTAAAAACTAAGACAATTTTTAATTACAAATGGATTTCTGTCGCAGCTGTAGCGGTTCTTATGTTAGGTTTCTATTTCGGGACTTCATTTGGAAATAATGAATTAGGTACTTATGAAGACCCAGAATTAGCTTTTAACGAATTTTCGAAATCTATGGAAATGATTTCTTCAAAATTCAACAAAGGCGCATCAACTGTTAGTTATCTTAATGAGGTAAATAAAGGCACTTCTACTCTAGGATATCTTAACGAAATTGAAAACACAACAAGTATAATTTTTAAAAACTAACATGTGCTGAACTTGTTTCAGTATCAATTAAAAAGCAATGAAAAATTCTAATAAATTAAAAACAAGAACAATGAAAAATAAATTAATAGTACTAGTAATGGCCATTATGTTATTACCATTAACGGGAATGGCTCAAAAAAATATTTTTGAAAAGTATAGTGAAAACCCTGATGTAACTTACGTTTCTATTAAGCCAAAAATGTTTCAGATGATTGCCAAAATGGGCATTAATGTTGAAGATGCTGAAGCTAAAGCTTATATGGATATGGTAAAGAGCATTACGAGTTTTAAAACTATTGTAACTGATAACAAGGCAATTTCTGCTGATGTTTCAAAATGGGTTAAATCACGTTCTGGAGGTTTGGAAGAATTAATGGAAGTTAAAGATGATGGCACAGAGGTGAAGTTTTACGTAAAAGAAGGAAAGGATGCAGACCATGTAAAAGAACTTTTAATATTCGTGAATGGTATTGATAAGGTGATGGAAGATAAGATTGAAATTAACGGTAAAGAGCGTAAAATTGAAACGGTTGTAGTGTCTATGACTGGTGATATTGATCTTAATGAGATTTCTAAGCTTACTGATAAAATGAATATCCCAGGTGGGAAGCATTTAGAAAAGGATAAATAAAATTAAAACATCAATCAATGCAACGAACAATCAAATATCTAGTATATACTTTATTTACCGCAGTTGTTTTAACTAGCTGCGGTAATAATGCTAGCCTACAAAGCTACTATGTAGATAATCAAGAGGCTAAAAATTTTATATCACAGGATTTACCACTTTCTATGATAGAAATTGATAAATCTGAATTTACAGAAGCACAGAAAGAAGCTTATGAGTCTGTAAATAAGTTAAATTTTTTAGGATATAAAGCTAACGAAACAAACACTGAAACTTATAAAGCAGAAATAGCTAAAGTTAAAACTATTTTAAGCGATAGTAAGTATAATGATTTGATGGAATTTAGTGATAAAGGCAATAAAATTTCAGTGAAGTATATTGGCGATGATGAATCAGCAGATGAGGTTGTGGTATTTGGAAGCGCAAAAGATATGGGCTTTGGAATTGTAAGGATTTTGGGTGATGATATGAACCCTGAAAAAATGGTTACTTTAATTAATGCATTGCAAAAAGCAAATGTTGAAGAAGGACAGATAGAAGATATTATGAATTTCTTTAAATAATATAGTAATTATGTTAATGTTGAAAAACCCTAGATTTTATATCTAGGTTTTTTTTAATATAATATTTTTAAAGTGTAAAAACTTCCTAAAAAAAGAAGCTTTTTTATTTGGAGTTATTTTGTTCTTGAGTTGAATCTTCAGATTTATACTTTGAATAAAACATATTGATAACTACCGTAAAAAAGATAATAGTAAGAAGCGTTAAAACCACAAAATTATCTAGAACATCTAGAATTCCAAAAACAAAAATCCCACCTACCATAAGACCTGTAAGGGCTAAGGATTGTTTATCGTTTAACATATATTATTATATTCCTGTATAGTTACTAGGTGTAATACGTTTTAATTCCTGTTTTATTGTATCAGAAACCTCCAGAGTATCAATAAAGTTAGAAATAGAGTCTTGATTTATAACAGAATTGGTTCGTGTTAAACCCTTTAAAGCTTCATATGGGTTCGGGTAAGCTTCGCGACGTAAAATGGTTTGAATAGCCTCGGCTACTACAGCCCAATTATTTTCTAAGTCTTCAGCAAATTTACTTTCGTTAAGCAATAATTTATCTAAACCTTTTAAAGTAGATTTAAAACCAACTAGCGTATGCCCAAAAGGAACACCAACGTTTCTTAAAACAGTACTATCTGTTAAGTCACGTTGTAATCTAGAAACGGGTAGTTTAGCTGATAGGTGCTCAAAAATAGCGTTTGCAATACCCAAGTTTCCTTCAGAGTTTTCAAAATCAATCGGGTTTACTTTGTGTGGCATTGCAGAACTTCCCACTTCTCCAGCTTTTATTTTTTGTTTAAAATAATCCATAGATACGTAAGTCCAAACGTCTCTATCTAAATCAATAATTATAGTATTTATACGTTTTAGGGTATCGAATAAAGCCGCCATATGGTCGTAATGCTCAATTTGAGTTGTAGGGAATGAGTGTTGCAAACCTAATTTCTCTTGAACAAAACTACTTCCAAAAGCTTTCCAATCAATATCTGGATACGCGACATGGTGTGCATTAAAATTACCAGTAGCGCCACCAAATTTAGCAGCACTTGGTATATCATTAAGTAAGTTAAATTGCTCTTCTAAACGTACTACAAAAACCTGAATTTCTTTACCAAGTCGGGTAGGAGATGCGGGTTGCCCATGTGTTCTAGCTAACATAGAGATAGCACTCCAATCTTTAGATAAACTTTTTAATTTTTCTAAAACATTAAAATATTCAGGTACATAAACAGCATTCATCGCTTCTTTTATGCTCAAAGGAATGGCTGTGTTGTTTATATCTTGAGAGGTTAATCCAAAATGTATAAACTCTTTATATTCAGATAATCCTAAAGTATCAAATTGCTCTTTTATAAAGTATTCAACCGCTTTTACATCATGGTTAGTTACGCTTTCAATTTTCTTGATAGCACTTGCATCTTCAGCAGAAAAATCTTTGTAGATAGCTCTTAAATCATCAAAAATGCCACTATCAACGGATTTAAGTTGTGGTAACGGAATTTCACAAAGCGCAATAAAATATTCTATCTCAACTAATACACGATATTTTATTAAGGCTTCTTCGGAAAAATATGGAGCTAGTTCACTAACTTTATTTCTGTAGCGTCCATCAATTGGAGAGATGGCATTTAATGCTGATAACGACATAATTTTGTTTGATTTTTTGAAGTTGCAAAGATAGTTTTTTTGTCTGGAAGAAGTAAAAATTTAAGCTTGAAGTTTGTACTGCATCTTCTATTTTAAACAATAAATAGTATATTTAATTTAAAAATAAGTTATGAGGTTCGTATCATTTTTCTTTATTATAATTATTTCTCAAACAATATCAGCTCAGTTCCATAAAAAAGCAGAACCATTTGCCCATACCTATTCTATTGTAGCAAAAGATTCTATTACAGGTGATATGGCGGTTGCGGTTCAAAGCCATTGGTTTAGTGTTGGCAGTGTTGTTACTTATGGTAAAGCAGGTGTTGGTGTTGTAGCAACACAATCATTGGTTAATCCAAGTTATGGTTCTAAAGGTCTTGCTTTAATGGAACAAGGATTATCTCCGCAACAGGCTCTAAATGTTTTATTACAAAATGATTCAGGAGAAATGTACAGGCAAGTCGCTTTTTTAAATCATAAAGGCTCGGTAGCCACACATACTGGTAGTAAATGTATAGATGAAGCTGGGCATCGTCAAGGAAACTTTTTTTCAGTACAAGCAAACATGATGTTAAAAAATACTGTATGGGATGCTATGGCAAATGCTTTTGAATCTAGTAATGGAGACTTAAGTGAACGTGTATTAGCTGCGTTAAAGGCTGCAGAAAATGAAAAAGGCGATATCAGAGGTAAACAATCTGCTGCTATTTTAATTGTAAAAGGAGAAGCTACAGGAAATTCTTGGGAAGATGTAGTTATGGATCTTCGAGTTGATGACCATAAAAACCCAGTGCAAGAACTAGAGCGACTCATAAAAGTCCATAAAGCTTATGATTTTATGAATAAAGGTGATTTGGCTATGGAAGTTGGAGACTCAAAAAATGCAGAAAGTTTATATTTAGAAGCTCAAAAGCTTTTTCCAGATAATTTAGAAATGAAGTATTGGTACGCTATTAATTTATTGAATAATAAAGATTTTAATAAAGCATATCCAATTTTGAAAATTATTTTTAACAAGGATAATAACTGGAGAACTCTAACAAAGCGTTTGGTTAAAAGCGGTTTGCTTTCTATTTCAGAAGCAAAACTTTCTGAAGTTATGCAATTATAAATTCTTCTTAATTTTTTTTAGTATTTGTCTTGCACGAGCCTTAAAAGCAGCACTTTGTTTAGAAAAATCATCTTCTAAAATACGTGTTAGCTCTGGATATACCCAATCATAGTCTTTTCCCAACAAATATAGTGCAGACATGCTATAAGCTTTTGGAGCTACTTTTTCATCATTAATCATGTAATCAAAACACGTTTCAATAATACGCTCTATATGGGTTTTAGTTAAAGCCTTTTTAATTTCGTTTTCTTCTTTACTTGAGTACGCTATGGTAATTAGTTCACAAATTTTAGCTACAGGTCTTACCGCAGAATCTAAATGCACTTTATGCATATTTTTAGTAAACAAGTCTAGATAAGGTATTATAGCATTTATATTGGCACTACACATAAACTCAAAAACCCAAGCTGCCCGTGGTGATATTTTATCGTCTACTTTAAATAAAATATCTAAAAGGTTGGGAACTAATTCAGGATGCTTTTGCATCATCTGCGCATAAAATAATCGTTTCTCTCTAGAATGATTTACATAATTTAATTCGGTATAGAGTTGCTCGGTAGTCAAAAGGTTTTCTTATTTTTAAAAACTCAAAAATGATATGATGAAAATAATAAAAAAAATACTGATAATATTACTAATCGCATTGGTAATTGCTCAATTTTTTGGGCCAGAAAAAAATGAAGGCAATATCGCTTCAATTGAAGCTTTTACGAAAGAAACGAATCCCCCAGAAGAGGTGAAAGTTATTTTAAAAGAAACCTGTTTTGATTGCCATAGTGATGTCACCCGGTACCCTTGGTATAATAATATTACACCTATAAACTATTGGTTAGCATCACATATTAAAGATGGGAAAAAACATTTCAATGTTTCAAAATGGGAGGGCAATTCTGTAAAAAGAAAAGACCATAAGTTTGAAGAATTGATAGAAGAAGTTGAAGAAGGTGAAATGCCTTTAAACTCTTACACATGGACGCATGGAGATGCAAAACTTACTGATGCACAAATAAAAGCGGTAGTAGATTGGGCAAAACTTGTTCGTGTAAAATATGGTTTGGAGCCGAAACCAGAATAGGTATTTCTTAATCTGAATAATATAATGCGAAAGCATCTTTTGATTATTGGTTTTGTATGGCCAGAGCCAAAAAGTTCTGCAGCCGGTAGTAGAATGATGCAATTAATTGAGACCTTTAAATCTGAAAATTATAATATAACATTTGCTAGTCCTTGTGCTAAAAGTAACAATGCCTTTAATCTTGAAAGTATTGGGGTAACTCAAACTTCCATTGAATTAAATCATACGTCTTTTGACGATTTTATTGCAGAATTAAATCCAAGTGTAGTCTTATTTGACCGTTTTATGATGGAGGAACAGTTTGGGTGGCGCGTTACGGAACAATGCCCCAATGCATTACGCCTTTTAGATACTGAAGACTTGCATGGTTTGAGAAAAGGTAGGCAACTAGCGTTTAAAGATAACAAGCCATTTAATAAAGCATATTTATTTAACGATACAGCTAAGCGTGAAATAGCAAGTATATATAGATGTGATTTAAGTTTGATTATTTCTGAAGCTGAAATGGAAATATTACAGCGTGATTTTAATGTAGATAAGAGCTTACTACTTTATTTACCTTTTATGATAGATGCAATTTCTGAAAATGCGCTTATTAAGTTTCCTGCATTTGAAGATCGAAATCATTTTATAACGGTAGGGAATTTTTTGCACCCCCCTAATTATAATGCTATTTTATATTTAAAAGAAACGATCTGGCCATTGATTAGAAAGCAACTACAAAAAGCTGAAATGCATATTTATGGTGCTTACGCTTCTCAAAAAGTGAATCAATTACATAACGAAAAGCAAGGTTTTTTTGTAAAGGGTTTTGCTGAAGATGTAAACGATGTAATGCAAAAAGCTAAAGTATGTTTAGCACCAATCCGATTTGGAGCTGGTTTAAAAGGAAAACTAGTTGATGCTATGAAAAACGGAACACCTTGTGTAACAACAGCTATTGGGGCAGAAGGTATGTACGGTGATTTAGAAATAAATGGGTTTGTAGAAAACACGCCAGAATTATTTGCTAATAAAGCTGTTGCGTTATATAAAGATGAAACTTTATGGAACATAAAACAGCAAAAAGGATTTGATGTTATTAACAAGCGGTTTAGTAAAAAAGCGCATCAAAACATGCTTTTGAATACTATAAATAGTGCCTCTAAAAACCTTAAAAATCATAGATTCCATAACTTTACAGGACAAATGTTACAGCATCAATCCATGCAGAGTACAAAATTTATGAGTAAATGGATTTCCGAAAAGAATAAAAACGAATAAGTTATTAAACTTGATTTTGTTAAATAATCAATCTACATTCGTTTAATAAATATAGTTTGTCAATAATGCTGAAAAAGGTTTACAACTCAATTAAAAAGCAATACCGTAAAGTAAGAGTGTTTACTCAACCACACCCGATTTACAGTACTATTGATAGAATTAAACTTTCAAAAATAGAGCGGGATAATCCTAAAAAGGGATTTTTGAAATTGCATCTTAAAGGTTTAGGTCATCCTATAAAAATTAGAAAGAATTTTATTGATAAAGAAGTTGTAGGCTACGTGTTTGCAGATAAATACCACTTACCACCCCAAAAAGCTACATTGTCGGATAACCCTATAATTTTGGATTTAGGAAGTAATATTGGTTTAACCGTAGTGCATTTAAAACAGCTTTATCCTAAGAGTACTATTTATGGCTATGAAATGAATACAAATAATTATTTGTTAGCTAAAAACAATACCAAATTTTATAAAAACGTACATATACACAATCAAGCTATTTGGAAAGAAAACACTACGGTAAGCTATAATGCAGATTCTGATTTTGATGCGTATTCTATTAAAGAAAATGATGATTTTGGTAAAAAAGTAACCATTCAAAGCACTACCATCCAAAGCATTATAGAGACTTATAATCTAACACATATTGATTATGTGAAAATGGATATTGAAGGTGCTGAAGAAGCTATTTTAGAGCAAGACGATTTACGATGGCTGCAATATGTTAAAGCAATAAATATTGAAATGCACTTAGATGAAAGCGAAGACATTAATACTTATATCAACATCTTAAAGGCACAAGGTTTTAATGCTTGGAAAGATGATAAGCATTGGTCTAGTATTATGGCTGTTAAGAATCACTAAATATTTTCATTAACTTACTCATACCAATTGTTGCTGTTTCAGAAATAACAGTTAAAAATTCCTTACTAGTAATACTCGGTTTTGGGTCTATAAAGTAAGTAGGTGTGTTTTCAGGAACATAATGCATCAAACTGGCTGCAGGATACACTTGCATAGACGTACCAATAATAACTAGTATATCTGCAGTTTCACAAATTTCAACAGCTTTTTCTATCATAGGCACATCTTCTCCAAACCAAACAATATGTGGCCTTAGTTGATGGCCTTTATCACAAGTATCGCCTAAAACTAAATCTGTTTTCCATTCTTGAATATCGTGCTTATCAAAAGTGCTTCTTACTTTTAGTAATTCACCATGTAAATGAACCACGTTGCTACTTCCTGCGCGTTCATGTAAATCATCTACATTTTGGGTAACTATAGTTACTTTAAAGTTGTTTTCTAATTCGGCTAAATCAAAATGCGCTTGATTCGGCTCAACTTCAAACAACTGTCTTCTGCGTTGATTATAAAAATCTAGAACCAATTCTGGGTTAGCTGCAAAACCTTCTGGTGTAGCCACTTCCATAACATCATGTCCTTCCCATAAGCCATTAGCATCTCTAAAGGTTTTAATACCACTTTCGGCACTCATGCCTGCTCCAGTAAGCACTACAATGTGTTTCATTAATTTTTCTTTTTGTCATTCCTGTGAAGACAGGAATCTCATCAAATTTAATAACTTAGAAGAAATTTTACTATTAATGATTGACTTAAAACTTCTTGAACATTTAGAGTCTTATTTAACCGAGCATAGGAAACAACGTTTTGAAGAGGTTCTATCGCAACGTACAAAGCACTTTACAGTGGCTACAGAAGATGTTTATCAATTGCATAACACCAGTGCCGTAATACGAAGCTGTGATGTATTTGGTATTCAAGAGGTAAATATTGTTGAAGAGCAAAACTCTAAACGTATTGATAGAGAAATTGCTATGGGAGCACAAAAGTGGGTAGATTTAAATCGTTATCATACGGTTCGTGATTGTATTTTAGATATAAAACAAAAAGGCTATCAAATAGTAGCAACAACGCCTCATGCTAATGATTGTGAATTGCATGATTTTGATGTTACTAAAAAATCCTGTTTTTTCTTTGGAAGAGAAACCGAAGGTCTTTCTAAGGAAGTTTTAAATCATGCCGATTGTTACTTAAAAATTCCTATGGTTGGTTTTACAGAAAGTTTGAACATCTCAGTTTCTGCAGCTATAATTTTGCAACATGTAACCAGTAAGCTGAGAAAAACAGATGTTAAATGGCAACTATCCGAAGAAGAGCAAATTGAAAAGCGTTTGGATTGGTGTAAAAAAACCATAAAAAGTTATGATGATATTGTAAACCGTTACAACGATTCGAAAAAATAATTATCTTTATAAAACCAACCAACTCTCAACATTATGATGATTTTATTTTACAGCATTATAGCTATTTTGGCTATTTTTATTTTACTTGTTCTATTTGCTCCAAAGAGATTTAATGTATACAGAAGTGTTATTGTTGATAAACCATTAGACGAGGTATTTCAGTATTTAAAATTTATAAAAAATCAAGATGACTGGTCACCTTGGAAGAAAAAAGATCCAGATATGAAACAAGAGTTTAAGGGAACTGATGGAGAAGTTGGTTTTATAGCTAAATGGGAAGGTAATAAGGATGTTGGTATTGGTGAACAAGAGATAACAAGAATTAAGAAAAATGATATTATTGAATCTCGTTTGCGGTTTTTTAAACCATGGAAATCAGAATCTGATGCGTATTTAAAAGTTGAGAAAGTTACACCTGATAAAACGAATATTATTTGGGGTTTTTCAGGAGAAAGTAAACCACCAACAAATGTGTTCTTCCTGTTTTTTAACATGGATAAAGCCGTAGGAAAAGATTTTGAAGAGGGGTTAGCAAGCTTAAAATTAATTTTAGAAAATAATTATTAAGTGAAATGAATGGGTTGATTGAGTAGTGGAATAATTTATATTCACGATTTCAATAAATCAAATAGATATTCATGATTTACATAACTTCAGATGCTTTAGAATAACACCTAAATAATCTAAATTTTTCTGCTTCTACCGCGACTTAATAGCTTGTATTCCTCATAACACTCACTGATAGCATCAAGAATCTGTAAATCGTTGGCAGTTTGTATAAAGCCTCTAGAGTAATTGCATTGGCTTACTATTTCATCCAAATCAACACGTTCTACTTGAAGTAAAACGGTAAGCATTTCACGATCAAAACGAGACGATAATAAGTTTCTAATCTCATCATCCTCTTTCATCTTTTTAAGCTTCCGTAGCTCATTTGGTTTTTTGCCAAACATACGATGTAAAAAATCAGCAGGATTAAAAATAGAACCAATAACTTTGGTTAACCCCGATTTTTTACTAGCCTCGTAACCAGTGCCTTGTAAACCAGAAATACTGTAACGGTAGTTGGTGTTAATATCTGGTACTTGTTTTATATCAACCTCTAAATAACCTGTTAATTTTAACTGATTCACAACCACTTCTTCTAGTGCTAAAGCTAGTTCTGTGAGTTCAATATTTGAGCTTCCAAACTTTAGCCAGTCATTAGTTACTCTAACTTTTATAGATTTAAAACCTAAATAGGAAAAGTGAAGGGTATCATTAACTTTAGCCGAAATTTGAAACTCGCCTTTTTTATTCGTGGTTGTTCCTATGACTTGATTGAGATTAACAATATTAACGTTTTCCAAGGCACTCTTATCAGCAGAATTAAGTACAATACCTAAAACCTTATCTGCTTCTTGTGCTATGCCAATAGCAGAAAAGCAGAACATAAAAATGATAAATAGGTAATACCTCATGAATTATTCAACGCTAATTTTTTTATAAAAGTACTAAAGAAAACTTTAGCAATAGAATTAAGCTTTTTTTTTTGACTAAAAATTAACAGAAAAGTTTAAGATTAACGTCGTGAACGCCTTGGTCTAGAACTCCCAAAATCACTAGAATTAGAACGTCTAGGTTTAGAGCCACTATCACTTCTGCGTCTATCACCTCTGTTTCCAGAGCTTTCTTTTCTGTCATCACGTTTTCCGCCACTACGTCTGCCATCACGTCTTTTTCCGCCACCGCGTCTATCTCCACGTCTTCCACCGCCACCGCGGTTTTCAGATACTTCAACATTTACAAAGCGGCCTTCGTGTTTAAAGTCGGTAAAATGCGCTAATACTTTCTCTTTAAGTTCATTTTCGGTATTAAAAAACGAGAAGCTATCTTTAGTTTCCACTTTAAAAACATCATCTCTACCAAGGTCTAATTGCTCTTTTAAGAAGTCTTTTAACTTCATCCAATCAAAACCATCTTTTCCACCAACGTTTATAAAGTAACGTGTAGATTTTCCACCTCTACTTCTGCCTTCACTACTATCATAAGAACCTTCTGCTACATTAAGGTTTTTAGATTTTTGGTAGTAATTATAAAAACGTGTAAACTCAACCGAGAAGAATTTTTTAATCAATTCATCCTTATCCGTATCAGCAAATAGTTCATTAATACTAGACAAGTGCTTATCAATTTCATGATTAACCTCAGTATTATGGATTTTATTGGCTAACGACATTAATTGAACTTCACAAATTGAGGCCCCATCAGGAATATCCTTTTTCTCAAACTGTTGCTTTATAATACGCTCAATACTTTTAATTTTGCGCACTTCACTTTTAGAAACAATTACCATTGAAACTCCTGTTTTTCCAGCACGTCCTGTTCTACCAGAACGGTGTGTGTAAGTTTCAATCTCGTCTGGCAATTGGTAATTTATTACGTGTGTAATATCATCAACATCAATACCACGTGCTGCCACATCGGTAGCAACCAACATTTGTATTTGTTTGTTTCTAAACGATTTCATTACGATATCACGCTGATTCTGACTCAAATCACCGTGCAACGCACCAGCGCTATAACCATCTTCAATCAATTTTTCAGCAACCTTTTGCGTATCACGTTTCGTTCTACAAAAAATAACCGAAAATATATCAGGATTAGCATCACTCAAACGTTTCAAGGCTTGGTAACGGTCTCTGGCATTTACTAAATAGTATTCATGAGATACATTGCTTGTGCTCTCATTTTTATTCCCAACAGTAATTTCCTGTGGGTTGTGCATAAAGTTTTTAGCAATTCTAGAAACCTCTCTAGGCATTGTAGCCGAAAACAACCAGGTGTTTTTATCCTCTGGCGTATG
Organism: uncultured Algibacter sp.; assembly: GCA_947502405.1. Classification (GTDB taxonomy): domain Bacteria; phylum Bacteroidota; class Bacteroidia; order Flavobacteriales; family Flavobacteriaceae; genus Algibacter_B. The sequence continues at coordinate 218,556 of CANMZT010000004.1, read as the reverse complement.
CGATAAAATATCAGTAATATCCTCCTTAAAACCCATATTCAACATCTCATCAGCCTCATCTAAAACCGAATATTGGATTTTAGAAATATCAACCAAACGTCTGTTAATCATATCCTTCATACGTCCCGGAGTTGCCACAATAATCTGTGCGCCACGTTTAATCTCACGCGCTTGGTCGGTAATGCTAGAACCACCGTAAACCGCTACCACGTTAAGGCCTTTACAATATTTACCATACAATTTCATCTCGTTGGTAATTTGTAAACAAAGCTCTCTGGTAGGCGATAAAATTAAACCTTGCGTGGTTCTACTAGCCACGTCAATTTTCTCTAACATCGGAAAACCAAATGCGGCAGTTTTACCCGTTCCCGTTTGGGCCAAAGCCACTAAATCGGTTTCAGACTCTAATAAAATGGGGATGGCTTTTTCTTGTACTTCACTAGGTTTTTCAAACCCTAAATCTGTAATGGCTTGTAATAGGTCGTCATTAAGACCTAAATCTTGGAATGTGCTCATTCTTGTTTAATGTATGCGATTTTGTTATGTGGTGTTACATAAAGAAGCGCATCGACATACTAAACTTAAACTTCCAGTAACACATCCTCACCCTGAGGAGTAAACTCATCTTGAGTTTCAAGGCGCAAAGATAGATAAATAATCGTCATTCCCTCGAAGGAGGGAATCTTTTTAAAATTAGTTGGTTTCTAATAATTTTTTGGGCGTTACCCGAAAAGGGTCGGGCTTTCCGTTACAAGTCCTCGGTTCGCCAATAAAAATTGGCAAACCTGTGGGCTATCCACTACAATCCCTAACGCGGGTTGGTTTGCTTTTGGACGTGTTGTTTAGTAAGCTGTTGGTGATTTTTTATTGTCTTTGATATTTATAACTACACCCCTCTATACAAATCGGGCCACTTGTGGGGGTTAAGATGAAGTAGTTTGATTTAAAATCAATTATATATGTTATCAATCCAGCTTGATTTTCTGCATTAGTTTGAAATCCATCACAAGTATATTCCAGATTTAGTGTGTCAATTTCTATTGAAAAATTTCCACTTTTACATTTTGAGTATTTATTTGACTTAAACGTTTTATTTTTAAAAAAGACTAATTTCTCTCCGTTTTTAATATCAACCCAATATTGAGGTCCTCCAGAACTTATAAAGGCTTCAGTTAATTTCCATTCTCCAGTAAAACTATCTTGTTCAAATTCAGACGTTTCATCATTAGAATTGCATGATAAAAGACTAGTTAATATTAATATCAAATAAATATGTTTTTTCATTTCTTTTCTACTTTTGTTAATAGGTGTTTAAAACTATATTTTGGTTTGGAAATAGTTTTAAAGTATTACAAACGAAGTTAAACTAAGGTTTACACAAAAATACTTTAACTATGCCGTTCAATCGTTAATGCAATTAAATGGTTTATTCTTCTTTTAACCAAATAGTATTATCTTCAATTCGTTTAAGAGTTAAATCATTTATGATTTTAAATGACAAATCGAAATTAAATTTTGATGTCTTTTTAAATTTGATAATGTCATTATTTACTGTGTACGTAGTTTCATAAACAATATCACCACCTGTTATTGAAATAGGGCTTGCTTCAGTTTTATCAACGAAATCTACAAATAGAGTACAATGGATTTCAGGGTTCCCTCCATTGTCACAATTAGGAATGTTATAAGTATAAAGTCCGTTTATTTCAAAAGAGGAATTTTCATCATTTGTACAAGAAATAATTGTTACTGAAAAGAATAAAAAAAAGAAAACATTTTTCATTACTAAATTAAGTTTTGGTTACTATTAAATGGATTCTTTTTTAAAAATGGCATTGTCTTGAATACGTTTTAAAGTCGTTTCGTCTATGATTTTGAAAGATATTTCTAGATCATTTTCAAATTGTTTTTTTGTTGTTATTTGGGTTCCTTTTATTTGATAAATTCTCTTTAAAATAATATCTCCTTCATACAAAATATATACTTCAGAATCATCAATAAAAGAAATAAATTTGACACAATTTTGTTCTATGGATATACCACTGCATTCAATAAGGTTGTCTGTAAATTGCCCATTAATATCGAAAGATGTTTCATCCTCACTATTAGAGCAAGAAACTATAGTAAAAATTGAAAATAAAATTAGAAATAAATTTTTCATAAAAATAAGAGCATTTATTGATAGACGCATTTTATTACAAATGGTTGCGTAACGAAACAACTAAATATAATTACTTCCTCAAATTCACAATCCGTTCCAAAAGTTTAGGATGCGAATAATGCATAAACACATAAGCAGGATGCGGTGTTAAATTGCTCAAGCTATTTTTAGAAAGCTTCTTAAGAGACGTAATAAGTGGCTCACCTTTATAGGTGCTTTTAGCATAATCATCTGCTTGGTATTCAAACTTTCTAGAAAATATATTCATAATCAACCCTGTAATTTCAGAAATAGGCGAGTAGAGAAGACCAAAAGCAATCAATCCAATATGGAAACTAGGTATTTCAACACCTAATGCCTGTGATAATAGCGGATTCGAAATAAACAACGATAAAATATAAAGTGTAAACCCCGTCAATAAAATAGAAGCAAACAAGTTAAAAATAATGTGTTTCTTTTTATAATGTCCAACTTCATGCGCTAATACCGCAACAATTTCTTCATCATCTAAATCATTAATCAAAGTATCATAAAGCGTCACACGTTTTTCGCTTCCAAATCCAGAAAAATAGGCGTTAGCTTTTGTACTTCGTTTAGAGCCGTCAATCACAAAAATCTTATCGAGTTTAAAACCAACTGTTTTAGCATATGCTGAAATTTTATCTCGCAACGTGCCTTCTTCCAAAGGCGTTTGTTTATTAAAAAGAGGCACAATAAGCTTGGAATAAAACATATTCATAAACAACGTAAAAACCGCCACTAAAGCCCAAGCATACAACCAAAAGTGTTTCCCTGTAGCTTGATAAAACCAAATAATCAACGCCAAAATACCACCGCCAATAATAACCATCATGAGCCAACCTTTTATTTTATCTAAAAAAAAGGTTTTAACCGTTGTTTTATTAAACCCAAATTTTTCTTCAATAACAAACGTGCTGTAATAGGAAAATGGTGTGGTTAAAATATCGCTACCAATCATAATAATACCAAAGAAAATTAAAGCAATAACAATTGGGCTGTCAGAATAACTTCTAGCCATATTATCCACAAATTCAAAACCATCAAACCATAAAAAACCCAAAGTCAAAAGAATTGAAAACGTTGAGGTTAGCAACCCAAACTTGTATTTGGTAGCCTTATAGCTTTGCGATTTTTTATATTCAACATCATCATAAACATCCTGTAATTCTTCTGGAAGTGCATCATTAAAGTGTTTTGCATTTAATGCGTCAAGCACTTTGTCAACTATAAAATTGATAACAATAATGGCGATGATGATGTAAAAAAGGGTAGTAGCTGTCATATTTTTTATGTCATTGCGAGAAGCTTTTTAGCGACGTGGCAATCTGTTTAATTAATTTATCGATTATTAATGTTTCTTGTTTCAATTCAAAAGATTGTTACGTCCTTCGTCCTCACAATGACGAGTTATTTAAAATCTCTCTGTCGTTTAGCCTCAAAAATAAGAATTCCAGCAGCAACTGAAACATTCATAGAATCAATTTCACCCTGCATGGGGATTATAATATTTTGAGTCGAATTTTCTAACCATGCATCGCTTAAACCTGTAGCTTCAGTACCAACAACAATAGCAGTTGGTTCTTTAAAATTTTGAGTATGATAATCCACAGAAGCTTGTAAAGCAGCACAATAAATATTGATGTTTTTGGATTTCAAAAATTCAATTATTTCAGAAGTAGTACCTGTGGCAATTTGATTAGTAAACAAACACCCAACACTAGAACGAATAATATTTGGATTGTATAAATCGGTTTTTGGGTTAGCAATAACTACGGCATCTACATTGGCAGCATCAGCAGTTCTTAAAATAGCACCAATATTTCCTGGTTTTTCAGGAGCTTCAGCAACTAAAATTAAGGGGTTTTTATTTTCAAAAGCTAAATCATTTAAACTATTAGTTTTTGATTTTGTAACGGCTAAAATACCTTCAGTAGTATTTCGGTATGCGAGTTTTTGATAGACTTCTTTTGAAACTTCAATACAGTTTGATTGGGTTTCGACTGCGCTCAACCTGACATTTGAAGTTAATTCGTTTAATTGTTCTAAAGAAAATATCTCAGGATAAAATAAAACAGTTTCTAATTCATAACCACCTTTAAGAGCTAAAGAAATTTCACGAACACCTTCAATTAAAAACGTGCCTGTTTTTTTACGTTCTCTAGACTTGTCTTTTAATTGGACAAGTTGTTTTATGTAAGTGTTTTGTGAGCTAGTTATCTGTTTCATAAAGGTGAAGCAAAAGTAATTGTTTTTATGTAATTTTATTATACTAACTTCGTCAAAGAAGCAACCTTTCAAAACAAAATAATGAAAAAACTCATCCTTTTAGCCATAGCATTTTCAGTTTTCGCCTGTAAAAATAAAACAACACCAACAGTTGATTATTCAGAAGAAAATTTAGATGTTACTACAAGCATTTACCCAGAAAACATCACAAAAGTATTTGATGCCCACGGTGGTTTAGACAAATGGAATACCATGAAAACTTTGTCTTTTACTATGGAAAAACCAAACGGTAAAGAAGTTACTACCGTAGATTTAAAAACAAGAGCAGAACTTATAGATATGCCAACACATATACAAGGTTATGATGGCAGTACAATTTGGATAAAAGAAAAAGGAGATAATAAAAACGATGGGAGTAGAGCTAACTTTTATAGAGGATTGATGATGTATTTTTATGCAATGCCTTTTATAGTTGGTGATGATGGGATTATCTATGAAAATGCTGAACCACTTATTTTTGAAGGAAAAACTTATCCTGGAATTCTTATTTCTTATGAGGCTGGAGTAGGAGCTTCACCTGATGACCAGTATATAATTTATTACGATGCAGAAACAGGCCAAATGCAATGGCTTGGTTATACTGTTACTTTTGGTAAGGGTAAAAAAAGTAAAGAATTTCATTTTATAAAATATAGTAATTGGCAAACGGTAGAAGGTTTAGTATTACCAGAAACCTTAACATGGTATAAATACGAAAACAATTTACCTACCGAGAAACGCAACGATTTACAGTTTACAGATATTAAACTTTCAAAGGAAACTGCTGATTCAAGTATTTTTGAAGCACCAGCAGGAGCAACAATTATAGAATAGTTACAAAGGGTGTTTTTCAACATAATTAACCAATAATGCCACCACATAATTATAACTTTGCATCCCTTTACTCTGGCTATTAGCCTTTAAAAAATTACCATAAAATAATTTAAAAAGAGGTTCAGCAGGATTTTCGTGTGCATCCCAAAAATCCCGAACCTCTTTATAGTTTTTCAAAATACCAGTATTTACATTTGGGATAATGGTTTCGTACAAATCAGCATCACGCCTATAAATTTCATTCAAGCAAAAACGTAAAGCAAACGTATAGCCGGTGTATTTAAAATAAATATTTTTGTGACTAGTAGCAGCCATAAAACCAATAAAATTAGCTTCATTTTCTGCGGCATAACCCAACTGATGCGCTACTTCATGCGTAGACGTCGTTGGAAATTTATAAACAGGAATCAAACCGTCAACTTGCGCCTCATTAGTAAACGGATTCAAATACCCGCTAAACCCCATATAGGTTAACGGGTAACTGTATATTGATTTTTTCAAACTTTTTGGGGAATATTCTAAATGCGGAAATGTGCTTTTCAAATTATCATAAGCAGCAGGCACCATATTAAAAATATCAGTTTTACTTAACGGTACATTAACCTTTAAAGTGTCATTTTTCGTAATTTCAAAATGCAAAGTATTAGATTTTTCAATCAAAGATTCCGTCACTTTTACTAATTGTTCCGTAGTATAATCATGCGCTAAATTTAAACTTTTATGCAGCGGTAAACGGTAATAATTCAATCCCCAAAACAAATGAAAAACCCCATAAAATATAGATACAGCAGCAGCAACATCAATCAACCAACGTTTTGTGTCCTTTCGCAATCGCATTCTGTTTTTATAAAACCATCGTATCACATAAATAGTTACGGCAGTGTATATTAAATCCCCAAACGAAACCGGCAACCAACCCAAAGTAAATCTAAAAATTTTCGAGATTATGGGGTACAAACCATTGCTATAATAGCACTCTATAAACTCTGGGAAATTGGCTAGCAGCTTCACTAACACTATCTGGGGAATTAGCGATAACGCAAGCAGCGTTTTTTTCTCTCTCATCATACTCAAAAATAATAAAAATTTGAACCCTAACGCTGGTCTTTATTAACTTAAGTTTCTTCCTGCTTTCCACTATATCTTTATTGTGCTGAACTTGTTTCAGTATCTCATCAAGTTTGTTTTAACTCATTTAACAATAAGCTTATTTTTAAATTAATAGATAAGCACAAAAAAGGATGCCGTTTCAATCAGGAGTAGCCGCTAAAGTCTGGTTCAATTTGCTATCTTTGAAAACCAGAATACTATAAAAATGAGCACAGAAATAAGACAACTAGAACCAACAGCATTATGGAATAAATTTGCCGATTTAAATGCAGTGCCACGTCCATCAAAAAAAGAAGAACGCGTTATTGCTTTCATGAAAGATTTTGGTAAAAGCTTAGGTTTAGAAACCATAGAAGATGAGGTTGGAAATGTCATCATAAAAAAACCAGCAACAGCAGGGATGGAAAACAGAACAACTGTGGTTATGCAATCGCATTTGGATATGGTGCACCAAAAAAATAACGACACCGTTTTCGATTTTGATACCCAAGGTATAGAAATGTTTATTGAAGGCGATTGGGTAAAAGCAAAAGGAACCACCCTGGGAGCAGATAATGGTTTAGGTGTAGCAACTATTATGGCTATTTTGGAAAGTACAGGTATTCCACATCCACCTATAGAAGCTTTGTTTACTATTGATGAAGAAACAGGTATGACGGGTGCTATGGGCTTAAAAGGCGGTTTACTTTCAGGAGGGATTCTCCTAAATCTAGATACTGAGGAAGATGATGAAATAGGAGTAGGGTGTGCTGGCGGAACAGATGTTACCGCAACAAGAACTTACGAAGAAGAAGAAACCCCTGAGTTTAAAATAGGATATAAAATTTCTGTTAAAGGCTTACAAGGCGGGCATTCAGGAATGCAAATCCACGAAGGTTTAGGAAATGCCAATAAAATAATGAACCGTGTATTATTTGATGGATTTGAAAACTTCGGATTACGCATTTCAGAAATTGATGGCGGAAGTTTACGAAACGCCATCCCTAGAGAAAGTAATGCTATTGTTGCTATTGATGCTATTCATGAAGACGCTTTTTTATTAGAAATGAAGCAAATGGCAGAAACCATTAAAAAGGAACTCAAAACCATGGAACCCGATTTAGAGATTACTATTTCTAAAACAGAAGCACCAAAAAAAATTATGGATTTAGGTGTTCAAGAAGGATTAACTAGAGCCATTTACGCAGCCTTAAATGGTGTATATAGAATGAGTGCTGATATTCCTGAATTGGTTGAAACTTCCAATAACATAGCTAGAGTTATTATTAAAGATGGCCATATTAAAATTGGTTGTTTAACACGCTCTTCGGTAGAGAGTTCAAAATTAGATTTAGCAAATACCCTTCGTGCAACTTTTGAATTAACTGGTTGTGAAGTTGAATTCTCTGGAGATTATCCTGGTTGGACACCCAATATGGATTCAGCTATCTTAAAAGTAATGACTAAACTCTACGAAGATATAAATGGTGAAAAACCACATGTAGCTGCTTGTCATGCTGGATTAGAATGTGGAATTTTGGGGCAAAATTATCCAGATATGGATATGATTAGTTTCGGGCCAAATATAAAAGGCGCACACTCTCCTGATGAACGTGCTCAAATTTCCTCGGTTCAAAAATATTGGAAGTTTGTTTTGGAGATTTTAAAGGCTATTCCTGTTAAATCTTAGTTTATTATTGTATGAACTGAGGTAAACATTATATTTTTTAATGTTTTAAAATTTGTTTTCATGATTCTTTGATTGTGCCTTAATCTTTAGAATCAAACGAAACTTCTATTTAGTGCCAACAAAGTCTACAAATGCACCTATATCTCCACCATCGCTTGCTGAATTTTTACCAAGAGAATTACTTGCTAGCTTAAAATCTATTGGAGTATTACCTCCATTAAATAGGGCTATACCGCTAATAGAATTTTTATCTTGACCATTTGGAATAGCATTTGTTTGCCATTGCGATAATGTGTAGTCATTATATTGGTAATAAATCCGTCCTCCTATTAATTCATAGTCAGAAACATTGGTATTTATATGGTTACTATATCTAAGTAATTCTAAATCTCCAATAATGATGTTATTCTCTAAAGTAGCATTAATTACAGGGTCATTGCCTTTATCTAAGATTAAGTTTGATAAAAAGGTGTTGTGTGAGATAAAATGCCCTTCTGGTTGTTCAGAACCTCCACCGTTAGATATCTTAACATTACTTGCGAAAATATTATTTGAAATTTCAAAAACCCCTCCTTGTGCTCTTCCTGCAAAAAAACACGATTCACCTATTGATGTTTCTAGTTGGAAATTGTTTTTAAAATGAATATCTGCGGCTCCTCGTTCTGCTTTGTTGGAATGTTTGAAATAGAAAGGCCTAGGAGCGTTTGTGAAAATATTATTTTCTATCCGCATATGCGAAATTCCAAAAGCAATGATATTTGATGTATTTCCATGAATACCATCTATTCCAGGTCCTTTGAAATCACAATTAAATACACCAAAATAGTCTGCATTACTGTTAAGAGCTTGAAAAAAACCATGGTTGTCACCGCCTTTTCCAGTCATTTCGCCACTAATATTTCTAATGGTGTGGTGATTTGTTTTTAAATCTTGACCTAAATTAATGCCTTCAGAACCTGTCATGTTAAAACCATACCATACCCAGTTTTGCTGTCCGTCTATTTCCACTCTTGCGTTTAAAGTTAAGGTGGCTGGTTTAGATAATGACGGTAAACTTCGTATATAAACATATTGAGAAAGAGTTCCAGGACCACCACCATAGAATTTTGTATCAATAAAATCGTTAATGGTTATATCTGATGCTATATTTAAACAGTACCAAGTTTTGGATGCACATAGTTCTTGTAATGCTTTATTAAAACTTGCCCATGGTGCATTTTGCGACCCGTCATTAGAGTCACTAGCATTTGTACCCCCTAAAAACCTTTGATTTGATATTAAGATTTCTTCTTTTGGAATCTCAGGATAATCCTCGTTGGAAAAAATCACAAATTCTTCAGTTATTTCCTCGTTTATAGGATCTTTAGTATTATTTTCATTTGAGCAAGAAATGATAAATAATAGAAAAATTAGGGTGTATTTATAAGTAGGTTTCATTTTTAAAAGAATCAATTAAAAAGTAAACATACAAATTTATAATAATTTTCTTTCAACAATTAAGTATGAATTTTTAGTTGTCATCCTTATCTGGAACTGGATCATACCCTGAGCCGCCCCATGGATGGCAACTAAAAATACGTTTCAGAGCCAACCAACCACCTTTAAATAAACCATGTTTCTTTAAAGCTTCTTTACTGTAATGCGAGCAAGTTGGATTATATCTACAAGTAGCTGGTGTTAAAGGCGATATCAAGGTTTGATACACTTTAATTAAAAACAAAAATGGTGCTATGAGTAGTTTTTTTAACATAAGGCTTGTCATTCCTGCGAAAGCAGGAATCTTATTAATATAATTCTAGTTTATAATGGATTCCGCATCAAGTGCGGAATGACAAAAAACACTTAACAATAAATGACTTTCACAAGAAGAACAACCAAACTAATTCACAGAAAACGTGGTCCCGTCTTTTCCATCTTTTAGTTGAATCCCAACTTCTGCTAACTCATCACGAATTTTATCAGACATTGCAAAATCTTTATTAGCTCTCGCGTCTTGTCTTAAACGAATTAAAACATCTACAGCACCAGAAAGTTTATCTGTACCAGAATCTGTTTTAACAGTATTTTCAAGACCTAAAACATCATAAACAAAATTGTTAATAGTATTTTTAAGTAGATTTAAATCGTCTGAAGACAAAGTCTCAGAACCCTCTTTAACTTGATTGATGTACTTCGCCGCTTCAAATAAATGCGCTATTAATATTGGCGAATTAAAATCGTCATTCATGGCATCATAACATTTCTGTTTCCATGCTAGAATATCAATTGAAGATAAAGAAGATGCTTTTAAACTATCCATAAGATTAACAGCATCCATCAGTCTGTAAAACCCTTTTTCACTTGCTAATAAACCATCATCGGTTAAATCTAAAACACTTCTGTAAGATGATTGTGCCATAAAAAACCGGATAACGCTAGGGGAGTAAGCTTTACTCATTTTATCATTATCTCCAGATAATAATTCGTTTGGATTTATGGTATTACCAGTAGTTTTAGACATGCGCTGCCCATTTAACTCAAGCATATTAGCATGCATCCAATAATTTACAGGAGATTTACCTTTAGCCGCTTCATTTTGAGCAATTTCACATTCATGATGTGGAAATTTTAAATCCATACCACCGCCATGAATATCAAATTGTTCTCCTAAATATTTGGTGCTCATAGCTGTACATTCTAAATGCCAACCTGGGAAACCATCACTCCAAGGCGAAGGCCAACGCATAATGTGTTGAGGTTCAGCTTTTTTCCATAAAGCAAAATCTTGAGGGTTCTTTTTATCACTTTGGCCGTCTAATTCACGAGTATTATGGATTAAATCTTCAAGCTTACGCTTACTTAATTTACCGTACTCATTCGTTTCATTAAATTTATGAACATCAAAATAAACAGAACCATTAACTTCATAAGCAAAACCATTTTCAATTATCTTACTTATTAAATCTATTTGTTCAATAATATGACCGGTTGCTGTAGGTTCTATACTAGGTGGCAGAAAATTTAGTGTATTTAAAATATTATGAAAATCAACAGTATAACGTTGAACAACTTCCATAGGTTCAATTTGTTCTAAACGTGCTTTTTTTGTGATTTTGTCTTCACCAATGTCAGCATCATTTTCTAAATGCCCCGCATCAGTTATATTTCTAACATAACGCACTTTATAGCCTAAATGTTTCAAATAACGAAACACCATATCAAAAGACATAAAGGTTCTTACATTGCCTAAATGAACGTTGCTATACACAGTAGGTCCACAAACATACATACCTATATGACCTTCATTTATAGGCTTAAATGTTTCCTTTTTACCAGTTAGTGAGTTGTATATTTTGATCTGGTTTTCTTTAAAGAGTTGCATTAATGTTTTTTGTTTAGCTGTTTGTTGTTAAGTCGATGGTTATTATGCTTTTAGGAAGTGTTTTCGTAAAGCATTAATCTTGTTAGTTATCGATTCAACTTCAAATCTAATATTTTTATAGTTTTCTTCTGAAATAAATCCTAATTCTTTTGAAATTATAGCTTGGTTTAGCAGTTCTAGTGCTGAGCTATAAGCTATAGTCATAAAATGTGCTTTATCTTTTTTCGTTAATCTTGCTGTTCCCTCAGCTATATTTGAAGATACAGAAACAGAACATCGTCGCATTTGAGAAATTAAACCAAATTTTTCCTCTTTAGGATATAAATCTGTTGTCTTATAAGTTTTAACTGCAAGTTGGATGGCTTCTTTCCAAACCTCCAACTTTTCAAATGAGTATTGATGCATGTTTTTTATTTCGTTGTTCGTTATTTAATTGTAAAGTTGATTGTTTGATTCGACTGAACATCTTAACGACTAAACGACAAACAAATTTAGAATTTAGTATCTAATTTAATGTAATCAAGAAATTCACGACGAGTAGCCATGTCTTTAAATTTACCACCAAACTCTGAAGTTACGGTGCTACTTTCAATATCCCTTATGCCTCTTGAATTTACACACAAGTGTTTAGCATCAATAACGCAAGCTACATCTTTTGTGCCTAAAACTTCTTGAAGCTCTCTAACAACTTGAATAGTTAAACGTTCTTGAACTTGCGGACGTTTTGCAAAATAATCAACAATACGATTCATTTTGGATAAACCTACAACTGTTCCGTTAGAAATGTATGCTATATGAGCGCGTCCAACAATAGGTAAGAGGTGATGCTCACAGGTTGAGTATACTGTAATGTTTTTTTCAACAAGCATTTCTCCATACTTATATTTATTTTCAAAAGTAGAAGCGCTGGGTTTTTTATCAGGATCTAAGCCTCCAAAAATTTCATTAACAAACATTTTAGCTACACGGTTAGGAGTTCCGTTTAAACTATCGTCTGTTAAATCTAAACCAAGAGTCTCCATGATATGGCGAACATCATCTTTAATAATGTCTATCTTTTCCTCATGAGTTAATTTAAATGCATCACTTCGCATTGGTGTATTTTCAGAAGTTCCAATGTGTTCGTTTCCTAATGCGTCAAAATCGTCTATGTTGCTATCAAAAGCCATGATTTATATGTAAAAAATTAATTTGCAAAGATAAGCATTTCGCTTTTCTTATGCTCGAAGTTAATAAATAATTAATATTTGTGTTTAGTCCCTAAATCCTGTGTGTCATTACATGCTAAACAAAAAAGCTTGAACGTTAGGTTCAAGCTTTTTTTAATATCGTCAAAATCATTTTAAATATTGAAACTCAAAGATAATGTGATATTTGAGTTTTCTCTATCAATAGTTGCGGTGTCAATAAGGCCAACATTATATAAAGGTGTTTCATCAGTACGTTCCCATTTGTCATAAGTAACATCAAGCCTAGTATTACCAAAATTATATCCTAAACCTAAAGAATATCCTGTTAAATCACCAACAGTTACGCCATCAGTATACGGGCTTTCTTCAAATCGGTAACCCCCTCTAAAACTAAACTGTTTGTGTTTATATTCTGCACCCAAACGATAAGTTGAGGCATCAGTAAGAACATCACTTATTGCAGCATTTAAGTCTGTGAAATCTCTGTCTGGATTAAACTTAGTTTTGCCGTAATCTTTTTTAGAATAATCAAAACTGATTAACCCTTTTTTAGCAAATACGTAAGCCAAACTTCCTGTAATTTTTGCTGGAGTTTGTAATCTATATCTAGGGTAAATATTTACCACACCTCCAATAAAATCCAAATCAGCATCAGCTTCATTAGTGTCAATAAATTGTGTGGTTTCTTCTTCAATAGAATACCAAATAGGAGAGTCGTATGTTATACCAGCTCTTAGTTCTGGTGTTAATTTCATGATACCACCAAGTTGAAAAGAAAAACCACTACCAGTTGTAGAAAGTGTATTTTCAAAATTGATAAAAGATATACTACTATTTGAATTCTTTTCTTCTAATGAAGTTGAACGTTGATAGTCGATAAAATGAGAGTTTAAATTGAGTCCTATGTATAAATTATCATCATATTGCGCTGCTAGATTGAATGAAATTTTTCCATTATAACCTGTACTTACATGTAAATAATCATGATCAAAATTTCCATCTGCTAAGTTTGAGAAATACGTTGTATTGTTATCATCATTTTCATCATCTGGCTCAAGTATAAATGATTGATAACCAAGAAATGCTTGTTGGTGGGCAAAACCAAATGTATTTCCTATATCTAAATAAGCATCTTCTACAAACTCATTATCCAATAATGAGATATCTCCTAATCTTACTCCATCTGCATAATTTAAAAAATAAAGATCTATAGATTGATTATTTGTATTTAAACCATCCGCATTCCAAACATCATCATAGTTGTTTGTTCGGTCATAAGCGATACCTAATGTAAACTTTCTCCAAGGCGAATTTGTATTCCTATTAGCAAAAACGAATGCAGCACCACCTTGATTGATATCAAAATTTGATATACTATTTACTGTTGAACCATTAAAATAAGTTGTATTGTTTTCTGAGTCAACATTAGAACCTGTAAAAGAGGCGTGACTTCTACTAAAAACAGCAGAACCAGCAGGATTAGCGCTTACTGCACTCATATCACCTCCTAAGGCTCCAAAGGCACCACTTAGCGCTCTAAAGCGTGCTGTTCCTTGAATTTCACTTTGAGAATATCTTAATGCATCACTAATATCTTGAGCGTAAATTGTAGACATAGATAGTAAACCTATGAATAGTATATTTAACTTTTTCATGTGTAGATTTTTAATTTTAATAAATGGGATTAACGTCTTCTTCCTCCACCAGATGACCTTGAACCTCCTGAACTTCTACTGCTACTTGATGACCTTGAAACGCCGCTAGACCTTGAACTACTACTTGATCTGCTAGGAGTGTAGCTTCTATTACTTGAAGATGAAGATCTTCTGTAACTATTATAACTAGAAGAGTTACTTCTTGTAGGTTGTCTATAAACTGTACTTGAACTTCTTCTTGCTGTTGAAGATGAATTTCTAGCAGTTGAATTTGTAGATGGAGTTCTAGCTACTGTAGAACGTCTTGTTACACCAGAAGATGTACGTGTGCCATTAGGGTTGTAAGTTCTTCTATTTGTTGTTGCTGAAGTTGCATTCCTGTTAATACTGCTTCTTCTATTTGTATTGTATTTTGATGTTGTTCTAATGTTACTGTTTTGAGAATTCACAGAACTACGTCTATTCAAACTATTGCTGCTTCGTCTATTTAGATTATTGTTGCTAATGCTTGTTCTTCTAGAATTATTTGATGCATAACTATTTCTTCTGCTAGCACTGTAAGATATGCCTCTATTGTTAAAGCGACCTCTGCTATTGTAAAAGCCTCTGTTATTGAATCCTCTATTAAAAGCCCATGCATTTCCGTAAAACGGCGGGCACCAAAACGGGTCATAAAAACCCCAATTGTTCCAACCCCAGCCAAAGCCACCGCCCCAACCGGCATTCCAACCCCAATTATTCCATCTATTCCAACGGTTCCAGCCCCAATTATTCCAGCCCCAGTTGTTCCAACCCCAGCCGAAGCCACCGCCCCAACCAGCATTCCAACCCCAGTTATTCCAACCGTTGTCTATATAATTAATGGTAACACTATTGCTATCTTGACCCCAACCTGCGTAACCTTGATAGTTGTTTTGTAAGGTGTCGTTCTCAACATAATTTGGACCTTCATAAGAATCTATATCGGTAAATATTTCGTCACCTGTATAAATGTTCTCAGACTCAATAGATTTTGTTCTGAAATAATCTTTATAAAAATCACTATTATTTTGGTTTGGCACTTCAACAACAGTACCTGTATTAGTATTTCTAACCTGTACAGGCTCGTCACCATAAATCCCATCGCTATCTACACCAACATATTGGTAAGAGCCACAGGACACTAAGCCAAATAGTAAACCAAATAGGGCTACAAATGGCACTTTTCTTTTTAGGTAGTTGTTAAATTGCATATCTCTTTAATTTTATTGTTGAACATAACAAAAATAGTTAGTTTTGCTGAACTATTTTTTATTTACAATAGTCACAATATTTGTGCCAAAAAAAAGATATGAGCAAAAAACTTACTAGTAGAGCAGAAGATTATTCAAAATGGTATAACGAATTGGTTGTTAAGGCAGACTTAGCGGAGAATTCAGCTGTTAGAGGATGTATGGTAATAAAACCTTATGGTTACGCTATTTGGGAAAAAATGCAAGCAGAATTAGATAAAATGTTTAAAGAAACAGGGCATCAAAACGCTTATTTCCCACTTTTTGTTCCTAAAAGTTTGTTTGAAGCTGAAGAAAAAAATGCGGAAGGTTTTGCAAAAGAATGTGCTGTTGTTACACATTATAGGTTACAAAACGATCCAGATAATAAAGGAAAACTTCGTGTAGATCCAGAAGCTAGGTTAGAGGAGGAGCTTGTAGTACGGCCAACAAGTGAAGCTATTATTTGGAACACGTATAGAGGTTGGATTCAATCTTACAGAGATTTACCATTATTAATAAACCAATGGGCTAATGTGGTACGTTGGGAAATGCGTACACGTTTGTTTTTAAGAACTGCAGAGTTTTTATGGCAAGAGGGTCATACAGCACATGCAACCAAGCAAGAAGCGTTGGATGAAGCTGCCTTAATGAATAATGTATATGCCACTTTCGTGGAAAAATTCATGGCTATTCCAGTAATACAAGGATTGAAAACAGAAAGTGAGCGTTTTGCAGGTGCTGACGAGACTTACTGTATTGAAGCTTTAATGCAAGATGGAAAAGCGTTACAAGCAGGAACTTCTCACTTTTTAGGACAAAATTTTGCTAAGGCTTTTGATGTTAAGTTTGCTAATAAAGAAGGAAAGCAAGATTATGTTTGGGCAACTTCTTGGGGAGTGTCTACTCGATTAATGGGGGCTTTGATTATGACACATAGTGATGATCAAGGTTTAGTTTTACCGCCAAATTTGGCGCCATACCAAGTAGTTATAGTACCAATTTATAAAAATGAAGAGCAATTTGATGCTATTAGTAAAGTGGCTGAAGATATTATTGGAGATTTAAGAGATAGAAACATTTCTGTTAAATTTGATAAGCGTGATACGCTAAGGCCTGGTGCAAAATTTGCACAACACGAATTGCAAGGTGTACCATTACGAATAGCCATTGGTCCGAAAGATTTAGAAAATGAAACTGTTGAAGTTGCTAGAAGAGATACTTTAAGTAAAGAAACAGTAATCTTAGATAGAATTAGTGTGGTTGTGGAGGATTTACTTGAAGAAGTTCAAGAAAGTTTATACAAGAAGGCTTTAGATTTTAGAGGAGAGCATACTACAGAAGTGGATACGTTTGATGAATTTAAAACCGTTTTAGAAACAAAAACAGGTTTTATTTCAGCACATTGGGATGGAACGAATGAAACTGAAGATAAAATAAAAGAGTTAACAAAGGCTACAATTAGATGTATTCCTTTGGAGGGGAAAGAAGAAGAAGGTGTTTGTGTGTATTCAGGAAAACCTTCAAAACGCAGAGTATTATTTGCAAAAGCGTATTAAAGTATACTGAAAATGAGGTTAAAATAATTTTTTTTAAAAAAAGATTATTTACCTCTTGCAACATTTAAAAATAGTTGTATTTTTGCATCCGCAATGGAAACATTGTATGTTATTTGAAAGATTATTGTAAGTATAGATTTAATATTTATATTTGCGCACTCAAAAAACTAATGGCCCGTTCGTCTATCGGCTAGGACGCCAGGTTTTCATCCTGGTAAGAGGGGTTCGATTCCCCTACGGGCTACAATTAAAAAATTTAAGAAAAAAATAAAATGGCAAATCATAAGTCAGCATTAAAAAGAATCAGAAGTAACGAATCAAAACGCTTGATTAACAAGTATCAGCATAAAACGACTCGTAACGCAATTAAAAAATTGAAAGAGTTAACTGATAAGAAAGAAGCTGAGAAAATGTTTCCTACTGTAGTTTCTATGTTAGACAAATTAGCAAAGAAAAATGTTATTCATGCTAACAAAGCGGCTAATCTTAAATCTGGTTTAGCAAAGCATATTGCTGCACTTTAATAGCATTTAAATTCAAAAAGTTTAAGCTTCTCAAAAAAGAGAAGCTTTTTTTATGACTTTTTTTAAGTTTTGTATAGTGCAAAAAGGATTTTAAAATTTAAATTTGTAAAATCTTAATAACCTTATAATATTACCCTCTTGGAAAATAAAAAAGCTTTAAAATTAATTGATAAGATTCTTAAAGATCTAGATAAGAATGGTATTAATACAGAATCACTTATTGAAAACCTTAAAGAGTTAAGAACTTATGCGCTAGAACAACAAATACCTTTAGTTGTAAAAGTATTAAGACTAACTTATGAGCATATAGAAGCCAATGACTCGTTTCTTATCCCAATACTAGATGATGAACCAGTAGATGAGGAGAATGAAGTAACTAGTGCTGAGAGTTCGCCTGTTGAGAGCCTGAAATATTTAATCTCCTTAATGGCTAATTTGAATAACAAATCGAATATTTCAGATTTAAAAGAATACAGAGATCTTTTAAATAATTACTGAAATTAAAATTTTAAATATTAAAAAAAAGCCTCAGCATATTTATGTATTGAGGCTTTTCTTTTTTACTCACTATGTCTTTATTGTAATCAGACTCTATTCTCCCTGTCCTAGAGAGAAAGCTCTATTACCACCAAATTCGTATAAGTTTTCAGTTTTTATAACATCTATCCCTGCATTATGAAGCTTTGAAAGTAGTGCAATCACTTGCTCATATTCCACTTGCTCATATTTTGGACTATTACTGTTTTTTATATCGGCATCTATCGCAACAAACCTGCACCTCCAATGATCGGTACAATAGGTTTCTTTTAAACCTTTTGGATATACTTTTACGCCTCTATTTGTTATCATTTTTAATTTGAGTTTAAAAGCATTTATATCATCCAATATATTACCAATTTCTTCAGGGTTATTACCCTTCCAGTCAATAAACACATCAACACCAAGTAACACTTTCGATTCTTTTTTTCTAATATATTCTGGTAATATAATTTGACTAGAATTATTATTTAAGTCACTAGATTTTAGTCTCTTTGGAAGTAACTCTAATCTCGCAATCACCTCGGTGGCAAATTCATCCGTAGAAACTTTTTTTACACTAAACTTATGGCTAAAAATATCGGCTGTATGATAACCATCTTCCAACGTTTTTAACCAAGCATTTTTAATTTTATTTGCAACTTTGTTTTGTCCAATGTGTGATAACATCATTACAGCTGCATTAATAAGTCCAGATGGGTTGGCTATATTTTTTCCAGCAATATCTGGTGCAGACCCATGAATTGCTTCAAACATGGCAACATTAGAGCCAATGTTAGCAGATCCTGCCATACCTACAGAACCACCAATTTCTGCTGCGATATCAGAAATGATGTCTCCGTATAAATTTGAGGTTACAATAACATCATATTGTTCTGGATTTGCAGCTAGACGCGCAGCACCAATATCTATAATCTGTGATTCGCTTGTAATTTCAGGATATTCTAGTGCTATTTCTTTAAAGACTTGATGAAATAACCCATCGGTTAATTTCATAATATTGTCTTTTATCATACATGTCACTTTTTTTCGATTATATACCTTAGCATACTCGAATGCATATCTTACAATTTTTTCACAACCTGGTCTGGTTATTAGTTTCAAGCATTGCACTACGTCATGGGTTTGCTGGTGCTCAATACCTGCATACAAGTCTTCTTCATTTTCTCTTATAATTACAACATCCATATTAGGAAAATTAGTTTTTACGTATGGATGTAATGCACTTACGGGTCTAACATTAGCAAATAAACCAAGGGATTTTCTTAAGGTGACATTTAAGCTTTTATACCCTTTTCCTTGCGGCGTTGTAATAGGAGCTTTAAGTATTACCTTGGTATTATTTATGGCTTCCCAAGCAGCTTTATTTATTCCTGAAGTATTTCCGGAAAGGTAAAGCTGTTTGCCTAATTGAATAAACTGTGGTTTTATATTTGCCCCAGCAGCTTTTAGAATTTTTAATGTAGCATCCATAATATCTGGACCAATACCATCTCCTTTTGCAACGGCAATATTAACTGCTTTATTAATGTTTTGTTTCTTATGGTTTTTGCCTTCAATTTTTGTTTCCATGACCTGTATGTTTTTTGTTTACACAAAGTTATATTGAATAATTCATATATTTTTATTTATATAATTTATTTAAATCATAAACAAAAATTATTAATTATCTTATATAGGTCAATAACTATAGTAGTCAATTTGATTATCTCATACTGAAATAAGCTGATACAAAAAAGCCTTAGCGAATATGCTAAGGCTTTTTCTAATTAGAGTTAGTTATATTTAGTTTGCCGTCTACACGGGAATGGAATATTTATCCATTCATAGATATTAAAAATTCTTCGTTGTTTCTGGTTTGTTTGAAACGGTCGTTAATAAATTCCATAGCTTCAACAGGGTTCATATCCGCAAGGTATTTGCGCATTACCCACATACGTTGAATAGTATTGTCATCTAATAGAATATCATCACGACGTGTGCTTGAAGATGTTAAATCGATAGCTGGGAAAATTCTACGATTAGATATTTTTCTATCCAATTGCAGCTCCATATTACCAGTACCTTTAAACTCTTCAAAGATAACCTCGTCCATTTTAGAACCCGTTTCGGTAAGTGCTGTAGCAATAATGGTAAGTGATCCACCATTTTCAATGTTACGAGCCGCACCAAAGAAACGTTTTGGTTTGTGTAGCGCATTGGCATCTACTCCACCACTCAATATTTTTCCAGAGGCAGGTTGTACGGTATTGTATGCTCTTGCTAAACGTGTAATAGAGTCTAACAGAATTACAACATCGTGTCCACATTCTACCAAACGTTTTGCTTTTTCAAGTACAATATTAGCAATTCTTACATGCTCATGAGCTTCCTTATCAAAAGTAGAGGCTATAACTTCACCACGAACATTACGTTGCATATCAGTTACCTCTTCAGGGCGTTCATCAATTAATAAAATCATTTGATAAACTTCAGGATGATTTGCTGCAATAGCATTAGCAACATCCTTAAGCAGCATGGTTTTACCTGTTTTAGGTTGCGATACTATCATACCACGTTGTCCTTTACCAATAGGCGAGAACAAATCCATAATACGAGTAGAAATGGTGCTTTGGCGTTCTGCTAAATTAAATTTTTCTTGAGGAAACAAAGGTGTTAAATGCTCAAAAGACACTCGGTCTCTTACCACATTAGGACTTTGTCCATTAATTTTACTTACCTTAATTAAAGGGAAATATTTTTCACCTTCTTTAGGAGGGCGTACATGTCCTAAAACAGTATCTCCAGTTTTTAAACCAAATAATCTTATTTGTGATTGGGATACATAGATATCATCAGGAGACGATAAATAATTATAGTCAGACGAACGTAAAAACCCATAACCATCCTGCATAATGTCTAAAACACCTTCACTTTCAATAATAGCATCAAACTCATAATCAGGCTCGCGGTAGCGATTTCTGTTATCTTTATTGCCCTTATCCACATTACCATTTTTCTGGTTTCTATGTTGGTTCTTATTGTGTCTTTGGTTAGACTTATGTTGGTTGTCGTTTTGCGGTCTCGGATTTGGTTTATGTACCGGTTTCTTATCCTCCTTTTGCTGTGCTTTAGGCGCTTCGTTTTTTGGAGCACTTTCCTCTTGCTTATCCAAAGCCGACGTATCCTTACTATCATTATTAGTAGGTTTTTGCACGCGCTGTCTTGGTTTTCTTGCAGTAGGTGCAGGTTTAGGTTTAGCCTCTGTTTTGGCTTCAGCAGTATTAGCAGGAGTTACAACAGCTTTAACCGCTTTAGGGTCGGCAGCTTGTTGATCTAGTATTTGATACACTAAATCTAATTTTTTTAACGAACGGTACTTAGGGACGCTCAATTTTTTTGCAATCTCCTGTAAATCAGTGAGTTTTTTCTCTTTTAATTGTGAAATTTCAAACATTGATGTTTAATTGAATATTTTATGTAGAATACTATTTTAAGTAATTCAGAAATATAATTTTTAATCTTGAAGAATTAACCGCTTGTAAATGCGGTTCTTGTGAATTATTACTGCAATAATACAACTTTATTTTATTTTTTACCGTTAAATCTATTATTTTTGCGGTCTAGTTTAAAAAAAGTATGCTACAACGTATTCAAACCATATACCTATTATTAGCAGCAGGAGTATCTGCTGGTCTTATATTTGTATGCCATTTATGGATTACAGATGCTGGTGTAAGTGTTTATGCTAAAGACGAGTTATTATATCTGGGTTTATTCCTAGGTTCAGCAATCTTGTCTGTAGTAGTCATTTTTATGTACAAAAATAGGAAGTCTCAATTTATGTTGGGTCGACTTAACATCATATTAAACTTTATTTTATTAGGATTTTTCGTGTATCAATCACTAAATGTATCTGGAGAAACGGCGGTTTCAGAGAAAGGTATTGGGATGCTTCTCCCTATTGTTTCTATCGTGTTGTTGGCATTAGCCAATAAGGCCATCAAGAAGGATGAAGATCTTGTAAAATCTGTTGATAGGTTACGTTAAAAACCTTATATCTTAGTAGTATTAGTGCGTAAAACCCAGAGCGAAAGCTTTGGGTTTTTTTAGAGAAGCAGTATTTTTTTGAGAAAAAATACGTAGCTGAACTAATCCCGAAGCACTTCGGGATCTCATAATTTTTTAAGTTTATTTGGGCGTTACCCCGAAAAGGGGTCGGGCTTTCCGTTACAAGTCCTCGCACCTCTCCCGATAGCTATCGGGATCGGGCTGTGGGCTATCCACTACAATCCCTAACGCACACATCTGCCAACTAAAATTATATAACCCAAAGTGATGTCATTCCTGCTAAGGCAGTAATCCATAGAGTAAAAGCAAAGTTTAGTGATTTGAAAAACACCCCTAATACGCTTCGCTAGGTATCTTCAATAAAAATATATTTTCATTTCGATAATCCTCAAGGGGACATAAAAAAAAGCCTGAAATACATTTCAGGCTTTTTAAATACGTATAAAACTTAAATGTTATTTTATCTCAACAAGCTCTAACTCAAAAGTTAAATCGTGTCCAGCTAATGGGTGGTTAGCATCCACAACAATATGGTCGTCCTTAACTTCAGCAATTCTAAATTGTACTTCTCTACCATCCTCACCTTTAGAAGCAAGTCCCATACCAACCTCAGGAGCCATTTCTGGCGGAAGTTGTTCTTTCTTCACATCGTAAAATAATTCTTTCTGTACCTCGCCGTAAGCCTCAGCAACCGGAATATTTATAGTCTTCTTCTCGTTAACTTCCATAGCAATAATACCTTTCTCAAAACCAGGAATAAGGGCACCTTGTCCAAGCGTAACCTCTAATGGCTCTCTTTCAAGCGAGCTATCAAAAACTTGCCCGTTGCTTAATTTCCCTGTGTAATGTACTTTTACTGTATCATTCTCTTTTACTTGACTCATAACTAATACTATTTTCTGTTTTTAAATAAGTCTGCAAATTTACAACTAATCAATAGAATTGTAGTTGCTTTTTTAGTTTTTCGGATGCCTTACCGGAAACTCAATAACCTCTAGATCGTCAATTTTTTTTCCATTAATAGTAAAACGAAGCATGGTTCTAACCTTATGGAACCCATGTTTCCCAACCGCACCCGGATTCATGTGGATAAGGTTTAATTTTTTATCAGGCATAACTTTTAAAATATGCGAATGTCCGCAAATAAAAAGTCGCGGTGGATTTTGCTTTATCGTTTCCGCAACACGCATATTGTATTTTGGCGGATAGCCACCAATGTGTGTGATCCAAACATCAACATCTTCGCACATAAACCTATTGTGTTCTGGAAATTCTACTCTAACACCAGCATTATCAATATTTCCATAAACACCACGTAAAGGTTTTATAACTTTTATAGCATCTGTTACTTTTAAATCGCCAATATCGCCAGCATGCCATACTTCATCAGCTTGTTTAACGTACTTTAAAATGTCGTTATCTATATAACCGTGTGTATCAGAAAGTAAGAGGATTTTGGTCATTAATTTGAAATTGTATTTTGTGTTTGTAAAGTTATTGATAATTCATTTATTCTCTTGACTTTGTGTAAATTTTCAGCTACCTTACATGTCGACGAAACATTATCTTACAGGTAAGGAACATAATCACTACTAAACTTTAGTCAAAAAAAAGCATTAACAACTAATATGATATTGATAGTTAGTATCATTTCGACTATAGTGCTATTGTTGTTTTTTCATCAAACTTTAGAAAAGAAAAAATACCAAGACACTGTTTATCTAAGTAACTTAAATCAAGCTACTAAATTTCTTAATCATCTTCAAACATTAAGCGATTATGTTACTTGGATACAACGGAATCAAATAAAATCAAAATATTTAACTACAGGAGAATACTTTAGAAACAAAACCAAATACTATAAAAAAGAAGAAATCGTAAAACGTTTTAATGAAGTTTTTAGCAATTTTGATAACTACATTGTTTTTTACAACCAAAATTATATTAAAGCTCAAAAAGAAAAATTAAAACTGTATTTTGATAATATTGAAGGAAAAAAATTGGACGACCAGCAACGTACTGCATTGATAACAGATGAATATTCCAATTTAATAATTGCTGGTGCAGGTTCTGGAAAAACGCTAACAATCCTTGGGAAAGTCAAGTACCTTATTGAGCAGAAACATATTAACCCTAAAGATATTTTATTACTATCGTTTACCAGAAAGACTGTTGAAGAGTTAAATGAGCGACTAAAAGAGATGGAACTTGGTGCGGAAGCAACTACATTTCATAGACTTGGGTATAACATAATCAAAAAGTATCATAGAGATATTCCTGCTGTTACTAATGAAAACACTTTAAGCAGAGTAATCAAAATGTATTTGCAAACAGACATTTTCAATGATTCAGAAGTATTACAATCATACATTCAATATGTTGCTTGTTACATGAACATTCCAGAGGAATACGATAATTTTAATTCATTAGGAGAAAAGATAGATACAGAAAAAGGAATTGATTTTCAAACATTAAAATCAAAATGCGAACCTTTAAATATTGTATCAAAATCAGCACTTGACACCATACAGGGAGAACGAGTAAAAAGTGTTGAGGAACTCATGTTAGCTAATTTTTTATACCTAAATGGAGTTGAGTATGAATATGAACCCCCTTACCCTTATGGAGAGACGATGTATCGTCCCGATTTTTTTCTTACAGAGTATAACATATATTTAGAACATTTTGGTGTAGATGAAAATAACAGAGCAAAATGGCTAACCCCTTTTTATGAGCAAAAGTATGTAGAGGAAATGCAAATAAAAAGAGAAACTCATAAAACGAACAATACTAAATTGTTAGAAACGTATTCTTATTACAATAGAGACAACATTTTGTTAGAGAAACTTAAAGAAATGTTGGAAACAGAAAACGTTATTTTTAAACCAAGAGATGCTAAAAATATTTACACGAAAGTGTCTGATAATGATAAACATTTTGGAGAAGAAATAAATAAACTCATTGAAAGTTTTATCAATCTAAGTAAATCAAGACAGTTAAATCATGATTCATTGATGACTTTGTTTTTTTACAAAACCAAGGATCAAAGCGATTTTATGCATGAACGACAAGAGTTATTTTTAGAATTTGTGCTTCCTATTCTTAAAAAATATAATGATACACTAAATGAGAGAAATGAGATTGATTTTAATGATATGATAAATAAGGCAACTTATGCTGTTAAAAGCAATAAACCTCAATACTCATATCAGTATATTATTATTGATGAGTATCAGGATATTTCATTTTCTAGATTTAATTTGATTAAAGAAATCAGGGATTTGTTAAAAGCAAAATTGGTTTGTGTTGGAGACGATTGGCAATCAATTTATCGTTTTGCAGGAAGCGATATTTCTTTATTTAGCAACTTTGGTAAGTATGTTGGAAAATATGAACTATTATTGATTGAACAGACCTACAGGAATTCACAATCGCTTGTTAACATCACATCAAAATTTATACAAAAAAATACCAAACAAATTTCAAAAAAGCCAAAGTCTAAGTGCAATAACTTGGAAGAGCCTGTTAAGTTTGTTTATTACAAGCAAGAAGAAATTGAAGACGCTTTCATAAACGAAATACAAAAACTTGTAGATATATATGGTAATAAATCAATCTTGGTTTTAGGACGCCACAGTTTTGATATTAATGACTTGATAAAACTAACACCAAACAGTAAAGTAAAATACATAGAAAGAACCAGAAAATTAGAAGTAAAGGGTTTTGAAGATGTTGATATTAAATACTTAACTGTTCACGGGTCAAAAGGTATAGAGGCAGATAATGTTATAGTATTGAATCTTCGAAATCATTTACTAGGTTTTCCAAACAAAATGACAGATGATCCTATTTTGTCTCTTTTACTCAGCGATGAGGAAGACTATAGATTTGCTGAAGAACGTAGAGTGTTTTATGTTGCATTAACAAGAACCAAAAACGAGGTTGTATTACTAATTCCGACTGATGTTTCTTTATTTGCTGATGAACTATTTAAAGATAATAATTATTTATTATCTACTTTTGAAGGAACACTAAATACTGCAAATTGTCCTTATTGCAAAACAGGGAAACTTGTGACCAGAGAAAATTCATTAAATGGTAGTCATTTTTTGGGATGTTCTCATTATCCTAGTTGTAATAATACGTTTAACGATTTAGAAATTTTAGATAATAAATTTCTTTGTTCTGATTGTAAAAGTGGCTTTATGACAAAAAGAACAGGGAAATATGGAAGCTTTTTGGGGTGTACAAATTATCCTGATTGTAGAAATACAATAGATTTGTAATGATGCTTAAACAGATAATGACGCAAATAAGTTAAACATTCATTTTTCGGTATAAAAACAAAATAAGCAAACAAACCCGCGTTAGGGATTGCAGAGGAAAGCCCACAGCTTTTGCGCCCTAGCGCAGAAGCGAGGACTTGTAACGTAAAGCCCGACCCTTTTCGGGTAACGCCCAAATAGCATCTTTTAATATTTAATTAAGATTAGGGTTTTCCTTGGACGGACAAATCTCTCTATCTTTGTGTTTTTAAAAACGTAGGAGAACGGATTGAGGTATTTTATAGAACTTTCGTATAATGGCAAGGCGTATCATGGTTGGCAAAATCAGCCGAATGCGATTTCTGTTCAGGAGGTTGTTGAGAAGGGGTTGTCTACGGTTTTGCCAGAGCAAATTTCTATTATGGGCGCTGGACGTACCGATGCGGGCGTGCATGCTACACAACAGTTTGCGCATTTTGATACAGAGGCGGATTTTGATGAACAACAGTTACTTTATAGTCTGAATTCTTTTTTGCCAAACGATATTGCGGTTAGAGCTATTTTTAAGGTGAAACCAGATGCGCATGCGCGTTTTGATGCGTTAAGTAGAGCGTACTTGTACCGTATTAGCTTGAAAAAGAATGTTTTTGCGTTTGATAATACCTTTTATGTGAAGCAAAAATTGGATGTGGAGCGCATGAATGCGGCTTGTAAAATTTTATTTGAGTATAAAGATTTTCAATGTTTTTCTAAGTCGCAAACCGATGTAAAAACGTATTATTGTGATATGATGCAAGCGGAATGGATTTTAAAGGATGATGAGTTGCATTTTGTAATTAAAGCCAACAGGTTTTTACGGAATATGGTGCGTGCCATTGTGGGAACCATGATTAATATTGGCTTAGGGAAAATAGAGGTTGAAGAATTACATAACATTATAAAATCTAAAAATAGGAGTGAAGCAGGATTCTCAGTACCTGCGCATGGTTTGTATTTAACGCATGTGGAATACCCCGAAACGATAAAATTATAGATGAGTAAAAAGAAAGAAAATATTTTTGATTTTGTACTTTTTAAGCGCCTGTTTGAATACATAAAGCCTTATAAAGCGGTTTTTTTTGGCTTGATTATATTGGTGGTTTTGTTGGCTGCTTTTAGTGCCGCAACGCCTTACATTACCAAATATGCCATTGATGATAGTATTACAAATAAGATTGAAAAAGACTTTTTGTTTTACATTATATTAATGCTTGGTGTTTTGGTTATAAATACAGTTTTCCAGTTGCTATTTATCTATTATGCGGCTTGGTTGGGGCAGAATTTAGTACAAGATGTACGTGTAAAACTCTTCGATCATTTACTACGTTTTAAAATGAAGTATTATGATAATTCTTCGGTTGGTTTATTGATAACTCGTGCTGTAACTGACATGGAGCGTATTGCTGATATTTTTGGGCAAGGGCTTTTTATGATTTTTAAAGACTTATTAGCCATGGCCGTGGTTTTTGGGGTTATGGTATACTTGAATTTAAAGTTGAGTCTTATTGTATTTATTATGTTGCCTTTATTGCTGTATGCTACTCGTATTTTTCAGAAGTATATGAAAAAAGCTTTTGAGGAGGTTAGAACAGAGGTTTCTAATTTGAATTCGTTTGTGCAAGAGCGGTTAACGGGTATGAAAATCCTACAGTTGTTTACACGTGAGGATATTGAATATAAAAACTTTAAAGCGATTAACGAACGCCATAAAAAGGGTTGGGTAAAAACGGTTTGGTATAACTCTATATTTTTCCCGTTAGCAGATTTATCGTCTTCTATAACCGTTGGTTTAGTGGCTTGGTATGGCGGACTTAACGTGGTTTTAGAAAGTAGTAGCGTTACACAAGGTGATTTAGTTGCTTTTATTATGTTTATTCCGATGTTGTTTAGACCATTAAGACAAATAGCGGATAAGTTTAACACCTTACAAATGGGAATGGTTGCAGCAACACGTGTGTTTAAAGTGATTGATACCACATCGCAGATTGATGATAATGGAACGCATATTGCAGAATCGTTAAAAGGTAATATTAAATTTGATGATGTGCATTTTAGTTATGTTGAAGATGAAGAAGTGCTTAAAGGCATTTCTTTTGATGTGAATGCTGGAGATACTATTGCAATTGTTGGTGCTACGGGTGCTGGAAAATCTACGATTATAAATTTATTGAATCGTTTTTATGAAATTAAAGATGGTGTGATTTCGGTGGATGGGATTGATATAAAAGATGTAACACTGTCTTCTTTAAGAACTCAAATTGCTGTGGTTTTACAGGATGTGTTTTTGTTTGCTGATACTATTTTGAATAATATTACTTTAAACCATCCTGAGATTACTGAAGAACAGGTTTATCAAGCAGCCAAGGATATTGGGATTCATGATTTTATTATGACACTGCCTAATGGGTATCATTATAACGTTAAGGAACGTGGTGTGATGCTATCTTCTGGTCAGCGCCAGTTAATTTCGTTTTTACGTGCTTATGTAACCAACCCTAGTATTTTAGTATTGGATGAAGCGACTTCTTCTGTGGATTCGTATTCAGAGCAACTCATTCAAAACGCTACCGATAAAATTACTAAAGGCAGAACGTCTATTGTGATTGCACACCGCTTAGCAACCATTAAAAAGGCTGACAAAATTATAGTTATGGATGCTGGTAAAATTGTAGAACAAGGTACACATAATGAACTTCTTAAGAAAAAAGATGGGTACTATAAGAACTTGTACGAAGTTCAGTTTTTGCAAGAGGAAGTGGCTTAATTTATTTATTGAGGCATAAAATCCTGAACAGATATTTCTCCGGTAATAAATAATCCTAAAAAGGTCAGGAGCGATACTCCCATATATCCTATTAAAAATATGAATAAAAACATCGGGATTCTCCAGAATAAAGATTTTATACTGTCTTTTGAGTTTTTATAAGACACATAAATACAAAACAGTACCATAACTAATGAGTATAAAAGTGCTGTTTCAAAATAAAACTGAGGACTAATAAATAATGCTGGAATTGCATATATAGAACCAATAATTCCAAAACTGGTTAAAGCATATATGGCGGTAACCGTATGTTCGGCAAAATTGTATTGTTTTTTGTTGAAAAACACAAAACTAGCAAAGGCTAAAATTGGAATGTAAAACAAAAAAAGTAATGAGCCGTACTCCATAGTAGCAGACATAATTTTTTCAGTGCCTGCGCCACCAGAACTTGTTTGAGCATAACTTATTTTTGAAAAATCGATATCAGACCAAGCTAATTTTTTGGTTAAAAAGATAACGAACCCAGAAAGTGTTAACGAAATAGCCAACATGCTCACTGGGTTTAAATACTTTTTTCGTATTCCAGAAATGTAACCGCCACAAACATCTTCGGGCTTAATAATCATATGCCAAAGTGTTTTTAAAAACGTATTGTCTAGATTAAAATAGCGCTCAATTACATCATAGATTAAACTTTTAGGAGTTAGCCTGTTTCTGATGATTTTAGAACCACAATCGGGACAATAACTAAAGTCTGTTCTGAGTGTATTGTTACAGTTTCTACAAGTCATTAAGCTAAATCGGTTTTAATTATATTATTCAATTCGTTGGAATCTTCAAATACAACAAACTCCCCATCTTTGAAATAAGAAATATGTCCAGTTTCCTCACTAACTACTAAGGCTAAGGCATCCGTTTTTTCAGTTACACCTATAGCTGCTCTATGCCTTAAGCCAAAACGTTGCGGAATGTGTTTTTCATTGTTAACCGGTAGAATAACTCGAGTTGCTTTAACCACGTTATTGCTAACAATTATAGCGCCATCATGCAGCGGGCTATTTTTAAAAAAGATACTTTCTATAATAGGTTGTGTAACTTTAATATTCATTTCATCTCCTGAAGAAGATAAAAAATCTAAATTATTGTTGCGCTCAAAAACAATTAAAGCTCCTGTTTTTGATAAAGACATTTTATTACATGCAGAAATAATAGCTTCAACATCAGTTTCATCAGTTTGCTCTGTTTTTAAGAAATTAATTTGCTGAAAAAACTTTTTCCTTCTCCCGAAATTTGTTGAACCAACCATAAGTAAAAACTTCCTGATTTCGGGTTGAAACACCACAATCAACGCAATGATTCCCACTTTCATGAAACCGCCAAAAATACCTGTTAGTAGTTCCATGTTTAAGAAATCGGTGAGCATCCAAGCACCATAAATAATGATGATTCCAATAAAAATATTGATTGCAACGGTGCCTTTAATGAGTCGGTAAATATAGTAGAGGAGCAGTGCTACTAGAATAACATCAATAATATCGACTACGGTAAATTTTAAAAGGTCTTTAAAAATATCCAAAGTGGTGGGTTTTGGTAAATTTAGTAAAATATGACTAATTAAATATAAATTCTTTATTTGATATTTTGGCGTCTTTTAAATCTGTTTTGTTCACAACATCCTTAAAGTCAATGTAGCTTTGAAAAGATAAATCCTCATTAAAATTCAAGAAGATAAGACTATTAACTGTGTCGCATCTTTTTAAGTAAAATTGTAAACTGTCTTTTGTGGTTTCTTTAATGATTGATTTTAGTACGGTACTAGCTATTACGATACCATTGTTTTTTTCAAAAGCTATAGCTGTAGAATTGGGCGCATCTTCAAGGTTTGAAAGTACTCCAGAATAATCATCTAAAGATTCATTTTGATAAACCACATCAGTAAATTCCATAAACCCTAAGTTGTTACTGTTCAAATCATGACAAGTAAAATAATTTTTAGCATTTTTATTTTTATGACTGGAATTCGATTTTTTATCCTGAAGAAATTTAATTTTGGGAATGGCTTGTTTAAGTGTTAAACGTTTGTCTACATTAATAAGCCAATTTGTTGTACTTATTAAATTTTTCCTATTCAGGTCAACATTATCAGGTTGTGTTTCATCATAAAACAAATAGGCATGCGAAACATCATTAATTTCGGAGATTTCTGAAGAATTAATTTCTGGTAATTGCAGTACTTTTTCTTTTCCGCAGGAAAAAGCCAATGCTACAATAAAAAAAGAGAATATTTTTTTCATAAACTAATTACTAAAATAATTTATTGGTTCAACGATTCTAAAAGTTTAATACATTCCACAGCTTCCTTCACATCATGAACTCTTAAAATAGAAGCGCCTTTTTGTAATGCAACAGTGTTTAAAATGGATGTTCCGTTAAGCGCTTCTTGAGCCGAAGTTTCTAAAGTTTTATAAATCATTGATTTCCTGGAAATACCTGCTAATAAAGGTTTTTCTATCATTTTAAATAATTCTAGTTTGTTGAGTAATTCAAAATTCTGTTTTAGAGTTTTAGCAAAACCAAAACCAGGATCAATAATAACATCTATAATACCTAACGTTCTTGCAGCATCAATTCTTTCAGAGAAATAGAATAAGATGTCTTTAATCAAATCATCATAATCCGTTAAACTTTGCATAGTTTGTGGTGTACCTTTCATATGCATCATAATGTAAGGTACGCGTAACTGAGCAATAGTTTGCAACATGTCTTTGTCTAATAAACCCGCTGAAATATCATTAATCATAGAAGCTCCTGCATCAACACACTGTTTGGCAACTTCGCTTCTAAAGGTATCAATGGAAAGTAAAGTTTCTGGAAACGCTTTCAAAATCAACTTTACAATAGGAATTATACGACTTAATTCTTCAGTTTCACTAACATGGTCAGCATTAGGTCTAGAACTATAGGCGCCAACATCAATAAAAGTAGCGCCTTCATTAAGCATTTGCTCTACATGTTTTAGAATTTCGTTTTCATTTTTATGAGTGCCTCCATCATAAAAAGAATCTGGGGTGATGTTTAAAATCCCCATGACTTTGGGTGATGATACATCTATGAGTTTGCCTTTACAATTAATAGTCATTTATACTGTTTTGTTAGGTGTTGGTACATGGTTTAAAACTTTAAACCATAAACCTTGAAGGTTTTAATTATTTATGCGAAATTTACGCAAAATACAATTTAATAGATGCAAGATACTTCAAAACAATATGATGCTGTTGTTAATAGCTGTAAAAGTTTGTTTGTAAAAAAAATGAGTGATTATGGTAGCGCATGGCGCATTTTAAGGCTGCCCTCTTTAACCGATCAGATTTTTATAAAAGCGCAACGTATCAGGGGTTTGCAACAAAACGCTGTTCAGAAAGTTGATGAAGGTCAAGAAAGCGAATTTATTGGCATCATCAATTACTGCATTATGGCGTTAATTCAATTAGAAAAAGGTGTGGTTGAGCAACCTGATATGTCTACAGAGGAGGCTACAAAACTATACGAAGAAAAAATAGCCATTACTAAAAAGTTGATGGAAGACAAAAATCATGATTATGGTGAAGCATGGCGAGATATGCGTGTAAGTAGTTTAACAGATTTAATTCTGCAAAAACTACTTAGAGTTAAGCAAATCGAAGATAATGAAGGTAAAACACTGGTAAGCGAAGGTATTGATGCAAATTATCAAGATATGATAAATTATGCAATATTTGCTATGATTCACTTATCTGAAAAGTAAATAAAAATGTCACCTTGAGCGCAGTCTAAAGGTCACAATAATAAATCAAAATGAAAGCATTAGTTAATATTTCAAGAGGATTAGTAGGGATACTTTTTATCTTTTCAGGTTTTATAAAACTTAACGACCCTATTGGGTTTTCTTATAAATTACAAGAATACTTTAGTCCAGATGTGTTAAATATTCCGTTTTTAGAACCTTATGCTCTACTGATTTCAGTTTTTGTAGTCGTTTTTGAAGTCGTTCTTGGGGTGTTTTTACTCATTGGCTATAAACCAAAATTTACAGTTTGGAGTTTATTGTTAATGATAGTGTTCTTCACGTTTTTAACCTTCTATGCAGCTTATTTTGAAAAGGTTAAAGATTGCGGCTGTTTTGGTGATTTTATAAAATTAAAACCTTGGGAAACCTTCTGGAAAGATGTAGCACTATTAGTATTAATATTAATATTGTTCTTTGGGTTTAAACATATTAAACCTGTTTTTGGAAAATTACCAACAACAGTATTAGCATTATTAGGGTTTATTGTGAGTTTATGGTTTGGATATCATGTATTAATGCATTTGCCAGCTATAGATTTTAGAGCTTACGCTATTGGGAAAAATATTAAGGAAGGTATGACTGTTCCTGAAGATGCACCAAAGCCCATTCAGGAATACAGCTGGAAATTTAATGTAAACGGTGAGGAAAAGGTTTTTAAAACAAGCGGTTCTTACCCATCAGTGGAAGGCGATTTTATAAGCGTTGAAACAAAAGTGATACAAGAAGGTTATACACCACCTGTAGTGGATTTTTCAATTGAGAGTAATGATGAAGATTTAACAACACACTTTTTAGAACAAGATAATTTGGTTGTTGTAGTATCTTATAGCTTAGAAAAAAATGAAAGAGAAGGCGCATTAAAATTAAAAGCATTACAAGATACAGTCAGAAAAAATAACTATCAAATTATAGGTTTAACAGCTTCAGGAGAAGAGGCTAAACAGAGAATAAACGAAGCCTATAACATAGATTTTGAATGGTATTTATGTGATGAAAAAGCGCTTAAAACTGTAGTGCGTTCAAACCCAGGAATTTTAGAATTAGATAAAGCTACAGTTAAGCAGAAAGTACATTGGAATGATATTGAAGATTTGAATTTGCCAAAGGTTGAAAGAAAACCTGAGCCAAAGAAGGTGGAAGAAATTATAGCGTATTTTATTAATGGAGAGCTTTCAACAAAAGAGGATGTTGAAGCTATTGACTCTGCAAAGATTGAGAGTGTGAATGTTATTAAAGATTCAATACAATTAAAAGAGCTAAGTTCTAAAAATAATACACTTTATACAGGGATTATTGAGGTTAAGCTTAAAGATTAGTAATTAGTTTAAATTAAATGAACTTAATGATTAAACGCATTAACAAATAAACTTTTTATTGATAAATTATCTATTAAATAAAACCTTCTACGCTATACTCACATTATTTGGAGTAGTAACGGTTATTTTCTTTTTATTTAGTGTGCTTCCAGGAGATCCTGCACAAATGATGATGGGGCAGAATGAGGATAGTGAGCAATTGGCTATCGTCAAAAAAAAATATGGATTTGATAAGCCTATTTCTACGCAGTACTTTTATTATTTAAATGATTTGTCACCAATTTCATTTCATTCTCAAAACCCAGAAGCCTATACCTTTTTAAGACCACAAAAATATAGTGCAATTAAATTATTCTCGTTAGGAAATACTACAGCTGTACTTAAAAAACCCTATTTAAGAGAGTCGTTTGCAAAACAAGGAAAACGCGTTAGTGAAGTACTCGCAGAAACACTACCAAACACGTTTGTTTTAGCAGTTTCAGCTATTGTAAATGCTATGATTTTAGGAATCCTTTTAGGAATTGTGTCTGCACTTTATAAAGATAAATGGCTCGATAAAACCATTCAAGTTTTAAGTACCTTAGGCATGAGTGTGCCATCCTTTTTTAGTGCCATTTTATTTGCTTGGTTTTTTGGTTACATCTTGCATGAATATACCAATTTAGAAATGACCGGTAGCCTTTACGAACTTGATGATTTTGGTGAAGCCATGCATATTAAATGGAAGAATTTAATACTACCAGCTGTAGTATTAGGAATTCGTCCCTTAGCTGTGGTTATTCAATTGATGCGCAACTCTTTGTTAGAAGTTTTTAATCAAGATTATATAAGAACAGCCAGAGCAAAAGGCTTAAGCGAATTTCAAATTATTAAAAAACATGCTGTTAAAAACGCTTTAAACCCTGTTGTAACGGCTATTTCAGGTTGGTTTGCATCCATGTTGGCTGGAGCCGTATTTGTAGAGTATATTTTTGGGTGGAACGGACTAGGAAAAGAAATAGTAAATGCCCTAAATACCCTAGATTTACCAGTAATTATGGGTTCGGTGTTAATTATAGCGGTTATGTTCATAATTATCAATATTTTTGTAGACTTAATTTATGTTTGGTTAGACCCAAAGGTCAAGTTAGAATAGTTTGATTTGGGAATAAGAATTCAACAGAATATAAAATGAAAAAAATATATTACCTCCTAGCTCTATTCATAACCATTACTAGTTGTAATTCTCAAGTACCAACTCAATTTTCAGTAGAAGCATTAAATGATACTTTTATAGACTTAGAAGGTAACTCTATTACATTTCAAAGTATATTAGATAATCAAGAAAAAGAGACTTTAGTTATAGATATTTGGGCGTCATGGTGTGGTGATTGTATAAAAGGCATGCCCAAGGTAAAAGTTTTACAAAAGAATTATCCAGAAGCAGCATATATCTTTCTATCACTAGATAAAACTCAAGGCGCTTGGAAACGAGGTATAAAAAAATATAAAGTTCAAGGCGAACATTACTTTATGGCATCTGGTTGGGAGGGACCTTTTGGAGAATTTGTAGATTTAGACTGGATACCAAGATACATGGTAGTTAATAAAAACGGAACTATTAAATTATTTAAGGCTATTAAAGCTGATGATGATAACATAAAACAAAATTTATAATAACTAATAAAATCCCTTAGCTATAGGGTAACAAAAATGAGAAAACAAATTGTAGCCGGTAACTGGAAGATGAATAACGGTTTATCGCAAACCCAATCTTTAATCACTGATTTAAGAAACCAAACGAAGACCTCTGATGCTGAGGTGATGATATCGCCTTCATTTACAAATTTATGGAGTGCATTCGACACTCTAAGAAAAGATGATATTGAGGTGATTGCTCAAAACATGCACTTTGCAGAAGATGGTGCTTATACAGGAGAAGTAAGTGCGGGTATGTTAAAAAGTATCGGTATCAAAACAGTAATATTAGGTCACAGTGAGCGTCGAGAATATTTCAATGAAACCGATGAGTTGCTTGCTAAAAAAGTTGATGCAGCACTAGCAAAAGGTATGCGTGTTATTTTCTGTTTTGGAGAAGAATTAGCTGATAGAAAAGCTGGAAATGAAGAAGCGGTGGTAGGTAGCCAAATAAAAAACGCTTTGTTCCATTTAGGTGCCGCAGATTTCCAAAACATCGTATTAGCTTACGAGCCTGTTTGGGCCATTGGTACTGGTGAGACTGCAAGTCCAGAACAAGCACAAGACATGCATGCATTTATCAGAAAAACATTAGCTGATACCTATGGAAATGATGTGGCAGATGCGGTATCAATTCTTTACGGCGGAAGTGTAAAACCTGCCAATGCCGAAGAGATTTTCTCAAAGCCAGACGTAGATGGCGGACTTATTGGTGGCGCTTCTTTAAAGGCCGAAGATTTCTTTGCTATTGTAAACGCATTTTAAATAAATAAAAATTTGGGCGTTACCCCGCTTTTGGGCGGGGTCGCGCTTTACGTTACAAGTCCTCGTTCGTGCCTCACTGTGGGCTTTCCACTGCAATCGCTAACGCGGGTCAATCCGCAAACATTATACGTGCACCATGTCCAATACTATCTACATAGGGTATTACTTCAAAGTACAACCACTACAACCCGCAGTAGAAATTTTAATTGCAGAATTAGGTTATGCCGGTTTTGAGAGTTTTGTGGAAACTGAAGATGGCGTTACCGCATACATTCAAAAAGAAGATTGGCAAGCAGATATTTTAAATAATATACAAATACTGAATTCTGATGAATTTGAGATATCATTCACTTTTG
This sequence comes from uncultured Algibacter sp., assembly GCA_947502405.1. Lineage (GTDB taxonomy): Bacteria > Bacteroidota > Bacteroidia > Flavobacteriales > Flavobacteriaceae > Algibacter_B. The sequence continues at coordinate 181,362 of CANMZT010000004.1, read as the reverse complement.
AAGAGATAGAACAAACCAATTGGAATGCAGAATGGGAAAAGAACTTCAATCCTATAGTAGTAGATGATGCTTGCGCTGTTAGAGCACCATTTCATGAATCTTTCAATACAAAATACGATATTATTATTGAGCCGAAAATGAGCTTTGGTACAGGGCATCACGAAACCACGCATATGATGATACAACATATTCTAAAAAACGATTTTAAAGATAAATCGGTTCTTGATATGGGTTGCGGTACAGGGGTTTTAGCCATTTTAGCGGAACAAAAAGGGGCAAAACCTATTGATGCTGTAGATTATGATAATTGGTGTTACCTAAATAGTCTCGAAAACGTAGAACGCAATAATTGTAAACATATCAAAGTTATTGAGGGTGATGCATCTGTTTTAGGTAAAAACAAATATGATGTTATTATAGCTAATATTAATCGTAATATATTAATGCAAGACATGGCAACTTATATATCATGTTTAAATAAAAATGGAATGCTGTTTTTAAGTGGATTTTATGCTGATGATATACCTATGATACAATCTGAATGTGAAAAGCATTTGTTAAAATTTGCAGAAAAATTAGAAAGAAACAATTGGGTTTCGTTAAAATTTTTAAATTAGTACTATAATAATCCCCAAGATTATAAAGCTATGAGTTCAAAAGAAAAAACTTCAGAAGAATTATTGCTAAAAGAAGCAGTAGTTACTCAAAACGAAATTGTATTACATAATGATGATGTTAATACTTTTGATCATGTTATTGAAACCTTAATCTATGCCTGCGAACACACTGCAGAACAAGCAGAACAATGTGCTATACTTGTACATTATAAGGGTAGGTGCACTGTTAAAACAGGTGAGTATAAAGACTTAAAACCAAGATGCACAATGCTACTAGAAGCAGGTTTAAGTGCAGAGATAGTTTAATTGCATCAAATAAATAAAATATTGTAAACCTACTAGGTATTTATTACTTAGTAGGTTTTTTTAGCTATTAATTCGCCCTATAGCGCAACTCACAAAAGATTTAGCTTTTGTAGTCAATGCATTTTTTTTACCAATAACGGGATATCCAAGTTTTGCTAATAGAGTTTCTGTTTCAATAATACTACGCTCTGTAGTGTGTGTAAATGTAACAGAGTGATTATCATTATTAACTTCAACATCAGATACATCTAGCAAATCGTTCAGTTTAGTTACAATAGTATGAGCGCATCCACCGCATTTTAAATTTTGTATTTCTAGTGTAGTTTTCATTTTTTTTATAGAGTTGACGGACAAACAAAATCAGTAGTATGTAAATCTGTTTTTTTAATAGCACCGAAACCACCAGCAATATCTACTAACTTATCAAAACCACGAGCTTTAAGTATAGAAGCAGCAATAACAGAACGGTAGCCACCAGCACAATGAACATAATAAGTGCTATCTTGGTTTATAGAATTCATATGGTCATTTATATAATCCAAAGCAAAATGTTGCACGTTTTTACCTTCCAAATGTTCAGATTGGTATTCGCCATCTTTTCTAACATCAAGAACTTTAATATTATCATTTTTAAAATACTTAGAAAATTCTTCAGCAGAAATAGATTTTATAGTTTCAATATCTTTTCCTGCGTCCTTCCAAGCGTCCAAACCGCCTTTTAAATAACCTAATGTATTATCATAACCAACACGAGATAAACGTGTAACGGTTTCTTCTTCTCTACCTTCAGGAGTAACTAATAAAATTGGTTGTTTTAGGTCGGTAATTAAAGCGCCAACCCAAGGTGCAAACCCTCCATTAAGTCCAATAAAAATAGAGTTTGGAATATGGCCTTCTACAAATTCTTTTTGTGTACGAACATCTAAAACTAGAGCATCTTCATTATTTGCCACAGCTTCAAAATCTTCTGGACTAAGTGGTGTGTCTCCTTTTTTGAGTACGTTTTCAAAAGCATCATAGCCTACTTTGTTCATCATGGCGTTTTTTGCAAAATATTGTGGAGGAGGTGCAATACCATCTAAAACTTCATTAATAAACTCTTCTTTGGTCATATCTGCTCTCAATGCATAGTTTGTTTTCTTTTGTTCACCTAAAACACCAACCGTTTCTTTGCTTAAGTTTTTTCCACAGGCAGAACCTGCCCCGTGTGCTGGATATACAATAACATCATCAGGAAGTGTCATGATTTTGTTACGAAGGGAATCAAACAACATACTTGCTAAGTCTTCTTTAGTTAAATTAGATTTTATTGCTAAATCTGGTCTTCCCACATCACCTAAAAACAAAGTGTCTCCAGAGAAAATTGCATGTTCTTTTCCGTTTTCATCTAACAATAAAAATGTAGAAGATTCTAAAGTATGACCAGGAGTATGCAATACCTTTATGATTAAATTACCTAATTTAAATTCTTCATTATCCTTAGCTTCGTGTATGTTATATTCAGTTTTAGCTCCAGGACCAAAAACAATTGTAGCTCCTGTTTTTTTTGCTAAATCTATATGGCCAGAAACAAAATCTGCATGAAAATGTGTTTCAAAAATATATTTAATTTTTGCATTTTCTCTAGCAGCTTTGTCAACATATTGTTGGGTTTCGCGCAATGGATCGATAATGGCAACTTCACCATTGGATTCAATGTAATAAGCCCCTTGTGCTAAACATCCTGTATATATTTGTTCTATTCGCATAATTTTATTTTTGTCATTCCTTCGAAGAATGGAATCTCTTTTAATTTCATATTCAAAATTACGAAACCTTCTCAGTTAAGTTTGTAACTAATATCACATTTAAAATTATTTTAACTCTTTGTAAATGATATAGGTAGCCATTAGCAAAATAAAATAACCAAAACTTTTTTTAAGTTTTTTTCCACTTATAAATTTGGATAGAAACACACCGAGTATAATACCCAAAATGGATATGCCAGTAAATGTTAGTAAAAATGCCCATTCTATATCTAAAGTTTGCACATCACCCAAAAAACCAATTAATGAATTAATGGTTACAATGATTAATGATGTACCAACAGCTTTTTTCATTGGAATGTTTGCCCATATAACTAAAGCAGGGACATATAAAAAACCTCCTCCAGCACCTATAATTCCTGTGATTGTTCCAATTATAAGGCCTTGAATAAAAGTTTTGTAGTAAGGCTGACTCTCAGAATTTTTAGGACTCTCTTTTTTGTTTTTTATCATTGAGTAAGAAGCTAGTATCATGATAATTGCGAAGAAAACCATGATACCCATACCCTTAGTTAAGTTAAAATCCCCAATGCTTAAAAGTGTCTCCGGAATTCCTGGAACTAAGTAGCGTCTAGATAAATATACAGCCACAAAAGAAGGAAACGAAAATGCTAAACCTGTTTTAAAATCAACTAATCCTTTTTTATACTTTTTGTAAGTACCTACCATAGATGATGTACCAACAACAAATAAGGAATATGCGGTTGCAATTACTGGATTGTAACCTAAGAGATAAACTAATAAAGGTACAGTTAATATGGAACCACCACCTCCAATTAGCCCTAAAACTAAACCAACGATTAAGGCACCAACATACCCTAAGATTTGGGTAGAATCCATTTAGTGTGGTAGTTTATTTTTTAGGAGTCCGTAAATAAAAGTGCCAAAAATTGCAGCAGCAATAACAATTAACATACTCCATACACCAGTGCCTAAAAGAATGTACATGGGGCCAGGGCACGCACCGATAAGTGCCCAACCAAAACCAAAAATAGTGCCTCCAAGAATGTAGCGTAGTAATCCGTTTTCTTTTTTTGGAACAAAAATATCAGCACCTTTAATATTTTTGATTAGCCCTCTTTTTGAAATTTGAAGAAATAGGACTCCTGATGCTATGGCGGTGCCTATTATACCATACATGTGAAAGGATTGAAACCTGAACATCTCGTATATTCTATACCATGAAACAGCTTCAGATTTCACTAAAACAATTCCGAAAAATATACCAACCAATAAGAATTTTAATGCTTTCATTTGTTTAAAATATTAAGGGTAAAATAAAGTTAGTCATAATGAGTCCGCCAATGAAAAAGCCAATAACAGCTATTAAGGATGGTTTTTGTAAACTACTTAGGCCTGTAATAGCATGCCCTGATGTACAACCACCTGCATAACGTGTTCCGAAGCCAACTAGTAAGCCGCCGATTACTAAAAGGATTAAAGCTTTTGGAGATGCTAGAACATCTAAGCTATACATTTCGTTAGGAACAAGTGTTTGTCCAGGACTCTTGAATCCCATGTTTTTAAGTTCTGTTACAGTAGTTGGATTTAAATCTGTTCCGGAATTGTTTGATAGAAATTCTACTGCTATAAAGCCCCCAATAATAGCACCTAGAACTACAATAAGGTTCCAAACTTGGTCTTTCCATTTAAAATTAAAGAAGTCTGCAAATTTACCAGCACCTGCTATTGTACACATAGTTCTTAAGTTTGATGACATACCAAACGTTTTGCCGAAGTAGAGTAGTAGTGCCATGACTAAGGCTATTAATGGACCAGATATGTACCAAGGCCATGGATTTAAAATGAATTCCATAATTGTAAATTTTAGTGCGAATTTATATTGAAGGTTTAATTTGTATTGTAATAAATGTTACTTAACAAGTTTGTAAAAGGTAATGAAATTAGAATAAACATTAATGAGCAGATGTGCTAGGGATTGAAGAGGAAAGCCCACAGCCCCATCCCGATAGCTATCGGGATTGTGGTAGCGCCCAAATTATTTAAAGCACTTCTATTTTGTTTCTGCTGAGTTTGATTTTGTTTTGATTTTCTAATTGTTTGAGGAGTCTGGATATAACCACGCGTGAGGTATGGAGATCCTCAGCGATATCTTGGTGCTTTACAATGATGGTTTTTGAATTGTAAAGTTTGGTTTTGTTGATGAGGTATTTAAGTAGCCTCTCATCCATTTTTATGAAAGCGAGGTTGTCTATGGCTTCGAGCATTTCGTCAAAACGGGTTTGGTAACTCTCCAGTATGAAGTTGCGCCAACTGGCGTTCTCGTGAAACCATTTTTGCATATTTTGTACAGGTATCATGATGAGTTTAGAGTCTTTTTCGGCAACTGCTCTAATCTTACTTTTTGTAGTACCCATGCAGCAAGTTAGAGACATGGTGCAGGTTTCACCAGCTTCGAGGAAATAGATCAGAAGTTCATTTCCGTCTTGATCTTCACGAAGAATTTTAATGTTTCCGCTCAATAAAAGTGGGATAAATTTTAGGGTTTGATTGATATCTATGATGATATCGTTTTTCTTAAACGAGACCAATTTGCCAATAGATTCTATTTCTTTTATTAGTGAATCATCTAAGTTTTTATTGAATTTTTCTTGTAGGAGTGTGTGAGCCATATTCAAAAGTAAGAATTTAAAAAATTGAAAGAAATTGTTTGGTGGAGTTTTAATAAAAAATGTATATTTGCACCCACGAAAAAAGGCCATGTGGCGCAACTGAATAGCGCACTTGATTACGGCTCAAGAGGTTGCAGGTTTGAATCCTGCCATGGTCACGAATAAAAAGAAAAGGAGAAAAATAGTTTGAGCTTGCTCAGAGATTATTTTTCTCCTTTTCTTTTTTCAAAGCGGAGCTTTAACAGGATATACAATCCTTCAAATAATAAAGCTACCTTTAAATGTACTATTCCATATTCCTTGAATTTATAATATGGAGTTTTTGTTTTTGAAAGCGTAGCTTTATCAGGATATATAACCTTATTGGAATTATTTTTCTTTTAATATAAGTAAAGCTATTACTCACTGTTATTCAATACACTTGAGTTTATCGATAAAGAATTCTTTATATTCAATATAATTTATCTGTTTAGAGTCTTCTGTTCCTCTAAGCAAAATAGACTTTATTGGAGAATCTCTTAATGAATTTATTTGTGTACTTGATAATCTAGCTTTGAATAAAAACTGACCACATTCAATATCCCATGAATGATAAAATGCTATGGTTCTGTTGTTTTCTAGTGTCACTTTTACACTTGATCTTTGGTTAGGTAAATATGAAGCACAACCCAAATCGCCATCATAATTAAAGAATACATCGGTTTTTCTATTTTGCCTGTATAGCTCAACTGTTAAATTGTTGCTCAAGGTATATGCTTCTGTTCTAACTGTGGTAACATTATAAAACTTGTCATAATCATTAATTTGATAATGACATGAATCTCTAAACTTCATTCGTTCAATAAGTGCAGCCTGTTTTTTTGCTTTTTCACGAGCTTCTTTAGAAATAGCGTTTTGTTGTGCGTTATTAGCTTGCTGTCTTTGATTATTAAGTTTAGCTATAGAATCCCTTTTTCTTAACGCAACTAGCTCTTGCCGCTCTATTTCAATAACTCTAGCGATAGAATCGCTTTTTCTTTTAAGTTCTAGAAGCTCTTTTCTCTCTTGTTCTTGAGCTTTAATAATGGAATCATATTTTCTTTTTTCTTCCTTCAATAAGCTTTCCTCGTTGGCTTGTTTTATGGAAGCGTTTTTTCTTTTCTCCTCCATTTTTTTAGCTTTAGCTACAGAGTCATTTCTTCTTCTCAAAAGTTTTATAGCTTCTTCCTTTTCTTGTTTAGCTTTAGCTATAGAATCTTTCTTTTTCTTTTCTATCAATTTTTCAAAATCAGCCTTTGCTTTTGCTATGGAATCGTTTCGTTTTCTTAACAATTCTAAAGCTTTTTCTTGTTCTTGTTTAACTAAAGCAATAGAGTCTTTTACCCGTTTTTCAGCAACCTTCTTTTGTTCAGCTTTTGCTTTAGCTATTGAATCGTTACGTTGCTTTAATAACTTAAGAGCCTTATTAGCTTTATTAATAGAATCTGTTTTACGCTTTTCAGCTTTTAATCTGTTTTGCTCTTTAATAACTTGAGCTACAGAGTCTTTTTTTCTTTTTGCTACTTCTAAGCGCTTTTGTTCCGCTTTTACACTAGCAATGGAATCATTCCTTCTTTTAATAAGCTGTTGTTTAAGTTCTTCTGCTCTTACTTTAGCAATAGAATCTGTTTTGCGTTTTTGTACTATTAGTCTATTTTGTTCTTTAATAACTTTAGCAATAGAGTCCTTTTTTCTCTGTTCCTCTTCTAGACGTTTTTGTTCTGCTTTTACAAGTGCTATGGAGTCGTTTCTCCTTTTAGTAAGTAATTGCTTTCGGGCTTCCTCTTTTACTTTAGCTATAGAATCCGCTTTGCGTTTTTCAGCCAAAAGTCTATTTTGTTCTTTAATAACCTGAGCAATAGAATCCTTTTTCCTTTGTTCGGTTCTTAAGCGTTTTTGCTCTAGCTTTACACGCGTAATAGAGTCGTTTCTTCTTTTAATAAGCAATTGTTTACGTTCTTCAGCTCTTACTTTAGCAATGGAATCTGTTCTGCGTTTTTCAGCTAAAAGTCTATTTTGCTCTTTAATAACTTGTGCAATAGAATCCTTTTTCCTTTGTTCAACCTTAAGACGTTCTTGTTCTATTCTGGCTTTTGCTATAGAATCATTTCTTCTTATTTCGTCTAATCTTCTTTTAGCTTCAGCCTCAATTTTAGCTATAGAGTCTCTTCTTATTTGTTCAATGCGTTCTTGTTCTTCTTTGGCTTTTCGAGCAATAGCTTCAACTTTTTCCTGCCTTTGCTTCCTTTCAGCAATAGCCTTTTCTCTTTGCTTTTCTTCATGATCAAAATATAAATCCATCATTTTTTCATTCACAAATAGATATTGGTCTTTAACAAAACCAATAACATCTTTATATTTAACCTTATAGGTATAATTACCTAAAAACGCAGTTACAATACATTTTTGATTTTCTTTGAATTCAGAAATGACTTCAGAATTGTTAGCATCAAGATATAGATTCCCGTCCTGTGCAAACTTAGTAGCTATACTAGCTTCTTGTGAAAGTAAATTTATAGTAAAACTTAATAATACTATTAATGGATAAATATACTTAACCATAGGTGTTTAGATTTGTGGGCTTATTAATAGCCGTAAAAGTAATCTATGTGTACCCTAAAATAAAAAAATTAAGATAAAACGTTAGTTTTCATCTATCAATCTAACGCATTCCGAGTTACAAACCATTTCCAGCCAATAATAGCCATCTGTAATTTTGTGGCTTTTGCTAAATCCAGTTGCTTTTTAGAATAACTTGGTAATATGAGTTTATTAACCTTTGCTAAAAATTTAAAAACTTGCTTTTTCACTTTACCTTTCTTTTCGAAAACAAAAATAGTAAAACTTATTCTAGACTAAGTTTTACTGTTTTGGTTATTAAATAATTGAAATAATAAAGAGTATTACATCAATTACAATTTTGGCAAGTGTTATCATATTTTTAAGGTTTAAAAGGTTAGTAAATAAGGCTACTTATATCAATGTTTTTTGAAGATATATATTTGCGGATATGTTTACCAAATACTTTTATAAAAATCGATGAATTTGAATGCTTATTTGTAAGTGTATAAATAGAATTGATTTCAATAATTGTGTGACGCTCTTTATATAAGTTAAAAATTAAAATCTAATAATACATTTTTAGTTATAATTTGTAATAATTGTAGGGGTTTTTTGTGTTGGTTTTTGTAACTCAAGGGGCATTTTGTTTATAAAAAGCTATTTTTTTAATATTTCATTATTTCAGTTAAGTAAATAAAACAAAAAAGACACTCAAGATAGAGTGTCTTTTACAGATATTAAATATTTAAAAGTTTATTCTTTGGTTGTAATTTCTACTACACCATTTTTAGCTTTTTCTCCATGCTTTTTCACAGCAGCTTCTCCTTTTAATACTTTAACAGTTTTAATATCGTCAGTATCCAACGTTTTAAAGTCTTCAGCTTTAACAATTTCTCCATTTACATAATAAATAGGTTCTTTACCGTCATCAGTTTTAATTACAATTTTTTTACTGTCTTTATTTTTTCCAACAGCTTTTACTTTATAAGATTTACCTCCAGAGTTATTGCCTTTAACAACTATAATATCTTCTTCTTCATTTAATCCATAGTTTTTAACAGTGCTTTCATCGTCTTTGTTTTTTCTAACATCAACTTGTTTAATACGTTTTTTGAATTTATTTTTTCCTTTACCTCCAGATATGAAATTAACAGAATCACCTTGAATCTCATAAACAGTGTTATCATCAGAAATAAAAATATTTTCAGTTCCGCTACCAGTACCTTTTACTTTATGAATCTTATCACCATCTTTAATCACATAGGTGATAGATTTTTTCTTAATATCTGCATTACCAATTGAAATATTATTTCCATTTTTTTCAAAAGTTATTCTTATGGGAGCAATAGCTTCATCAGAATTCAGATTATATCTAGCATTAGACTTTTTCCCATTAGCCTCAATCTTAATAGATGTAATCTCGCCTTCAGTATTTCGTTTTATGCTCTTAAACTTTAATTTAACACCTTTATTTTTAGCTTTTTTGACAATATCGTCAAGATCTGAATCTGAAGTGTTTTTGGTTATAACAAACATTTCAACTTCCTTTTTTGAAACAGTATTATTGCTTTTAGCAGGTATTTTTTTAGTATTAGATTTACTTTTAACTACAGGTTCTTCTATGATTTTACCATCTGCATCAGACGGTTCCAAGTATTCTGGAAGAGGATCTGAAAGGATATCAACCACAGGTTCAGATTTTTCAATATAGATGTTTTTAGTGCTAAAGCTCATAAGAAAAACAGCTAGTAAAGGAATAATAAGCACATATTTAAGCTTATTAATTTGTTTTGATTTTGATTTTTGTAACATAACGATTCGTTTTTTGATTAATGAATTATAAAAATTATTGCTCAGTGCTAATTGATGAGAAGGCACACTTGTTTTAAGCAATGTATATTGATAACTTTTTTTGCATGTTGTTTCGTTTACTGTATTAGAATCTGCTAAAAACTCTAAATTTTGTTTTAAGTCTTTATTGTAGAACCATATAAACGGATTAAACCATAATGCAATACTTGCTAAATGAATCAGTAAAATATCAATGCTATGGTATTGCTTAGCATGTACTTTTTCGTGAGATATAATTTGGTTTAATTCACTCTCATTAAATTGTTCTGGGTTATAAACAATCCAATTAAAAAATGAAAACGGAGAAACATCCGCATTGGTTTTTACATAAATATATCCACCGTGTTTTTCTTTTTTGTTTTTAATAATCAACATAGCAAGAGAAAAAATCTGTATTAAAAACCTAATAGAAAAAAAAGCAATCCCCAAAACATAGGTAATCATAGCATAGCCCATAAAGTCCAGACCAGTTTTGGCAGGAGTGTTGGCAACTTCACTAAAAGTTAAATGAGACACATCAATGGGTGTATACTCTATATAAATAGGAATCACAATCATAGGTATATATAGAGCAACCAATAAGCCAATAAGCAAAAACCATCGGTTAGATTGAAAAAATGTATCGCGTTGCAGTAATAATTTATAAAACACATAAAAAATAGCAACAACAGCACTCGCTTTAATTAAATATTCCATAGTTATTTCTCTTTTTCAATTAGTTTAATAATCTCTTTTAACTCATCAACACTTATCTTTTCTTCTTTGGCAAAAAACGAGACTACATTTTTATAAGAGTTATTAAAATAATTGTCAATCGCTATATTCATAAAGCGTTTTCTGTAATCTTCTTTCTTTACAATAGGGTAGTACTGGTGCGTTTTACCGTAGGCAGTATAAGCCACATAACCTTTATCCTCTAGGTTTCTAATTATAGTAGATAAGGTATTATAGTGCGGCTTATCATCTTTAATTTCTGCAAGCACATCTTTTACAAAAGCCTTTTCGAGCTTCCATAAAATATGCATAATCTCTTCTTCTTTATTAGTTAATTTTTCCATGGTATTATAATTATTTGGGCGTTACCACAAGGGTCGGGCTTTACGCTGCAAGTCCTCGCTCGCTCCTGCGGGCTCACTGTGGGCTATCCGCTTCAATCCCTAACGCATAGCAAAACTATAACTATTTTTATAGTTATACAACTAAATACATAGTTATTTAACTAAATTTTAAGTTTTCAAAAAAACTTTTCATTTTTCACTTTTAACTTTTTTACTTTCATTTATCTTCGCAAGAAAAATAGGTTTATGAGTATCCTTTGGGTTGTTCTTGGTTTTGCATTATTAGTAGTAGGAGGTGAGTATTTGGTGCGTTCTTCAGTAGCTTTATCGTTCAAATTCGATATCTCTAAAATGGTTATTGGCATGACGGTGGTATCCTTTGCAACCTCGGCTCCAGAGTTACTAGTAAGTTTACAAGCGGCACTTTCAGGCTCTCCAGCAATTGCAATTAACAATGTTGTAGGTTCCAATGTGGCTAATATTGGTTTGGTATTAGGTGTAACCGCTATGGTTGGTACTATTGCAGTAGATAAGTCATTCTATAAACTCAATTGGCCAGTAATGATGGTGTTTTCAATTGTGCTCTACTATTTTTTAAAAAACGATAATGTTTTAACAGCCATTGAGGGTGGTATTTTATTTACTGGACTAGTTATTTTTTTAGTTTACCTTATTAGGAGTGCAAAAAAGGATGCCGTATCAGAAGAAGTTGATGATGCCTTAGCCAAAGTATCTAACTTTAAAATAGGGCTGTGGCTTTTAATAGGCGCAGCTTCGCTTTATTTTGGTAGCGAGTGGTTGGTTGAAGGATCAAAAGAAATAGCGCGATCAGTAGGTGTAAGCGAAGCCGTAATAGGGGTGTCGTTAATAGCAATTGGTACTAGTGTGCCAGAATTGGCTGCATCTGTAATTGCAGCTGCTAAGCAAGAAAAAGCCATTTCATTGGGGAACTTAATTGGTTCAAATATTTTCAATATAGCCTCTGTTTTGGGCTTAACGGCTTTAGTAAAACCCATTCCAGTAACCGAACCACAAATACTCTCCAACGATATTTTTTGGATGCTCGGTTTTTCTGCAGTTTTAATCCCGCTTATTTTTCTTCCAAAGCGTATGCAAATTAGTAGAGTTAAAGGGTTCTTTCTGGTAGTAGGCTATGGGGTGTTTATGTTTTTGGTGTTTACACAAGGAAAATTTTAACAAGCTTGACTTTATAAAAAATCTGCTACCTTCGTTTAACGTCGGATATAAAGCACATATGCTGAACTTGTTTCAGTATTGAGACGATATTATATCTGCGAAATATTGTAAGACATTTGAAGAAATCAACAAAATGAAGAAATGCAAATTAAACATTCTAACTTTTTTATTACTAATTCCAATTTTAGGAATTGGACAAATACCGAAAGGTCATTTTTTAGATGCTGACAAAACAGTTGAAAGAGGATATAAAGTAAAGCCCTTTAAACAAGTAAAAGAGGGGATTTATCATTATGCAGTTTTAACCGAATTACCATTTGAAAATGATTGTAATTATGGACTTTCAGAAAAGGAACAAATCGCTTGTTCTGAACAAAATTTGAGAAACTTCATTTATCCAAACCTAACTTCAGGAATAGAGTTTAAAGGCAATGTTTATGTCTATTTAACAATTACTGAGGACTCGAAAGTTACAGACGTGACGGTTAGTTCATATCCAAAGTCCGAACCGACAAACAAAATCATAAAAGAAGTAATTAATTCTATAGAATTTAGACCTGGAAAGTTTAATAACAAAGTTGTAAAATCAAGACTTTGGACTTCATTCACATTTCCCTCTTCATCTAACGAACTTTTTTCTGTGTCTTTGGCAAAAATGAAAGGAGATGAAAATCCAGAATACGAAAACTATGAAAACCTGATTTTCGATGCAAGTCAGTACATCTTTTCAAATCCAGTTTATCCGAATGGTACTGAATTTAAATCAGCAGCTCAAATTGTAGGGTTTTGGATGAATAGAGACAGTGGAATGGGAATACCAACCTTTGGAAAATTCTACAATACCTTAACTAATGTAAATCAACAACAGTTTCTTTATGTGGTAGCTATGATAAATTACGGATTAGACCAGAAGATAAATCACAATCGAATTTTAGAATGTAAGCCTAAAGACGGGCAAAAATATAGTGAACAAGAAGATGTGAAAGAAGTTCAGTTTGGTGGAGCTAAAATCTTGTTGGAATTTATTGGAAAAAAAGAAAATAATGTTCCTATGAATTCAAACACAAAAAAGTTCTATAAAGCTTACGAAAAAGGAGAACTTGAAAAGCAATTATCTAAATAAAAAACGTGTTACTACATTGGCTATAAGTAATTGCTTGTTCTCGTCTACTTCTGAATCCCGATAGCTATCGGGAGAAGTGGCATCCTTTTTTAAAATGGACTAGTAGTAAATTAGCGTTTAAGTAAATAATAAACAGATTGCCACGTCGCTCACTCCTCGCAATGACGTTTTAAAAAAGATATAACGTAAAGCCCGATCCCTTTTCGGGGTAACGACCAAATTATCACATATAAAAAAACGCTAACATTTACATACTAGCGTTTTTTTTATGAACAAAATCTGTAGCTAAATTATATTTTAGCAGATTTAACAGTTTTAATAATTCTACCTGCAATTTTGTATGGGTCTCCGTTTGATGCTGGTCTTCTATCTTCTAACCAACCTTTCCAACCTTTCTCTACAGTAATAATTGGAATACGGATTGATGCACCTCTATCTGATACTCCGTAAGAGAAATCAGTGATAGCTGCAGTTTCATGATCACCAGTTAAACGTTGGTCGTTAAACTCTCCGTAAACCTCAATGTGCTCTTTTACAACTGGACGGAAAGCTTCACAAATAGCTTCGTAAGTTTCTTTAGATCCGCAAGTTCTTAATGTTGTGTTAGAGAAGTTTGCGTGCATACCAGAACCATTCCAATCCATATCTTTTCCTAGTGGTTTTGGGTGGTACTCAATGTAGTATCCGTACTTTTCTGTTAAACGGTCTAGTAAATATCTAGCTACCCATATTTCATCACCAGCTTTTTTAGCACCTTTAGCAAACAATTGGAATTCCCATTGTCCTGAAGCAACCTCTTGGTTAATACCTTCAAAGTTTAATCCGGCATCAATACACAAATCTGCATGCTCTTCTACTAAATCTCTACCATGAGTATTTTTACCACCTACTGAGCAGTAATACATACCTTGAGGAGCAGGGTAACCACCAACAGGGAAACCTAATGGTAATTGTGTTTTAGTATCCATTATAAAATACTCTTGCTCAAAACCAAACCAGAAATCATTGTCATCATCATCAATAGTAGCTCTACCATTTGATACGTGTGGCGTTCCATCAGCATTTAAAACTTCAGTCATAACTAAGTATCCATTGATTCTGTCTGGATCTGGATAAATAGCTACAGGTTTTAATAAACAGTCTGAAGATCCACCTTCAGCTTGTCTTGTTGAAGATCCATCAAAAGACCACATTCCTAATTCTTCAAGAGTACCTTGAAAGTTTTCGTGCTCTTCTACCTTAGTTTTACTTCTTAGGTTTTGTGTTGGGAAGTACCCATCTAACCAAAGGTATTCTAATTTAATTTTTGCCATAATTAATATTTTATAGTTGTAATATTGATAATAATACCACAAATATAAATTTTTATGCTTGTACTTTAAATATATAGGGGGTGTTTTAGTAAAAGTGTGAGTTATTTTTATTTATACCCTATTTTTTTAAGGTTTATTTTAAAAAAAGACTATTATTTTATGAAAAAACTGAAAAAAGCTCAAAAGATTTTTCTACTTTCAAGGATATAAAGTTTAAGCTTTTTATTTTTGCTTAATAATTCAAAATCAAACGTTTTAATAATTAACAGGATGTCAATACTGAGATTTCACGCTATAAAAGAGTCGCTTAATTCTAAACCAGTTTTAGTTGAAGAAAAAGAACGTCGTTCAGATTTGTTTGGTGAAAACGTGTTTAATGAAAATACGATGCGTCACTATTTAACAAAAGATGCTTTTGTAGGTGTTACTAATGCGATTCAGCATGGGAAGAAAATTGATAGAAGTGTAGCAGATCAAGTAGCATCGTCTATGAAAGATTGGGCACTTTCAAAGGGCGTAACGCACTATACGCATTGGTTTCAACCACTAACGGGAACAACTGCTGAAAAACACGATGCTTTTTTTGAAACTGTAAGTGGTGGTTTGGCTATTGAAAAGTTTGATGGTAACCAATTAGTACAACAGGAGCCAGATGCTTCTAGCTTTCCAAGTGGAGGTATTAGAAATACGTTTGAGGCTAGAGGTTATACAGCATGGGATCCAACTTCACCAGCTTTTATTTATGGTACAACTTTGTGTATTCCAACCATATTTGTAGCCTATACAGGAGAAGCTTTAGATTACAAAACCCCTTTACTAAGAGCATTACATGCGGTAGATGCTGCTGCAACCGCTGTTTGTAAATATTTTGATAAAAATGTAAAGAAAGTAACTTCGTCCTTAGGTTGGGAGCAAGAATATTTTTTAATTGATAAAATGATGGCTGCCAGTCGTCCAGATATTGCTTTAACAGGGCGAACGTTGTTAGGGCATTCATCAGCAAAAGGGCAACAATTAGATGACCATTATTTTGGATCTATTCCCAACCGAGCATTAAACTTTATGCGTGAGTTAGAAACCGAATGTATGCTTTTAGGTATTCCAGTAAAAACAAGACATAACGAGGTAGCTCCAAACCAATTTGAAGTAGCACCAATTTTTGAAGAAGCTAATCTAGCAGTAGATCATAATGCTTTATTAATGGATATTATGGGGCGTGTTGCATCCCGTCATAATTTTAAAGTATTGCTTCATGAAAAACCTTTTGCAGGTGTTAATGGGTCAGGTAAGCATAATAATTGGTCGTTGTCTACTGATACAGGAGTTAATTTATTGGCACCTGGTAAAACACCTATGAGTAACCTGCAGTTTTTAACCTTTTTTATAAATACAATAAAAGCAGTACATACACACGAAGCACTTTTAAGAGCTGCCATAGCATCTGCGAGTAACGACCATAGACTGGGTGCAAATGAAGCACCTCCTGCAATTATATCGGTTTTTATTGGCGAGCAATTAACTAAAGTTTTAGAGGAATTAGAAGGTGTCACTAAAGGTAAATTATCACCTAAAGAGAAAACCGAGTTAAAATTGAATGTTGTTGGCAAAATACCGGACGTATTATTGGATAACACGGATAGAAATAGAACTTCACCTTTTGCTTTTACAGGTAATAAATTTGAGTTTAGAGCAGTAGGCTCTACAGCTAATTGTGGAAACCCAATGACGGTATTAAACACTATTGTAGCTAAACAACTTAAAGACTTTAAGAAAGAAGTTGATGTTTTAATTAATAAAAAGGATTTAAAGAAAGACGAAGCAGTTTTTAACGTACTTAGAGAGTATATAAAATCTTCCAGAGATATTTTATTTGAAGGTAATGGTTATGGAGAAGCTTGGGAAAAAGAGGCGAAGAAGCGTGGCTTAAGTAATAATAAAACAACACCAGAAGCTTTAAAAGCCAGAATATCTAAAGAAACTATAGCATTGTTTGAAGAAATGGAAGTAATGAGTAAAATTGAAACCGAGGCCCGTTATGAAATAGAGGTTGAGGCTTACATTATGCACATTCAAATAGAAAGCCGTGTTTTAGGTGATATTGCTCGTAATCATATTGTTCCTACTGCAGTAAAATATCAAAATATTTTAGTAGAAAATGTTAGGGGACTTAAAGAGATTTTTGAAGAAAAATATAAAAGTGTTTCAAAAGAACAAATCAATTTAATAGAAGCTATTTCAAAACATATTGAAGGTATTAATGCCAATGTTACTAAAATGCTAGAAGCCAGAAAAAAGGCAAATGCTATTGAAGATGTAGAAAAGAAGGCTCATGCCTATTGTAATACTGTAAAACCACTTTTTGATGATATCCGATACCATTGTGATAAACTTGAATTACTGGTTGATGATGAAATTTGGCCATTAACAAAGTACCGAGAAATGTTGTTTACAAGATAGCTTATTGTTTACAACTTTATGGTTCGTTAATTTATAAGCTAGAGGTTTTGAAAATATAATATAAGAACTTACAAGATTATCCAACTGTTTTTATACTAATAATGGGATAAAAAAACCTAATTCAAAGCACTCTTGTAAGTCTCCAAACAACGTTCACGGGCAAATTTATGATCCACAATAGGTTGAGGGTAAGTGAGTTCTTGAAAATCTGGCACCCAAGTTTTTATATATACTAAATTTTTATCAAACTTTTGTATTTGTGTAGTAGGATTAAAAATTCTAAAATAAGGCGCAGCATCAACACCAGAGCCAGCAACCCATTGCCAATTTCCAATATTACTAGCCATATCGTAATCGTGTAATTTTTCAGCAAAATAAGCTTCACCCCAGCGCCAATCTATAAGTAAGTGTTTACATAAAAAACTACCTACTAGCATACGCACACGGTTGTGCATAAATCCTGTTTTATTTAACTGTCGCATACCAGCATCAACAAATGGATATCCTGTTTTTCCTTCGCACCATGCTTTAAATTCATCCTCATTATTTCGCCATTGTATACGGTCGTATTTGGCTTTAAAACTAGTATTAGATGTATGTGGGAAGTGCCAAAGAATTTGCATAAAAAATTCACGCCAAATTAATTCTTGCCAAAATATTTCGTTTTTTTCAGCAATGGCTTTTTTTACCATTTTGCGAACGCTAACGGTACCAAAACGTAAATGCGGTCCTAATCTCGAGGTAGAATCTTTTGCGGGAAAATTACGAGTGTCTTCGTATTCTTGAATTAATGTAGGTGTTACAGTATGTGGCGTAATACTTTGTGATGATTTCTTAAACCCGATATCAGATAGACTTAAATTTGGCAAGCTATGCTCTAGCAAATTATTTAAACACGAATTAGTGTCGAAGAACTCTAAATCATAAGAATTGAATTTTTCTTTCCAAGTTTTCATATATGGCGTATACACCACATACGGATTGCCATCAGCTTTTACAACCTCATCTTTTTCAAAAATAACTTGGTCTTTATAGGTTTTAAATTCAATACTGTTTGAATTTAAAAATGTTTTAATACGCTCATCACGCTCCCTAGCGTAGGGTTCATAATCATGATTGGTATAAACACAAGCAATATCAAAATCTTTTATTAAACTCTTATAAATGTCAAGTGGCTTCCCGTGATACATGGCGATACTGCTACCGTATTCATCCTGCAGCGTATTACGCATTTCTTGAAGTGTATTGTGTATAAAGTTAACACGTGCATCATCCTCAGGAAGTTTATCTAAAATTTCAGAATCAAAAATAAATATGGGAAGAACGGGATGTTCTCCTTTTAAGGCTTCATAGAAACCTTTGTTATCGTCCAATCGTAAATCGCGTCTAAACCAAAAAATAGATACGGGTTGTTTCATATTTAATATTTACCAAACAAGGCTTCGAGCTTTTCTGTTCTGTAATTAAAAATTTCTTCTAACTTAGGTTTTACTAAAATAGGATGAACAAGTTGACCAAGCAAACCAAAAGGTACTTTATAATCAATTATATCTTCCATTTCTACACCACCTTCAATTTCTTTAATAAAATGTTTATGATGCCATAAAGCATAGGGACCAAAGCGCTGTTCATCAACAAAATATTTCTTATCGATGCAATGTGTAATTTCTGTAACCCACTTGGTTTTAATGCCTAAAACAGGTGTTACAATATATTGAATGATTTGTCCAGCATACATTTCTCTGTCAGCACCAGATAAAATATTAAAACCCATATAGTCAGGTGTGATTGTTTTTAGATTTTTTGGACTTGATAGAAAATCCCAAGCTTCATCTACTGAGATAGGTAAATTTTGCTTTTTATGTAAAGTGTATATTTTCATTCTAATTATTTAATAAAATGTAACCATTAAGTGAAGTAGCAATACATAACCAAATTAAGTAGGGCATAATTAAAAGGGTTTTGTATTTTAAATCATATCTGAAAGAAATTGCGAATGCTGCTATTACAAAAGTTAAAAGCAAAATTACTGTAAAGCCAAGACCTACTAAGTGCTGGTTGAAAAATATGTAACCCCAAATAACATTTAGTATAAATTGTAGTAAAAACAATCCGATTATAGTACTGTTAGGTTTTAATTTATATAAATACGCCATGTATATTGAGAAGCATACCATAATGGTAGTCCAAGCAACTCCAAAAACCCAACCTGGTGGAGTCCAAGGTGCTTGGTTTAAATTTATGTACCACTCCGTTTGTGGACCATTAGCCATGAGCCAATTTCCAATATCCAAGGCACCAAAATTAATAATTAAGAATACTAAAATGTATTTAAGCAGCTTCTTCATGTTTTAGTTCGCTAATTAGTTTTGCAATATCTTGAGCTTCAGCATATTTTCTGTCACTTGCAGCTCTGTTAATTGATGATAATGCATGCCATTCGCGCATCAATTTTTTAAATCTTTCTTCTAACTTTTCTAGTTTTGATTTTCTTTTAAATAATCCGAACATAGCATTTCTATTTTAAGTGTTTTGTTATTTTTTGACTTAAGGGACTAGTAGTAGAAAAGAAATAGTCCACTAAATTTCCGTTATCATCTAATAAGTATTTCTGAAAATTCCATTTTACTGAAGAACTTGAAACACCATTATTATTTTTTTCTGTTAACCATACATATAGTGGATGTTTCTGGTTTCCTTTTACTTTTATTTTTTCAGTAATTAAAAAAGATACACCGTAATTAATTTCGCAAAACTCAGTAATAGTTTTAGCATCTCCAGGTTCTTGATTTCCAAATTGATTACAAGGGAGTCCTATAACTTGAAGTTTATCTTGGTATTGCTCATGTAGTTCTTGGAGTTTCTTGTATTGCGGAGTAAAACCACATTTGGAGGCTACATTTACAAATAACACATACTTTCCTTTAAACTCGGATAAGTCTATTGGTTTTCCATCCAGCGCATTAATTTTAATGTCATAAATAGAGTTTATGTTCATTTTTTTTACTTCGGAAGTCGAACCAAGCGTTGCAACAAATGTTTTTAATACATTCATATCCTAAATTTTGAAGCTTACAATACCGCAGTCCATTTCAAATACCTGACCAGAGACTGATGATGAGTTTCCTGATAATAGGAACTCTGCCATATCTGCAACTTCTTCTGGCGATAAAAACTTTTTTAATGGATGACGCTCTGTAATATTTTCTATCATTTTGTCATTCCGAAGCAGTTTTGATGCCAAATCGGTATCAGTAACCGTAGGAGCAATGGCGTTGATACGAAGTGTAGGAGCTAATTCTGCTCCTAAGGATTTTACTAAGCCTTCAACACCAGATTTTGCCACAGCAATACTAGCATGATAGGGCATACCTAATTTAGCCGCAACTGTGCTAAATAAAACAATAGAAGGCTTGCTTCCGGCTTTAAGAATTGGAAGGTACTTTTGAATTACCCTAACTGCGCCTAGTACATTAATTTCAAAATCATTTTTGAAATCATCAATACTTAATCGTGATATGGGTTTTAAATTGATGCTTCCAGGACAATAAACTAATCCATCTGCATTTTCAATATCTGGTAATTCGTCTTTTGTAACATCGCATTGGTGGTGAGTTAGGTTGTTATGCGATATTTCTGGGGTACTTCTACTAATGTTTATAACATTAGAATATGCTAAAAGTTTTTCAACTATAGCTTTTCCAATGCCCTTACTTCCACCAACTACAATTATTGTTTTCATAGGTTTCAGGGCATTTGATTTTTATGGCCTGCCCTTCAGCCGTTTTTCTATTTTTTGTTTAATGACAGTTAAACGCTTCATCAAATCCATGATTTCAGGATCTTTTTCTACTTTATAGATGTCGTTTAAGCCTAATATTAAACTTTTTACTTCTCTAGATGATTCGATGCGTTCACTCGTAGTTTTAAATGTGTGTCTTCGTTGTTCGAACTCTAAAGCTTTGTCAATAATCTCCATAAATTTTAATCTTACTATATTTGATATAAATGCGCTATTATTTGCACATTTTCGCAATATAATAAAATATAGAAGATTACCTATTTTTAACCCGAAATATTAGATAAAATTTAATATTTCGGGTTTTTAACCTCCTGTTTTTGATAGTAATACCATTATAAACGCATTTTTAATCGCTTTTCAACCTTTCTTTTTATAACGGTTAATCGTTTCATGATATCCATAATTTTATCATCTTTTTTTACCTTGTAAATCTGATTTAAATCTAAGATTAAGGCTTTTGCTTCTCTAGATAATTTAACGCGATCACTTGTAGATAAGGATCTCATTTTTCTTTGCTCAAACTCTAAAGCCCTGTTGATTAATTCCATTTCCATAATATTATCCGTTTAAATAATTTTGTAATTCTGTAATTTTTTCTGAAGTGTTAAACTCTCCGCCATAATATGCGGTAACCGTCGATGAGGTATCATCTTTTATACCTCTAGAAGACACACAAAGGTGTTTAGCATCAATAATTACTGCAACATCTTCGGTATCTAGAATTGATTTTAATTCGTTTGCTATTTGATTTGTTAAGCGTTCTTGAACTTGCGGACGCTTAGCATAATACTGCACTATTCTATTAAGTTTTGAAAGGCCAATGACTTTGCCAGATGATATGTAAGCCACATGTGCTTTTCCTATAATGGGCACAAAATGATGCTCACAGTTAGAATAAAATGTAATATTCTTTTCTACTAGCATTTGGTTATATTGATATTTGTTATCAAACAACGCCACTTTGGGTTTGTTTTCAGGATTTAATCCAGAAAATATTTCATCTATATACATTTTAGCTACGCGTTTTGGCGTGCCTTTTAACGAATCATCCGTAAGATCCAATCCCATGACATCCATGATTTCTTCAAACAAAATGGCAATACGTTCTTTTTTTTCGGTATCACTTAGTTTAAATGCATCCGGTTTCATTGGTGTTTCCAATGATGTGAATAAATGGTCGTCTCCAATATCTTCTAATGTGAAGCCGTTTAATTTGTGACCGTTTTTCTTCTCTTCTAGTTTTTCTAATTGCATAGCATCTTTTTTATGTGCTGTCTCAAATTTAGGATTCTTAAAATCCAATCAATGATATTTTAAGTTTCAACTTTAACTCAAAAGCTTCATTATCATTTAATCAAAGCACGTTAGCGTTTTGAAATTTTATTGTGTGTTATTTGTTTTTGTCTGCTGCATTTAAAGCGCCCTTCATCAAATGTTCTCAATTTTTCATGTTTTGTCTTTCTTCCTTGAACTCTAGCCCTCCACATTTTAAAGCTACTAGGTTTCATCTCTCTTCTCATCAGCTCAATAACCTCTTGTTCTTTCAATCCAAATTGAAACGCAATAGCTTCGAAGGTGGTTCTATCTTCCCACGCCATTTCTATAACTCTGTCTATATCTCCATCAGTAAGTGTCATATATTTTGAAAGTTATATTGTTCGTCATATCTTATTTTTTCATCAAGCATTTTTTTAAAGAAACTCCTGTTTTCCTTGAATGTCTTATTGTTTTTAAAGTGAATGAATTTTCCTTGTGCATGTATGCTTGCACCATTAGTTTTATACATCACTAATTGATAATAGGGGATAGCCCAAGTAAAATTTTGTAACCCCTTATTTATAAAAATTAAAACACCATTTTTTCTGAGTTCGATATTGGCATAATTAATATCGGATACCAAATTCATATAACGGTTCATATTCGGACTTACTTCTCCAACGATCATTCGTTTTGATCCGACACCTTTCATTTTTAATGACTCTAAAAGTGTGAAAGACCTTCCTACTATATCGTATAGAAGTTGCTTATGTTCTTTGTTGTGATATGTTGTATTCAGAATCATTTTTAACTTTCTTATCCCAAATATACAAAATGTTTAACTTTTAATAAAAAAAGTTAAACAAAAAATAATATCTAACTATTGATAAAACTTATTGAGTATTTAAGTGTTTGAATTTTAATAACTTAACACTTAAATAGTCCTTTTTTTAAGCGTGTGTTTTCTAAGAATTCTTTTGCTTTCTTCTAGAACAGTTTTATCTTTTCTAAGTTTCCAAAGCGTATCACCTGCTTTTTTGCGTGTAATTTCTAGATTTATAATAGGTTTTGGGTAATCTTTCCCTAATTTAAAATTATAGAATTGTTGTTCCATTTCTGTCATTAAATAGGGTTGATGTGCAAAGGGCGTATCAAGTATTTCTAACTCTGGAACCCATTTTTTTATAAAGGAAGCCTCAGGGTCGTGTTCCAAACTATTTTTCACAGGATTATAAATACGAAGCATATTAATTCCGGTTTCGCCTGCTTGCATCTGCAATTGCGGGAAATGGATACCAGGTTCAAAATCTAAAAACATTTGAGACAAGTGTGTTGTAGCCTCTTGCCAAGGTTGCCACAGATTATGGGTAAAAAATGAAACTACTAAAGCACGCATTCTAAAATTTAAATAGCCTGTTTCATTTAGACAGCGCATGCAAGCATCTACCAACGGATAACCCGTATTTCCAGTTTTCCAAGCGACTTGATATTTCTTGGATATACTTTTTTTCAGTCGGTGAAACCCTTTATTTACACTAGCTTCCTCCATGGTATGTTCCATTTCAAACTTTTGAATAAAATGCGTTTGCCAACGTAATCTAGACATGAATGCTTCCAAAGCCTTTTTGTGTTTTGAAGTTTCTTTTAAATGATAGGCCTCATGATATACCTCTCTAACGGAGAGGTTTCCCCAAGCGATGTATGGTGAAATTCTACTACAACTGGTTCTGGCTAATTCTGGTTTAGAAATATGCAGCATGTAATTTGGGTAACGCTCCGAAAAAAAGGATTTAAGATATTTTTTTCCAGTAGAACGCCCTCCTTTTTGAAAAGCTGTGAACTCCGGCGTGGTTAAACTCGGTATGTTTAGGTTTTCCTCTATTTCGTTTATAACTTTAATAGGAACCAATTGGTCTTGCCTTGGCTGAAAGGGGAGGGGGTCAATAGCATAAAACGCGTCCACTTTGTCATTCCAACCTTCTCTGTCTTTTAAACCGCGTATTACCCCATTATTGATATTTTCATGCCAATTAATCAAATTGTTCTTGCAAAAGCGTTTGAAATTTTTATCACGCTCGTAAGTCACAAGAATTCCAGTTTCTTGGTGAGAATAAATATCAGAAATTCTAAAATGCGATTGTAATTGATTTATGGCCGCAATGATATCGGATTGTACTACAAGCACTTTGGAATTATAAGGCTGAAGTCCGGCGTTTAAGTCTATAAGCGATTCTTTGATAAAGTTCCAATGGCGTTCACTATAATGCGCATCTTCCATCAAAATTGGTTCAAAACTGTAAAGTAATAACACTTGCCTTCCAGTTTTTAGAGCGTTAAAAATGGCTTCGTTATCGTGTAAACGCAAATCGCGTTTTAACCACACTACATTTACTTGGGGCTTAGTATTCATCTTGATGTGCAATTATATGTTGGGCGCGTTTTTTTATGTTTTGGAGCTGACTTTTATCCATTTTATCCAGCAAACTATACATCATGCCCATTCTAAAGTTATTTCCTAAATACTCGCGCTTTTCGTCAAGGAAATTCCAATACAAGCTATTAAACGGGCAAGCGTTTTCTTCTGTTTTTTTACTTTGGCTGTAATGGCAACTAGAACAATAATTGCTCATTTTGTTAATGTAGGAACCCGAAGATACGTAGGGTTTGGTTGCTATTTTACCACCATCAGCAAATTGGCTCATACCTCTTGTATTTGTTAGTTGTACCCATTCTACGGCATCAACATAAATTCCCAAATACCATGCGTCAACCGCATCTGGATTAGTTTGCGTTAGTAGTGCATAATTACCAGTAATCATCAATCGCTGTATATGGTGCGCATAACCATTGTCTAGTGAATTTGTAATGGCATGTTTTAAGCAATTCATTTTCGTATTGCCTGTCCAGAAGAATTCTGGTAGTTTATTTTGGTTGTTCAGCTTATTTAAACTTTTGTAATCTGGCATAAACGCCCAATACATTCCGCGCATATATTCACGCCACCCAATGATTTGGCGAACAAAGCCTTCTACTTGAGATATTTCAATATGGTCTCCGTGTTTTCTGTAATAGTTCATCACGGTTTTTACAATATCCTTTGGAGAAACCAATTTTAAGTTCATCGCAAACGATAAGCGTGAGTGAAACAGATATTCTTCATTGGTATGCATAGCATCCTGATAATCACCAAAATGAACCAACAAATGTTCACAAAAATATTTGAGTTGTTCCAGCGCTTGAACTCTAGTAATAGGGTAGGAGAAGGTTTTGGTTTCAAACTTACCTATGGTTTCAATTTCTGCTTTTTTTATATCCTGAAGCACTTCAGAAATATCATTTTTAAATAATTTATAATTAGGAATTTCAACCTCACCTTTCCATTTGTTTCTATTGCTTTTGTCATAATTCCATTTGCCACCCTCAGGTTGGTCGCCCACCATTAAAATATCATGTTTCTTGCGCATATCTCTGTAGAAATTTTCCATGAGATATTGCTTTTTGCCTTTAAAGAAATTTTTTAAATCTTCTCGATTAGTGTAAAAATGTTCTGCAGAATAGGCTTTTGTTGAAATTTCAAGATTATCACAATATGTTTTTAGTTGCTTATCCAATCGGTATTCATCTGGAAGCATATATTCAAAGTTTTCAATGTTATGTTTTTCTATTAATTGTGAAAGGTTTTCAGTGAGGCTCTGGGTATTCTCTTTATCATTGATTTTGAAATAAGTAATATGATGCCCATCCGATTTTAAATGGTCATGAAATTGGCGCATCGCAGCAAAAAAACCAATCACTTTTTGAATGTGATGCTTTACATAATCGGTTTCCTGACGCATTTCAAACATACAATACAATACGTCATCATTAGTTTGTTTAAACCATGAGTGTTTACTATTGAGTTGATCGCCTAATATGAGTCTGAGTATTTTCATCTAAAATAGCGTAGGTTGTAACCATGATTTTTGAAATTTATTATTAGCATCATAGCGTTCAGCTTGTAAATCCACATTAAATTTTCGGTCTCGCGGATCGTTACCTACACCAGAAACATACATCCAATTACCGTAATTACTATGTACATCATAATCTATAAGCAACGATTCAAAATACGCAGCACCAATTCTCCAATCGAGTAATAAGTCTTTTGAAAAAAATGATGCTACGTTTTGCCTGCCTCTATTGCTCATCCATCCTGTATGTTTTAGTTCTAGCATATTAGCGTTTACAAATGTTGATTTTGTTTCTCCTTCAATCCATTTGTTTATTAAATTTTTATCAGTTTTCCATTGATACTCTTTTTCAAGAATACCACCAATTTTGAAGATGTCATTGCCGTGTTTTAGTGATATGTATTTGAAATAATCTCGCCAAATCAATTCAAAAATTAACCAATATGTTGATTGGTTTTTATAATGCTCTTTTTCAAATTGTTTAACAGACCAATAGATTGTTGCTGCTGAAATACTGCCATTGGCTAACCATGGTGAAAATTTTGAACTGTAATCCACACCTACTAAACCATTTCTCGTTTTTTTATAAACCCCTAACTTTTTAGTTTGAAAAAAATAATCATCCAAACGGTTTAAAGCTGAATTTTCACCACCTTCAAAAGGGAAAGCTGAATTGGGATGCGTATTAAAATCTTCAAAACCTAAATCCTCGAGTGTTGGCACATTAGTGTCGTTTGAAATTGCTTGTATAGGTTGTGGAGTTATAGGGAAATTTATTGGTCTGACAGAACTGTATTTTTCAACTTTTTTTCTAAAATTGGTAAATACCTGAGGGATGTCTTCAAAAGACATATTAACGTCATCAGGGTGAAATAGAAACTGATTGTAGTATTCATAAAATGATACACTTACAGGACTGTTATGTTTTACATTCTCCAAAACTTTTACTTCCTCACTTGTCCATTCCTTTTGAAGGTAAATTGAGTTAATGTTGAATTGCTCAATTAATTTAGAAATAACGTGTTCTGGTTTTTTACGGAAAACAAACAGCTCAATATTTAAGTCTTTAAGATTTTGTTTTAAATCATTTACGGTTTCAATTAAAAATTTAGCTCTAAACTTTCCTGTTTTTTTAAAACCAAAAGAATCAACTTGAAAATGTCGTGGATCGAAACAGTACACTGCAATAATGTGTTTGTGTTGTTTCGCTGCTTCATTTAAAACTGTGTTATCATTTACACGTAAATCGTTTCTAAACCAAACTAAGCCCGTGTCTTTTTGTTTCTCCTGCATCGTTCGCTACAATATTTAACGTTGTCCCAATTGTGTTGCCATTTCTTTCTCCAAGAAAATGGCAGTTTACAAGTTTTGCACGTTTTCTGGGGTAAGTGTTGCTTTTTGTGACTCAACTTCAACCAATTTATTTATCATTCCTGAAAATATAAAACCGTGGAAAGGTAAAACGCTGTACCAGTATAAGCGCCCCCATAAGCCTCTCGGTCTAAATGTGGCGGTTTGTTTAAGCTTATTATCTTCAATTTTAAACTCTAACCAAGCTTCACCAGGTAAGCGCATTTCGGCATAAAGCAATAGTTTTTGTTTGTCTTTATCTGCAAAAATAACACGCCAAAAATCTAATGCATCTCCAGCATCCAATTCTGTTGGGCTTGTGCGTCCGCGTCTCAAACCTATGCCACCAAAGAGCTTGTCTATATAACCTCTAATACGCCAAAGTATGGTGCCATAATACCAACCATTTTGCCCACCAATACTCCAAATTTTATCTAGAGTTTCATCGACATCAGTTACGTAACGTTCTTTATAATCCTTAAAACAACCAAATTTTGGTACGTTTACATATTTGTGTAATTGTTTGCCTAGTCGTCCGCTACTTACCATAGAATCTTTCCAGCTAGAAACTATGCTATTTTGCTCAATTTTTTCAAATGCTAATGATACAGCCTCTTTGTAAGTAATAGGATTTACATCCAAAATTTCATTAATATCACTAGATTTTCCAATAATTTGAATGCCCATGCTATCTACAAGCGATGTTGCTAATTTATAAGACGTTGAGGTTACAAAGTATAACCAATACGATGATAACTTTGGCGTCATAACAGGAACCGTTAAGATAGAACGTTTCAACCCACGAACTTCAGCAAATTGCAATAGCATGTCTTTATAGGTTATAATTTCTGGTCCAAAAACATCAAAACTTTTATTGTAAACCGCCTCATTGCCAACAGCTCTAGATAAAAATGCCAAAACATCCCTAACTGCAAGGGGTTGCGTTTTGGTATTTAACCATTTTGGAGCAATCATAAAGGGGAGTTTTTCTACTAAATCCCTTATAATTTCAAATGAAGAACTCCCCGAACCTACTATAATTCCTGCTTTAAATATGGTTAATGCATAATGCTCTGAAACTAATATGTTTTCTACATTTTTTCTTGAACGAAGATGTTTTGAAAGTTGATCTTCATTAGTGATACCACTTAAATAAATTACTTGATTAACATTTGTGGT
This sequence comes from uncultured Algibacter sp., assembly GCA_947502405.1. Lineage (GTDB taxonomy): Bacteria > Bacteroidota > Bacteroidia > Flavobacteriales > Flavobacteriaceae > Algibacter_B. The sequence goes on along the minus strand of CANMZT010000004.1, from coordinate 152,884 downwards.
TTCTATGTAGTTTTTAAAATTTTTGGCACATCTTTCTTCTAATGATTCAAAATTTTTAGAAGAATTTGACATGGAATGTATCAGATAATACGCAGCATCAATGCCTTTGGGAATGTTTTCGAGTGTTTCTGGCTTTAAAAAATCAGCTTCAATTACATACACATTATCATCTTCTGTATAGCTTTTGTCTGCTCTTAATCTATCTCTAACAACACAAACAACAGTGTGCCCTTGATTTAATAAAAAAGGGATAAGGCGTTTGCCTATGTAGCCTGTTGCTCCTGTTACAAGAATTTTCATGACATTTCTGATTCTAATATTTTCGGTCTTTGGTATCCGTAGCGCGTATTGGTTTCAGGTATAGCATAGCCATCTAAACCATTAATCACTGCTACTTTTCCTTTGGAAAGGTTGATGAATCCATCATCTTCAATCAGTTCATTTTCAACGTATAACCCAACTATTTTTCCAATCACTAAAATCGTGTTATTTGCTTTTATTGGATATTCCTCAACAAAGCGCATTGCTAATTGAATAGGCGAATCCTTAACAAAAGGGGCTTTAAAACCTGTTTTGTATTCTGCTTCAAGGTTGGTTACCTCAAATTCAGAAACAGCACTATCGTATTTAGCAGAGGTATGGTGGGCATCTTTTTTAATGCCCTCGTGGATATGATTTATTGTATAAACACCTGTGGCCTTTAAATTTTCGTAAGTATTGCGAATTACTGTTGTTGGTCGCAGAAAAAAACCCAACATCGCTGGACTTGAACCAATATGCGTTACAGAACTAAAAACAGCTACATTCTCAATACCATCTTCTGAAACAGAACCTATTAAGTTAGCCGATTTATAACCCGAACAACTATTAATCAAATTAATTTTATAGATGTGGTTTAAATTGTCAATATCTGATTCACTAAAATGTGCCATTTATGAAAGCCTTAAATAATTATTAATTTTGATATTTTCTGCCTTTAAATCAAACATCAAATTATACAATCCAAAAAAAGTTCTGTTGATGTATATAAAATGCTTTGAACCCCGATTACCGTTCATTTTTTTCAAATCTGTACTTTTGGAATAGCGTTCTCCTAATTCGGCAATTTTGCCAAAAAATGATTCATCTGAAAAGTCAAAATACTCTTGATGAAAAGGTTGAGTAAATAAACTCAACATTTCATGAAACATTTCTGTAAAGAAAGCAATCTCATCTTTTGAATCATCTTCTCTTAAAATTTCAAGCTCATAGAGTTTTGAAACAAAATAATCTCTATTGCTAATATTTTCAGGTAAGGCAAGTTCAAAATAGGGTGTATAAAATTCCTGAGGGATGGATTTCATACACCCAAAATCTAATGCTATTAATTCTCCTTTTTCAGAAATCAGGAAATTCCCAGGATGGGGGTCTGCATGTACTTTTTTCAAATTATGAATCTGGTACATGTAAAAATCCCAAAGGGCTTGTCCTAATTTATTTGCTTTGTCTTGGTCTGTATTGTGTGCGGTAAATTCTGAAAGATGCTCACCTTCCATATAATCCATAGTGATGATACGTTCAGATGATAAATCTTCGTAATATTTTGGGAATTTTAAGTTTGAAATATGAGCGCAAGCTTCTGAAATTTCTTTGCTTTGTGCCACTTCCAAAACATAATTAGTTTCTTCTACTAATTTATGTTCTACTTCCTTAAAATATTTGTCGGAATCCTTTCCTTTAATATTAAACATACTCATAGCTACAGGTTTTACCATAGCTAAATCTGAAGCAATACTTTCAGCAACTCCTGGATATTGGATTTTCACAGCAAGTTTTTTCCCATTCTTAGTTGCAATATGCACCTGACCGATGCTTGCAGCGTTTACAGAAGTTGCATTAAAAGTATCAAACAGTTCATTAGGGTGTTTTCCAAAATATTTTTTAAATGTTTTTATAACAAGTGGTGGTGATAGTGGTGGCACTGAAAACTGAGCCAGCGAAAACTTTTCTACATAGGCTCTTGGTAAAATGCTTTTTTCCATACTTAGCATTTGTGCCACTTTGAGAGCGCTACCTTTAAGTTGTTTTAAACCGTCATATATATCGGTAGCATTGTTTTTGTTTAATCGTTCTTTGGCAACCACCTCATCATTAACCAGTTTATCACCATAATATTTTAAATAGTTTACACCAACTTTTGCTCCAGTAGAGACTAACTTTGTAGCTCTTTGAATTTTTGATGTTGGTATGTTATCTATAGTCTTCATCTTATTTATCTTAATTCATGTGGAATTTTTCCTTGAATAAAAACTTTCCAAGGTCTAAAACACTTTTTACTGGGGCTATATCTAATACATCAAAAGTAGTATTGACTGATTTTTCGATAAAAATATCGGTTTTCTCAAATGAAGCAGAAGTGTCATCTAGCCAAAATTTCATGGTTAATAATAATTGTAACCAAGCAGATTCTTTAAGTGCTCTATCCTGTATTTTTTCCAGTTGTTCTTGTTTTATATCCAACATTTGTATACCTAGTTCACTTATATAGATGGTAAAGAGTGTCTTTAGGTTAGAGAGTATTTTTAAGCCTTTTAAATCGTTTTTGTATTTATCTAAAACATGCTTAACATAACTCCTATTTGCAGTAAGGTTTTCAAAAAATGTGTAGTAGAAACTTAATAATTTGTTTCTAGCGTCAAATATTTTGTAATCTTCGCTTTTCTCTAAGGCATTTATAGAGTTAGTGAAAAATGCTTCGAAGATGCCTTTTTCAATAGCTTCAAAAGATGAAAAATGTTCGTAGAACTTAGATTCTTCAAAATTATTCATTTTGGCAAAAGCAAATACAGTCTTAGGATTTTCGTCATGTTCTAAAACATAATCCATATACCATGAGATAATATTGTTTTTTGTTATAGATTTTTTCTTCGCCATAATTTGTTATTTACGGTAAAGATACAAAATGTTTAACAAATAATTAAAAAAGTTAAACAAAATAATAATTTGTGCTTTTAATAATACTTTAACGGACACCCCTAAAGTCCCCTCGAGGGGACAATCTGATACAGGAATTCTATGCTGTCGATTAAAGATTACGTGTATTGATTTAAATGGTTATGCTAAATATTTTAAATGAAAGTGATGGCAATGTTAGATTGTTAATTCTCCCAATATTGAATTAGGTATATTGATTCCCATAGGATATTAGTGGTTGAGAGTATGAGTGGTGTCCCCTCGAGGGGACAATCCGATACAGGAATTCTATGCTGTCGATTAAAGATTACGTGTATTGATTTAAATGGTTATGCTAAATATTTTAAATGAAAGTGATGGCAATGTTAGATTGTTAATTCTCCCAATATTTAATTAGGTATATTGATTTGCATAGGATATTAGTGGTTGAGAGCATGAGTGGTGTCCCCTCGAGGGGACAATCCGATACAGTAATTCTATGCTGTCGATTAAAGATTACGTGTATTGATTTAAATGGTTATGCTAAATATTTTAAATGAAAGTGATAGCATTGTCAGATTTTTAATTCTCCCAATATTCAATTAGGTATATTGATTTCAATAGTATATGAGTGATTGAGAGCATGAGTGGTGTCCCCTTGAGGGGACTTTAGGGGTGTTGTAATTTATTCTAAAAGTTGATTTACAGTCTCTTCAATAACTAGTAAAACACTAAACATATTTTTCTTTACTTCCTCATTTGAAAACCTTAAAAACGTGACACCATAAGCCTCTATCTCAGCTTGTCTTTTTAAATCATACACATCATTAAAATCATGACTCTGTCCATCAATTTCAATACCTAATTGTATTTCATGACAATAGAAATCAACAATATAATTAAGCATAGGAACTTGTCTATGAAACTGTACACCAAATGCTCTTTGTTTTATTTTTTGCCATAAAAGTACTTCTGGAAGCGTGCTGTTTTTTCTTAATTGTCTGGCGCGTTGTTTTAGCTCTGGATTGTATGGGATTATTTTGTTTTTCATTTAGAAAGTGAAAAGTCTCGTTGCCTAAGGTAAATATATACTTTTATTTCATACTCATGCGGACACCCCTAAGGTCCCCTCAAGGGGACAAACCATTACAGTAGATTCTTTACTATTAATTATGATTACACGTATTAATTTAATTAGTTATACTAAAATATTTTAAATGGATGTAAAGGCAATGTTGGGTTGTTAATTTACCCAATATTCAACCGGGTATATTGACTTCCAAAAGTATTAGGATTTAAAGGTATAAGTGGTGTCCCCTCGAGGGGACCTTAGGGGTGTTTTTACACAAAATGTAAAACTAGTCTCCGCTTAACAACACTGCTCATCCTTAACCAATTTACAACTAGAAACTGCCGCAATAGCACCTAGGATTGGAGCCGTAATATAGAGCCATAAATATTGTAAGTTTCCTGTGAATAGTGCAGGAGCAATAGAGCGTATAGGATTCATAGATGCTTTAGTCATAGGGCCAGCAAACATGGCTTCAAGTAGAATAACGCCACCAACGGCAATAGCTGCCATAGTACCAATTTCTTTACTTCCTGTAGAAACATTAATTACTACTACCATTAAAAAGAAGGTTAACAAAAACTCTAAAATGGCAGCTTTATATGCAGGAAAACCTTCTGCTGGAGTGGTTTCACCCAAAAACTGACTTTCTGGAAATAAAAACCACAATAAGAATATGGCAAGAATAGCTCCAATAGCTTGAGCTAAGATGTATTTATGCACCTTGTTCCAAGGAAATTTTTTAGCAAAAGCAAAACCAATGGTAACAGCAGGGTTAAAATGGGCACCAGATATTTCGCCAAAAGCATAAATCATAGCCATAACAATAAGCCCCCAAGTAGCGGCAACTCCCACATGAGAGATACTTCCGTTAGTTATTTCGTTAATGGTCATTGCTCCACAACCACAGAATATCATGGAGAAAGTTCCAATAGTTTCCGAAAAGTATTGTTTCATAACATGTTTCTAAATCTAGACGAATTTGCGTTAGGGATTGCAGCGGCATCCTTTTTTGCCATTAAAAGCAAAAAAGATATAGCGTAAAGCCCGACCCTTGTGGTAACGCCCAAATTAATTTGATGCAAAGATACAATCTCTTATTTTAAGCTTTTGTTAACAATAACCCATTGCATTATACTTAATTTTAGGGTATTAAAAACCTAATTATTAATAACTACTAAAATGAAAAAATTACTATTACTATTTATGGCTTGTACTATGGGGTACACCTTAAATGCGCAAATTGAAACGCCACAACCAAGCCCTAAAGCAAAACTAGAGCAAAAAGTGGGATTGACTGATATTACTATTGAATATTCTAGACCAGGTGTAAAAGGACGAAAAATATTTGGTGGCTTAGAGCCTTTTGGAACCATTTGGAGAACGGGTGCCAATAAAAACACCGTGATTACTTTTAGTGACGATGTTAAAATTGCTGGACAGGATGTTAAGGCAGGATCTTACGCAATTTTTACAAAGCTAAACTCGGCAAAACAATGGGATGTAATGTTCTATAACGATACAAATAACTGGGGAACACCATCACCAAAAAAGTGGGATGATAGCAAAGTTGTTGCTACGGCCAAGGTAGATGTTGAGGAAGTTCCGTTTAACGTAGAAACGTTTGCTATAGATATTAATAACATTAAAAACGATAGCGCCGTTTTAGAGCTTATTTGGGAGAAATCTTATGCGGCAATTCCGTTTACAGTACCTACAGATGCTAAGGTAACAGCAAATATTAAGAAGGTTATGAATGGGCCTTCTAGTGACGATTATTATGCCGCTGCGGTATACAATTTAGAGTCAAATGGTAATATAGAACAAGCTGTTAAATGGATAGATAAAGCTGTAGATATGTCTAAGGCAAAGCCAAAGTTTTGGTGGATACATCAGCAAGCTTTAATCCATGCTAAGGCAGGTGATAAAAAAGGAGCCATTGCTGCTGCAAAATCATCTTTAGCACTTGCAAAAGAGGCTAAGTACGATGCTTACATAAGAAAAAATGAAGAGGTTTTAAAGGAATGGGGTGCTATGTAAATTGTACACATTAACTTTTTAAAACTTAGTATATTAAAGCGCAACTTTTTAAGGTTGCGCTTTTTTTTGGGCGTTACCCGCAAGGGGTCGCGCTTTCCGCTAAAAGTTTTGGCTCGATGCACGCCTCGCCAAAAGCTACCGCTGCAATCGCTAACGCAGGGTGTGTTTGCTAAAGTTGTTTTACAGATTAATGAGTCAGGTTTATTTGGTGTCTCACAGCGTCCAAAGTTTGTATTAACTGTTCACTAAACCTAAAACGCATTACATCACTTTCCGTTTTACCTGCTCTTAGTAGTTTATTAAAATGTATGGCTTCGTAGTTATAACCAATAGTGTTGTAACCAAAATCTAAAGTTTCAGTATCACCTTCTTTGGGTATAAGCGTTACTGTTGCTGGTGCATGAAACATGCTGTTAATTTTAATAGTACCGTTTTCACAATAGAAAATAGCTTCCGTAGGCGTATCTTCAATAAGCGAACTTTTTAAAAATGCTTTTACCGCATTATCATATTCAAAAACCATATTACAAGTAGAGTCTGCTCCGTTTTCAAAATAAGTGGCTTCAGCTTCAATATTTTTTGGAATGCCTAAAGTAGATAAAGCAACAAAAATAGGGTAGATGCCAATATCTAATAAACTGCCACCACCTAATGCTTTGTTAAATAACCTATGCGAAGTATCAAAAGGTCTGCTAAATCCAAAATCGGCTTCAATTTTTAAAATCTTTCCGTAAGTTTCATTTTCAAGAAGCTCTAACACTTTTTGGTAATGCGGTAAAAAATAGGTCCATAATGCTTCCATAAGCAATACGTTCTTTTCCTTGGCTAAAGCAATCATTTCTGCAACTTCTTCGGCATTCATAGCAAAAGGCTTTTCACATAAAACAGCAATACCGTTTTCTAAACACCTTAAGGTGTTTTCTTTATGTAAAGCGTGTGGTGTAGCTATGTAAACCGCATCTATATTAGGGTCTTGAGCTAAAGCTTCGTAACTATCAAAGGCTTTGGTAGCATTATATTTCAGGGCAAAAGCATCCGCTTTCTCTTGATTTCTAGAGGCTACTCCATAGAGTTTAGCACCTTCAATAGTTAATAAATCTGTTGCAAATTTATGTGCAATATTACCAAGGCCTATAATGCCCCAGTTTATGGTTTTAAGCTTTTGCTTGTTTGTCATTTTTAGATAATACTTGAAGTAAACAGGCTATAAAAATAACAATAATACAGCCAACAAAATTCAACCATAAAAATGGTAGGTTAATATATTCAAACTCGTTTAAAAAATACAGTGTAATTACTAGTGCTTGAGTAATAAGTGCCCCAATAAAAACGGCATTTCCTTTTACAAATTTAAAGAAGAACCCTAATAAGAAAATCCCCAAAACATTACCGTAAAAAATAGAACCAATAATGTTTACTAACTGTATTAAATTTTCAGCAAGATTAGCAACACAAGCTACACCAATTGCAATAATGCCCCACAGAAAAGTAAACCATCTTGATGCTTTTACTTTTTCTTCTTCTGTTTTTTCTCCACTATTCCTAATATACAAATCTATAGTTGTTGTAGAGCCTAAGGCATTTAATTCGCTGGCAGTACTCGACATGGCAGCACTTAAAATAACGGCTAATAATAAGCCAATTAAACCACGCGGTAGGTTGTTTAAAATAAAGTGGATAAATACATAATCTTTATCATTACTCTCTACTTTAATATCCTTAAGTTCACTTGCTTTATCTATTAAAAATCTGGCGTCTTGTCTTAAGTCTTCATTGGCAGCATTAGCAGCAGCTATATATTTTGCAGTATCTGGATTATCAGATTCTATAAAAGCCTCAATAATTTTTTGCTTATCTCTAAAGATTTGCTGTTGCTCTTCTTGAAGTTTTTTATAGTCTTCAGCATATTCAGAATTTAAAACCACATCTGTAGCTGTAGGATTAAAGTTCACAGGGGCTTGGTTAAACTGGTAAAACACAAATACCATAACACCAACCAAGAGTATAAAGAATTGCATAGGTACTTTAAGGAGACCGTTAAAAATTAAGCCTAATTGCATTTCTTTAACCGACTTTCCAGAAAGATAGCGTTGTACTTGACTTTGGTCTGTCCCGAAATAGGAAAGCATTAAAAACGTACCACCAATAATACCACTCCAAAAGGTATAGCGATTATTTAAACTAAACGAAAAGTCTAACACTTCCATTTTACCGCTTGCGCCAGCAATTTCTAAAGCTTTTGTAAAGGTAATGTCTTGAGGGAGCTTATCAACAATTAAAAAGAATGCGATTAGCATACCAATAAAAATCACCACCATTTGATGTTTTTGAGTAACGTTTACTGCTCGTGTACCACCCGAAACGGTGTAAATTATAACTAGAAAACCAATAGCAACATTTAGTGTAAGCAAATCCCAACCTAAAACCACCGATAAAATTATGGCAGGAGCAAAAATGGTGATTCCCGCTGCTAATCCGCGTTGTATTAAAAATAGAATAGCTGCTAAGGTTCTGGTTTTTAAATCAAACCGATTTTCTAAAAACTCATAAGCTGTATAGACTTTTAAGCGGTGATAAAGCGGAATAAAAACCAAGCATATTACAATCATGGCTATGGGCAATCCAAAATAGAATTGTACAAAACCCATTCCGTCATTAAACGCTTGTCCTGGTGTAGATAAAAAGGTTATGGCACTGGCTTGAGTTGCCATAACCGATAAACCAATAGTCCACCATTTTGAGGTGTTTCCACCCCTCAAATAATCCTTTACATTTTTGCTGCCTCGCGTCTGCCATGTACCGTAAGACACAATTCCAATGAGCGTAACAGCAAGTACAGACCAATCTATCCAACTTAACATGTCCATAGTTAAAAGGCTTTTGTAATTAAATAAAAGATGATGAAATACAAAGCATTAGCCACCAAAACGATAGTGTACAACTTATTCCATTTTTGTTTTGGTACATTTTCCATAATCAATCTTCTAATTTAATAGCGGCTTTAATATCATCTTTCCCCAAGGATAGCATATTAGCAAATAAACGATAGGCTCCAGAAACCCCAGCAGGAAATTCTCTAAAAAAGCTTAAACCGGTATATATGTAATGGCCTTTGCCATGTTTAGCAATAAGTAAACTCCCTTCTTTAGGAGTTTCACCTGTATCGTTCATAGAAAGAATTGGTGTAAATTCTTTACCCCAGCTATCGGCAAAGTACAAACCACGTTCTTGTGTCCAACCTTCAAAATCGTTTTGCGTAATTTTATTAGGGAAATTTAAAACTTCGTGGTCTGGTTTTAAGAAACGGACTTCTGCATTTTCATCCGTAACGCGGTCTCGAGACAAATGTAAATCAAAAGGCGCTAAATGTTCAGATTTTAAACGGTAAGACGTATTGTATTGTACAATCATATTTCCGCCATTAGCAACAAAATCAAATAGTTGTTGTTGTTTAAAATCGATATCGTCCAAAGTGTTATAGGCTCTAATACCAACCACTACAGCATCAAACCTGTTTAAAGTTTCTGGAGTAATATCATCAAGAGTAATCACACTTACATTATAACCTATTTGCTCTAAGCTTTCAGGTACCACATCACCAGCACCTTGAATGTAGCCAATATTTTCACCACGCTTTTTAATGTCCAAACGCACCACTTTACTTTCACTAGGTAGTAAAACCGTTTGGAAGGGAATATGGTCGTAATCAATAGCAATGAGTTCTTTTGTATAAGCCTTATCGCCAATATGCACAATCGGACTAATGAAGCCTTCACTTTGGTTTTCAGGAGGAATTACAGTAAATACCAAGGTTTGTTCTTCACCTTTGTGCGCAATGGATACTTTTTGCTTTTTAGGATAAACTTGCCAATCGTTTGGGTGGCACACCTCTACATCGCCTTCTAAATGATCTCTTCCCGCTTTAACAATAACACTAATATCGCGTTGCTGATTGTTTTCAAAAATGAATACTTTTTCTTTGATTTTAGCCGAAGCTTCCGGTATAATTTCAAACGGACGATACAATTCTCCTTTGTCAGGTTTTGAAAAGCGTCTAATCACAGGTTTAGAAAATGTTATGGGTGTGTTTTCAATAAGTAAATTAAAATCAACGGTGTACTGTCGTGGCGTTTCGGGTTTACCAATTAAAGATTTATCATCTACTTGATACATCCCTAAACTCCCTTTTTTATTCAACCAGTAGGGTGTTGTGGGTTCAGCATTGTTTGCAACCTTTAGCACTTCTTTAAAGTTAAATCTTGTGTTGTTTCCAAGCAGCATCTCTTTTTGAATGTTTAAACCACTTGTATTTGTTAAACTTTGTAAAGTTATTGGTAGCTTACTGCGGTTAAGCACTTCAATATTTAATTTTATGGTTTCGCCTTGAGTTGCCCAATGGGTTTCAGCGGAAGCTTCTAAATATAAGCCTGCACACATCTGGATAATCTGTTTCAGTGCTTTAGATTTTAGGGTTTTCCAATGTTCATTCTCAATATTTTGCAACAATCTATAGGCTTTTAGCAAATCAGGAACATGTATGGAAGGATTTGTAAAATCAAAATTCGCTTCAACAGCATTTAAAATAGCACCAATGGCTTTTCCGCCTTTTATGCGATTCCATGAGGTGTCAATGCCGGCAAAAATAGCATTGGCACCATCAAGTGGAGCACCTTTTAAAAACTCAATATATTCATCTTGTGTACCACGAGTCGATACACGCCCAAAGCCTTGACATAAATGCTGACTACTAGCTATAGATGCCAATTCGTTATTAGACATCCCTTTTAGCGGATAATACACACCAATATCCAGTTTTAGCATATTGCTTTTATCAATTTTATCAAAAGCTTCTTTGCTACCGTAGCGCCACCAACTGGTGTTGTAAAATAAGCGTTTAGGTTGCCATAAACCTGTGTCCTTTATCAATTCCGGAAACGCAGATTTATCGTTAGCCAGATCAAAAGCCTCCATACTCAACATGGCAGAAGTGGTGTGATGCCCGTGAGTTTGTCCTGCTCTTCGGTGGTCAAATCTATTGATAATCACATCGGGTTTAAATCGTCTAATCGCTAAAACCACATCGCTCAATACCTGGTCTTGATCCCAAATCTCTAAAGTTTCGTCTGGGTGTTTGGAATAGCCAAAATCGTTGGCTCTGGTAAATAATTGTTCGCCGCCATCAACACGTCTTGCAGCTAATAATTCTTGAGTTCGTATCACACCTAAAAGTTCTCTAATTTCATGACCGATTAGGTTTTGTCCGCCATCACCACGGGTTAACGATAAATAAGCGGTTCTTGCTTTTACGTGATTAGACATGTATGCAATAAGTCGGGTGTTCTCATCATCAGGATGTGCTGCTACATATAAAACCGATCCTAAAACATTTAGTTTTTGGATGGATTCGTAAATCTCTGAAGCTGATGGTGTTTTAGGTTTTTGGGCTTGAAGTGCGGATAACGTAAATAAAGCTATCCATAGGTAAAGTATTTGTTTTTGCATAACTCGTGGTTAGTTGTCTTCAAATATAAATAAAGAAACTAGTGGGTGTGCGGGTTTTAGTTTTTATTTAACGCAATGGTATCAGATATATAGTTTATGTTTCTTATTGTGAATCGTTTATAGGGAAGTGTTAAAACCTTACATTATGAGTGTGATTTAAGCTTTTAACTGGGTTTCGACTGCGCTTAACCTGACATTATGGTTTATTTGATAATATTCAATTTAATAAGCGGTTTGCAATGCAAGTTTTAGGTTTACAAGATATTTTAAGATGATACTTTTTATTAATATCTTTAGTCTCCTTTAAAATAAGCTCCAGATTTAGTCCCAAATATGATTTACACCATTATAGATGTTGAAACCACAGGCAAAAGCAATAAGCTTACTGAGATTTCTATTTTTAAGTATGATGGCACACAGGTTATTGATGAGTTTACGTCTTTGATTAACCCGCAGATGTGGATTCCAGATTATATTACGGCACTTACGGGTATTGATAATGGTATGGTAGCTGATGCACCAACGTTTTCAGAGATTGCACAGGATATTTTAAGGTTTACGGAAGGCTGCATTTTTGTAGCGCATAATGTGAATTTTGATTATAACGCTATAAGAAATGAATTTAAGGCTGTTGGTATTGATTTTAACAGAAAGAAGTTGTGTACTATTCGGTTGGCGCGGAAACTCATTCCTGGACATCGGTCGTATAGTTTAGGAAAATTGTGCAATGCGTTGCATATTCGTATTGCAGATCGTCATCGGGCTAGGGGTGATGCTGAAGCTACGGTTGTGTTGTTTGAACTTTTATTGCAACAAGAGGATGCGGAAACGGTATTTAACGACTTTTTAAAAAAATCGTCTAAGGAAGCTACATTGCCTTCGCATTTACCAACGGCGGTGTTTAATAATTTACCACATACACCTGGTGTGTATTATTTTAAAAACAAAAAAGGTAAAATTATTTATGTGGGAAAAGCTAAAGACATTAAAAAGCGTGTATTAAGTCATTTTTATAGTAAAACAAAGAAGTCTTTAGCCATGTGTCGGGAGACGGCTGATATTGATTTTGCATTGTCTGGTAGTGAATTGATTGCGTTATTGATGGAAGATGCCGCCATAAAGCAGCATTATCCCCAATACAACCAAGTGGCGAAACGTGCGCCTAAAATGCATGCTATTTTTTCTTATACCGATAGAAAAGGGATTTTACATATCGCCTATAACACACTTAAGGCTACACCAAACCCCATATTGATTTTACATTCTATAACCGAATGCCGCCAACAAATAGAACAGTTGTGTAGCGAATTTGAATTGTGCCCAAAATATTGCCACTTACAAGACAACGTCGCCACCTGCAACCATTTTAAAATACATACCTGTAAAGGTATTTGTAAAGATGAAGAAGCTGTTGCACAGTATAATGCACGTGTGTTACAAGCTATAGACAGCCTTAATACCAATAAGAAAGATGTGGTTTTAAAACAAAAAGGACGCTACGACTACGAAGATGCCTTTATTATGATAGAACAAGGCACCTATTTGGGTTATGGGTTTATTGATAAAACCGAACAGATCAACAGCACCGAAGATTTAGAGCCTTATTTAATACGGCAACAGGATAATAGGGATGTACAGAAGATTATTAGGAGAGTATTAATAAAAGAGACATCAATTATATAACAATTATTTGTTCAATTTTGTCTATTAAAATGGGTAGCCTTTCGTCATGAATCATTGGAGGAACATGGCAAGATATAATTTCTTCAAAACTCGGATTATGATAAATTTTAAGTAATTCTTCTTTTAAAAAGTGTTGAATACTAGTGGGCTCCTTTAATATTTCTGCTACTATAGTGGATCTATTATCTAGAACGTAGATAATATCTTCAAAATCATGACTTAATCTATAATCTGTACCACGATCTTTAAAAGCTTCAAATTTTGTGGCTAAAAAACATGGTGCAGATAGTGTAGCTATAGTTTGCTCTTCTATTTCTTGTATCCATAAATTTTTAAAACCAACTTTATACCATTTGTTGGCTGGCCCTATTGGCCCATCCTCAGACGGCATGATATCTACAGAAATGCCTTTATACAAATAGCTACATATGGCGTGACCTTCTGGGTCTGGACTAAAACCTAATTGTGCCAATCGTTCTTGTATTTGTACCCAATAGGTATAATTAACTAGATTTATAGTAACATCAATATCATCTGTTTGTCTTAGCTCCTCTGTGGGTTCATCTATATACAAACTTACCACAGCGCCACCAACAAATACCATTTGGTCTTTAAGCTCTTTTAGGGCTTTCGCTACCTCAACTACAGCGGCTATATTTATAATTCTGTCTCCCAATTGTTTAGATTTACAAGAGTAAATGTTTTTTATCTAATTTATTGTCATCACCTAAAATTCTCTTTTTTAGTTCTTTGATGGCAATTTCTTTTTCTCTAGCTCTTCCTACTCTTAAGGCATCTACTAGCGCTAAGAATTCATGTAATTTTTGATCGTTTTGAATAGCTATAACCACAGAAGGATACAATGGTGTTATGGCTTGACCTCTAACACTCCCTTTGCCATAAGGCCATACATAAGGCTCTTCACTTACAATGGTGTTAGATAGTGGGAGTGCTGAGTGTGCTGTTGGGACACCTCTTATGAGTGCACCTGGTTGTACAGGGAATACGTACCGAATACCATATTGTAGAAACTCTAAAAGCGCCATTTTTAATACTTTTTTACCTGAATGATTAACTAAGCCAGCAAATTTTGAACGCTTTAAAGATTTACTAATTTCTGACTGACTTATATGTAAAGCATCTGCTAATTGTTCTTGAAACCAAGGTATATCACCATAACTAATTATTTTCAATAATACCACAATATCTTGTGGACTCATAATTTGTTGCTTTTCTTTCATGATTACATATATTCCATATTCGAATATGCAATATTATAAATTAATATATTGAAAAACAAGTGTTTTTGATTTATTATTCTGTATTGGAATATGGAATATTACATGTAATAGCTTATAGCTTTATTGATAAAATCGAACAGATTAACACCGCCGAAGATTTAGAACCCTTTTTAATATGGCAGCAGGATAATAGTAATGTACAGAAGATTATTAGGAAGGTGTTGGTGTAGAAACATCATTGCTAACTGTCATTGCGAGGAGGAACGACGTGGCAATCTGTTTCTTTATTTGCGGTTCATTTTATGAGACTGCTTCGTTCCTAGCAGTGACGATTTCACCTATAAAAGGCCTCACGAATACCTAAAACAATGGTACTATAAAAATCAAAACGGATGTCTAATTTTTTGGTATCGGGTAAATTATAAAACCAATCAGTTTTGGTTACATAATCTTCACAGGCTCTGTAAATACCGTATTTAGAAACACATAAACGCTCCAGAAGATTCTTGCGCTCTATTAAAATATTAATGTCTTGAATAGGCATGTAGGCATCTAAAGTTGCTAAGTAAATATGGTTGTTTATAGAAGCTTCCAAATCTTTAAAATGAATTATAAAATCCTCGTAGTCTTCCTGAATATGGGGCATATAATTTAGTAAGGCCTTAAATGTGTTAAGGTTATGAAAGTTATCGTTATAAAAATCGTCACTAAAGGCACTCATAATTTTGGTTTAACATGTATTATTCATCGAGGCTCTGACTCGAGGTTTCCGCTGAAATTGTCTTTCCCATGAATACGGGAATCTGGATTAAAATTATAAGAAACCCACGAAACCAAAAAGCGATTTACTAAATATAGTTTTCTACAAAAAATAATGTTGACAACTCAAAATTATTAACAAAAGTGAGGTTTAGGGTTGGTGTTTTTTGATATTGATAGGAATTAACTATGATACAAACCCTATTAAAAATTTATAAATCTTAACCATTGCCAACGTATCTAATTCGCAATAGTCTAAAAGTTTTTTTCTTGTTTTTTCGATATCTTCATTAAAGTTTGGGTCTAAAACCATTCTTCCCCAAGTATCTAATGCCATAGTACCATTATTAACATCTAAATCTGAATAACTTAAATCAGGTACTAAAATAGGTTGTACTTTCTTAATGGAACTTGAACCGTGAAAACGATAGTCTATATAGTCTTTTTTGAAAATAGTCTCTAAATCAAACGTATGCTCATTAATGTAAGTGAGATAATTGGTAAACTGTGGCAACCATTCTATTAAGTCTTTATTTCTTCCTATTTCAAAACTTGCATGCCACGATACAAAAGTGCCTGTACTTCCTGTAAAGTCTTGCATGGCGCTGAGCATATCTATTGGCATTTTCATAGCATCCAATAAATATTCAAAATGTGTTAGCGTATTATCTTCTGTAAGTGTATGAATAGATACTTGAAAAGTTAAATGTTTATGTGGACTTAAACCATCTAATCTTGGAATAGCACTTGCATAGGTCTCATAATCTATAAAATGTAATGGAAACTTTAATTTGTCTAATTCTCTTTTAATGTTTGGAATATTGAGTATTGGTTGTTTTTGTTTTACAGATTCTACTTGGGTTTGTTGATTTACATTTAACTCAAAATCTGGCGGTATATCAATAATAGCTAATTGATCACTACCTGCTAATAAACCTACTTTTTTAGCTGAAATACGACTTATTTCATAAATACTATAGTCTGGAATTGTGGTATTAAAATACCCAAATGCATCACAATGATTTGACCTTGTTTTATGTTTGCAAGAACATACGGTTTCATTAATGATTTCTTTATTAATAAAATTTGAGGCCGAATTAATTTGATTGACTACACTTGAATATATACTATCTACTGCATCTGAAACTTCTGTAATTTCTAATAATTCATTAGCTACAATAGCACCTTGTTTAAGGTATTCTTTATTTAGGTGAATAATAGACACTTTAGAAACTACGTAACCACATTCTGTAAGTACATAATTCTGAAAACACGCATCTTCTATTTGTCTATGCTGTCTATCCTTTTTTATTGAGGTAGAAGATTTTACTTCATAGATATGCCACGTTCCATCTGCTAACCGCTCTAATATATCTATACGTGCAAATACGTCTTTATTTGTGCTAAATGATGGTTGAAAGTAAACACTATGCGAATTTGTTAATGCGTTTTGAGTTTCTGCAGGACTTCCATATTCTGGTAAGTCTAAACCATTGGCAAATAATTGTTTTGCATAGGCTTCTACCTCATAACCTTCTTTAATTAATTTCTCTGCAAATAATGAAAACTCACCTTTAGGATATACCTGTGGTTTATTTTTTAATAACCATATAGACTCTGGACAATCTAAATAATACTTAAAGTCTGTTTTAGTGAGTTGATGCATATAAATTAAACTCTATCTTTAAACTCTTTCATAAACCAATCTACAGTTTTGTTACTTTTCCCAAGCTCTACTTCGAGCAAGTTCAAGATATGCTTTGTATCTCTTGTAAGTATCCTGTCTTTCTCCGTAATCGCTTGATATTCTCCCAGCTTTAAGTACTGATTCAATTCTTTTGGACAGTTCGGAATCTCCTTTGCTATCTCTTTTGTCAATTCTTTCAATTGTTTGTTTTCTAAATTCTTCAAATTCGAGTTCAAGGTTTCTTTCTTCTTCTTTAGCGTATTCTCCAAAGTTGTCAATTTCTGATTCAAGACCTGTTTTTTCTTCTTCAAGTCTTCCTCTATCTTTCTCAAATCTTCCTTCTGCTTGAATTTCGAGTTGTTTAAACGCCTCTGGTAGACCTTTGATTTCTCCTCTAATTCTTGTGATAGCATTTTTAATTGATTCTGATTCTGTTCCAATTTGAGCTTTTCTGACTCTAAACTTTGTTCTAACTCCTTCTGAAGATTCTCCAAGGTCAGAGTGTTCTCTAATACTCCTTGATATATCTGCTTCCTCTTGGTCAAATTCCCTTCTTTTGTTAAAATATCTTGTTTCCAAGTCCTTACTTTCCTCTTCAAGATTTGCTCTTCTTTCTTCAATGTCTTCTCGTTCTCTTTCAAGGTTATCGAATTTAGCTTCAAATCCTGCGAATATTTCTCGCTCAAATCTTTCTTCCATTTCTTCCAATCCCTCTCTCTCTGCTTTTGTAGCTCTCTCAATTCTTGATATTTCAGATTCAAAGTCGTGTTCAGCTCTTCGGTAAGGTTCTGATTGAAGGCATCTTTTAATAGTTCGTAACGTGTTATTAAGTCTCGCTTTGCGACACGTGAGCGATTCTTCAAAAATTCTTCTTTGGTCTTCATCAAATTCCAATATTCCATCTGAAGTTCCAGAGGAAACTCGAATATATTCGGTGTTTGCTTCGATTCCATTATATTCCCACTTTACTCGTTTTGTTGTTTTAAAATTATCTTCTATTTCTTGTTCAGAAGATTTAGGTACTATAATACTTACTGTATCAATTCCCAGGCGTCTTAATTTAATTTTCTTTTCTTCTTTTACTTTATGAGTGATTACTAATTCTATCAATAATATTGGTTTGTCATTAGCATCAAAAAAAGTAACATCAGGTCTAATTAATAAATATCTATCTTCAATATCTGGATTCTTACCATACCTGATTCCTCCATTACTATCTTCATAAAAAGTAAGTTGAGATTTAACCTTTTTTGCGGTTACAAATTTGGACTTTTCCAATAGCATTGGTGAGCCATCTTCCCCTTTAGGTGGATATTTATAAATATTAGGAACTTTAATAGATTTTAGCCTTTGTAAAATATCTGTTGCTAAAGTTTCTCTATATTTTCGATTACTAAATGTACAAGGCTTCTCGTCTTTTGCAATATCTACTGGAACGTGACGAAAATATGACCTGTGGTTAATATTCTTTTTTTTAACAGCTTCCATCTGTTTATCACAACCAATACAGAAATAACCTTTACGTCCGCTCTCTGCACTATCAATAAATAGGTGTTCTCCTTTTACGTTTTTAGCCCAATCATTATTGGTTTCTACATCATATTTCTTCTCTTCTAAAGGCATTTATTATCTAACTATTTCAATTTCTTAATTGCTGGTTGTAATGCAGATTCAAACTTTGGTAAGTATTCAATTAAGAATTCACTCATTTTATCCCAATCAGCTTTATCAAATAAATTAACATCAGTAAGCTCATACTTAATACGACTCATTTTATGTTCTGCCAATTCTTCCCATTCCAAAGGTTTACCAAAATCATTTTCAATACTATCTTTTTGACTCAATAGTTTTTTAAAGTATTTCTTGTTCTTCTCTTTGCTTGAAGACGTAATACCTAATTCAATTCTTGCGTATTTACTTGTTATTACAAAAGTATAGTTTAAACCACTTATACCTGCTCCAGAACTAAGCCAATGGTCTTTCGTTGGATTTACATTGCAAAATAATTCTGTATTTACAATTTGAGGTAGTAATTGTTTCCAAAATGCTCTACGAATAGAAAAACGATTTTGAGAATCGTTGTGATCTGAATCTTCATACTTAATAATCAATTCATCTTCCATTTTATATAAGCGAAGTAGATTTTTTATGATGTAAAACTTTGATTTACTATCGATATTATATTCAATAAAATATCCATTTGATATTTCTCCAGGACTTCTAAAATCTGTTTCATTTCGAGTTATTTTTAAAACATCCTGATTATCTATCAACAATTGAGAGTTTTTTTCAAATAAGATAGAAATCACGTGAGTATAAAGACTTGCGATAGCACTTTCTTCAACTTTAGTATTTTCAAATATGAAGTATTCTAATTTCTTGTTTGTAGGATTATCAGCATTAAAAATATTAGTTTCAGCAGCAGTATCAATACTAGGTATTTCTATGTCTGGATATTCCCATATTTTTAGAAATCTTTTGTATATTAAATCAAAACGAGTATTATAATTATCAATATCCCAATTATCTATTGATTTCAAATAATCATTCAGCCAAAGGCGACTAAAAGTATAACCTTGTTCAGCACCTTGTCTGTTCATTGATTTTTTCTCTTGAAAAGACTTATTACTCAAAGCACCATTATTACCTGATAATGTTAGATTAGCTATTGTATTTACATACTTTTCTTTGAATTGAAAATAATCATCAGGTGTAATGTCTTTATTCCAATCATCATTTGGATTTTGAGGGAAGATGTGTTCAATGGTTATATTCTCATTTGATGTATCTACATATTCACGGTTATTAAAATTCTCTAATAACTCAAACATATAGTTTCTATTCTTTGATTGGATATTGTATAAATCTTTATCTCTTAACGCTGTTTTTAAATCTTCATCAGTTGGAAACTTTGCACTACCTCGTTTCTTTATTAAAGCTAACGCTATGGAATCAAAATACTCTTCTGTATCTACTTCAGAATATAATGTCATAAATATTTTATTCAAAGCATTGGTAGGTAAGCCAACAACAAATCTGCGCCACGTATACGTCTGTATTAATTTTAAAACTTTTAATAATTCTTCATTTGTTATCAATCCATTTTCTGTATCTTCAAATACTTGTAATAGAAATGGAAACGCTACATTAATTTCAAGACGAGAAATATATTCTAATTCTCTTCTTATGTTATGTTCTTGAACTGTAGATGGATTAATAAACTTCTTATAGTGTGTAGAAAGCGATTTAATATTTTCTAACTCTTGATGATAAGCTTCATCTTTTATGGTGTATAGCTTCTTGAACTCTATATACACTTTGTTTTTATTAGGTATCTTTTTGTTACGTAGAGTTAGGTAGTCTCTTATGTAAGATGATACTAAAGATTTCTGTTTCGTTAAATCTCTTGCATTTTCTTCAATAGGATTCCAAATTTGCTCAAATACTTTATGCTGATTTTTTGGGTCTAAATCCATTAGAATATAATTCCTAATTAAATCGGATTGTGACAAATCCAAACCTGTAGAATTTAAACTCTCAAAAATACGTTGGGGGTCGTCTTTACCTCGTTCTAAAGATATTTCCACAAAGATTAGACGTTTTAAGCCATTAAGTATCGTATTAAAACTGTCTTTTGTGATGGCTAATTTGAAAAAATTAAAGTTCTCAATCACATTAGAATAATGCCCAAACTCATTTTCTGTACTATTCATTATCGCTTTAAAAGCCAATGAATTGGTATCTGTTTGCTTTAACTTTAATTTACTTGATTCTTGTTGAACGTATTGATTTACTAAAAACATATTATGCAACATATCGGCTTCTTGTTGCATACCATTATCCTTTGCAAAACGATATAATGCCACATATAAAATATTAATAGTAGTAAGTCTTTGTTGGCCATCAATTATTACTAACTCTTTAACCTCACTTGTACTATATGCTCCCTCGTGAATAAAAACAATACTACCAATAAAATGTGTGCCTCTATCTGCTGTTTCTACAGCTATGATATCGTTTAATAATTCTTTACATTCATTATTTGTCCAGTCATAATTACGTTGGTATACAGGTATTACAAATTGTACATTAGGTGCTTGTAAAAAATTTATAATTGGTAGTTCGTTTGCTTTCATATAATTTACATTGGTTTTATCATACTTTCGATAAATTCAATTTCTTCTTTACTTAGTTTATATTTTGTGTAGAGTTGTTGGTCGATTTCCTCAATGGATTTGCTCCAATCAATATCCGATTCCGAAGTAAAACCTTGTAAAGGGACATATTTATAAGTTTTCGAGGTTCCATGTTGGCTAATCTTTGTCAAGCTGTGCACAAATCTAGCAAACCTAGTTTTCAGATATGTGCAAAGATTCTTACTGGATGCTTTATCTAATTCAAGGTCAGCTCCAACAACAAGAAATGTTTCTGTACAGATAGTCTCAGGCTCACCAACAAAAGCATTTTGATTATCATCGTTTAATTCTGTTCCTATATTATTTGATTCAGGAACATAAACTTTCCATAAGTCAATCCATTGTTCATTGGACTCAACTTCAGACCTTTCAACATAACCAATTGCTTTTTTACGTCCATAGCATTTAATGGGGCTTGAAAGACCAACTATATTTTCACGAAACCTTTCGTCATTGACAAAATAAGTTCTAAAGCCAAAAGCTTTCGCAGCTGAGATAAATTTAGATAAACTTTCAAAGTTCTTATCCTTTTCAATTTTATTGATTATATCAACTCCTATACTATGACGAATAAAAATATCAGAGTTATTAGTTCTTAATTGACGCTTTTTTAATATTGGCTCAAGGTTATCATAATAAGAATACACTTTTGTTGAATTGACACTATTGTCATGACTATTATCTCTCAAAAAATAACAAACACCACCTCTAACATTAATATCTTGAAAAATCAATTCAGTTTTTGTGAAATCGTGTAATTCAGAAATATGAATGTCATCTAACATTTCGGTTCTGAAATTATCTAGACCACGTCCTCCGGCATACCACCTGGTTGGCATAATCATCGAGATATAGTTAGGATTGAGTACTTTGGCAATTGCAACAAAATTTTGATAAATTGGTATAGCCGTATTTTTATTAGCACCACCTTCTTTTTGCTGGTATGGTGGATTGCCTACTATTGCGTCAAATTTCATGTCGTTATTGTTAATTTTAATGATATCATTTTCGATTAAAGCGTTTTCTTCAATTAAATCGTAAGAAGTGTATTCTGCTTCTATATTTTCTAAATCTAGTTCAAGTAACTTATAGACCTTTCTTGTAAATTCATAAGCAATTTTTGATGTTGGAATTGAATAAAAATTATTAGCTACTTCTTTTCCAAATTTCTTGTATACCGCATAAACAAATTCTCCTTGTTTAGAGGCAATGTCTAAAAGTAAAGAAGAGTCATTAATAGCATCTTCGGGTAAAGATTGAATTATTTTATCCGCTGTTTTTTCAGGCGTAACTATCTCTGAATCTGATAAACGACTGAATTTCTTCATTGCGTTGCTTGCCCTTTCTATCGGTGAAATTGCAGTATCATTTGCTAATGAATTAATATTTTGAATTTTGTAATCTAACTCGCTTAGAACAAACGGATTTATGTTTTTTTGAAACAAAGAAAGAATTTCTGATTCGATATTTAAATTGGTCGCAATACGTAGGTTTTCATCGATATCATCTATTCTTTGAATAATTTCTTGAAGTGATATAACTTTTGAGTCCGTTAGAAATGAAAAGAAAAGAATTCTTGCGTAGTACATCGCAAATTTGCCTTTGTAATCTACTTCATCACCTTTGGCAGTATCTGTTTCCTTATCACCTTTTTCAGGTGTATCATGACCATCAGGTTTGTCACCTGTATCAATATCATCTCCTTCACCTTCGGACGGTTCAATCTCTAAACCTTGTCTTGATTTTAAACCACCTTGCTTTTCTATGACATCTTTAATTGCTTCAATATCTAATAAGGAATAATCTATTGAAATTGATGTAGCTTCATCCAGTACGCTTCTTTCACTAGAATATTGACGAACTGCATTCAAAATATCTGTTGGTTCAACTTGAACCATTTTTTTATTATTGATTACTATAATTGGTGAAACTTGTAGTTCTTTTTCTATCCGTTCTCCTAATTTTGAGTTTCCATTGGATTCTACATTTACATTGTAAATCTGTGATTTATGCTCCTGCATTTGGAACATTCTGTTTGGATTAAAGTCAACCAATAAAGTTTGAGGCTTCATATTGTATTTTACTGAATCTCCATTAGGTTCTTTATAGGTTTTTATAAATTGACTTTGAAGTCTAAAAATAGCTTGGTCATATTCTTGGGGCGAAGCAGTATCTTTTAAATATAGCATAGTATCCCATTGCGGAACTGTACTACCTGTAAGCATTCTGTTTACTGTCAAAGTGATTGTTTTCTTGTTTTCACTTTCACATTTTTCAATTTTAGATTTTACTGATTGAGTATCTTTAAAAATCTTTTCATTTTCAACTCCAGAAATATTAATTACTTCATATGAACTAAGATTTTTAAACTCATTAGATTTAATTAGGTTTTCAAATGCATCACAAGAAGCACGATAGGGAAGTACACAAACAATGTGACGACACATTTTACCGTCTTTCAGTTTGTCAAAATCTAGAAAGCTTAATAAATTATCGTCATTTTTAGTCCCATCAATAACATTAAGTAGGTCAACAATTTCTTGTTCGTGAACGAACTTTTTATGTAATTCGGTTTTTGTGTCTTTTAGAATAGATTTTGGTCTGAACAACTCTGAAAAAGCGTAAGTAACACCTATTTTTTTCAGTTCTTCCATTTTTTGTCTAGATGACTCGTTTGGATTGAAAGCAAATCGAATCATTTGAGGAAAACCATAGTAAGGGTTTTCCCATTCTTTTGTATCGTCTTTGGTTAAGTATTCATTATACCATTTTTGTTGGTCATCAGCTATATTAGTGAACTGATAAAAGGCAATAATATCGTCAGTTGTAAATTCACTGTTCATCAATATACGATATGGTGTGCCCGATAAATGGATTCGAATTTGCGAGTTAATTGTCTTAGTTGTTTCTTCTAAAGCGTCTAAAGATTCATCATTGAGTTTTGTTTCGTTTTTTAGTTCTTTTTTACTCTTTAACTCTTTTAAGACCTTTCCATATTCTAAAGCTCTTGCACCAAAATGTGTTTCGTCTATCAGTAAAAGGTCAATTTCATTTTCAAACACTTCCTTATGTTTGGTTTTTATGTCATCTCCTTGTAAGTCTTGAAGTGTAAGAAATAGGGCAACTTTTTCGTTAGCTTCTAGTTTATCTTTTATGATTGTTTCACTTTCTAAAAGTGAATTACTATCTAAAAAGTTAAATCCATCAAATTTGATGTGACTTTCAACTGTTTTCTTCCATTCTTCTCTTACATCAGCTTTAGCGGAAACGATTAAAACCAATTTGGCATTCATCTCAACTGCACAACACATAGAGGTAAACGACTTTCCAAATCGCATTACTGCATACATTAAGAGATTGATTCTACCTTTATCTATAGCTTCTCTAAATTTCTTAATGGTTTCATCTTGATTTGGTCTTGGGTCGTAAGTTTCTGTTCTTTTATATGTGTGAACTATTGGTATATGACTATCTTCAAACTTATAGAATTGATATTTTGTATCATTATTTTCATAAGTTTCTTGAATATCTGCAATTGCATCATCTAGTTCATCTACTTGAGTATCTTTAAAAAATTCGTTAGAGTAATATGGGATTGACTCTAATGAATCTGGTAGTAACCTAGTTTTATGGATTTCTGTTTCTAAAAATTTGTGTACAGCAAAGTCTCTAAAAAATGTTTCTTCATCAACTTTAGCAACCTTTTGAAACTTTTTTTCAAGTTCAGGAAAATGCTTTCTCCATTCATTAAGTCTTTGCTCAATAGGTCTGTATGTGTCACCAACTTTTAAATAATTAGGGACAGTTTCTGTTGTAAAAGCATAGATATGAGGCTCAACTCTTCCAATAATTAAATTTTCTAAAAGTTGTATGTCAAGCTGATTACTATTTGCCATTTATTGATTGATGTTTATTTTGAAGTAGGTCTATAAACCTTATTTTCTTACTTTTTAATCCTTTGTTCGACCAATCCATAATTAAACAGTAAATTCCATTATGTTCGAAAATATTACCATTAAGACAGCCTTTGCAAAATGAATTGTCTGTCTCTTCTTCTCCAAATAAGTTAACTATTTTGGTTTGTATTTCTCCACAAGAAAAAGGAACTACGCCTTTTAATCCGTCCATTTGCCAAATATTCCAAGAGATAATCTCAGCTATATCTTGTGTTGATTTAAGTAAAGGTTCTTTTTCAAATTTATATTTGTAATTTTCTATGAATGTAATTAGCATTGATTCCCTAGCTAGTAATAAACTATCACCTTGCCATTCATAAGCGTATGTGTTTTTATAAGCTGATTTAGTTGCCTCAATCCATTCATCTGATTCACCAACATTTTCATTTATTATTCTTAGTTTTCTGTCGAGTAAACCAATTCTATTTTCAATTTCTATAAATTTTCCTGTTGTCGTGTCGTACCGACTTGTTATGTATGGTGCTTCTCCGCAAGAAATTTCAAGTCGTTTGTCATTTACATAGTCTTTCCAGGATTTATTTTTAGGAAATTCAATTTTTGATTGATTTGTTTTCCATTTTTTTTCATTTGGAATTTCTTTATTGAAGACATTTTTTCGTTCAAACCAAGCATTATCTATCAAGTTGTTTTGAGCATTACAAATCCAAGATGGCGTGAAGACTTCAGCCATATTCTTAACTCTAGATTGTTGTAATATTTGGTCTTTTTGAATCCTTGGCATTATGACATCACCATTAATGCCTGTAATAAGTTCAGGTTTAATCTGTTTGCTTTCTAAATATGATTCTCCAAGATGCTCATAATTACTCGTTGCCCAAATAATGTTTTTTTGGGTCGTTTGGTCTCGCAAAAGAATATCCAATACTTCTGGATATTTTTCAAGAATTTCATTTTCTAATATGTCTATTTTTGAGGGCAATTAGTATATCTTTTTTGGTTGTATTTTAAACTTGTTGATAAAGGTTTAGCATTTAATTATACAATACTTTTATTTTAAGTTCTGTACATTCTTTTGATTAGATTTTATAACCCTAAAAATAGTAATCTTTATCAGAATAATAGCACTTTTTTTAATTAATATATGAAGGAATTGGCCTTAGCAAATAGAGAATATCTTTTGTTTTGAAACAGGCCTCGGCAGACACGTGCGGGAGCGATAATAGTGGTTAGCTTTTGGCGAGGCGCGCATCGAGCCAAAACTAGTAACGGATAGCGCGGTTTTTGCTTTTTTCGGCAAAAACCCGCCCTAAAGATTATTGAGAATTAGTATCTTCAATTTTTAAAATTTTTAAGTGTTTGATGGCTGAGAATAAAGAGCTGGATTTGGCGTGGGCGTTTGTGAATAATACGAATCGTTCTATTTTTTTAACGGGTAAGGCGGGGACTGGTAAAACGACATTTTTGCACCGTTTGAAGATGAGCAGTTTAAAGCGTTTGGTGGTAGTGGCGCCTACGGGTGTGGCGGCGATTAATGCGAAGGGTGTAACGATACATTCGTTTTTTCAGATGCCTTTTGGTCCGATTTTGCCCGATACGAATTTGAATGCGGGCAAGGGGTTTAACCGTAAGTTTAGCAAGACCAAGATTAATATTATTAAGAGTATGGACCTCTTGGTGATTGACGAGATTAGTATGGTGCGCGCCGATTTGCTGGATGGGATTGACCGTACTTTGCGTCGTTTTAGAGACCGCAATAAGGTGTTTGGTGGTGTGCAGGTGTTGATGATTGGCGATTTACAACAGTTAAGCCCCGTGATTAAAGAGAACGAATGGGAGCTGTTACAACATGTGTACCCTAATGGGTTCTTTTTTAGTAGTAAGGCGTTTGCGGAATGTAATGCCATTACCATTGAGTTGAAGCATATTTATAGGCAGGAGAACCCGAAATTTATTGAGATTTTAAACGAGATTAGGAATAATAGACTTACCGAGGCTGGTGCTGCGGCATTGAATAAACGTTTTGTGCCAGATTTTACGCCTGAGCCTGATGCGGGCTATATTAGCTTAACCACACATAACAACAAAGCGGAGGCTACCAATAGGAGTGAGCTTGCTAAATTGACTACCAAACCGATGACGTATACGGCGGAGGTGGATGGGAAATTCCCTGAGTATGCGTACCCGAATGCTGTGAAGTTGGAATTGAAAGTTGGTGCGCAGGTGATGTTTGTGAAGAATGATAGCGACCCTGCAAAGCGCTATTTTAACGGTAAGATTGGGAAGGTGATTTTGTTAGATAGCGATGAAGTGGTGGTGCATTGTCCGGACGACGATTTTAATATTAACGTGACGCCCGAGACTTGGGAGAATATAAATTATAGTGTAGATAGCGAAACGAAAGCGATTACTGAGGAAAAGATAGGGAGTTATACCCAAATGCCGTTACGGTTGGCGTGGAGTATTACCATACATAAAAGCCAAGGGTTGACTTTTGAAAAGGCCATTATTGATGCCGCTGGTGCTTTTGCGCATGGGCAAACCTATGTGGCGTTGAGTAGATGTAAGTCTCTGGAAGGTTTGGTGTTGAAGAGCAAGATACATTCTAGCCAAATTATTAGTGATGGAAATGTGACGCGTTTTAATGACGCTGCTGAGGAAAATGCGCCTGATGAAAGGGTTTTGGAGGATTCGCAACGGCAGTTTCAGTTGGATTTGATTGCGGAAGTGTTTGCTTTTTATGCGTTTTTATATCCGCTAGGGCGGATTTTGGATGTGTATTATAAAAATAGAACGGTGGTAGAAGGGAAGGTGGAAGCGACTTTTGTGCCTATAAAAGATTGTATTACTAACTTTTTGAAAGTGGCGAATGGGTTTAATAGTCAGTTGCAACACCTTGCGCTCGATGGCGGTTTGCCAGAAGGCAGTGCGGTGATACAAGATCGGTTTAAAAAGGGGATTGCTTATTTTAAAGCGGAAACGGCCGCTAAAATTTTGGAACCTTTAAAAACTTTTGCGTTTACTACGGATAACCAAGCGGTGGGTGGTGAGATTACCAAACACTTGGATGCTTTTGAGGATTTGTTAACAGTGAAGGTGTTGTATTTTAAGGGTTTAGAAGCTGGTTTTGAAGCGCGCAAGTTTTTGGAGTTACGTGCAAAAGCGGTGTTTTCTGGTAAAGAAGCGCCTAAAAAAGCTCGAAAGGCTGTTGTTGAAGGCACAAGTAATGTGGAACTTTTTGAAAAATTACGGATACTACGAAATGATATTGCACAGGAGAAGGAGTTGATTCATTACCAGATTTTTGCTCAAAAGACACTGTATGAAATGTGTGAAACTTTGCCTACTAACAAAGCGGAGTTGTTGAAGGTTAACGGTATGGGGAAAACGCGTGTTGAAAAATATGGCGACTCTATTTTAAAAGTGATTCGCGCGTATTGTGAAGAGCATGATATTGAAACATCTGCGGAAGTTGAAATTTTTGATGCGCCTAAACCGAAACGCCAAAAAGGGGATACTAAAAAGGAATCGTTAGCGCTGTTTCAATCGGGGAAATCGGTACAGGAAATTGCTGATATTCGGGAGTTGAATGTGAATACTATTATTGGGCATTTGGCTGGTTTTATTCCGACAGGTGAAGTTAAGATTACCGATTTGATTTCTGAGGCGCATTATGAGGAATTGAAGGCTTTGATTCCGAAAACGACCTTTGAGAATTTATCGGATTTGAAGCATCAGTTGAATGATAAGTATAGTTATGGGGAATTGCGGTTGGTGGTTGATGACATTTCAAATTCCAAATAGTAAATAGTATATTCTTAAGGTATAAAAGGATATTTATTTGTGTTATTGAGGTTTCGACTGCGCTCAACCTGACATTTATGTTATTATGAGATTCTTACATTGTGCTTTGGCGCTCCTGAGAATGGCAATTATTCTTATTGTTCATTTTGCCTTTATGCTCAACCCTTCGACTGCGCTCAGGATAAACCAAGCCAAAAGATCAAAACGATTTATAGGAAATTGCGAAGCACCATTCGCTAATGCATTAATACTTTTGGTTTTCTATAAACTTTTAGGTATAAATCCTAGATATTCTTTTTCAATATTGCTTATGGCTCATTATTTCTTAAAATCGTTGATTCCGACGTTGTCGGAAGCCCAAGTATTATTTAAGTTTTGGAGTATCTTAATGATAATACTGATAATTTCAAATCTTTAGTTTTTAAGATTCTTTGTATTTAAATGGATTCGTTCATTTATTCTAATATCTTTTGGAGCACAGTAGAAAGGTTTTGAAAATCCTAAAAAAAAAAGTAGGTTTCGACTGCGCTCAACCTGACAATGGATATATCATTTATTCTTGTAAGGTTTTGTTGTTGTATGGACTAAATGTTAATTGTATTTGAAATTTAAATTATTTAGTTAAATTAGTGTCCATGAACTTAATTATCCAATCTACGCTTAAAACACTTCGTAAATCACAAATTTTATTAGATAATTTATCCAACGCTCAACTGAGTGATGCTTCGGTTTCGCCTTATTATTCTAGTATTGGATGCCACATTAGGCATATTTTAGATTTTTATGATTGTATTTTTAATGTTGAAGACGGGAAAGTTGATCTCACGGCCAGAAGCAGGAATAAAGCTGTGGAGTGTGATTGTGGTTGTGCTCAGGATTATCTCAATGAAATTATAGGAAGGTTGAGTTCTGCTTCGTTTGATATTAAAGATATTGTTTTAGTGACTGATGATTTGGGCATGGGTAAAACTGAAATTCCTTATACTTTTGGTGCTTTGTTGGCGCAAGCTAATAGTCATACCATTCATCATTATGCGATTATAAACTATATTTTTGATAGTTTAGGTATTGTAATTCAGGATGAAGAGTTTGGTTATAATCCCACTACGCCTAAACAGGTTTCTGCGGAGTAATTCTACAGTATTTATTTCTAAAATCAGGTCTCGACTGCGCTCGACCAGACATAGAAAAGTTTTAAAAATTATTTCTTTTTGAACATACTGTTCATTATAGTTCTTATGCCCTTAAATAGCATAAAAACAGCTAAAGCAGAAATGGCGCAACCTACTATAAGCAATGGATAGTATAATTTATCATCAGGTTTACTAAATGCAAAGCTTAATAATATTGGTCCCATAAATAAACTTAACAATGCAAAAACTAGTGTTTTTATACCTTTGAATAAGAGTTGTTTATCTGTTCTATTTTCTTCCATCATTATAATTTTTTACAGCGTTACGCACGCTTTTGTGTTGGTTTAATAATTGTAATGCTTCTTCTTCAGAAACATGTATTTCTTTCATTATCATTTTTGTACCGCGGTCTACTAGTTTGTTATTGCTCAATTGCATGTCTACCATCTTATTACCTTTCACATGCCCCAATTGAATCATGACAGATGTGGTAATCATATTCAAAACTAATTTTTGAGCAGTTCCTGCTTTCATTCGAGAGCTTCCTGTAACGAATTCTGGTCCTACAACTACTTCTATTGGGTATTTTGAAACTTGTGATAACGGACTGTTTTTGTTACAAGTAATACATCCTGAAATAATATTATTTGCGTTACACTGTTCTAAAGCTGAAATTACATAAGGTGTTGTGCCAGAAGCAGCAATACCAACCACAACATCTTTAGAACTAATATTATATTCCTGTAAGTCTTTCCAGCCTTGGGTTGTGGAGTCTTCAGCAAATTCAACAGCTTTCCTAATAGCAGTGTCGCCACCAGCAATGAGGCCAACAACTAATTCGTGTGGTACACCAAAAGTAGGTGGACACTCTGAAGCATCAACAATGCCTAGTCTGCCACTTGTTCCTGCACCCATATAAAATAAGCGTCCGCCATCTTTCAATTTTGAAACTATTTGGTGAACTAACGCTTCAATTTGTGGTAATGCTTTTTCAACAGCATCAGGAACGGTTTTGTCTTCGTTGTTGATGTTTTTTAAAAGTTCTGAAACACTCATCTTTTCCAGATGATTGTGGTTAGAATCTTGCTCGGTGGTTTTAATGAAACTCATGTTTCAAAAATACGTAAAATTTAAGTTGGCACTTGAAATATTGTTGTGTATCTATTCCACTATATAAGTAAACACATCGGTTTCTGATACTCTAAAATAACCTAAAGGAAAATTATCTGGATTGGTTTGGTTTATACAATTCCCTCTAACAGTAGCTGGTTGGGTTTCAAACGGATCACCAGAGTCTTCATCTGTTTGTTGTAATAAGATGTTTAAAAACTCGTAAGTACGTTCTGAAATGCCTGAATTTGTTATAATGAGTTCATCACCAGATTCTAATTCTTCATCAGAATAAAACCCGAAAATTTGATTGCCATCGGTAAATTCATCATCATAAACTTCTAAAGTTGAAGTATTTCTACTAATTACTGAAAACTCAAAGAGGTAATAATTTTCAATGTTTTCTGG
Source organism: uncultured Algibacter sp. (assembly GCA_947502405.1). Lineage (GTDB taxonomy): Bacteria > Bacteroidota > Bacteroidia > Flavobacteriales > Flavobacteriaceae > Algibacter_B. The sequence continues at coordinate 121,407 of CANMZT010000004.1, read as the reverse complement.
GTCTGTATAGAATGCTTTTATTTCAATTTCTTCACCGGTAAAACCACCATCATTTTTTTGTTCAACCATATCTATAGAAGCTACAGGTGTCATAGTTTCTGTAGCTACGTAGGTTTCGTTATTGTATAGGATATTTAAATTATAGACTTCTTCTAAAACAGGATTAAAATTTTCATTTCTGTAAATTCCAGAATTACCATCTTCGATAAAATTAAATACGTTGTTATTTGAATCTGAAACAGAAACAACGGCACCTGAAGCTGCAGGAATGTCATTGTCAAAGAAAGGCGCAGTAAGACTAAGCTTTATAAATTGAGAATTTCCAGGAGTGTTTTTTAGCCAATGAATTGAGGCATCTATAACCAACCTAGGTTCTGAGTTATTAACATCAACATCAATAACATCTTCACAAGACACTAGGATTAAGGCAATAAAAATAATTTTGAATATGTTTTTCATAATCTTAGAGTTTAAAATTATAAGATATTGATGGAACGATACCAAAGATAGCGAGTCGGGTTGCTTCATTACCACCTGTTGTTTCATTTTGTCCAAATGATATTGAGGCTGCATTTCTTCGGTTATAAATATTATAAATACCAAAAACCCAATGGCTTCTCCAGCCTTTAGTTTTATTTGGTTTTGGCGTATAATTTAATGAGATATCTAATCTATGATAGGCTGGGAGTCTGTCTGAATTTCTGCCACTAAAGTTAGGAATATTTAATCCATTGTATTCGTATTGAGCATTTGGGAATGTTGCTGGTTGTCCTGTTTGAAAAAGAAAGTTTGTGTTTATTTTCCACTTCTCATTCCAATCATAGCTTCCTGTAAACGATATGTCGTGGGTTTTGTCAAAAGGTGTTCTGTACCATTCGCCATTGTTAATTCCAGTTTCAATTGGGCTTCTTCCTGGTGTTTGTTGCTCAGATTTTGATAAAGTATATGCTAACCATCCTTTAAAACGTCCTTCATTTTTTTTAGCTAGAATCTCTAAACCATAGGCTCGAGCTCTTCCATTTAGTATAACTTGCTCAATAGCATTATTAGCAACTAAATCTGCTCCATCAATGTAGTCAATTCTGTTTTTTATCGTTTTATAAAAACTTTCTACCTCTAAAGAGTATTTGTTGTTATTGAAATTTTTGAAGTATCCGATAGCATATTGGTCTAGTAACTGGGGCTTGATATATTTTCCACTTGGTGTCCAGATATCTAATGGTGTAGGTGAGTTTGTATTTGAGAGTAAGTGTAAATATTGAGCCATTCTGTTATAACTCAATTTGATAGAGCTTTCATAATTTAGTTGATATGCCAAAGATGCTCTAGGTTCTAGGTTATAAAAACTTTCAATAACATCACTTCTGTCAAATGTTTCTGTGCCTATAGGTTGTGCTTTTTCATAAATTTGAAAGTCTTCATTAAAAACCACAGCATGGTCATTTTCATAAATATTTAATTCATCCTGTCCTAAACGATGAAAACTGCTAAATCGCAATCCATATGATAAGGCTAATTTATCCGAAACTTTATGTTCAGCATCTATATAAATAGCATTTTCAAAAGCATATTTATCGATAAGTTTAAAAGGGTTGATGCCTGAAGACTCTACAGTTGGTTTTATATCACCTGGATTAAATTTGAAATAAATACTATTTAATCCGTATTGAAGTTTGATTTTATCTGTTAAATAGTGCTTAAGGTCATATTTTACATTGAAATTTTGAATCCCAGAAACCCAGTCAAACTCAACAAAATTCAGTTTTAAATCATAATCATAGTCAGAATAAATTAAAGATAAGTTGGAAAAGAGTTTATCTGAAAACAAGTGGTTCCATCTAAAGTTTAAAACCGAATTACCATAAGTGTTTTCAAAAGTGTCTTCAATTCTAAAGACGTCTCTTCCAAAATAACCAGATAGATAAATGTTATTTCTATCGTTTAATTTATAACTCAATTTTGTGTTTAAATCATAGAAGTATGCAATATTATCAATATCAAAAAGTGGTAAAAATAAATGTGCGTAACTAGAACGACCACCTAAAAGAAAAGAACCTTTATCTTTTTTAAGCGGTCCTTCAAGAAGTAATCTGCTGGAAACAATACCAATACCTCCATTGGCATGAAACTCTTTGCTATTTCCCTCTTTCTGATAGATGTCTAAAACTGAAGATACACGACCACCATAACGTGCAGGAATTCCACCTTTATAGAGCCTTAAATCTTTAATAGCATCTGGATTAAAAACTGAGAAAAACCCGAATAAGTGAGACGAGTTATAAATAATAGCCTCATCTAAAAGTATTAAGTTTTGATCTGCGGCACCACCACGAACATTAAATCCTGAAGCGCCCTCACCTGCAGTTGTAACACCTGGTAATAATGTTATAGCTTTAATAATATCTGATTCTCCAAGTACTACAGGTATTTCTTTAATTGTGGCAGAGGAGAGCTTATTAACACTCATTTGAGGTGTTCTTATATTCAGCCTTTCGATATTTTCAGTAATAACCACAGCATCCAAGTTTTCAAGAGCGTCTGTTAAACTGAAATTTTTTGAGATATCATCGTTGAGTATTATTTGCTCAGATATTGTAGCGTAACCTAAATAGCTAACCACAATATTGTATGTACCTTTTGGAAGTGTTATAGAATAGAATCCATATTCGTTTGTGGTTGTTCCTGCAGAAATTTCAGGAAAAATAATATTAACTCCAATAAGGGTTTCGTTACTTTTTTCTTCAGAAATGGTACCACTTAAGGTGAATTTTTCTTGTGCATTAATTAATCCCGTGATAAAACTAAAAGCACAAAGAAGCCAAAATATGCGGTTCTTCATCTAACAATTTTTTTATAAAAATAAAAAAAAGCCCCTAGAAACAGGAGCTTTTTAAGATATAGTTTTTAATAAACATTACTTTAAAATACTGTTAAATGTATTGCTAGGTCTCATAACATTATTTATCATAGTTTCGTTAGGTTCATAATACCCGCCTATGTCTGTTGGTTTACCTTGAATATCATTTAACTCTTTAACTATAATTGCTTCATTATCAGCTAACTGTTTTGCTATGGGTGCAAATTCAGCTTTTAAAGCATCATCTTTATCTTGATTTGCTAATTCCTGAGCCCAATACATAGCTAGGTAAAAGTGACTTCCTCTATTATCTAACTCACCAGCTTTTCTAGAAGGCCCTTTTCTATTTTCTAATAGTTTATCAGTAGCATCATCTAAAGCTTCACCTAGAATCTTAGCTTTTGCATTGTTGTTAACTTCTCCAAAATGATCTAAAGAAACGGCTAGTGCTAAAAATTCACCTAAAGAATCCCAACGTAAATGATTTTCTTCAAGCAATTGTTGTACATGTTTTGGCGCAGAACCACCTGCACCTGTTTCAAATAATCCACCACCATTCATTAACGGAACAATCGATAACATTTTAGCGCTAGTACCTACTTCTAATATTGGAAATAAATCGGTGAGGTAATCACGTAATACATTTCCTGAAACAGAAATGGTGTCTTCACCTTTTATGATACGTTCGCAAGTAAATTTTGTTGCTTCAATAGGCGATAAGATTCTTAAATCTAAACCAGAAGTATCATGGTCTTTTAAGTATGTATTTACTTTTTTAATTAATTCTGCATCATGGGCTCTATTTTTATTCAACCAAAACACAGCAGGCGTTTGAGAAGCTTTTGCTCGAGTAACAGCTAACTTTACCCAATCTTGAATTGGTGCATCTTTAGTCTGACACATTCTCCAGATATCACCTTCTTCAACATTGTGTTGCAATAAAACATTTCCTGTTGCATCTATAACTTTTACAGTTCCGTTTGATGGAATTTCAAAAGTTTTATCGTGAGAACCATACTCTTCAGCTTTTTGGGCCATTAAACCAACATTAGGAACAGTTCCCATAGTTGTAGGATCAAAAGCGCCATGTTTTTTACAGAAATCGATAGTAGCTGCATAGATTCCAGCATAACTACTATCTGGAATTACGGCTTTAGTATCTTGTAGTTTTCCTTCAGCATTCCACATTTGCCCAGAAGTACGAATCATAGCAGGCATAGAAGCATCAATAATAACATCACTAGGTACATGTAAATTTGTAATCCCTTTATCAGAGTTTACCATAGCCACACCAGGACCATTATTGTATGTAGCTTCAATATCCGCTTCAATTTCTTTACGTTTAGCTTCTGGTAATTCTTGAATGCGCTCTAATAAATTTCCTAAACCAGAGTTTACATTTACACCTAGTGCTTCAATGGTTTCACCATGTTTTTCAAAAACATCCTTAAAAAAGGCTTTTACAGCATGACCAAAAATAATTGGGTCACTCACCTTCATCATCGTGCCTTTCATATGAAGTGAAAACAAAATACCTTGTTCTCTAGCATCAGCAACTTGATCATTTAAAAAGCTAACTAAAGCTTTTTTATTCATTACTGTAGCATCAATAATCTCTCCTTTTAATAATGGAAAGCTGTCTTTTAATGTTGTTGTATTTCCATTAGCATCAGTATGCATTATTTTAACACTGGTAGCATCTGGTAGGGTAGTAGATTTTTCATTGTGTGCAAAATCACCATCGCTCATTGTTGCAACGTGTGTTTTAGAATCGCTAGACCAAGCTCCCATAGAATGTGGGTTCTTTTTTGCATAATTCTTAACCGCTTTTGGCGCACGTCTATCTGAGTTGCCTTCACGCAAAACAGGATTTACAGCACTTCCTTTAATTTTATCATAACGCGCTTTAATATCGTTTTCAGCATCATTTTCTGGGTCGTTAGGATAATCAGGAATATTAAACCCTTTAGACTGTAACTCCTTTATAGCACCTTTTAATTGAGGGATTGAAGCACTAATATTTGGTAGTTTTACAATATTAGCCTCAGGTTTTTTTGCTAATTCGCCAAGTATTGCCAAATCGTCTGGAACACGCTGATCTTCAGTTAAAAAATCAGGAAATACAGCTAAAATTCTAGCTGCTAATGAAATATCTTTAGTTTCAATATTAATACCAGAAGATTTTACAAAAGATTGCACAATGGGCAATAATGAACGTGTTGCTAAAGCTGGAGCTTCATCGGTTTTTGTATAAATGATTTTAGACATTGGCGTCGTTTTTTTAATTTATTTAAGGTGCTAAAAAAAATTATAGAAAATAGTAGATTCATTTTTAGCGATGCGAATATACAAAATTAGGCAATGAAATAGTTTATTTAAAACAACGAAAACGTTTTGGAAGATTTGATTTAAAAGAATTGTAAAAAGTTGGTTTGCCAATAAGAATTTAATAAAAAAAAGACTCTAATCTTATAAAAAACAAAAGCCATATCCCTGCAGAACTAAATCTACTTTGATATGGCTTTCTTGAAATAACTTAGCGTGACCTAATGTGTATTACTACCCATATTTGTTTAAAATTTTCATCTAAACCTTTTCAGTTCAAGCTTTTGTTAATTCAACGGAACATATTAGTAATTTTCAAAATGTATTGACCTATTACAATTATATTCCAGAGTAATTGTTTTCTTGATGCTTGTCGCTCCCTCTTCACTTTCGTGTCAAAATTGTTATTAGCATTGCTTGTATTACAACCGCATATAAAATACTATTGCTTTTTAAGCTTTCCATCACACTAGTTATCAACTGCTTGCGCATTGTGGTACTTTTTGCAATGTCATGGTCTATTGTTTACACATGCATACACATGGCGCAATAAAACCTCAAAAACAATTATATAAAGAACGTTACCTTATTTAGAAAATCATGCAAATTCGTTGTTGTAGCGAAACCAACCAAGGTTGTCATTATTTCTATTGTAAATATAACATCAGATTTTAAAAAAACAAATTTTTCAATTGTTTAGATATCAACTACTTATAAACCATACTTGTTAACTTTTGTTAATAAAAAAAGCCTTGAGAATATCTCAAGGCTTTATATACTGCTATATGTAGCTGTATATTATTAACGTCTACGTTCAGTAATTCTGGCTTTTTTACCAGTAAGACCTCTAAAGTAGTAAATTCTTGCTCTACGTACTTTACCACGTTTATTAACTTCAATTTTTTGTAATGCAGGTAAATTAACTGGGAAGATACGCTCTACACCAACAGATCCTGACATTTTTCTAATTGTAAAAGTTTCTGAGCTTCCAGAACCTCTTCTTTGTATTACTGTACCTCTAAAAAACTGAGTACGTGTTTTATTACCCTCTTTAATTTCGTAGTACACTGTAATGGTGTCTCCCGCAGCAAATTCAGGTAATTCTTTTCTTGTTACAAATTCGTCTTGTACAAATTTTACTAAAGATTCCATATCTTTAAATTTTAATGTATTGATTCAGAACAACATTCACGATTTTCGCCAGAGGTTAACCCGAAATTGGGTGCAAAAATAAGTATTAATTCATAATCTGCAACGTTTTATTTATATTTTTTTGGGTGTTTCTTTTTGCTGGAATATGTATAGGTTAATTCATGTTTAATGTTAGCAAAAAGTCAGGCTATCCGCTGTATTTTTCTGCTTAGCAGTCCCGAACTTGTTTCAGGATTTTATACAGTATTAAAAATAAGCTAAAATTAAAATGCTAACATTTAAAGCTTCGCAGAAAGGATGCCGCTTCTATCCTTAACACGAGAGTAATTAGTCGTATCCATGTAGTTTTTCCCAATCAGAAATATCAATTTTTTCAATTTCTTCAAGCCTTTTCTTTTCAGATTTCTTATACGAATAATTTGTATATAGAAACCAAGCACTAAAACTTAGTATGAAAATTATAATTCTTTGTTTAAATTTTAAAAAGTAGTTTTCACCTCTAAGCGTAAAAATGGTATGATAGTTCGAAAAAAATGATGTATTAAAAAATATAATAGGACCGAAAATGAAAAGAAAAATCATTTCAAAAAAAGTATAGCTTTCGGTTTTATTTTTTTCTAAGCGTTCTAATTCAGCTTTATGTTCCTCTTCTGATAGAGCATTTTTGTTTGATATAATAAGTTGCTGTTGCTCTTCAGAAACATTTCTTCGAATAAGTTCTTTTTGCGCCTGATATGTAGCTTCTTTTTGCCAAATATTTTCATCTTTACAATTAGCTATTTCAATTAATTCTTCAGTTAATCTTTCTCTAATTGGCGGAATATATTCAGTCATTTAATTTTAAATGAAATTATTCGTTTAATAAATCAAGTCGCGGTTTATTTGTTTTCAAAAGTATATTTATCTTCTAACACGGAGCTTTACAGGTATCCAAACCGTTTCTTCTGATTCTGGATGATTGTTTTTGTATTTAGCTCCTAAAACATTAAAATGAGGTCTGTGGTCTAACTCATATTCAGACTTTGGCAACCACTCCGAGTAAATATAAGTCATTAATGCACCAATATCTTTTGCTAAACCTTTGTAAGTAAACATAGCATACAAACCAGATTTTAAGTTTAATTGAGATGTTCCGTTTGGTAAACCTTCAACATTAAAAACTTCAACAGTAGCCCATTTTACAAAGGTATTATTAGGGTTAAAGTTTTTAAAATACGCTTCGTTATATACCAAAACTTCAAAAATATCATTACTGACAATATTGCTTATTGTGTTGCGTATGGGCATAAAATCAGAAAACAAATTGAATGTCTTATTGTCTATTAACGACATTGACATAGATTTTCCAACTAATGTTTTAGCAGTAATTTCTTTAATTGCTGGCGTTTGTTTCATGTTAGTTTTCATCCAGTAAATCTGGTCGTCGTTCCTTAGTTCTTAAATAAGCCTGTTCTTCACGCCATTTTTCAATTTCAGGAAAATTGCCACTAAATAATAATTCTGGGACTTTCCAACCTTTATAGTCTCTAGGCTTAGTATAAATTGGAGGTGCCAATAAACCATCTTGAAACGAATCAGTTAGGGCAGAGGTTTCATTACCTAATACTCCAGGTATTAATCTAATTACAGCATCGCAAAGTACAGCAGCACCAAGTTCTCCACCAGACAATACATAATCTCCAATTGAAATTTCTCGCGTTATAAACTGGTCTCTTACGCGTTGGTCTACACCTTTATAATGTCCACACAGAATAATAATATTTTCTTTGAGCGATATTTGATTTGCAATGCCTTGTTTTAAGGTTTCACCATCAGGTGTCATATAAATTATTTCGTCATAATCACGTTCTGATTTTAATGCAGAAATACATTTGTCAATCGGCTCTACCATCATAACCATACCAGCACCACCACCAAATTGAGTATCGTCTATAGACTTGTATCTATCAGAAGTATAGTCTCTTAAGTTATGAAAATGAACTTCTACTAAACCTGCCTCAATAGCACGTTTTAAAATAGAAGCTTCAAACGGACTTTTAAGTAATTCTGGTAAAACGGTTATGATGTCTATACGCATGTTATTTTTTTGTGGTTATGAATTACTGTTGGTGAAATTTAGGAAATATTTTGAGAGATTGGTTTAACGAGTTTTTACATGGAGAGTTTCTGATTTGGGTTGGAGGAATTTGCGAAGAAATTCAAATCTATAAAATGTGGAACGACCTTTCTTTTAGTAAAACACCAGCAATTTTTTTTATACGGTATTATGTGTTGTAATTTTAGAATAAAGAATATCCAAATATTATTGATAATGTTTTATAGTCCGCCCCTCTAAATGCATAAAAACCTAACAATTCTCTGGGGGTTTGAAGCCTTAACTCTATACTGTATTTATCATTATACTTGTAACCTAAACCAAAAGCAAAATTAGATGATGTTGTAATTTCCAATGAATCAATTCGTGGATCATTTAAAGTTAGATCATAAATTAATGACCCATTTATAAAAATTTTCGAATTATCATTTAAAAAGATGTAATGTCTTGCACCAGCATGGAATTCAATAGAACTGTAATCAATAACTACATCTCCAAAATTTCCATCAGATTCTTCTACTATAAAACTTCGATAAGTTGGCTCAACTATAAGTGACCATTTATTTTTATTAAAAGGAAGAATAAATTCTGCTTCTATTCCAAAGCCAAAACCTAGTTCGTTTTTAATATTAAGATTTCTATAATTAGATACTAATGAAGCGCTATTTAATCGTGGCCTTATAGTCAAATTAAATAAATCTTTTTTTTGTTTTTCTTCAAAGTTGATATATTCTGCATTATTACAGCTGTTATATGCTACAAAAAAATTGATCAAATCTGATTTTCTGTACTTTAAATTTTCTACTTTTTTCTTTTTTATGTCAGAGCATTTCAAATTATTCCAAATCTGATTTCTAAATCTATTATTTGTTCGAATTTTATATTCAGGAGTTGTATAATTTTTAAATACTAATTGCTCAATATTAGATTCTCCGATGCTATAAAAATATCTTGTTAAGCTACCGTCTACATAACTATACAAAGTAGATTTTCCTTCAACTAATACTTTTAAAAAGAGTTCTTCTTCTTGAAAGGTAGGTCCTCTTTCATTATTTAATTCTTCAGCTTTGTTACTAGACCTATCAATTTTTACGGAACTTCTAACATATTTTGAAGTGTTTTGAATCCCAAATTCTTTAACTGATTTTATTGTTTTTTCATTTAATTCGCTATTTTCAGTTAGTTTATATTTAAATTCAGTTGGATTACTTTCCCAATCAAGATTTTTAATTAAACAATTAATTTTTTGATTATTATTATCAATATAATATCCATTTTGAAAAGAAATTTGAGCGTAGCAACTAAAACTTAAAATTGAGGCTAAAAGAAATATTAGTTTTATTTTCATTATTATTTTAATTTATTAATATTTAGACTGTTGAGTTTTAATAACACATAAAGTTTCGCTTATACAAAATTGTTTTAATATTTAATAACCGATGTTAAGCTAAAATAGTTGAAAATTATTACATAGTCAAGTTTCTAAATTATTAAGAATTTTTCAAAACAGTTAACTCTGCAATCTTACAAATAACCTCAGTTGCTTTAATCATACTTTCAACAGGTACATACTCATAACGCCCATGAAAATTGTGTCCACCAGCAAATATATTAGGGCAGGGTAATCCCATATAGCTGAGTTGCGAGCCATCAGTTCCACCTCTTATAGCTTTAATTAAAGGTTCTATATTTAATTGTTTCATAGCTTCTTCAGCAATATCAACAATATGCATTACAGGTTCTATTTTTTCACGCATGTTGTAATATTGGTCTTTAATTTCAGTAGTTATCACTTCTCGCTCGTATTGTCTGTTGAGTTCGTTGGTTAATTTAACCATAACTTCTTTTCTAGCCTCAAAATGCTCTTTATCATGGTCGCGGATAATATATTGCAATGTGGTTTCTTCAACTTCGCCTTTTATATCATGTAAATGGAAAAACCCTTGATAACCTTCCGTATGTTCTGGGGTTTCAAGTCTAGGTATAGAATTAATAAACTCAGTGGCGATATACATAGAGTTTACCATTTTATCTTTGGCATATCCTGGATGTACTATTTTACCTTTTACTTTTACTACTGCACTGGCAGCATTAAAGTTCTCATATTCCAGTTCGCCAATTTGGCTACCGTCCATAGTGTAAGCCCAATCGGCTCCAAATTTTTCAACATCAAATTTATGTGCGCCTCTACCAATTTCTTCATCAGGTGTAAATCCAACTCTTATTTTACCATGTTTAATTTCAGGATGCTTGATTAAATACTCCATAGCCGAAACAATTTCACAAATGCCAGCTTTATCATCGGCTCCCAATAAAGTGGTGCCATCTGTTGTGATTAGGGTTTGCCCTTTGTAAAGTAATAAATCTTCAAAATAATCAGGTGATAAAATAATATTTTCAGCTTCATTTAAAACAATGTCTTCACCATCATAATTCTCAATAATTTTAGGGTTTACATTAGCTCCTGTAAAATCTGGAGAGGTGTCAAAGTGTGATATAAATCCAATAGTAGGAACCTCATGATCTACATTGCTAGGTAGTGTTGCCATAATGTAGGCATGCTTATCAATATTAACATCTGTCATCCCAATTTGTTTTAGTTCTTCAGCTAATTTATTAGCTAAATCCCATTGTTTTTCTGTGCTAGGTGTTGTATTTGAATTAGGGTCAGATTCCGTATCAATAGTAACGTAGCTAATGAAACGTTTTATAATGTGTTCTTTTGAAATCATATTAAAGAAATTGATGGCTATAATGGGTTGTAATTTACAATTATTACCTGTTAGCAAGTAACTGTATCACTATTTTTTATTTAAAAGATTTCAACTTATTTTTGCATGAAATTATTTTGATGTACAAATTACTCCTTCGCCCTCTATTTTTCTCTTTCGATCCTGAAAAAATTCATCATTTTACATTTTTCTTAGTAAAGGTCACTTCAAAAATACCAGGTTTTAAAAGTCTTTTTAGAAGTTTGTATGTTATTGAAGACCCACGATTAGAAAGAGAGCTTTTCGGACTTAAATTTAAAAATCCTGTAGGATTAGCTGCTGGTTTTGATAAAAATGCAGTATTGTATAATGAATTGGCAAATTTTGGGTTTGGTTTTATTGAAATAGGAACCGTAACACCAAAAGGGCAAGCTGGAAATCCTAAAAAGCGATTGTTCCGATTAAAAGATGATAAAGGCATTATAAACCGAATGGGTTTTAATAATGAAGGATTAAAAGCTGCTATAGAACAACTTAAAACCAATAAAGGGAAGTTGATTATTGGAGGTAATATTGGAAAAAACACCACTACAAAACCAGAAGATTATACCAAGGATTATTTAGAGTGTTTTAATGCATTGCATCCTTATGTTGATTATTTTGTGTTGAATGTAAGTTGTCCAAATGTTGGAAGTCATGCAAAATTAAACGATAAAGATTATTTAGAAGAATTAATAGGGGCTGTACAAAAGGCAAATAATAAGTTTGAAACACAGAAACCCATCTTATTAAAAATTGCACCAGACTTAAATAATAATCAATTAGATGAAATTGTGGAATTGGTAAGCGATACTAATCTTGATGGTGTAATAGCCAGTAATACATCAACAGATAGAACGGGCTTAAAAGCTTCAAAAGAGCAACTTGAAAGTATTGGTAATGGTGGTTTAAGCGGGCAGCCCATAAAAGAAAAGAGTACCAAGGTTATACAATATCTTTCTGAAAAAAGTAATAAAGCATTTCCAATAATTGGAGTAGGAGGCATCCATTCTGCTGAAGATGCACTTGAAAAATTAGAAGCTGGAGCAGACCTCGTTCAAATATATACAGGTTTTATTTATGAAGGCCCAAGTTTAATAAAGTCTATAAATAAAGCTATTTTAAGCAATTAGAATTTCTACTTAATAATCTTTTTAATAACTCTAGTTTTACCATTTGTTAGGGTAAGTAAATAGGTGCCTGAAGACAAACTACTAAAGTCTATTGGTTGGCTTGAAACGGTTCCTGAAATAAAGGGTTGTCCAACTAGATTGGTAATGGTGAATGAAGAAACATTTTCTAAATCACTATTCTTAATATAAAGTAAATCGCCTTGTATAGGGTTTGGATACACTTTATAAATATTATCACTTATTGGTGTATAAATTGTTTTAACCAAAATATTGTCAATGGCAATATCACCTTTCCATCCGTTTCCTCTAACTGCTCTAAAGCGTACTTTTATAGTTTCGTTGGCATATGATGATAAATTGACATTTTTGGTAATAAAATCATCACTTTGGTGGTCTTGTTGACTTCCATAAATAGGGTCAATAACATCATTAATATAACCTGAATCTGTTTTAATATCAACATGTAATTCTCCAATATCTTCACCAAACATATGGTATGAAAATTCCAGTTCGCTGTTTTGATAATTTACATCAATACATGGTGAAATAAATTCTGCTATATCTCCTGGTTTTGCACCAGAGGCCTCTGCGAAGATATATGTGTTTAATTCGTTTTTAGAATTCATATAATCTAATGGACCTGTTTCACCAGATTGGGTATCACCAAAGTTTGAATACCAATGGTAACCATTTCCGGTTATATCTTTACTTGTCCAACCGTGTTTTTCAAGCATATTAAAGTCCTCAAAACTTTCATCTAAAAGATCAGTATGTGTGCCTACTTTTATAAAGTTTGTATATTTTTTTCTAATGCTTTTGGATTTGTTTGATACCGTAAGGGTTACATCATAAATACCAGACTCAAAAGTATGTGTTGGGTTTTTAGTAGTATAATCTATTTCATTATCACCATTAATATCCCATTGCCATTCAGTCATGTTTTCACAAATACTCTCAAAATTAACGGTTAGTGAATTATCACAAGTTTCACTTTCGTTAACAGTTATATTAGCATTAAAAGAAGGACAAGACAAATAGTTTTTTGTAGTCATATAATACGCATACATTCTGGCTAATTGTTGTTCAGAAAAATGTGTTCTACAACTTTTAGTTGAATAAGACATTATGTTGCCAGTATCTGGAGTGTAAACATCGCCGTTTGCATCGGTTTGATTTCCAGTATATTCGCAAGAGGCATTAACTTTATAGCTTAGTCTTGGGTCTGCTGGTGTATCACAAATACCATCACCATCCGTATCACAATTGCTGCCATCTACTAATTCAGTTGTTTGTGTATTATTATCAGCTCCATGTGTATGTAGTAATGAGAAAAAGTGCCCTAATTCATGCGCAAGTGAAGATCCATTGGTTGCACAGTTATTTTTCATTACAACGATGTCGTTTCTACCTATATTATCACTATAGCCACAAATACTCTCTTTTGATTCGTTTTCAATATAATCTGTAAAATACATATTAATTAAACCGGGAACATAATGTGTGTCTGTAAAACTCTTTTCATCACCTCTTTTAAAATGACATAATGCATCATCATCAATGTATTCAATACCATCACAGATAAAAAAATCTAAAAGAGCTTCATTGTATATAGCATTTAAATTTGAGAAAGTCTCATCCAAATCTAAAGTACTTAGACCTCCCGAACCATCAGAGTTTCTTATAATGTAAACTTTTACAGGAATAGAATTTATATTTTTTGTAGGTATTGTACCTTTTGAATGATTAGCGGACAAAAACTCAGTTTCAAATGTTTTTAATTGAGGTTTAATACTTTGGTAATATGCTAGAGATTTTGAAGAGGTAAGGTTACCACAAGATGCTTCTTGTTTATTCTGAGAAAACAAAAGAAATGGAATCGATAGAAGTATCGATAACATTAAAGGTTTTAATTTGTAGGTTAATAGATTCATTTGGGATGAAAACATTTATAATCAAATGTATACCGAAATGAATCTTCATTATAAAAAAAACGTTAAAATGTTAATATAGTCGATTACTTAACATTTTAACGCCTTTTTTATTAACAATTCAATAAATTAAATTGTTATGAGTATTAGTCTATTACAAGTTTTTGAGTATGTATAGACCCTTTTTTATCAGTTATTTTAAGAAGAAATATACCTTTATTTGTGTTAGATAAATCTAGGTTTAATTTTGAAAGGTTTTGTTTGACCTTAACTTGTTTTACCAAACTACCTAAAACACTGTAAACTTCTATTTTTTCTAAATCCATATTTTGAATGTTTGAAATAGTAACGTTGCCTTTACTAGGATTTGGGTAGATACTTATATCTTCTAAAGCAGGAACTTCACTTGAACTAAGAACACTATCTAAGTTTACAGTAAGTTGCGCCACTTTTTCCATATTAAAAGGAGCAACACCTCTGATATTTGTTATAACACCTTGAGGACTTGTTGCAGCATTGCTTAATGTATAAGAAGAGCCTTCTTCTGTACCAGCATCATAAGGGTAAAGATCTATAGTTATAGAATTTTGCCAAGTTCCACCACTTCTTAAATCTAAGCTATTAACTACAATCAACCAATCTGGACTTGGCGCAATCATAGATAATAGTGTAAGTAATGGATAGTCTTCACTAATTTGAAGCGTAAAATTTATTTCTGTTCCAGCATTTAGAAACAGGTCTCCAGCATTTATAAATTGTTGTGCATTATTTGCATCTAGGGCATCCTGTATATCATTATTTCTAAATACAGACCAAGCACCTAATTCAGCAATATTTTCAACACCAGTAGTAGCAGTGCCTCCTGCTTGTGCAAATGTTACATTACTGTTATGGTTAGCACCAACAAGGTCTGACCAATGTGCATTACCTGGAAGCGCATTACCACCATTATGGTCAGTTGCATTCCAAAAATTAGTAAATTTAAAATTGTATGTTGCTACACTTTGGCTAAAAGCAAATGAGCACACTAAAAAAGATAAAATAAGTGTAATTTTTTTCATAATTATTTTTTGAAGGATTAATAGTATTATGGCTGAGTCGTAATTAATTTTAAAACCTTACATTATTAAAAATAATAGTATTTTTAACATCCAAAATTTCAAAGTCTAAAATGGCTAAACCTATCAAAATAATTGAATGTCCACGTGATGCTATGCAAGGTATAAAGCAATTTATACCTACAGAGCAAAAGGTTCAATATATTCAATCTTTATTACGGGTTGATTTTGATACCATTGATTTTGGAAGTTTTGTGTCTCCTAAGGCTATCCCGCAGATGGTGGATACCGCAGAGGTATTATCTCAACTAGATTTAAGCGCTACAACAAGTAAGTTATTAGCTATAATAGCAAATACAAGAGGAGCCAATGATGCTTCAAAACACAAAGCTATTAATTATTTAGGGTATCCATTTTCAATTTCTGAAAATTTTCAGATGCGTAATACACATAAAACTATTGCGCAATCTGTTATAACACTTACTGAAATATTAGAAATTGCTGATAAAGCCAATAAAGAAGTTGTGGTTTATATTTCAATGGGTTTTGGTAATCCATATGGAGACCCGTGGAATGTTGATATAGTAGGGGATTGGACTGAGAAGCTAGCCAATATGGGTGTTAAGATATTATCGCTTAGTGATACTGTAGGAACTTCAAGTCCTGAAAGCATTGATTATTTATTCTCAAATTTAATTCCTAAATATCCAAATATTGAATTTGGAGCACATTTGCATACCACACCTAGTACATGGTTTGAAAAAGTTGATGCCGCTTATAAAGCTGGATGTAATCGTTTTGACGGTGCTATTCAAGGATTTGGTGGTTGCCCAATGGCTAAAGATGAGCTTACAGGCAATATGCCTACTGAAAAGCTATTATCTTATTTTACTTCTAACAAAAAAAATAGCTTGAATGCACTAAGCTTTGAAAGTGCATACAATGAAGCTTCTAAAATTTTCAATCATTTTCATTGATTTTTACGTTACCTAAATGTTAAATTTTTAATTTTGGCTTATTTTAAAATGTTTAAAATCAGTTAATTAATCATATGTAAAAATCTCTATTTAAATTTAATCTAAATAAACTTTGCTGAAGTAAAAATGGATATTATATTTGCACTCGAAACAAACTATTTATAATAAGTCTAAATAAAAAGACGCCAAATCAAAATTATGAAAAAAATTATTTTAAGTGTATTTATAGCTTCTGCTTTCTTCCAATCATGTACTAATGATGATGATGGAAATGGATCTAATACTGTTACAGCTCCTTCTACTTATGAGTTTACTAGAGATGGAAATTCTACTGTGAGTTTTAGTGGGCAAACTACGAGAATAGAAATGGGACAAGAGTTAATTGACGCTCTTAAAGATACTTCTAAAAGTGAAGAAGATTTAGATGGTATGTTTACAAATACAGGAGATAAGTTTGCTGATGCAGAATTAAATGCATCTAGTAAAAATATAAGAAGTAAAACAGCAGCATCGGCAGATTACTTTTCTGCAAATACCACTGATGCTAATGCTATTAAAGCAGATTTTGATACTTGGATAAAAGCACAGGTTGATGAGGTTTATCCAAACTGGAATGTTGATGCAGTTTCCGGAACTGCTGGGAAAATTCAAGAAAGTGGGGGAGGATCTACACGATATGTTAATGCAAAAGGCTTAGAATACAATCAAGCGGTTAATAAAGGTTTAATTGGTGCCTTAATGGTAGATCAAGCCTTAAATAATTATTTAAGCCCTGCAGTTTTAGATGCAGGGTCTAATAGAGCTGATAACGATACTGGTACAGTAGCTGAAGGTAAAAATTATACTAATATGGAGCATAAATGGGATGAAGCTTACGGCTATGTTTATGGACAAAATGCAAATGCTGCAGACCCTAACTTAGACTTAGGTGCAGATAGTTTTTTAAACAAATATATTGGGCGTGTTGAAGGTGATTCTGATTTTGCAGGAATAGCAGATGACATTTATCAAGCTTTTAAATTAGGAAGAGCAGCTATTGTTCAAAAAGAGTATAGCATTAGAGACCAACAAGCAGCAATTATTAGAGAGAAAATTTCTGAAATTATAGGAATTAGAGCGGTATACTATTTACAACAAGGTAAAGCTGTATTAGCAAATAATAAAGGCGCAGCTTTCCATGATTTGTCTGAAGGTTTTGGTTTTATTTACAGTTTGCAATTTACAAGAAAGCCTAATACAGACGAGCCCTATTTTACAAAATCGGAAGTAGATGGGTTTATAAATACATTAACTGATGGAAATGGGTTTTGGGATATTACAGAGGAAGCTTTAGATGCCATGTCTAATACTATTTCAGCTGAGTTTAATTTTACAACAGCTCAAGCATCATCAGCTGAATAATGATAAATAAGTAATCATAATCAAAAAAGTAGTTGTTGCATGTAAAATGTAACGGCTACTTTTTAGTATTTTTGCAAAATATTATTTTTAAACCATGAATATAATAAGAAACATCTTTTTACTACTCACAGTATTTACACTTATAATTGCATGTACTTCATCTTCAAGTGACGATTCATCAGGAAGTGGAAGTGATAATTATGATAGAAGTGCATTGTTAACTAATGTAGCAGATAATATTATTATACCTGCTTTTGAAGACTTACAAAGTAAACTCTTGAATTTAGATACTGCTAGAGCAAATTTTGTTAGTGATGTTAATCAGTCTAATCTTGATGCATTAAGTGATGCTTGGTTAGAGGCCTACAAAACTTGGCAATATGTTGAAATGTTTAATATAGGTAAAGCCGAAGGTATAGATAACACTAACTTTATTGGGTTTGTATCATTCTTTAATATCTATCCTTTAGAAGTTTCTGATATTGAAAATGGAGCTGCAGATGGAAATTACGATTTAACAACAAGTAATTATCATGATGGACAAGGTTTTTCGGCTTTAGATTTTTTAATTCATGGAATAGCTGATACTGACACTAATCCACTAGAAAAGTTTACCACAAATTCAAAAAAAGATGGCTATGTTACTTATTTGGATGATGTTGTAGCTAGGATGAATGCATTGACTAATACGATTACTGATGATTGGAAAAATAGTTACAGGGATATTTTTGTAACTAATATTTCAAGCTCAACAACTGGTGCTGTAAGTAAGATTGTTAATGATTTTGTGTTTTATTATGAAAAAGGACTACGGGCTAATAAAATAGGTATTCCTGCTGGAAATTTTTCAAACAACCCACTTCCTGAAAAAGTAGAGGCATTTTATAAAAAAGATGTTTCCAAAATATTAGCATTGGAAGCGATAAGTGCTGTTCAGGATTTTTTCAATGGTAAACAGTATAATGGAACAACTACTGGTGAAAGTTTTAAAACCTATTTAGAAGCCTTAAATAGAAGTGATTTAGCTACTACAATTAATACTAAATTCAGTAATGCTAAACAAAAATTACAAGATTTAGATACTAATTTTTATAACCAAATAAATTCTGATAATACTAAAATGACCCAAGCTTATGATGCACTTCAACTAGCTGTTGTATCTTTAAAAGTGGATATGATGAGTGCTTTTGATGTAGATATAGATGAAGGCTTCAGAGATAATGATGGCGATTAAAGTAATATAAATTTTAAAAAAGGTTGTCAATATTAATGACAACCTTTTTTTATTCTCAATGCATTTTAACTTCAAAACATATCTTAATAAATATACAAATGCATCACCTTTAGCAGTATTCAGAATTGCTTTTGGTATTATGATGTGTTTTAGTATCATCCGTTTTTGGTATCATGGTTGGATTGAAACTTTATATATTGATCCAAGATTTCATTTTTCATATTATGGTTTTGAGTGGGTAAAACCTATTGGGAATTATACGTATCTATTATTTGTAATTTGCGGCTTATCAGCTTTTTTCGTAGCTATTGGTTTAAAATACAGAATAGCTATAATTACCTTCTTTTTAAGTTTTACCTACATTGAATTGATGGATAAAACCACTTATTTAAATCATTATTACTTTATTAGTTTACTAAGTTTTTTAATGATTTTTTTACCAGCAAATGCTTGCTTTTCCGTTGATAATCTTCTTAATAAAAAGAGCTATAATCAAATTCCTAAATGGACTATTGATAGTGTGAAATTATTATTGGGCATCGTTTATTTTTATGCAGGATTAGCTAAGATTAATAGCGATTGGTTATTTAAAGCACAACCATTAAAAATATGGTTAACCTCTAAATACGACTTACCAATAATTGGAGAAACCCTAATGCATCAAAATTGGTTTCATTACGCTATGAGTTGGAGTGGGATGTTATATGATTTAGCAATCCCGTTTTTGTTACTTTATAAAAAAACAAGAGTATTTGCTTTTATTCTTGTGATATTCTTTCATGTATTTACAAGAGTGTTGTTTCCTATAGGGATGTTTCCATTTATTATGATTGTTTCAACATTAATTTTCTTTGATGCAACATTACACAAAAAGATAATTGGTGTAATCAGAAAGATGTTGTCCTTTTCAAAATCAAAAACCATTCTAGTAAAAGAAAGCTATGCATATCAATATAGAAAACCTGTTATAAGCTTGCTAATAGTGTTTTTTGTAATTCAAATTGTATTTCCATTTAGATATTTAGCGTATCCAGGAGAATTATTTTGGACTGAAGAAGGCTATCGTTTTTCGTGGCGTGTTATGCTTATGGAGAAAATGGGGATTTCAACTTTTAAAATTGTTAATGGTAAAACTGGCGAATTCTTTTATGTTGATAATAAAGATTTCTTAAGCTCATTTCAAGAAAAACAAATGGGTTCACAACCTGATTTTATTTTGGAATATGCTCATTATTTAGGAGATCACTTTACATCACAAGGTCATAAAAATATTCAAGTTTTTGTAGAAAGTTATGTGGCATTAAATGGCAGATTAAGTCAACCATTCATAGATAAAAACGTAGATTTGTACGCCGAAAAAGAATCGTTTAAACCAAAGCACTGGATATTACCTTTTAAAGATGAGATTAAAGGATTGTAAACTTATTATAGCGTTGTTGTTTTGTATATCCGTTTACACACAAAATAAAGTGAGTGGCACGGTTATATTTTCTAAAAATAAGCAGCCTATTACAGGGGTTAGTGTTTATGATAAAGCATCTGGATTATTAACAACTACTAATAATATTGGAGAGTTTATATTTGATACAGCTAAAGCAGAAATGACTCTCGTGTTTTTTTCAGCTGAATACGAAATAAAAGAATTAGCCATAATTACCTCCAAAAGCAAAGACTTAAAAATTACTTTAGATGATTTAACTACAACTTTGTCCGAAGTCATTATTAATGCCCATAACCGACGTGCTTTTGAGTTAAAACGATTGCGAGATGTTGAGGAAACAGCGATTTATGCGGGTAAAAAAACAGAGGTGGTTTTAGTAGAGCAGTCTATGGCAAATTTAGCTTCAAATAATGCACGCCAAATTTACAGTCAAGTAGCGGGCTTAAATATTTTTCAAAATGATGATGCTGGTTTACAACTAAATGTAGGCGGGAGAGGACTAGATCCCAATAGAACGGCAAATTTTAATACCCGACAAAACGGTTACGATATTAGTGCCGATGTTTTGGGGTATCCAGAAAGTTATTATACACCAGCAGCTGAAGGTTTACAAGAAATTCAAGTAATTCGAGGAGCGGCGTCGTTACAATACGGTACGCAATTTGGAGGTCTCATAAATTTTAAAACAAAAGCTCCAAATCCAAATAAATCTCTAGATATAATAACAAGGAATACGTTAGGTAGTTTTGGGTTGTATACCAATTTTACCAGTTTAAGCGGAACAAAAAATAAGTGGAGCTATTACACCTATTTTAATTACAAAACAGGTGATGGTTTTAGGCCAAATTCTGAGTTTGAATCAAAAAATATATTTGCGCATTTAGGATATCAATTCAATGACAAGACCTCTATAGAGGCAGAACTTACATACATGAATTATCTGGCTCAACAGGCTGGTGGCTTAACAGACGATATGTTTAGTGAAAACCCTTTTCAAAGTAATCGCGCAAGAAATTGGTTTGAAGTAGATTGGTTATTGTATAATTTGAAATTTTCTTATAAGTTTTCTGAACAAACAAACTTTACATTTAATGTTTTTGGCTTAAACGCTTCTAGAGATGCTCTGGGCTATAGGACAAATAGAGTTAGTGATATTGATCCTGGTCGAGAACGAGATTTGATTGCTGGCGATTTTAATAATTTTGGTTTTGAAACGCGATTGCTTAGTAAATATAAAATTTCTAATAAAAATGCCACATTTTTGATAGGAGGCAAGTTTTATAAAGCCAAAAACTATCAAAAACAAGGGCCAGGGAGTGATGGTATAGGTCCAGATTTTAATTTTGCTAATGATGAGTTTCCAAATTATCCCGATCAATCAGAGTTTGATTTACCAAACTTAAATGCTGCTGTTTTTGGAGAAAATATCTTTTATTTATCAGATAAATTTTCAGTAACACCTGGATTTAGATTCGAATATATTAAAACACAAAGCGAAGGCTTTTTCAGACGTATAAATACTGATGCAGCAGGAAACGTCATTTTAAACGAAAAAATGGAGGATAATAGAGATTTTGAGCGCTCTTTTGTGCTTCTTGGTGTTGGTTTGAGTTACAAACCAAATCCTTCTATTGAGTTCTACGGTAATATTTCTCAGAACTACCGTTCGGTGACGTTTTCAGATATAAATATTATCAATCCAGCTTTTTCAATTAATCCTAATATTACTGATGAAAGAGGATTTACTGCAGATATGGGATTGAGAGGTAATTACAAACGTTTAATTTCATACGATTTGGGAGTATTTGGACTGTTTTATAATGATCGCATTGGTTTTGTTCAAAAAGGTTTACCTGACGGACGTGTGACAAGTGAACGAGGTAATGTTGGTGACGCAGTGATGTATGGTATAGAATCACTCTTCGATTTCAATTTGAAAAAAATATTGAATTTGAGTAATGATTTTCAGTTAAATTACTTTGTAAATACTTCAATTATTGATTCTGAATATACAGTATCACTAGAAAATAATGTTAAGGGTAATAACGTAGAATTTGTTCCAGATTTAAATTTAAAAACTGGACTTCGATGGGGGTTTAAAAACTTTTTAGGAAGTATTCAATATACATACCTTGGTAGTCAATTTACAGATGCTACTAATTCTACTCAAGCTAGTTTAAGTGGTGTAATAGGAGAAATACCAGCTTATGATGTTTTAGATGTATCGTTATCATACACATATAAAAACTTCAAACTAGAAGCAGGAGTAAATAATCTTTTAGATAATAACTATTTTACGAGAAGAGCCACTGGGTATCCCGGTCCAGGTATAATTCCATCCGCTCCAAGAAACTGGTACACAACCCTTCAAATAAAACTCTAATTAGCAGAGATAAATTTAACATTTAGTTGTTTTAAATTACGTATATTTGCACGCAATTATAATTGTAATTGCAACATGACTGCACACGAAAACAAAATTGTCGGAGAAGGTTTAACCTATGACGATGTTCTTTTAGTACCAGCTTTTTCTGAAGTACTTCCTAGAGAAGTAAGTTTACAAACAAAGTTTACTAGAAACATAACCATTAATGTACCAATTGTTTCGGCGGCAATGGATACTGTAACCGAAAGTAAAATGGCAATTGCTATGGCGCAAGAAGGTGGTATTGGAGTATTACACAAGAATATGACTATAGAGCAACAAGCTCAAAAAGTAAGACGTGTAAAACGAGCAGAAAGTGGCATGATTATAGACCCTGTAACATTACCTTTAACAGCAAAGGTAGCAGATGCCAAACGAAATATGGCAGAACATAGTATTGGCGGTATTCCTATAGTGGCTGAAGATGGCACACTAAAAGGCATTGTTACCAATAGGGATTTACGTTTTGAGCATGATAACAGTAAGTCTATAGTAGATGTAATGACCTCAGATAATTTGGTAACAGCTTCTGTTGGTACATCACTAAATGATGCAGAAAGTATTCTTCAACAGCATAAAATAGAGAAGCTATTAATCGTTGATGATAATTATAAATTATCAGGCTTAATAACGTTTAGAGATATCACAAAGTTGAGTCAAAAACCAAACGCTAATAAAGATCAATACGGTCGTTTACGTGTTGCAGCAGCTTTGGGTGTAACGGCTGATGTTGTAGATAGAGCAGAAGCTCTTGTTAATGCAGGTGTAGATGCTGTAGTTATAGATACAGCACATGGGCATACAAAAACTGTATTAACAGCTCTTAAATCTGTAAAAAATAAGTTTCCAGACTTAGATGTTATTGTAGGCAATGTAGCAACAGCAGCAGCAGCTAAGTTTTTAGTAGAAGCTGGTGCCGACGCTGTAAAAGTTGGTATTGGACCAGGTTCTATATGTACAACTCGTGTAGTTGCAGGTGTAGGGTTTCCACAGTTTTCTGCTGTGTTAGAAGTTGCAGCAGCTATTAAAGGCACAGGTGTTCCAGTAATTGCCGATGGTGGTATACGTTATACAGGAGATATTCCAAAAGCCATAGCTGCTGGTGCCGACACTGTAATGTTAGGATCACTTTTAGCAGGAACCAAAGAATCTCCCGGTGAAACCATTATTTATGAAGGTAGAAAGTTTAAATCTTACCGAGGTATGGGGTCTGTAGAAGCTATGAAACAAGGAAGTAAAGACCGTTATTTCCAAGATGTAGAAGATGATATTAAAAAGTTAGTACCTGAAGGTATTGTTGGGCGCGTGCCATATAAAGGTGAACTTAACGAAAGTATTCATCAATTTGTTGGTGGCTTACGTGCAGGAATGGGGTACTGCGGAGCTAAAGATATAGAGACTTTAAAACAAACAGGACAGTTTGTAAAGATTACAGCCAGTGGTATTAATGAAAGTCACCCACATGATGTAACGATTACTAAAGAGTCTCCGAATTACTCAAGATAGGCTTCAAAGTTTTTCAACATTTACATTGAAAATATTATGAAAAAGATTTTTCAGATAATTTTCTTGTTTCCTATGTTACTTTTTGCGCAAATTAACGAAAGCGAAAGTGATTCCCTCAATTTGAAAGCAAAACTTGCTATCACAGGATTTTGGCAAGATGGAAATGTAGAAACTTTAATTTTTAGAGCAAAATCTGATTTGAGTTTTAAACCATGGAAAAAATGGGTATTTAAATCGCAAAACTCCTATGTTTATCAAGAATTTGGAAAAGAAAAGGCTGATGAAGATATATTGAGTCTTAATTTTTTATACTTCAATCCTGAAAAGAAAATATATCCATTTGTTTTGGGCTTTGTAAGCACCAATTTTCGTAGAGAAATCGATCTGCGATCTCTTTTGGGTGCTGGAGTTAGTTTTCAAGTTATGAAAAAGAAAAAAGATTGGCTTAAATTATCTATTTCAAGTGAATACGAACAAACCGAATTTGATAAAGCAAACTTTAATAAATCTGAATATAATGGAGATTCTTCTATTAGCACATTTCGTTGTACTCTTTGGTTAAACGGGAAATACCATTTATTTAAGAATAAAGTAATTTTAAGTCATGAAAATTATTTTCAACCTTCTTTAGAAAAAGGCAATAATTTTCGTTGGCGAGCTGATTTAGGTTTAGAATTACCTCTTTGGAAGTATTTAAATTTTAAAATAAATTACCTTCAGTCATTTGAAAGTCTAGTTATAGAGGACCAAAAGCAACAAGATAGATTTTTAACTTTTGGATTTACTTTAAAAAGTTATTAATGGCTTTGAGTATTTAAATTTTATAGTAGATTAAGATATATTTTATATTAAAAAAAGCAACTAAATTAATTTAGTTGCTTTTTTTAACTGTATTACAAAATTTAGATTTTATTGAACTTCAATGGAGTAACTTACTTCAACATCTGTACTACCTCCAGCTCCAGTAGCTGTTCCATCGTTTGGTTTTGTAGGTTCATGCTTCAATATAACTGTTAAACTACCAGTTGCTGCTGAACCTGTAGTTACAGTAGTTGCTATTCCCACAGGGTTTCCATCACCATCAACGTCAGTTTTAGTAATAGTTAATCCAGCAGTACTAGAATAGAAAAACTCATGCTCATCTGCTTCATCTTCAACTTCTTCAGTTATATCTTCAGCAGGGTTTTCTGTAGCATTCCACAACTTAATACCACCAGTATATGTTGCATTTGCCGTTAATGGTCCAGAAATATCATAAATTCCATCGGTACCACCTTCACCATCTAAATCTGTAAAGGTTAATGCAACTTCATCTGCATTATCTGCATTATTGGTTAATGTGTAAATTACAGTGGTAATTAACTCTTCTTCGCTATCATGGTCGTCTCCATCTCCATCGTCGTCACTTGAGCATGCTATAGCTAATGACGAAATAAAAAGTAATGCTAATAATTTGATTGTTTTCATAGTTTTTAATTTTAAAGTATTCATGGATTTTTGTTTTAATAATTTATTTTAAGTTTTATGTTAAAATTTCTACCTAGCTCATCAGCAAAATAGCGTAGCCTGTTTAAATGCTCTCTGTAAGAAACATTAAACAGATTTTCGACATTTAAAGCTAATCTTAAGGTTTTTGTTTTAAATACCTTAAACTTAGCTGAACTATTAAAATTGAAGAGGGTATAGGTAGATGGTGTTGAGCTAATATCTACAAAAACATTTTCTTGTAGTATAGCATCAAACGTGAAAAAATTATAATCTGGAAATCTATTTTGTTGTAATACAGTTTTTTGTGTTAAACCAATGGATAGTTGGTTTAGGTTTTCATTTGTATATATTAATGAATTAGAAAAATTTGTAGCAGGCATATTAATAAGCGGAATATCGTCTGATAAATTATCACCTCTTAATAAGCTTAAGCTACCATTGTAATTAAAGTTATTTGTAATTGTTTTATTTACATCTACGTCAATGCCAAAAATTTGTGCGTTGGTTTGATTGTATTCCCAAACTGGGAATGCACCTCTCACTGTAGTTGTTGTGCCTATTGGAATTAACTGAATGAAATTAGAAATATACTTATAGTAAGGACTGATTGTAAGACCAAAATTTTGATTACTTCTTTCAAGAGAAACCATAAATTTATTGGCTACTTCTTTTTTCATACTTAATTGTCCAATTTCTATTCTTGCAGCACTATGGTGTAATCCATCACTAAACAACTCTGACGGGTTTGGCATTCTAGAAGCCAATCCATAGTTAAACATAAACTCAAAGTCATTTCTCATGTGTCTCAAATATCCTAAGCTTGCAGATATATTATGAAATGAAAATTCAGGATTTGTTAAATACCTTGAAGATTCAATAATTCCAGAGTTAAATTCTGGGAACAATTCATCATAATTATAGGTTTCATCCCAATCTGTAACTCTATAGCGTTTTGAGGCTTCAATTCTAGAAAAATCATATCTAAAGCCAGCACTTATCTCTGAAAACAAGTTTAAGTTATAAGTACCAATGGTATATATACCCAAGTCATATTTGTCATAATCTGGAATTAAAGGACTTGTACCAGTTCCAGAAATGGCGTCATTTTGTTGATAACGTAATAAAACCCCAGTATTTAGTTCTAGGTTTTCGTAAGCATCAATTTTTAGGTTTGGTTGAAATGATGTTGTAAACAACCTAAGGTCAACAACAGGTGTGTTTGATCTACCCCCGCGTCTTAAATCGAATTCTTTACGTCTATTAATTTGAAAATCGTATTGAAGTGTTAATTTTCCCAATTCTTTAAAACGCTTATAAGCTTCAATTTTGCCTAAATGATGAAAAATGGATTGCTTAGGGTTTTCAATATTGTGCGTAAAATCTGCAACATATTGAGGCTCGCCACTATTTATTGCTCTAACTAAATCATTGGTGTTACCAATATGAGATGCTCTAAGAATACCCAAAGTATTATCCACATAACTGTAATAAGCATCAAAGCCTTTTTCAAAAGACTTGTAACCTATTCTAGCGGAAGCATTAACACTTTTTATACCCGTATTGCTCAGGTTGTAATTAGGTGATTCAAAATCACCAAAAGTTTTATAACTACCTTGAACTTTTGTATAAAACCCATTTTTATAGGTTTTTACAAGCTCAAAATTTATATTACCTCCTCGTCCGTTTGTATTTAAAGACAATGACGTACTTCCAAACAAGCTGTCTTTTACAGCATAATTTTCTGGACGAACTAAAATTAGCCCTCCAATTGCATCACTGCCATAAATGAGTGTATTAGCACCTTTAATAACATCAATACGCCCTCCAGCATTTATATCAATGTTTGGTGCATGTTCGTCTCCCCATTCTTGATCAAAAAGGCGCACGTTATTGTTTACAATTAAAAGTCTACTACTGTGTAACCCATGAATCATAGGTTTAACAATAGTATTTCCAGTATTTAAAGAAGACACACCGCTTATGGTGTTTAAAGCATCTCCTAATGATTTATCTGTAAACGTTTCAATCTGCTTTTTAGAAATAGATTGCTCAATGGATGTTTTTTCATCTTTAAAGTCTGCAGTAACGGTAACCTCCTTCAGTTCTTCCAAATGATGTTCCATACTAACCTCCTTGTAAGTATCTCCATTAATCTCTACTTCTAAACACTTAGTTTCACAACCAACGTGAGATATAACTAGTATAAGTGTACCATTGCACAGGTTTTCAATGGAGAATTTACCATTGATATCTGCTGATGTATAGGTGTTTGAAGTCTCATTATAAATGGTTGCACCAGACATAGGCGTACCATCATGAAAGTCTTTTATTTCACCTAAAAGCGTATATGTGCAATTTTGAGTATGGGCTAAGTTTAAAAAACAAAGCACCACAATCAATAAATAGTGTTTCATCGAATTGTTTTTAGTTTAAAATTTAAATTTTAAACTAAAGCAGGAGGACCTCTTAAAGAAAAAGATAATGGTTGATGATTACTGAGAAATTTGTATGTTAAGTAAGATACTCTATGTGAATAATCAACTAGTGTTGAATCATAATTATCTACTGTAGGTGAAAAATAATTAGTTATTTGAAATTTTTGAAACTCGCAATCTAAATCTACTTTGTGAATGTGGGTTGTATCTCCACCAATACAAACTTGATGCTCATCATGTTCAAAAATATGTATAAGTTTTGATGCCGAAGACACAAATAGCGATAATGCCAACAAAAATGTTAGTATTTTAAACGCAATATGTTCTTTAACAAAATTCATCAATCTACAAATCGTTTTAAGCCAATTCTACGGAGCATCTTCTTTTCAAAGTTCCAAAAAAACTTATGTTGACCAAATAGCCAGCCAAAAAACACAAGTAAAAATTGATATACAACAAAGAGTAAAAGAATTCTAATAGTCCAATAACCAAAACTTGAAAACTTTTCAGTTGTAATATTTAAGAAAGCAAGAATAGGTTTGCCAATGTAAGATGCAGTAGATCCTGTAACAGCAAATACAATTAAAATAATTGCTATTTGCCAGTT
Source organism: uncultured Algibacter sp. (assembly GCA_947502405.1). Classification (GTDB taxonomy): domain Bacteria; phylum Bacteroidota; class Bacteroidia; order Flavobacteriales; family Flavobacteriaceae; genus Algibacter_B. The sequence goes on along the minus strand of CANMZT010000004.1, from coordinate 92,595 downwards.
ATGCTCAATGCCCCAACGTTCTTTTAACTTATTCACTGATACAATTTTTATGCAAAAGTAAATAAAGTGAACTAAATTCTTGGTACAAAAGGACCTAATCTTTGATTATAGGTCAACTGAAAATAAATAAAATAGTTATAAAGCATGTAATTAACCTCGTAACCGTAGTCTACATCTTGTTGATAATCAATTTGTAATTCATATAAATCAGTACGGTATTTTTGAGGTTGTAACACACGTTGATTCCATTCCATAACATAAAGCCAATTTCTATTTTCCATAAATTGTTGAGAATAGAAACCTCTTCGTTGCGCTCTACTTGCAAGCCAAAAATTGAAACCAGGTTCGATGATTATTATTTCATATTCAACCTTATCATTGACAATTTTAACTGTATCATTTGATTTTAAACTCTCTAAGCGTTCGTCTGTTTTAGATGAAGCTGTTTTTGGTGTTTTACAACTAATAATTAAAACCGAGACGATTAGTATGTACATTATTTTTTTCATGGGTATTTACTTTTTTGATTATTTCTCAAAAGTATAACGTATATCGTCCTTTAAAAAATGAGTATGAGTTAACTAGTGTTTTTGGTGAGTAAACTAAGTTACCCGATTAATAAATTTACAAAAACCATTCCTTAAATACTGATTTTGAATATGTTTTAACAAAAAAAGCGTCGGGTACAATACCCAACGCTTTTTAAATTTATAGGGAATAAAATTTATTTTCCTCCAAAAAGTCCACCAAGTAATCCACCAAGACCACCTTTCTTTTTACTTCCGCTTAATAACATTCCTGCTACATCATCAACTACACTACCATCGCCATCAGCATCAAGTATAGATTCTAAAAAGCTTTGTTCTTGTTTGGCAGAATTTCCTCCAAGCATACCGCCTAATAAATCGCCAATACCATTTGATGAGCTAACATTGTTTTGCCTAGTTTGTTTACCTAAAACCCCCATTAATATAGGAGCAGCTACTTTTAAAATATTGCCCACAGAACCAGCATCTAAACCAGATTTCTGACCAATAACTTGTTCTACACCTTGTCGTTTTTGACCCAATACATGACCAAGAATTTTATCACCATCGGTTTTGACTTCTTCGTCAACACCACCACCAAATAAACCGCCAAGGTTGTCTAAAATGCTACCATCGTGTTTGTTACTTAATGCACTCATTAGTCCTTCTGCTCCTTGTGGAGTTGAAGCATTGCGCTGCATTGCTTTCATTAAAACGGGTAGCGCCATTGTAAGTACACTACTTGTTTTATTTTGATCTGTTCCTGTGGATCCTGATACACCACTGATGATAGTTTTTCCAAGGTCGCTGTTTAATAAATCTAAAATTCCTGACATCTTTATTGTAAGTATTAATTAATAAAAGTTAAAAAATCGAAGCTTAATGTACAAAAAAAGTCCCAACTTCTGTAGTTAGGACTCAATAATTCTATTTAGGTCACAATGTACTTTATCTTACCCTAAGATATTGATAATTTGTGATGCTAATTCTGTACCAATTCTGTCTTGCGCTTCGTTAGTTGCTGCACCTGTGTGTGGTGTTAGCGATAAGGCAGGATTCATTAATAATTGCATTTCTGGTTTTGGCTCATTTTCAAAAACATCCAAAGCAGCTCTGGCTACTTTTCCACTTTCAATGGCCTTCACTAAGGCTACTTCATTTACAACACCACCACGAGCAGCATTTGCTAAAATAACACCATCTTTCATTATATTAAATTCTGCTTCATCAATAACGTATTCTTTTTGAGCAGGCACATGAAGTGTAATAAAGTCGGATTGTTTTAAAACGTCTTCTTTTGATATGGTTTCAATTTCAAAATTGACTTTTTGACCATCAAAGAAGTCTAGTTCTAGATTCGCTTTTTCTAAAAAAGGATCAAAAGCAACAACCTTCATTCCAGCACCAAGTGCTACTTTTGCAGTAGCTTGACCAATACGACCAAAACCAAGGACACCTAAAGTTTTTCCTTTAAGTTCAGTTCCTTTAGCATAAGCTTTCTTTAAACCTTTAAAATTACTATCACCCTCTAAAGGCATTTCTCTGTTGGCATTATGTAAAAAACGTGCTAAACCATACAGATGACCAAACACCAATTCAGCAACAGAGTGTGATGACGCTGCTGGCGTATTGATAACGCTGCGACCTTGTTCTCTGGCATATTCTACATCAATGTTATCCATACCAACACCACCACGACCAATTATTTTTAAGCCAGGGCAGGCATCTATTAAATCTTTACGAACTGTAGTGGCGCTTCTAACTAATAAAACCGAAATATCGTTTTCGTTTATATAGTTAATTAATTGTTCTTGTGCTACGGTGGTTGTACTTACTTCATACCCAGCTTTTTCTAGGGCATCAATACCACTTTGAGAAATTCCGTCGTTTGCTAATACTTTCATTTTTATTTTTTATGTGTCATTCCCGCGCAGGCGGGAATCTTTATTTATATTCTTTATAGGAAGCTTCATGAGATTCCCTCCTTCGAGGGAATGACAAATATTAACTTCTTTTTTAAGCTTTACTTTCTAATTCGCTCATTACTTCAACCAAAACCTTTACACTATCTAGGGGTAAAGCGTTGTACATTGAAGCTCTGTAACCACCAACACTTCTGTGTCCGTTTACACCACTTACTCCAGCTTCCTTAAGCATGGATTCGAAAGTTTCTTTAAGGTTTTCATTTTCCAAAGTGAATGTAGCATTCATATTTGAACGATCTTGTTTACTTGCAAAACCTTTAAATAGCGGGTTTAAGTCTATCTCAGAATACATTAAACGTGCTTTCTTTTCATTTTCCTTTTCTATAGCTTGAATACCACCTAAATTTTTTAACCACTCTAGAGTTAGCATAGTTGTGTAAACAGGAAAGACAGGTGGCGTATTAAACATACTACCCTTACTAATATGAACTTTGTAATCCATCATTGATGGTATTTTACGAGATACTTTTCCTAGAATATCTTCTTTTACAACAACTAAAGTTGTTCCCGCTGGCCCCATATTTTTTTGAGCTCCAGCGTAGATTAAATCAAACTTTGAAAAATCAAGAGTACGAGAAAAAATATCACTACTCATATCACACACCAAAGGAATATTACAATTTGGGAATTCTTTTATTTGAGTTCCGTAGATTGTGTTGTTTGATGTGCAGTGAAAATAATCATAATCTTCAGGTATTTCATAACCTTTTGGAATGTAATTATAGTTTGCATCTTTTGAAGAACCAACTTCATAGATATCATCATAAATTTTAGCTTCCTTAATAGCTTTGTCTGACCAAGCACCAGAGTTTAAATATCCAGCTCTTTTTTCTAATAAGTTTAATGCAACCATTAAAAATTGTGTACTCGCACCACCTTGTAAAAATAACGCTTTATAACCCTTGCCCTCTAAACCAAGTAGTTCTAAAGCCAATGCTCTAGCGTTTTCCATAATATCAACAAAAGCTTTGCTTCTGTGGGATATTTCAATTAAAGATAACCCGCTGTTGTCTAAATCAACAACAGCTTGAGAAGCTTTTAATAACACTTCTGGTGGTAAAATACATGGTCCTGCACTAAAGTTATGTTTCTTCATTTTTGTAGTAAAATTTAAAGATGCAAAGTTCTTAATTTATTAAGGATTTCTTATTAAGAATTCAATAATTTTTTCGTCAAATTGATAATAAAAATTTAATGGAATCTACATCATCCGCATAATCCCAAAGTTGCGGTTTTTGAGTATGCCCAAAAGGGATTTCTTTTTCAGAAAAACCTTTAGAAACGACACATTGAATTTGTTCTTTTTTTGTTTCTAAACTCTTTTTTAATTCTGATAAATCTTCATAATATTCATAAAAGAGTGTAGCTATTGGTGACGCGAAGCTTTCATCTTCTTTGATCATAAAAAAGCCATTTTCAAGCATATCAAATTCACTCATTAAATAAACCGCTTTGTTATAATCGTAGTTATTGGCGTATTTTGCTTTTTCTACAATAGGATGCCAATGATAAATGGCTTCAAAAAAAGCATCAAATTTATAATCTTTAGTAACAAAAAGCTTAGAAACGTTTCTACATCCTAAACCAAAATATCTAAAAATATCCTCAGAAAGGTTTTTTAAGTCCTCAGGAGTTTCATTGCCTGTTAATATGGCTACTGAGTTTCGGTTGTTTCGGATAATTGACGGTTTGTCTTTAAAATAATATTCAAAATAACGCGCCGTATTATTACTTCCTGTTGCAATAACAGCATCAAAGTTTTCTACTTTGTCTTCAGTAAATTCTATTTTTCCTTTAAACTCAGGGGCTACATATTCCAAATATTTTGCTAAATAAGGTAGTAATTGTTTATCATTAGAAGATTGCTTTACCAGTACATGATGACCAGAAATTAAAACAGATAAAAAATCATGAAATCCTACTAAAGGAATATTACCAGCCATTATAATGGTAACCTTTTTAGGGTGGTTGGTCTCTATTTTATAAGGCTTTAACCAAGCGTTTAAATTATCTGTAGTTAATGCATCAGACCAAGATTTTAAGGCAAATTTTATGTTGTCTTCGGTAAACCAACCGTTATGCTCTTTGGCAAGTTTTAATTGATGTTTAAAGCCATCGAAGAAAATATCGTTATGTTCAATATTATCCGCTTTTTCAATAGCTTCATTAGAAAATTGCCGAATAAAATCTCCTAATTTTACAAAAGCGTTAATTCTTTCTTGTAATTGCATTCTTAATTTGGTTATGAATGGTTTTGGCTTTATTTTTGCAACTGCAAATTTAAGGATTCTGTATGGAGTTCCTGAATTTTAAAAGATAAAAAAATTACTATGGCTATTATAATAACAGACGAATGTATTAATTGTGGTGCTTGCGAACCAGAGTGCCCAAATACAGCAATATATGAAGGCGCTGATGACTGGCGTTACAAAGACGGAACAAGCTTAGAAGGAACTGTTGTGCTTACTGATGGCAGAGAAGTAGATGCTGATGAAGCACAAGAACCTGTAAGTGATGAATTGTACTATATTGTACCAGATAAATGTACAGAATGTAAAGGTTTCCATGATGAACCACAATGTGCAGCAGTATGTCCTGTGGATTGTTGTGTTCCGGATGAAGATGTTGTTGAAACAGAAGAGGAATTATTGGCGAAGCAGAAGTTTATGCACCCAGATGGTTAGTAGATAAACTGCAGAAAACATATAGAGACCCTGAGCTGAAGCTTGGGGTTTTTTGTTTACAAGTTTTAATAATTGCATATGCATTGCTTTTTTTAGAAAAATATAAACTTTACATATCGGATGATATCATCAGTAAAGTAAGATCATATCTTTGTGATAGTAATAACTAAGAATAAATGAAAGAATTGAAGATTAGAGAAGTCTACAGAAATGATTATACCATTTCAACAGACAAGAATAAATTGGATATTTTGAGTATCCACAAATTTCTTGCAAACGAAACTGATTGGGCTAACGGAATACCAATCAGTATTTTGAAAACATCAATTGAAAATTCATTGAATTTCGGGCTTTATCATGGAAATAAACAAATTGGTTTTGCTAGAATAATTTCCGATTATTCAACTATTGCATATTTAGGAGATGTATACATTCTAAAAGAATATAGGGGAATAGGATTAAGTAAATGGCTGATGGATGAAATAATGGAACACCCAAATCTTCAAGGATTAAGACGCTGGATTTTATTGACTAATACCGCAAAATGGCTTTATGAAAAGTTTGGATTTACGAAAGTAGCTAATCCGGAATTTTATATGGAGAAGCATAACCCAAATGTATATAGCTAAATAGATAAAACTAAAGCCAAAAATGTATAGCCGAAATCACTATGTCCAGACTTGCCCTGACTTGCCAAAGTTTGTAATTGATAGTTGTGTAGACCGATTAGCTAGCCTCTCATTGTAGTTGATTTTTCTAAATAAATAATAAAAAGACCTCTCCTGTACTCGCTTACGACAAGTGTTATAAAATTTATTAAATTATAACCAAGTTTTAATCACTTCCATCAAAAGCCTTCATCTCTATAGAAGGCTCTAAAATGCCTTCACTATCCCAAATCGTTTTTTCATATTTGTTTAATTTTATAAAAGGGATTTTTTCAACTTGTTTTACGTTCTGAAAATCTAATGTTGTTAATGTATTATGTTTAGTGATAAGTAGTTCTTCTTTGGTGCTATTATCGCCTTCAATTGTAAAATCAAAAGCCACTTTATTACGTTCCTTACTATTTTCAATAAATTTTAAAGGTCTACTTACATAAAAATAACTGCCATAAATTCGTTTAATGTATTTAGGATGGTGGAGGTTGCTGCTATCTTTTTCAAAAATCATAGTGCCTTCACTTACGTTTTCAATGTATTTAACCCCTAATAATAATCGCAGGTTAAATTTTTGTCCTCGTCGTTTTTTATAATACTTATAATCTACTCTTGTAATGGCATAAGTTTCATCTGAAATATAAAATTTCCCTGTGTATTTTGATTTTCCTTTTCTAGGGGTATAAGAAATAATGTATGTGAGTTCTCCGTTGTTATAGCCAACATCTTCAAAGTTGTATTCGTATAAATATGGATTTAATAACTTACTTAGGAAAGCGTTTTTGTAAAACTGAACACGTTTTAGTAGTGATTTAGTTTCACTATTTAAATGCGATACCTTGTATTCACTTTTATTATCCTCTTTAAAATTTTCATCATTTAAGGCTAATGAGTCTTCAATTTTAAACAAGCCAGTTTTAAGCTTATAGGTTTTTGTAGTATCTAAATAAGTAAGTATAATATTTTGCATTTTCTCTTGAATATTATCAATCGAAAAATCGTTTTTATAATCTAGAAGCTCTGTGGCTTTTTCAACCTCAAATTTGATACTGTCTTTATTTAAGGTGAATATTTTGCCTTTAACATCAGAAAACTGAATCATATTGCTGTTTTTTACTTGGTTTACTAAGGCAGTTAAGCTATTGTTTACGTCTTCTAGTTTTTTCTTTTTAACGTTTGAGGCTTTATCAATTTCAAACTCTAAGCTTTTAAAATCCACGTGGTCTGTGTTACGTTTAAACATATTGTATTGCTGTAAGTTAAAATTATAATTATTGTTTAGTTTCACCTTTACTCTGGCAATAATTGAATCTGCATTTGGAGCTTTATTGCTAATAAAAACTTCATCTAATTGATTAATGGCTTCCTGAAGTTCAATAACAAAATTAAGTGCTTTAATCTCTTTGATAGTGAGTGATTTATTTTCATAACCTATACAGGAAATGGTGATGGATATATTGTCTTCAGCAGATTGAATTGTAAAAAAGCCTTCATCATTTGAAATCACACCACTATATTTTCCAGTTTTAATATTGCCATAAGGGATTGGTTTCTCTGATGATTTATCAATAAGTCTTGCGGTTATACTTTGCGCAACCATTGATAAACTAAGCAGATAAAATAGAAGAGTAATTTTTATTTTCATTTTTTACTGATTGATTATTTTGAGTATTCAACGAGTCAAATTAAGTAATGTTACAAGTCTTTGAGGTCACAAAAAAAGGATTTAACGTTTAATTAATGCTAATATGTTGTTTTTGCTAAATTCATCTTAAAATTCTATCGCAGGTTTTCTGTTTTATTAATTACATTTGCAATCGCAAAATATTCCTGCCTTCGCGGGAAAGACTAAATATAATTATTTATGAAAGCAGGTATTGTAGGATTACCAAATGTTGGAAAGTCAACGTTGTTTAATTGTTTATCAAACGCTAAGGCGCAAAGTGCAAATTTTCCATTTTGTACTATAGAGCCAAATATGGGTGTTGTAAACGTTCCTGATCCAAGATTAGAAAAATTAGAAAGCTTGGTTACTCCAGAAAAAGTGATTCCTGCAACTGTAGAAATTGTAGATATAGCAGGTTTAGTAAAAGGGGCAAGCAAAGGAGAAGGTTTAGGAAACCAGTTTTTAGCAAACATTAGAGAAACTGATGCTATTTTGCACGTATTAAGATGTTTTGATAATGATAACATTGTGCATGTTGACGGTAATGTAAATCCTATTAGGGATAAGGAAACCATAGACATGGAGTTGCAGTTAAAAGACTTAGAAACTGCGGAAAAGAAATTAGACAAAGTAAAGCGTGCTGCAAAAACAGGTAATAAAGAAGCCCAAAAAGAAGAAGCTATTTTATTAAAAATAAAAGCAGGGTTGGAGTCTGGAATATCTGTAAGAGCTTTAGAGTTTGGAGAAGATGATTATAACGATTTTGTTAAACCATCACAGTTTATAACAGATAAACCCGTAATGTATGTTTGTAATGTAGATGAAGCTGCAGCAGTTTCTGGTAATGATTATGTGACTCAAGTGAAAGAAGCTGTAAAAGATGAAAATGCAGAGGTTTTAGTTTTAGCAGTTGGTACTGAGGCTGATATAAATGAACTGGATGATTATGAAGAACGCCAAATGTTTCTACAAGACATTGGTTTAGATGAGCCTGGAGCTGCTAAATTAATAAGAGGAGCATACAAACTTTTAAACCAACAAACTTACTTTACTGCAGGTGTTAAAGAGGTTCGTGCTTGGACAGTAGATATAGGAGCAACGGCACCACAAGCGGCTGGTGTAATTCATACCGATTTTGAAAAAGGATTTATTCGTGCTGAAGTGATTAGCTATAATGACTATACCGAATATGGTAGTGAAGCTAAAGTAAAAGAGGCGGGAAAAATGCGTGTAGAAGGTAAGAATTACATAGTAAAAGACGGTGATGTGATGCATTTCTTATTTAATGTTTAGTTTTTTCTGTAAGGTTTGTAGGTTTTTTGATACTATTTATTAGTTTTGTGTGTTTTGATTAATAAAATACCACTAAACATTATCAAAAAACTAAATACTACTCATGCCTTTAATAGAAGTTCAAACTAAAATTAATGCGGATTTAGAAGTATGTTTTGACTTAGCTAGAAGCATTGATTTTCATAAAGAATCTTTGAAGCATACTGACGAAATTCCTATTGCTGGTAAAACATTCGGACTTATAGAGTTAAATGAATGGGTAAGTTGGGAGGCCAGACACCTAGGTTTTGTTCAGCATTTAACTACTAAAATTACAGATTTTGAAAGCCCAAATTATTTTGTAGGTGAGATGATTTTTGGGGCGTTTAAAACACTTAAGCACGAACATCTTTTTAAGAGTACTGGTGTGGGTACTCTAATGATTGACAAATTTTACTTTGAATCTCCTTATGGTTTTGTTGGAAAGTTTGCTAACTGGTTATTTTTAAAAAAATACATGACCAAGCTTTTAAGTATAAGAAATACCGCATTGAAAGAACGTGCTGAGATAGAACAACTGAAAAAAAACTTAAAAAGAAGAAATATAAAAGGTTATTTATATTCCTGATTTAGGGTAACTATTCTATTCTTTAAGATATTATTGTTAAGCTTTGAGCATCGTAATTTTAAATTTTACTTTAAGCCTATCGAGATAAGTGTTTTTACCTTCGTTTCATGCAAAAAGCGAAAACATTCTGGCTGGGTATAGGTATTGGTGTTTTAGGAGTTGTTTTATTCTCTTCTAAAGCTGTTATGGTAAAATTAGCTTACAAGTATCAAGTTGATGCTATAAGCATATTGCTTTTGCGTATGCTGTTTTCATTTCCTTTTTATGTAGTTATTGCTTATTTGTATCGCAATCAAAATGAAACTATTAGTATTGGTAAAAAAGAATACTTATGGGTTGTTTTTTTTGGTTTTATAGGATATTATTTAGCAAGCTATTTTGACTTTGTTGGGCTAACCTATATTAAGGCTAGCTTAGAGCGCATCATTCTATTTTTATATCCTACACTAGTACTACTTTTGAATAAATTCTTTTTGAAACAGCCAATTACCAAAATCCAGACAGGTGCAATAGTTTTAACCTACTTTGGTGTAGTTTTGGCTTTTTCAGAGGAGATAAATGTGTCAGGAAAAGAATCAATTGTTGGTGGTTTATTTATATTGCTGAGCGCACTTACTTATGCATCGTATTTGGTGGGGAGTGGTTGGCTTATTCCAAAATTTGGTGTTATGAAATTCACGGCTTATGCTATGTTAGTTTCATGTGTATGTGTATTTATTCATTTTAGTATAATAGGTAAGACTGATATTTTTAGTTTTTCTTGGGAGGTGTATTTATTAGGATTTTTAATAGCGGTTTTTGCAACAGTAATTCCATCTTTTCTAGTGTCAGCTTCAATTAAAATGATAAGTTCTTCAAATTTTGCTATTGTTGCAGGAGTTGGTCCAATTTCAACCATTGTTTTGGCTGCAATATTTTTGAACGAAAGATTAACTTTATTGCAACTATTTGGTGCTTTGGTAGTTATAATTGGAATTCTATTAGTCTCTTTAAAAAAGCCTAAGAAAACCTAATTTGAGGTAATCAACAATATTTATTTTTCATTGTTAATTACTTTGTATCTCAGTTATTTTATTTTTTGAAAGGTTGTGCTATATTAGCGTACTTACTTCAGTTTTTATTGATAAGAAGTTTTAAAATTCACTCGTTTTTATGGCTCAAGAAACCAAATATACCGAAGACAATATACGCTCATTAGATTGGAAAGAGCATATTCGTATGCGTCCAGGAATGTACATTGGGAAATTGGGTGATGGGTCTTCTCCAGATGATGGTATTTACATTCTTCTTAAAGAGGTTTTAGATAACTCTATTGACGAGTTCGTCATGGGAGCCGGTAAAACTATAGAAATTTCCATTCAAGGTACCAAGGTAATTGTTCGAGATTATGGTCGTGGTATTCCTTTAGGAAAAGTTGTTGATGTAGTTTCTAAAATGAATACTGGTGGAAAGTACGACTCAAAAGCGTTTAAGAAATCGGTTGGATTAAATGGAGTTGGTACCAAAGCTGTAAATGCGCTTTCAAATTATTTTAGAGTTGAATCGAATAGAGATGGAAAGTCAGCTTCAGCAGAATTTGAAAAGGGAGAACTCACCAACAAAGAAACACTTGATGATACCACACGTAGAAAGGGTACAAAAGTTTCATTTATCCCAGACGAAACTATTTTCAAAAACTACAAGTACAGAAGTGAGTACGTTGTAAAAATGCTTAAAAACTATGTGTATTTAAATCCAGGATTAACCATAGTTTTTAATGGCGAGAAATATTATAGCGAAAATGGTTTAAAAGATTTACTAGCTGAAAAGATAGCTGAATCTGATTTGTTATATCCTATTATTCACTTACGTGGAAATGATATTGAGGTAGCATTAACACACAGTAAAACACAGTACAGTGAAGAATATAATAGTTTTGTTAATGGACAAAATACAACCCAAGGTGGAACACATTTAAATGCATTTAGAGAGGCGATAGTTAAAACCATTCGGGAGTTTTATGGAAAAAACTACGATGCCTCAGATGTCAGGAAATCCATTGTAAGTGCAATTGCTATAAAAGTGATGGAACCTGTTTTTGAGAGCCAGACTAAAACCAAATTAGGCTCCACAGATATGGGTGGTGATTATCCAACGGTAAGAACTTACATTAATGATTTTGTAAAGACTAACCTAGATAACTACTTACATAAAAATCCTGATACTGCTGAAAAAATACAACGTAAAATTTTGCAAGCTGAACGTGAGCGAAAAGAGTTGTCTGGTATTAGAAAATTAGCTAAAGATAGAGCAAAAAAGGCAAGTCTTCACAATAAAAAATTAAGAGATTGTCGTGTTCACTTTGGTGATACTAAAAATGAAAGAAATCTAGAAACAACGCTATTTATTACAGAGGGTGATTCAGCATCAGGAAGTATTACAAAATCTCGGGATGTTAACACACAAGCCGTTTTTAGTTTAAAAGGGAAACCTTTAAATTCTTATGGGCTCTCTAAAAAGATTGTTTATGAAAACGAAGAGTTTAATCTTTTACAAGCAGCATTAAATATTGAAGAATCTTTAGAAGATTTACGATATAATAATGTTGTAATAGCAACGGATGCTGATGTTGATGGTATGCATATTCGTTTATTATTAATTACATTCTTTTTGCAATTTTTTCCTGAAGTAATTAAGGAGGGGCATTTGTATATATTGCAAACACCACTATTTAGGGTAAGAAATAAGAAAGAAACTATTTATTGCTATTCTGAAGAAGAACGTATAAATGCCATTAATAAGTTAAAGCCTAAACCAGAAATTACTCGATTTAAAGGATTGGGAGAGATTTCCCCTGATGAATTTAAGCATTTCATTGGAGATGATATTCGTTTGGATCCCGTGATGCTAGATGATAACATGTCCATTGAGGAGTTGTTAGCATTTTATATGGGTAAAAACACCCCAACACGTCAAGAATTCATTATCGAAAATCTAAAAGTTGAGTTAGATTTAATCGAAGAAGATAGATAAACTAAACACACATTATAAATGCTGGCTTTTTAAGCTGGTATTTGTAAGTAAAACTAATAATTATGTTGTACTCTAAAGAAAAAAAACTAAAACAAAGGTCTTATGACTATTTACATAAGCACGATGTAACAGCAAAAGCAAAAAAGCGTAGAAAAAAAGGCAGAACATATCTTAATGGTAAACCCAAAAATTAAGGAGTTTTAATGACTGAAAATCAAAACGACGATTTAACAAACGATAAGAACGAACCTAAAGAAACCATTACCAGAGTAACTGGTATGTACAAAGATTGGTTTTTAGACTATGCTTCGTATGTTATTTTAGAGCGTGCTGTACCAGCTATAGAAGATGGCTTTAAGCCTGTACAACGCCGTATCATGCATTCCATGAAGGATCTTGACGATGGCAGATATAATAAAGTAGCTAATATAGTAGGACATACTATGCAATATCATCCGCATGGAGATGCTAGTATTGCTGATGCTATGGTGCAAATTGGTCAGAAAGATTTATTAATTGATACACAAGGAAACTGGGGAAATATCTTAACAGGAGATAGAGCAGCAGCGTCCCGATATATTGAAGCACGGATATCAAAATTTGGTTTAGATGTTGTTTATAATCCTAAAATTACCGAGTGGCAAGCCAGTTATGATGGAAGAAGAAAAGAGCCAGTAAATCTTCCCGTAATGTTTCCTTTGCTTCTTGCACAAGGAGGGGAAGGAATAGCTGTAGGGCTCTCAACCAAAATATTACCTCATAATTTTATTGAACTTATAGATGCTTCTATCAAGCATTTACAAGGAAAACGATTTACTATTGTTCCAGATTTTCCAACTGGAGGTATAGCTGATTTTTCTAATTATAATGATGGTAATAGAGGGGGTAAGGTTCGTGTTAGAGCTAAAATATCCCAGCTTGATAAAAACACTTTAGTAATTACTGAGCTACCTTTCGGAACAACAACGTCTTCTTTAATTGATTCTATTTTAAAGGCTAATGATAAAGGAAAAATTAAGGTTAAGAAGATTGAAGATAATACAGCTGCTGAAGTTGAGATTTTAGTGCATTTACCTTCAGGTTTATCACCAGATAAAACAATTGATGCATTATATGCATTTACAAGTTGTGAATCTTCTATTTCGCCATTGGGCTGCGTTATTGAAGATAATAAACCCCTATTTATAGGTGTTTCTGAAATGTTGCGTCGTTCTACTGATAATACAGTGCAACTTTTAAAACAAGAACTTGAAATAAAATTAAGCGAGTTAGAAGAGCAATGGCATTTTGCATCTTTAGAGCGTATTTTTATTGAAAATAGAATCTATCGTGATATTGAAGAAGAGGAAACCTGGGAAGGTGTTATAAGCGCAATAGACAAAGGTTTACAACCTCATATAAAGCATTTAAAACGTAAGGTAACTGAAGATGATATTGTGCGTTTAACGGAAATAAGAATTAAGCGTATTTCAAAATTTGATATTGATAAAGCACAACAAAAAATTGATGCACTTGAAGATCAAATTGCAGAAGTAAAACATAATCTAGAACATCTTATTGATTATGCTATAGCCTATTTTAAAAGGCTTAAAAAAGAATACGGAGAAGGAAGGGAGCGTAAAACTGAAATAAGAACTTTTGAGGATGTTGACGCTACAAAAGTTGTTATAAGAAATACGAAACTATATGTAAATCGGGAAGAAGGATTTATTGGCACTTCGCTACGTAGAAATGAATATGTTTGTGATTGTAGCGATATTGATGATATTATAGTATTTACTAAAGAAGGAAAAATGATGGTAACAAAAGTAGATTCGAAAACTTTTGTTGGTAAGGATATTATCCATGTTGCTGTTTTTAAGAAGAAGGATAAGCGTACCATTTATAATATGATTTATCGAGATGGTAGAAAAGGGCCATCATATATTAAACGTTTTGCAGTAACAAGTATAACTAGAGACAGAGAATATGATTTAACCAATGGCAATAAAGGCTCCGTGAGTTTGTACTTTTCAGCGAATCCAAATGGTGAAGCAGAAGTTGTTAGTATAAATCTAAGACAAGCAGGTAGTATTAAAAAGCTCAAGTGGGATATTGATTTTGCAGATATTATAATTAAAGGGCGAGCATCAAAAGGAAATTTAGTTACTAAGTATTCAGTAAAACGTGTTGAATTAAAAGAGAAAGGGGTATCAACCTTAAAGCCTAGAAAAATTTGGTTTGATGATACAGTACAACGTTTAAATGTAGATGGTAGGGGAGAACTTATAGGGGAGTTTAGAGGTGAAGATAAACTACTTATAATTAATCAGTCTGGAATTGTTAAAACGGTTACACCTGAAGTAACGATGCATTTTGACGACGATATGATTGTAATGGAAAAATGGATTCCTAAAAAACCTATTTCTGCTATTTATTTTAATGGCGAAAAAGAACTGTATTATGTAAAGCGTTTTTTGATAGAACAAGAAGGTCGAGAAGAGTCTTTTATTTCTGATCATCCAAATTCGCAATTAGAAATTGTTTCTACAGATTGGATACCTATGGCAGAAGTTGTTTTTGCAAAGGAACGTGGTAAAGACCGAAAAGAAAATCTTGAAGTTAATTTAGAGGAGTTTATTGATATTAAAGGACTTTCTGCTCAAGGAAATCAATTAACTAAAGATAAAGTGAATCAGGTTAATTTATTAGACCCATTACCTTATGAAGCTCCTGAGGAGATACATGCTGATGATTTAGAGGTTGTAGATGAAAAAGAGGTGTCTGCTGAATTGAGTGGAAGTGACTCTATCAAGTCATCAACAGATAATTCAGAAAGTGATGACGAAGGACAAATAACTTTATTTTAAAAACTGATTTATTTGCCTTATCTAACTAAACTTAAAGGTTTACTATATAGGTTTAGTAAAGTTTTGATTTTACTTCCTAGTATTTTTTTAATATTTGGTTGTTTTTATGTTTTTTTAGCAGATAACCTTGTGTCTTTAGCTTTTTCTATTGGCATTCCTATTCTTTTTGTCTTTAATTTAATTTTCGGTATTTTTTGGTTAATTAAGAAAAAAAAGCATTTTCTACTAGTATTTGTAGCAGTTATGGTTTACTTCTTTTGTTTTGATTTATTTATTCAATATAATCAAATAGATGAAAATATAGAGAATATTGATATATCAAGTGCTAAAACGTTGACTATTCTATCTTATAATGTAAATGGATTTACTAATAACAAGGAAGGAACAGAAGTTACAGATCAAAAAATCATAGATTTCATTAAGACCAAAAACGTAGATATTTTTTGTATTCAAGAATTCTCAGCGATTAAATACAAATTATTTGAAAAAGAGTATCCATATTTTTTTAAAACTAATATTATAGCAGGTTTTGATAAGTCTGTAATGGCCATATTTTCCAAGTATCCCATTTTAGATAAAGGCTATATTAATTTTCCAAATTCAAAAAATGGTGCCATGTACGTTGATTTAAAAGTTAACAACCAATATATTAGAATTTATAATATACATTTAGAATCTTATAAATCAGATGCTATACATCAGTTAAATAACCCAAAAAGTTATTCTGCAATAATAAAAAGAATTGGTAAAGCTGAAAAAACTAGAGAAGAACAAGCTATTTTAGTAAAAAATCATATTAATAACTTTAGAGGTAAAGTAATCATTTGCGGTGATTTTAATGCCACTCAATTTTCATCGAGTTATAATATTTTAAGTAACTCCATGAAAGATTCTTTTATCGAATCAGGAAAAGGATTTGGTTTAACTTATAAATTATATAACTATCCGTTTAGGTTAGATTATATTTTAATCGATAAAAATTTTAAAATTCTTTCTCATGAGAATTTTGAACTAGAACTTTCCGATCATGAACCCGTAATTTCTGTAATAGAATTAGAGTAACTTAATTACGTTCGCTTTAATTGTTTCTGTATTTTTTTAATCGCTGACTCAATAGATTTTTCAGGCTCTATTATATTATATGCACCCCAAAATCTCGGGTCAGAAAAACCAGAAGCTTTTTCACTTAATATTGTTGAAGGACGGATTAATTGGCTTCTGTTTTTAGCAAGATTAGTATTGTAAGTTTTCCAATCAGTAATTGCCATTTCACTACTTAGTGTATACACATTATTGAAAAGCTTCCCTTTCCAGTTTACTTTAAAGGTTAATGAGATATTACTATAGGCATAATGCCATTTACCGTTTGTTGTTCTGTAATTAACGCGATATGATGCTTCTGTTGGATACACATCAACTCTTCTTGGTTTTTTTCTAACGTACATTCTGCTCGATAATTCTCTATTTGAAACGTTTAAACTATATACTGCATTGCTAAGTGCATATGTTTTAGCATCAATATATAATTTACCATAATATAGAGGTTGCTCAATATAGTCTTTCTGTTTAAAATTTATAACATAAATTGTTCTATCATTGATACTAGTAGATTTACCGAAACTAAATGTATAAAAATTCATGTTTTCTTCATTAAAGATAAATTCAGGGTATTTAATAATGTCTGTATATAAGTTACTGAATGGTCCACCTTGTAACTTAAGTGCGAGTGTATCTAATTTAGAATAATTCGTATTTTTTCTTGCTTTTATTAGTTCAATATGATCGTTCCTTATATTGTTGTAAGGTTGTTTGTGAATTTTCACAACAGCTTCAGACAGTGAAGCATTCTTTCTTCTTTTTTTTATAGTTTCTCTGTAAAAAGCAGTCATCAATGTTCTATCATTATTATAGATACTACTTTTCTTTTTAAGCGTTTCTTGAACTATTTCTTTTGCGTTTTTAGTGGATGCAGTAATACTTATTTCGTTTAACTGGGTGGTAGCAGGTTTTAAGAGTATCTTTTCATTATTTTTTAAAGCAGCTATTTTAAGAATTTTATCTTCATAACCTAAGTGTGTAATAACAATATTATTTTCAATTAAGTTATTTGGAATTTTTAAAAGAAATTCACCATCACTATTACTTACTGTACTGATGTTTGAACCTTGAATAACAATATTTGTGAATACCAATGGTTTTTTTGTTTCACTATCTATAATTTTAGCTTCAAACTCTTTAAAGTCTGTATTGACTTCTTGAGATATAAGAATATTTGAAGATATTAGTATTAGTGAAAAAATATAAAAGAACTTATAAATCTGTAGCTTTTTCATGGCTTTATTTTTCTATTAGGCAGCTTTAATATACAAAAAATAACTTGTAACTATCTAAATTTTAACTTTTTACTTAGAATCGATTTTTTGTTAATTTACTGTATTGTAGGTGTTTTATAAAGTATATATTAGTTGCAGATTAGATTCGAATAAAGATAAGTTTAGAAATGAAAGGTAAAGAAGGATTTTTGAAAGTCATTTCTTTTCTTGATATTTTCTAAAACAAGTATATATATGTGTAAGTCTTAACTAATTTTTTAGACTTGAAAAATCAGAATAACTGTATATTTACATGATTTTAATATAAACATGAAGCAAAATTATTTAGCGTTCCATAAAACTGATTATTTCTCGTCATTAATTTGTGATTATTTAGATGAGAAACCTGAATTAAAGCAGTTTTATAATCACTTCCCTAAGCTTAATAATTTTCAATATCAAATTGATCAAAAAGCAGAATCTTTTTCTTTAGATAATCGAAATGTATTGGTTTCTGTTTTAAATAGACAATATGAGAATACTAATAAATCAGCATTAACATTAAAGAATATAGAATGTTTAAGTTCTGAAAACACATTTACAATTACCACAGGACATCAGTTAAATTTATTTACTGGTCCACTGTATTTTCTTTATAAAATCATATCAACAATAAACCTTTCAAACGAATTAAAGAAGAACTATCCAGATTATGATTTTGTGCCCATTTATTGGATGGCAACAGAAGATCATGATTTTGATGAAATAAATTATTTCAATTTTAGAGGAAAGAAGTTTCAGTGGAATAGAGAAGCAAATGGAGCAGTAGGGCAGCTTTCAACTAAAGGGTTAGATGAGGTTTTAGATCTGTTATCTCTAGATTTAGGAGTTACAACAAATGCTGAAACTCTAAAAAAACTTTTTAAAAATGCTTATTTAAAGCATGATAATCTTGCTGATGCTACTCGTTTTTTAGCAAACGAATTGTTTAAAGATTATGGATTAGTTGTAATTGATGCTAATGATACTGATTTAAAGCGCTTACTTATTCCATACATAAAAAAAGAACTTTTAAATCACACTTCATTTAATAATGTATCTAAAACAAATAGAGCTTTAGAAAATGTTTCAGACACATATAAAATACAAGTAAACCCAAGAGAAATAAACTTGTTCTACATTAAGGAAAACTTAAGAGAACGAATTGTTTTGAAAGATAACGTATACAAAGTCCTAAACACAAATACATCTTGGGGAGAGCGTGAGTTACTTAAAGAAGTCTCAGAATTCCCTGAAAGATTTTCACCTAATGTGATTATGCGCCCTCTGTATCAGGAAGTTATTTTGCCTAACCTCTGTTATATTGGAGGCGGTGGTGAGTTAGCATACTGGTTACAGTTGAAATCGTATTTTGATGAGGTAGAAGTACCTTTTCCAATACTTCTGCTCAGGAATTCTGTGTTAATTAAATATGCAAAGCAATCAAAAAAATTAGAAAACCTAGCGATATCTAACGAAGATATTTTCTTAAAAAGAGATGTTTTAATTAATAAAAAAGTTAGAGAAATTTCAAATATAGAGATTGACTTCTCAGACCAAAAAGCAAGTTTAAAACAGCAATTTGAGAAATTATTTAAACTAGCTGAACTAACCGATAAATCATTTTTAGGAGCAGTAAAAGCTCAAGAGGTAAAACAGTTAAAAGGACTTGATAATCTTGAAAAACGATTGTTAAAAGCACAGAAGAGAAAGCTTTCTGATGAAGTTGAAAGGATGACAGATATAAAAAACGAGCTATTCCCTAACGGAAGTTTACAAGAACGGAATATTAATTTTTCTGAATTGTATTTGGAGTATGGTGAAAAGCTAATCCCTAAGCTTATAAAAAGTTTAAAACCTTTAAAAGCTGAGTTTAACATAATTACAGTTTAAAAAGCAAGCCTATAAGCTTGCTTTATAACTCAAAAATTTTTAATTACAATTAGCTTAAAGGTTCTCAGCTTTAGACCAACGGTTTAGTACTTTAAAAAGAAGTGTATTATTGTTGTTTTTTGAACAACTATTCTTTCCTTTTAAAAAATAGAACCTTAAAGAATCTAGGTTATAATAATTCACATAATACAGCCCCAAATTTGTATAAGATTTATCTAATCCTTATGGGTAATTTAATTTTTTAGAGAGACTTAACCTTTATATAAATACTTTAAAGCTAGTTTAGGGTTAGTTTTTCTCGAATTAATAAAAATCTTTTCCGCAATATTTATTTTTTCAATACCTAGAGGTTGATTTTTATATAGTAAATTCAAACTATCATGTTGTTTGGTGTTTTGTGATGATAATATGTTTGTAGCAAATGAAATAAATATGGTAAAACAATATTTTTTCATCAGGATGTAGTTAGATGAGTTAAAATTAATGAATTAATTATGAATCATTTGATTATCAGATACTAATGGTGATTTGATATGTTGCTTAGTTATTTTGTAAAAACATCTATATATACACTACAAGTCAAATTAGACTTAATAATTGTATTTTAGATTGCTTTAAACAACTACAGTTTAATTTTGAATAAAAGACTATAAAATGCACAAAATAGATATAGATTTAGTTGACATGACTATGGATGTTATGAAGTATGTTATAGACCGTTTATCTAATACTAAGCATAAGATTGGTAAACCTAAAAAAGAAGAAGAACTTAAAGCTTTGGTGGGAGAAACCATTACTGAAAACGGTATTGGAGGAGAAGAAGCTTTTAAGTTATGGAAGAAGCATTTAACAACCTCTAACGTACCTATAGACCATCCAAGACATTTAGCTTTTGTACCTGCATCTCCAACCAGAGCTGCAGTAATGTTTGATTTGGTAACATCAGCTTCAAGTATTCATGGTGCCTATTGGATGGAAGGTGCAGGAGGCATATTTTGTGAGAATGAAGCTATGCGGTGGATAGTTTCATTAACAGGATTACCAGAAGGGGCATTTGGTGTTTTTACAAGCGGAGGTACTGCGGCAAACTTATCAGCTATTGTTACTGCAAGAGAATATTGGCGTAGCTTAAATGAGCGCAATACTGTTGAAAAAGGATTGATAATTACATCTATCGGAGCACATTCTTCCATTAAAGCTATGGCAAAAGTAGCAGATATTGATGTATTGTTAGTTGATACAGAAGACAGACTTGAAAAGGAGTCTTTACAAAAAACCATTGGCAGTCTACCAACTCAACAAAGGCAGCGATTATTTGCTATTGTTGCTACAGGAGGTACAACAAATGCTGGAATTGTGGATGATTTAGAGGGTGTAGCTGAAGTTTGTAAAAAAGAAAAGTTATGGTTTCATGTAGATGCTGCTTATGGTGGCGGCGCTTTAGTTGCTGATTCTGTGAGGTATTTGTTTAAAGGTATAGAAGAGGCAGATAGCATCACTATAGATCCTCATAAATGGATGTTTTCTCCTTATGATTGTGGTGCGGTAATTTACAAAAAACCAGAGTTGGCAAAAGAAGCACATTCACAACAAGGGTCTTATTTAGATATTTTTAAGGATGAAGGTGCTCATGGTTTTAATCCAACAGATTATCAAATTCAATTAACGCGTCGTGTGCGTGGTTTACCCTTATGGTTTTCTCTAGCAACTCATGGAACTATAAGATATAGAGAAGCTGTGGAACGCGGAATTGAACTTGCACAAATTGCAGGTAGAATGATAGAAGAAAGTCCTCATTTAGAATTAGTAAGAGCGCCAAGTTTGTCTTGTGTTTTATATAGAAGATTGGGCTGGAAGCCAGAAGATTATACACATTGGACCTACGAAAACCACGAAAAAGGATTTGCATTAGTAACACCAACAAAATGGAAAGTAGGAAGTGCTTATGAAACGGTTTCTCGTTTTTGTTTTATTAATCCTGATACAACTGAAGACGATATTAAGGCGATTTTAGATTCTATGAATTAATTCTTAAATATTTAAAATCACCTCGTTTTTAATTTTTCAAACTTGATTTTACGTTTTCCATTTCCTGCTTTTTTTACTGTAAAAGCATATGCTTCTTTAACCCATGGTTTACCGCTATGTGTAAAAACAAGAACGCGTTCTCCATCAGTTCTAAACTCGATTAAACCAAAATTTGTGCGTTCAAACCCTGAAAAAGCTAACTTTTTTAGGTCTTTATCTTTTATACTTTTAGAAAATAATTTAGTGAGTTCTGCTTTTGTGTAATTATCCTTATCACTGTTTTTAAAGAATGATTTTAAATCTGAATTTTTAAAACAGGTGTCTTTATATTTAAAAAATGCTGCTAACTCTGTTGAAAAAATAATGCCTTGATCTTCTCTTGAAACCTTTCCCAAGGCATTCATAAGTGTTGCCCTTGGGTGCATGTATTCCCAAAATTCGCTATCATCACCAGAGGATATTAACGATACAATAGGAGCCATTTTTTTTAGCGTTTTAAAATCAAATTCATGAGAACCGTGGTGTGGCGCTTTTAAAACTTCAGCTTTCAATAATCTATCGTCAAGTTTTTTATCTAAAACCTGCATGGATTCTTCGTTTAAATCTCCAGTAAAATTAATCCTAACATTACCATAAGTTAACCGAAAAGCTATGGAGTGTCCATTAATGGTATGAGATGCAGAGTATTTGTGCTTACTAATATCAATATTTTGTGTTTCTAATTCAGGGTCTGGGGCGTGTTTGTGTAAAAAAGGGAGGGCTTCAACCTGTTGATTGTTATGACTTACTTTTTCAGGAAAAGGCCCATGTAAATCAATTTTAATGTTTTCATCATCAAAAAAATCAAATACATCAGCTTCGTCCATACCATGGAGTACTCTTTTAAATGTTATTGGTGCTCTTGTTTCCCAATGATCTAAAGTTTTAGACCATTGTTTGAATTTTGAATTTTGTTCATTAATTGGAATCTCTCTCGGGTCATCAACTAAGTCAGTGATATAAAGTTTATTATTATGGACAATTGTTTTTCCTAATCTGTCTTCCTCATCAACAGAGGTTGGACGTTTTACTAAACCATTATGTAATATACGTTTGGGTTGAATAGCCACTCGTTTTTTCGAATTATGCTCTGCTTTTTTAAATTCATTTAATCCATTAAAATGGTCTGCATCACCATGAGTAATGATTATAGCGTCTACATTAATTGGGTTATTACTGTTAGATCGTTTATACTTAAACCGTGCTGTAAAATGTCGTGTAAACAAAACATTGTGCCCACCATCAACAATAATAATTTTATCCTCTGGAGTTTGAATAACCATGCCATCTCCTTGTTGCACATCAACCATAGACATTTTTAGAGTGCCCTTTTCCATTGTTTTTGGTTTGCCTTTTACATAACCTTCATAAGGACTAAAAAAGCGATTTAAAACTCTAACCTTAGTTTCTTTTGTTTGTTTGGAGTAACTTATAATTTCTATCGGATCTCCAAATATTAGGATATCAGATTTTTTATTTTTTCCATTTCTATCCTTTCTAAAAATTGAAACAAAGTCTTCTGAGATGTAAGTAGCCATAATAGTAGTTGTTGAATTAATGCAAGTTACATAATTTTGGTAAGAAAAGTAGTATGTAAAATAAGTTAAATATTATATTGTGCATTAAAAGTTTATTTCAAAACATGTTAAAAACTACAAGTAAAAAAGTATCAAACCATATTCAATATTATAGAACCATTGTTATTTGTGAGTTTGTAATTTAAAAAAAGCAAATCGATAGATTTGCTTTTTTTAAATTATTGAAACTGTATTATTTTAATTACATTCTACAGGTATATCCTGTACACTACTTTCAGCTTTAATAACTTTGTCTAGAGTAATAGTGCCCTTTAGAGTGATAACAATAGAATTAGGTTCAATACTAGTAATAACGCCATTAAATTTGTTAACATAAAACAACGTTTTTATTTCGTTACCTGTTAATGGTGTATTGGTATCGGTATCTAAGCCTTCTATACGCATACGTTGTGCAAAATTTACTTTGGTCTTTGGGTAGAATTGATAAACATCATAAACTAAAGAAGATGTTTTAGGTAATACAGTTACTTCGCGAGAAGAAGCTATTATGGTACTTTCTTCCTGCGTTCTGTCTCCCCATTTAGAACTTTCCTCTGTTGATGACCAACTATGAGAATATCCAGCTGTTAACGACATATCATAACTAGCTGTAGAACCAAAAAAATTGGCTTCAAAACCTACACTTACTGTTGCAGAAACATCAACAGTATTAGATGTAGTCATAGATAAAGATTCTTCCCAACCCACAGTATTTATGCTAGTATCGCTTTTTTCTATTCCAACAGTTTGTTTAAATGTACCTTGACCACAGTTGGTTAGTGTGCTGTTAAAACTAAACGCAGTTTCTGCTTTAGGTAAAATTGGTTCTTGAAATGTAGTACCTATATTAATAATGTTCCACTTTACACTTGTAGATACTATACGCCAGCTACGTGGTTCTGCATTTACACGTTGGCCATTTTTAGTATTGTCTACCCATTTACTAAAGGATAATCCATAACCTGGAATTTGTTGTAAAGGAAACCCATCACCCCATTCTATGCTTACTATAGAGTAACTATCATCTTCTAATTGATCAAATCTAAACTTGAAACTGTCATAATCTGGTGCATTTTGAATTTCAGAAAAGTCAGTGCGTTGACTTAAATTTGGCGCTACAAGACTCCCATTATTATTTGGTAGGGTTACATTTATACGTGTAGCTTGAACGAATCTTCCAGAGGCTTTATGAATTATAGCAAAAGTATTAAGCTCACCAGGAATAGAATAAAAAGCAAAACCTCTATCTGATTCTTTAAGATTAAAATCAGTAACGTTAGCTGTAATGATATAGTCATAACTTGGATTATCTAGAAAACGCCATGCACCATTATCAGGGCTACCATCATCTTTCATGCGCTGAATAAAATAGGTGGTTTCTTTGCCTAGAGTCAAGGTTTTGTTTTTTGTAGTTTCTTCTAAAGTAGCTGCATTCACTTTCCTAACACTCGGATTAGCTTGTAATGAAACAGTAGCTGGTGCCTCTGTAAAGATTATTTCTCCATTTTCATCTTTATATTCTGGTGTTATTTCTACACCAGAAGTCAGCTCATTTATAGCTCCTTCACTCATTCCTTCCAAAGGAATTTTTAGTTGCCCTAAAAAGGTGTATTCTTCTATAGGAACTGTTTGCGTAAAATCACCGCTATTTGCTTTTATATTAATAGTTACTTGTTTGGGGTTGTATCCTTTACGGGCTAATGGTCTAGCATCTAGTACAACTCCTATTTCACCTTTATAAGCATCAAATTCTTCTAATTTTACTTGTCCTTCAGATTCAATAAGTTTATCAGTATCAGAATCTGGTTTCGGTGTTTCGTCTTTAGAGCAAGCACTAAAGGTTAAAGTTAAAATTGCGATTAAAAAAGTATTTAAAACCGTTTTCATAATTAAATATTTTGTGATTTGTTAAAAGCTTTTTTTGTGTGATTTGCCCAAAAAAATCTGCAGCTCTTTTGAGCAAAACATCACAAAAATTAATTGTCAACTTAATGACAAAACAAACATATACGACTGAAAATGAGTATCAAAAAAAGTGATGGGTACAAAAGGGGTACATAAAAAAACACCTGTTTTTACAGGTGTTTTGAAAGGTTTTAATAATTGCGTTGTTGTTTAAATAGCAATAACAATAGCTTCTAAAGATTCATTAGAATTGAGTCCCATTTTTTTACGAAGGCGTTGTCTTGATTTCTTGATCCCATCACTAGAGATGTTTAAAATATTGGCTATTTCTTTTGATGATAAATTCATTTTCATCAATGCCATCAAGCGTAAATCGTTTGATGTAATGTTCGGGAACTGTTGTTGTGCATTAGTATTAAAATCTTTATGTACTTCTTCAAAATAGCGTGAGAAGTTTTCCCAATTATTATCGTCTTGTAAATCGAAATTTATAGTTTGAATAAGCATTTGGTAGCCTGGGTCTGCATTTGCATCGGCTTTTAGTGCTTTTGCTTTTTGTTTTAAATCATTAAGTGTTTCGTTCTTCTTGGCTAGATGTAAAGCGTGGGTTGTAAGTTCTTTAGTTTTGAATTCTAAATTGGCTTCAGCTTTTTCTTTGGCTAGCTTATTTTTTTTATTTCTAAGGTAAAAGGCATAAATACCAATTAGTGAAAGTAAAAATGCCAGACCTAATAGTAAACGCTGTTGATTGTTAACTTTACTTTTGATATTTAACAAATCAATTTCATTTTTTTGACTTGTAATTTCTTGCTCTTTTTTTTCTATTTCATAAATGGTATTTAGCTCTTCAATTTCCTTAATCTTATCTATATTGTATAAAGAGTCTTTTATTTTAGTATATGCTTTAAGATCTTTTAGGGCAAGTTCTGGTTGTTTTAGCTTTGAATAACTTTCGTGTCTACTTAAGTAAGTATTTTTGAGATTACCTAAATTATTAAAACTATTCCCTATGTCTTCAGCTTTTGTAAGAACTCTTATGGCCTTTTGATGTTTATTAGTTTTATTATAGAGGTCTCCTAGGTTATTTAAAATTATAGGTTTCCAGTAGTCTTGGTTATTTTCTTCTGCATTTTTTAAAGCTTCATTTAAGTGTTTTTCTGCTTTGTCATAATCTCCTGTAGCTGTATAAACTTTCCCTAAATTGTCTAATAAAGTTCTTTTTATATCGACTAATTCTAATTTATTAGCTAACGCAAGTCCTTGTTTTAGGTGTTTAATAGCTTGGTCATAATCTTTGAGATAATAGTATGTAATACCAATACCATTAAGCGTTTCGGTGGTATAATAATTATCGTTATTTTCTTTATAGATTTCAAGCACCTTTTTTTTGTATTCTAAAGTTTTTTTAAAATTCTCTAAGCTAAATTCGCTGTTGGCTAGATGAGAAATAGCATCTGCTAATCTAATTGGCTTGTTTGTTAGTTCTAATATATTAACCGCTTTTAAACTATTAACAATAGCCAATTTGTAATTACCTTTAGCATTATGAATCATTGAAATGAAATCATAAGTGGTACCTAGTCTTATAGAGTCAGGAATTTTGTTTTTATATAGGTCAATGTTTTTTTTGGCTATTTCCAAAGCCTTTTTGTTATTGCCTCTGTATTGCTCAATTACGGCTATACCATAATTAGACTTACTCATACCACGATAGTTCTGTTTTTTTTCGAACAATTTATAAGCCTTTTTATAATAAACTATGGCTGAGTCGGATTGATCGATTGTATTATAATAAAAACCATAATTGTATAGGCCGTTTGCAATACCATGCTCATAATTTGAAAGTTTTGAAACTCGAATTTCTTCATCTGCATAATACTTTGCCTTTTTAGCATCTTTGTAAACAAAATAATCGAATAGGTAATGTAAGTCTGGAACTTTTGTTGAATCATCAGGTTTCGTTTTCAATAATTGTATAATACTATCTGTTTTTTTAGGATTATTGGCTAAATTTTGAGCACTAACACCAAGGCTTAAAAATAGTGTGGTGGTTATTAAAATGTGTTTTAAATGCATAAATCTAGAATGTAATAAATCAACAACATAAAGATACCAATTAATAATACAGCTTAAATTTATAGGGTAGGACAAAAGGGGTACAACCTTAAAACAACTTGTAATTATTGAGTTTTTAGAATGTTGAAAAAAATGTTTAAAAAAGAGTAAACAGTAATTCCTCAAAACCAAATCAATTCCTATTTTTGCGCATGCAACATGACAAGGTACTGATTTTAGACTTCGGATCGCAATACACACAGCTTATTGCCCGTAGAGTTAGGGAACTCAACATTTACTCCGAAATACATCCATTTAATAAAATTCCAAAAAACATTGAAGATTACAAAGCTGTGATCTTATCAGGTAGCCCAAACTCTGTAAGAGGTGATGATGCTTTACATCCTGATTTATCTGAGATTAGAGGAAAAAAACCTATGCTAGCCGTTTGTTATGGTGCGCAGTATTTGGCACATTTTTCTGGTGGTGAGGTTGCGCCATCAAATACAAGAGAGTATGGTAGAGCTAATTTATCTTTTATCCAGAAAGGTGAACCATTTTTTGCAAACATATCTAAAGGCACTCAGGTTTGGATGAGTCATAGTGATACTATTAAAGCATTACCAACAAATGCAGTGCTATTAGCAAGCACTAATGATGTTAAAAATGCAGCTTATAAGATTCAAGGTGAAATAACTTATGCCATTCAGTTTCATCCAGAGGTATATCATTCTACTGATGGTAAACAATTACTAGAAAACTTTTTGGTAAGTATTGCAGATATAAAACAAGACTGGACGCCAGATTCTTTTGTGGAGGAAACAGTAGAAGCTATTCAAAATAAAGTTGGAAATGATAAAGTAGTTTTAGGGTTGTCTGGTGGTGTAGATTCTACAGTAGCAGCAGTGTTACTTAATAAGGCTATTGGAAAAAACTTATACTGTATTTTTGTTAACAACGGTTTATTACGTAAGAATGAGTTTGAAAGCGTACTGAATCAATACGAAGGTATGGGTCTTAATGTGAAGGGTGTAGATGCTTCTGGTAGATTTTTAGAGGCTTTAAAAGGAATTGAAGACCCTGAGAAAAAACGTAAAGCTATTGGAAATGCATTTATTGAAGTTTTTGATGATGAAGCGCATAAATTAGAAGATGTAAAATGGTTAGCACAAGGTACTATTTACCCAGATGTTATTGAAAGTGTCTCTGCTACTGGTGGACCATCGGCAACTATTAAAAGTCATCATAATGTAGGCGGTTTACCAGATTTCATGAAACTTAAAATTGTTGAACCCTTACGTGCTATTTTTAAAGATGAAGTAAGACGCGTTGGTGCTACTTTAGGTATTGATCCTGAATTACTTGGTCGTCATCCATTTCCTGGTCCTGGATTAGGGATTAGAATTCTAGGCGATATTACTGCTGAAAAAGTGCGTATGCTTCAAGAGGTTGATCATATTTTTATTCAAGGTTTAAAAGACTGGGGATTATACGATAAAGTTTGGCAAGCAGGGGCGATGTTATTGCCTGTTAATAGTGTTGGGGTTATGGGAGATGAACGTACTTATGAAAAATGTGTAGCCATACGTGCTGTTGAAAGTACGGATGGTATGACTGCCGATTGGGTAAACTTACCGTATGAGTTTCTTCAAAAAACATCGAATGATATAATAAATAGGGTTAAAGGCGTTAATAGAGTAGTTTACGACATCAGTTCTAAACCACCAGCTACCATAGAGTGGGAGTAGTTAGTTTTACAGAACTTATTTAGCAGATAAACCTGCGTTAGTCCCGATTGCTATCGGGATTGTCGTAACTCCCAAAATATTTTTGGCATATTATGTGCTTATATTAAGAAAATGATTGCGTTTTAATCTTTAATTGAGAATGAGACGTATATATTTTAGAAATTGGTTTTTATTATATTTATCAAGCAGATTACAACAACATGAGGAGATTTTTATCAGTATTAATTTTGCTTTTTGCTTTTGGTTTTATGCCAATTAATGCGCAAAATTTTAGTACACATCAGGTTAAACAAGGAGAAACGATCGAGGGGATTGCAAAGCGTTATTTTGTAACACCTTTTGATATTTATAAGTTAAACCCAGATGCTAAAAAAGCGTTAAAACCAAACACGGTTTTGATTATTCCTATTTCTAAGGCAAAAAAGCCAAAGGTTACTGTAAATAAAGAACTTCAGGGGTTTAAGGAACATAAAACCAAACGCAAAGAAACGCTTTATAGTTTGGCTAAAAAGTATAATGTTACAGAGGATGATATAAAAAAATACAACAAGTTTTTATATGCAAATCCGTTAAGAAAAGGGGATAGACTGCAAATTCCGAAATATAAAATTACTGAAATTGTTGAAGAAGTTGCTACAACAAAACCTTATACGGTTTTACCTAAAGAAGGTAAGTGGCGTATAGCTTATAAATTTGGAATTACGGTTGATGAGTTGGAAGCTTTAAATCCAGAAATGGCTGAGGTTTTGAAGGAAGGTGAAGTGGTTAACGTCCCTAATTTAGAAGATGAAGATCAGAAAGAATTTGACGATCAATATAGCTATTATAAAGTTTTACCTAAAGAAGGATTTTACAGATTAAAACTGAAATTAGACTTAGAACAGGATGAAATTGAGGCTTTAAATCCTGGTTTAAAAGAAACGGGTTTAAAATCTGGTATGATTTTGAAAATCCCACATTCTAATAGCGTTGATGCTATTATTGAAGGTGAAAGAGAAGCTGTTAATTTAGCTAATAGCATAACTGATTATGATACGAAGCATATTGCAATTATGCTGCCTTTTAGGATGCATCGTGTAGATTTTGATTCTATAAGCGATGCTAAAAAGAGTTTGAAAAACGATCCGTATTTAAATGCGTCTTTGGATTTTCATTCGGGAGTTTTAATGGCTTTAGATTCGTTGAAATCTTTAGGAATTTCTTTGAAGGTTGATGTTTATGATACGCGCTATGAGGTTAGTGAGGTTACTAGAATTATAAGAGAAAATGATTTTGAGAATGTTGATGCTGTTATTGGTCCTTTAACTCCTGCAAGTTTTAATAAAGTAGCCTCTGAATTAAAAAAATATAATACGCCTGTAGTTTCGCCTATTGGTACAAATTTGAAATTGCATGATAATGTGTTTCAATCTAGACCATCGGATGATTTACTAAAAATGAAGGTGGTTAATTTTGTAAAATCCGATACACTATCACATAATATTATTGTAATTACGGACAGTAAAAATAAAGCTATAGCAAGTATGCTGAAGCGCGAATTTAATACTACTAAATTGGTTTACTCCAGAAAAGATAAAGATGGTAAAGATGAATTTTTTGTTACTAAAGAAGATATAGAACAGGCATTAAAACCCGGAAAGAACTATGTGTTTTTAGAGACAAAGAATGAAGGTTATGCTTCAAATGTAACTAGTGTTTTAGCATCCTTAAATAATAAAATTGACCCTGAAAAGGAAAACGTTATTCCTTCTGAAATTGTTTTGCTAACAACGAGTATAAACAATGCTTTTGAAGGTGACCAGATAAATAATATGCATTTATCCAACTTACAGTTTCATTTTGCTACAGCCTCGAAAGAATATAGTGATGATAGTAATGCTTTTGTTAAAAAGTACGATAAATTATATAACATTACACCCAATAAAAGGGCTGTAAAAGGATTTGACTTAACCATGGATGTGGTTTTGAGATTAGTATCTTCTGAAGACTTATATGCATCTGTAAATAGTGCACCACTTACTGAGTATGTTGAGAATAAATTTGCTTACAAGAAAAAAATGTTTGGTGGCTATTTTAACGATTCGGTATACCTTGTTAAATATGATGATTTAACTATTGTAGAGGTAAAGCAATAAGGTTTAAAGCTTCTCGTTTTATATTTTATCAGCTTTTAATCTATGTTAAGAATCTTTCTTATTCTTTGTTGTTTAGTATGTTTCCAGAATGATGAACCTGTTATATCTTGGAACGAATCTTACAAATTATCTTGGTCTGATTTTAAAGATAAACCTCAAAAGCATAATGATGTAGCAGCTGTAACAGCTTCGGGAATTACTTTTGGATTTTCAATAAGGCAAACTGATAGAAATCAAGTTGTTAGTTTTAATACCGACGTTCATGCACATTTTTATCCAGAACAGTCTTGGTATAAAGTAGAAGTTGCAGATAATCATATTTTAGGGCACGAACAATTGCATTTTGATATTACTGAATTGTATGCTCGTAAATTCCGACACCGAATAAGTAAGTTACGAGTTTCAAATAATGTAAGGAGGCAATTAAAAAAGATTCATAATGATATCAATTCCGAATTATCTAGATTACAAACTCAGTATGATAATGAAACAGATTATTCCAGAAATTATGAAGCTCAAGTTAAGTGGCATAAAATTATTAAAGCAGAGCTTAAAGCGTTTTCAAAATTTAAATCTGTAGAATAATTTATGTTACCCGATAAGCAGTTTTTAATAGATTTGGCGCATACTAAAATGCCATTTGGTAAATATAAAGACCGCTATTTGATAGATTTACCTGAGTATTATGTGGTTTGGTATCATAGCAAAGGGTTTCCAAAAGGGAAATTGGGTATGATGTTAGAGCAAGTTTACGAATTGAAATTAAATGGCTTGGAGGATTTAATTCGTAATATCAAGAAACAGTATCCTAAATAATAGTAGTTAAAAAAGCTTTAGAATCTAAGATAATAAAGCTTTTTTAAGGTATGTTTTTAACCTAGCACCCAATTAAACCAAAAGAAACAACTAATTCTTGGTCAACCACTTCTCCTTTACTGTTTGTTGCTGGAATCCAACCACCAGGAGTTTCAGAAATTAAGCGAGTTACTAGATTGTCTATTTCAGGATAACCAGAAGATCTATCTAAATGAACACCATCAATAGTGCCTTTTTTAGTCACTGTAAAATATAACTTTGCAGGTTTTAATTTATCTTCTGGGATATCAGCAGTTGCATCTTTAGTATTATTAACAAAGTATTTAATCAAGGCATCTTTACCATAAATATATTCAGCTTGTACTTCTGGAACAATTGTAAAGTGCGGTGTAGAAGTTCTATCTTTATAATCTACTTTTATCACAAAGCTAGTAGAGTAATCAAAAGCATTTAAGAAATTTACCTGAGACTTATTAAACACTGCGCTATTTCCTGAGACTCTCTTGTCTGTTCGCACATCTTTCTCGACAATAATAAATTCAACCGATTCAACGGATTCAATTTCCCCCATTTCATGGGCATCAAAAAAATTCTTGATCGAGGCAGCATTGATTACATCACTTTTTTTAATTGGTTTAAACCTAGTGCCTATGTCATAGATAAAATCAGAAAACCGATTACTTTCATTCTCTTTTTTTACGTTATTATTTTCTACTAAAGTATCTATACTTGCAACGTCTTTGTTTTCTGTTGTGTTTTTATTTTCATTAATTAAAGTAAAAGCAACTAAGCTTAAAGTAGCTAGAACAGTACAGGATATTAGAATTGTTTTTTTCATAATCGTTAATTTTTAATGATTAATTTCTTTCAAATCTATATGAATTGTAGCTTGATTGCCGTAACCGAATGTAAATTAGTGTAAATTTTATGTAAAACAGTATAAATTGTCGCATATTCGAATAGTTTTGTAGTATGAGTCTAAAACAATTTAAAATTACTTATTGCTTTTTAAGCTTATTTTTTCTGTTTAGTTATACAGGTTTTGCGCAAAATAGTGCTAAAGAAAAACATATTGAAGTGGCACTTCGTATGATTGGTCACGAAGTTTTGTTACATGCAAAAGATAGCACATCTAGAGTTCTGCCAATAACCAAAGAAAATAATAAATATCGCATTCAGTTTGAATCCGATTTTGTTTTTAATTCTGAAGATTTAGTGACAACCGTTAAAGAGGTTGTTGATAAAACTGGAATAGCAAGTAATTACATTGTAGAATTTGAGAACTGTGAAACCGCAGAGATTGCTTATAGCTTTGAAATGAATTATTTGGAAAAAGAAGATATTATTCCATGTCAATCTCGAGTTCAGCCAAAATCATGTTACAATATTGTGTTTACTATTGTTGAAAAATTGGTTGATAATAATGAATTGGTCAATAAAGTTTCAGAATCATCAAGTATAGCTTTTGGAAACGGATTTTACTTTGGAATTTTTGCGGTATTAGTTTTAATTCTGTTAATAATTTATCTTATAAGGAAGACGTCTCATACTAATACCTCTAATACTAATTTAATACCTCTTGGAGCCTATCATTTTGATAAGCATAATACCGAGCTTGTTATAAATAATCAAAGAATTGAACTAACAAGTAAAGAGGCAGATTTGCTCCTTTTACTATATGATTCTGCTAATTCAACAGTTGAGCGCGATGTGATTTTGAATATGGTTTGGGGAGATGAGGGTGATTATATTGGTAGAACAGTTGATGTTTTTATATCAAAACTAAGGAAGAAATTAGAGCTTGATTCTAAAGTTAAAATTGTGAATGTAAGGGGTGTTGGTTATAAACTAGTTATGGATGCTTAGTGCTTTTTAGCAGTAATAAAAAGATAATCTCCTAAATCATTTTCAAAGGATTTAATTATGTTATTAATTGTGTTTGATTTAATATCTTTTTCAAGATTAATTAATCCTTTGTCTATTTCATTTTTATTGGCTAATGATGAGAATGACGAAATTCCACGTCTTATCTCAGGTTTTAAATAACGCTCTGGATATTCTTTACCACAGTATAAAAATAAATCTTTCAAATCTGGTTTCACGAAGTAAGGCGCTGTTTTAATTTCTGTAAATTTAGCATTTATCATGGCATTTGTTAAAGCGTCCAAAGATGGCATTTGCAGCATAGAATCTTTAAGCATCATAGGAAAATAATGATTTAACCAATACCCTTTCATTTGTTTTGGTGTAGATGTAAAAATTACAATTTGCCCATCAGGTTTTAAAATACGATTCAATTCTAAAAAACTTTTATGTAAATCGTTCCAATGATGAATGGTTAAACTACCAATAATGCCATCTACATGCTTAGGAGGTAAAGGTATGTTTTCGGCATGACCGGATTTCCAAGTTATTTTTGAGTTTTTTAGTTTAGCTTTTTCAAGCATCCTTTCAGAGGGATCTACTCCAATAAATTGAAACCCTTTTTTTTCAAAAACATTTGTGTAATTTCCTGTGCCGCATCCTATATCTAAATATAAGCCATTAGTTTTTGGGTGTAATTTTTTTAGAAGTTGATTTGCTATGTATGGGTCAGCAGAACGAGTTTCGTTATAATTTATTCCTATGTTATCATATTTTGCTTTCATGTTGCTGCTTTGTATAAAGCTGTCCTCTATGTGGTTTTAAAGCATCTCGCAAAGGTTTCATTTTGTTTTCATCAACCACTAAAAAAGCTATAGTATGGTTGTTGGTTAAATTCTCAAAACCTGTAATTTGAATATCCAGTTTTTCTAACTGAATATATTCCTTTAAATGAATTTCATGATGTTTCGCTATATGGCTAGCATTAGGACCATAAAAATCCCAAATTAATTTTAATCTTCGCATGAATTCTGACTTATGATAAATTTACAATTAAATCAATCAAATATACTATAAATAGCGTAATAAACACTTTTTTTAATCGTTTGCTAAACAACTTGTATTATAGGTTTATATTAGTATTTTTGTAATCGTTGAAAAAAAATTATTATATGCAATTAAGATATTTATTCACCTTATTTTTAGCAAGTACAGTGTTAATTGTAAAGGGACAATCCATTGATAAAGATGTTCTTTTTACGGTTTCAGAAAAACCTGTTTATGCATCAGAATTTTTAAGAGTTTATAAAAAGAACCTTGATTTGGTGCAAGATGAATCTCAGAAAAATATTGATGAGTATTTAAAGCTATTTACAAATTATAAATTGAAGTTAGAAGAGGCTAGAAGTATGGACTTGCATGAAAAGCCATCATACAAAAGAGAACTTTCAAACTACAAAAAGCAACTGGCTAAAAATTATATTACAGACTCTAAAGTTACAGACGAATTAGTAAAAGAGGCTTATGAGCGTATGTCTTATGAGGTTAATGCAAATCATATTCTAATTAAGTTAAATGAAAATGCAGATCCACAAGATACTCTTGCAGCATATAATAGAATAACAAAATTACGAGATAGAGCTTTAAATGAAGGTTTTGAAGCCGTTAGGGAAGAAGTGCATAACGGGCAAACAGTTTTTGGAGAAAAGCTGGGTTATTTTGGAGGTTTTAAAATGGTATATAAATTTGAAAGCGCAGCTTTTAATACAGAGACTGGTGAGGTTTCTGAACCTTTTAGAACCCGTTTTGGTTACCATATTGTTAATGTATTAGATAAGCGAAAATCTCGTGGAGAACGCACAGTTGCTCATATAATGGTTATTGAAAACAAGCAAGATTCTTTAGCTGAAAAACCAGAAGTTAGAATTCAGGATATTTATAAAAAGCTAAATCAGGGAGAAGCTTTTGAGGCTTTGGCTAAACAGTTTTCAGACGATAAAAACTCTGCGCCTAATGGAGGTAAGTTAAAACCATTTTCTAGTGGGCAGTTGAGAGCTAAAGAGTTTGAAGATGTGGCTTTTAATTTAGAAAATGAAGGTGATATATCTAAACCTTTTAAAACTGATTTTGGATGGCATATAGTAAAATTACATGACAAAAAACCAGTGCCAAGTTTTGAAGCTATGAAACCAGAGTTAGTTGAAAAAGTAAAACGAGATAGTCGTTCTAAATTGATTGATGACGCCTTAGTAAGTAAGCTGAAAACTAAATATGAGATTAGCGATAAACGCCCAAATTTGGATTATTTTACTTCAATTTTAAATGAAGATTATTTTAAAAGAACCTGGAAACTTCCGCAAGATTTTAGAGGAAAAGAGCCTTTAATGAAAATTGGAAAGAAACAATTTACTTATAACGATTTTGGTGTGTATTTATCCAATTCACAAAGAAATACTAATGTGAAGGAGTCATTAGAATCTTTGGTGTCAAAGAAATACGATGCCTTTTTAAATGAAAGTTTAATTAAGTATCAAGAGGATAACTTAGAGTTTGAGAATGTTGATTATGCTAATATTGTTGCTGAGTATAGAGATGGTTTATTGTTGTTTGATTTAATGGAAAATACAATTTGGAATACTGCAAAAACAGATTCAACGGCTATTGCTGAATTTTATGAAGCTAATAAAATGAATTATGTTAAGCCAAAACGTATAGATGCTACAGTGGCATCTTCCGCTAAGCAAAAAACACTCAAAAAAGTGACTAAGTTGTTAAGCCAAAACATGGCTTTAGATGAAATAAAATCGCTCGTTAATAGTAACAATAAAGTTGATGTTATTTTTACCTCGGGCATCATGGATGGAACACATCAAGCACTTCCAAAAGACTTCGAATTCAAAAAGGGACTTTCAAAAATACTGAAACATAATGATGCTTATGTTGTTGTTAATGTAAAGGAGATTTTACCAGAAGAACAAAAAACTTTGGAAGAATCAAAAGGTGCTGTTATTAGCGATTATCAAAACCATAAAGAAGAAAATTGGCTTAAGGGCCTA
Organism: uncultured Algibacter sp.; assembly: GCA_947502405.1. Lineage (GTDB taxonomy): Bacteria > Bacteroidota > Bacteroidia > Flavobacteriales > Flavobacteriaceae > Algibacter_B. Next base: position 55,847 of record CANMZT010000004.1, on the reverse strand, counting down.
AGAGAAAAGTACACCATTAAAGTAAATGAAAACGTACTTGAAAAAATTAAAACTCAACTTAAAAATTAGTGTGTGAGAATCAAAGTTCTATTAATATTAGCTTTAGTCTTGGTAAGTTCATGTGATTTTATCAAGACGTCTGATGATCGTATACCAGTAGCTAGAGTTAATGATAGTTATTTGTACCAAGATGATATAATGGGTTTAGTAGCCAGCGGCACTTCCAAGCAAGATAGTACACTATTAATTCAGAATTTTATAAACAAATGGGCCACTCAGCAATTGTTAGTCGACGGTGCTAAACTAAATCTAAATGAAGATAAACAAGAGGCCTTTGATAAGTTGGTGGTTCAATACAAAAACGATTTATATACCAAAGCTTACATGGAAGCCCTAGTAAAGCGCAATATAGACACCTCAGTAACCATAAATGAAGCACAAGCTTATTATAATAACAACAAAGAAGTGTTTAAGTTAAATGAAGAACTTTTGAAGTTTCGTTATATTCATGTAGATGAAAACATTATCAATTATGATAAGGTTAAAGAACGATTTAAACGATACAATGATGATGATAGAAAAATTTTAGACTCAATTTCAATTCAATTTAAATCGTATTCATTTAATGACTCTATTTGGATAAAACTAAATCAAGTTATTAAAAAAATTCCAGCTGTAAATTCTGAAAATAAAAATGAACTGTTAAAAAAATCTAATTTTGTACAACTCAAAGATTCATTAGGAGTATATTTGATGCAAATAAATGATGTTCTAGTAAGAAATGATACTGCGCCGTTAGAGTATGTAAAACCAACCATAGATCAAATAGTCATTAACAAGCGTAAGCTAGAGCTGATAAAAGAATTAGAAAAAGATATTACAAAAGATGCCATTAAAAACAAAGAATTTGAAATATATAATTAACATAAAGTATTGTTTTACTTTATGTTTTGCCATTATTACTGTAGGGTTTACAACAGCTCAAGAAATTATTGAGGATGAAGTAAAAGAAACCGTTAAAAAAACAGATTCAGTTGATACTTCAAAAGCGGTAAAAGTAGATGGAGTGGCAGCTGTAGTAGGCGACTTTATTATTTTAGAATCAGACATACAAAAGGAAAAAGATCAAATAAAAGCATCTGGTGGATCCATTGAAGGGATTGAAGATTGCCAATTATTTGGACTGATGTTAGAAAGAAAATTGTATGCGCATCATGCTATTCAAGATAGTGTTCCAGTTTCTGATTCAGAAATCAGAAAAAGTGTAGATTATCAAATTCAACAGTTTCTTCAGCAAACTAATGGCTCTATGAAGCGTCTCCTCGAATTTTACAATAAAGATGACGAGCAAAGTTTTAGAGACGAAATGTTTGAAATTAATAAATCCAACTTACTGGCACAACGCATGCAAGCTAAGATAGTTGAAGAGATTGAAATTACTCCTGAAGAGGTAAGAACCTTTTATAATAATATACCTGAAGACCAGCGTCCAACTTTTGGAACAGAACTTAAAGTGGCACAAATTACAGCCGAACCAAAAGTTTCAGAAGAAGAAAACCAAAAAATTATTAACCGTTTAAAACAATTCAAAGCAGATATTATTGAGCGTGGAGCTAGTTTCCGTTCTAAAGCAGTATTATACTCTCAGGATCCTGGATCAGCAAGTAAAGGTGGCAAGTATACTCTTAATCGTAAACAACCAAGAATGGTTAAAGAGTTTAGGCAAGTGGCATTTTCACTTCAAGAAGGGGAAATATCTGAACCTTTTAAAACCGATTATGGTTATCATATTATTACCCTTGAAAAAATAAGAGGACAAGAGTATGACGTTGCTCACATATTGTTAACACCAAAAGTTTCAAGTGAAGCTATAAATGAAGCTAAAGAACGTCTTGAAAATGTAAGAAAACGAATTGTAGATGGAGATATTTCTTTTGCTGATGCAGCCAGAGAAGTAAGTGATGAGAAAGAAACTAGGAATGATGGTGGACAATTAATAAACCCTACCACTCAAGATTATAATTTTGAATTAACAAGAATGGACCCTGAGCTTTATGCTCAGATTCAAAATTTGAAGGACGGAGAAGTGAGTTTGGTATTAAGGGAAGAAGACCGAACTGGTAATGTGAAATTTAAAATTTTAATGGTTACAGATAGAATCGATGAGCATAAAGCAGATTATGCACGAGATTTTTTGAAAATTAAAGACTTAGCCTTAGAAGAAAAGAAAATTAAAGCCATAGAAAAGTGGCAAAGTGAAAAAATAGTAGATACTTATATCAAAATAAGTAAAGAGCATAGGGATTGTGATTTTTCTAGTAATTGGTTAAAAAAGTAGTTGTATGTCTGATGTTGCTGCCATTGAAACGTTTGTAAAGAAGTTTAAAGATTTAAAAACTGAAGTTGCCAAAGTTATTATTGGGCAAGATGAAGTAGTCACCCAAATACTAATTTCAATTTTTTCTGGTGGACACTCATTATTAATCGGTGTTCCTGGTTTAGCAAAAACCTTAATGGTAAATACCATTGCACAAGCTTTAGGCTTAGACTTTAAACGTATTCAATTTACACCAGATTTAATGCCTAGTGATATTTTGGGGAGTGAGATATTAGATGAAGACCGCCATTTTAAATTTATAAAAGGGCCTATTTTTGCTAACATTATTCTAGCAGATGAGATTAATAGAACGCCTCCAAAAACTCAAGCCGCTTTGTTAGAAGCGATGCAAGAACGCGCTGTTACAGTAGCAGGACATCATTACAAATTAGACTTACCTTACTTTGTTTTAGCAACTCAAAACCCTATTGAGCAAGAAGGAACCTATCCTTTGCCCGAAGCACAGTTGGATAGATTCATGTTTGCAATTAATTTAGATTATCCATCTTATAAAGAAGAAGTTGAAGTTGTAAAAGCCACAACTAATGATGATAAGCCCATAGTTAATGCATTATTTTCTGCAAGTCAGATTGTAGATTTTCAACATCTAATTCGTCGTATTCCTGTGGCAGATAATGTAATAGAATATGCTGTAACTATGGTTGGAAAAACCAGACCTAATTCTGATGCTGCTCCAGAACTTGTAAAAACTTATATTGATTGGGGAGCAGGACCAAGAGCTTCACAAAATTTGATTTTAGCAGCAAAAACTCATGCCGCTATCCATGGCAAATTCTCTCCAGATATAGAAAATGTACAAGCGGTAGCACAGAGTATACTTCGCCATAGAATTATAAAAAACTATAAAGCTGAAGCTGAAGGTATTTCAGAAGAACAAATTATTAAGAGTTTGTTTTAATGGAACTTAAAAAGTTCATCATTCCTCTTATCATATTTCTTTTAGGCTTAGGGCTAACTTATATTGGAGCCCTATTAAAAATTATTCATTTTGAAATAGGTTTTTTTAATGGTAATGCACTATTATCTATAGCAACTTTTTTAAAAGTTATAGCTGTAGTATATGTAATAATTATGTTGATTGTATTTTACAATAAGAAATAGTTTAGCAAATCAATAATTTTACTTCCAAATTACTACCAAAAAACGAAATGATATTAAATTATAATAACACTATAATAATTTCGTGTTCAAGCAACTTGTATTGTTTGTTTTATTTAAAAAAAAATGCAATAATTTTGTATTTTGCGTCGCCTTTAAAAATAAGGTTTAATACCACTTTTCTAAGTTAATTTTTAAAATTGAAATTTTCATTTATGAACTATAACGATTACATCAAGGAAATCGAAGAAAGAAAAGCTTTAGGGTTACACCCAAAGCCAATTGATGGAGCTGAATTATTAAGCGATATTATTTCGCAAATTAAAGATTCAGACAATGAGTATAGAGAAGACTCTCTAAAATTCTTTATTTATAATACGCTACCAGGAACAACACCTGCTGCTGGTGTAAAGGCAAAATTTTTAAAGGAAATTATTCTTGGTGAATCTGTAATTGAAGAAATAACACCAGCATTTGCTTTTGAACAGTTATCACATATGAAAGGTGGACCTTCAGTAGATGTTTTACTCGATTTAGCTTTGGGTGAAGATGCTGAAATTGCTGCTGATGCTGCAAAAGTATTAAAGACACAAGTGTTTTTATATGAAGCGGATACCGAGCGTTTAGAAAAAGCCTATAAAGCAGGAAATGCTATTGCAAAAGAATTATTGGAAAGCTACGCACAAGCTGAGTTTTTTACCAAACTTCCTGAAGTTGACGAAGAAATTGAAGTTGTAACTTATATTGCAGGTGTAGGTGATATCTCAACAGATTTATTATCTCCAGGTGCAGATGCGCACTCAAGATCAGATCGAGAATTGCATGGTCAGTGTATTTTTGAGCATAACAAAGACATGCAAAAAGAAGTGCTTGCACTAAAAAAGCAGCATCCAGATAAGCGTGTAATGTTAATTGCAGAAAAAGGGACTATGGGAGTAGGATCTTCAAGAATGTCTGGTGTTAACAATGTGGCATTATGGACGGGTGTTTCTTCTAGCCCATATGTGCCATTTATAAATATTGCACCAGTAATTGCAGGAACAAATGGTATTGCACCAATTTTTTTAACCACGGTTGGCGTAACAGGTGGTATTGGTATCGATTTAAAAAATTGGGTGCAACAAAAAGATGCTGATGGAAATACAATAGTAGATGAAGATGGGGAACCAGTACTAAAACAAACATATTCTGTAGATACAGGAACTGTATTAACTATTAATACAAAAACTAAAAAATTATATAACGGCGATAAAGAGTTAAAAGATATATCTGCAGCATTAACACCACCAAAAATGGAATTTATCAAAGCAGGTGGATCTTATGCTGTAGTATTTGGTAAAAAATTGCAAACTATTTCTTGTAATATATTAGGTATAGACATACCACAAGTATATGCACCTTCAAAAGAGATTTCTATTGATGGGCAAGGTTTAACTGCTGTTGAGAAAATTTTCAACAAAAACGCTGTAGGAACAACTCCAGGCAAAACATTACACGCAGGTTCTAATGTAAGAGTAGAGGTAAATATTGTAGGTTCTCAAGATACTACAGGTTTAATGACTTCTCAAGAATTAGAAATGATGGCTGCAACTATTGTTTCTCCTATTGTTGATGCAGGTTACCAATCAGGATGTCATACAGCTTCTGTATGGGATGATAAATCCAAAGCCAACATTCCAAGATTAATGCAATTTATGAATGACTTTGGGTTAATTACTGCTCGCGATCCTAAAGGGCAATACCATGCCATGACAGATGTTATTCACAAAGTATTAAATGATATAACTGTTGATGATTGGGATATTATTATTGGTGGAGACTCGCATACGCGTATGTCTAAAGGCGTTGCTTTTGGAGCAGATTCAGGAACAGTTGCTTTGGCATTAGCCACAGGAGAAGCTACCATGCCAATTCCAGAGTCAGTAAAAGTTACATTTAAAGGCGACATGAAGAGTTTCATGGATTTTCGTGATGTAGTACATGCAACGCAACAACAAATGTTAAAGCAGTTTGGTGGAGAAAATGTGTTCCAAGGAAGAATCATAGAGGTTCATATTGGAACGTTAACTTCTGATCAGGCCTTTACATTTACAGACTGGACTGCAGAAATGAAAGCCAAAGCGTCTATTTGTATTTCAGAGGAAGAAACTTTAATTGAATCTTTAGAAATTGCTAGAGACCGTATTCAAATCATGATTAAAAAGGGTATGGATAACGAAAAGCAAATGCTTCAAGGTTTAGTTGATAAAGCTAATAAGCGAATCGAAGAGTTAAAAACTGGAACTAAGCCAGCTTTAAAACCTGATTCTGATGCTAAATATTATGCTGAAGTAGTTATTGATTTAGATCAAATTGCTGAACCAATGATTGCTGATCCTGATGTAAATAATGATGATGTTTCTAAGCGTTATACCCACGATACAATTCGTCCATTATCTTTTTATGGTGGAACTAAAAAAGTAGATTTAGGTTTTATCGGATCATGTATGATTCATAAAGGCGATATGCAGATTTTGGCTCAAATGTTAAAGAATATTGAAGCTCAACATGGTAAAGTAGAGTTTAAAGCACCATTAGTGGTAGCACCTCCTACTTATAATATTGTTGATGAGCTTAAAGCAGAAGGCGATTGGGAAATATTACAAAAATACTCAGGATTTGAGTTTGATGATAGTGCGCCTAAAGGTTTAGCGCGAACCAAATATGAAAATATGTTATACTTAGAGCGCCCGGGATGTAACCTTTGTATGGGTAATCAAGAAAAAGCAGAACCAGGAGATACTGTTATGGCTACTTCTACACGATTATTCCAAGGACGTGTAGTAAAAGATGCTGATGGTAAAAAAGGAGAGTCATTATTATCTTCCACACCAGTTGTAGTATTATCCACTATTTTAGGAAGAACACCTACTATGGAAGAATATGAAGCAGCCGTAGATGGCATTGTTTTAACCAAATTCAAGCCTTCAGAAAAACAGCTAGTAATGGCTTAATATATTAAGATTATAAGTTAAGGCCCGAGTTAAAAACTCGGGCTTTTTTATGCGTACATGTGTCTATATAGTAGTTTAAAAATTATTCGATAAACTCTAATTAAATCATTATAAGACAAGTCTATAATTTATAGCTTTTAAAAGGGTGGCTATTTTTGTATCTTAGTAAACAGAAATCAGAATAATAAAAACAAACAAACCTATGGCATTTGATATTGACATGATAAAAGGCGTTTACTCCAAAATGGCAGAGAACGTTAATAAAGCGAGAGAAGTTGTTGGAAAACCACTTACACTTTCCGAAAAAATACTCTATAATCACTTATGGGATGGAAATCCTACCAAGGCATTTGTAAGAGGAAAGGATTATGTAGATTTTGCACCAGATAGAATTGCATGTCAAGATGCTACGGCTCAAATGGCATTATTACAGTTTATGCAAGCAGGAAAGCCCAATGTAGCAGTTCCAACAACGGTACATTGTGATCATTTAATTCAAGCTAAAGAAGGTGCTGCTAAAGATTTAAAACATGCCAACACCGTAAGTAGTGAGGTGTTTGATTTCTTAGAATCTGTATCCAACAAATATGGTATCGGGTTTTGGAAACCAGGTGCAGGTATTATTCACCAAGTAGTTTTAGAAAATTATGCATTTCCTGGAGGGATGATGATTGGTACCGATTCCCACACGGTTAATGCTGGTGGTTTAGGAATGGTGGCTATTGGTGTAGGAGGTGCTGATGCTGTAGATGTAATGGCTGGTATGGCTTGGGAGTTAAAATTCCCCAAATTAATAGGTGTTAGATTAACAGGTAAACTCTCAGGATGGACAGCACCTAAAGACGTTATACTTAAAGTTGCCGAAATTCTTACTGTAAAAGGAGGAACTGGAGCTATTGTAGAATATTTTGGCCCTGGGGCTTTATCCATGTCGTGTACAGGAAAAGGAACTATTTGTAACATGGGAGCAGAAATAGGCGCAACCACATCTACATTTGGTTATGATGATTCTATGGAGCGTTATTTAAGAGCAACAGATAGAGAAGATGTTGCTGATGCTGCTAACAAAGTAAGACCACATTTAACAGCAGATCCAGAAGTATATGAAAATCCAGAACAGTATTTCGATCAGGTTATTGATATTAATTTATCAGAATTAGGTCCATTATTAAACGGACCTTTCACACCAGATTTATCTACAACAGTAGGTTCTGAAATGACCAAAAAGGCAACCGATAATGAATGGCCAATAAAAGTAGAGTGGGGATTAATCGGATCTTGTACCAATTCCTCTTACGAAGATTTGTCAAGAGCGTCATCAATAGCACAACAAGCCTTAGATAAAGGTTTAAAAACAAAAGCAGAATTTGGTATTAACCCAGGTTCTGAACAAGTACGTTATACTGCCGAACGTGATGGTATCCTTCAAGTGTTCGAGAAATTAGATGCTAAGATTTTTACCAATGCATGCGGACCATGTATTGGGCAATGGGCAAGATATTCAGACCCAAAAAATGCACCAAAAAACAGTATCGTACATTCTTTTAATAGAAACTTTGCGAAACGTGCCGATGGTAACCCAAATACGCATGCCTTTGTAGCATCTCCTGAAATTACAGCAGCTATCGCCATAGCTGGTCGTTTAGATTTCAATCCATTAACAGATAAATTAATCAACGAAAATGGAGAAGAAGTCATGTTAGACGAACCAACAGGATGGGAATTACCACCTAAAGGTTTTGATGTAATGGAAAATGGGTATCTAGCACCAGAAGCAGATGGAAGCCACGTAAACGTTGTGGTAAAAGACGATTCAGAACGCTTACAATTGTTAACCCCTTTTGAGCCTTTAGGAGACTCAATTACAGGAGCAAAACTTTTGATAAAAGCTTTCGGTAAATGTACTACCGATCATATTTCAATGGCAGGACCATGGTTACGTTTCAGAGGGCATTTAGATAACATTGCTAACAATACCTTAATAGGTGCGGTAAATGCCTTTGGTAAGAAAACTAATTTTGTTAAAAATCAATTAACAGGAGAGTACGGTGGTGTTCCAGATACAGCTAGAGCATATAAAGCTGCTGGTGTTAAGTCAATTGTAGTTGGAGATCATAACTACGGCGAAGGGTCTTCAAGAGAGCACGCTGCAATGCAACCACGTCATTTAGGTGTGGCTGCCGTAATTGTAAAATCGTTTGCACGCATCCACGAAACCAACCTGAAGAAACAAGGGATGTTAGGATTAACTTTTGCCAACGAAGCAGATTACGATTTAATTCAAGAAGATGACACCTTCAACTTCTTAGACTTAAACGAATTTGCTCCAGACAAGCAGTTAACTTTAGAAATTGTTCATACCGATGGTAGTAAAGATGTAATAAAATTAAACCATACTTACAACGATGCACAAATCGCATGGTATAACGAAGGTTCTGCGCTTAATTTAATTAAGAAGCAAAACGCTTAAATCCAAGAGTATAAATATTTAAAAATCCAGTCTGTAAAGGCTGGATTTTTTAGTTTATAATAATGTTTTGGGCGCTACCCTAAAGGGTCGGGCTTTCCGTTACAAGTCCTCGCACTTCCTTCGTCAGGCTGTGGGCTATCCACTTCAATCCCTAACGCAAATATTTGCTTAATCTGTTTTTTATCTAAAATTTGTTTCTGTTTTACAAAAGGTCGTTTTTAGAAATAATTTAGTGATTAGGTTTGATTTTCAAATAGGTGTATAAGCCTATATTCAATTCATTCAGTAAATCTGTAATATTTATAACATAAGATTTAATCTTTTTTTAATAGGCTTTCCTTTCTATCTTTTAGCTATTTCTGTGCTGGTTGATAACCACCAATATAAAACCCCCAAGCTTTTACAAGAATGTTGTCAAAATATTTGTTCTCATTTGTCCAAATTCCACCCACTATTTTTTCTTCCAAAATCTAGAAGATATATCCTGAGTATCACTAAATTTTAAAATATAGAATACCCTAGCACCATGGCAATCGAAGAGAATTCTGTACCCCAAGCACCTTGATTATTTAAAATATTTCTACTAGGTAGGTACCTGAGTTCTAAGCTATATCTTTCTTTATATTTACAACCCAAACCTAAAGCTAGAGCAAAATGAGGTTGAATTTCTGCTGAAAAAACAGGAGGGAAATCTTTTTGTCCTCTGGTGACCTCAACTGAGGAGTCTAAGCTGCTATCATAAACCAATGAAGCATTTGCAAAAAGTTTTAAGCCTTTATTTAAAAACATATAATGTCTTATACCTAAATTAACCTGTATAGATTCATGATTTACTTTAGCAAGTGATTCCTCTCCAGTGGTTCTGTTAGCAATTGCTACAGTTTCTGATTCAAAATGTTGGTAGGTAGGCTCCAATATTATAGACCATTTGTTATTATTAAACCCCAAAATAAATTCAGCTTCAAGCCCAAATCTAAAAGAAGTTAAACCCTCATCAAACTCAAAAGGCTCCCTGTGAAGTGGGCCACCTAAAGCCAATGAAGAAATTCTTACCCCAGGACGAATTGTTAAATTAAATAAATCCTTTCTTTGTTTTTTTTGATAATTGATAAATTCAGAATCACTACACGCATTATATTTTATAAAAAACTTAATTAATTCTGATTGTCTATAATTTATTTTAGATAGTTGTTTCATTGAAATACTTTCGCACTTTAAGGTGTTCCATAATTGTCTCCTGAACTCATTATTTTTCGCTATTTGCCCATCATCCAATAAATAATTCTTGAATATTAATTGTTTTACCTCTATAGCATCTTTACTAAAAAAATATCTTCTTAAACCATTATTCTCATATAAATACAAATTTGCTTTTCCTTCTATTAGTAACTTTAAAAACAATAGTTCTTTTTTGAAAACGGGATTTTTATCATAACCCATTTCATTAATTACTGTGCTAGATCTATCAATATCAACATTATGTCTTATATACTTCGAGACGTTTAAAATTCCAAACTCTTTAACCGAATTAATAGTTAAGGTCTTTTGTTCAGAACTCTCTGTAATTTTATATTTAAATTCAGTTGGATTGTTTAACCAACCGTCATTTTTTATAAGGCATTCTATTTTTTCATCGGAATTATTAATGAAATATCCTTTTAAAAATGAACTTTGCGCAAAGCCATTTAGTCCAATAATAAGTGCCAAAAACGAAATTTGTAATTTAGTCATGTTCTGTTTAAGTTAATTAGGATTTACTCTATTGTAGATTAAAATTTTTACAATTTAAGTAAAGGTCTTATGTTGTTTTTCGAACGCAATTTAATTAATTTGCGTCAGATTAATGCTACGTTCAGAATATAAGTTCTACGTTAAAATAAACTTGAGGTTACGTTTAATGCAACACAATAAGACTTTTCACAATAAAATAGTTTTGCGCTTTTTATTTATTGTAGGGCTAATCAAAACCGTATTTTTACCAAAACTTCAAAAATGAATTCCAGACCAGAACAATTGAAAGCTTTTGATAGATTGCTAACTATAATGGACGAGTTAAGAGAGCAATGTCCATGGGATAAAAAGCAAACCATGGAAACACTTCGCCATCTTACAATTGAGGAAACTTATGAATTGGGCGACGCTATTTTAGATAATGACTTAGAGGAAATTAAAAAAGAGTTGGGAGATGTTTTATTGCATATTGTTTTTTACTCTAAAATTGGCAGTGAAACCAAAGATTTTGATATTGCTGATGTCTGTAATAGTATTTGTGAAAAACTAATCAGTAGGCATCCTCATATATACAGTGATGTTATAGTTGAAAACGAAGATGATGTTAAACGAAACTGGGAAAATCTAAAATTAAAGGAAGGTAAAACTAGTGTTTTAGAGGGTGTACCTAAAAGTTTACCAGCCTTAGTGAAAGCCAACCGAATTCAAGAAAAAGTTGCTGGTGTAGGTTTTGACTGGGAAGAGCCTAATCAGGTTTGGGATAAGGTAGAAGAGGAGTTAAACGAATTTAAAGCCGAAGTAAATTCAGGCAACCAAGATAAAATGGAAAGCGAATTTGGAGACGTTATATTCTCAATGGTTAATTATGCTAGGTTTTTAAACATCAACCCAGAAAATGCATTAGAGCGTACCAATAAAAAATTCTCAAAACGTTTCCAATATTTGGAAAGTAAAGCAAAAAGCCTAAACAAACCATTAAAGGATATGACTTTAGCTGAAATGGATGTGTTTTGGGAGGAAGCTAAAAAGTTTTAGTAGTTTTAAAACTCGAAGCATAAAACTAAAATCCTTATTAAATCGATATTTAATATTTAGTGCCTTCTGTATAAAACAGAGTTTTATTTATAGTATTCCTTAATCTTTTGAAGTTTAGCTTTCCAAACTGATAACGCTTGTTGATGTTTTTTGATATTGCTATGGACTTCTTTAACTAAAGGGTTGTCTTCATCTACGTTGGTAAAAAACTGTAAGTTGTTTTCTAACTGATTAATTTGTCCTTTAACTTCATCAATCTTTTTTCGGATAAAATTACGCTCATTATCCAAGTTTCTAGAATCATCAGGATTATTTAAACTATCAAGCTTATTCTGGTATTTAATCATTTCAGCTTCTGACTTATCAACTTTTAAGTTACTTAATAAAATATCAATAGTCTTTTGAAACTTACCATCAATATAACGCTTATCTTGAGGAACACGTCCTAAGGTTTGCCATTGCGAAATTTGTGCTTTTATTATTTCAATACCTTTTTCTTTATCTTTTGGTAACTTTAAATCTTTAAGGGTATCTAATAGTTCATTCTTCTTTGTGTAAGCTTCAATTTGTTCTTTACTAGCAGCATTACGTTTTGCGTGAATTCTATCAAAATAGTGATTACAAGCTGCTTTGAATCGTTTCCAGATTTTGTCGCTGTCTTTTCTTGGTACATGACCAATTTTCTTCCAATCACTTTGAATTTTCTTCATCAAAGGCGTAACCGTTTCAAAGTCTTCACTATCCTTATTGTCTTCAGCTATCTTGATTAAATCTAACTTATGTTCTAAATTTTTGTATTGGTCTTTTTTGAGGTTTTTATAAAAAGCATTCTTTTTACGATTAAAAGATCGTACCGCTTCTTTGAATTTAGCCCAAGTAGCTTCATTTACTTTTATAGGTACTTTACCAGCACTAAAAAAGGCTTCCCTAAGTTCTTCAATGGCTCTAATTTTCTTTTGCCATGCTCCATGTGAATTGGCACTTTCAGAGGCTATATTTTCAATATTCGTAATAATCTCTTCTTTCTTTTCAAGGTTTTTTTCGTAAACCTTATCTATTTCTTTGTAATAAACTTGTCGCCTATCGTTTATAGTTTTAGTGGCAGCTTTAAAACGTTTCCAGATTTCTTCACGATGTTCTCTTGCTACTGGTCCAAGTTCTTCTTTCCACATTTTATGAAGTTCTTGAAGCTCTCTAAATGCACGCATTGCATCTTCATCTTTTGCTAAGGCTTCAGCACGTTCAATAATTAATAATTTCTTTTCTAAGTTGTGCTTAAAATCTAGATCGCGTAGCTCTCTATTTATATTTAGAAAATCGTAGAAACGCTCTACATGGTGATGGTAACTGTTCCAAGCATTATTATATTTGTCTCTTGGGATTGGTCCTGTATTTCTCCAGCGCTCTTGTAATTCTTTAAAATGTTTGTAAGTCGTGTTGATGTTTTCCTCAACATTAATTAAACCTTTCAGTTCTTCAATAATTTCAAGCTTATCTACTAGATTTTGTTTTAAATTTTTCTCTAAATTTTGGTAATGTTCGTTAACCTTTTTTCGATACTCACGGTAAGCATTTTTGTATCGTTTTTGAACAGGGGACGAGTAGTAGAAGTCTATTTCGTTACCGCCATCATTTATGAAATCTTCTTTTTTCTCATCAACTAAAGCTTGAAACTTAGTTTTAAATTCGGCATTAATGCTATCAACATGTTTTTTTATGGCCTGAACTTTTTCATTTTTAACTAGTTTCTCCAGCTCAATTGCTAAAGCTTCCAAAGACATGCTGTCGTATTCTTTTACTTCAATTTTATGACGATCTTTGTTACCCTCATCTTCAGCATCCTCAGCATTTGATTCTTCTATTTCGTTGATAACTTCATCATCTTCTTCAACAATTTCAATATTATCAGTTTGTTCTGTATTGATTGTTTTATCAAGATCAGTAGATTCAACAGTTGTTGCTTCTGCCTCATTAGAAGCTTGATCAACATTCTGATTGTTATTCGTTTCGTTCGTATTTCCTTCAGAATTATTTTCTGGAGTTTCTTCTACTTGTTTAGATTTATCAATATCAGACATTTAAAAAATGTTAAGGTTCGTCAAATTACTTTCGTCATTAAAGATACTAACAAGTAAAGTATTTACAAAGTACAATAAGGTTTTTAATTGCGCTTTATGGGCCTTAATTTATTTTCCAGATAGACCATGCTTTTTTGGCTTGAAATTTAAGCATCCCTAATCCGTTAATTATAGTTGCTTCATTTTTCTTTCCGTGTTTTAAGAATTTAGTTTCTTCGGGGTTATATATTAAATCGAAAAGAATATGTTTTTTATTAATAGCTTGATATGGGATATTTGGACAATCTTCAATATTTGGAAACGTTCCAAGCGGCGTACAATTGATAATGATTTGATGATTTTTTATATCATCTTCAGTTAAAGTATCGTAAGAAAACCCAATACCTTTGGATAGTTTTCGTGAAACATACTGGTAAGTAATTCCCATCTCTTCTAAAGTATAAGCTATAGCTTTACTTGCACCTCCTGTACCTAAAATTAAAGCGTTTTTATGATACGATTTAATTAATGGTTTTAATGTTTTTTTAAAACCATAACAATCTGTATTGTAGCCAACTAGCTTTCCTTTTTTTGTAATTTTAATAGTGTTAACCGCTCCAATGGCTTGTGCTTTTTTATTAATCTTATCTAGATAAGGCATAACCTGCTCTTTGTAAGGAATAGTTACATTAAGCCCTCTTAAACCTTTAGTTTCTTCTATAATTTTTGGAAATAGTTTGATGGTTTCAATATCAAAATTATCGTAAGTTGTGTTTGTTATATTTTCCTTCTCAAACTTCTCTTTAAAATAAATTCTTGAAAATGAGTAGGATATATCTCTTCCTAATAAACCTAATTTATTCATTTAACTTGTCTTGTTTTTTGCCCATACCATTCTAATGCTAAAACTATTAAAATACCCAGGATAATATAGCTTATGGCATAATATGTTTCGGTATTAAACTCAGGTATAAAGCGTTGGTAATTTTCTATAATTTTTTGTCCGGTAGAATCAAGAAGATATTTACCTTCTTCATTTATTTTATAAATGGTTTGTTTCCAAGGCCATACAACACCTAAAGAGCCTATAATAAATCCGATAATGGCAGAAAGTGTGATGCTTTTGTAATGCTTCAAGATGTAGCTTAATGCATGTGAAAACGTTACTAAACCAGTTACTGAACCTAGAGTAAAAACTACTAAGACCTTTAACATTCTTATTCTCTCACTATTTTCTACAAAGCTAAAATCGGCGCTAAAAATATCTGAAACAGTATCGTATAATGCATTAACTGAATCAACAAGTAATAATACATAATTTCCAAGAAGAATAAGAATAAAAGACCCCGAAAACCCTGGAAGCGTCATTCCAGAAACACTAATAATTCCACAGAAAAATACAAACCAAAGATTGTCGTTTTCCTTAGCAGGACTTAAAAAACTGATACTTATTCCCAATATTATTCCAAGAGCTAAAGAGGTATATGTTTTGTAATTCCAATCTTTAAAATCCTTATTGATATAATAAATGGAGCCAATAATCATTCCAAAGAACACACTCCAAACGTATAACTCGTAATGCTGAATGAGGTAATCTAAAATTTTTGAAACACTAAAATAACTCACTATCATTCCAAAGAAAAGTAAGCCTAAAAATTTACCGTTTATATATCTGTAAAAACTATTGAATCTTCCATTAAAAAGAAGTTTGAAAGCAGTTTTATTTATTTTTTTTAATGAATAGATAAACTCTTCATAAAAGCCAGCAACAAATGCAACTACACCGCCAGAAACTCCAGGTACTTTGTTTGCTGCACCCATGCCCAATCCTTTTAAGATTAGAAAAAGTTTATCAGTAAAAGTTCTGGTACTTTCCATTATTACTTTTTAGAGCCTAGTCTTTCAAGAATAAAAATAGTTAAAAAGCCTAAAACCATAAGAATGATTGCTAATAGAATATGATTATCACCGTTAAAAGAAAAAGGTGATATACTTTCTTGCAACAAAGGGGTTTTTATGCCTTTTGAATTTGTATGCCATGTTAATGTGTTTTTCCAAGGCCAAACCTTATTTAAAGATCCAAAAATAAAGCCCGTTAACAGTGCTAATGTAACATTATGATAGTGTTTGAAAAGCCATTTTAAAACATGACTAAAACTAAGTAAGCCTATTACGGCACCTGTACCAAAAATGATGATTTTTTTTATATCAATATCGTGAATAGCGTCGCTGAGCGTTTTATAAGCTCCTAAAATGATTAGGATGAAAGATCCAGAAATACCTGGTAAAATCATGGCGCAAATGGCTATAGCTCCAGCTAAAAAAAGAAACCAAGGATTATCGTTTGTTCCTAAAAATGGTAATTTGCTTATATAAAATGCTATACCTGTACCTACGATTAAGGCTATTATACTAGTAAGGTTCCATTTTGTAATTTGTTTGCCAACAAAATAAATACTGGCGACAATAAGACCGAAGAAGAAAGACCAAATTAAAACAGGATGATGTTCTAGTAAATACTTTGCAAGTCGCATGAAGGACACAAAGCTGATAATTATACCAGATAATAACGCTAATAAAAAATTGCCATTAACTTGTTGCCAAAACGCTTTTATGCCTTTGTTAAACAAAGTTTTAAAAAGTGATGCGTTTACATTACTAATAGTCGTAATTAGTTCTTCATAAATACCAGAAATAAAAGCGATAGTGCCTCCTGAAACTCCAGGTACGGCATCTGCTGCTCCCATTGCTAATCCTTTAAATGAAATAATTAAGTAATCTTTAAGACTTCTTTGCATGTTGATAGGTTATAGAGGTATCAAAGGTATTCAATTGACCACTAAAAAAAAATTAATACTAAAAAGAAGAAATAATTACTTGTAGATTTGCTTTAGTATATTTTTTACTAATAATTCTTCAGAAATTTTAGGAAAAAGTTCGTCAATAATAAATGCATAGTCTTCATTTAATTTGAAACCATTTTTAAGATGAAATGTAGCTTTTGCATGTTCTTTTAAAGTAAAAAATAGACCAGCTAAACGATACTCTAATTCAGCATTTTCGGGGTAAAACTCTAAGGCTTGTTGAAAATTGAAAACCGCAGCTTCAGGTTCGCCTAACTTAATAAGTAAATCGCCACGAGATAGCCAAGTGTTTAACTCATAATTACCTAGCTCAAGAGCCTTTTTATAACCATGTTCTGCTTCTTCATATAACTTTAGCCTTTGGTTTATTTGTGCATAAAGTTTCCAATAAATAACATTTTCAGAATCAATGTTTATTGCTTTATTTATAAAAAATAATGATTTTTGATTGTCACCTCTTTTGTTATAAAACTTTGTTATGGCAATCCAGCCTTTATCCAGTAATGGGTCTTCATGTACTGTTCTGTCGTAATATTGAAGCGCTAAATCTGTATTGCCTAATTTTTCATGGCAATTACCTATACGCAATAATGCAAATGATGTTGGTTCATCTAGTTTTAAAGTAATGGTATAGTTTTCAATGGCATCTTCGTAACGTTTAAGTTGCTCTAAAACCTTTCCACGCTCTAGGTAAGCACCAACAAACGTATCATCAGATATTATGGCAAAATCGAAAGCTGTTAATGCTTTTTTGTAATCTTTTAAAGTGAAATATTGTTTTCCTAATTGATGCCACGCAACTTCACAATAAGGGTTTTTATCTAAGAAGATATTTAAATATGAAATAGCTTCTTCATTTTGATTCAAAAACTCAAAACAATATATAACATTATATAGTGCGGAATAATCATCCACATCTGCCTCTAAGCACTTCATAAAATACGTTTTGGCATCTTCATACTTATCCAAAAATAAATATTCCATCCCAATAAGCGAATATAAATCTACCACATCACTAGTTAATTCTAAAGCTTGTTTCAGAACTTGAATAGCTTGCTCATGGTTGTCTTTTTTTGAAAACACATTGGCTTTTTGAATATATACCTCTTCATTAGATGGGTCAATATTGTGTAATTCATTTAGAAGCATATCGGCTTCAGGAAGTTTGTCTTCAAACACGTAAAGCTCTACTTTAAAAAGTCTTAAATTAATTGAAGTAGGGTGTTGATCTAAGCCTAGTTTAATAGCTTTTTTAGCTAAGGCTATTTTACCTTGGTTTAGGTAATGGTGAATGATGTTTTCAAATTCTTCGGAATCAAAGAATAAAACATGATTTGTTTTTAACATCGATTCAAACTTGGTAAGTGGCAGATAGTTGTTGTCGTTATGACTAAACTCCATAAGCAAATTTGTCGGTTTCTTCTTGAATAAATTTAAGCTTCTAATTGCTTATGTATTGAAGATTAAACAAATGTTTTTAACAAAGTAATTAACACTTAACGCACTTTTGGAAGGATTTGACTTCTTATGTTTTGATTATCAATAATTTGAATGTGATTTAGTGATGATGTATTTCATCTAAAACTTTCAATATAATAGTGCAGCCTTGGATAATTTCTGTTTTTGATATGGTTAAAGGTGGTGTAACTCTAACGGCTCTGGGTTCAAAAAGTAACCAAAAAAGAATTAAGCCTTTGTCTTGACATTTTAGAATTAACGAATTTGTAATTTCTGGAGAATCCATTATTAGGGTTAACATCAAACCTTTGCCTCTAATTTCTTTTATTAAAGGATGGATTAAGTGCTCTCTAAAAACCTGTTCCTTTTCAAGAGTGTCTTTTATTAAACTACTTTCAGTAACCTCTTTTAATGTTGCTAGAGCAGAAGCAGCAATAACAGGATGCCCACCAAAAGTTGTGATGTGGCCAAGTTTAGGATTATCTTGTAATAAATCCATCAATTTACTTGAAGCTGTGAAGGCTCCTATTGGCATCCCCCCACCTAAACCTTTACCAGTAACTACAATATCTGGAATACAATTATAATTTTCAAAACCAAAGAGTTTTCCAGTTCGTCCAATACCAGGTTGAATTTCATCTAAGATTAAAAGTGCTCCAACGTCATTGCACTTTTTTTGGACTTTTTTTAGATAATTATTTTGAGGTTCAATAAATCCAGCTCCTCCTTGTATAGTTTCCAGAATTACACAGGCTGTTTTATGCGTTATTTCTTCAATTTGTTCTTCATTATTGAAGTCAATAAATTTCACATCAGTTAGCAGGGGTCTAAAAGCTTGTTTACGTTCTTCAAACCCCATAACACTCATAGCTCCCATAGTATTTCCATGATAGGCTTTATTAGCTGCAATAATTTCACTCCTTCCAGTAGCGCGTTTTGCTAATTTTAATGCCCCTTCAATAGCTTCGGTACCAGAGTTCGTTAGATATGTTTTTTCTAAAGACTTAGGTAAATGTTTTGCCAGTAGTTTAGTAAGTTCTACAGCCGGTTTTTGGATATATTCACCATAAACCATAACATGCATATATTTATCTAATTGCGTTTTTATGGCATCTACAACTTTTGGATGATTATGCCCTAAGGGGCATGCTGAAACTCCTGCAACAAAATCAAGATATTCTTTATTATTAGTGTCATAAATAAATGAACCTTTAGCATGAGATATTTCCATTGCCAAAGGGTAAGGTGAGGTTTGTGCTTGGTATTTGAAGAAGTCTAACCTCATAAATTATCAATTGTTTTTAGGAGCCTTGTCGAGAGTTATTTTTTTTTGATTATGCTTACTTATTAATTTATCTTTTAATTTTTTTGATTGGGCCTGAGATTCTAACTGCTTTAGTTTAGTTAATTCTGCCTCCCATAAGTAAAAACTATCTTCTGTTTGTATATTACTAATAACACACCTTAACTTATTTCCATCGTTTTCCTTTTCAGATATTATTTGATATTGTTCCCAATCATCGGACAAATCGATATTGAGAGTTTCATATGATGTGAAATCATTTCCAGCTTCTTGAAACCTAATTCTGATTGTCCCTGTTCCTTTTAACCAAATAGAAAATTTAAAAATTCCCTCAGTAGCACCCACTGATTGTAATATATGTCCATCTTTTTGTCCGGTTCCAATCATCTTCATGGCATTATTTTTTCCATTTGGAGCCTTTTCCTTATTACTTATTACTTTTACATCATGCTTATACCATTTACTCTTATCAAACTCATTTGCATAAAGTAAAAGATTATTCTTATCAGGAATCTTAAACTTATATATTTTCTTTGAAGCCTTTAACCTTTCTTTTAAATCCAAATCGAAAAACTGATCTTGAGGAACATAATCCTTCAAACCTTCAATAACAGGTAACTTTAAAGGTGGATCATCTTTAAATAAATCATCAACACTTCTAGGGCGTTCATCCTCTCTCCAATCAAACCCTTTGAGTATACGTTCTTTTTCTGGGAATTTTGATTCTGGGTAGAGATTACCATCTACTTGATTGAACCTAGTATATTCATCAATATCACCATTTTCAAATAAAATACTGATACTTCCAGATTTCGATTTATCAATCCCAATAAGTTCTTGTTTATCATTTCTAGCATAAAAGATGGATTGCGCATTTTTTGTAACATCTACTTGTCTTAATTGATTCTCATCGTTAAAAAGCCCCACTAAACTTTTACCAGATATTTGGTTATATCCATTATCACTTATAGTATCCTTACTAATAACAAAAGCATTTTCAAACACCAAAAGTGAGTCTATCTTTTCGGTCTCGTTGTTAGAAAGCAAGTGGATGGTATCACCTGTCATTTGACTTTCAATATTCCACAGAATAGGCCTACGTTTTACCGAGAATTTATCATTTGAATCTAAACTAGGAATATTCAAGAGTTTAGTAACTCCTGTTTTTTGGTCTGAGTGAATAGAATCAGATTTTCCACTTAAATCGGATTTAAAAATTTTCGCATTGTAAAAAGCTCTAATAATACGATTTTCTGGTTTACCTGTAACCATAATTTTATCTGCATGAATATAAACAGAGTCTTGTTCCTGAACCGTAATTGCTAAGGCACGTTTTGTAATGTATAAAGAATCTTTATCTTTAAATACTTCAGCATAATGTCCTTTTACTATACTATTATTTATAGTATCAGTGACTTTAATATTATTTGTTGCAGAAGCAAAACTTGTATTATTATCAAAGTACAAACTATCACCTTCAATAATTCTGTTATCATAATCTATTCTTGCTTTTTTTAAAGCATACCCTACTTTGTTTTCGGTATCATAAAAGCCTTTTTCACAATAGGTTTTACTGGTTTCAGTAGTTATGGTTGATGGACCAAAGAGATAAGCGTATCCTGTATCTGAATAAAAATCAAAATAATCAGAATTGATTGTAGACTCTTCGTTCACAAGCACTACATCTTCCACAAACTGATATTTTTTTTGATTCATATAGTATCGTCCAATTCGGCTTGTTATAGTGCCTGATGAATCTTTTACTACGGTGCCACCACTTTTGTAAAACGCTTGTTCCTTAGCTCTATCAAAATATAAAGTGTCAGATGAGATTGTTGAATTAGGGTCTTTTAAAACCACATTGCCACTAGCAAAAGCAAATTCAGTAATGCCACTGTATTCAATATAATCTGATGTCATATTAATGGTGTCTCCTTGTTTTAGGATTACATTGCCATAAGCCTCAATAAAGTTTTCTTTACTGTAATGAATGGCTTTATCACACCAAAGATTACTTCCTCCATGTTCTATATGAACTTGTTCTGCATCATCTCTAGTTAAAATTTTTGCCCCTGGATAATTGTCTTCATCAATGGTTAATTTACCAGCATATTCAATCTGAATTTTCTTTTTTGATTGTGCATTCAAATTAACTGTTGATACAAAGGCAATTAACAGAATAGAAATTAAAGTTTGTAGTTTATTCAAAATCAAAAATGTTTGTCGCAAAAATAACGATTAATATGAGGTTTAAGTATTTTGATACAAAAAACGCTCCAAAATAGTTTGGAGCGTTTAGATTAGTTTTTAGATGTAATAAATTCAAGTACGTTTTCGTAATCTGTTAAGTCACAATCTAAATTTGAAAATTTATTGTTTTTAATTTTTATTTTTTCATTAGATACTTTTCCATTTATTAATTTATAACCATAATTAGGCTTAATACCTTTAAATTTGCCAATTATATTAAATTTTTTGTCGTAAATAAGTGTTTGAGGGACAATATTCAAATTTGTCATTTTACTGTATAAGTCTTGGTTGTAATCAAAATAAAAATTAAAAGGCCATTCATTTTCTTGTATCATTTTAATAGCTCGTTTTTTTTTGATTCTTGGTTCAATAGAAATAACAACTATTTTAACACCATAATCTTTTTGCCATTTTTTATATACTGATTTGTATGAGTTTAATAAATCTATGCAAGGTGCACAATAAGTTGCCCAGAATTCTATAATTATAGGTTTATCTATATTATATAGAGCGGTAGCAGCATTTATTTTGGTATTTGAGGTGTTTCTTAAAAATGTTTTAATTGGAAATTGTTTTTGAGAAAAACTAATATGAGAAATAGTTAGAAAGACTAAAAATTTGATATACTTTGTATTTATCATCATTGTTGATTTTTTTGCTTAGATAAAATGTACTTGATAAATATATGGTTTGTAGCTTGAAAAGATTAAAAAACGCTCCAAAATGTTTTGGAGCGTTTGATAGGTATGATTAAAAATTACAAGTTAAAATAAATTAAAGGTCAAAAAATATTTATATCCACCTTGGTCGATCATTATCCAAGCTAATAGTTTACTAGTTTCAGGTTCGAACACTAAAACACCTATTGGATTTTCAGGTTCTTCTTTTCTATAGTATGCAAAAACGTTAGAATCTTTTGTATACATTTTTGGACCGCCAATGCTTTTTTGAGTTAATTTTTCATCAAAAGGCTCATATATCTCATGACCTTTATAATATCTAACAGGTTTAGCATCTAAATTTTTAAGCCCAAAGCTATCTATTATTTTCCTAAAACGATAAAAAAGTGTATCAAAAGTAGCAAGTCTTTGTTCTCGTCTTTCTGCGTTAGTATCATTAAGAACGTAGTCAAAAAATATATATTTACTGAACAGGGTGTCTTTTGAAATTTCATCTTTAACTTTACCATTAACATATCTTGCCAAATCAAAAAGCTTATAATATTGTGATTTTTCACTTTGAGACCAATTTTCAAATTTTTTGCTTTGTCCTGAACAGATAAAAGTAGCCGAAATCAAGAGATAAAATGTTACAATTTTCATAGAGTGGTTATATTATTAATTACCGTAATTTATAATTAAGTTTTCTAGTCTTTACTTACTTTTAAATTTGTAATTATTTTAAAAGATGTATAAAAAGATATTAAAACATAAATCAGAACAGATATAAAGACTGGTAAACTACTTATTAACTCTTTATGATCAATTATATAGTATAACCATAAGTATGTTAAAAGAAACCCCACTAATGTATAATACTTCTTTTTAAAATAAATTAGATAAATACCTATTAAACAGCATGGTAAAAAGAAATAGCCTTGAGGATATAATCCGTTTTTAATGAAGGCAAGCCCTAGATCTGTAATTATTATAAAACCATTTAATGCCGCTAGTTTTCCATAAGGAACAATCATAATCATATAAACAAATAGCGATATCTTCTTTAAATCCTTTATGGAATTCTTCATATTAAAAAGTTTAATTTATGTTAGTTGCAATTGTTATCTGGTGAATTCCCACCAGTAATATTTCTTGTTACTCCTGTTGGTAATGTTAAATTCCTCATATATTCACCTAATCTACCTGGTGTAGAACCAAAAAAGTATATTGAGTTTGCATTGCACTCAGGTATTGGTAAACCTGCTAAATTGCCTAAAGCAATCCCCATATCGGTGCAATTCCTTTGTGATAAGTGGTAATCTGAGATTGCATAGCTTTTTGAAAGTGTAATTATCTTTTGTAAATTACTTGGAGAGATATTATTAATAGTTATGCTTACATCATACTCTGTATTACTATTGTCTTCCATTACACCCTGAGTGCCTCCTACTAAACTAGATAACATACTATTTGGATAAAAACCATATGATGCCATATTGCTACCTTGTTGTATAGAAACAAAAGTATGTCCAACACGATCTCTACCTATAAGACTATTAGTACCATCTATTGGTTCATTAACATATATGGTTAAAGATGCACTTTGTGTTGTATCAAAACAATCTAAGTATTCTTCCATATTTTCTATTGGGTCTTCTGCGCTTTCTATAACATATATGACTTCGTCTAAACTTTCAATCTCCCCACTACAATGCGCATCAATAGCTGCACTAGCAAAATCCGTAATATTACTATCTATAACTGGTCCATCATAACCAATTGGTCGAACTGGTTGATTATCTTCAAAAAAGTTAGTGATGTCGTTTTTAAATTGATTAAACCCTGCTGCCAAACAGTCTTTTTTATCTTGGTCTAGATTATCAAAAAATGCATTGGTAGCTAACTCTAATGGAGAAGGCGCTAAAACTCCTACTACATCGCCTTCATTAGTATCACTTGTATTGGAATTATTTGAAGGCGAAGTTCCTCCTCCAAAATCACCATGAAGAGGGTCAACGTTAGGCCATGTGTTTGTTGAATTTCCCCCAGAGTCTGATGAATCTGTGCCCGAAGACGAGTCACTTCCGTCTGAAGAAGAGTTAGGACACGGTACACCATATTCTGTATCAGTTTGAGTATTCCCACTAGAATCAACATACGACCTTGTTCTGATACAACCATTATTAGTGTTTCCATCTGGGTTAAAATAGTTCCAACCTCCAACGAATACACCTCCTCCACCTCCAGAATCTCCAATACCTGAACTAGCTGTATTACCTCTTGTACAATCAGAAATATCTACGACTAGATTCCCTCCTTCCATTGTAACATTTATCCAGCATCTAGCTTCTTCATCCCACATCATAACACTAGGTAAATAATCATCAAAATCACCTACATTAATTTGATCACTATTCACCTCTTCTCTTGAAAAGTTAAGAGCAGTAATCTCAGAACCAATACTTTCGTATCTATAAATATAATAAGCTATACTTTCATCACTGTTTTTGTGTATTACAAAGTTCTCAAAATCAGATTCAGGTTTAGTTGGGGTTTCTATACGAAACGTATAAACATCTGTGGAGTCTGTACTTACTTGCAATATCTCATCGGTTAAAATAGTAAACGTATTGTCTTTACTTTTTATGGGAGTGTTACTAGCTATTGCTGATGTAGACGTGTTGTTTTGTTGCTCGGTTTTTGTAGATTTTGTTTTATTTAACTTATTATAATCTAATTGCTGCTCTATATTATCTATAGCTTGTTTTACTAAACTGCTTTGTTTTACTTCATTTAAGGTTATTTTTTTGACAGTATATCCTTTTTCTTGGGTTTGGGATATAATATTGGTGTCTTGATTGTAACTATCATCTTTTTCACAATTTATTAGTAAAATAGAAATAAAAAGTAGGAGGCAAGATTTAATAAGTGTTTGTTTCATTATTAATTGGTTTTGGATTATTTAATGAAACAATAATATTATTAATTAAATGTACAGAAGTACTAAATATCTATATAGTTAAAGATTTCGGACTTCTTTTTTATATTCAGATGGTGTTTTTCCTGTATGTTTTTTAAAAGCCGTATAAAAACTCGATTTAGAATTGAACCCAGCTTCTAAGCCTATAGCATTGATTGTGTAATTTTTAAAAGTAATATCATTTAACATGCTTTTTATATCATTGACCCTCTTTAAATTTATATAATCATTAAAATTTAAATCAGAGTTATTATTAATGATTTGCGATAAATATCCTTCACTTAAACCTATTTCTTTAGATAAGATTTGTAAAGATAAATTTGGATTGAGGTAACTTTTATTTGCTGTAATATGATTTTCTAGTTTTTGAAAGTTATTATCTAGATCTTTTGATGCTTTAGCAGTTTTATTTTTGGTGAAATTTAAAATCCTCTTTTTTCGTAGTTCAATTCTTTTTTTTAGTTGTGTTGATTTGTTTATACCTGTGTATCCAATCCAATATACAAGTATTGATATGCCAATCCACATAGGGTAAAATATAAAGGATTTGTTTAAATTTAAAATAACAACAATAATAAGGGCAAATAACCAGCATAAACAAACTATTATACCTACATAAATAAGTCTTTTTAGCCAGTTTGTTTCGGACTTAACCCATGAAATACTATAGCTTTTATCTTTTTCATGTTCTGTAATCATTATGTGTACGAGTATCATAATTGTGACATTAAAAATAAAAGATAAAAATTCTAGATATATATAGATGCCTCTTTGAAAATGTGATGAAATTTTGTTTAAACTATCTGAATAATATACTAGTGAAACATATAATACATGAGTTATTAAAACGATAAAAAAAGGGGATAAAAGAAAAAATTTAATTCTATATGTGATTTTTTCTTTTCCTATGAATTTGTGAACATACATATAGAACATTGGTAAAATTAACCAATGCCAAGGAATAAAAATTAACTTTAAGAAGGAATATCTGTCTGTTAATTCAGTGTCTAAAAACCAGTATTGTAAGTTGCTAAGCGATAAAAATAATACAACTAATCCTAAAAAAAAGGTGTTATTCGTTATAAATTTTTTTTGAGTTAATACGATGGAACTAAAAATTAAACCTTGTATTACTCCAGAGATAATTATTATATTAAAAACATTAAAATTCAAATCATTCATAAATCAAATATAAAGAAAAAGACTACTTAAAAAGTAGTCTTTAATTTTAAAATTATATGAAATTGAATTTGTTATTTCCTAAAAATAGTCTGCTTCCTATCAGGACCAACAGATACAATAGTAATAGGAATTTCAAGTTCTTTTTCTAAAAATGCAATATAGTCGTTTAATGCTTTTGGCATTTGCGACGCTTCAGACATTTCAGTTAAATCTTCATTCCAACCACTAAAGTCTGTATAAATAGGTTCTACATTTTCAGGTTCAATATTATATGGTAAGTGCTCAATCACATCCCCTTTATATTTATATGCTGTACAAACTTTAAGCGTTTTAAAACCAGAAAGTACATCGCCTTTCATCATCATAAGTTGTGTCACACCATTTACTTGACATGCATATTTTAAGGCTACTAAATCTAACCAACCACAGCGTCTTGGTCTCCCCGTAGTAGCTCCAAACTCATTACCAACTTTAGCCATTGTAGCTCCATCTTCATCAAATAACTCAGTAGGAAAGGGTCCAGATCCAACACGTGTTGTATAAGCTTTAAAAATTCCAAAAACTTCTCCTATCTTGTTTGGCGCTACACCCAAACCGGTACAAGCACCAGCCGCAGTTGTGTTACTTGAAGTAACAAACGGATAGGTTCCAAAATCAATATCTAATAAAGATCCTTGAGCGCCTTCAGCTAAAATACTTTGTCCAGATTTTTGTGCTTGGTAAATATATTCTTCAGAGTCAATAAATTTTAGAGATTTTAAAACATCAACAGCTTTAAAAAATTCCTCTTCTAATTCTTTTAAATCGTATTCAATTTCAACACCGTAATAAGCAATCATGGATTCGTGCTTATCTGCCAATGCTCTATAGCGCTCTTTCCAATCACTTAGTTCTAAATCGCCTACACGAATACCATTTCTACCTGTTTTATCCATGTAAGTTGGTCCAATACCTTTCAGGGTTGAACCAATTTTTGCTTTTCCTTTGGAAGTTTCACTAGCCGCATCAAGCAGTCTATGTGTTGGTAGAATAATATGCGCTTTTCTAGAGATTAATAGTGATTTTCTGTAATCAACGTCTTGTTCTTCTAGTTTATCTAGCTCTCCTTTAAAAATTACAGGATCGATTACCACGCCATTACCAACTAGGTTAGTTGCGTCATCATGAAAAATACCTGAAGGTATAGTATGTAAAACATGTTTTCTGCCATTAAAAACTAAGGTGTGTCCTGCGTTTGGACCACCTTGAAAACGTGCAATAATATTGTAATTTGAGGTTAGTACGTCAACAATTTTTCCTTTGCCTTCGTCTCCCCATTGTAGTCCTAGTAGTAAATCTACTGCCATTTTAAAAAATTAGTTATTGGTTGTTGATTTTCTATTTCCGTAGAAATAAAGCGAGTGGTTATTAATTTCAATATCGAAAACCTCTTCGATAGTTTTTTTTATGGATTGAATTCTTGGATCGCAAAACTCAATGACTTCACCGGTGTCTGTTAAGATAACATGGTCGTGTTGTCTGTCAAAATACGATTTTTCATAATGCGCTTGATTTTGACCAAATTGATGCTTCCTTACTAACTTGCATTCTAAAAGCAATTCTATGGTATTGTAAAGTGTAGCACGAGATACGCGATACTTTTTGTTTTTCATGTTGAGATATAGGGATTCTATATCAAAATGCTCGGTGTTATTATAGATTTCTTGAAGTATGGCATAACGTTCGGGTGTTTTACGGTGCCCGTTTTCTTCTAGAAAGCTAGTGAATACGCTTTTTACTATCTCTTGATTTTTTGAATCTGCCTTACTATCCATAATTGCGTTGCAAATTTACACTTTTTTAGACTCTTCTTACCTTATCTATACCATTAATTTTTTTAAGTTTTTCTAAAAGCTTTCTTATCATGGTATTATTCTTAACAACAACATTAATTTTTCCTGAAAAAAGCCCATCATTACTTTCAAAACTTATGCTTTTCATGTTTACATGCATGTTATCAGAAACAATATTGGTTATATCGTTAACTAAGCCAATATGGTCTATACCAGTTAGTTCAATTTTCACTAAAAATTCTTGTTGTGTTGAATCAATCCATTTAGCAGGCATGATTCGGTATGCATAATTAGATTGTAAGCTTACCGCATTTGGGCAATTCTTTTTATGCACTTTTATGCCTTCATTTACTGTTAAGAAGCCAAATACGTTATCGCCAGGAATTGGGTTACAACAGTTGGCTAATTTATAATCAAGCTTTTCCTCTTCTTTGCCAAAAACTAAAGAGTCATATTTTATAGTAACCTCTTGTTTATTTAAGTCTTCTTTTGAAATAGTTTGTTTCCTAGAAATCTTATTTTTGATAAAACTCATCAATGCATTACTTCTTGATGAAGCATAGTTTTTTAGCATGGTATTATCAATAGTACCTATTCCAATTCTATAGAATAAGTCTAAACTTGTTTTAAGCTTGAAATAGTTAACCATTTCGTTAATGGTTTTCTCATCAAGGGTGATTTTTAGTTGTTTAAGTTTTCTTCTAAGAATTTCTTTCCCGTCTTCACCAATACGTTTTTTATCTTCTTTTAAAGCCGATTTTATTTTGCTTCTAGAGCGCGCAGTAGTTGCATAGTCTAGCCAGTTAGGATTGGGTTTCACGCTCTCAGAAGTGATGATGTCTACTTGGTCTCCACTTTGTAGTTCATGACTTAATGGTTCTAATTTTCCATTTACTTTTGCGCCACGAGTTTTCATACCAACTTCGGTATGAATACTAAATGCAAAATCTAAAGCTGTGGCTCCTTTAGGAAGCGATTTTAGATCTCCAGCTGGTGTAAATACAAATATTTCTTTAGAGTATAAGTTTAATTTGAATTGTTCAACAAAATCAACAGCATTCATATCTGGATTTTCAAGAGCTTCCTGTAGTCGGTTTATCCAGCTTTCTAAATTATCTTCTTTTTCGTTTGCTTGTTTGTATTTATAATGAGCAGCATAACCTTTTTCAGCTATTTCGTGCATACGCTCACTACGTATTTGAACTTCAACCCAATTGCCTTTAGGTCCCATAACTGTTATGTGTAACGCTTCATACCCTGTGGATTTGGGAGAAGAAATCCAATCTCGTAATCGAATTGGGTTTGGTCTAAAATGATCGGTTACTATTGAATAAATTTTCCAAGCGATAAATTTTTCATTTACTGGATCAGAATCACATTTATAAATAATTCTAATAGCAAACTTATCATAAACTTCATCAAAGGAAACGCCTTGAGCAATCATTTTCTTTCGAATAGAAAATATAGACTTAGGCCTTCCTTTTATAACATATCTTAGGTTTTCTTTTTTTAAAGAATTTTCAATAACTTCACTAAACTGGGCTATATAATCATCCTGTTCTTCTTTACTTTCATTTATTTTGCTAAGAATATCATTGTAAACATCGGGTTCAGTATATTTTAAACCCAAGTCCTCAAGCTCTGTTTTTATGTTGTAGAGTCCAATCCTGTGTGCTAAAGGCGCATAAATATATAAGGTTTCAGATGCAATTTTAACCTGTTTGTCTGGTCGCATAGAATCCATGGTTTGCATGTTATGGAGTCTATCTGCAATCTTGATAATAATTACCCGAATATCATCATTTAAGGTTAGTAGCATTTTTCGGAAGTTCTCTGCTTGTAGAGATACATCCATATCTTTCTCTTTACTTAGCGAAGATATTTTTGTAAGTCCATCAACTATGGTAGCAATAGTTTTTCCGAATTTTTTTTCTATGTCTTTTATCTCATAATCTGGACTATCTTCAACAACATCATGAAGCAGAGCGGCAGCTATTGATGTGGCGTCTAAACCAATTTCTTGGGCTACAATTTTGGCCACAGCCAATGGATGGAAAATATAGGCTTCTCCAGATTTTCTTCTTTGATTTTTATGGCCATCTAAAGCAACTTCAAAAGCACTTCTAATAAGTTTTTTATCTTCGTCTGAGAGTGTTGTATAACTTACTTTTAATAGCTCTTTGTAGGCTTTAGCGATGGCAGCATTTTCCTTTTCTATAGCTTCCTCTGTCATAGATTAAAAGTAACATAAACAATATTAACAACCAACTTCAAATTTGTTTTTTTCAAACTAAATATTATCTTCTAAAGATTTTAAGTATTCTACTAATTTTTGAATGGCTTTTCCTCGATGCCCTATTTCATTTTTTAAGCTTAAATCCATTTCTGCAAAAGTCATAGAATAATTTTTTGGTTTAAAAATAGGGTCATAACCAAAGCCTTTTTCTCCATATTTTGATGTAGTTATTTCACCTTTACAAACACCGGTAAATGTTTTAAGATTATTGTCTAATTCAAGAGCGATAACCGTTTTAAATTGGGCATCTCTATTTCTCTTATTCATTAAATTTTTTAATAATACATTCATATTGTCATTGGCATCTCTTTTAGGTCCAGCATATCGTGCTGAATACACCCCAGGTTCTCCATTTAAAGCATCAACTTCTAATCCTGTATCATCAGCAAAACAATCAAAACCATAATGTGTTTTTATGTATTCTGCTTTCTGTATGGCATTTCCTTTGATAGTTTCTTGTGTTTCTGGCACCTCTTCAAAACAACCAATATCTTTTAAACTGAGTAATTTTATATGATTTGGAATTAAAGCTTGGACTTCTCTAAGTTTATTCAGATTATTAGTTGCGAAAACAAGTTGCATAGTGGCAAATTTAGAGTTTCAAAAATACTGTTTATCTGTTTTAAATGAAATTCTGCATCTTTAATTTTTAAAAAGAAAAATTTATAATCATTTTATGATTTTTGTTACTTAAAAGTATTTAGAAAACTTGTATCTTAGAATAGAATTTAACACATTAAAGAAGACGATTATGACAGTAAATTTTCAGTATGTAAATGTAGATGTAAGTGAAACACTTTCAGCTTTCACCAAAGAGAAATTAGAGAAATTATTTAACAAATATGAGTTTTTAATAAGTGCTTCTGTGTATTTTAAGCAGGACGAAAAAGACCATAATAAAGGAAAAATTTGTAATGTAGAACTAAGTCTACCCGGACCACGAATTTTTGCTACTTCAAATGAACATAATTTTGAAGTTTCGGTGAGAGAAACGATTAAAGATTTAGAGCGTCAATTAAAAAAGCGAAAACAAGTTTATAAAACGCATTAAGAAGCTGACTAGGATAAATAATTAAAAAAAGGTGACTAAAATCTATATTTAGTGACCTTTTTTATTTTCAATAATCACCAAAAAATTAGACTAAAAGTATCGTTTATTTATGATGATATGGCTCATTTCGTAATATAGTGAAGCCTCTATATAATTGTTCAATAAAGAATAAGCGAATCATTTGATGGGAAAATGTCATTTTTGATAATGATAATTTACCATTGGCTTTTTTATAAACGTCCTCTGAAAAACCATAAGGCCCTCCAATAACAAATACTAATTGTTTGATACCAGAATTCATGTGTTTTTGTAAATAGGATGAAAATCCAATAGAATCAAATTGTTTTCCATTTTCATCCAGTACTATTAACGTAGTATTTGAGTTTATTTTACTTAAAATGAGTTCGCCTTCTTTTTGTTTTTGTTGAGCTTCACTTAAGTTTTTAGAGTTTTTTATATCTGGAATTATGTCTAAAGAAAATTTAACATAAAACCCTAAACGTTTAATGTATTCGTCTATCAGGCTGATAAGTAGTTTGTTATCAGTCTTGCCAATAGCAATTAGTGTTATAGTCATATAAGCAAAATTAATATTTCCTATTTATGAATAATGCATTTAAATAAGAAAAAATTGAAAAATTCGTAAATGTAAAATTCAATAAAGTCAATCAATTTCTTATTTTTGTTCCCAATTAACCGACAATATTATGATTACACAAGAGCAGTTTGATACAGAAGTGAAGATGATTATTGCCAATGCAATACGTGAAGATGTTGGAGACGGCGATCATAGTTCTCTGGCCTGTATACCTGAAAATGCGCGAGGTAAAGCAAAACTTTTAGTAAAAGATAAAGGGGTTATTGGTGGTGTTAATTTTGCCAAAAAAGTATTTGCTTACGTTGACAAAAACTTAAAGTTAGACGTTAGAATTGAAGATGGTTCTGAGGTTACTTTTGGAGATGTTGTTATGTATGTTGAAGGACCTTCGCAATCCATTTTGAAGGCTGAAAGAACGGTATTAAATGCCATGCAGCGTATGAGTGCTATTGCTACTAAAACTAGGACGTTTGTTAATTTGATTGAAGGAACAAAAACCAAAATTTTAGATACAAGAAAAACTACACCTGGAATTCGTGTATTAGAAAAATGGGCTGTTAAAATAGGAGGAGGAGAAAATCATAGATTTGCACTATATGATATGATTATGTTGAAAGATAATCATATTGATTTTGCTGGAGGCATTACTAAAGCTATAGAGACCACCAAGCAATATTTAGCTGAAACAGGAAAGAATTTGCAGATTATGGTAGAGGCTAGAGATTTGTTTGAGGTTCAAGAGATATTAAACAATGATGGTGTTTACAGAATTTTATTAGATAATTTTGACTATGAAGACACCAGAAAAGCAGTAAAGCTAATTGGTGATAAATGTTTAACGGAGTCTTCAGGGAATATTAATGAGACAACTGTAAGACATTATGCAGAATGTGGTGTTAATTATATTTCTTGTGGTGCCTTAACACATTCTGTACATAATATGGATTTAAGTCTAAAAGCTGTAAAGTAGTTTATTACTTTATATTAAAACATTTAAGTTTACAAACCACCTTTATTTTAATAACTTTGCTAATACCAAAAAAGCAAATTATTAATGCCAAAATCCTTTGAAGAAAAGCTTGATAAAGTACCTGTAGTTAATATAATGGTACGTTTTTTTAAGCAACTAAAGCTACCTGGTCTTGAAGGTTTATCATTTTATGATTTACTTGAACTTTATATAACGGGCATAGTAAAAGGCGCACTTACTACTAGAGCTAGTGCTATCGCTTTTAGTTTTTTCACTGCTATATTTCCTTTTTTGTTATTCGTTTTAATCATTATTCCGTACGTACCAATTGATGACTTTAAAATAGAATTTTTACAATTTTTAGAATCTTTTTTACCACCAAGTACTTCAGATTTTTTCTTTCAGAATATTTTTGAGAATATAGATCAGACTGAACGAGGAGGCTTGTTGTCATCTGTGTTTGTACTTTCAATGCTTTTAATGGCCAATGGTGTTAATGCAGTATTCTCTGGTTTTGAATATTCTTATCATGAGCAGTTAACACGTAACGTTTTCAAGCAGTATATGTATGCCTTAAGCATAGCAATAATACTTGTATTTTTGGTTATTATAACCATTATAGTTTTGGGTTATATTCAAATATATGTAGTACAAGGTTTTGTACATGCATTAGAAGATAGAGGTTTTGAAGTCGATTCTGGTGGCGTATTTTGGGCGGGTGTGGTTAAATATTTGTTTTTTGTTTTAATGATTTATATAGCTACGGCAACCCTATATTATTTTGGTACAAGAGAAGGCAAGGAATCTAGATTCTTTTCAATTGGTGCCTTATTTACTACGTTGCTTATCATGCTTACATCATACTTGTTTGGTGTATATATAGAAAACTTTAGTCAATATAATAAGTTGTATGGTTCTATAGGTGCGTTGTTAATACTTTTATTTTATTTATGGCTAAATGCTAATATTTTGTTGTTAGGGTATGAGCTTAATGCATCACTCCAGTATTTAAAAAAGTATCCTAAAAAGGAAGAGTAATTTTAATTTATCACATTTAGTTTATGTCTTTCTTTATAGATGTTATTATTCCAATTCCTTTACAAAAACTGTTTACGTATCGTATTACAGCATCAGAAGCAGATTTCTTAAAAGTAGGTATGCGAGTAGCTGTACCATTTGGGAAATCTAAAATATATACTAGCATTGTTTACAACATCCATAATAATGCCCCAACGGCTTATGAGGCTAAGGATATTGAACAAATTCTTGATGAAACACCTATTGTAAATCAAACGCAATTGCAACTTTGGGATTGGATTTCAAATTACTACATGTGTACTTTGGGAGATGTTATGCGTTCAGCATTACCAAGTGCTTTTGTTTTAGAAAGTGAAACGGTAATCACAAAAAATAGTGTTAAAACTATAGATGAATCAATTTTGAAAGATGATGAGTTTTTGGTTTATGAAGCTTTGCACCATCAATCGAATTTAAAGATTCATGATATTTCTAATATCCTTGATAAGAAGCATGTATTACCTGTTATAAAGAGACTTATTGAAAAGGAAGCGATTTCTGTAGATGAAGAAGTATATGAAAAGTACAAACCTAAATTGGTACGCTATGTTAAATTGCACTCTAATTTTACTTCCGAAAAAGCACTTCATAATTTATTAGATGAATTAAGTCGAGCTAAAAAGCAACGTGATGTAGTAATGACGTTGTTTTCAATTTCTGCTAAAACCAAAAAGCCTGTAAAAGTTTCAGATTTATCTATTGAAAGTGGTGCGTCATCATCTATTATTAAAGTTTTAATTGATAAAGGTGTGTTGGAAGAATATCATATTCAAACGGATAGGTTTCAATATTCAGGAGAAGATACAAAGGCTTCAAAACAGCTTAATAAGACTCAAGAAACGGCTTTTGGTGAAATTAAGGCGTCTTTTGAAACTCATAATGTTACTTTGTTACATGGTGTAACATCATCAGGAAAAACAGAGGTTTATGTTAAGCTTATTGAGGATGTTTTAAATGCAGGTAAACAAGTATTATACTTACTTCCTGAAATTGCATTAACGGCTCAACTCATTACAAGGCTTCAACATTATTTCGGTGAACAAGTGGCTATTTTTCATTCAAAATACTCAGTTCATGAACGTGTTGAGGTTTGGAATAACGTACTGCATAATTCCGCGAAAGCGAAAATAGTTTTAGGTGCACGCTCGTCTATATTTTTACCTTTCCATAATTTAGGACTTATTATTGTTGATGAAGAGCACGAACAATCCTTCAAGCAATTTGATCCTGCTCCACGATACCATGCACGAGATACTGCTGTTGTTTTAGCTAGTATGTATCAAGCCAAAGTGCTTTTAGGTTCAGCAACACCAAGTCTGGAAAGCTATTTTAATGTACAACAAAACAAGTATGGTTTTGTTGAAATGACTAAGCGATACAATGATATTTTAATGCCTGATATAGAGTTGGTGGATATTAAGGATAAGCTGAAGAAGAAACGCATGAAAGGGCATTTTAGCGATAGACTTATTGAGGAAATGACCGAAACCTTAAAGGAAGGATATCAAATTATTTTATTTCAAAACCGACGCGGGTTTTCACCAATTGTAGAATGTAAAACTTGTGGGCATTCTCCACAATGTCCTAACTGTGATGTGAGTTTAACTTATCATCAATATAGAAACCAACTACGCTGCCATTACTGTGGTTATAATACAGCAATGAAACAGGATTGTGAAGCTTGTGGAAGTCAAGATTTAGATAATAAAGGTTTTGGGACAGAGCAAATAGAGGAGGAGGTAAAACAGTTGTTTCCAGAAAACAAAGTTGCTCGAATGGATTTAGATACCACCAGAGGAAAATATGGTTACGAAAAAATTATAACCGCATTAGAACAGCAAGAGATTGATATTTTGGTGGGTACACAAATGTTAACTAAAGGTTTGGATTTTAGAAATGTAAAATTGGTAGGCGTTATGAATGCTGATAATATGCTAAACTTTCCAGATTTTAGAGCACATGAGCGAAGTTTTCAGCTCATGTTACAAGTTTCAGGTAGGGCAGGACGTACAGAGGAGCGGGGTAAGGTATTGATTCAAACTTATAATCCGCATCATAATATATTACAGCAAGTATCTACCAATAATTATACAGATATGTTTAATGAGCAGATGAACGATCGGTATAACTATAAATACCCGCCAGTATATAAACAAATAAAAATCACATTAAAGCATAAAGATTACAATAGAGTAGAAACAGCTTCTATTTGGTATGCTAAATCTTTAAGGCAAGTTTTTACAGAAAATATTTTAGGACCAGAATCTCCACCTATAGCTAGAATTAGAAATCAGTTTCATAAAAACATCTTAGTAAAGATACCTAAGCAACAATCGTTAGCAAAAACAAAAAAAGCTATCATTAAAATTAATAATAGCTTTTTGAGTATAAAAGATTTTCGGTCGGTTAAAGTAATTTTAAATGTCGATAACTTTTAATTTAGTTGTTAATGTTTAAATGTTATTTAAGGCATCAACTAGTTGTGTCTTTTTATTTCTACTTAAAGGAATCTCGTAAGCACCAACTTCAACATTCTTACTATTAAACCTGTCAATCTTATCAAGATTCACAATATAAGATTTGTGTATTCTTAAAAACTTTCCTTCAGGTAATTCAGCTTCAAAAGACTTCATTGTAGAAAGTACAACTAAGCTGTTTTCTTCAGTAACAAGTTTTACATAATCACCAAGTGCTTCAATCCACTTAATGTCCTTAATATAAACTTTACGTTTTTTAAGATTACTCTTTACAAAAATATGTTCACCCTCTTCTTCGTTAAAGTCTAAAGTCAATCTGTGTTGTTCTAAAGCTTTATCTACAGAGGTATTAAATCGTTCTCTTGTAATGGGTTTGTGTAAGTAATCGGTAGCGTCATAATTAAATGCTTTAAAAGCATATTCAGTTTTACCGGTTACAAAGATAATTTGGGGTTTGTTGTTTAATACGTCTAAAAGTTCAAATCCATTTAATACTGGCATTTCAATATCCAGAAAAATTAAATCAACTTGATGCGTATTTAAACCATTTTTAGTTTCTAAAGCACTACTGTACTCTGCTATTAAGTTTAGAGAAGGGTGATTCTCGACTAACTTAACAATAGAGAGACGTTGTATTGCTGAATCGTCTACTACTACACAGTTTAAAGTCATAACATTTTATATTATTTCGGTTAAGATATCGACAATAGTACGAATAATTCGGTTAAAAACCAAAAATCATCGTTAAAATGCGCTTTTTAACATAATTTTAACAAAATTGATTTAACCTTTTTTTGCTAAGAAATAGGAAGACTTATTGTTGTGTAATATATAGAATTTATTTATTTTTGCAGCCAATTTTTAACAATAAAAACGATTTTTATGAATCATTATGAAACTGTTTTCATCTTAAATCCCGTTTTATCTGAAGATCAGATAAAGGAAACAGTAAAGAAATATGAAGATTTTCTTGTTTCGAACGGCGCTAAGATGGTATCAAAAGAAGATTGGGGGCTTAAAAAATTAGCTTATCCAATTCAAAACAAAAAAAGTGGGTTTTATCACTTATTTGAGTACGCCGTATCAGGTGAAGTAATTGACGCTTTAGAAGTAGAATTTAGACGTGATGAGCGTTTTATGCGTTACTTAACTGTAAAGTTAGATAAGCATGCAATTTCTTGGGCAGAGCGAAGAAGAGAAAAACTTAAACAAAAAGCGTAATTATGGCAACATCTATAGAACAACAATCAAAAGGAAAGAAAGACGGTGAAATTAGATATTTAACGCCTCTTAATATTGATACTAACAAAGCAAAGAAATATTGCATGTTTCAAAAAACTGGAATCAAGTATGTTGATTACAAAGATCCAGATTTTTTGATGCGTTTTATAAACGAGCAAGGTAAAATTTTACCACGTCGTTTAACAGGAACATCTTTAAAGTATCAAAGAAAAGTAGCCATAGCTGTAAAAAGAGCGCGTCACTTAGCTTTAATGCCTTACGTAGGAGATTTATTAAAATAAAATACACATAACAATGGAACTTATATTAAAACAAGACGTTGAAAATTTAGGATTTAAAGACGATGTTGTAACAGTTAAGAACGGTTATGGTAGAAACTTTTTAATTCCTCAAGGACAAGCCATTTTAGCTACAGTATCTGCTAAGAAAGTTTTAGCAGAAAACTTAAAGCAACGTGCTTTTAAAGAAAAGAAAATAGTTGACGATGCAAATAAAACTGCAGAGGCTATTAAAGCTTTAGAAATTAAAATACCTGCAAAAGTTGGTTCTGGAGACAAATTATTTGGTTCTGTAAACAACATTGATGTTGCAGCGGCTTTAGAGAAAGAAGGACAGTCAATTGATAAAAAATTCATAACAGTTACTACTGTAAAACGTTTAGGTAAATATACTGCTGTAGTACGTTTACACAGAGAAGTATCAGTTGATTTAGATTTTGAAGTTATTGCTCAAGCAAAATAAACTTTAAAAATATATTGTATTAAAGCCTCAACCTAGTTGGGGCTTTTTTTATAGAGTAAAAGGTTTCTATTTTTATAAAATTTAAAAATTGATTTTTATTTATGAAATATTCTAGACTTACAAAAGAACAGTTTGAAGAATTGCACCAAGAGTTTATTAATTTTTTAGCAACGCAATCCATAACTCATGAAGAGTGGACTAATTTAAAAGCTAATAAGCCTGAAATGGCTGAAATGGAATTAGATGTTTTTAGCGATTTAATTTGGGAAGGCGCCTTAAACAAAGCAGAATATTTAGAGCATTTTGCACCACAGCATATGTATTTGTTTCATTTAGATGACGCCAACATGCATGCCATTGTTGTAAATGTTAAGAATGAAGCTATAGACATTACAACTCCAGAAGGATATAGTTGGCTTCGTGAAAACTTGATGGATGAGAATGTTGAGTTTTTACAAGCAGATAAAGAATATACAGAAGATAAAAATCTAGATAAATTCAAAATGATTGAACAAGGTGCAGTAATTACAAAAGGTGAGTTGTATCGTTATTTTGATAAACTAATAAATTAAAATATAATCGTCATTGCGAGGAGTTCCGATAGTTATCGGATAACGTGGCAATCTGTTTATCGATTAATTAAATTCTATAAATTCATTTTCGAATAAACAGATTGTTACGCTTTTTTTATTGAAAAAGCTCACAATGACGTTTTTATCCAATATTTTGTCATTCCTGCGAAGGCAGGAATCTATTTTCAATTAAAACTACTATTTTTGTTATTCCTACGAATACAGGAACTCACTCAGAAAATATAATTCAATAATTTAAAAATATATCTGCTTTAGCAGGCATTAATATGGCTCAAAAACCATCCATCCCAAAAGGCACCAGAGATTTTAATCCAGAACAAGTAGCTAAACGAAATTATATTTTTGATACGATTCGCAATGCTTTTGAAACTTATGGATTTCAACCTATTGAAACCCCAAGCTTTGAAAACTCTAGTACCTTAATGGGGAAATATGGAGATGAAGGGGATAGACTTATTTTTAAAATTTTAGATAGTGGTGAGTATTTTTCCAATGTTAAAGATGATGTTCTTGCCTTAACAAGTTACAAAGATATTTTAAAACAGTTATTCGATAGAATTTCTCAAATAGTAACCTCTTATAGTAATTTAAAAAACGATTATTATGATAATTATGATTTACTTATATCGGATATTAGGAAAATCATTAAAACGAAAAAATTATACGACAACGGGATAATTGATAATGCTGAAGATTTTGATTTAGTTATTAGAAAGTATATTGACATCAATATTTTACCTGAATATAAATTGATGCCTAATTATGCTAAGAAAGAAATTCAAAATCTTCAAAAATTAATTTATAATAAAAGAATTAATAATAGTCTTACTTCTAAAATAACAAGTAAAGCCCTTCGCTACGATCTAACCGTTCCATTCGCGCGCTATGTAGTACAACACCAAAACGACATAGAATTTCCATTTAAGCGTTATCAAATACAACCTGTTTGGAGAGCAGACAGACCACAAAAAGGGCGTTTTAGAGAATTTTATCAATGTGATGCTGATGTGGTTGGAAGTAAATCGCTTTGGCAAGAAGTGGAGTTTATTCAATTATATGATACGGTTTTTAAAGCTTTAAAACTGGAAGGTGTTACTATTAAAATAAACAACAGAAAAATTTTATCTGGAATAGCAGACGTTATAGGTGCTTCAGATAAACTTATTGATTTTACGGTTGCTTTAGATAAATTAGATAAAATAGGCGAGGATAAAGTGAAAGCAG
Organism: uncultured Algibacter sp.; assembly: GCA_947502405.1. Classification (GTDB taxonomy): domain Bacteria; phylum Bacteroidota; class Bacteroidia; order Flavobacteriales; family Flavobacteriaceae; genus Algibacter_B. The sequence continues at coordinate 15,268 of CANMZT010000004.1, read as the reverse complement.
AAATGCTTTCCAAAGGTATTCCAGAAGTTGGGATTTCTAAATTACAGCCTTTATTTACACTATCTGGTTCTTTTGAATCTCAAATAGAAACTTTAAAAAATATTTTATCGTCTTCTGAAGAAGGTAAAAAAGGTATTGAAGAGTTAAGCTTTATTGATAATGCTATTTCTGAACTAGGTTTATCAACAGCTACGTTACAATTAGATGTAACTTTAGCCAGAGGTTTAAACTATTATACAGGCGCTATTTTTGAGGTTGCTGCACCACAAACAGTAAAAATGGGCTCCATTGGTGGTGGTGGAAGATATGATGATTTAACCAGTATTTTTGGTAGGCCAGATACTAGCGGCGTTGGTATTAGTTTTGGTTTAGATCGTATATATTTAGTTCTTGAAGAATTAGGATTGTTTCCAGAAACTGTTTCAAAAAATGTTGAGGTTCTATTTATTAATTTTGGAGAAAAAGAGGCACTTTTTAGTTTAAAAGCGATAAAACAATTGCGTTTGAAAGGTATTAATGCAGAACTATATCCTGATGCTGCTAAAATGAAAAAGCAAATGAATCATGCTAACAAGCGTCATATTCCTTTTGTAGTTCTGGTTGGAGAAGAAGAAATAAATTCCAATAACTATACACTTAAAAATATGATTTCTGGAGAGCAGGAAAAAGTATCTCTAGAATCCTTAATTAATAAAATAAAGAAGTCCTGAACGTCAATTCAGGACTTGAAATAAGTTAAGTTTAAAGAGAAGGTTTTGGTTGTGACTAACTTCAAATAACTAAACTAATAGCTTAACTTATTATTTTATTAATACTTTCTTAGAAATTACTCCAAATTCGGTTTCAATCTTTAAAATGTAATTACCAGTTTTTATTTGGTTAGCATTGTATTCTATATGATTTTCATTAGTATTGGTTTGAAACTTAAATAAAGTTTGTCCTAAAATGTTAAACATTTCAACAGTTTTAATATGCTTTGAGGCTGGATTGTTTATTACAATGCTATTTTTATCATTAGAAAAATAAACCTCTATTTGTTTGTTTTCATTTTCCTCCGTACTCAGTGTCTGATCTTTAGAAAATGTAATTTCAAAGCGACTTAAATATTGTCCTGCAGCTAAATATGTTTCGTATTTACCCTTTTTTAAATCATGGTAAATATTCAAATCTTTATCATGCAAATAAATTTCTAAATTACGAGGGGTGTTTTCTAATTTGTCAATAACAATACTATTAAAACCATCTGTTTTAGTATGAATCCCGAAAGGGATAATTGTATTTTCTGTAATCTGATTGGTACCTTGAATTAAAAATTTCTCATTATCAATTAGCCAATAGATATCGTCAATTTGTGTGTCTATGTATTTGGAATCGTAACCCCAATCATAGCCTTCTGTTGCATTTTCATCAACAGTAATTAATAATTGTCTTCGTATGGTATTAACTGAATTAAAACCAATTCTCATCTTCATTCTAGTATCTCCAGAGGTGTTCTTTTTATTGGCGTTGTCTTTAGTTTTAGTAGATTTTGTGAATACCGAATTGGTACCATCTTCCTTTTGAAAAACGCGTTGTCCGTTGTTGAATTTAATAGTTCCACCCGTTTCAGCTGTAACAAAGAAGCCTTGAGACACAGGAATATATCGTCCAGGAGTTTTTGTAGCTGCACCGCCTGTAGCAACGTCAGGATGTGTTGTTCCTTTTGCTGCTGCTGGAACACCTCCTGATAACGAATACGTAGCATAACCACCTTGATATTCGTTAAGCACATGTGATCCACCTCCCCAATGTTCCCAGAAATATAGCGTACCGTTTGTTGATCCTGAATTTCCTATAGTTGGCCCATTATCCAAAATAAATTGATTGGCATCAATAGCTGATGGGTATGGATTTCCTACTAAATAGTCACTTCCAGCACTAATAGTTAAGTTAATATCTCCGTTATTCGGTTTACCATTAAAAATATAATTCTGAGTATCAGTTATATCTCCATTACCAGGACCTTTCATGGTAAATCCTTCACCAACAAGCATTGTTCCATTACTTCTTACATGTTGCCAAAGCGCATAACTATCACTAAGCTTGTTACTGTATTTCCAAATCCAATAATCTGAAACTGCCACTGGGGTATGTGTACCATCATATCCTGATGACAAAAACTCCACATTAGTAATTACATCTGGTATTTTGTAACTATTGTTATTAGTAGAACTGTTAGAGGTTCCTACTGGTGAACACCAATAGTTATAGGTATAAGTATCTGCGGTTCCTTGCTGATCTCTTTCAAGTGTACCAGAGCTAGTTTCGTCTAAAGAGCTATCTTCCTCCTGTATAAGTTGTGATTCACCTTCAAGATCAATTTCTCCATCAAGTTTCACGTACCATGAATTGATAAGTCCAGAATCTCCTTTTACTTCTAATTTACTTCCACTATCAATAATTAAACCTACTGTTTCTCTATCAGAATTTATCTCCATATCCCCTTTTACTTGGATTATGGCACATTCAGGTGGGGTATTATGAATATCCCATACATCTCCGTGAACCCAGTTACTAGAATTAGTCCAATCTCCACTACAAGATTCTGTTGTAACATAGGGTAGAGGAGCAGTGTATTCTTGATAGGTTCTCATGTTATTTAGATGACCATCAATATTAGAGTTTGATTCGTCTGGTGTGTAGCCTGTATCAATAATTCCCATTTTATAATAAAGATCTAAATCACTCCAAGCTAAACCTTCTATATCCTTTGGTATAACTGTTCCTCTTATATTACCACCGTTGTTCTCAATTTCTTGATTTATCTGCCTGTGTAATTGTTTTTCTGTTAGGGCTTTATTGTAAACACGACATTCATAAATACTTCCCTCAAAATAATTGTTATCAAGTTGGGTGTTTCTACCAATTTCAAAATCATGATCAGAATTCCAACCAGCTGTATTATTTAGTGTAGTACCAATAAGGTTTGAATGTGCATAGCTCCAAACATTCCTTCCATTTAAATAAAGGTTTACAGTGCCTGAATTACCATCATATTTTACTGCGGTATGATACCACATATCGTCGCTTACAAGTAAATCAGTACTCGTTGAACTGTAAACAAAGACACCCGTATTTGTGTATATATATGTAGCTAAATATTTAGAAGGGGTTATATGCATTCTGAAATTTCGCTGCCCCATGATTTCACCTCCATCCGAACCGCTATCTAGTTTAACCCAAGACATCATGGTTACTTCAGATTTTCCACCTAAAAAAGCAGGTCTGTCCACATAGTCATTAACACCATCAAAATCTAGTGTTTGTGGTATACAGAAACTAAAGTTTCCTAAACCAGAGCCGTGTATAGCATAATCTGAACACGTATTACAATTTTGCCATAAGAAAGTAACGCTAGTAATATAATCAGGGTCTAAGAAGTTTATACCAACCATAGCATTTGTTCCTGATGTGGATGGATTATTAGCATTTATAACTCCTGTAGCATTATTTGTAGTGTAGGATGGCGTAGCCGAATTTGTAAAGGTTGGATAAATTGTAGATCCGGACGTTGTGGTAGCCATTATAGTATATTTATCCCCATTAGCACCACCTGCGTTTACATGAGCTAAATCAAATGAAAGCGCATAAATTGGTGAACTAAATGTAATTGTACATGTAATACCTGTTGATGAAAAACCAGAAGTAAAAAGGTCTAAATATTCTGTTGTTGTTCCACTTGCTGCAGTACCAACTTTTGGTGTTTGTCCGCCCCAATTACCCAAAGAACCTGTTTCTCCAGTAAAAGTTACTGTAAAATCAATACCCGAACCATCAACATCATTAAATGTATTTGTTAGTGCTCCAGCACTCAACCAATCAAACTCGTTTGACATACTTGGTGAACTAGACCAATCCAAGGTGAAATTCTCACCACAACTCGGTGGACTATGTAATTGTGCTATACTCTTTGTAGAAAAAAGCACACAAAATAATACCATAAATCTTATTATAGTAGATTTTATCATAAATAGGTTATTTAGTTTGGGACTAAATGTTTTATTACATTGCTAATATACATATTTTTTTCAATTAATCGATTAAGTGATTAAAAAACACGATGAAAAGCAATTTTTTGATTTTAATTGATATTATGGATTTTTATAGGTAGTGATTATTTTATCATGATTTTTTTAGAAATCATTCCATATTCAGTTTCAATTTTTAGCACATAATTGCCCGTTGTAATTTGGTTTGCGTTGTACTCCAAATGTTTTGTGTTGGTATTGGTTTGAAAATTGAATAAGGCTTGACCAAGAATATTGAACATTTGTACAGACTCAATAAGTTTTGATGCTGGATTATTTATTACAATGCTATTTTTTTCATTTGAAAAATAAGCCTCTATTTGTTGATTTTCGTTTTCCTCAGTATCTAATGTTTGGTTTTTAGAAAAAGTAATTTCAAAACGATTTAAGTAGTGTCCTGCTTCTAACTGGATTTCGTATTTACTAGCTCTTAAATTATGATAGATGTTTAAATCTTTATCATGTAAAAAGATTTCCAAATCAGGAGTTGTGTTTTCTAGTTTGTCGATTTTTATACTATTTAGCCCATTTGTTTTGGTATGTATTCCTAAAGGTATTTTTGTTTGCTTGTTAATTTGTTTAACACCTTGAATTATAAATTTCTCATTATTAATTAGCCAATACATGTCATCAATTTGGGTGTCTATATATTTTGAATCATAACCCCAATCGTACCCTTCAGAAGCATTTTGGTCAACAGTAATGAGCAATTGTCTTTGAAGTGCGTTAACAGATTCAAAACCAATACGTAATTTCATCCTTGTATCATTATTTTTTGAAGTTGCTTTATTGGTCTTTTGAATTTGTTTATAGGCAATGTCTTCAGTCTCGTCTAAATAAAACACTCGTTGACTATTATTAAAATTAATTTGTCCGTTGGTTTCTGCGGTTGTATAGAATCCTTGACCAACAGGGATATATCTACCAGGAATTTCTGTTGCTGAACCTCCTGTAGACACCATATTATTTGTGCTATTTGATGCCGCAGGAACTCCTCCTGAAAGTGAATATGTAGCATAACCACCCTGATAATCACTTGCTATGTGTGAACCACCTCCCCAATGTTTCCAAAAATAAAGTGTTCCATTTATGGCGCCATTCCCAGCATTATTTGATTTATTATCCTGAATGAATTGGATAGCATCAATAGCACAAGGGTAGGGGTTGCCAATTAAATAGTCGTTGCCAGCGTACGCTGTTAGATTGATATCACCATTGTTGGGTTTTCCTTGAAGTATGTAATTTTGTTCATCACTGATAGTGCCAGTTCCTGGGCCTTTCATTGTAAAACCTTCTCCTGCTAAAATTTCTCCTGAGCTTCTAACATGCTGCCATGATGAATAATTATCGCTTAAATTATTTGTGAATTTCCAAATCCAGTAATCAGCAATTGAGACTGGTGAAGGAATACCATCATGCCCCGTAGATAAAAAATCAACATTTGTAAATACATCTTTTACAGTATGACTAGCATTAGTTTCAACATTATTTTGGTTTCCTACTGGAGATGACCAGTAATTGTAAGTGAACTTATCGGCTGTTCCTTTTAAATCTTTTTCTAAAATGCCTGAACTTAATTTATCCAACGTGCTATTTTCTGTCTGAATTAATTGAGATTCGCCTTCCAAATCTAAAACGCCATTTAATTTCAAATACCAAGAATTGTATAAAGCAGAGTTTTGGTTTATTTTAAATGTAGCATTATCATTTATAATTAGTCCTAAGGTGTTTATATCTTCATAAACTTCTAAATCTCCATTAGCTTGAATGATAGAATGATTAGGAATACTTTCTGTTATATCCCAAACATCACCGTAAAGCCAATTTTCAGAACCTGTATAATTTCCTTTACTTGAAGACGTTGTAATATATGGTAAAGGAGCAGTAAAGTCTTGGTTTTCCTGGAGTATACTCATGTTGTTTAGTATACCCTCAGTATTTAATTTAGACAAGTCTGGAACATGACCAGCGTCTACATTTTTCATTTTGTAATAAAGAATTAAATCACTCCATAATAATCCATCAATATCTTTTGGTATTATTGTTCCTCTAATGTTTCCTTTGTTATTTTCAATTTCTTGGTTTATCTGTTGTTGCAATTGGCTTAAGCTTAAATCTTTATCATAAACCCTACATTCATAAATAGAACCTTCAAAATAATTATTATCAAGTTCTGTGTTTCTACCAATTTCAAAATCATGATTCGAGTTCCATTCCTCGCTATCAATAATTGTTGTACCAACCAAAGAACTATCAGAATGAGTCCAAACGATACTTCCATTTAAAAGTAAAGTAGCTGTACCAGTATTTCCATTAAATTTAAAAGCTACATGGTACCATAAGTTGTTTTTTAAAATAGTGCTTGATAAATCAGGAGAATTGATTTCTAAATCATTACTGGTTTTTAAAGAGGCAAATAAACGCTGATTTGAATCAATATATAATCTAATATTACGTTGTCCCATGATATCTCCACCATTAAAACCCTCGTCCAGTTTAATCCAAGACATCATAGTCACTTCTGGTTTTCCACCTAAAAAAGCTGCTCTATTAATGTAATCATTCTCACCATCAAAGTCTATAGTTTGTGGTGTACAAAAACTTAGATTACCTATGCCAGTAGCGTGGAGTTCATTAGGGTTACAGGTATCACAATCTTCCCATAAAAAAGAAATACTTTTTATATGATTAGGATCAGCATAATTAACACCTACAATAGAATTGGTGCCGGATGATAAGTTTGCTATGGCATTAACAATGCCAGTACTGTTATTTGAAATATATGTTGGAGCGTCAGAATCTGTAAATTTAGGATAAATGGTATTTCCATTTTTGTCTTTACCAGTAAAAGTATATTTATCTCCTTTGGAGTTTGTTACGTTAACGTGATGTATATCAAACGAAAGCGCATAAATGGGTTTGCTAAAACTAATAGTGCAGGTAATTCCCTCATTAGAAAATCCGTTTGTTAATAAATCAATGCCTTTATATATGTAGCTTGATTGTGTTCCAACTTTAGGTGTTTGTCCCGCCCAATACCCTAAGTTGTCTGTTTCTCCAGTGAATTCGATAGTGATATCGATTCCTGAGTCGTCTACATTAGTATAAGTGTTTGAAAGTGTTCCTGGTTGCCAGTAAGCATCATCACTAACTCGACTTGTAGTCCAATTCAAATTAAAGTTTTGTCCGCAAATAGGTTCAGTATGAAGTTGAGCGTTAGCTTTTGTCAAAGACAAAATAAGAGAGAGAGTAAAAATTATAGCAATTTGCTTCATAAGAAGGTATTTAGTTTGGGGCTAAATATGTTAACTATCAATATTAGCTAATATAATACTTTTTTTAAATTAATCGATTAAATGTTTTAAAAACACGATGAAATACATTTTTTTAAAGTAAAAGCCCTAAATTATGTCTAGGGCTTTTTTAAGATATAATACTTAAACTTATTGTTAATCTACCAATACTTTTTTAGAAATTGTATGGTCTTCGGTTTTTAACTTGATAAGGTAAGCTCCTGAATTTATATTGGTTGTTTTTACTTCAATGTAATTTTCTTTGGAGTCTCTATTTAAATTTAAAATGCGTTGACCTAAAATATTATACAATTCGATAGATTTTATATTTTTTGAATCAGGGTTGTGTATAATAATACACTCCTTTTCATTTGAAAAATAGGTGTGCAGATTTGTATTAGATATGTCTTCAGTACTTAAAGAAGCATTACTTGAAAAAGTTAACTCAAACCTATCATTGTACTCACCAGGGGTTAATACTATTGTGTATTTACCGTTTTTTAGATTGTGATAGGTATTTAATTCTTTATCATGGATATATATATCTGTACTGGTATCAATATTTTCCAAATTATCAACACTAATGCTAGCTAAACCTTCTTTTGCTATTTTCATTCCAAAAGGTATTTTTTGATTAGTATCAAAATTATCTAGAGCTTGAATTATCAACTTCACATTATCAAGCTCCCAATACATATCTTCTTTATTAGTTTCACTTAATGGTGCTTCATAACCTAAATCAAAATCATCAGATGTATTTTCATCAACACCAACTAATAATTGTCTATGATACCCATCAGGAGAATCAAACATTAATCTTATTTTTTGCCTAGTGTCTAGATCGTTTCTTGATGAAACTGTTTTTTGTTTTCCACCAGATTTGTGGAATACAGAACCAGAGTTAGTACCAGTTACTATTTCTTTTTGAAATGCTCTTTGGTTATTTCTAAATAAAATGTTTCCGCCAACAATTGGTTGTGTTAAACCAGCAACTCCTCCATCATCTACTGCAGAAACGAAAAATCCTTGTCCTACGGCAATATATCTTTCAGGTTGCTTTGTTCCAGATATATAAGTTGCGTTTATTCTAGCGTCTGTAGATATTGCTACCGTACCGCCCATTAAAGTATATACTGCATAGCCACCTTGATAGTCACTAAGAACATGGCTATTTACTGAAAAATGATCCCAGAAATATAATGCGCCGTTAATAACATTAGTTGCATTATTTCCACCATCTGTTGTACTAATATTATCTAAAATAAATTGGTTAGCATCTAATGCAGATGGATATGGATTACCTATTAGGTATTCATTGTCAGCAGATATTGAAAGACTAAAGTCTCCGTTGTTTGGTTGTCCTTGCATTATATAGTTCTGGTCTGGTGTTCCTGTGCCAGGTCCCTTCATTGTAAAACCTTGTCCTACTAGTAATGAACCTGTACTTCTTACATGTTGCCATTGTGAATATTGATCATTTGGTCTGTCAGAATATTTCCAGATCCAGTAATCAGCATTTTGTACTGGTGAAGATGTACCATTGTATCCCGAGGTTAAGAAACCAACATTACTTATAACATCAGTTACATTATAACTCGAATTACTTGTTGGAGCCACAGGTGAACACCAATAGTTATATAAGTAAGTATTAGAATATCCTTGTTGGTCACGTTCTAAAGTACCAGAACTCGTATTATCAAAATCACTTTGATCTGTTTGGACTAATTGTGATTCTCCTTCTAAATCAATGGTACCATCTAATTTTAAATAATGTGTAACGGTTAACCCTATTCCTGTATTGGCAGAAGTACTACCATTAACTTGTAAGTCACCACTGTTAATAATTAATCCTTGAACAGAACAGTTTCTAGTTCTAACTGCTGTAGGAGAAGCACCTAAATAAGTGTCATGATTTATTTCTACAATATTCCAATCAATAGGTGTTGTACCATCAACAATAGATAATGAATTTGGTAATCTTTGCACTGTATTATTTAACCATGTAGCATCAGCATCCCATGAACCAGCTGCCTGTGTTTGGTAGGGTAGTGGAGCAGTTTGATAATCTACGGTATTTAAATTTCTTAATGCACCTTGTATATTGTTTCCAGACATATCATCTGTATTTGTATATGTGTATACAGACATCGGGTAATATGCAGCTAAGTCCGACCACGGTATGGCACTTATCTCATTGTTAGTTATAGTTGTTGGTATTACACTTCCTTGAATTTGTGATATAGTATTATCATCAGGATCTGGGAAATGTGTAATTTCTGATAATTCTTGATTCATAATATACCTTAATTGAGCAGGAGTTAAGGCAATATTCCATACTCTTACTTCATCAATATTCCCAGCAAAATAATCTGTAGTATTTGGATCATAGCCATCTGCTGCTGCAATTAATGCTTTTCTAGAGGTTGCTACTGGAGCAGCTAATGAAGAAGCATTAGTATCAGCAACACCATCAATATAAAGTGTAGCTGTACCACTAGAATAAATAACAGCTACTTGGTGCCATTCGTCTTCTGGTATTGCAACTGAAGAGGTTAAAGATACTGCGCCACCATTCCATGTCATAACTAATCTGCCAGTACCATTTATTCTAAGGTCGTAACCCTCGGTAAATGCAGCATCTCTTTTTGAGAATATTGAAGCATTTGTGGTACCTGCGTCTCTTTTAATCCAAGCAGAAATAGTAAAAGCACTTGTGTTTAAATCAAGGTTGTTTTCCATATCGATATAGTCAACAGCACCATCAAAATAAACGGAACGCTCTCTTATAACTTGAGGCGCATAACCAAAAGTGATATACTTTGTATCATTAAAATCATAATCAGCTCTAAGGTTACCGTTTCCATCAGGAGTTAATACTCTATAATCTGCTGTGGGATCAAAAACTCCATTATCAGATATAAACATGTAAAAATTTCCTGGAGGTGTAATATTTCTAATGGCGTTTTCTGGAATACTAACTTTACAAGATGGGATGTCTCCTCCATTTTCAACAACTTTCCAAACACGTTGCATAGCAATAAAAGATACTGGTGTTGATAATCCTGAAATTCCATCACTCATATCTACACTAATAGCTGTAGCAGCTAAATTGATATCTACACCATTATTACCCCACATCAAAAACTGTCTATCGCTAAATGTAGTTGGATTTGATGCTATATTATCTGAATTTGTGTTGTACACATCAGATAATCCAATAGTTAAAATTCCATTTGTTAGAGTTGGTCCGAAAGCATCTGTACCATCAGAAGTAATATTTTGACTTTTAGATTGTTTTTGGTTTAATTCAGAAGCATCATCACGACCAATACCAGCTACATCAAAATTATATCCTGTATTTGCACTTTCATCCCAAATAACTGTTCCTTGTGAGTCTACATAATCGGTATCACACTCATAGTCAAAAGCTTCTTTTGAAGTTCCAAATTCTTTTAGTGTTACCCCATATTTAATGGCAAGGTAACTCTGGATTTTTTGTTGTTCAAAAGATGAATTTGGGCTAGAGTAACTGGCTACTTCAGTGATTTTTCCACCGAGAAAAGAACTTAGAGGATGCCCATTGATTGAAAATTGACCAGCACCTAAAATATATCTTAAATTATCAAATTCATCGTGTAAAAGTGGTGTACCAGTTCCTGTTGTTCCTGTAGTACCAGCATGATTATCAATTCGTTTACCATTATAATATATTTCACTGATAGCAGGTGAAACAGCTGTGTTAGATTTTACATTAAGTATCATAACATCTGTACCAATATTATTTGTAACTGCTGGAGCATAAGATCTTCCGTAAGATTGCGGACCAGGAGTAGCACTTGTATTATTATATGAGCTTAAAATATGAGAGATAAGATTATCACTATTAAATCTAGAAGAAATCCTACCAAAACCTAATCCTGTACCATCAACACCAAAGCCATTATTTGTAAACTTTCCTGAGATAGGAACTTGCGTAAAAGAGGTTGTTTTATCAAAAGTATTATCTGTTTGTACTACTACCCAATAATCTTGAGTCCAGTAACCTCCTTTGCCTTTCATAATATTTCCAGTAGCTCTATCAAAATCAATTACTGGATTGTAGTTGATGTTTTCAGTTAAACTATTTCTATAGGTAGGTCTTGAACTACCATACGATTCTGCATCATTGTTAAATGCCTGGTCTCCCCATGAAGCTATAGCGGTATTGTCAGTTGTTGTGCTTGTTCCTTCATCAGATTTTAACCATAATTTTAAGTTATTATTAGCACTTCCAGGACCAATTGTTGGGTCTGATGGTGCGGTAATATAATCACCTTTAACAAAAATATTATCTATTGCAACACCAACGTCTGTAGTAGTTGAGTTACTAGCAAAAAGTACTCTAAGCCATACTGTAGTTTGGTTGTCTAATGCGCTACTTGAAATAGAGGCTTCCATAAACTTGGAATTACTATTTGCACTTTCTAAGTTTAAACCAGTCCATCCATGTTCACTAACCCCGATTCCTGTAACATCAGTATCATTATACCAATTAGTACCAGATCCGTTACTTCCTAATCTTGTCCAACCAGTTAATCCTAGAGGGTCTGTTGTATATTGCACTTGAACACCGTCTTCTAAATCATTTGTTGTATCATGTCTGATATCCATGTAGAAAGTCACGTTATTAAATCCAGAAGTTGAAATTGCTGTTGGACTTGTTAAATATGTATAATAATTATTTCCGTAGCTATTAAAACTATTTACTCTCCAATAGTTTCCTTCTGAAACTAGAGTAGGAGTAGTTTCATAAACCCACGAGCCACTCATTAAGGCTGCAGTACTAGAAGTCCAACCACCATCGTTCTCATCAAAATTTTCGTAATAAATGGTATATACAGGGAAAGTACTTACAACTCCAGTACCCTGAATATCAAAATTATAAGGATTTTCATCACTATCGTTGTTCGCAATACTCAAGCTAGCTGTTCGTAAGCCAGCTGCACTAGGATTGAAAGTAATATTGAATGTTGTAAATGAGTTGCCAGCTATTGGAGTTGTTGGGATTGCTGTAACAGAAAAATCGGCTGCATGAGTTCCAGTTATACTAACGTATGGTGACCCTCCAGTTAAATTAATTGGTGCTGCACCTGTATTTTCAATGGTAAATGTTTTTGTAATTGTTCCGCCAGAAACACTTGTAGAACCAAAGTCTGTATCGTCTAATAAACTTGGGGTTGTATCTCCATCTGCTATAGATGTTGCATTACCTTGAATATCTATTTCTGGAAGTCCAACTACTGAAGATCCTTGTACTACAAATGTGTATGGATTTTCATCGCCATCATTATTGTCAATTGAAATTGTAGCTTGTACATTAGTGGCTACAATTGCTGGAGCATATCTTACCACAAAAGTTAAATCACTTCCGCCATTGTTTATACTGTTAGCACCAGGTTGTGTTAAAATTGAAAAGGCTGCATCTCCGCTAATATCAACTATTGGAGTTCCTCCAGTTAGATTTAAAGTAGATGTACCAATATTTTGAATTGTAAAAGTATGATCTAAAGTTGTAGCAATAGCAATGGAGCCGAATTCAGTATCATCAACCACAGTAGGAGTTGTATCGCCATCAGAAATATTAGACCCATTACCAGTTATATTTATTTCTGGTGCTGGAACGTAGGATGATCCTTGTACTACAAACGTATATGGGTTTTCGCTGCTATCATCATTATCAATAGAAATTGTAGCTTGTACATTAGTAACTGTTACAGTAGGAGCAAATCTAACTACAAAAGTAAGATCGCTACCACCACTACTAATACTATTAGCACTTGGTTGAGTTAAAACAGTAAATGCAGGGTTACCGCTTATATCTACTAAAGGGGAACCTCCAGTTAAATTTAAAGTGGCAGTACCCAAATTTTGAATTGTAAACGTATGATCAAGAGTAGTAGCGTTTGCAATAGAGCCAAATTCTGTATCATCAATAGCAGCAGGTGTAGTGTCACTATCAACTATTGTTGTTCCATTACCTGTAATATTAATTTCTGGAGCAGGTGTAGTTGATGATCCTTGTACTACAAAAGTATATGGGTCTTCATTACTATCATCATTATCAATTGAAATTGTTGCTTGAGCATTCGTGACATCAACAGTTGGAGCAAACCTAACTACAAATGTTAAATCGCTACCACCACTAGCAATACTATTCGCACTTGGTTGTGTATAAATAGAAAAGGCTGCATTACCACTAATATCAACAATTGGAGTGCCACCAGTTAAATTTAGTGTTCCAGTGCCTAAGTTTTGGATTGTAAATGTATGGTCTAAAGTAGTTAATGTACCTATAGTACCGAATTCAGTATCATCTCCCGCTATTGGTGTTGTGTCTCCATCGACTATATTAGTACCATTACCTGTTATGTTTATTTCTGGTGAAGCTGGTGCTACTATGTTTACTGTGTAATCTTCTACTTCTCCATAAGTAAAGACTTCACACTCTGTTGGGGTAGCATTATATTTCATTGAAACTCGCATTCTAGTGTTTCCAGAGAGCGCAGTTACAGGTACTGTAAAAGTTCCTGAAACAGGAGTTGTTGTTGTTGCAGCTAAACTCCAAACTAATTCACCAGCATCTGCAAAATCATCATCTTGATTATAATCTATCCATACTGCGTAGCCTTCTGAATATACCGTACCTGTCCATGTTGGTGTTATTGTTATGGTGTAACCTGTACTTGTATTTAAGTTAGTTGAAATAGCTGTGTAGTCAGAGTAACCTGTGCTAGTAGCTCCTGCACCAGTAGAATTATCTATGGTGTTTAATTGAACACGACCAATATATTCATCATTAGTATTATTACCATTAGAAGAACAATATTGAGCGAAAGATATTGTAGAGGAGAATATACACAATATTAATAATGCATACTTACATTTTGAAAAAGTAATTTTTTTCATAAGAGGTTAAATTTAGCTTGGGACTAATTATTTAAGCCTCAAATGTAAACTATAACTCCATGAAATACAAAAATAATCGATGAAATGCATTTTATATAATTAAATCATTGATTATTAATGTGTTATAATTCAGGTTTTTCAAGTTCTTTTTGTTGTTAAAAAATAAAGGGTTGAATGTACATTCAACCCTTTATTTTTTAGTTTTTGGTTACCTTAATCTTTAATTAATCGCTTATAAACAGCTATCCCAGATTTGGTATTAATAATCTTAAATAAATATGGAGCCTGTTCTAATTTCTCTAAATCATTAACAGTTACCTTACTATTAATACTTGAGTATTTTCTATTAATTACTAGTCTTCCATTTACATCAAAAACTTTTATATTAAACTCAGTATTATTCAAACTTAATGGAAGTTGAATAGTAATACTATCATCAAATGGATTTGGAACAACTGATATACTTTCAATATTTGGTTCTTCGGCATTCAATGTAGTTTCGTCTGAACCATCACAATCTTGATCAATTCCATCATTAACAATTTCTGTTGCTCCTGGATAGATTGTGTCTTCATTATCATCACAGTCATCCGTAGCAGGAGCCGTCAATGAATATCCAGCAGGCTGCTCACAAGCAGTTACTGAAGTTACACTTCCAAAGAATGTATCAGAATCGTTATCCACACCGATGTACCAAGTTTGACCAGGGAACTCATCAGCATCGTTATCATCACAGTCATCCGTAGCAGGAGCCGTCAATGAATATCCAGCAGGCTGCTCACAAGCAGTTACTGAAGTTACACTTCCAAAGAATGTATCAGAATCGTTATCCACACCGATGTACCAAGTTTGACCAGGGAACTCATCCGCATCGTTATCATCACAATCATCCGCAGTAGGCGCTGTTAATGAATATCCAGCAGGCTGCTCACAAGCAGTTACCGAAGTTACCGAACCAAAGAA